>NZ_CP036359.1:1005000-1382500 GCF_004328495.1 Agrobacterium sp. 33MFTa1.1 | reverse complement strand
AGCGGACTTATAAGAGAACCCCACCGAACAAGTCAACAGGCCAAATTCGAAAAACTCAGAAAATTCGACAAGCATCTGAATTTAATATGTTATTTCGGTTTCCTGGGAATGCCGGCCGACGGGCCCCTGTTAAACGCAGCGATTTTGCACAGGAGAAGATCCCGAAGGCCCGCAAGAACCGGGGCGTGCCTTCTTTTGGCCCGGTTCCTCACTAATTGGTTTGTCAACGAAGCGTTAACATGGGGCATGCCTGCGCATATCCTATAAAGCGCGCTGCAAACCTTTAGCCATGGTGTCGATGGATTTGACTCGCGGCTTTGAAAGTTGCACATCTTCGCCTGAAGTTTCTGGAGAGCGCATGACCGACGGGGCACAGCCAGTATGACTGCGGATCGCAACGTGATCCGGTCGCTAGGCACGGAACCGCCAATTCTGGCGGAAGGGCGACGTGCACCCGATCGCCGCGAAATTTCGCTTCGATGGCTTTCCGGCACGTTCCTCACTGGTATTACCTCTTCCATATTGATGGGTGTGGCCCTGTTTGCCGCTCTCGACGGACGTCAGCAGCTTGCCATCCCCGCCGAAGCCTTCGCCAAGGCGGATATGGGCAACAACGTGACGGAGGCAGCCCGTCGCGGCACGCGCCTCGTGGCACCGAATATTGCCGCGCGACCGTCCGACCGCTCGATCATGGAAGTCTCGACAGTCATCAACGAAGGCGACAAGGAAGTGGTCCGCAAGGTGCCCTTCTCCCACGTGAAAATTCCGCTTGCGGCAAATTACGCCAAGCAGGACGACTATCCAGCCTTCGATCCCCTTAATATCTTCGCCAGCAATGACGACAAGGACGCGTCGGCACCTGCACCGAGCAGGACGGGAACGATTTACGGTTCCGAGGTCGAATCCGAAGTCAGCCTGAAGACCGTTGCCTTTCCCGTGCAGCATTCCAAATTCCCCTTCGCCGGCTCGCTGAGCTTCGATGAGGTGGAGGAAGCCGTGCGTTCCAACGGATCGATCCTGACAGACGGCAACGAACAGCTTGCCGCGCTTTATTACATCGATCCACGCCGTTTCGATAATGACGAAGGCGACGTCGACATCACCGCCGGCCTGGCCGCCCGCGTCGTCGAACAGAACATGTCGGTCTCGACGCCGCAATCGGCCTCCGTTCCCGTCAAGGAATATGCCGATGACGTGATCCCTGCCCGTCAGACCGAAACCATCGAGGCCGCGCTTTTCGGCGCAGGTTATTCGAAGGCACAGTCTTCGGAGATTGCCGGCCTGCTGGCACCGCAAATCCAGTCGAACAATGTTGAAAGCGGCGACGTGCTGCGCGTCGGCATCCTTCAGGAAGACGAGAAAAGCGATATCGTGCGCGTGAGCCTTTACCGCAAGGGCCGCCACATGGTCACCATGGCCGTCGATGACCGCAAGCGCTTCATCAAGGCCAGCGAACCACCGAAACTGGACGCGGTGGCGACCGCCTTTGACAGCACACCCGCACCTGCGGCGGGGCGCGATCTGCCAAGCGTCTATGACGGGGTGTACCGCGCCGCGCTTGCTTACGGCATGAACCAGGGCATGGTTTCGCAGTTGATCAAGCTTCTGGCCAGCAGCGTTGATTTCCAGGCGCAGCTCAAGCCCGCGGATACGCTCGAAGCCTTCTTCTCAGTGGAAGATGCGGATGGCAAGGCGACGGACAAGTCGGAGCTGCTCTATGTCAATGCCAAGTTCGGCGACAACGAGACACGCTTTTACCGGTTCCAGAATCCGGAAGACAACAGCATCGATTATTTCGATGAAAACGGCAAAAGCATCCGGCAGTTCCTGTTGCGCAACCCGGTTCCAAACGGCCGCATGACCTCCGGTTTCGGCATGCGCCGCCATCCCGTGCTGAAATTCAGCCGCATGCATACGGGAACAGACTGGGCCGCCGCCCGGGGCACGCCGATTATCGCAACGGGTAACGGCACTGTCGAGAAGGCCGGATGGGCTTCCGGTTACGGCAACCAGACCCTGATCCGCCATGCCAATGGCTATGTCTCTTCCTATAACCACCAGAGCGCGATCGCCAAGGGGGTCACCGAGGGGGCAAAGGTCCGGCAGGGTCAGGTCATCGGCTATGTGGGGTCGACCGGTCTTTCGACCGGCGCGCATCTGCACTACGAGCTGATCGTCAACGGCACCAAGGTGGACGCGATGAAGGTGCGTCTGCCGGGCGGCAAGTCGCTTTCCGGCGAAGCGCTGGCGCGTTTCTCCGACGAGAGAAAACGCATCGACAATCTGCTGAATATCGAAGAAAAGTCCAATCAGGTGGCAAGCCGCTGATCGGCAGGGGATTTCAGATCAACAGAGTCCGCTTATAGGAAAAGGGCCCCGTTTCCGGAGCCCTTTTTTTATGCAGCGTCGGCGGCCTCAGTGTCGGCCTCGGCTTTTGGCGGCTTGACCTTGAACAGCAGCCGGTCGGTTCCAGAGGTCACCTTGACCCGCGAACCATCGGGGATTTCCCCGCCAAGGATCATTTCCGCAAGCCTGTCCTGAACCGCCTTCTGGATCACCCGCTTCAGCGGACGCGCGCCATAGGCGGGATCGTAGCCTTTGTTGGCAAGCCAGTTACGGGCATCCTCATCCAGTTCGAGCGAAATCTTGCGATCTCCCAGCAGCGAAACGAGCCGCTTCAACTGGATTTCCACGATGGCACCCATCTCGTCCCGCCGCAGGCGATGGAAGAGGATGATATCATCGATACGATTAAGGAACTCCGGCCGGAAATGCGACCGGACACGCTCCATCACCAGTTCGCGAACCGAATCCACGTCGTCATTGTCACCCATCTGCGTCATGAATTCCGAACCGAGGTTCGAGGTCATGATGATGATGGTGTTCTTGAAATCGACGGTGCGGCCCTGGCCATCCGTCAGGCGGCCATCATCCAGCACCTGCAGCAGGACGTTGAAGACATCCGGATGCGCTTTTTCGATCTCGTCGAACAGCACGACCTGATAAGGCCGGCGGCGAACCGCTTCCGTGAGCGCCCCGCCCTCCTCGTAACCGACATAGCCGGGAGGCGCACCGATGAGCCGGGCAACGGAGTGTTTCTCCATATATTCCGACATGTCAAGGCGAACCATCGCGGTTTCGTCGTCGAACAGGAAGCGGGCCAGCGACTTGGTCAGCTCGGTCTTGCCCACGCCCGTCGGGCCGAGGAAGATGAACGAACCGATCGGCCGGTTGGGATCCTGCAGGCCGGCACGCGAACGGCGAACCGCCTTGGACACGGCCTGAACGGCCTCACCCTGCCCGACAACGGACTTGGCAAGTTCGTCTTCCATGCGCAACAGCTTTTCGCGCTGGCCTTCGAGCATCTTGTCAACCGGAATGCCGGTCCAGCGGGAAACGACATGCGCGATGTTGTCCGCCGTCACCACTTCCTGAACCATCGAGCCGGCACCGCTGCTGTCCCGCGCTTCCGCTGCAGCCAGTTCCTTTTCGATCCCCGGAATGATGCCGTAGGTCAATTCACCGGCGCGCTGGAACTGACCGTTGCGCTGCGCGATCGCCAGTTCGTTGCGGGCTTCGTCCAGCCGTTTCTTGAGATCGGCGGCGTGGCCGAGCTTCTGCTTTTCCGCCTGCCAGCGGGCCGTCAGCGCATCGGCCTTCTCTTCCGTATCCGCCAGTTCATCCTCGAGCTTCTTGAGCCGGTCGACAGAAGACTGGTCCGTCTCCTGCTTCAGGGCTTCGCGCTCGATCTTGAGCTGGATGATCCGGCGATCCAGTTCGTCCAGTTCTTCCGGCTTGGAATCCACCTGCATGCGAAGACGCGACGCGGCTTCGTCCATCAGGTCGATTGCCTTATCCGGCAGGAAACGGTCGGTGATATAGCGATTGGAAAGCGTCGCAGCCGCAACCAAGGCCGAATCCGAGATACGGACCTTGTGGTGCTGTTCGTATTTTTCCTTCAACCCGCGCAGGATCGAGATCGTGTCCTCAACGGTCGGTTCATCCACCAGCACGGGCTGGAAACGGCGGGCAAGGGCCGGATCCTTCTCCACATGCTTGCGATATTCGTCGAGCGTGGTGGCGCCAACGCAGTGCAGCTCACCGCGGGCAAGCGCGGGCTTCAGCAGATTGGAGGCATCCATCGCCCCATCCGCCTTACCGGCGCCGACCAGCGTATGCATTTCGTCGATGAAGAGGATGATGCCGCCATTTTCAGACTGCACCTCATTGAGGACAGCCTTCAGGCGCTCTTCGAACTCACCGCGATATTTCGCACCTGCGATCAGCGCGCCCATATCGAGCGCCATCAGCTTCTTGTCTTTGAGGCTTTCGGGCACATCGCCATTGACGATGCGCAGGGCGAGGCCTTCGGCAATCGCCGTCTTACCGACGCCAGGTTCACCGATCAGCACGGGATTGTTCTTGGTACGGCGAGACAGCACCTGAATGGTACGGCGAATTTCATCGTCGCGGCCAATAACAGGGTCCAGCTTGCCTTCGCGGGCCTCTTCCGTCAGGTCGCGCGCGAACTTCTTCAGCGCGTCAAAGCCCTGTTCGGCATTGGCGCTGTCAGCCGTGCGGCCCTTGCGGATATCATTGATGACCTGATTGAGCGCCTGCGCCGTCACGCCGGCCTTCTTCAGGGAAGCCGAAGTGGAAGCAGAGCTTTCAATCGCAAGCGCCTGCAGAAGACGCTCGACGGTGACGAAACTATCGCCAGCCTTTTTGGCCAGGTCTTCGGCGGTGGAAAACACCTTTGCAAGGGGAGCCGTCAGCGAAAGGCCGCCATTGCCACCGGATACCTTTGGTAATTTTGCCAGTGCGGCATCATTGGCAAGACGCGCTTCTTTCGCGTCGCCGCCAGCCCGCTCAATCAGCGATGCCGCCATACCCTGCTCGTCATCGAGCAGCACCTTGAGAACATGCTCGGGCGAAAACTGCTGATGGTTTTCGGCCAGCGCAAAGGTCTGCGCCGATTGCAGAAAACCGCGAACGCGCTCGGAGTATTTTTCAATATTCATAGTCGAACCTCCATAGACCGGCCCGCCCGCTTTCGGCACGGCTCCGGGTGTTAGGGTTGAGGCTCCCTCAAAAGGCAAGCCCCGCTACGACAGCCGTGTTTAAGGATTTCACGATCGCCGCCTCTCGATGGTCGGTCGCCAGCAGTATCGGCAACCTTCCATCCTGCTCGAATATGGGAGGCATTTTCATCGGTTTAAAGGGGAAGAAATCCGGCCGTCGAGAAATTTTCCCAGGAAGTTGACGGGCGTCAGCTTCACCCTGCTAGCCATGCTGGCGCGCGCAGTCATAGACTTTGGCGCGCCAAAATAAAAAAACTCCGGCGAGCCGGAGTTTTCAGTCTGGGGCATGTCTGCCTGCGCTGTTTATTCCGCGGCGTTTTCAAGCGTGGCGGGAGCGGCCTCTTCACCGGCTCCTGCATCTTCACCTTCGGCACCTTCGGCAGCCGCAGTGCGACGTGGACGGCGCTGGCGCGGACCGGTCGCCCGGCGCGTCTTCGGTGCGCGTTCGGCTGGAGCTTCCGCCTGCTGCTGTTCCTCTTCGACGGCCACCTCCATCGGCGTACCCTCGATGACGGGCTGCGGCGCCTGACTGGCGTCATAAACCGGAGGCTGCTGGTCTGCGCTCGCCTGCTGGCGTGGCTGACGCTCCTGCCGCTCACGGCGGTCGGGACGTTCACGGCGCTCCTGGCGCTGCTCGTTCCGTTCGGCGCGCTCCTGGCGTTCGGGCTGCTGCGCGCGCTCGGCCTGTTCGGCCTGATGCTGCGGTGCAATGGCGCCTTCGTCACCATCATTCACATCCATCTCGTCGGCATCGGCGGCGTTATACTCGCCGCGGTCGTCGCGCTGGAAGCGTTCCTGCATCTGCGCCTGAGCCGACGCGATGATGCGGTTATAATGTTCAGCGTGCTGCAGATAGTTTTCAGCCATCACGCGGTCGCCGGAACTCTGTGCGTCGCGCGCCAGAGCCGCGTATTTTTCCGCTATGTGCTGGGCTGTGCCACGGATTTTAACATCGGGGCCGGAACTGTCATAAGTCCTGGTCAGCGGGTTACCGCCCTTGCGGTTGAAGTTGTTGTTACCGCCACCATTATTATTGTTGTTGTTTCCACGCCCCCGGCCGCGCTTGTTTTGCTGTCCTGGCCTCATCAATTGCTCACCTGAATTCTGTTTTGCTGATAATCTGGTTGTTTTCATGCAATTCCGGGCGGAAAACCGCTGGAAATTTTTCCTGAAATTGCTCCATCACGCGCCCTGCCGAGATACCTCCGGACAAGACCTCGCGTAAGACGACCGGTCGCGCAAATGCTGCACCGAGCCGTCTGCGAACAAAGTTTACTGATTCACATGCCGGAAACGCCCAGCCTTTCAGGGCTCTTTAAAGAACCCGCTTCGGGACTGACCCATACCCTGACGAATCTCAGTTCGTCCTCAGCCACCCGGCATGTGGCCGCAAACTATCCCGCTTCCCGCGGAAATCCAAGCCTTTTCTTTTGCTGTGCAAAATATCCTTGCAAAAAATTCCGCAGACATATCGTCGTCAACTATCTCCGGAAGGTCAAAACTCTATCATTACCGCCATAATCCTTCACGGCGTCCAGAAGAGAGAAGCCGTGGGAAGAAAATATAGCGGAAACATCAAGCCTTTGATCGAAACCGATCTCCACACCGACAATCCCGTTTTCCACAAGAAAGCGGCCTGCTTCGGCAGCGATGAGGCGGTACGGTGCAAGGCCGTCCTGACCTCCATCCAGCGCCGCCAGAGGATCATGATGACGAACCTCTCGGTCAAGCGTTGCGACGATATCGCTTCTTATATAAGGCGGATTCGACACAATTATGTCAAAGCGGCCAGAGATTTTTTCGAACCAGTCGCTTTGAACGGGTTCGAAACGACCGCCGAGATCATTTCGGAATGCATTTCTCGAGGCTGTCTCCAGCGCGTCGGCGGAGATATCGCTGCCGACACCGGTCGCCGCCGGGCATTCCTTCAAAAGCGCGAGACAGATCGCCCCCGTGCCTGTGCCCAGATCGAGAATACGCGCGCTGCCCCTGGCTGAAACGGCAGCCTTCAAGGCAGGCAGCAGCGTGTCTACCAGAACCTCCGTATCAGGGCGCGGCTCGAGCGTTTCCCTCGACAAAATAAGATCCAGGCCATGAAACTCCCGATGGCCCAGGATGCGGTGAACAGGCTCGCCGCCGGCGCGTCTTTCAACCATCGCATCAATTCGGGCTTGCTCCTCGGTCGTGAGCGACCGGTCCGGCTTCATCACGAAGTCGGTCAACGAAAAACCGACGACTTCGGCAATCAGGAGACGCGCATCGAGAAGTGGATCGGCGATCCCCGCCGCCTGCAGCCGCTTGCGGGCCGCGGCAAGTTCACTTGCGACAGTGGCCCCGGCCGGCGCGCTCAATGCTGCTCGCCGAGTTGCGCCAGCTGCCCCGCCTGATAATCGGCGATCAGCGCATCCACGAGCTCATCAATCTCGCCTTCGATCATCCGGTCCAGCTTGTAGAGCGTGAGATTGATACGGTGATCGGTGACACGGCCCTGAGGGAAATTATAGGTGCGGATGCGCTCGGAGCGGTCGCCGGAGCCCACCTGGCTCTTGCGGTCGGCCGAACGTTCACTGTCCACCTTCTGGCGCTCAATATCGTAAAGTCGTGAACGAAGAACCTGCATGGCCTTGGCGCGGTTCTGATGCTGCGATTTCTCCGAGCTCGTCACGATCAGCCCTGTCGGCAAATGGGTGATGCGAACGGCGGAATCGGTGGTGTTGACGTGCTGGCCGCCGGCGCCCGACGCACGCATCGTATCGATGCGAATATCTTCCGGGCGGATTTCGATATCGATTTCTTCCGCTTCCGGCAGCACCGCGACGGTGGCCGCAGACGTGTGGATGCGGCCGCTTGCTTCCGTTTCCGGCACGCGCTGCACCCGGTGAACGCCGGACTCGAATTTCAGCTTGGAGAACACCCCTCGCCCACTGATCGTGGCGATGATTTCCTTATAACCGCCGGCTTCACCCTCGCTTGCGGAGAGCACTTCCACCTTCCAGCCCTTGGAAGCAGCAAAGCGCTCATACATGCGGAACAGATCGCCGGCAAATAGTGCCGCCTCGGAACCGCCGGTCCCGGCGCGTATTTCGAGGATCGCACTTTTTTCGTCCGCAGCATCCTTCGGCAGCAGCAGGACCTGCATGTCCTTCTCGAGCTCTTCGATACGGCTCTCGATCTCCGGAAGCTCCATTTCCGCCAGTTCGCGCATATCCTTGTCGGTCGTCTTGTCGGCAAGCAGCGCTTCGAGATCGGCGGCCTCAGAGATCGCCTTCTCGTATTCGCGAATTTTCTTCACCACCGGCTCGAGCTCGGAATATTCCGAAGCGAGCTTCACATAGACATCCGCAGCAGGCCCGGCCGACATACGCGCTTCGATCTCGCCGAAACGTCTTTCCAACTCGCGCATTTTTTCGACGGGAAGCTTCGCCACCAGTCACTCCAATTATGAAACAGTTCTTTTTAAATGGGAATGGAATGCGTCGCCGCAAAGCGTAACAACACCTCGCGCGCGCTTTCCAGCGAATTATGATCATCCAGCGCCGCGTTCAACTCTTCGGCAAGACTTGCGGCATCGAGCCCGAGCAGCATGGCCTTCACGGGGCCGATCGCCGTCGGCGACATGGAAATCGAACGGAATCCAAGTCCGATAAGAGCCATTGCCGAAAGTGGCTTGCTCGCCATTTCACCGCACAGCGTAACCGAAGTCTGATGCCTTTCGCCCGCCCGCACGATATCGCGAAGCATGCGCAGGAACGGCTTGCCGAGATTGTCGAAGCGATCCGAAACACGGGCGTTGCCGCGATCCACAGCCATCGAGAACTGGAAGAGATCATTCGAACCCACGGAGACGAAATCCACCTCCTGCATCAGCTCATCGAGCTGCCACATCAGCGCCGGCACCTCCAGCATGGCGCCGAACTGCAGCTTTTTCGGCAGCGCATGGCTGAATTTGGAAAGATGCTGTACCTCCTTCTGCAGCAGGTCGCGTGCAGCGCGGATTTCGGACACTTCCGTCACCATCGGCAACATCATGCGCAGTTCGGCACCGGAAGCGGCGCGCAGAAGCGCGCGCATCTGCGTGCGCATCAGCCCCGGCCGGTCGAGCGACAGGCGAATCGCCCGCCAGCCAAGCGCCGGATTTTCCTCCTCCTGGCCGCGCATATATGAAACGACCTTGTCGCCGCCAATATCGAGCGTGCGGAAGGTAACGCTCTTGCCCTTCGCCTGCCGCAGGACGGAGCGGTAGAAGGCCTCCTGTTCCTCACCCTTCGGCATGTTGGAAGCGATCATGAATTGCAGCTCGGTACGGAACAGTCCAATGCCATCGGCACCCGATTCGTCCAGCTGCGGCAGATCCACCAAAAGACCAGCATTCATCTTGAGGTTGACCTTCTGGCCATCTTTGGTGATCGGTTCGACATTGCGAAGTGCGCGGAACTGCTCTTGCCGGCGGGCACGCAGACGCACTTTTTCCTCATAGGCGCGTTGCAGATCCGACATCGGACGCAAATGCACCTGGCCGTCATCGCCATCGATGATGATGGGATCGTTGTTTTCGGCAAGCGCGACAATGCCCGTCGCCTGCCCGATAACCGGAATGCCCATGGCGCGGGCCACGATGACGACATGGCTGGTCACCGCGCCATCTTCCAGCACCAGACCACGCAGTTTTTCGCGCGGATAATCCAGGAGTTCGGCCGCCCCCATGGCGCGGGCCAGCACGATGGCATCGAGCGGGAAATCCTGTTCCGGACCACGACCGCCGAAACCGATGAGCTGCCGAAGCAGCCGGTTGGCGAGATCGTCGAAATCATGCATGCGCTCGCGAAGGTAAGGATCGGTCAGGCGCATCATGCGCGCCTTGGTATCGCTCTGCACCTTCTCGACCGCCGCTTCCGCGGTCAGGCCGTTGCGGATCGCTTCTTCCATGCGTCGCACCCAGCCCTGATCGTGGGCGAACATGCGGTAGGTCTCGAGAACCTCGCGGTGTTCGCCTTCGGTCGGTACGTCACGGCGCTGCAGCATGTCATCGATGGAGAGCCGCAGCGAGCCGATAGCATCGGCAAGGCGACGGATTTCCGTATCCGCATCTTCGTTCAGCAGGTTGGTAACGACAATGCGCGGATCGTGCAGCACCACATGGCCAAGACCGATGCCTTCGCCATAGGCGTCGCCGTCGATGGAGACGGCACGCGTCAGGTCCAGCTCGACACCGGGGCGTGTGATCTTCTTCAACTCGCCGCTCGCCACTATTTCAGCGATAAGCATCGCGGTTGTTTCGAGCGCTTCAATTTCATCCTCCCGGTACGTTCGGCTGGCCTTGTTCTGGACCACAAGAACGCCAAGAGTGCGACCGGAGCGCAAAATTGGCACGCCGAGGAAGGAATGATAAATTTCCTCACCGGTTTCAGGAAGATAGCGGAATGCGGGATGCGCCTGCGCATCGGAAAGATTGAGCGGCTGGGCGGAAGCGGCAATGGTGCCGACAAGACCCTGCCCCATTTTCAGCTGGGCAAGATGCACGGCATCCTTGTTGAGACCTTCCGTCGCATAAAGCTCAAGCACGCTGTCGGAACGCAGCACATAGACCGAGCAAACCTCCGCCACCATGTTGCCGGCGATCTGACGGACGATCTGGTCAAGGCGGTCCTGCGGTTCAAGGTGCTCCGCCATCATTTCGCGCAGCCGCTTGAGCAGGACGCGCGGACCTGCGGAAAGGTCTCTCATCGCGTTTGCTCCCCGACGCTTCCGATCCGAATGTCATAATATTCGGGAATCAAAACGTCATTTAAAAATTTATAGCGCGAGAAGCGCGTCCCGCAAGGGACACGCTTTCATGAAACGCCACATCGGAAGAACGCAACTCCGAAGAATCGGAGCATCGGGAACCGATGTCTCGGCTTAGCTCTTATCGAGGCCGTAAGCAGAATGCAAAGTGCGAACCGCAAGTTCGGCATAGGCGCCATCGATCAGGATCGAAATCTTGATCTCGGACGTGGTGATCGCCTTGATGTTGATGTTCTTCTCGGCCAGTGCCTTGAACGCGCTGGCGGCAACGCCCGCGTGGCTGCGCATGCCAATGCCGATGACCGAAACCTTGGCGAGGCCGGTTTCGTTCTGTGCAACGTCGAAGCCGATCTGGGCCTTGTTGTCATCGAGAACCTTAAGCGCCTTGGCAACGTCGCCCGAAGGAACGGTAAAGGTCATGTCGGTGCGCGAACCGTCTTCGGAAATGTTCTGCACGATCATGTCGACATTGATGTGCGCTTCCGCCAGAGGCCCGAAGATCGCGGCGGAGACGCCCGGACGGTCGGCCACGCGGCGCAGCGAGATCTGTGCTTCATCCTTGGCATAGGCGATGCCGGTTACGACTTCCTGTTCCACGATTTCATCCTCGTCACAAATCAAAGTACCGGGCGGGTTGATGAGGTCGCCCATGCCCGGCGCATCGGGATCCTCGAAACTGGAGCGAACGAAGGTGCGCACCTTGTGTACCATGGCAAGCTCGACCGAGCGGACCTGCAGGACCTTGGCACCGAGCGACGCCATTTCGAGCATTTCCTCGAAGGCGATCTTTTTCATGCGGCGAGCCTTGGGCTCGATGCGCGGATCGGTCGTGTAGACGCCATCGACATCCGTATAGATGTCGCAACGATCCGCCTTCACGGCAGCGGCAATGGCAACGGCCGAGGTGTCGGAGCCGCCGCGGCCAAGCGTTGCAATGCGGTTATCGGGACCGATGCCCTGGAAGCCGGCAACAACGGCAACCTGGCCCTCGCCCATGCGTTTCACGATATCCGAGCCGTCAATCTCGAGAATGCGGGCGGCGCCATGCGCATTATCGGTGCGGATCGGGATCTGCCAGCCCTGCCAGGAGCGCGCATTGATGCCCATGGATTGCAGCGTGATCGCCAGAAGACCTGACGTCACCTGCTCGCCGGATGCGACAACCGCGTCATATTCGCGCGCATCATAAAAGGAGGCGGCATTGCTCCCCGTAATCTTTGCTGCGTTCTGCACCCAGTCAACCAATTCGTTGGTTTTACCGGACATGGCGGAAACGACCACAGCCACTTCATGGCCGGCATCCACTTCGCGTTTCACATGCCGGGCGACATTGTGAATGCGTTCGAGGTTCGCGACGGACGTGCCGCCGAATTTCATGACAATGCGAGCCATAGCCTTGACCAGTACCATCCCATTTTCCCGCCGGCTCTTTCAAAAGACGGACGGACAAGAACAAACCCAGTCGGCTCTTCCTGACAAAGAGCCTCAAGTTGCGGGTCTCTTAGCGAAAAGGCGGGGGCCACGCAATGCCGTTTATGAACCATGCGGTACGCCTTTTTCGGGAGCCTGAACATGCAACAATGGCGCACTGACGCGCCGGCGGGATAAAGCACCCGCAAAAGACCGTACCGCGGTGCACTGTACAAATCGGCCCATTCGCAGTATGAGCGCGGCAATGCAACCGGCCAGATGGCCGAAATGGCCTGTATCGGCTGCCCCGGAGACTTTAGGATCTATTGGTTTCGGGCGGATGCGGGCGGCTTCATATCCGAAAGACGGTAGATGACAGACACCCAGGGTATCGCCCCGGCGATCGCGCAGGCGTTGGAAAAACGCGGCTACAAAGATTTGACCCCCGTGCAGCAGGCCATGCTTGCGCCGGAACTTGCCGACAAGGACGCGCTGGTTTCCGCGCAGACCGGTTCCGGCAAGACCGTTGCCTTCGGCATCGCGCTTGCGACCACGCTGCTGCGTGACAACACCCGTTTCGGCCAGGCCGCTGCCCCTCTGGCGCTTGCCATCGCCCCCACACGCGAACTGGCCATGCAGGTCAAGCGCGAGCTGGAATGGCTTTACGAATTTGCCGGTGTCTCCATCGCCTCCTGCGTCGGCGGCATGGATATCCGCAATGAGCGCCGGGCGCTGGAGCGCGGCGCGCATATCGTCGTCGGCACGCCCGGCCGTCTCTGCGACCACATCAAGCGCAATGCACTCGATCTCTCATCGATCCGCGCTGTCGTGCTCGACGAAGCCGACGAAATGCTCGACCTCGGCTTCCGTGAAGATCTTGAATTCATTCTGGAGGAATCGCCCGAAGATCGCCGCACGCTGATGTTCTCGGCCACCGTGCCGCGCAGCATCGCCAAGCTGGCCGAAAGCTACCAGAAGAACGCCGTGCGCATCGCCACCGCTTCCGAACAGAAGCAGCATGTGGATATCGAATATCGCGCGCTTCTGGTTTCGCCTTCCGATCGCGAGAACGCCATCATCAATGCGCTGCGCTTTTACGAAGCCCGCAACGCCATCGTGTTCTGCTCCACCCGCGCCGCGGTGAACCATCTGACGGCCCGCCTGAACAATCGTGGCTTCTCCGTCGTGGCTCTCTCCGGCGAACTGACGCAGAACGAGCGCACACATGCCCTACAGGCCATGCGTGACGGCCGCGCCCGCGTTTGCGTGGCGACAGACGTTGCCGCCCGCGGCATCGACCTGCCCGGCCTCGAACTCGTCATCCATGCCGACCTGCCGACCAATTCCGAAACGCTTCTGCACCGTTCCGGCCGTACCGGCCGCGCCGGTCAGAAAGGCGTCAGCGCCATCGTGGTGCCGGTCAGCCAGCGCCGCAAGGCCGAGCGCCTGCTCGAAGGCGCCAAGGTCAGTGCCGCATGGGTACACCCACCCTCCGTTGAAGAGATCGTCGAGCGCGACGGCGCCCGGCTTCTGGCCGATCCTACGCTCAGCGAAGCAGTGGCGGATGACGAACGCGATTTCGTGACCAAGTTGCTGGAACAGCATGGCGCGGAAAAAGTCGCGGCGGCCTTCGTGCGCCTTTATCATGCGGGGCGTTCGGCACCGGAAGACATTTTTGAAGTCGCGCTTGATAACACCCGCAAGCCGCGCCGCGACAGTTTCGAAACACCCGAAAACAACGCTCCGCGCCGCGACAGGTCCGATTTCTCCGACAGTGCCTGGTTCTCCCTGTCTGTCGGTCGCAAGCAGAGTGCAGAACCGCGCTGGCTTATCCCGATGCTCTGCCGTTTCGGCAAGATCACCCGCCAGGATATCGGGGCGATCCGCATGCAACAGACCGAAACCTTCGTGGAACTGGCAGCCGATGCCGTCGACCGTTTCACTTCCGCCATCGGCAAGGACATGACACTGGAAAAGGGCATTCGCCTCAAGGCGCTTGAGGGCAAACCCGAGATGACTGGCGGCTTCCGCGAAGACACGCGGCCGGCCAAGGCCCAGCGGAAGTTCAGCAAGTCCGACAACGCGAGCGCCCCCCGCGATGATCGCAAGGGCGAAGACAAGCCCTGGAAAAAGAAAAAGCCCTTTGGCGACAAGCCGAAATATGAGGGCAAGAAGGACAAGCCATTCGAAAAGCGTGGGCCAAAGCCGACAAAGGGCTGAGGACGCCCTTCGTTTTTAGCTCTTGCAAGAAAATGAGTCCCTTTTTGTGGGACTCAAGCCGGTCGACGACCTCCTCCGTCATGCCGGACCTGATCCGGCATCCAGCCACGACGCGTCTGCGTCGTGAGAAGACCCTTTTGCGATCAAAGACTTGATCGCGCTAGACCCCGGATCAAGTCCGGGGTGACGGAGTGGGGATGCGAAAACTTTGCAATCGATTCAGGTCGACAGATTCAACAAAAAGCCCCGCTCTCGCGGGGCTTTTATTTTGTCTCAATTCTCAAAACGCCTGTGCTCAGAATTCCAGCGCGCGGTCGCCGTTTTCGTCCTTGATGCGGTTCGGAAGACCGATCTTGTTCAGAAGGTTCAGGAACGGCTTCGGTGGCAGTTCTTCAACGTTTGCCATCTGCTTCACATCCCATTCGCCTGTCGCTATCAACATGGCGGCAGCAACCGGCGGAACGCCAGCTGTGTAGGAAATGCCCTGCGAGCCGACTTCTTCATAGGCTTCCTTATGGTCAGCCACGTTGTAGATGAAGACTTCGCGTTCCTTGCCGTCCTTGATACCCTTGACGATATCACCAATGCAGGTCTTGCCGACATAATCGGGCGCCAGCGAAGACGGATCGGGCAGCACGGCCTTGACCACCTTCAGCGGCACGACTTCCAGACCTTCAGCCGTCTTGACCGGCTTTTCGGAGAGCAGCCCGAGGTTCTTCAGCACGGTGAAGACATTGATATAGTGATCGCCGAACCCCATCCAGAAGCGGACATCGGCGCCGTCCATGTTCTTGGACAGCGAATGCACTTCGTCATGGCCGGTCATATAGGCCTTCTGCTTGCCGACGACAGGCAGATCGAATTCCTGGCCGACTTCGAACATCTGGTTGGTCTGCCACTGGCCATTCTGCCAGGAATAGACGACCCCGGTGAACTCACGGAAGTTGATTTCCGGATCGAAGTTGGTGGAGAACCAGCGGCCATGGCTGCCGGCATTGATGTCGACGATATCGACCGAGGTGACCTTGTCGAAATACTCATCCTTGGCAAGACGCGCATAGGCGTTGACGACACCCGGGTCAAAACCGACACCGAGAATGGCAGTAATGCCCTTCTCCTTGCATTCTTCAGCACGCTTCCACTCGTAGTTTCCATACCACGGCGGCGTCTCGCAGATCTTGGTGGGATCCTCGTGGATCGCCGTATCCATATAGGCAACACCCGTGTCCATGCAGGCACGAAGAACGGACATGTTGACGAAAGCCGAACCGACATTGATGACGATCTGTACGCCGGTCTTGTTGATCAAGGCTTTCGTCGCCTCGATATCCATCGCGTCAAGCGCATGGGCCTCAAGTTTCACATCTGTCTTGAGGCTCTTCTTTTCGCGTACGGACTCGACAATCTTGCGGCACTTTTCCAAAGTCCGTGACGCAATATGAATGTCTCCCAATACATCGCTGTTCTGGGCGCATTTATGCGCCACGACCTGTGCTACGCCACCGGCGCCGATGATCAGAACGTTCTTCTTCATTTCAGGTGATGCCTCCTTTTCCCCGCAGGGATGAGCTTCGTTGGATGTTGAAACAGGGTTTAAGACAGGCTTTGCTCGAAATCGGCAAAGTCGAATTCACGGACGGCGCGAACCGAGCCGTCGAGTTCCTTGATGGCGATCGTCGGCATCTTCACGCCGTTGAACCAGTTTTTCTTGACCATGGTGTAACCGGCTGCGTCCTGGAAGGAGATGCGGTCACCCACTTTCAGCTCCTTGTCGAAACGGAAATCGCCGAAAATATCGCCAGCGAGGCAGGACTTGCCGCAAACCATATAGGGATGTTCGCCCTCGTTCGGCGATACCTTGGCGCTCTCACGATAGATCAGAAGATCGAGCATGTGCGCTTCGATGGAGCTGTCGACGATCGCGAGGTTCTTGCCGTTGAACAGCGTGTCGAGAACCGTCACTTCGAGCGTCGTGCTCTTCGTGATCGAGGCTTCGCCCGGCTCAAGATACACCTGCACACCGTATTTTTCTGAGAAGGCACGCAGACGGTCGCAGAACTGGTCGAGCGGGTAGTCGTCGCCAGTGAAATGAATGCCCCCGCCGAGGCTGACCCATTCAGCACGCGACAGCAGCGATCCGAATTTTTCCTCGATCTGCGTCAGCATGCGGTCGAACAGGGCAAAATCGCTGTTTTCGCAGTTATTGTGGATCATGAAACCGGAAATGCGATCCATGACCTTGTCGACCTTGGCGACATCCCATTCGCCAAGGCGGCTGAACGGACGTGCGGGATCGGCGAGATCGAAGCTCGAGGAGCTGACCTGCGGATTGAGGCGCAGACCGCGCGTGATGCCGGACGCCTTGTCGGCAAAGCGCTCCAGCTGGCCAATGGAATTGAAGATGATCTTGTCGGCATTCGCAATCACCTCGTCGATCTCGTAATCGGCATAGGCAACGGAGTAGGCATGGGTTTCACCGCCGAATTTCTCGCGGCCAAGACGGACTTCATAGAGCGAGGAGGAAGTGGTGCCATCCATATATTGCGACATGAAGTCGAACACCGACCAGGTGGCGAAGCATTTCAACGCCAAGAGCGCCTTGGCACCGGATTTTTCCCGCACATAGGCAATCTTCTCCATGTTGCGAAGAAGTTTTGTCTTGTCGATGAGGTAATATGGCGTCTGCAGCATCTCGTTTCACATATTGATTGAAGTCAAGGTCGGTCTTGGATGATGGGCCTTATATGATGCTTGTTACAGGAAAACAAATGTCCGGGGGCTAATTCCTTAAAAATGAGGCGCGTCGAGCGGGACGAAGAAAACACATGACGTTGCGGAACCAAGTCGGTGTCGCTGCGTTTCAATCACGGACAGGCGGGTAATTTCTGCCGCCGTAATGAAAGTCAGCGGCGTCAGTCATGGACATGTCGCCATCTCCATCAACGATGTTCAAGAAGGACTTCACTCATGGCAAGCGTGCGTAGCAGCGTTAATGACAAGATCCAGCAATCCCTCGAAAGCGGTGATGCAGCCGATGTGGCCGCGCAGCTCGCCCAGCTTCGCGAAGATCTGGCAAATCTTGCCAAGAGCGTGAAGGCGCTTGGCGTCGGTGCTTCGCATGAGCTGAAAGCTCAGGCCGCGCGTGTTGCGGACGATGCCATCTCCGCATCGAGCGACATGGCGGATACCGTGCGCAACGAGATTTCAACGCTGAATGACAATCTGACGGATCAGGTCCAGCGAAACCCGCTCCAGTCGCTCGGCATCGCGGTCGGCGTCGGTTTCGTTCTTGCCCTCCTGACACGTCGATAAGCTCATGCTTGAGGCATTGCTGGTCTATCTGGGGGAGACCCAGCGTGAAGGGCGTGTCGTCACGAGACGACTGCGCTCTGTCATCATATTATCGGTGCTGGCGGGAATATTTTTCCTGATAGCCTTCGTGGCGGCCGTTGTAGCCGGATCGATTTACCTCGCCCGGCACGTCGGCGCAGGCCCTGCAGCGCTGGTCGTCGCCGGATCCGCGTTTCTGCTTGGAGTCATCATGCTTGTGGCACTCGCCATCCTGAAGCGTCCTAGGGTCTATGCAACAAGGCCGGTCACGCCACTCGCCGCCGCAGCGCCGCTGACGGCGGCGCCGCTTGCTCTTCAGTCGTTGCTTTCACTCGCGATACAGGCGCGCCCCTATGCGACACTTGCCGTCGCCGTCGCAGCCGGGTTTCTCGCCACGAGAGCAGGTACAAAAAAGACCAAGTAACTTCTTGGCTCGCCAGCGACACCAACCGCGCATCCGGCCCATGGATGCGCGGTTTTTTTTATGTTACCCGCGAAGGATAGATTGGTTGATGGCGCACTGCGTCACGCCGCCCTTATTTAAACAAAGTAACATACAGTCTCGGCGCATCCGTAATTTTTTGAAAGGCAATTGATGAAGAAGAAAGTCCTTGTCGTCGGTGGTGCCGGCTATATCGGTTCTCACACGTGCCTTCTCCTCTCTGAAAGAGGGTATGAACCCGTCGTTTTCGACAATCTCTCCAACGGGCATGAGGAATTCGTCCGCTGGGGGCCGTTCGAACAGGGCGATATTCGCGACCGGGCGCGGCTGGACGAAGTCTTCGCCAAATACCGGCCGGAGGCGGTTCTGCATTTCGCGGCACTGATCGAGGTCGGTGAATCGGTCAAGCAGCCCGTGGCTTTCTATGACAACAACGTCATCGGCTCGCTCAACCTGCTTTCGTCCGCCATCGATGCCGGTGTCAATGCCTTCGTATTCTCCTCCACCTGCGCCACCTATGGTCTGCCGGAACAGGTCCCGATCGACGAAACGCACCGGCAGGCGCCGATCAACCCCTATGGCCGCACCAAATGGGTGGTCGAGCAGGCGCTGAAAGATTACAGCGCCTATAAGGGGCTGCGCTCGGTAATGCTGCGCTACTTCAATGCCGCAGGAGCTGATTTCGAAGGCCGCATCGGCGAATGGCACAAACCGGAAACCCACGCGATCCCGCTGGCCATCGAGGCCGCACTCGGCCGGCGTCAGGGTTTCAAGGTATTCGGCACGGATTACGACACGCGCGATGGAACCTGCGTGCGCGACTACATCCACATTCTCGATCTCGCCGACGCCCATGTGCGTGCAGTGGATTATCTGCTGGCGGGCGGGGAAACCGTGGAACTCAACCTCGGCACCGGCACGGGCACCACGGTCAAAGAATTGCTGGCAGCGATTTCGGAAGTCTCCGGTCGGCCCTTCCCCGTCGAATATACCGGGCGTCGGGATGGCGATTCGACAACACTGGTGGCAAATAACGAAAAGGCGAAAGAGGTTCTGGGCTGGGAACCGCGCTATTCTCTTTCCGATATCATCAAATCCGCCTGGGCATGGCATTCGTCGCGGAACGCGGGTGAATAAACCAGTCAGTTGATAAAAAGACACCGGCCGACGGCCGGTGTCTCCCGCGGGACGGCGGATGGCGCCTGTTCCCGCTCCTGCCTCCCAGGTATGGGATTTATGGCTTTGTCGCCGAAGTGGTGGTGCTGTCGGGTGCCGCGGGGGTTGCCGCGTTCTGCTCGCTGGTCTTCTGCTCCAGCGTCTTGAATTCCGGCGCTGCCTTCAGCGTTTCCGCGGTTTCGGTCGTCGTCAGGCGAATGGTGCCGTCCTGCGCGTTGCGCGTCATCGTCACCTTGTCCATGGGAACGGCCACGTCCTTGGCGCCGATACCCAGGAAGCCGCCAACACCGATCACCGCTGCAACCAGACCGCCGTCCTGTTCCATGATGAGGTTCGTCACATTGCCGATGCTCTCATCGGCCGCTGTATAGACAGACTTGCCGATATAGTCATTGGCGCTGATTTGCGTTTCGCCCTGCTCCGTCAGATAGGCTCCGCCGGTGGTCGTGGCTGCGCTGTCGTTGGCCGAGGGTGCTGCAGGAGCCATGGGCGTCGCTGAGGGCGTCGCCGGTTCAGTCTGTGCGCTGGGATTTGCCGGCGCGGGCTGCGTCGTGCCCTGAGCGATGGCAAGCGGCGCGAAAGCCGTCGTGCCCATGAGGGCGGCGGTGACGAGGATCGTAAGTTTCTTTGCCATTTCGTACCTTCCTTTCATCGTTCTCAACTGGCCGGCGGAAACATTTTTCCGCTCTTCGACCGGTTCGACTGGCAAACGGCATGGTTGTCCAAATAGTTCCGATTTTTTCAATCACGGCTTTGGGAGATGTCGTGAACCACAACAACCAAAGGTAAGAAATCAGCCATTGCCAATGGGGTATGGCGCGGTATTATCCATGTCGTAACAAAGGGATAAATGCCGGAGTTTTTATATGCCTCGACCCGGCAACAGACTGAAGAACATGATCTCGGCATTGCGTCGGCGTAGCGCGAATTTTTTCCCGACCGCCTCCATCGGCACCTATCTGGTGGTGATGGCGACCGTTATCACTTTGCCGCTGATCCTTTTTGTCGGCTACTTGATGCTCCGCCTGGAAGCGGAAAAACGCGACGACCTGCAGCGCGAGACGATCGAGGATGTACGGGTCGTCAGCCGCAACATCGATCGCCGTCTGCAGGAAATCGCCACCTCGCTCAATCTGCTGTCGCAATTTCCCGAACTCGAGAGCGGCAATCTCGCCGCCTTTCAGGGACGCGTAGCAGACAGCCTGAAACGGGAGGGTCTTTATGCCATTCTTGCCACCAAGGATGGCCAGCAGCATCTCAACACCCGTGTGCCCTTCGGCAAGCCTCTCGGCAAGGTGCCGGCCGAGGCCGATCTCGCCAAAGCGATAGAATCCCGCCGTATAACGGTATCGAACATTTTTTTCGGCTCAACCAGCAAGGAATGGGTGTTCAACGTTACCATGCCGCTCGATCCGGAACTCGGGTCTGCCGGAGACGCCCTCATCCTGACGCAGAATGCCAGTGACCTGAGCCGGCTCATCTCCACCGAGAACCTGCCGCGAAACTGGGCGGTCGCTATCATCGACGGCACCAATCGTGTCGTTGTATCCACCGCTCCTGACGAGGCGGCGATTGGCAAACCGTTCGTCACCCCGGCCATACTCTCCGAAATGCAGGCCTTCAGCGGCAATTTTTTCGACGGCAAGGGCAATCTTTACGCCTATGCGCAATTGCCGGGCTGGCAGTGGAAAACCGTCATGTGGGGGCCGCTTGCCGCCAGTCAGGCTGCGCTGGTCGATACCTGGCGGCAGATGATGATCGGCAGCCTGGTACTAGTTTTGATTGCTATAGGAGGCGCCTATCTGGTGGGGCGGCAATTGCGCAGCTCGATCCGCGACCTGACCCTCATGGCCGAGCGCATTGGTGAAGGTGAGATCGTCGCGCCGGTGGATACCAAGATAAAAGAGGCCAATCAGGTGGCCATCGCGCTTTCAAACGCCTCCTTCGACAGAAGCCAGTCAGAAGAAAGGCTGCAATTGCTGCTGCATGAGCTGGTGCACCGCTCCAAGAACATTCTCACGCTTGTTCAGGCGATGATACGGCAACTGGGCCGCGAGAATAAAAGCATTCCGGAATTCCAGAAAGAGGTGGACCATCGCCTGCGCGGCCTCGGCATGTCGATCCGGGCCTTGGCGGAAGTTCAGTGGCAGGGCTTGCCAATCCGGAAACTGATCGAGACCCACCTCGATGTTTTTGGCACGGTGGCAGAGCGTTTTGTTCTGGCGGGAGACGATTTCATGCTCTCGCCCGAGGCCGCGCAGAATTTTGGCCTCGTCGTGCATGAGCTTACCACAAATTCCATAAAATACGGCGCTTTGTCCGCGCCCTCAGGCAAAATTACTGTCCGTTGGGAACCGGTTGAAAAAGACGGGCGGCAGATGCTTCATCTTGTATGGACCGAAACGGGTGGCCCCCCGGCGCAGGAGCCCAGCCGCAAGGGTTTCGGGACTACGGTCATCAAGAGGCATGCGGAAGGCGCTTTCGGAGGGAATGTGACAACGGAATATCGTGAAAGCGGTTTCGAATGGGCGCTGGAGGCGCCGATGCGTTACTTCACGCCCAAACGATCCGATCAGGCGGGCTCCCACTAACTAATCGGACCCGCAAAAGTGACGATAATTCGTGAGCCGCAAAAAATATACATTTTGCTGGAACCGAATCTCGCCAGGTGTGTTTTTAATGCAGGCCAAGCAATTCCCCCGTCCCCGCCTGAAGCTTGGCCCAGTATAAACGGGTTTCGCCCCTGAAAACCCGTCATTGAAATAGCACGGCTCTCTCTGAGCCGTGCTTTTTTAATGTCTTCTGTAGTGAAAGGCGGCCGAGACGTCCGTCCGGCCGCGTGCGTCGCTTACATATCTGCGACGTCGCCCGAGGGGAATTTCAGCCGATAAACAATGCGCTCCGGAGTAAGCTCATATTCTGCACTTCCTCCCAGGGCGGAGGGAACCACCTTTTCCAGCACGACGCTGCCAAAACTGCCGCGCCTTGCCTCCACGGGTTCCTTCGACGGCGTCATCGGCTCGTTCCATTCGACTATATAGAACTCCCCCTCCTGCCGGCATTGCAGGGATATTGGCGGGTGATAGGCGAGATTGCCGCTGTGGCTGACAGTGTTGACAACAAGTTCGTGAAAGGCGAGCCCGATATAGAGCGCGCCGTTCGGATTGAGCAGCAGGTTCTCGCCCTCCATATGGATGAGGTTCGGATATTCAGGCACATAGAGATCGAATTGCTGGCGCAGCAGCTCGAATATACGTGCCCCCCGCCAATCGGAATCGGTGATGAGATCCTGGCTTTGGGCAAGCGCATGCAGGCGCCCCCGGAATTTGCGCAGGAAATCATCCTTGGTGAGACTGAAACGGGCCGTCTGGCCCGCAAGGCTCTGGATGATCGCCAGCAAATTCTTGGAACGGTGACTGACTTCGCGCAGCAACGAACGCAGAAGTTGCTCGCGTCGCCGTTCCGCCGTCACTTCCCGGATGGTGGTTTTCATCACCATCTGGTTCATCTGATTCAAAGTTGAGTGCACGTGGAACTGGAAGACTCGATCATTGCCCGCGCCCACTTCCAGCATGCCGCGACTGCCAGCCGCGCCCATGTCTTTCTTGAGCTCGGCCAACCGCCCGGACAAATCCTTTCCGAACAGATTTTCATCAGTTGGAGGGGATTCAGCCGGCAGCTTCCAGACATCCGGAAGATTGGCCACGAATATGTAGTCACGGTTGCGGTCCTGGAGCATGACTGTCTCACCCGAATCGAGCAAGGCAAGGACGAGCGAATCGTGAAGTTCGCTTTCGTCCCTCTCCGCGTTATGCCACGCCAGCCGATGCAAATTCATCTCCTTGCAGAAAGTCGCGGGGCAGCCCCACGACCGTAACCGCCAACGCCCGGGCACCAGAGAGGTTCCCGGTCAGCGTGCGGTTTCGGCAAAATCTCACGCCGCGACGCGCGAGCTTTCGTTGAAAAACAGGGCCTGGCTGATGAGCGCTTTCACCATGTCCGGGTTGAAGGGCTTCGTTACGAGGAATGTCGGCTCGGGCCGTTCACCCGTCAAAAGACGCTCCGGGAAAGCCGTGATGAAGATTACCGGAAGGGTGGTCATCTGAAGGATGTCCTTCATCGCATCGAGGCCGGAGCTGCCGTCGGCGAGCTGGATGTCGGCCAGGATCATCTTCGGCTGGGTACGATGGAAGAGATCGAGCGCTTCCGTGTGCGTGCGGGCGATGCCCGTCACACGATGGCCGAGATCGGTGACCATCTGTTCGATATCCATGGCGATCAGCGGTTCATCCTCGATGATCATGATATCGGTCGCCACCTGTCGGGCGATTTCAGACGCTGCCTCGTCGATGAGCTTACCAACCTGGTCTTCGGATACCCGCAGAACCTCAGCCGTCTCCGACGGCGAGAACTCCTCGACGGTTGTCAGGAGGAAAGCCTGGCGGGCAAGTGGCGGCACGGCGGATAAATTGGCGGAAGCGCGTTTTTCCCATCCAGACAGGTTTTCGTCGGCCTTAATATTGATCGTGACGGAACTAAAGATCGATACGAACAATTGATAGAGCGAAACACGATCGCTGCTTGTCTGCGGAAAGATGCTGATATCGGCGATCAGCGCTTCGAGTGTAGCCGCAACATAGGCATCGCCCGTTGATTGTGAGCCGCAAACGGCACGCGCGAACCTGCGCAGATATGGCAGGTGCGGTGCGATGCGTGTAGAAACTGACATGGAATTCTCCCCTTTCATGCGGTCTGCAACGCAAACCCAAGATAGCAACGTGCACATCGCAAAAAAAGTTCCGAACCACCGGAACTATTTTTTTCGCCGTGCATTCTTTGCCATGACAAAAAAGGAATACCGGACGTTATGAGCATATTTCAATCGGACCAAGATCAGCCGGATAATCCGGCCGCCCCCCAGGTCCCGCACTCAGGGCGGGCGGTGATTTCCCGTAAGCTCAGGGAGCTTTATGATGCCGTTCAGGACGAAGGCATCCCTGACAAATTCCTCGACCTTCTCGAAAAACTCGATGAAGCGGAAAGCAGAGCCAAAATCAAGGCTTTGGAGGAATGATGGCGAAAGAGCCGGAGCAGACAGAATACAACTTCAAGCGCGAGATGCTGGCAGCACTGCCCAACCTTCGCGCCTTCGCAATTTCGCTGATCCGTTCGAGGGACCGGGCCGACGACCTCGTGCAGGACACGATCATGAAGGCCTGGGCGAAACAGGACAGTTATCAACCCGGCACCAATATGCGCGCCTGGCTGGTAACGATCCTGCGCAACGAGTTTTACAGCCAGATCCGCAAATCCGGCCGCGAGGTGCAGGACACGGATGGTGTCTATACGTCCCGCATGTCGGTCCCGCCGGAACAGCATGGCTCGGTGGACCTTCAGGATTTCCGCGCAGCGCTCGCGAAATTGCCCGACGACCAGCGTGAAGCCATACTGCTGATCGGCGCTTCCGGCTTCGCCTATGAAGAGGCGGCGGAAATCTGCGGATGCCCTGTGGGCACGATCAAGAGCCGCGTCAGCCGTGCAAGGTTGCGCCTGCAGGAACTGCTCGGCATCGAGAATGAAAACGAGTTCGGTCCCGACGCGCAGATGACAGCCGTCACCGCCGCTGCAACGGCGCGCTGAGAGGACTGGACGCAGAAGGTAACGAACGGGCAGACGCGAGTCTGCCCGTTTTTTCGTCTTCTTTTTAGATGCCGGTTTCCTTGACGGACTGCATGACCACAAAGGTCGACGTGTTAGCGACAGACGGCAGGCTCGAGATTTTTTCGCCCAATACTCTTCTGTATTTGCGTATGTCGCTGGTGCGGACCTTCAGGAGATAATCGAAGGCGCCGGCGATCATGTGGCACTCTTCTACTTCTTTGATCTTGCGTACCGCAGTGTTGAACTCCTCCAGTGCCTTTTCCCGTGTATCGGACAGCTTGACCTCGGCAAAGGCGATATGGTCGACGCCGAGTTTCTGCGGGTTGAGCATGGCGCGGAAGCCGAGAATATAGCCCTCATCCACCAGTCGCTTCAGCCGCGTCTGGCAGGGTGTCTTGGAAAGACCTACCTTTTTCGACAGCTGCAGCACGGACATGCGCCCATCCTCGCTGAGCGCCTCGAGAATCTTGAGGTCGAAGTCATCCAAACCGTCTGCTTTCTGACTATTTGCCATTCATTTTCACGCCAAATTGGGACAATAAAAGTTCGTATTGCCTATTTTATGCTAAAAATAAGGCCATAGCAATTTTCGCGGCAATGATATTGTGAGCGTAAGGATGACGAGCGGCGGGCTGAGGACACACTGCCGCCGGCAGTCTGTCTTCAACAGCGTTTTCAGGATTTTCAGAATGGCCGATGGTGCAAGCAACGCCGGTGTAGTGACGAGTGGTATTTTCCAGAATTTTGCGCCGCCGGTGCGTGAGCAGACCCTGCTGCGCAAGGCGATCACTGCCGCCTATCGCCGTGCCGAAGAAGAATGCATGGCGCCGTTGATCGAGGCGGCGACGGTGACGGCAGAACAGGCGAAAGCCATTCGCGAGACCGCTCGCAAACTGATCGAAGCATTGCGCGCCAAGACCAAGGGCACCGGCGTCGAAGGGCTGGTCCAGGAATATTCGCTCTCCAGCCACGAGGGTGTTGCGTTGATGTGCCTCGCCGAGGCCCTGCTGCGCATCCCCGACACTGCCACCCGCGATGCGCTGATCCGCGACAAGATCGCTCGCGGCGACTGGAAATCTCATATTGGCGGCGGCCGCTCGCTCTTCGTCAATGCGGCCACCTGGGGTCTCGTCATCACCGGCAAGCTTACCTCGACGGTGAACGATAGCGGCCTCTCGGCGGCGCTGACCAAGTTGATCGCCCGGGCTGGCGAACCCGTCATCCGCCGCGGCGTCGATATGGCGATGCGCATGATGGGCGAGCAGTTCGTGACCGGCGAGACGATTGGAGAAGCGATCAAGCGTTCCAGGCCGCTGGAAGAACAGGGCTTTCAGTACTCCTACGACATGCTGGGCGAAGCCGCGACCACCGCAAAGGATGCGGAGCGTTATTACAAGGATTATGAAAACGCCATCCACGCCATCGGCAAGGCCTCTGCCGGGCGCGGTATCTATGGCGGTCCGGGCATTTCCATCAAGCTTTCAGCGCTGCACCCACGTTATGCGCGCGCGCAGGCCGAACGCGTCATGGCGGAGCTTCTGCCCCGCGTGAGATCACTGATGCTGCTTAGCAAAAAATACGATATCGGCCTGAATATCGACGCTGAAGAAGCGGACCGGCTGGAATTGTCGCTTGATCTTCTGGAAGAACTGGCGCTGGACAAGGACCTTGCCGGATGGAACGGCCTCGGTTTCGTGGTGCAGGCCTATGGCCGCCGCTGCCCGTTCGTTCTGGATTACATTATCGACCTTGCCCGCCGTTCGAACCGCCGCATCATGGTGCGTCTTGTCAAGGGCGCCTACTGGGACGCCGAAATCAAGCGCGCGCAGGTGGAGGGGCTGGAAGACTTCCCGGTCTTTACCCGCAAGGTGCACACCGATGTCTCCTACATTGCCTGCGCCCGCAAGCTGCTCGCCGCGCGCGATGTGATATTCCCGCAATTTGCGACCCATAATGCGCAGTCCATGGCGACGATCTATCATCTTGCCGGTCCAGACTTCAAACTTGGCGACTACGAGTTCCAGTGCCTGCATGGCATGGGCGAACCGCTTTACAGCGAGGTCGTCGGCAAGAGGAAGCTCGACCGGCCGTGCCGCTTCTACGCCCCGGTCGGCACCCATGAAACGTTGCTGGCCTACCTCGTCCGCCGCTTGCTGGAGAACGGTGCCAACTCCTCTTTCGTCAACCGCATTGCCGATCCCGCGGTGCCGGTGGATTCCCTGCTGGAAGACCCGGTCGCCATCGTCAAGGCCCATAACGTTCCCGGCGCACGTCACGACCGCATCGCCGCCCCTGCCGACCTGTTCGGGCCGCAACGTAAAAATTCCGCCGGCCTCGATCTCTCCAGCGAAACGACACTCGCTGCTCTCGACAGGGTCCTGAAGGCGGGGGCATCGGCCGAGTGGAAAGCGGCCGCGCCGCAAGCGGGCGGCGCAACGCGGCCGGTTCTCAACCCGGGCGACCACAATGATATCGTCGGATACGTCACCGAACCGACTGAAGCTGATGTGGAAGCGGCCATGCAGCGCGCGGCGTCCTCGAACTGGTCGTCCACCCCTGTGGAAGAGCGCGCCGCCTGCCTGGAGCGCGCCGCCGACGCCATGCAGGCCGAAATGCCCGATCTGCTCGGCCTTGTCATGCGCGAGGCGGGAAAATCCATGCCGAACGCCATTGCCGAGGTGCGCGAGGCCATCGACTTCCTACGTTATTACGCAGCGGAAGCGCGCAGGAATTTCACGGCCGGCGAAACGCCGCTCGGCCCGGTCGTCTGCATCAGCCCGTGGAACTTCCCGCTCGCCATCTTCATCGGTCAGGTGACGGCGGCGCTGGTTGCCGGCAATCCGGTTCTGGCAAAGCCCGCCGAAGAAACGCCGCTGATCGCGGCACAGGGCGTGCGCCTGTTGCATGAGGCCGGCGTTCCGCAGGATGCCGTGCAGCTTTTGCCGGGCGACGGCAAGACGGGTGCAGCACTCGTCGGCTCGCCGCTGACGGCAGGTGTCATGTTCACCGGCTCCACGGAAGTGGCGCGGCTCATTCAGGGGCAGCTTGCCGGCCGGGTTCTGGCGAATGGCCAGCCGGTACCGCTGATTGCCGAAACCGGCGGCCAGAACGCCATGATCGTCGATTCCTCGGCTCTTGCCGAACAGGTCGTCGCCGACGTCATTGCTTCCGCCTTCGACAGTGCCGGTCAGCGTTGCTCGGCGCTGCGCATTCTCTGCCTGCAGGAAGATGTTGCGGACCGCACACTGACCATGCTGAAAGGCGCGCTGCATGAGCTGCGCATCGGCCGCACCGATCGACTCTCGGTTGATGTCGGCCCGGTCATCACCGCCGAGGCCAAGGGAATCATCGAAAAACACATCGAGGACATGCGTTCGCTTGGTCACCGCATCGAGCAGATCACACTTGCGGGCGAAACCGGCAAGGGCACGTTCGTGCCGCCGACCATCATCGAGATGAAGTCCCTTGCGGATCTGAAACGCGAAGTTTTTGGTCCGGTGCTGCATGTCATCCGCTTCAAGCGCGACAATCTCGACCGGCTGATCGACGAGATCAACGCTACCGGCTATGGCCTGACCTTCGGCCTGCATACCCGCCTCGACGATACGATCCAGCACGTTCTGTCGCGCGTCGCGGCTGGCAATCTTTATGTGAACCGCAACATCATCGGCGCGGTGGTTGGCGTGCAGCCCTTCGGCGGGCGCGGCCTTTCCGGCACCGGTCCCAAGGCGGGCGGGCCGCTCTATCTCGGCCGCATGACGCAGACCGCCCCGAAGATCGACCGCATCGCCAGCCAGCAGGATCAGGCCGCCGTCGATCTCGCACGCTGGCTTGACGAAAACGGTGAGACGGTCGCAGCGGAAGCCGCAAGGCAGGCCGCGGCGCTTTCCGGCCTTGGCTTCGAGACAGAACTGGCAGGCCCTGTCGGTGAGAGAAATGTCTATGCGCTGCATCCGCGCGGAAAGGTTTTGCTGGTCCCGGCAACCGAACAGGGGCTTTACCGCCAGCTCGCGGCAGCGCTTGCGACTGGAAATGCGGTTGTCATTGACAACGCGTCGGGGCTTGAAAAGTCGATCTATGGCTTGCCGGCAACCGTCACCTCGCGCATCGTCTGGGCGGATGACTGGGCAAAGTCAGGCCCCTTTGCCGGTGCGCTGGTTGAAGGCGATGCGGAGCGTGTGGTTGAGATCAACAGGAAAATCTCGGCTCTTTCCGGTCCGCTGGTTCTCGTTCAGGCCGCTACCACGGAAGCGCTTTCCGGGGAAAGCCAGCCCTATACGCTGGACTGGCTGGTGGAAGAGGTCTCCGTCAGCGTCAACACCACCGCCGCTGGCGGCAATGCCAGCCTGATGAGCATTGGCTAAAACATGGGGCGGCAGGGGCTTGGCCCTGCCGCGACACCCATTATTACCCTGTAACCTCTCCCCGGCCGAAGAGCTGGTTCAGAACCTGCTCTTCCAGTCTCGCAAACTCCGCCGTGCCATGGCGGCGCGGACGTGGCAGCTTCACATCGAGGTCGAGTGCGATGCGGCCCTCATCGATGACGACAATGCGATCGGCGAGCGCCACAGCCTCGGAAACATCATGCGTGACGAGCACGGCGGTGAATTTCTGCTTGCGCCAGATGCGCTCCAGCAAAAGCTGCATTTCGATGCGGGTGAGCGCATCGAGGGCGCCGAGCGGCTCATCCAGCGCCAGGATCTGCGGATGGGCGACAAGCGCCCGCGCCAGCGCAACACGCTGCTTCTGGCCGCCGGAAAGCACATAGGGCCATTCCCCTGCCCGGTCTTTCAGTCCCACCTCTTCAAGAATGGCAAGCGCCTGTTCCTGCGCCGCCTCGCCCCTGGCGATGCCGGTCAATCCCACTGAAACGTTATTTGCGATACGCTCCCACGGCAGAAGACGCGGCTCCTGAAACATCATGCGGGTGCGGCTGGACGCATCCTTAGAGACGGTTCCGGTCGTCGGCGTGTCGAGGCCGGCCAGAATACGCAAAAGCGTACTCTTGCCACAGCCACTTTTGCCGATGATGGCCAGAAACTCGCCTTCCCGCACATCGAGATCGATGCCGCGCAGAACCGGCTTGTCGCCGAAGCTCTTCGTGACGTTGCGGAAGCTGAAGGCAACCTTGCTTTCAGCCGGTTTAGCACGAGATTCGGTTGTCGCCTGCGTTTCGGACGCAGTGGATGGCGTAGCGTCGGGGCGTCTCAGCGTCGTGACATTACCGGTCGACATGGGTTACCTCAGGCTTTCTTGAAGGCTGGATGCCATTGCAGGAAGATGCTTTCGAGGAAGCGGGCGAAACTGTCGGCGAGCTTGCCGAGAAGTGCATAGATGAGGATCGAAAGAACCACGACGTCGATCAGCAGGAACTCGCGTGCCTGCATGGCCATATAGCCAAGGCCGGAAGAGGAAGAGATGGTTTCCGCCACAATCAGCGTCAGCCACATAATGCCGAGCGCATAACGCAATCCGGTGAAAATGGCGGGCAGTGCACCGGGTAAAATGACCCGCCGGAACAGCGTGAAGGGCGACATGCCGTAGGTACGGCCCATTTCCACCAGTTGAGGATCGACGCCCTGGATGCCGAGCAGCGTGTTGATGTAGATCGGGAAAAACACGCCGAGCGCGACCAGAAAGAGCTTCGCTTCTTCATCGATGCCGAACCACAGGATGACGAGCGGAATGAGCGCCAGATGCGGAATGTTGCGGATCATCTGCAGCGTCGTATCGGTGAAACTGCGGGAGAACTTCGACAGACCGTTCGCCAGCCCGAAGATGAAGCCGATGGAGCCGCCGATGGCGAAACCGGCGAGTGCACGGGCGGAACTGACACCGATATTGGCGAGGAGTTCTCCCGAGAGCAGAAGCCGCCAGAAGGCTTCGGCGACTGCGGAGGGGGCGGGCAGCACATTGGCGGAAATCACCCCCGCGCGCGCCGCCACCTCCCATCCTGCAAGGATGAGTGCGGGAAGCAGCCAGCCGATGATGCCGCCGAACTCGATGCGCTTACTGCTGCTCACGGCATGTACCTCCGGCTCAGTTGGTGGCGCCCGACCAGACGGCATCCTTGATGCTGATCTGTTTCGGGATCAGGCCGAGACGATAAAAGCGATCCGCCGTTTCCTGCTGGCTGGCGATGATCTTGTCATCGATCTTGGTAATGCCGAATTCCGAACGGTTCGCGGCAAGCGTCTGTGCCTCCAGCGGCACGCCCGTCACCTCATGCAGCGCCGCAGCGACCTTGTCGCGATTGGCGGCGGACCATTTCGCAGCCTCACCGAGCGCATCGATCGTCGTGTTGATGGTGTCGCCATGCGATTTGGCGTAGTCGCGATTGGCGAGGAAATAGGTGCTGACAGCAAGCACATCGCTGGTGCGGGCCAGCGTCACCGGCTTGTATCGGGTTTCGGCAATCGCATAGAAAGGATCCCAGACGGCCCAGGCGTCGATCTTGTCGCTAGCGAAGGCTGCCGCGGCATCAGCAGGACTGAGATAGGTCACCTCGATATCGCTGAATTTCAGGCCATTCTTTTCCAGAGCCGCAACGAGCAGGTTATGTGCACTAGTGCCTTTGCCGACGCCAACCTTCTTGCCCTTCAGATCGGCAACCGACTTGATGCCGCTTTCGGGTTTGGTGAAGATCGCCTCGCCCTTACCGTTCGAGGGAAGCGCCGCCACATAAACGATGGCCGAACCCGCTGCCTGGCCGAAGATCGGCGGCGCATCACCCGTCCAGCCGACATTGATGGAGCCGACATTCAGGGCTTCCACCAGCGGCGGGCCTGCGGTGAATTCGACCCATGAAACCTTCACGCCCTTGGCTTCAAGCGCCTTTTCGATGACACCCTGCTGGCGGGCGATAACAGGCAGTCCGGTTTTCTGATAACCGATCTTCAACTCTTCCGCCGCCCCTGCCTGCAGCGGCAGGACGGAGAATGCGGCGACGGCAAAAAGGCTGGCGGAAAGCGCGCGTCGGGTGATGGCTGGCATTTCATCTCCTTATCACCAGCCCCTCTGGCCGGATCACGATATGGAGCAATGCTATGGTTTTCCATTAAAACGATAGAGAGACGATAATTCAATATCGGCAATGTTGCGGGAATAAAATTTCGCGCAACCACATGTTTTCCGCAAATCATCGCGGAGGCCCTTGTCAGACCCATCGAATAGAAATGCCGGCGCGGAGGAAGCCGCACCGGCATGACGGATCAATTTCTCTCTCGACAACGCGATCGAAAAGTCGATTACTCGATATCGAAGGAAACCCCCTGCGCCAGCGGTAGCGCCTTGGAGTAGTTGATCGTGTTGGTGGCGCGGCGCATATACGCCTTCCACGCATCCGAACCGGATTCACGGCCGCCGCCGGTTTCCTTCTCACCGCCGAAGGCACCGCCGATTTCCGCACCCGACGTGCCGATATTGACGTTGGCGATACCGCAATCGGAGCCTTCCGACGACAGGAAACGTTCCGATTCCTGTATGTCGCGGGTGAAAATGGACGACGAAAGACCGGCGGCAACGGCGTTGTGCGCTTCAATCGCCTGATCGAGATCGCTGTACTTCATGACGTAGAGGATCGGGGCGAAAGTCTCTTCCAGAACGGGGCCAACCTGCTTCGGCATTTCGACCAGCGCCGGTTTCACATAATAGGCATCTGCCGCACCCGTATCCACGCGCCCGCCCCCATTCACCACGCCGCCGGCCGCCTTGGCCGCTTCGAGCGCTTTCTGCATGGCCTCGAATGCCGCCTTGTCGACCAGCGGGCCTACGAGCGCGGAGGTTTCCAGCGGGTTGCCGACGGAGACGGAAGCATAGGCCTTTTTCAGGCGTGGCACGAGCTCGTCATAAACGCTGTCATGCACGAAAAGGCGGCGAAGGGTGGTGCAGCGCTGGCCGGCCGTGCCCATCGCACCGAAGGCGATGGCGCGCAATGCCATGTCGAGATCGGCAGAGGGGCAGACGATGCCTGCATTGTTGCCACCGAGTTCAAGAATGGCACGGGCGAAGCGTTTCGCCAGACGCGGCCCGACATCACGGCCCATGCGGGTGGAGCCGGTGGCCGAAACCAGCGGCACCTTGGGATTATCCACCAATGCCTCGCCGACCGCGCGGTCGCCGATCAGCAGTTGGGACAGACCTTCCGGCGCATCGCCGAAGCGGGCGGCAGCGCGTTCGAAAATGCCCTGCACGGCAAGCGCCGTCAACGGCGTCTTTTCGGACGGCTTCCAGACGACCGCGTTACCACAGACGAGGGCAAGTGCGGCATTCCACGACCAGACGGCGACGGGGAAGTTGAAGGCGGAGATGACGCCGACGACGCCGAGCGGATGCCAGGTTTCCATCATGCGGTGGCCGGGGCGTTCGGTGGCGATGGTGAGGCCATAAAGCTGGCGGGAAAGACCGACCGCGAAATCGCAGATATCGATCATTTCCTGCACTTCGCCCAGACCTTCTGACGGGATTTTGCCCGCTTCCAGCGATACGAGACGGCCGAGATCGGCCTTGAAAGCGCGTAGTTCTTCACCAAGAAGCCGGATCAGCTCACCACGGCGCGGCGCGGGAACATTACGCCATGTCTTGAAGGCAGCGTCCGCCCTGTCGATCACGGCCGCTACGCCCTCGACCGACACGGTCTTCAGACTTGCAATCCGCTCGCCTGTCACCGGGCTGAAAGAGGCCATGTCGCCGCCAGTGTAGAGATCGCGGGCAACGCCCATCCTGTCGAGCAGGGCGGCGGCTTCCTGTTTCACGTCGAGCTTCGTGGTTGCATCCATATCAATTGTCCTTCTGGCTGAGAGGGAGGAAAGGCCGCCTTGATACGGCGCTTTCAACTCCCGTCGCTCTTCTTTCCCCGGAATTCGTTTATGTTCTGGGAACTCGCTCCGTCGAACTCGGCAAAACCCCGTTCCATTCTTTCCCGTAATCATATATGGGCATTACGACCCTTTTCCAATGAGGAAAGCGGGTAAGTTGATGCGAGAATGGAATGGATCCGCGTAGAAGACTGGTCCCTGACATCGTCACCCTGCAGGCGTTCGAATGCGCCGCACGGCATGGCAATTTTACCCGCGCTGCCGAAGAACTCAACCTCACGCAGAGCGCTGTCAGCCGACAGATCGGCGAACTCGAAGCGCAGACGGGGATGCAGCTTTTCGAGCGTATCCGCAGACGGGTGGTCCTTTCAGAGGCGGGGCGCAAATTCCTGCCCGATGTGCGGCGCCTGTTGCAGCAATCCGAGCAGCTGATGGTGCGTGCGGTTTCGGCGGGAACATCACATGCATCGCTATCCGTCGCGACGCTGCCGACCTTCGGCAGCCGCTGGCTGATGCCGCGCCTGCACCGCTTCATCGACGCCAACCCGGATATGACAATCACAATCGGCTCGCGCTCCCATCCCTTCGATTTCGACGAGGAGGGCTTCGATCTGGCCATTCACTACGGCCAGCCGGTCTGGGCACATGGCACCTGCACATTCCTGTGCGATGAGGTGATCGTACCCGTCGCCAGCCCTGCCCTGCTGCGCCATGCGGCGGTGACGCGGCCTGAAGACCTGACGCGGCAGCCATTGCTGCACGTCACCACGCGCCCGAAACTGTGGACGGAGTGGCTGGAAATGAACGGGGTGATGGCCGAAAATGCCTATCAGGGCAGCCGTTTCGACCAGTTCTCCATGATCATCGAAGCCGCCGCGAGCGGTATCGGTTTCGCCCTTCTGCCGAAATATCTCATCGAGGCCGAACTTTCCTCCGGCCGCCTCGAAATCGTTTTCGATATGCCGTTGCAGACCGACAAGAGCTATTATGTCGCCCTGCCGGAAGGGCGGCAGGACAACGCGCTCGCCCGTGCCTTTCAGGCCTGGCTGCTGGATCAGGTCGGCAAGCCGTTATAGCTGTGCGCATTAGAGGCGATTGCGGAAAAACGGGTTCCAGCGCACCGTGCCGAGCCTGACCTTTTCGCGGATCATTGTCAGCAGCCCGGATGCGGCGATGACGGCGAGCCCGAGTACCGCAATGGCGTCAGGATATTCGTGGAAGAAGGCCATGCCCATCGCGACTGCCCAGAGGATTTGCGAATAATGCGAAGGGGCGATCTGGCTTGCCGGTGCAATGCGGGTTGCCACCAGAAGCGTGATCTGCCCCGTCGCCGTGCAAAGCCCGATAAAGGCAAAGGCCAGCAGCTGGTGCAGGTTGGGCATGACAAAATCGGGAATGGAGGCAATGCCGTTGAAGGTGAGGCCGTAGACCAGCAGCACACCCATGATCGAGGTGCGCTTTTCCTTGCCCGCAAGCGAGCGCAAAAGCACGATGGTCATGGCCGCCAGGAAGGCGACGCCGATTGCGGCGATATGCCCAAGTTCCAGCGTCTTGAAACCTGGCCGCACGACGAGGATAACGCCCACGATGCCCGCCAGAACCGCAGCCCAGCGCCATGGGCCGATATTCTCCTTCAGCACGACGGCGGAAAGGACGGTTACGAAGAGCGGTGACAGGAAGATCAGCGCATAGGCTTCCGCCAGCGGAATGGTGGTGAAGGCATAAATACCGAAAATACCCGCGAACAGGCCGGAAATGGCGCGACCGTGCACCGCGAACGGCCGGCTCATGCGCCAGAACTCACGCCACCTTTCCTCGCGCGGTTTGCTGAAGAAGATGAAGATGCCGGAGAACAGGATGCTGAAAAAGCCGATTTCGAAAACGCTGATCTGCGATCCAAGCGACTTGATGGTGGCATCGCCCATGGAAAAGGTCGCGTAGGCGAACAGACCGAGCAGAAAACCCTTTTGCATTTAAACGTCCCCGAAAATCGACCGCAACGCAAAGCTTCTCCCAGCCGCGTGGAACGCGGCCTGGACGCCCCCACTCCGGGGGACAGACAGTCTGGCAGATTTTGATCCTCTCCCTATGGCTAGACCCGGCTACCTATGAGTGCAAGCCGGAAAAATCGTAAAATGGTCCGATTGAACGCGACCAGTGCAAATGGCTGCAAGGTGCGGCAAATTTGTCCCGTCACCGCCATCACATCCCCGTCATGGAAAGACGTTAGCCGGTGTTGATCGCGGCGCTTGGCGACGGGCATGAAGGCGGCTAAATATTATCCTGCGATTTTCACCCGATGATTTCCCCGGCTGATATTGCTGCGTTACCATGGCCTCGCTAACCGAAAGGAAAAAGAATGCGGATTGTGATGATCGGTTCGGGTTATGTCGGCCTTGTGTCCGGCGCGTGTTTTGCAGATTTCGGCCATGACGTGGTTTGCGTCGACAAGATGCCGGAAAAGATCGAAGCCTTGAAAAATGGCCATATCCCGATCTTCGAGCCGGGTCTGGAGACCATCGTCGCCAACAATGCCAAAGCCGGGCGGTTGAGCTTCACCACCGATCTCTCCGCCGCCGTTGCCAAGGCCGACGTGGTCTTCATCGCGGTCGGCACGCCTTCACGGCGCGGGGACGGCCATGCCGATCTCGGTTATGTCTATGCGGCGGCAAAGGAAATTGCCCATGCGCTGGATGGTTTTACCGTAATCGTCACCAAATCCACCGTTCCCGTCGGCACCGGCGACGAAGTGGAACGAATTATCCATGAGGAAAACCCCTCGGCCGATTTCGCCGTGGTTTCCAACCCGGAATTTCTGCGCGAAGGTGCGGCGATAGAGGATTTCAAGCGGCCGGACCGTATCGTCGTCGGCCTTTCGGATGAACGTGCCCGGCCGGTCATGACCGAGGTTTACCGCCCGCTCTATCTCAACCAGTCGCCGCTGCTCTTCACCACCAGACGCGCTTCCGAACTCATCAAATACGCCGCCAACGCCTTTCTGGCGATGAAGATCACCTTCATCAACGAAATGGCCGATCTGTGCGAAAAGGTTGGCGCCAATGTGCAGGATGTCTCGCGCGGTATTGGCCTCGATGGCCGAATCGGCCCGAAATTCCTGCATGCCGGCCCCGGTTATGGCGGCTCCTGTTTTCCGAAGGATACGCTGGCGCTCGCCAAGACCGCGCAGGACTATGATGCGCCGGTGCGGCTGATCGAAACCACCATCGCCATCAACGACAACCGCAAGCGCGCCATGGGCCGCAAGGTCATCAACGCGGTGGGCGGCGACGTGCGCGGCAAGAAGATCGCCGTGCTAGGCCTCACCTTCAAGCCGAATACCGACGACATGCGCGACAGCCCGGCGATCGCCATCATCCAGACCCTGCAGGACGGGGGCGCGAAGGTGGTGGGTTACGACCCGGAAGGCATGGCGAATGCCCGCCATCTGATCGAGGACATCGATTACGCAACCGGGCCTTATGAGGCTGCGGAAGGCGCTGACGCGGTGGTCATCGTGACGGAGTGGAACCAGTTCCGCGCCCTCGACCTGCCGCGCCTCAAGGCGATCATGAAAAGCCCGGTGCTGGTGGATTTACGCAATATTTACCGCACCGACGAAGTCGCCGCCCATGGCTTCATCTATGCCGCCGTCGGTCGCCCGCAGGAAGGCGGGTCGGATAACGACGCTTGAAAGCGCCGCCATCGCAGTTTCATCAAAAGGTTTTCTGCGTTTCGGTTTAACCGCAGACGCACCAATGGATTCGGGAAATCATCATGCGTTATCTGGTCACCGGCACAGCAGGCTTTATCGGCTTTTACGTCGCCAAGCGTCTGCTCGATGCTGGTCATTTCGTCACCGGCTTCGACGGCATGACGAAATATTACGATGTCAGCCTCAAGGAAAAGCGTCACGCCATTCTTTCCCGCTCCAACGGCTTCCGGGCGGAGATCGGCATGCTCGAGGATACGGATGCGCTGAAGCGCGCGGCCGACGCCGCCGAGCCTGAAATCATCATTCATCTCGCCGCCCAGGCGGGTGTGCGTTACAGCCTTGAAAATCCCCGCGCCTATGTCGATTCCAATCTCATTGGCTCGTTTAACATGCTGGAGCTTGCCAGAAGCCTTGATGTCAAGCACCTGATGCTGGCATCGACCTCCTCCATCTACGGCGCCAATGAGAAAATCCCGTTTGCGGAAAGCGACAAGGCCGATGAGCCGATGACGCTTTACGCCGCCACCAAGAAGTCGATGGAACTGATGGCGCACAGTTATGCCCATCTGCACAAGCTGCCCACCACCGCCTTTCGTTTCTTTACGGTCTACGGTCCTTGGGGGCGGCCGGACATGGCACCGATCAAATTCGTCGACGCCATCTCGAACGGCCGCCCGATCGAAATCTACGGTCAAGGCAAAATGAGCCGCGACTTCACCTATATCGACGACCTGGTGGAGGGCATCGTCCGACTGAGCGCGGTCATCCCTTCCGAGGAAAACCGCGTTACACAGGAAGGCGTCACCGACACGCTCTCCCACCATGCACCATTCCGCGTGGTCAATATTGGCGGCGGCCAGCCGGTGGAATTGATGCATTTCGTCGAGACGGTCGAAAAAGCGGTTGGGAAACCGGCGGTCCGCAACATGCTGCCGATGCAGCAGGGTGACGTTCCCCGCACTTTCGCCTCGCCCGATCTTTTGAGAGCCCTTACCGGCTACGTGCCGCAGACGTCGGTCGAAGAGGGCATCAAAGCCCTCGTCGCCTGGTATCGGCAGATGCAATCCTCCTCGCTGCAGGAATAACTACAGCGTTGCCAGCAGGCGATTGGAGATGGTGCCGCCGGACGCGCTCTGCATGGCGATCTTGGTTTCCACTGCCTCTATGATCGTGTCGCTGAAATCCATATCCGTGAGGTCGCGGATATTGGAAAGCCCGCCCGGTGAAAACACGTTCACCTCCAGTATCTTGTCACCGACGATATCAAGTCCGACAAGGAACATGCCGTCCTCCACCAGCTTCGGCCGCACCATTTCGGCAAGCGCCACGATGTCGTCTGTCACCTTCACGGCCTCCGCCGTACCGCGGGCGTGGATGTTGGAACGCAGATCGCCTTTTGCAGGCACACGGCGAAGGGCGGCATATTTGCCGTCGCGCATCAACGGCCGGCCATTCATCATGAAGAAGCGGATATCGCCGTCCTTAGCAGCCGGCAGATAGGCCTGCGCGATCAGATAACCCTCGAGGCTGACGGCTTCGAAAATCTGGTTGAGATTGGTTTCCTTGCTGGAGCCGATCTTGAAGACGTTCTTGCCGCCGGAGCCCTGCAGCGGCTTGACGATGACGCCTTTTGGATGGGCATCGGCGAAGGCTCGGATTTCATCCACATTGCGCGAAATAATCGTGGTCGGCCGGACGATTTCGGGAAAGCTCTGGAAATAGAGCTTGTTCTGCGCCAGCGCCAGACCTTCGGGATCGTTCAGTACGACGACACCGCGCTGTTCGGCGAGCCGACCGAACAGGATGCCGGCATGGACCGCCCAGGGCCGTGTGGTCTGGTCGAGCGAGGGATCGTTGCGCAGCATCAAAGCATCGACCTCCTCGACATCCATGGTCCGCCGTTCCAGCGTCTTGTCCTGAAGAGCAGCATGAAACGCTTCGGATTTCTTGTATTTCGCCTTCGGCAGCACCGTGGCATGGATCGTCAGGCTGTCATCCGAACGCAGGGTAAAGTCACCCGGCGTCAGATAGATAACCTCATGGCCGCGATTAAGCGCCGCCATGGCCAGCAGGCCGGTTGCAAAATTCGGCCCCTCGGTTTCAATCGAATTGACGAAAAATGCGATACGCATGAAGCCCCTCCTATAATGTCGCGAGTTCGGCAATGGATATTCCCGCCCGGATTTTTTCCAGACGCTCGTTGGCCCTGGCCGGCAGCAGGAATGCGGGCCTGACGCCTGGCGGGCGCAAAAGGCCGCGCAGGGCAAGCTCCTGCATGACCGGGAAATGCTGGGCGGCGATCTTGCCCATCCAGAACGGATCGAGCGCACCGCCCTTGCGCAGATGGTCCAGCACCTCCGCCAGCCCGCGCAAATAGATCGCGTCCTTCGAGAGGCCGCCGCCGCGATAGATGCGCAACGTCATGTTGAAGGCGCCAGCCTCATCAAAACCATGGTCGCGGGTCATGAGCCGGAACGTCTCCACAAAGCTGGCGCCATCCAGCATGGCGGCACAGCCGACGACGCGGGCCGCAATCAGCCGCAGGCGCTCGCGCGTCATTCCGCCAGCCAGATGCTCCGCGAGCACCGCCAGCCCTTCCTGCACGCCCTCATAGCCGGAGAGGCCGGTGCGAAAGAGCCTGAGCCCCTGAAACGACCCATTGAAATAGGTGAGGAGATGCACGCCGATCTCATGCGACAGGAGCGCTTCGACACGGCGCTGTTCCATAACCGTGTGCCGGGAAATCAGAAGTTTCTCGCCCGTCACCATCAGACCCGGCGGCAGGTCGTCGCGGATTTCTACCCGTGCCTTGAAGCCCGCCTCCTCGGCCAAGTAGGACTCGACCATCTCGCGCGACTTCCGTGCGACGGCGTAACAATCTACCATCGCGATTTCGCCGCCCTCCTCCCGGCGAGGACAATCCTCCAGCACCCGCAGCGCCAGCGTCAGCAGCGCAGGTTCGACGGCGCCATAGAGGGCGCGGGAAAAATCCGTGAAAGTGCGCCGGTGCAGATTGGCCAGCATCGTCAGTTGCAGATCGATCTCCTGCTGTTTCTCCCGATAGAGATGGTAAAGCACCGGATCTTCCAGATGATCGAAAACCACCGAATAGAGCTTTCGCTTCTGCTCCTCGACATCGACGCCTAACGGCCGGTAGAGAAGACGCGGCGCGAACTGGAAGCTGCCGTCCCGAAATTCCTCGAAGGCCCGGCGGGCATTGATTGGCGTGACGGAGAGAAGGAAATCGAAGGACGATACGATATCGTCGATGGACCTGTCTGCGCGCCTGACCGCATCGACGAAGGCCTTGCGGCCGAGCGCCCTGTGGCTGGTCACCTTGAGCGCGTCCATCCCTGCAGAGAATGACGAGAAGGCTTGCAGGCCCGCGTCGAAAAGATCGGCGATCATCGTCTCGCGCAGGCCCGGATAATCGGCACCGGATTCCGGCTGTCTATAGATCGGCGCGAAACGGACACTGATACAGGGAAAGTCCAGTCCTGCATTCTGAAACCGGAGGATCGGGTCGCCTTCCGGCTCGGGCCGGGTGATGCGCGGTGTACGAAACCGGACCTCGGCGTCACACACAGCCTTGATGAATACCCGACGGGCCTTTTGTGTTTCCGGTTCGGCTGTTGCCGAGACGGAGACCTCATAATGCGGTAAGAAGGGTGAATCGTCGGCAAGCAGGATGTCGTGCTCCAACTCACCGATATCGAGCACGATGAAGGCGCCGAAACGCTCCCGCATGGCCGTACCCACGGCCTCGATCAACGGCGCGGCCTCCTGAACGGTCGAAGCAATGAGATAGGAAGCGTGAGCGGCGGCAATGTCGCGCGCGGCAAGATCTTTCGTGCCGCCGGTCAGATGCAGGCACAGGAAAGGTAGTGGCCGGTCGATATGAAGCCGGCCGTCTTTGCCGATATCGCGACGTATTGCCTTGCCTGCCTGGAGGCAAGATGTCACGTCATCCACCAGCTCGGCAGTGGGAGAAGGGACATCACGGGCGGCAGAAACATTCATCGCCGCGACCTCAGACATTCCTCGACAACGGGCTGAAGTGCCGTGATCATGTCCCGTATTTCCGACACTACGCGCCTGTCCGGCTTTCCTGTCCATTCGTCCATAAAGAATTTCTTGAACTCGATGGCGATGGCACAGCCGTTTTCCGCGAAACGCTCGTGAATGAAACGGGTCTGTTCCCCCTTGCCCTGAAACGCCACGTTCTCGCGGACATCAAGACGGCGTCCGGCAATGGTCGCTGACGCGAAATGATGACCGACGGCGCTGACGATATCGTTCCAGCGGCTGCGGTCCATGGAAAAGGTGCCGATATTGATATCGGGTGCTTCCGCAGGCGTGGTCGGCGGCGCAGCCGGACCCTGCCGGCGATGGTTGTATGTGTGCACGTCTAGCACGACAAAAGCGCCGTGCCGCCGTTCGAGCGCGGCCAGCGTATTTTCCAGCATCGCGTAATAATCCGCGTGGAAATCCAGAGATTGCCGGACCGCTGCCGGCGCGGGCTCCTGCTTCCATACCTCAAGCCCCCAGGATTGTTCCGGCTTCAGATAGATGGCCTGATCGGCGGCGCGGTTGAGGTCGATTTCGAAACGTGAGTGGTGCACAATGACGCGGTTGGTCAATCCCGCAATCATGTCGCCGGTGAACGGATCTTCCTCTCTCAGGCGTTGTTCGCCCGAAAGCGCCATCAGCCCGGCTATATCGGGCCGTATGCGGTGGCCGTCATGGATGGCCGTGCCGATAACCGGCGAATTGCCAAACCCGATCGTCCAGAAGCCCGTATTTTCATCCTTGCCGTCGCTGTGTCTGGCTACCATGCTGCCTCCCCTGCATCAGGGGTAGAACAGCACAAGCGGCCCGTTTGTTCCGGCAAAAATTGCGCGCGATTTATTGGGCCGCAGCACGCATGCGCCGTTAAAAAAGTGCGGAACCATACCGGAAAGCTCACGTTGTTCTGGCAGGAGGGCCGCCGTGTCAAACGGACATGATGGCGCTGAAGAACATCGGGGTTTTTCCGTTTTCTCCCGGTGGCCAACGAAACGGCAGTCGAGCTTCTTACCCATCCGGCGTCCCTCCGTTCCCGATTCCACACACAAGGAGCCGCGACATGGAAAAAACCGAAACGCGCAAACTTGCGGAAGAATATCTGCGGCTCGGCGGCACGCGTCAGGTGATGATCGACGACAACAAGACATTTGTGCGCCAATGGGAGCACGAACCAGCTGCAGCCGAGACATTCTGGCAGACGCACATCGAACCGCTCGACGCGGAACGCCGCAAAGACGTGGAATTTTTCCTCCCCTCCGTGAATTCGGACAAGGAAGATTGAACCCAAAGGAGACAGATATGACTGCTATTAACGCCGCAAAAATTCTTATCCTGGCAACCGACGGCTATGAACGCTCGGAGCTCAGGGTGCCCTACGATCAGCTCAAGGCCAAAGGCGCGGATGTAAAGATCGCCTCTATCAAGGAAGGAGAAATCAAAAGCTGGGATGAAAAGGACTGGGGCGACAGTATTGCCGTCGATCTCCTCGCGAAAAGCGTTCGCCCGGATGATTTCGATGCGCTGGTGCTTCCCGGCGGCCAGATCAATCCGGACGTGCTGCGCCATGACGAAGACGCCATGCGGGTGGTCCGCGATTTTCTGAAATCCGGCAAGGTGGTAGCGGCCATCTGCCACGCGCCCTGGCTTCTGGTCGAAGCCGACGCCCTTCGTGGCCGTGACGCCACATCCTATTGGTCGATCAAGACCGACCTGAAAAACGCCGGCGCCAACTGGAAGGATGAAAAGGTGGTCACCGACAAGGGTATCATCACCTCCCGCAGCCCCGATGATCTTGACGCTTTTGTGGCCAAGATCGTCGAAGAGGTGGAGGAAGGTCGCCACGAGCGCCGTGCCGCCTGATAAGCTCCGCAATTCCTTTGTGCCGCCGGCTTCCGGCGGCACTTTTTTGGGAGGAAGTCATGAAAAGCAGATTGCTGGCGAGCGCCGCCGAACGTACCTTCATTCTCGTGATCGAGCCGGATGAAGAGGCATTCGACGCGATCCGCCGCTTTGCACGGACCGAAAACATCAACGCGGCCTCGGTGACGGCGATCGGTGCCTTCTCCACCGCGACGCTTGCGTTTTTCGACCTTTCATCGCGAGAATACAAAGAAATACCCGTGACGGAACAGAGCGAGGTCCTGAGCCTGCTCGGCGATATTACCCTTGACGAAAAAGATACGCCGAACCCGCACCTGCATGTCGTTCTGGGCTTTGCCGATGGCTCGACCAAGGGCGGGCATTTTCTGAAAGGCGTGGTACGACCGACACTGGAGGTGGTTATCCGCGAAACACCCGCAGAACTGCGACGCAGCTATATCAGTGACTTCGGCATAGCCCTCATCGAGCCCGCGAAATAATCCCGCGGAACCGGAAAAACGCCATTGCGTTATCTCTTCACACGGGGGATGGCATGGCGGCGACAATCGATCGGGACGGTGAAGGCGACGACGAGGTCAGACAGTTTCTGACAGGTCTGGCGCGAGGAACGGCGGGCGCATTGCTGTTTGCCCTGCCCATGCTGATGACCATGGAGATGTGGTTTCTGGGCCTTTACATCAGCCCATGGCGGCTCCTGCTGCTTTGCGTCCTCAACCTGCCGCTCCTCCTACTTCTCGCCCGTCGGATCGGGTTCGAGAATATTCACTCCTGGAGCCAGGCGGCGCGAGACGCAATAACCGCCTACGGGCTGGGCGTCGCGGTGAGCGCGGCCGCACTTCTGCTGTTCGGTGTCCTCAACGACCAGATCACCGCCTCCAACATCGTCACAAAGGTTGCGTTACAATCCGTTCCCGCGAGCATAGGCGCCCTGCTTGGCCGCAGCCAGCTTGGACAGCATTCCGATGAGCAGGATGAAGAGAAAGGCGAATATTCGGGCGAGACCGGATATCTGCACGAGCTTTTCATGATGGTGGTGGGTGCGCTCTTTCTGAACCTCAACGTCGCGCCGACGGAAGAAATGATCCTCATCGCCTATAAGGTGACCCCCTATCACATTCTCGCCCTGTGCCTGCTGTCGATCGCCATCATGCATGGTTTCGTCTACGCGCTTCATTTCAAGGGCTCGCATCGGCTCCACGAGGGACAGAAATGGTGGCAATCCTTCATCCGCTTCACCCTGCCGGGCTACGTCATCGCCATCGGCATCAGCATCTACACGCTCTGGACTTTCGAACGCCTCGACCACACCTCCCTGTCGCAGATATTGAATGCCGCCGTCATTCTCGGCGTTCCCGCCTCGATCGGCGCCGCCTCGGCCCGGCTGATCCTGTGAGGACATCATGACAATCTCCAAGGATGGAAAACACACGGAAAGTTCCGATCCGCACTGGATCGAATGGGTCACGGGCGCCATCTGCACTCTGCTCGTCGCCTCCATGCTCGGCTGGATCCTCTACGACATCTATCGCTACGAACCGGACGACGCCCGCTTCGAGATCGCCGTGACAGACGTTAACGGTGAGCCGGGGCAATATCGGGTGAAATTCGATATCCGCAATCTCTCCATGACGACGGCGGCGCAGGTGCAGGTACGCGGAGATCTGCAGCAGGACGGCGGCACGCAGGAAAGCGCGGACGTGACATTCGATTACGTCGCCTCGGAATCGCGCGACAGCGGAACGCTTTTCTTCCGCAACGATCCCGCAGGCGGGAGGCTTGTCATCAACGTCGCCGGCTATACCGAACCGTGACAGTTTTCAGGACCATTTCATGACCGCATCAGACCTGACGAAGGAACGCGACCTCAGGGAGTCAACCCCGCTCTGGGCCGATACGCCGCGGATCGGTGTCAGAAGCGGCAAGACGCCGAAAGACAACCACTACGACACAATCGTTGTCGGGACCGGTATCAGCGGCGCGCTGGTGGCCCACTCGCTGCATCGCCCGGGACGATCCATGCTGATCGTTGACCGACGCGAACCCGTCAAAGGCAGCAGCATGGCGAGCACCGCAATGATACAGCACGAGATCGACACGCCGCTGACGAAACTCCGGACGATGATCGGCAGGGAGGCCGCAGACAGGGCTTGGCAGCGCTCGGCGCGCGCGGTTCTTCGTCTGGAGGAAATCGTCACCTCGCTCAATATTTCCTGCGGCATGAGACGAAAACAGGCACTGTACCTCGCCGGTGACGACATGGGTTCGCGCGCTCTGAAGGCAGAGGCGGATGCCCGCGCAGAAGCCGGCATCGAGGCTGAGTTTCTCGGCGCCGCGCAACTGAGAGAGCATTATGGGTTGGAACGGACCGCCGCCATCGTCAGCGACATATCGGCCTCCGCCAATCCCGCCCAGTTGACAGCGGGTCTGCTGCGCCATACCGCGAGCGCTGGAGCGGAAATCGTCGCTCCTCTGGAAATCACCGATCTCAGAAACGTTGGCGACGAAGTAATCGTCGCCACTGCCAACGGGAAAATCCTCTCCGCCGGCAACATCGTATTTTGCACCGGGTATGAGTTCTTGAAAGCGCTTGAAAGCCCGACACACCGGATCATTTCCACCTGGGCGCTGGCCAGCAGGAAAGGGCTGGATCTGCCGGACTGGCTGCAAAGCCACATCGTATGGGAGGCGGCAGACCCCTATCTCTATCTGCGAACCGACCGTGAGGGACGAGTGATTGCCGGCGGCGAGGACGAGGAAAATCCTGTCTCCTATCAGTCGAAGAGCAAGCTGGCAGGCAAGACACGAACAATCCGCCGCAAGATTGAAACACTGCTGGGCGTGGATATCGGCGAACCCGATTATCGCTGGGCGGGAGCCTTTGGTACGACCACCACGGGCTTGCCGCTGATCGGCCTCGTTCCGGGCATGAAAAATGTCTATGCGGTGATGGGGTTCGGCGGCAACGGCATCACTTTCAGCCAGATCGCCGCCGAAATCGTGGCCGCCGCCATCAATGGCGGTACCGACCCCGACGCCGATCTTTTTCACTTCCGCTGATGCCGTTCATTCATCCTTGATGCCGGTTACCACCTGGATACGGCGAAGCGTCCATAATACGACGATGCCCATTGCTGCGGCGAGCAGAGCGAGCGGCCACATGCCGAGACCGGCCGAGAGGCCGATCGCCGCCGAAAGCCACATGCTTGCGCCCGTCGTCAGCCCCTTGACGTCGCCCTTGGTGTAAACGACCACACCTGCGGCGAGAAAGGCGATACCGGCGGTTACGGCTTCCACCAGTCGGATGGGATCGAGCCGCGCTGCCTCATGCCCTTCCGCCATCGTTTCCATCATATGGATGGTGATGACGCAGAAAGTGACGGCGGCAAGGCCGATGAGCATATTGGTGCGCAGACCAGCGGTGTTTTTGTGAAATTCGCGCTCCAGACCGATCAGGCCGCACAGGATGACCGCGCCGAACACGCGCACCAGCAGCACCTCGAACGGAATGGAAATATTCATGGAAAATTCTTCTGCAAGGCTTTGGGGCACTGTCGCGTCTCCTCCCGGAAATTTCTCCACACTAAGTTCGAAAAGGCGCGATGGTTCCGCACAGCAATATAAACGTTGCGTACAACCGAACCGGAACCATAGGAGCAGCTGAAAGTTTGTTTCCCGTGCGCATGAGCGCACATCGTGCATTTCCACTTCATGGGAGAAGGACCAATGGCCGAGAAGAAACTCGACGACCTGTTTTACGACACGCTGAAGGACATCTACTACGCCGAAAGGCAGATCCTGAAAGCCCTGCCGAAAATGGCGCGGGCGGCGACCGACCCGAAGCTGAAGCAGGCTTTCGAAAAGCACAAGGAAGAAACGCAGGGCCACGTAGAGCGCCTGCAGGAAGTATTCGAGATCATTGGCAAGCGCGCCCAGGGCAAGACCTGCGAAGCCATCCAGGGCATTATCGCCGAGGGCGAGGAAATCATGGAGGATTTCAAGGGCACCGCCGCCCTCGACGCCGGTCTCGTCTCATCGGCCCAGGCGGTCGAACACTATGAAATCGCCCGCTACGGCACGCTGAAGGCCTGGGCGGAAAAGCTCGGCCATACCAAGGCGGTATCGCTGCTCGATGCCACTCTTAAGGAAGAGTCGAAGACCGACGACGCGCTGACCGCGCTTGCCAAGACTTCGGTGAACGCCGCGGCCGAGAAGAAGGCTGCCTGACGCCATCCGCATCGGCTCAAAGAAAAACCGGAATGGTCAGCCATTCCGGTTTTTTATTGTCGTCGTAGCCTGAAGGTTACGGCAGGGTGTAGGCGATGACGTAGTCGCCCGGTTTGGTCCCGACGGAACCGTGACCGCCCGCAACCATCACCACATATTGCTTGCCGTCTTCCAGTGCATAGGTCATCGGCGTTGCCTGACCGCCGGCGGGCAGGCGCGCTTCCCAGAGCTGCTTGCCGGTGGTGAGGTCATAGGCCCGCAGATAATTATCCACTGCGGCACCCAGGAAGGCTACGCCGCCCTTGGTGATCATCGGTCCGCCAATTCCCGGCACGCCCACCTTGAAGGGGAGCGGCAGCGGGGTCATGTCATAGACCGTACCGTTCTTGTGCTTGTAGGCCACATCCCCGGTGCGCAGGTCCGCGCCGGCGACATAACCCCACGGCGGCGCCTGGCAGGGAATCTGCAGCGGGCCGAGGAACGGCCCCATGAAAACGCCATAGGGCGCACCGTCATTACGGTTCAGACCCTGCTCGCTGCCCTTTTCGTCCTGACCCTTGGGCGGAATCTGATCGCGCGGGACGAGCTGGGAGGTGAAGGCGAGATAGGTCGGCATACCGAACATGACCTGCCTTTCAGGATCCACAGCCACACTGCCCCAGTTGAAGGTGCCGAAATTGCCGGGATAGATGATCGAGCCGGTCAGTGACGGCGGGGTGTAGCGGCCCTTGTAGTTCAGCTGATGGAAGCGGATGCGGCAGGCGAGCTGGTCGAACATGGAGACGCCCCACATGTCCTTTTCCTGCAATGGCTCCGGCTTGAACGAGAGGGCCGTTGTCGGCTGCGTCGGCGAGGTGAAGTCCTCGGGGATCGCACCGCCCGGGGCTGGCTCCTCCGTGATCGGCAGAAGCGGCTCGCCGGTGCGCCGGTCGAGAACGTAGATATCCCCCTGCTTCGTTGGCCCGACGAGCGCAGGAACGGTCTGACCATCCTTGGTTATGTCGAGCAACACCGGCTGGGCCGGCACATCCATGTCCCAGAGATCGTGATGAACCGTCTGGCGCACCCAGCGATCCTTGCCCGTATTGATATCGAGCGCGACGATGGAGGAAGAATATTTCTCCACATTCTCGCTGCGGCCCATGCCGAGCTGGTCCGGAACCTGATTACCGAGCGGGACATAAACGAGCCCGAGGCCTTCGTCATAACTGAAGACGGACCAGCTGTTCGGCGAGTTGGTCGTGTAGGTCTCACCGGCCGCAATCGGCTCGGTCTTTTGCGGGTTCCCGGAATCCCAGTTCCAGATGAGCGCACCGCTGTTCACATCGAAAGCGCGGATCACGCCGGACTGTTCCTGCGTGGAGTAATTGTCATTCACCGCGCCGCCGATGATGATCTTGCCCGCAGCAATCACGGGCGGCGATGTCGAATAATAATAGCCGGCGGGATTATATTTCATGCCCTGCTCGAGATGCAGCACACCCTGATCGGCAAAGGAGGTGCAAACCTGGCCGGTGGCGGCATCGAGCGCGATCAACCGTGCATCCGACGTGGGCAGATAGACCCGCTCGGCGCAGGCCGTTCCCGGCGCGGCACCCGGTTCGGCATAATAGGACACGCCGCGGCACGTCTGGTGCTGGCGATCCGGATTGAGGCCGACATTCGGATCGTATTTCCATTTTTCCTTGCCTGTCGCGGCATCGATGGCGATGGCCCAATTATGCGGCGTGCAGATGAAAAGCGTATTGCCGATCTTGAGCGGCGTCACCTGATAGGTGGTTTCGCCCACATCGTCCGGCAGCTTCACGTCGCCGGTCTGGTAACGCCACGCCTCCTTCAATTGCGAAACATTGTCGACATTGACCTGGGTCAGCGGCGAATAACGCTGCCCATAGGGCGTGCGGCCATATTGATGCCAGTCACCATCAGGCACGTTGCCGCCATAGGCCGGCGTCGCGGACGCCGTTTCCTGCGGCAAGGACCCTGGCTGATCATGCGGGTCCTGTGCCATCGAATATCCGGCAACCGCGATGGAAGCGAGAACGGAAAGCGCCAGCGGCCAGGCATTCGGCCCATAGCTTAGCCCCGTCGGGCTTGCAAAACCGAGTGGCTTCCTCACCCAGGGCACCAGGAGCCAGAGGCCTATCACAATGATAAAACCGCCGCGCGGGCCAAGCTGCCACCAGTCAAAACCGACTTCCCAGACGGCCCACGCAAGTGTTGCGACAATGAACACGGCATAGACGTGAAGTGCTGCGCGATTGCGCTTGAAGAGCAGAACGGCCGTCAACAGAAAGGCCAGTCCGGAAAGCACATAATAAAAACTGCCCCCAAGCATCACCAGCTGGGAGCCGAAACCGAACAGCGCGAGGCCGATGAGCGTGAGAAAAACTGCAGTGACGGTGACTGCCATGAATGAAACCCCCGATTCCTGTCACTTTGTGTGAAATGAAATCGGGAGCAATATGGTTCCATTCAAACGCCACGAAAAATCATGGCATCTGCGTCACGGGTTCTGCGGCGCCCCCGTGGAGTCCTGCGGGGAAGGGTTTCGCTCCGTTGAAGCCGGCGGCGAAGCACGGCCGTTCGCGGGATTGTTGTCGAAGCTTTCCGAACCCGAGGGCTGCTGCGGGACGGGGGCGTTCTCCGTCTGCGGATTTTGCGGCAGGTTCTCGTCCGGTTCGAAAACCGCGTATTCCACGACAGCCCAGACCACCAGCGCTAACAACACGCTGACGATCAGAATGACAAGAACCGGACGTCCTGTCGATCCTTGCCGTGCCCGTGTGGCCGTCTCCTTTTTCGGAGCATCCCGACCGTCGAGATAGCTGGTATTTTCTCTGGCCATGTCTTTCACTCCCTAAACTCTGTCAATCTAATCCACAGGGAGAGGTTTTGTTCCCGCGAGGGGCCGGCGCATTCGACATGGCGCAATCTGGCTCTTACCGGAAGAGGGCGTCCGGGCCTCTCGGTTATTTCGCGGTCCAGCCGCCATCGATGGAAATGGTGGTGCCGGTGATGGAACGGGCCATATCGCCAGCGAGATAAAGTGCCATTTCGGCGATTTCCTCCGGCTGGATGAAGCGTCTTGTCGGCTGCGGCGCAAGCATCACCTTTTTCACCACATCTTCCTCACTCATGCCGTGTACCCTCGCCTGATCCGCGACCTGTGCGGCCACAAGCGGGGTCCAGACATAGCCGGGGCAGATGGCGTTACAGGTGATGCCGAGTTCGGCAACCTCCAGCGCAACGCTTTTCGTCAGTCCCACCACCGCATGTTTGGTTGCCACATAGGGCGCCTTGAAGGGAGACGCGCGCAAACCATGCGCGGAAGCGATGTTGACGATGCGGCCCCAGCCTCTTTCCTTCATGCCCGGCAAAGCAGCGCGGATGGTGTGAAAGGCGCTGTCGAGAGAAATGGCAACGATGCGGGAAAAATCCGCGAAGTCGAACTCATCGATCGGCGCGACCTTCTGAATGCCGGCATTGTTGACGAGGACATCGACATGGCCGAATTCCGCAATGACCTTTTCAGGCAGATGCGCGCTTTCTTCATAGTTCGCGAGGTTGGCGGAGAAATAGGCCGGTCTTTGCCGCGCCACTTTCCCCACAGCCTCCAGCGCCTGCGTCGCCTCCTCCACCGTTTCTATGCCATGGACAGCGACCAGATAGCCCGCCTCGGCGAAACGCCTGGCGATGGCAAGTCCGATGCCGCTGGTGGAACCGGTGACAAGCACGGTTTTCGGTTGATCCTCCATGGGCCTAGTCCTTCAGCTGCGGCAGGTTGCGGAAAAGTTCGAGCGCTTCGGGATTGGCGAGCGCATCGGCATTCTTCACCGGCCGACCATGGATGGTGTCGCGCACCGCGATTTCGGAAATCTTGCCGGAGCGTGTGCGTGGGATAGCGCTGACAGCAATGATCCTTGCCGGCACATGCCGCGGCGTCGCCCCCGAACGGATGCGGCTGCGGATGGTCTTTTCAAGCTCTTCCGTCAAGGCAGCACCACCCTTCATGCGCAGGAAGAGGATGACCCGCTGGTCCCCGTCGATATCCTGCCCAACGGCAATGGCCTCCTCTACTTCGGGCACGGTTTCCACCTGCCGGTAGATTTCCGCAGTCCCGATGCGCACCCCACCTGGATTAAGCGTCGTGTCCGAGCGTCCATGGATCACATAACCGCCGGAGGGCCGCAGTTCGGCGAAATCGCCATGCGCCCAGATGCCGGGGAAACGATCGAAGTAGGCGGCCTGATAGCGCGAACCATCCTCATCGCCCCAGAATTTCACCGGCATGGACAGATGCGCATTCCGGCAGACGAGTTCACCGGGAACGCCGCGAACGGAACGGCCCTCATCGTCAAGCGTATCGATATCCATGCCGAGCATCGCGCCCTGCAATTCACCGCGATGAACCGGCTGTAGGGGATTGCCGCCGAGGAAACAGGCGCAGATGTCGGTGCCGCCGGAAATGGAGGCGAGATGCACATCCGCCTTCCAGTCGCGATAGATATAATCGAAGGATTGCGGGATGAGCGGCGAACCAGTGGAGAGAATTGTTCGCAGCGATGAAAGATCATGGCTTTCCCGCGGTTTCAGTCCCGCCTTCAGGCATGCATCGATAAATTTCGCAGACGTGCCGAACGTGGCGATCCCTTCGGCGTCGATGAGATCGATCAGCCGGCCGGGCGTCGGATAGCCGGGATTGCCATCATAGGTGACGAGGGTGGTACCGAGCGCGAGACCGGAGACCTGCCAGTTCCACATCATCCAGCCGCAGGTGGTGAAATAGAAAAAGCGCTCACCCTCCTTGATATCGCATTGCAGTTTCAGCTCCTTCATGTGCTGAAGAAGCAGGCCGCCGCCGGAATGGGTGATGCATTTCGGCTTGCCTGTCGTGCCGGAGGAATAAAGGATCACCAGCGGCGCCTTGACGGGCAGACGGTTGAAGACAATCTCGCCCGCCGCATAAGGCGCAACGAAAGCCGCAAGCGTGACGCAGCCCAGATCGCTAAGGCTTTCGGGAACGGTTTCACCGATCAGAACGATCTTTTCAGGGGCCGCACTCTCCGCCACGGCGCGGATGGTCGGGCCGACGTCGATCCGTTTACCGGCATAACCATATTCCGGCACGGCGATGATGATTTTCGGGCCGATCTGAGACAGGCGGTCAGAAGCGCCTGCCGGGCCGAAATCCGGAGAGCAGGACGACCAGATGGCACCGATGGCGCTCACGGCCAGATATCCCACGATCGCCTCTATATCATGGGTGACGATCGCCCCGACGCGATCACCTTCCTGCACCCCGGCATGCACGAGCGCCTGCACCATGCGGGACACTGCGTTGTAAAGCCCCTTGCGGCTTATCTCGCGCCTTGTACCATCGTCGCGATGGGCGATGATGGCCAACCGCTCATCGGCATCGCGCAGCAGGTTTTCGGCGTAATTCAACCTCGCGCCCGGATAGAACTCAGCCTCCCGGATCGTCGCGCCCGGCTTGAACGCAACGTCGCCGCGCGTGCCGATGATGCCGAGCTCGTCCCACAGCGCATCGTAAAACTCTTCCGGCGAGTCGATCGACCAGCGCAGCAGGCCGGCATAATCATCGGCGGCCTGCCCGTGTATCTTTCCGGTTTTTGTCGCGAAGGCAAAAAGCGCCGAGCGCTTCACCCTCTCTTCCGGCGACACCCACAGAATGTCAGATGGCGCGGCGGCTGTCATGCTCTGCTCCCGCGCAGCATTTCAACGATGGCGGAAAAATCACGCCCGCCCTGCCCGTCGTCAACGAAGCTCTCATAAAGCGCTGCCGCAGCAGCACCGAGCGGTGTGGAGGCGTCAGCACCATTGGCCGCCTCCTGAGAAAGCTTCAGGTCCTTGAGCATCAAGGCTGCGGCGAATCCGGGCTGGTAATCCTTGTTGGCGGGTGATGTCGGCACCGGACCCGGCACCGGGCAATAGGTGGTGAGCGACCAGCATTGCCCGGAAGAGGTGGAGGCGACATCGAACAGCGCCTGGTGCGAAAGCCCGAGTTTTTCGCCGAGCACAAAAGCCTCGGAAACCGCGATCATGGAAATGCCGAGGATCATGTTGTTGCAGATCTTGGCCGCCTGCCCGTTGCCGCCCTTGCCGCAATGCACGATCTTTTTGCCCATGGCTTCCAGCAGCGGCTTCGCCGCCGAAAAAGCCTCCGCCTCACCACCGCACATGAAGGTCAGGGTGCCGGCGACCGCACCGCCCGTGCCGCCGGAAACGGGGGCGTCGACCGAAGGGCAGCCGGCGGAAGCGGCCAGTTCATGCGCCTTCAATGCGCTTGCCATATCCACGGTCGAGCAGTCGATAAGGAGCGTTCCGGCAGAGATTTTACCAATCAGATCGCCATAGGCCGAAACGACATGCTCGCCCTTGGGCAGCATGGTGATGACCACATCAGCCGCGTTGACTGCTTCGGCAGAATTCGCGGCAACCGGAATGCCCGCCTCCTTTGCCGCTGCACGGCACGCTTCGGCAAGATCGTATCCCCTGACGGCATAACCCGCCTTGACGAGATTGGCGGCCATCGGCAGGCCCATATGTCCCAGCCCCAGAAAAGCGATGGTCTTCATCGGTAGGTTCCTTTCAGCGATTATCCGCAAGGATCATGTCGGCGGCCTTTTCGGCAATCATGATCGTCGGCGAATTGGTATTTCCGGATGTAATGCGCGGCATCACCGAGGCATCGGCGACGCGCAGCCCGGCGAGGCGGCGGAACTTCAGGCGCGCATCAACGACACTTTCCATATCCGACCCCATGCGCAGCGTGCCGACAGGGTGGAAGATGGTGGTGCCGATATCACCTGCCGCCTTGGCAAGATCATTGTCGTTTTCGAAGGAGGGGCCGGGCCGGTATTCCTCCGGCCTGAAGCGGGAAAAGGCCGGCTGGGCGACGATGCGGCGCGTCAGCCGCATGGCATCTATGGCCACCTTCCGGTCGCCTTCAGTGGAAAGGTAGTTCGGGCGGATTTCCGGTTGCATGGCGAAATCCGGTCCTTTCACATGCACTGAGCCACGGCTTTCCGGCCGCAGATTGCAGACGCTTGCCGTTATGGCGGGAAAAGTGTGAACCGGATCCCCGAACTTGTCGAGCGAAACCGGCTGCACATGATACTCCAGATCAGCGGTTTCCTTTTCCGGAGAAGAGCGGGTGAAGACACCGAGCTGGCTCGGCGCCATGGACATCGGCCCGGAGCGCGTCAGCGCATATTCCAGGCCGATCCGCGCCTTGCCGAAGAGCGTCGAGGCCCGCTCATTGAGCGTCAGAACACCGGAGACCTTGTAGACCATGCGCAGCTGCAGATGGTCCTGCAGGTTCTCGCCCACACCCTGGACCTCCGCCACCGTATCGATACCGGCAGCCTGCAACACATCCCCACGGCCGACCCCGGAAAGCTCCAGAACATGCGGCGAGCCGATTGCGCCGGCGGACAGCACGGTTTCGCGCCGCGCCCGCATTTTTTTCAGGACGCCGTCATGATGGAATTCGACACCCGTCACCCGGTCTTCTTCGATGATGAGCCGTTTGACATGGGCCTTGGTCAAAACGGTGAGGTTCTTGCGGCCAAGCACCGGTTTCAGGAATGCTTTCGCCGTGTTCCAGCGCCAGCCCGCCCGCTGGTTGACATCGAAGTAACCGGCCCCTTCATTGTCTCCGCGGTTGAAATCGTCAGTCGCGGGAATACCCGCTTCTCCTGCCGCCTTCTGGAAGGCATCAAGCACATCCCAGCGCACGCGGGCCTTTTCCACACGCCACTCGCCCCCGCTGGAATGCAGGTCACTCTTGCCGCGATAAAAATCTTCAGACTTCAGGAAATAGGGCAGGATGTCGTTCCAGCCCCAGCCTTCGCAGCCAAGCTGCCGCCAGACGTCGTAGTCCCGTGCCTGCCCGCGCATATAGATCATGCCGTTGATGGAGGAGCAGCCGCCCAGTACCTTGCCGCGCGGATAGATCAGCGCGCGTCCATTCAGGCCAGGCTCTTCCGCCGTCTTGAAACACCAGTCCGTGCGTGGATTGTTGATGCAATAGAGATAACCAACCGGAATATGGATCCAGTGGTAGTTGTCGTTGCCGCCCGCTTCTAGAAGCAGCACGCGGTTGTTCGGGTCTTTCGAAAGGCGGTTGGCGAGAACGCATCCGGCGCTCCCCGCTCCGATGACGATATAGTCATATTCGCCCATTCTCTTCTCCACACGCCATCCTTGCCGCGTTGTCCCGAACGCGGGGAGGCTTTTCAGGTGTTTTCAAAATTGGCTAGCTGCGGTGCTGAAAGCCGAGTTTCCGCCCCAGCCGGGAAGCATAAAATTCACCGATCAGACCGCGACGGAACACCAGAACGCAGGCCATGAAGACGAGGCCGGTAATGATGGTGACCGGGAAGTCCGAGGTCGCGAGATAGTTCTGCAGGGTCACGACAAGGCCTGCGCCGAAAATCGGGCCGATCATGGTGCCGATGCCGCCGAGCAGCGTCATCAGGATCACTTCACCGGACATCTGCCATGTCACGTCTGTCAGCGTCGCGAACTGGAACACCAGCGCCTTCAGCCCGCCAGCAAGCCCGGCGAGCGCCGCCGACATGACGAAGGCGCCGAGCTTGTAGCGCTGCACGCTATAGCCGAGTGAAATGGCGCGTTGCTCATTTTCACGGATCGACTTCAGGATCATGCCGAACGGCGAATTGACGAAACGCCAGATGACCAGCAGCGCCAACACGAAGGCGGCAAGCACCGTGTAATAGATATTGAGCGGACCATTGAGATCGAGAATACCGAAGAGATGGCCGCGCGGCACGCCCTGCAGGCCGTCCTCTCCATGAGTGAACGGCGCTTGCAGGCAGAAGAAATAGAACATCTGCGACAAGGCGAGTGTGATCATGGCGAAATAGATGCCCTGTCGGCGAATGGCGAAAAAGCCGATGACAAGGCCGAGGAGAGCGGCACCGGCCATGCCGATGACCAGACCAATTTCCGGTGTGACACCCCATTCCTTCACGGAATAGGCGGTGAAATAGGCGGCGCCGCCAAAGAATGCCGCATGGCCGAAGGAAAGCAGCCCGGTATAACCGATCAGCAGATTGAAGGCGCAGGCAAAGAGCGCAAAGCAGAGAAGCTTCATCAGGAAGATCGGATAAACGAACATCGGCGCGGCGATGAGAATGGCAAGCCCGGCCAGAATGAGCACCGTCTTGATGGTTGCTGCCGTCGTCGATACTTCCGTCCGCGGCATTGCGCCGGCTGTCGGGCTATGGGTGGCTTTGGACATATCAGGCGTCCTTTCCGAAGAGTCCGGCGGGGCGGATGAGCAGCACAAAGGCCATGATGACGAAGATGACGATATTGGAGGCCTCAGGGTAGAACACCTTGGTGAGGCCCTCGGCGATACCGAGCATGTAGCCGGTGACGATGGCGCCCATGATCGAGCCCATGCCGCCAACGACCACCACCGCAAAGACGACGATGATGAGGTTTGTGCCCATCAGCGGCGAGACCTGATAGATGGGGGCGGCGAGAACGCCGGTGAAACCCGCAAGGCCGGCGCCGAGCGCGTAGGTGAGCGTCAACAGAACAGGCACATTGATGCCGAAAGCCTGCACAAGGGTCGGGTTTTCCGTCGCGGCGCGCAGATAGGAGCCGAGACGCGTCTTTTCGATCAAGGCCCAGGTGGCGATGCACACGATCAGCGAGATCACGACGACGAAGGCGCGGTAGTTCGGCAGGAACATGAAGCCGAGATTGGTGCCGCCTGCGAGTTCGCGCGGCACCGAATAGGGTTGGCCCGCCGCGCCGTAAAGCCACCGGAACGTGCCTTCCACCACCAGCGCCAGGCCGAAGGTGAAGAGCAGACCATAGAGTGGATCGAGATCATAAAGCCGCGACAGAAGGAAACGTTCGATGATCGCCCCGAACAGCGCGACGACGAGCGGCGTGACGATGAGCGCCACCCAGAAATTGATGCCGAAATATTGCAGGCCGAGAAAGGCGACGAAAGCGCCGAGCATATATTGCGCGCCATGGGCAAAATTGATGACGCGCAGCAGCCCGAAGATGACAGCAAGCCCAAGTGACAGCAGCGCATAGAATGAGCCGTTGATAAGGCCGACCAGCAATTGCCCGAGGAGCGCCTGAATTGGAACGCCGAAGATCATCGTCATGGTTAAACCCCCAGCACCTTGTTAAGCTCCCCCATGCGGGCGGAAAGCTCCGCCACCGGAAAATCCCCGACCATCTGGCCGTGGTCCATGAGGTAGAAGCGATCGGCGATACGGCTCGCAAACCGGAAATTCTGCTCCACCAGAACCACGGTCATGCCGCGGCTCTTCAGCTTCTGCAAAACCTCTCCAATGCGCTGTACGATGACGGGGGCAAGCCCTTCGGTCGGCTCATCCAGCAGCAGCACCTTGACGCCGGTGCGCAGGATGCGCGCCATGGCCAGCATCTGCTGCTCGCCACCGGAGAGCTTCGTGCCGGGGCTGGTGCGGCGTTCGTAAAGATTGGGAAACAGCTCGTAGATTTCATCGAGCGTCATGCCGCCGGACGCGACGACGGGCGGCAGCTTCAGGTTTTCCTCAACACTCAGGGTCGCGAAGATGCCGCGCTCCTCCGGCACGAAACCGAGGCCGTATTTCGCCGTACGATGCAGCGGCACCGGCATAAGATCCTTGCCGCCGAGCTTGATGACGCCCTTGCGGTTGCGGATGATGCCCATGATGGTTCGCAAGGTCGTGGTCTTGCCCACGCCATTGCGGCCGAGAATGGTGATGGTTTCGCCCTCGCCGACCGTCAGATCGACGCCGTGCAGCGCCTGGCTTTCGCCATACCAGGATTTCAGGTTGGAGACTTCGAGCATCGCCGCCATATCAAGCCTCCTCCGTGCCCATATAGGCCGTGCGCACGCGCGGATCGGCAGAAACCGTGGCATAATCGCCCTCAGCCAGAATTTCTCCACGCTGCAGAACAGTAACGTGATGGCAGATATCGGCCACGACCTTCAGATTATGTTCGACCATCAGCACCGCGCGGGTCTTTGCCACCTCACGAATAAGCTCGGCCACATGCGAGACATCTTCTCCACCCATGCCCGCCATCGGCTCGTCCAGCAGCAGAACTTTGGGATCAAGCGCCAGCGTAGTAGCGATTTCGAGAACCCGCTTGCGGCCGTAAGACAGATCGGCCGCAAGCGCGTGTTTTTCCCGCGTGAGGCCCACCATGGAGATCAGCTCCTCGGCGCGTGCATTCAGCCTGTCCAGCGAAGAGAGCGGCAGCCAGAACTGCGTTGCAAGGCTGTTGGGCCGCTGCAATGCCACCCGCACGTTTTCCAGAACTGTCAGATGCGGAAACACCGCCGATATCTGGAAAGACCTGACGAGGCCGAGACGCGCCACCTTGTCCGGTGGCGTTTTTGTTATATCCGTTCCCATGAAGGTGATCGCCCCGCCTGTCGGCTGGAGAAACTTGGTCAACAGGTTGAAAACCGTGGTTTTGCCGGCACCGTTCGGACCGATAAGCGCATGCACGCGGGCATGGTGGACGTCGAGATCGACGTTTTTCACGGCCGCGAATGCGCCGAAGGTCTTGGAGAGACCGCGCGCCGAAAGAACGACGCGAGGTTCGGCCTGCCCGGCAAGGGCGGGAGCGATCGTCATCAAGCTTTCCCCTTTTTATTCTTCTTTACTGCGTTACCAGCGGGCAACCGCTCTTTGCGGGGTCCATGAAGGCTTCCTTGCCGGGGATGGTGGCAAGTACCTTGTAATAATCCCACGGCTGCTTGCTTTCGTCCGGCTTCTTCACTTCCATGAGATACATGTCGTGGATCATGCGGCCGTTGGCGGCCACATGGCCGTCCTTGGCGAAGACGTCGTTGACAGCCATTTCCTTCATGGCCTTGGCGACGGCGTCCGCATCGTCGGTGCCGGCCTTTTCGATCGCCTTCAGATAATGCAAGACAGCGGAATAGGTGCCGGTGTGAACCATGTTCGGCATGGCCCCGGTGCGTTCCTTGAAGCGCTCACCAAACTTGCGCGATTCATCGTCGCGATCCCAATAAAAACCTTCCGTCAGTGTCAGCCCTTGAGCTGCCTCAAGGCCGAGGCCATGGACTTCTGCAAGCGTGAAGAGAAGCGCTGCAAGGCGCTGGCCACCTGCAACGATACCGAATTCCGCAGCCTGTTTGATGGCGTTGGAGGTGTCGAGACCGGCATTGGCAAGACCGATAACCTTCGCGCCCGAAGACTGCGCCTGCAGCAGGAAGGACGAATAGTCGGTGGTTGCGAGCGGATGGCGGACGGAGCCAAGCACCTTGCCGCCGTTAGCCTTGACGAAATTGGACGTATTTTCTTCCAGCGAATAACCGAAGGCATAGTCGGCTGTCAGGAAGAACCAGCTGTCGCCGCCCTGTTTGACGAGTGCGCCACCGGTGCCGACAGCCAGCGAATAGGTGTCATAGGCCCAATGAAAACCATAAGGGCTGCACTGCTTGCCGGTCAGCTCGGTGGTGGCAGCACCGGTGTTGACGGTGATCTTCTTTTTGTCCTTCGAAAGTGCCTGCACGGCAAGGCCGACAGACGACGAGGTCAGTTCCATGATCGAATCGACCTGTTCGGTGTCGTACCATTGGCGGGCAATGTTGGAGGCGACATCCGCCTTGTTCTGGTGGTCAGCCGTTACCACTTCCACGGGCGCGCCAAGCACCTTGCCGCCAAAATCCTCAACCGCCATCTTCGCGGCTTCATAGGAGTATTTGCCGCCGAAATTGGCGTAAACGCCGGACTGGTCGTTCAGGATACCGATCTTGACCTTGCCGTCCGAAATCTCGGCGGCATAAGCGGCGGTGCCGGCGGCCAGTGCCATGGCCGTGGATAAAACGATACTCTTGCGCATGACTTCTCCTCCCAGAGATGATTGCGAGCCTCAGATTGTCTGTGCAGCGGTGAACCGAAACCCTGCACATGAATGGCCGCACCGCCCTCCTCAAAGCGGCGCATCCTAAGCGTAGACTTCTCGAATTCGGCCGTTGACACAAGAGCGTGTCATCATCAAATTGCGAACAGGAACTGTTCATTTTTGAACAGAACTCTTGATGGGAGACAATTATGGCCACCCCTTTCACCTGGGACGACCTGCAATATTTCCTGGCCGTGGCCCGCACCGGACAGCTCTCATCCGCCGCCAGAAGCCTGCGCACCAGCCACGCCACCGTCTCCCGCCATATCGACCGGCTGGAATTTTCGCTTAAAACCAAGCTCTTCGAGCGGAACCCGCGCGGGTATGAGCTGACGACGGTGGGGCGGCGACTGGTCGATACCGTCGAGCGCATAGAGGCAGAGGCTGAACGGCTGCAATCGGATATTTCCGAAAGCGGCAGCCTGCTGCGCGGCGTTGTGCGCCTGAGCGCTCCCGAAGGTTTTTCCAATTTTTTCTTCGTCGAGAGGCTGAAGGACTTCGCCGCCACCCATCCCCACATCATGGTGGAAATGGTGACGATCCAGCAGATCATGGCGCTTTCCCGAAAGGAGGCGGATGTGGCTGTCACGCTCGATCCGCCGAAGGCCGGTCCCTATATCAATGAACAGATCATCGATTACACGCTGCATATTTACGCCTCACGGTCCTATCTCGCCGGACAGCCGAAAATTACGAAGCGGGAAGACCTGCTCGACCACTTCTTCATCGGCTACGTGCAGGATCTGATCTTTTCACCCGGCCTCGATTACATGCGCGATGTGCTTCCGGGCCTGCGGCCAAATTTCCAGTCTTCGAGCATTTTTGCGCAACTGACCGCCACGCTTGGTGGCCGAGGGCTTTGCATCCTGCCGAATTTCATCGCCGCGCGCTTTCCGGATTTGCAGATGGTGCTTCCGGGTGAGGTCGAGCTGCGGCGAGGTTACTGGCTCACCAGCCATCAGGACTTTGCCAATGTGCCACGGGTGCGCTCCTTGATGGATTTCATCCTCACCACCGCGCGCGCCCACGAAAAGCTCTTTATTCTCAAGCGCGGCATCATGGTCTGAAGTCGCGATCGTTCACATTTCGGCGACACCCTGTCTTCGTCTCGCAGGTTGGAGGATCTGCGCCGTTGCTTATATGAGGGACAACAACGATGTCGCTGCACTAGCGGACATCCTCCAAATCTGGAAGGTCATTATGAAAAAGATCGGATTCCTATCCTTCGGCCACTGGACGCCCTCCCCCCAGTCGCAGACCCGCTCGGCAGCCGATACGCTGCTGCAGTCGATAGACCTCGCCGTGGCCGCAGAAGAACTGGGGGCTGACGGCGCCTATTTCCGTGTGCACCACTTCGCCCGTCAGCTGGCCTCACCCTTCCCGCTTCTGGCCGCCGTCGGCGCCCGCACGAAAAAGATCGAGATCGGCACCGGCGTCATCGATATGCGTTACGAAAACCCGTTCTACATGGTGGAGGACGCCGGTTCGGCCGACCTCATCGCCGGTGGACGCCTGCAGCTCGGCATCAGCCGGGGCTCGCCGGAGCAGGTCATCGATGGCTGGCGTTATTTCGGTTATCGCCCGGCCGAGGGCCAGAGCGAAGAAGATATGGCGCGTCAGCACACCGAGGTCTTCCTCGAGCTTTTGAAGGGCGAAGGCTTTGCCGAGCCGAACCCGCGGCCGATGTTCCCCAACCCGCCGGGTCTTCTGCGGCTGGAGCCGCATTCCGAAGGCTTGCGCGAGCGCATCTGGTGGGGCTCGAGCTCCAATGCAACGGCAGTGTGGGCGGCAAAGCTTGGCATGAACCTGCAAAGCTCCACGCTGAAGACGGACGAAACCGGTGAGCCTTTCCACGTCCAGCAGGCGCAGCAGATCCGCACGTTCCGGGAAGCCTGGAAGGAGGCCGGACATGCGCGTGAGCCACGCGTCTCCGTCAGCCGCAGCATCTTCGCCCTCGTCAATGATCGCGACCGCGCCTATTTCGGTTACGGTAACGAAGGCGACGACAAGATCGGCTATATCGACGACAAGACGCGTGCGATCTTCGGACGCAGCTATGCCGCCGAACCGGAAAAGCTGATCGAACAGCTGAAGGCCGATGAAGCCATCGCCGAAGCTGACACGCTGCTGCTGACCGTGCCGAACCAGTTGGGCGTCGATTACAGCGCCCATGTGATCGAAACCATCCTGAAGCAGGTAGCGCCGGCACTTGGCTGGCGCTAAATCTGGAAAAATCGTATCATCCACACGCCGTCACCCCGGACTTGATCCGGGGTCCAGCGCGATCAAGTCTTTGATCGCGAAAGAGTCTTTTTACGGCGTAGACGCGCCGTGGCTGGATGCCGGATCTAGTCCGGCATGACGGAGGACGTGCTTCCCTCCGTTAAAATCCGGGCTGTATACCGCTGCTCTAGTTCAGCGCCTTGCCGTAACGCGCGAAGCTCTCCGCCAGCGGCGTGGTGCTCGCACCCGGCTGCTCAGGCCGTTTGTAGACACCATCCTGCACCTGGATCGGTTCTTCGAAATGATCCTTGATCCACGGAATATATTCGAGAATGGTCGACGCCGGATGCCAGTAGCTCAGATGCACATGCACCTGGCTCATCTCGCCGGCATGCGGCACGACAGGCAGGCGATGGGCGAGTGCCAGATCGGCAACCTGGATATATTCGGTGACGCCGCCAAGCCGTGTTACATCCGGCTGGACATAAGCGACGGCGCCGGCATCGATGAAGGAACGGAACGCATCCACCGTATAAAGCTGCTCGCCTAGCGCAATCGGGATAGTGGTATTGCGCGCCAGCCGGGCATGGCTCGTCACATCGTCATACCACAGCGGCTCCTCGAACCAGTAGATGTCCAGATCCCTCGCTGCCGCACAGAAGCGCTGGCATGTGGGCAAATCCCATTTGCCGTTGCCATCGATGGCGATGCGGATGGATGAGCCGACGCGTTTGCGGACGGCAGCAAGCCGGGCGATATCGATATTCGGGTCGTCATGCCCGACCTTGATTTTCAGCCGGGTGAAACCGTCTTCCTCCACCGCCCTTGAGCTGCCTGCAAGCAAATCGTCCAACGAGAAGGAAAGCCAGCCGATATCGGTATTATAAGCTTCCACTGCCGCCGTGCGTGCGCCGCCGAGATAGTGCCACAGCGGCACGCCTGCCTTTTTCGCTTTCAGGTCCCAGAGAGCCACATCGATCGCAGCTAACGCCAGATGGGTGATGCCAGCCCTGCCGACCCATTGGAGTGAGGGATAACGAGCGAGCTTCATCCAAAGCCGTGAATGCTCCGACGCATCCTCGCCGACAAGCAAGGGCGCGTAACAATCGCTGATGCAGGATGTGATCAGCCTGTCCGACGCCAGATGCGCATGGGTGCCGGTGAAACCATAGCCCTCGAGGCCGTCACTGGTGGTGATCTTTGCGCCGACAACACCCCAATGGGTGATGCTGTGGGTGGAATCGGAAATGGAGTCCGATGTCAGCGGCAGGTGCAGGATGAAGGGTTCGACGGCGGTAATTTTCATGATCGGTCATTCCTCGATGCTTGAACGCTTCTGGGGAGGAAAGCCGGAAGTCCCTTTATGAAACACGCTTTGCCGACTGGGCGGGTGAAATCGTGTTATCTCCCGCGTCCAATGGTTGCAGGAGTCAAACCGTCAGGGGATTGCCGGACCGCCCTCCTCCGGCAGCCGGCTTCCGATGGCAGACAGAGCTAACAGAAAAACGGATTTTGTAAAATAAAAAATTTTTTATTTTTAATATTCGATCATTGCCTGCTTAGCAAAGCTGGGCGATGATGTGGGCATGAACACACTCGTCAAAGTCACGCTCGCCGAACAGGCGCACCGGGAACTGCGCGCACGCATCGTCAGCGGCAAATTGCGCGGCGGCGAACGTCTGCTGCCAAATGAACTTGCCGCCGATCTCGGCATCAGCCCGACGCCGGTCAAGGAAGCCTGCCTGAAACTCGAGGCGGATGGGCTGGTGGTCAGTTCGTCCCGGCGCGGAATGGTGGTGCGCGACTTCACGGTCGAGGATGTGGAGGAACTATACGCGGCCAGGATGCTGCTTGAAAAAGGTGCGGTTGAAGTGGCCTTCGATGCCGGGCAGCTGGACGGAACGCTGCACGTAGCACTGCTGGAAAGCCTCGACAAACACCGCGCCTTCGCCAAAGGCTCGACGCTGGATGAATTGTCGAAAGCGCTTTTTTACGACCGCAGTTTCCACGCGACCCTGGTCGCAGCGGCGCGCATTCCGGTCATTTCCGGTTCGCATGAGCGCATTCTAGACCAGACCCACACGGTCTTCGTCTCGATCCTCGGTGATTACGCCCGCTCGGTCGAGGAGCACCAGAATATTGCCGATGCCATTGCCGCCGGCAGCAAGGCCCAGATCATCGATGCGCTGTGGCGGCACCTGGAGCGCAGCCGCCAGAACACGCTGCGTCAGGTCCGACTGTTCAAAGAGGCCGGCGCCTGATCAATTAAAAGACAAGTGGAGGACTGCATGCGCGAAAACCCCGGGGTCGCAATTCCATCAGCGCGAGCCGAAACCATCTCATTCGCCAGGGGGATTTTGTGCTGATGATGGACCGGCTTTCCGCTAGAACCCTGCCCCGCCTGCCGCACACGGTCACGACCCCTGCCTATGAGCGCATGAAAATCACGCCCGGCATCGTGCATCTCGGCGTCGGCGCCTTTCACCGGGCGCATCAGGCGGTTTTCATCGACGATTGCCTCAATCGCGGCGAAACAGGATGGGGCATCGTCGCCGCATCGCTGCGCAGCCCGGACACCCGCGACGCCATCGAACCGCAGGATAATCTCTACACCTTCTGCCTTCGCGATGGCCAAAGCGAGCGCCTGCGCATCGTCGGCTCGATTCTTGAAACCGTCGTCGCCCCGGAAAACCCGGAGCGACTGGTGGAGCGGATGGCCGACCCGCGCGTTCTCATCGTGACCCTGACCGTGACGGAAAAGGGTTACCTGACCAATCTCGCCTCCCGCAGCCTGCTGCGCGACCATCCCGATATCGTCCACGATCTCGAAAACCCGGAGCGGCCGCGCTCGATCTTCGGCTTCATCCTTGCAGCGACCCGGCGCAGACGTGCCGAAGGCTCCCTGCCGCTGACGCTGCTGTCCTGCGACAACCTGCCCGCCAACGGCCACATGCTGCGAAAGCTGCTGCTGGAATTCGCGAGCCTTGCGGATCAGGAACTGGCCTCCTTCATCGAAGCCAATATTGCCTGCCCCTGCTCGATGGTGGACCGTATCGTTCCCGCCACCACGGATGCGGACCGGGATGCGATTTCGGCCGCACTCGGCCTCAGCGATGCATGGCCGGTCGTTGCGGAACCTTATTTCCGTTTCGTCATCGAAGACCGTTTTCCTCATGGCAGACCGGCGCTTGAGAAATCGGGCGTGGAATTCGTCGATGATGTCGAACCTTACGAGCATATGAAGCTGAGGATGCTGAACGGCTCCCACAGTGCCATCGCCGCCATCGGCCAGATTGCCGGCCTTGCGACGGTGGCCGATGCCTGGGCTGAAAAGACCGTGCGCGACTTCATCGACGTCTATTGGCGTGAGGTCGGACGGACGCTGGATCCTGCCGTCAATGGTTCTGAATTCGCAGCCGGCCTGCGGCAGCGTTTCGCCAATCCCTCATTGCAGCACAAGACCATGCAGATCGCCTCCGATGCGTCGCAGAAAGTGCCGCTGCGGATACTTTCACCACTACGAGAATTGCTGGCGGAAAAGGCTGAGTGCGGAGCGGTCATTTTTGCCGTCGCGCTGTGGATCAGGTCCTGTGCAGAGGAAGATGAAAAGGGGCAGCCGATCACCATTCTCGACCCCGCCTTCAGGGAATGGGATGCGCCGGATCAACTGGCGATGGCTCCGGATGCGGTGGTCGACCGCTTCCTCGGTTTCAAACGCACCTTTGGCAGCGACCTGCCCGCCACCGAAACCTTTGTCCTGGCCCTGAAAGCCGCCTATCGCAACAGTCGCGAGCAGGGCGCCCTGGCGGCAATTGGGCGTTTCCTGAAGTCCTGAAAAAAGAACAGGCCGGAAATCCGGCCTGCTCCCAACCTCTTTCGTCAACCGTCAGGCTGTTGCAGACTGTCTCGCCGCCTTGCGGCGCTCCACGCGGGCGCGAATGGCATCGACATCCGTGATTGGGGTCGCGGCGAAGAGCTGACGGGTATAGGGGTGCTTCGGATCGGCGAAAAGTTCCTCGCGCGTGCCCTGCTCCACCGCCTCGCCCTTGGAGATGACCATCACGTCATCAGCAATGTAACGCACCACGGAAAGATCGTGGCTGACGAAGACATAGGTCAGTTCGAATTCCTCTTGCAGATCGCGCAGCAGGTTCAAGACCTGTGCCTGCACCGAAAGATCGAGTGCCGAGACCGGCTCGTCCAGCACCAGCAGCGCCGGGTTCAGCATCAGTGCACGCGCAATGGCGATGCGCTGGCGCTGGCCGCCGGAGAACATGTGCGGATAACGGTTGAAATGCTCAGGACCAAGGCCGACCTTGACGAGCATGGCTTCAGCCCGCTCGCGGCGCTCGGAAGCAAGAATCTTCGTGTTGATGATGAGTGGTTCCATCAGCACGTCACCCACCTTCTGGCGCGGATTGAGGCTGCCATAGGGGTTCTGGAACACCATCTGCACCTTGGAGCGCATTTCCGTGCCGGGACGGCGCCTGGCGATATCGACCGGCTGGCCATCGATCTTCAATTCACCGCCGGAAGCCGGATCGATGAGGGCAATGATGCGAGCCAGCGTCGACTTGCCCGAGCCGGATTCACCGACAATGGCGAGCGTCTTGCCGCGCTCGACGGCGAAATCGATGCCCTTCAGGGCCTGCACCATTCTCGCACCGCCGAACAGGCCGCCGGGAACGTGATAGTCGCGGGTAATGCCCTTGCCTTCAACCACGATACTCATCGAACGCCCTCCTTGCCGAAGAAATCGGAGACGGTGGGCAGACGGTCGCCGGTGGCATTTTCCGGCAGGGCCGAAAGCAATGCCTTGGTGTAGGGATGCTGCGGGGCTTCGAAGAGGCTCAGCACATCCGCCTCCTCCATCTTGCGGCCCTTATATTGCACGACGACACGATCGGCGGTCTCGGCAACCACGCCCATATCGTGGGTGATGAGGATCAGCGCCATGCCATATTCTTCCTGCAGCTTCATCAGCAGGTCGAGAATCTGCTTCTGTATCGTCACGTCGAGCGCAGTCGTCGGCTCGTCGGCGATCAGGAGACGCGGCTTGGAGGCAATCGCAATGGCGATCATCACGCGCTGGCACTGCCCGCCCGACATCTGGTGCGGATAGGCCTTGAGCTTGGATTCCGGATCGGGAATACCGACAGCACGGAATAGCTCCAGCGCGCGGGCGCGTGCGGCAGCGCCGCTCATGCCGAGATTGAGGCGAAGCACTTCCTCGATCTGGAAACCGACCGTGAAGGACGGATTGAGCGAGGCGACCGGCTCCTGGAAGATCATGGTGATCTCACGGCCGATCAGCTTGCGGCGCTCCTGCGGCGACATGGCCAGCAGATTGATGCCGTCAAAGAGCATCTCATCGGCGGTAATCGTCGCCGTATCGGGCAGCAGGCCCATGACGGCGAGCATCGATACCGATTTGCCCGAACCGGATTCACCGACGATGGCCAGCACTTCGTGTTTGTCCACGGACACATCAATTCCGTCGACGGCGGTGAAGGCACCGGTGGCGGTGGCGAATTTCACCGTCAGGTTCTTGATTTTCAGCAGGCTCATATCTCAGCTCCGCTTCAGTTTGGGATCGAGCGCATCACGCAGCCCGTCACCCATCAGGTTGATGGCAAGCACCGAGATCAGGATCGTCAGGCCGGGAAGGGTAACAACCCACCAGGCCCGCAGAATGAACTCACGCGCTTCCGCCAGCATCGTGCCCCATTCGGAGGCAGGCGGCTGAGCGCCCATGCCGAGGAAGCCGAGTGCGGCCGCATCGAGAACCGCAGACGAGAACGAAAGCGTTGCCTGTACGATCAGTGGTGCAAGGCAGTTCGGCAGGATGGTCTTGAACATCAGCCGGAGATTGCCGGCACCGGCCACGCGCGCGGCCGTGACATATTCACGCCGAAGCTCGCTCATGACCGCTGCACGCGTCAGACGCGCAAAATGCGGCTGATAGACGATGGCAATGGCGATCATCGCGTTGGTGAGCCCCGGCCCAAGGATCGCGACCAGCACCAGCGCCAGAAGCAGCGATGGGAACGCCAGGATGACGTCCATCACACGCATGATGACGGTATCGACCCAGCCGCCGAAAAAGCCGGCAATGAGACCGATGACAATGCCGCCAATGAGCGCGATGGAAACGACAACGATGCCGATGAACAGCGAATATTGCGCGCCGTATATCAGACGGGACAACATGTCACGCCCGACGGCGTCCGTGCCGAAGAAGAAGCCGGCCCGGCCGCCTTCCTGCCAGACCGGCGGCACCAGCAGCGCATCGCGATATTGCTGGGTTGGATCATGCGGCGCGATCAGCGGCGCAAAAACCGCGACCAGCACGAGGAGAATAAACACGGCAAGGCCGATGACGGCACCACGGTTCTGACGGAAATAGAACCAGAAATCGGCGATCATCCGGCGGCGGATGGCGGCGTCAGAAAGCCTGACGACCGGAGCTGTGGTCACATCGCTCATTTGTGACGGATCCTTGGATTGATGAGGCCGTAGGTCAGGTCGACGAGCAGGTTGACGATCATCACCAGACCCGCAATCAACAGCAGGCCGCTCTGCACGACCGGATAGTCGCGGCGCGAGATGGAATCGATCATCCACTTGCCGATACCCGGCCAGGAAAAGATGGTTTCGGTCAGGATGGCGCCAGCCATCAGCACGCCGATCTGCAGACCGATGGTGGTGATGACGGGGATCATGGCGTTGCGCAGCGCATGGATGCCGACGACACGGGAAGGCGACATGCCCTTGGCGCGGGCCGTGCGCACATAATCCTCGCCGAGAACCTCCAGCATGGCCGAGCGCGTCTGGCGCGCAATGACGGCAAGCGGAATGGTGGCAAGCACCACCGAGGGCAGGATAAGATGCGAAAAGGCCGAGGCGAAGGCGCCCTTCTGTCCCGAAATCAGGCTGTCGATCAGCATGAAACCGGTGACGGAGGGGAAGAAATACATCAGCGAGATGCGGCCCGAAACCGGCGTCCATTGCAGGATACCGGAGAACATGATGATGAGCAGCAGACCCCACCAGAAGATCGGCATGGAGAAGCCGACGAGCGCCGTCGTCATGGAAATCTGGTCGAACCAGGAGCCGCGGCGAATAGCGGCGATCACGCCGACCGGAACGCCAATCAGCGTTGCGATGATGATGGCGACGAGACCAAGCTCGACCGTCGCGGGAAAGAGCGACAGGAACTCGGTGAGAACCGGCTTCTTGGTGACCAGCGAATTACCGAGATCGCCCTGAAGCAGCCGTCCCAGGAAATGAAGATATTGCTGCCACACGGGCTGGGCAAAGCCGAGCTGTTCGGCAAGCTGCGCATGCCGTTCGGGCGAAATGCCACGCTCGCCCGCCATCAGCAGCACGGGATCGCCCGGCAGGACGCGCACGAAGGCGAAGGCAACGATGGTGATGCCGAGGAAGGTCGGAACGAGATAGAGAAGTTTGCCGAGAATGAACCGGATCATGGCTTTTTCCTGAAAAGACGCGCGGAAGAACAGGGTTCTTCCGCGCGTCCGGTTGTTCGGGGATTACTCCGCGATGTCGACGTTTTCGAAGGTGAAGTCGCCAAGCGGGCTCATGGTGAAGCCGGAAACCTTGGCGGACATGGGAACGAACTGCGTGGAGTGCGCAAGCGTCGCCCACGGAGCCTGTTCCTTGAAGATCACCTGTGCCTGCTCATAAAGCTTGGTGCGCTCGGCAACGTCGGTGGTCTGCTTTGCCTTGGCCAAGAGGTCCGAGAACTCCTTGTTGCACCACTGTGCACGGTTCGCACCGCCTTCACCGGTTGCGGCGCAGGACAGGAGAACGCTAAGGAAGTTGTCCGGGTCGCCGTTGTCGCCGGTCCAGCCGAGGATGACGGCACCGTCGCGCTTCGTTTCGGTGGACTTCTTGAGATATTCACCCCACTCGAAGGAGACGATCTCGGCCTTGACGCCGACCTTCGCAAAATCCGACTGGATCAGCTCGGCGGTACGACGGGCGTTCGGCATGTAAGGACGCTGCACCGGCATCGCCCAGATCTTCATCGACAGATCCTTGACGCCAGCGGCTTCGAGAGCCTTCTTGGCAGCTTCCGGATCGTAAGCATCGTCCTTGATGCTGTCGTTGTAGGACCACATCGTCGGCGGGATCGGGTTCTTGGCAACCTGGCCTGCACCCTGGAACACGGCGTCGATGATCGCCTGCTTGTTCATCGCCATGTTCAGCGCCTTGCGGACTTCCGGCTTGTCGAAAGGTGCAACGGTCGTGTTGTAGGCGAAGTAAGCGACGTTCAGGCCCGGCTGTTCATCGAGCTTGAGGTTCTTGTCGGCGCGGATGGTCGCGAGATCAGCCGGAGCAGGGTATGGCATCAGGTGGCATTCGCCAGCCTTCAGCTTCTGCAGGCGAACCGCAGCGTCAGGCGTGATCGCGAAGATCAGGTCGTCGATCTTCGGGGCTTCACCCCAGTAGTCGGCGTTCTTCTGGAAGCGGATGACCGCGTCCTTCTGATAGGCGACGAACTTGAACGGACCGGTGCCGATCGGCAGATTGTTGAAGTCTTCCTTGGTGCCGGCCTTCTCAAGCGTATCGGCATATTCCTTCGACACGATGGAGGCGAAAGGCATGGCGATGTTGGCGAGGAACGGCGCTTCCGGGCGGGTCAGCACGAACTTGACCGTGTAATCGTCGACCTTGACGATTTCCTTGATCAGGGACGGCATTTCCATGGAGTTGTAATATTCGTAGGTGATGCCTGCGATATACTGGTTCCACGGGTTCTTCGCGTCGCCCTGGCGGTTGTAGCTGAAGATCACGTCGTCAGCGTTGAATTCGCGGCTCGGCGTGAACTTGTCGTTGGAGTGCCACTTGACGCCCTTGCGCAGGTGGAAAGTGTACTCGAGACCATCCTTGGAAACGTCCCACTTTTCCGCAAGGCCCGGCTCTACTTCTGTCGTGCCCTTTTTGAACTCCGTCAGACGGTTGTAGACCGGATGCGCGGAAGCGTCGAAGGTGCCGCCGGCGGTGTAAGGCGACGGATCAAAGCCTTCCGGCGATGCCTCGGAGCAGTAAACGAAGGTCTTCGCCATGGCTGGCATGGCGGAAGTCATCGCAAGTGCAGAAGCGATAAGCAAACTGCGGGTCAGCATTTTCATCTGATGGTCCTTTCCCTCTTTTTCTGAGTTCCTGCGGCCCCCTCCAGGGGCCTACCTTCTTCTGGTCAGCGGCGGCACGGGGATGCCCGTCTCGCCGTTCGGTCTTTGCCTCCCGACCAATTACCCGGCGACCGGCTGAAACAACCGGTCGAGGTTCGTTTCCGGTGGGCAGAACCAGCGCGGCCCTGCCTCCGTCATGTAAGCGATATCTTCGAGACGAACGCCGCATTCCCCATAAACGCACAGCATCGGCTCGATGGAAAAACACATGCCGGGCTCAAGCGCCGTGGCATTTCCTGCAACGATATAGGGTTCTTCGTGAATATCCAGCCCAAGCCCGTGACCCGTGCGGTGCGGCAGACCGGGAAGCTGATAATCCGGGCCAAATCCGGCCGCCTTCAGACTGTCCCGGGCGGCCTTGTCCACCTCGAAACAGGCGGCGCCAACGCGGGCGGCAGCGAAGGCCGCGGCCTGTGCGTCACGTTCGGCATTCCAGAGAAAACGCTGCCGTTCCGTTGGCTTGCCAAAGACATAGGTACGGGTGATATCGGAACGATAGCCATGAAGAATACCACCGAGGTCGACCAGCACCATGTCGCCCTGGTTCAGCGTCTGCACATGGGGCACGCCATGCGGATAGGCCGTCGCCTCGCCGAACTGCACCGCCACAAAAAGCGGCTTCATGCCAAGGGCAATATGGGCGGCATTGACGAAATCCGCGACTTCCGTGGTGGAGATGCCGGGACGCAGGCCTTCGAACACGGCCTTCTGCACATTATAGCTCGCGTCCATCGCTGTCTGAATGAGGGCGATCTCCGCTGCAGACTTGACCTGCCGCTGGGCGACAATCAACGGCTGAGCGGAAATGATGCGGCCTTCCAGACGCTGCATGAGCGAGGATGCAAAAACAAAGGGCGTAGCCGGATCGATGGCGACGAAGTGACCTGCACAGGCCAGCGCACCGATACGCCTTGCCATCAGGTCGAACGGGCTTTCATCCTCTTCCCAGGTGGCGACTGCGCCGGGGATACGGATCAGGGTCTGGAGTTTCGGTTCCTCGAAGGTCGGGCTTATATAGATCGGCTCGCCCTCGGCCGGCACCAGAGCACCGTGAATACGCTCGGAAAGGCCAAGCGACAGACCGGTATAATAAGTCAGCGACGACGAAGCGTCGAGCCAGACCGCCTTGATGTTCTGCTGGGTCATTCGCGCCTGCAGGCCACGCAACCGCAACCTGAGCTCGTCTTCAGCGATCGATGAAACCGCGATCGGCTGAAACTGCTTCAGCGCCTCTTGAAAGTCTGCCATTCTCTCCCCGCCGCCTTCGGGCGCACGGACACTGGCGTGCCGGCACCTCCCAAGCGTTCTTTTGCCCATGCTTAACCACAGGGGGAAGGCTAAGCAATGGGGCGGGAGGACGCACCGCCACAAAACTGTGCATATTTATCTAGACATAACGAAATCGTGATCGACGCGAGCCTGATTTCAGGAGTCGTTGCCTTGACGCGGAAATCGAAAATCCCCCGGAAATCCAAGGGAGAAACCAGCCCCTTGTCCACGCATCGCGTGCAGCCGGGAAACGGACGCCAATCCACCACGTAAAAAAGAGCCAAGAAAAGGAAAAAGCCTGCCGCGGGAGGAGGTGCGGCAGGCTTCAAACTTGATCGGTGATTGGGAGGAGGAGTACCACCGATCCACATCGAGCGACGCTGGGAGGAGGAGTGCGTCGCTTCGATGATTTGAATATAGCGGTATCTGTGATTTTTAACAGAGCAAGTCTCGCAATGCAGCATTGCATTTCTGCATAGCTCCGGAATGACTGCCCGGTTTTTCGGCAGAACCTACCCTACCGCGGGAAGTCAGCTCTCCCGGTAGACCTGGAAACCGGCGAAGGACTGGTTGACTGGCATGAGCTCAAGACTGTTGATGTTGATATGTTTGGGCTGCGAGGCGACCCAATAGATGGTGTTGGCGATATCATCGGCCGTGATCGGATTGACGCCCTTGTAGAGATTGTCCGAAGCTTCCTGATTGCCCCCGGTGCGCACCAGCGTAAATTCCGTTTCGCACATGCCCGGTTCGATTGAGGTTACCCTGACGCCCTTGCCGTGCAGATCCGAGCGCAGACCGAGCGAAAACTGCCGCAGGAAGGCTTTGGTGCCGCCGTATACATTGCCGCCCGTATAGGGATAATGCGCGGCAACAGACGAAAGGTTGACGACGATACCTTTACGGTCGATCAGTATCGGCAGGAGATGGTGGGTGATGTTCAGCAGACCGGTGATGTTGGTGTTCACCATGGTCTGCCAGTCCTTTAGCGGCACCTGCGGCGCGGGGGCCGTGCCCAGTGCCAGGCCGGCATTGTTGACGAGGACATCGATGTCTCGGAAGCCCTCCGGCAAGGCGGCAAGCGCTTTTTCGGCTGCGTCCTCATCGGTGATGTCGAAGGCGGCGCCGTAGAAAGCCGATCCGAGTTCGGCTGCCAGTGCCTCCAGTCGTTCCGCCCGACGGCCCGTGCCGATGACCTTCCAGCCTTCCCTGATGAAGCGTCGGGCCGTAGCCTGTCCGAAGCCCGACGTCGCGCCGGTGATGAGGATGGTTCCGCTCATGATGATGCCTCCACTCTATTCGTTTTTTCAGGGTCAATCGGTGCCAGTAGTTTTTCCGCCGCCGCTGCAAGGCAGCGCTGGTAGGCGGCGAGATCCGTATACAAGTCCTCATCGGAAACGTCGCCGACAATAACGTTGCCGCCCCGCCGCAAAATCCCGCCGTGCAGCATGAGATTGTCGACCATGTCGAAATTCTCGATCGACAACCCGTCCGGTCCGCGATACCGGCCCGTTTCATCCACGGTGACAACATTGCCGTAATGCGCCTTGATGCGGCTGAAGTGATTGGCCGCGACATTGGTGTAGGCGAACACCGGCTTGCCCAGCGCGCACATGAAGCCCAGCTCGTAGCTCGTTCCCGTGTCGGCGGCGATGCCGCGAAACGGTGTGAGATTGGCAATCACGGCATCCGCTTCAAGCATCATCCCTTCGTCGACTTCATTGATGTTGCAGCCATGACCGATCCTGGTATCCGCCGGCGGGATCTGCAGATCGCCCGGCGAAAGCGGGATGAAGCCGGCCTCCCGCGCCAGTGCTGCCTTGAGGTCGAGCATTTCGCGCGCATTCGGGAGGAACACTTCCGGTCCGGCGAGATAGATTTTCTTTGTCATTGGGAATTCATGCAATTTGTCAGGAAAAGATTTCCGACCCTAACCCGGGGACTTTCGCAAAGGCAAGTGCCAAGGGCGTGCGGCGTGGCGCGGCGGACCGACCGATAAAACGGTATCGTCCCGCTGGTCTTTCCGTTATAGCCGGAGCAGTAGACTGGAATTTCTGGAGCAGGACATGGCAGCACCCATCCGTTATCACGAAGGCGATATTTCCGCCGAAGATGCCGCGCGCTATACCGGCGCCATCGCCATCGATACGGAAACGCTGGGTCTGGTGCCGCGTCGCGACCGCCTCTGCGTCGTCCAGCTTTCGCCGGGCGACGGCACGGCAGACATCATCCGCATCGCCGCTGGGCAGAAAGAAGCGCCGAACCTCGTGCGCATGCTTGCCGATCCCGCCCACCAGAAGATCTTTCACTATGGCCGTTTCGATATCGCCGTGCTTTTTCATACGTTCGGTGTGACGACCACGCCTGTCTTCTGCACCAAGATCGCTTCACGGCTGACCCGCACCTATACGGACCGGCACGGGCTGAAGGACAACCTCAAGGAAATGCTGGAGGTCGATATTTCCAAGGCGCAGCAATCTTCGGACTGGGCAGCGCAAACGCTTTCCCCGGCGCAGCTCGAATATGCCGCTTCCGACGTTCTTTATCTGCATGCGCTGCGCGACAAGCTGACGGCGCGTCTCATCCGCGACGGCCGCCTTGATCATGCCGATGCCTGTTTCGCGTTTTTACCGACCCGTGCGAAGCTAGACCTGCTCGGCTGGGACGAAACCGACATTTTCGCCCATAGCTGAGCGTTTTCGCCTTCGTTTAAACACTGATTTACCAGACTTGCCTATTCTCGGCCGTAACTTTGGGCGGCCGGGGACTTTCCAGATGATTACTCCGCTACAACAGACGGCGGGCATTGCAGTGAGCGACCTCATGCGCTCGATGGTCGAAACCATCGAGGAACGCCAGCGCGAGGAGCAGGAAAAGGCCAACGGCACCAAGAAGGATGATGCGGTCAGAACGAACCCGCAGCCGGATGAAAGCCAGCGCGTCGCCAATGAGAAGATAAGCGCTTATCTCTTCGGTGCCATGAAGCCGGACCCGGATGCCTTCGCCTCGCTTGTTTCCCGCTTTTCCGCCGCCCTCGGCATCACGCAGGACGTGGATGAATCCAATTTTTCCTTTGCACAAAGGCTTCAGGATGCGCTGACCCTGACCCAGAGTTTCGAAAAAACCGATGCGCAGGGAAAAGCCACCACAATTTCCCTCGCCTCCTTCGGTGTTTCGCAGTTGCAGGTCGTCGATGTGCTGAACAACGGCGTCAACGCCAAAACCGATCCCATGGCGGCGCTTGCCGCCCGCATCGCCGAGCGTGCCGGCCTCACCGGAACGGAGGAGGATTTTGGCGCGCAGATGTCGGAGGCCATCATGGCCGCGCGGGCGACCTTGCCCATGAACGTCAGTGAACTGGAGGAATCGACCGGTCTCGAGGAGCTCGGCATCTCAGCCAGCGCGATGATCGCCGCCATCGCCAATCCTTACGGAGATCAGGCGCGAGCGGTAAAAGATGCGCTCAATGACAAGGCGCAAGGCACTCTCTTCATGACGAGGGAGACCCTGAAGGTCATCCAGCGTCTGGAAGACGTGGCAGATCCGAAGTCCAAGGAAGAATTGCAGGCCGAACGTGGCGAAAAGCGCATTGGCGAAATCAACGATGCGGAAGTGGCAGCCGAACGGGAAGAAGATATCCAGACCCGTGACGCACAGGGCAAGCTTGAGGACGTGCAGGAAATTCAGGACGTCGTGAAGGAGCACATTGACGCCTCCGCCGATGAGAAGGCGGATGGCGCAGCCGGCCAGGGCCCCGCCGACATCTCATCGGAAATCGCCCTGATTTCCGTGCTCGCGGCAACGCCGGCGGAAGAGGCCCCACCTGCTGAAGGCGATAACGAGCCTGAGGGAGCGGATGCGGCCACCACGCCGGCCGATGCGGAAAACGAGGCAGAAAAGCTGCTTGATGCACAGGCCGCTGTCGAAGCTGCCGGAACCGACATCTTGCCGATTTCGGTCGATGAAAACGGCCTTTATGCATTGCTGAAGAAAAAGGCGGCATGATTGCCGTCTGGAACTGTCACGTGAGCGAAACATGATGTGAGTTCAGACATGGTCGATATCTCAGGCGTGTCAGGCGGCGCCATTCACGATGCCGAACCGAACGCGGCCCAGGCCCTTCTTTCCATGGCGGCTCCGCCCCTCGCGCCGGAGGATGCCACCATCATTCCACTGGCTGGCGAAGAAGCGACTATCGCGCCCGCAGAAATCCAGCCGGAGCGAAGCTTTCCGAAAGCGAGCTGGCTGGATGCCATGCCGCCGGAGGCGCTGGAAGTCACGGTGAGCGAACCCGATCGTATCTCCTCCGTCAACTCGGACGACAACGGGCTTTATCGCATGTTCATAGGCGTTTCGCCCTGAGCCGGTCCGGCCGTGCGCAATCACTTGGTTAGCCAAATCTTAATATCTGCAGGCGAGGATTCGGCTTGATGATTCTGTGTGCGCTGAAAAGAGCGGCCTTCGAGCCTATGGTGCACATGGCGCTCCCGCATGAGCGGGCGAGATGACACCTGTATGCCAGCGGCGTGGCGATTTTCAACATTCGAGGCAGATGCGGATCACAGAGCCAATGGGGATTGGCGCTTTCGCAGCCGGCGCCGGCCACCGATAGAAACGGAGCGCAGCATGTTACCGCCTGTATCCAAAGTTTCCGCAGCCGATGCCACCTATGGAGCCTCGCTCGCGCCGGCGCAGCGCGCGCAGCCGAAAGGCGTCGTGCAGCCGCAAGGCGTCGTGCAGCCGCAACCAAGCGCTGCCCTTCCCGAACAGAGCGCCAGCCTTTTTTCACGGGCTGCAGTGGCCTCCCTCGCCGGCGAGTTCCAGCTGGCCCGGAGCACCGCAGTCTTGGCGGAAACACTCGGCAAGCTGATGAACCTGCCGCGACGGGACGGCGAAGCCGTCGAAACCTATGTCGGGCGTCTGACGGAAGCCTTACGCGCCCTGCCGCCCGCGCAGCGTCTTGCGCTGGAACAGCAGATTGGCAAAGCACTGCAGGGTCTCAGCCTTTCGATGCTCGCGGAAATCCTGAAACAGCCGACGGGACCGGATGCGGCGCGGCTTGCGCTGCTGATCGAGCTTTCGCGTTACAGGGGGGCCGATCTGGCTGCGAGGGCGGTGGTCTCCTCCTATCAGCAGAATAATTCCGCCAGTCCGGTGCCCGCCCAGCCCAGGCAGCAGCCGACCGCCGCGAGCCCCAATGCGGAGTTCCGTTCCAATCCGCCCGCGGCAGCGCAATTGCCGGGCTCCACGACAACCGGCCGTCTGTTGCCGCTGCTTACTGGCCCACTCGCTCTCAGCGGTGCGGCAATGAAGGCAACGGTCACGGCGCTGACCGCGCAACCGGAAGGAGCCGTCCGGCATTCCGCCGCGCCCGCAAATGCGCCTGACCTGCCAGACCAGTCGGCAAAACCGGAAGGCAGGACGGAAAACACGACGCGTCCGCTTCCGCCGCAGACGGGCAGCATGACAAAAGAAGCGCCGGCAGAGACCCTTCCAGGCAATTCGCCTCGCGCGCAACCCGGCGAAACACGCCCTGCCCTTCCGCATCGGGAGATGATGAAGACCGAGCAGAAAGACGTCCGCACCGCCTCACTGTCAATCTTCGGCCCGCCTGCAACTGATGCAGAGAACGTGGCCAGTCTTGTGCTGGCCGCCACGGCCGGCAAACTGCCGGCGAGAGCAAGCACGACGCAGCAGCCCCCCGCCATGCCGCAGGGCATCGAGCCGCCATCGCCCGACGATCAGCCAACCGAAAAGTCGGGGCTGTCCGCTGCCCACCCAACAGGGGAAGAAGCGGAATCGGTGGCTCACCGGCCTGAAGCTCCCTACTCTTCGCGACTCCCGCTGGACACGGAAGCGAGAATGGCGATGATGGAGCAATCCGCCTCGCAATCGCTGATTGCCGCCGCTCTGGCAAAAGACGGCACGCCGCTGCCGCTCGTCGCTTATCCCCCTGCCGATGATGATTACGAATCAGAAACGCCACCCCGCGGCGGCGGGCCTTTTTCCGACGATGAGGCGGAAAGCGAAAGCGGAGCGGAGTCTGAAAATTCCGGCGATGACGATGGCCTGGAAGAGCGCGTTGCCGCCAATGACGGGATCGACACGCAGGAAAGTCCGACGGCGACGGCCGCCGACGACAGCGCGGAGAATTATTACCTCAAGATGAGCGGCGTCCTCTGAACGCCCAATTGCCTGCCGGCGGATCGCCCAAGAAAAAACCCGCCGGAAAATTCCGGCGGGTTCTTCATTTCAACGATCTAGACGATTATTCGCCGCGGTTCTTCAGAGCCGCGCCGAGGATGTCGCCGAGCGAAGCGCCCGAGTCGGACGAACCGAACTGTGCGACGGCTTCCTTCTCTTCAGCGATTTCCAGAGCCTTGATCGAAAGCATGACCTTGCGGTCCTTCTTCGAGAAGTTGACGACGCGGGCGTCGACAACCTGGCCAACGGAGAAGCGCTCAGGGCGCTGCTCGTCACGGTCACGGGAAAGATCAGCGCGACGGATGAACGAGGTGAGGTCTTCGTGGTTGACGAGCTTCACTTCGATACCGCCATCGTTGACCGCGGTGACTTCAGCGGAAACGACTGCGTTCTTGCGCAGGTCGCCGGAAGAAGCGGCTTCGCCGACAGCGTCCTTGCCGAGCTGCTTGATGCCGAGCGAGATGCGTTCCTTCTCAACGTCAACGTCGAGAACGACAGCCTTAACGACGTCACCCTTGTTGTACTCTTCGATGACCTGCTCGCCCGGACGGTTCCAGTCGAGGTCCGACAGGTGAACCATGCCGTCGACATCGCCTTCGAGGCCAATGAACAGGCCGAATTCGGTCTTGTTCTTGACTTCGCCTTCGACTTCCGTGCCAGCCGGATGGCTGTAAGCGAATGCCTGCCACGGGTTTTCAAGCGTCTGCTTGAGACCGAGCGAGATACGGCGCTTCGACGGATCGACTTCGAGAACGACAACGTCAACTTCCTGGCTCGTGGACAGGATCTTGCCGGGGTGTACGTTCTTCTTGGTCCAGGACATTTCGGAAATGTGGATCAGGCCTTCGATGCCCGGCTCCAGCTCAACGAATGCACCGTAGTCGGTGATGTTCGTGACCGTGCCGGAGATCTTCTTGCCAACCGGGTACTTGGCGGAGATGCCATCCCACGGATCGGACTCGAGCTGCTTCATGCCGAGCGAGATACGGTGGGTTTCCTGGTTGATGCGGATGATCTGAACCTTGACCTGCTGGCCAATGTTGAGGATTTCCGAAGGATGGTTGACGCGGCGCCATGCCATGTCGGTGACGTGCAGCAGACCGTCGATGCCGCCGAGGTCAACGAACGCACCGTAATCGGTGATGTTCTTGACGACGCCGTCAACAACCTGGCCTTCTTCGAGGTTCTGAACGATTTCAGAACGCTGCTCGGCACGCGACTCTTCGAGAACCGTACGACGCGAAACAACGATGTTGCCGCGACGCTTGTCCATCTTGAGGATTTCGAAGGGCTGCGGGTTGTGCATCAGCGGGGTAACGTCGCGGATCGGACGAATGTCGACCTGCGAACGCGGCAGGAACGCAACAGCGCCATCCAGATCGACGGTGAAACCACCCTTGACCTGGTTGAAGATGACGCCTTCGACGCGCTCGCCAGCTTCGAACTTGGCTTCGAGCTTGACCCAGCTTTCTTCGCGGCGAGCCTTCTCGCGCGACAGAACGGCTTCGCCGAGAGCGTTTTCAATGCGCTCGACGTAAACTTCGACTTCGTCGCCGACCTTCAGCGTGCCGTCCTTGGACTTCGCGCCGAATTCCTTCAACGGTACGCGGCCTTCAACCTTGAGGCCGACGTCGACGATGGCAACGTCCTTCTCGATTGCCGTTACGATACCCTTGGCAACATAGCCTTCGGCAAGATCGTTGGAGGCAAAGGATTCTTCGAGAAGCGCTGCGAAATCTTCGCGCGTGGGGGTAGATACTGACATGAAATCTCCTGATTGCATCCGCGCAATGGCGAATACAAAAGCGCCGGTGGGCTAGTGTTGTTGATACCCGACCCCATGCCCGCCTTTTCAAAAGGCTTTCCGGCGCAAGGACATGTCTTCGGGCAATTCCTGACTAAACGCAGACGGCAGGAAGCCGTTCCGCGAAAAACCTATCTCTTCAGAGCGGCGTCGATGATCGTGCGCGCGGCCTGAAACGCCGCCTCTATACTCATTTCCGACGTATCTAGCAAGTGTGCGTCTTCCGCCGGCTTCAGCGGACTGTCGGCGCGGGCCATGTCGCGCTCGTCGCGTTTTTTCACCTCGGCGAAAATGGCATCATAATCCGCGGTGCCGCCATTGGCCAGAATCTCATCGTAGCGCCGGCGCGCCCGCACGTCGGCAGAGGCGGTGACATATAGCTTCACTGGCGCATCCGGGCATACTACCGTGCCGATATCGCGGCCATCGAGAACCGTACCCGGCTCCCTCAAGGCAAAACGCTGCTGCGCCATCACGAGCGCCCGCCTCACCGGCGTCATCACCGCAATCCTCGACGCGGCTTCGCCAATATCGTGCCGGGACAGGACGGAGCGGTCGAGCCCCGCAAGATCGACCTCCAGGGCGACCTTCTCCGCCACGGCCTCGTCATCCAGCGGCAGGCCCGCGTCCAGGAGCGCCCTCGCTGTCGCCCTGTAGGTCAGCCCGGTATCGAGATGATGAAAACCGTAGGCTTCCGCGATCTTTCGCGACAGGGTTCCCTTGCCCGCCGCAGCCGGCCCGTCTATGGCGATCGTGAAGGTCATTAAGCTTTCCGCCTGTGCATCTGTTATTCATATAATAGAGTGCGACACGCCTTACGATTTATATCAGCATTCCCGAACAGGGGTTGCGCCAAGGCAGGAGGCACCCGAAGTTTGTCTTTGACACGAAAGAGCGCAACGATTAAGGGGACCGGCTATAAATTTTACCGTCTATGCCGGTTTTACGGCGTACACACCGAAACTCATTCGACAATTTGAGGCTTAGACAGTGGCAAAAGCGGAACTTGGTACCAAGCGCACAGACCCCGATACCGGCAAGAAGTTCTACGATCTGAACCGCGATCCGGTCGTTTCTCCTTACACCGGCAAGTCCTGGCCGCTCTCCTTCTTCGAGGAAAGCACAGCTCAGGCAAAGCTCGAGCAGGCTGAAGAAGAGGATGTAGCGGAAGTCGATACCGAAAACACGGAAGTCGAACTCGTGTCGCTGGAAGATGCCGACGGCGACAACAGCGGCGACGATATCCCTGATCTCGGTGACGACGATGACGTTGAAATCGACGACGACGACGACACCTTCCTGGAAACCGACGACGAAGATGACGACGACGACATGTCCGGCATCATCGGCGTATCGGGCGACGACGAAGAAGCTTGATTTTATTTGATAATTCGGCCCGACGACAAAAAAATGACGCCGGGCCGTTTTTTATGCTTGCACTCGTCGGAAAGCCGCAGTAGTAAGCCGCCACCGAACGGAACAACAACCGCTTCGGTTCCCGGAACCGGAAGAAATGCCGGAACCCTTATGGGGCTATAGCTCAGCTGGGAGAGCGCTTGCATGGCATGCAAGAGGTCAGCGGTTCGATCCCGCTTAGCTCCACCAAATTTCCCAAGATAAAATTCATCACGTCAGTAAAATCTGAATTGTGCGACCTTCAGTCCCACCTCACGCGGCCATCTATCGCAATAACGCCCGCACATCCTGTCCGTTGATACGGCATTCCAGAGAACGGAGCGCGCCGCTCTCCCCCACCACGCGACATTCGATATATCTGCCGCGCAAACGGTTCTCCAGCGCTTTGAAGGCATTGAGGCCGCAGGCATAACGGCGGCCGTCCGGGGTGGTGCAGACACGGTTTCTCTCCACCTCCTCCACGCCTGCGAGGCGGAACTCCTCGTTTTTGAAGGTGAAGCGGCTGCTGGAGATGACGCGAAGGCGCTGGTCGGCATGCATCTTCAGCGGGAAGGGAGCCGGCGGGGTCGGAACGCGCTCGTATTCCTGCCGGGTGGGGTCAACCCGTACGGGCGAGGTGGTCCACAGCTGTTCGGTGTTGGCCGCAAGTCCTGCCAAGGCGGAGGCAGTCTCGCCATTGACGAGCGAGGCAATACGCATGCCGGCTATGGCGACGCCTATGACCAGGGCGATCTGAAACAGCAAAATTGCGACCTGCCGGACCATGTCACCGCAACATCAAAAACAATGAACAAAATAAAATCGGTCTGACGTCCCCTTGCGAGAGGCCACGGCCGCCCATCACATCAATAGAAGCTTGCCTGCGCTGATATCCCTGACCGTGCCCATGGCCATGATCGGAAGCCGATCGCTGTCGAGGATCACGCGTCCTGTTGTCCGCAGCCAGCGAAAACCACCAGAGGTGAGCTGGATACGGTATTCCTGATCGTAAAACACGCCGTTCGTCAGCGAATTATAGACCGCTTCAGCCACACGCGCCCGGGAGCCGCTTTCGATTTGCGCAATGAAATCCTCTACCGGGATACCGCGGGCGGCCTTTTCCGGACGAACCTCCCGCAGGCGCGCGGCCACGGCATCCAGATAAACCAGATTTTGCCCGATATTCCAGGTGTAGTAACCCACAAGTGTCTCTTCGAGAGATATGTTCTTCAACATCGGCCTTCAACAGTCTGAGATGCTTGTGGCGGGTCTCTACCATAATGGACGATAAACGGCTAACCACAAGAATTCATTCTTTTGTCTGATATAGTATCTTTTTTGGCCGGTCGCTTATCGACAGGCCATTTCGGCCGACATGTTGGCGAAGCGATCTTCCTGTGCCAAAGAAGGTTGACCTTGCCGCCACAGATCACAGGAGCCGCCGTGACCATCGGGCTTGCCCATGCCGAACTCATTGCCGTCGTCACCGCCATTACTGGAGATGAACCGCGCGTGATGACCGTTCGGGCGGGGTCGGCGCTTCCTTCGGGACCCTTCGAATTCGGTCACAGGACGCTTCAAAGCGGCTTGCGGGAATGGATTCACGAGCAGACGCATCATCCCGTCGGTTATCTCGAGCAGCTCTACACCTTCGCCGATCGCGACCGAAACAACGATATTCCGGGCGGCAGAACCATCTCCATCGGCTATCTGGGACTTGTCCGCGAACAGGAGGCCATGGACGGCAAACGTCCTTTCTGGCACGGGTGGTACGATTATTTCCCGTGGGAAGACCATCGCCAAGGACGCCCCGCGGTTCTCGCCAGCATCATCGAGAAGCTGCGGGCATGGGCGGATTCCGACCCATCTTGTAAAAACCAGCGCCACTTGCGGGCCGATTTTACCTTCGGCCTCGACGGCGGCGGCTGGAACGAGGAACTCACCCTTCAGCGCTATGAGCTGCTGTATGAGGCGGGGCTGGTTGAGGAAGCGCAGACCGAACCCCGGATCAATTTCGGAAGGCCGATGTTCGCCGATCACCGCCGCATCCTCGCCACCGGAATTGCCCGGTTGAGGGCCAAAATCAAATACCGGCCGGTGGTATTCGAACTGATGGCCGATACCTTCACGCTGCTGCAATTGCAGCGTGCCGTCGAAGCGTTGGCTGGGCTGACGCTGCACAAGCAGAATTTTCGCCGGCTGATCGAACAGCAGCAACTGGTGGAAGAAACCGGCGACATGGCTACGGAAACCGGCGGACGACCGGCAAAGCTTTTCCGCTTCCGCCAGACCGTCCTCGATGAACGCGCTCTTTCCGGAACGAAACTGCCGCTCTCCCGCAATTGACATATGCTCATAATGAGAATATCTCTTCGTTCTAGATATACTCAAAACGAGCATAAATGGGAGAGCATCGTGAACGAGCAGATTTCCGCCGCAAGCCTTTACGACCGCGTCGCCCGCGTCATTCCCAAGGCCGAATGGATGGGTTTCCAGGACGATGTGGAGGCGATCCTTGAGTTGAAGCGCAAGCGTAATGCCGTCATCCTCGCCCATAATTACCAGACACCTGAAATATTCCACGGTGTCGCCGATATCGTCGGCGACAGCCTTGCCCTTGCCCGCAAGGCGATGGAGGTGGAGGCGGATGTCATCGTTCTCGCCGGCGTGCATTTCATGGCCGAGACGGCGAAGCTGCTCAATCCGGGAAAGACCGTGCTCATTCCGGATATGGCTGCCGGCTGTTCGCTTGCCGATTCCATCACGCCGGAGGATATCGCCCTCCTGAGAAAGGCCTATCCCGGCGTGCCTGTTGTGACCTATGTGAACACGTCCGCCGCAGTGAAGGCGGCGTCCGATATCTGCTGCACGTCGGGTAATGCCCGCCAGGTGGTGGAATCGCTCGGCGTGCCGCGCGTCTTGATGCTGCCGGATGAATATCTGGCGAAGAACGTGGCCATGGAAACCAATGTCGAACTGATCGCCTGGCGCGGCCATTGCGAAGTGCACGAGCTTTTCACCGCCGATGACATCAGGGAGCTGCGGGAAAGCCATCCCGGCGTGATCGTACTGGCGCATCCCGAATGTCCGCCTGAGGTTGTCGAGGCCGCGGATTTTTCCGGCTCTACCGCCGTGATGTCCGACTATGTCGGTCGTGAGCGCCCCGCCCGCGTGGTGCTTCTGACGGAGTGCTCGATGAGCGACAATGTCGCCGTGCATCACCCGGACGTCGAATTTATCCGCCCGTGCAATCTCTGCCCGCACATGAAACGCATCACGCTCGGAAATATCCGCACAGCCCTTGAGGAAAACCGCCACGAAGTGACTGTCGATCAGGCCATCGCCGCCGCCGCCCGTCGCGCGGTGGAAAGGATGCTGGAAGTATGAGCGAGCGCTTGCCGCAGCAGGACTGGACGGCCATCGTCGGCAGCGGCATTGCCGGCCTGATGGCGGCGCTGACACTTGCGCCGCAGCCCGTGCTCCTTCTGACACGTGGTGCGCTTGGCGGCGAAACGTCGAGCGCCTGGGCGCAGGGCGGCATTGCCGCAAGCCTCGGTCCCGATGACAGCGTCGCGCTGCATCTTGCCGATACGCTCGCCGCTGGAGACGGTCTCTGCGATGCGGAAATGGCCGCCGATATCGTTTCCGCCGCCCCTGCTGTCGTCGAGGCGCTGGAGCAGGCCGGGGTGCGCTTCGACCGGGACGCCGATGGCAGGCCCATCTTCGGGCTGGAGGCCGCCCACAGCCGAAGGCGCATCCTGCACGCCGAGGGCGACGGTTCGGGCGCGGCCATCGTCAGGGCTCTCGCCGCCGCCGTTCTGCGCACACCGTCGATCACGGTTCTTGAAGGCACCGAAGTGCGCCGGCTGCTGACACAGGACGGCGCGATTGCTGGCCTCGCCTGCGCCGGACCGAAAGGCGGCTTCGTTCTGCCGGCAACGCGGGTGGTTCTCGCCACCGGCGGCCTCGGCGGCCTCTACGAGGCCACGACCAATCCTTCCGGCAATTTCGGACAGGGCATCATGCTGGCCGCCCGCGCCGGCGCAATCCTTGTCGACATGGAATTCGTACAGTTCCATCCGACGGCGCTTTCTTCAGCGCGGCGGCCGCTGGCGCTGGTCAGCGAGGCGGTGCGGGGCGAAGGCGCACTTCTCCTCAACGAAAGCGGTGAAAGGTTCATGGCCCCTGTTCCCGGCGCGGAACTCGCCTCCCGCGACGTCGTCGCACGCGCGATAGATCGTGAAATCCTGCGCGGCGGCAGGGTGTTTCTTGACGCCCGCAAGGCCCTTGGCTCCGGCTTTTCCGCCCGGTTTCCTGCAATCGACCTGCTCTGCCGGGAGGCTGGAATAGATCCGGCCCGTGAACTGGTCCCCGTCCGCCCTGCCGTGCACTATCATATGGGCGGCATTGCCACGGACGGCAGAGGCCGAAGTTCGGTGCCGGGCCTGTGGGTCGCCGGCGAGGCCGCCTGCACGGGGCTTCACGGCGCCAACCGGCTGGCCAGCAATTCCCTGCTGGAAGCTGCCGCAATGGGTATGCGTGCGGCGCAGGATATCGCCACCCAGCCCTCGTTTGCACCGCCGAGTACCACCGCTTCTGCAACCCGCACGGTGGACCATCCTGCCGCCGATCCCGCCACCGTCCGCGCCATCATATCCCGACATCTCGGTATCGTCAGACATGCGACGGGTCTAACCGAGGCGATCCGGGATTTACTGCCGCTCGTGGAGGGAAAGGACCCGGCATCCGATCCCGCCCTCGTGGGTCTGGCGATCGCCGTTTTTGCCGCCTTGCGGACGGAATCGCGCGGAGCGCATTTCCGCGATGATTTTCCTGGGAAGGATGCGACGGCGACGAGGCGTCGCCTGAGCATGGCAGAGGTGATTGACCGTGCCCATGCCCTTTCCTCGACCAGCCCCTCCTCTTCCAGCTTCGCACGGACCGCCTGACATGACCCTTGCCCCCCTGCCCCGCCTCATCATCGAACCGCTGGTCCGTAACGCCCTTCTGGAAGACCTGGGCCTTGCGGGCGACGTCACTTCTACCGCCGTCATTCCCGCCGATCACCGGTCGGTCGTCGTCATGGCGGCACGCGAAGAGGGTGTCGTCGCCGGGCTTGATGCTGCGGAACTGGCCTTCCAGCTCGTGGACCCCGCCATCACGATAGAGCGGAACGTGCAGGATGGAGCTTCCGTCGCACCAGGCGACACCGTCGCAACGATCAGGGGGCCTTCACGCGGGCTTTTGACGGCAGAGCGTACGGCTTTGAATTTCCTCGGCCACCTGTCGGGCATCGCCTCCGTCACGGCTAAGATCGTCGCGGCCATCGCCGGGACCAATGCTTCGGTCGCCTGCACCCGCAAGACCACACCAGGCCTCCGGGTACTGGAAAAATACGCCGTGCGCGCCGGCGGCGGCATGAACCACCGTTTTGCACTCTATGACGCTGTTCTCATCAAGGACAACCACATCGCCGTGGCGGGCAGCGTGCGTGACGCGATCCGCCGTGCAAAAAAGGGTGTCGGCCATCTCATCAAGATAGAAGTCGAGGTGGATACGCTTTCGCAGTTGCGCGAGGCGATGGATGAAGGTGTCGATGCGGTTCTTCTCGACAATATGACGCCTGAACAGCTGCGCGAAGCGGTGAAAATCGTCGCCGGTCGTGCCATTACCGAAGCGTCCGGCCGCATCACTCCACAGACGGCTGCAGCCATCGCCGCCACGGGCGTCGACCTCATCTCCATCGGCTGGCTGACCCACAGCGCGCCGGTTCTGGATATCGGACTGGATTTCGAGAGCAAAAATTGAAGCCTGCACGCGGCACGGAACAAATTTTCCGCGCCATCGTTATTATCCCGCCTGGGGTCGATTCAAGGCGGGGGGACGTGCGCACAAAGCGGGTCCATATGCCTTTTGACCTCTCTTAGAAAGGAAAGGCCTGTTATGGAAGACGCACAAGTTGGCTGGATTGCAGCAATCATCATTGGCGGCGTAGCTGGTTGGCTCGCCGAACAGTTCATGAAAAGCAATATGGGTGTTTTCATGAACATTATCCTTGGCATTGTCGGTGCCATCGTCGCCAATTTCCTTCTGGGATTGGTGGGCGTTTCGCTCGGCGGCTGGATTGGTTATCTCATTGCCGGTTTCATCGGCGCCTGCATTCTTATTGCCGTCGGGCGTGCATTTCGCCGCTAAGGGGAGGACAGAATGAGCTTTTTCGACAAGATCAAGAACGCGATTTTCGGCAAGGCAGAAGCCGCCCCACAGACTTCGGCTCCGGCCGGCACGCCGACGGGCACTGCCAGCACAACTGCAGCAGCCCCTGCCGCACCGGCGTCACCTGCACCGACAACGGCGGCACCGGCTTCTACCGGCAACGTCGATGTAGCGTCCATCCTGGATGCGGCGGTCAAGAAAAACGGCCAGAAGCTGGACTGGAAGCACTCCATCGTCGACCTTCTCAAGGCCCTCGACCTCGACAGCAGCCTGACCGCCCGAAAGGAACTCGCCAGCGAACTCGGTTACACCGGCGATACCTCGGATTCGGCGACCATGAACATCTGGCTGCACAAGGCCGTCATCAAGAAACTCTCCGAAAACGGCGGCAAGGTTCCGGCCGAACTTCTGGACTGAACCGATAAACGGGAGGCCGCCATGGACGACTATTCCAGCTTGAGGGAGCAGATCGGTCGCGATCTCGACACCCTGCAGGGAACGGAGAACCCGAAATCGATCTTCGAAATCGCCGACGATTACCTTTTGGGAGATCCGGGTCTGAAGCGAACCATCGTCGAAGACATTATCAAGGAAGAAGCGGACAAGCGCGGTATTGCTATCCACTGAAGCAGCGCCTAGCGGGCACCGGCATTAAAAAAGGGGCGGCATCCGGTTTGGATGCCGCCCCTTTCGTGTCGCGCACATCAAGCCGCTATCTATCCAGCTTGGCTTCGGCCTTTTTCGCGTTTTCTTCCATCAACTCATACCACATCGCATTCATGACGGCGAAGATGGCGGCGAGAGGCAGGCCGAGCAGCCAGGCGAAGTACCACATGTTCGATCTCCTTCTTTCTTGATCAATAAGCATGACCGCTGTCATCGCGGATCGCCTTTTCATCCACCTTGCCCCACAGCACCCGATAGACCCACGAGGTGTAGGCGACGATGATCGGGATGAAGATGAGGGCGACGACCAGCATGATGAACAGCGTCATATGGCTGGAGGACGCGTCCCATACCGTCAGGCTCGATTTCGGATCGACCGAAGACGGAAGGATGAAAGGAAACATCGTGAGGCCCACCGTCGAGATGATGCCGAAGATTGCGAGCGAACTGGCAAGCAGCGCCATCACCTCCCGGCGCAGCGTCAACAACAGCAATGCGACGAGCGGAAAAACAAGGCCGAGGGCCGGCGCCAGCATCATCCATGGATGCGCTGCATAATTGGAGAACCAGACCCCGGTTGCAATCTCCACCGTCTTTGACAAGGGATTGGACGGTCCATCGGTCACGACTTCCGAGGTGAAGCGATAACCATCGATACCAAGCCACAGAAGAACGCCGCCAAGCGCGAAGAGAACGGTGGTGGCAAGTGCGGCGACGGAGCCGAAACTGCGGGCGCGGGCCGCCACCGGACCATCCGTTTTCAGTACCAGCCATGCGGCGCCATGCATGACCAGCATGGCGACGGATACAAGCCCGCAGAGAATGGCGTAGGGGTTCAGAAGTTCAAACAGCGTCGTCCCGTCATAGAAAATCCTGAGATCGTCATTGAGGTGGAAGGGAACACCCTGCAGTACGTTGCCGATCGCCACGCCGAAGATAAGCGAAGGAACGAAGCCGCCGATGAAGAGCGCCCAGTCCCAGCCGGTGCGCCATGCGGTGCTCTCGCGCTTGGACCGATATTTGAAACCGACCGGCCGCAGGATCAGTGCAAACAGGGTGGCGAACATGGCCAGATAGAACCCCGAGAATGACACCGCATATAGCGGCGGCCAGGCCGCGAAGATCGCTCCGCCACCAAGGATGAGCCAGACCTGATTACCCTCCCAGACCGGGCCGATGGAATTGATGACGACACGCCGCTCCACATCCGTTTTCGCCACGAAGGGCAACAGCGCGCCGGTGCCGAGATCGAAACCGCCGGTCACGGCAAAACCGATCAGCACCACGCCAAGCAGCAGCCACCAGATGATGCGGAGGATTTCGTAGTCGATGAGTTGGTGCAATATCATGATCGTTTACTCCGCAGCGACGAGTTTTTCAGGAACGAGCGGCGCTTCCGGCTGATGGTCCGGATCGGGGCCCTTGCGGATCGCTTTCAACATCAGGCCCATCTCGACGATGAACAGCACCGTGTAGATGGCGATGAAGCACAGGAGCGTGATGAGGACAGTGGACGCGCTGAGACTGGAGACGGCGGCTGCGGTCGGCAACACGCCCTCGATGATCCATGGCTGGCGGCCGAACTCGGCCACGACCCAGCCCATTTCCGCCGCGATCCATGGCAGCGGAATGGCGAATACCGCCACCTTCAGCAGCAACGGGTAATGATCCAGCCGGCGGCGGGCCGAAAGATAGAAGAAGGTCGCGGTCAGAAGGATGAAGAACATGCCGAGACCAACCATGATGCGGAACGACCAGAAGAGCGTCGGCACATGCGGGATGGTATCCGCCGCCGCCTTGGCGATCTGCTCTTCGCTCGCCTGACGAGGATCGTCCACGTAGCGTTTCAGCAGCAGGGCGTAACCGAGCTCATGGCCGAGTTCCGCGAAGGTGCCGCGCACCTCTTCCGGCAATTCGGCGCCCTTGCCGGTGGCGCGAATCTGCATCAGGGCATCATAGGCCTTGATGCCGTCGCGGATGCGGGTTTTGGCCTGCTCCACGAGATCGTTGATACCGGGAATTTCCGTATCGAGCGAGCGTGTGCCGATGAGGCCCATGACCCACGGGATCTTCACGGCAAAATGTGTCTCGCGCGATTCCTGATCCGGAAAGCCGATGGCGGTGAACGGGGCCGGCGCAGGCTCCGTCTCCCACATGGCTTCGATGGAGGCGAGCTTCATCTTCTGGTGTTCGGTCGAAAGATAACCACTTTCATCACCCAGCACGACGACGGACAGCGCGGACGCCAGGCCGAATGAGGCAGCAACCGTCATCGAGCGTTTGGCAAGATCGACATGGCGGCCTTTCAGCACATACCAGGCGGAAACGCCGAGCACGAAGATGGATGCCGTGACATAACCGGCGGAAACCGTGTGAACGAACTTCGCCTGCGCCACCGGGTTGAACAGGACTTCAAAGAAGTCAGTTACTTCCATGCGCATGGTCTGGGGATTGAAGGCGGAGCCCGTGGGGTTCTGCATCCAGCCATTGGCGATCAATATCCAAAGCGCTGAGAAATTGGAGCCGAGGGCCACGCACCATGTCGCGACGAGATGGCCGAGCTTCGACAGTTTATCCCAGCCGAAAAAGAACAGACCGACGAAGGTGGCTTCCAGGAAGAAGGCCATCATGCCCTCGATCGCCAACGGCGCACCGAAGATATCGCCGACATAATGGCTGTAGTAACTCCAGTTCATACCGAACTGGAATTCCATGACGATGCCCGTGGAGACGCCCAGCACGAAATTGATACCGAACAGGGTGCCCCAGAATTTCGTCATCTGCCGCCAGATTGTGCGGCCGGTCATGACATAGACCGTTTCCATGATGGCGATCACCACCGATAGTCCGATCGTCAGGGGAACGAACAGAAAGTGATAGAGAGCCGTCACCGCAAATTGCAGGCGCGACAGCGCCACTATGTCGAGTTCCATGGTCTTATCCACCTTTTCCGGAAGGCCGGCCTTCCATTTGTAAGACGACGCCGGCTCTCAAAAAAATCTCAGTCCGGGCGCAATGTGTTCAGCACTACGCCGTATTCCGGAGTGCCGCTTTGACATTCATCAAATTGACGCCCCTCTTTCAGCACGACGATGCGGTCTGCGAATTCCGCCTCGCGGCGATTATGGGTGATGACCACGACGGTCCTGCCCTCCGCCGAGGCAAACAGGCGGGCAAGCACGTCGCGGGCGGTCTCGCCGTCCAGCCCTTCCGTCACCTCGTCGAGAAGCCAGAGGGGCTTGTCGGTGAGCAGGAAGCGGGCCAGCGCAAGCCGGCGCGACTGGCCGCCGGAAAGCCCCTGTCCCGCTTCGCCAAGCCTCGCCTCCAGTCGACCCGGCATGGCCTTGACGTGTTCGGCAAGGCCCGCCGCCGTGAGGACCTCCCACAACTGGCTCTCGGTCGCGGCAGGATTTGCCAGCCTTAGATTGTCGGCGATGCTGTCGCGGAAGATCTGGCTTCTCTGTGTCATAGGGCTGGACGGCAGCGCGCTGACCGTGCCTGCCGACGGCTGCAATTCGCCCGCCAGCAGCTGGATGAGGCTTGTCTTGCCCGCGCCGCTTGGACCGACGATCGCAAGCCTTTCTCCGGCGCAGATCTCAAGCTCGATACCGGTCAGCACTACTTTGCCTTCACGTTCGAGGCGCACGCCCTGAAGCTTGGCCGCAATGCCGCCAGCCGGCAGGGGCGGACAGTGCAACGCAGCTGCAGGCGCGAGCCGTGGTGCAATGCGGCGTGCGGAAAAAAGCGTTCGTCCCAGTTCCATCGCACCACGGCGCAGCGCCGTGAACGGCTCCAGCGCTGCCAGACAGACCAGCAGGCCAAGCGCCGCGGCGGGCGCACCGAGCTTTTCCTGCTCCGCCAGCCAGGCCACGCCGAGAAGCGTCGCGCTCAAAAGTACCGCCGTTGCAACGCCGAAGGAAAACCCGGCATTCGTCTCAATGCGGTTCAAAGCTTCATCACAATCGAGCAGATAATCATCGGCCCGTTTCACCGCCTCGACCTGTGAGGCAAGCCGGCCGGCCACGAGCAGTTCCGCCTGCCCGCCGACAAGATCCGCCGCGCGAGCGCGTAGCGCCTCCAGACCGACCGCCCTTCGGCGCGAGAATTTCTCCGCCCGCACAGCTGCGCGCACCGCAATACCGAGGCCGGAAGCGACAAGAAACAATGCAGCCAGAAGACCGGCAAGCGGATCGATGAAAGCAAGCCAGATGCCGGTTGCGATCGCCGCAAGGGCCGCGACGGCCGCGGGAAGCAGCACACGCAGGTAGAGTGAATCCAGCGCATCGATATCCGCTGTCAGCCGGTTCAAAAGGCGCGCCGGCCTTGCCTGGAGATTTTTCGCCGCCTGCGGCGCTGCAAAACCGCGAAACAGCTTTTCCCGAAGTGCCGCGAGGATGGAAAGCGTGGCCTCGTGGGTCGTCATGCGCTCACCATACCGCGCGGCGGTGCGGGCCAGCGCGAGAAGGCGAATGGCGGCTGAAGGTGCAAAAACGTCGAAAGCATAAGCTGTCGCCGGAAGCAGGCCGGCAATGGCGGTGGCCGTGATAAACCAGCCGGATATGCCAAGCAGACCGATGCCAGCCAGCACTGTAGTCGCCGCAAGAACCGCACCGGCCAGCAACATGCCGCTCCGTGCCGACCAGAAGAGGGCGATAACGGGTTTCAATATGGCGAAGCGTGACATCATGAGGGATCTCCCGATCTCACCGCCGCCATATCCACGACCCTGTCCATGCGCGCGGCCAGCACCGGATCATGGGTCGCGACGATCAACGTCCTTCCCTTTGCCAGTTGCAGCAGGTTTTCCGTAACGAGTTCGGCCGTCTCGCGGTCGAGATGCGCCGTTGGCTCATCGGCCAGAATGAGCCGTGCGGCGGGGTCGGCGAAGGCACGGGCAATGGCGAGCCGCACCGCTTCACCGCCGGAAATGCCATGGCCGCCATCTCCCACCGGCAGATGCCCGCGGGAAGACGACAATTGATCGAGGCCGGTGCTTTCAAGCGCCTTGTCAACCATGCTCCGCGTGATGCCGGCCCGGCCGAAGCGAATGTTCGCCTCCAGCGAGCCGGCTGTGAAAAACGGCTTCTGGCCAATCCACCCGATGGATTTGCGCAGTATGTCCGCCGTCTCATCGCCGAGTACGGTGCCGCCGATTTTTATCGTGCCGCCCTGTGCCTTGGCGAGCCCGGCAATAAGGGAGAGCACCGTGGATTTGCCGCAACCGGAGGGTCCGAGAAGTGCCACTGTTTCACCCGCCCGGACATTGAAATCGAAATTTCGAAGCACGGGCGATGCACCGGGATAGGCGAAGGTCAGGTCATGCATATCCACGGTTGCCGGCGTCGCAACTGTCACGTCCGGCGCGTCCTTGCCCGTGCCTGCAATAGCCGCCCCACCCTTCGCCAGATTGTCGAGCGCGCCGAGCGCAGCCTCGCCGGCCGCCCGGTCGTGCCAGACGGCGGACAATTCCCGCAGAGGCTCGAAAAATGCTGGCGCGAGAAGCAAGATGAAAAGACCTTCGGCAAGCGTCAGTTTCTGACCCCACGCGCCGAAATCGAGAAAGCCGAGCAGATGGAAACCAATGTAAACGGCGGTCATGGCGACGCCGAGCGCCGCGAAAAGCTCAAGCACTGCCGATGAGAGAAAGGCGATCCTGAGCACCGCCATCGTTCGCTTCTTGAGATTCTGCGCATCGGCGCTCAGGTGTGTGGCCGTTAGATCGACCGCTTCCAGCGCCCGAATCGTTTCCAGCCCGCGCAGCCGGTCGAGCAGGAAGGCGTTCATATTGCCGGCCTCAACAAGCTGCTTTTCACTGGCGGCCTTGGCCTGCCAGCCAATCAAAGCCATGAACAGCGGAATGGTCGGCATGGCAAGCAAAAGCACCAGCGCCGCGATCCAGCTGAACGGAAGGATGACGAGGGCATATGCCACGGGAACGATCGTTGCCTTCATCCTTGCCGGCTGAAAACGGGAAAGATAGGGCACCAGTGCCTCCGACGTTTCGGCGACGACAGCTGCCACCTCACCGGAAGCCGTTCGCGAGAGGTCGAGCGGGGAGACCCTGGCGAGGGCGTGGAGCGCTTCCAGCCGCCGCTGCGAAAGAGCCGCCCGCGCTATACGGAACGACATGCGCGCTGCGGTTTTTTCCAGAAGGGCCTTGAGGATACCGAGAAGAAAAATGGCGGCAGCCGGCGGCAGGAGCGCCATCATTGGCGCACCATCAGCAATTTTTCCGACGGAAAAGGCAAGCAGACCCGCCTGTAGCAACCAGAACAGCGAAACGAGAACATGCAGCAGGGAAGCCGATCTTGCCGCCGCCGGTGCGTGCATTTTTTGCGGGGTGGGCGCTTTATCGGCGCGGGGCTTGCGGCCAGGAATGGAAAAGACCCGCCGCGTACCGAGCGACAGTGCAACCGGCGCGGAACAGCCGTCATCGCGGCTGTCGGCCAAGGGAGGGGTCTGGGCTGACATGGTCATGATCGCCTTAGCCGTCCTTTTTCGCGACGCGGGGCCGACCAAGGGAAACGATCTTGTCCTTGGCCTCCAGAAGCTTGGTGACTTTGGAGCCGAGCGCCAGAAGAGAAGCCAGCCGTTCCGTCTCCAGCCTTTTCACATCGTCATACCAACCCGTGAGCTGCTCGATCAGCGTCTTCATCTCATCGATACGCCTCTGCGCATGACGCTCATCTTCGTTTTCCGGCGTTTCCATCAGGATTTCCCGAAGCACGCTGAGGGTCGGATCGATTTCGCGTTTCTTGCGCTCCTCAGCAAGCGTTCGCAGGATGTGCCAGACATCCTCAGGCGTCGTGAAAAAATCACGCCTGTCTCCGGGGAAGTGCTTGAGGATTGCCAGGTTCCAGGCTTGCAGTTCCTTGAGGCTCATCGACACGTTGGACCGCGAAATGCCGAGCGCCTCCACAATATCGTCCGCGCAGAGCGGCTGTGGCGATATGTAAAGCAGAGCATAAACTTGGCCGACAGTGCGGTTGATGCCCCAGCGGCTGCCCATCTCACCGAAATGCAGCACGAAGGACTGAACGAGTGGAGAGAGATTGGAAGGCATTTCTCTTCCTTCTGAATTTTCAGTAATTTCTGAAATTTCGATAACGCAAAAATCGACTGGCGGCAAATCACCTTTTTGACCTGCGTCAAAATGTGCAAATGGGCAGAGACGACGCTGGTATAGACGGTCCTGGGTGCAGTCCGGGCAAAATATGCGGCAGTCGTGTTGGGGGTATGACAGGCTGGAGCGTTTGCTGGCGTCCGTCACTTTCCCTCCGTCATTCCGGTCTTGAGCCGGAATCCAGCCAGCCCAAGTCCTTGGGCCGCAAGGACTCTCTCGTCGCGCAGACGCGTGTCGGCTGGATTCCGGCTCAAGGCCGGAATGAAGTCTCCGAAGCAGTCGATGATATCGATAACATCTACGCGAGTCGCTACGACCAACAATCAGCCCAAAAAAATTGGCGGCGGGATAACCCGCCGCCAATCGAAACGTCGGCGTATTCGCACGTAGAAACCTTGCTTACGAGAAAGCGATCTGAACCTTCATGGCGCGGCTGCGGTCGGAAGCGAATTCGAAGGCCGAGATGGCATCGGCGAGATCAACGGTCTGGGTGATGAAAGGTTTGACATCGATCAGGCCCTTTTGCATCAATTCAACGCCGGTTGCGAATTCCTCATGGAAGCGGAAGGAACCGCGCAGATCGAGTTCCTTGGCGGTGATCGCCATCATCGGCAAGCTCATATCGCCGCCAAGGCCAAGCTGGACGATGATGCCGCGCGGGCGAAGCGCCGCGATGCCGCCGGCAAGCGCCACGGCGGCGCCTGAGCATTCATAGAGAATATCGAAGGTTCCCTTGTTCGCACCGTAGGCGGCAAGCGCGTCGGGCTCGTCCTTGCTATTGATGACGCGATCCGCACCCGCCTCACGCGCCTTGCCAAGCGTGAAATCGGAAAGATCGGTGGCGACGATCTCAGATGCACCGGCGCGGCGCGCGGCCAGAATGGAGAGGATACCGATCGGGCCGCAGCCCGTGACCAGCACACGTTTTCCCAGCATATCACCGGCTCGGCGGGTGGCGTGCAGCGTTACCGCCAGCGGTTCCGCCATGGCGGCCTCACCGGCGCTCAGGCCATCGGCCGGCACGCATTGCAGGGCATCGGCCACCAGGACCTCGCGGAAGGCGCCCTGAATATGCGGGAAAGGCATGGCGCTGCCATAAAACCGCATGTTCAGGCACTGGTTGTGCAGGCCTTCCTGGCAGAAGCGGCAGGTTCGGCACGGGCGGGATGGCGAAACCGCAACCAGACCACCGATCTTCAGCCCATCGACGCCTTCGCCCAGTTCCTCAATGACGGCGGAGACCTCATGGCCCAGCACCATCGGTTCACGCAGCCGCACGGCGCCGAAACCGCCATGATTGTAATAGTGCAGATCACTGCCGCAGATTCCGCCCCTGGCCAGACGGAGCCGCACCTCACCCGGTCCCGGCTTTTCCTCCGGCCGGTCTTCGATGCGCACATCCTTTGCCCCGTGGGCGACAATCGCTTTCATGACAACTCCCGTTCAAGCGCGCGCCATTATGGCGCATAAAATTCTTCATCCCATTGCTGCCGCAAGATGCGCCTCGACGCGCCTTGTCAGTTCGCCACCCGCCCGATACGTACCGAAAGCGGGCGCATCAGCCTTGACATCCGCCCTCAAACGGATGAATGTTATCGGTAACATATACTTTCAAGAATGCAATGTCGAGAGACTGGAGGAAACAGTGGGCCTTAATTTGTTCGATCTTTCCGGCCGCCGCGCCCTGATCACGGGTTCGTCCCAGGGCATCGGGTTGGCGCTGGCGCACGGGCTGGCGGAAGCAGGGGCGGAAGTGGTGCTGAACGGGCGCGATGAGGTGAAGCTGAAGGCGGCGGCAGCGGGCATCAAGGGTGCCAGAACGCTTGCCTTCGATGCTACCGATCACGGCGCGGTGCGCGAGGCGATCGACCGTTTCGAAGCGGAGGTCGGCCCCATCGATATCCTCGTCAACAATGCCGGTATGCAACACCGAACGCCGCTGGAGGATTTTCCGGCGGATGCCTTCGAGCGCCTGCTGCAAACCAACGTCGCCTCGGTGTTTCACGCCGGGCAGGCTGCCGCGCGCCACATGATCGGCCGCGGCCGTGGCAAGATCATCAACATCGCCAGCGTGCAGACCGCCCTTGCCCGCCCCGGCATCGCCCCCTACACCGCCACCAAGGGTGCCGTTGGCAACCTGACAAAAGGCATGGCGACGGACTGGGCCAAATATGGACTGCAGTGTAACGCCATTGCGCCCGGTTATTTCGACACCCCGCTCAACGCCGCCCTTGTTGCGGACGAGACCTTTTCGGCATGGCTTGAAAAGCGTACGCCGGCCGGTCGCTGGGGCAAGGTCGAAGAGCTCGTCGGCGCCTGCATTTTCCTGTCGTCCGATGCCTCATCCTTCGTGAACGGCCACATTCTCTACGTCGACGGCGGCATTACCGCCTCGCTTTGACACCCCAGGCCCGGATGGCCGGCTGCACCGCCATCCGGGCTTGAACGACGACACCACGACGCTTTGGGAGGAGGCCGTGACCACCATGACCGAGAAGAACAAAGTTGCACTGATCGGCGCAGGCGCCATGGGCGGGGCGATCGGGACACGGCTCATAGAGACCGGCAATCAGCTGACGGTTTTCGATCTGGATGCGGAAAAGGTGGCGGCACTGACGAGCCTCGGCGCGCAGAGCGCGAGCACAGCGGCGGAAGCAGCGTCGATTTCCGATGTGGTCATTCTCAGCCTCAATTCGCCGAAAATCGTTCGCATCGCCGTCTTCGGCAAGGATGGCGTCGCGGCGGGGGCGAAGCCCGGCACGCTCATCATCGACATGTCTTCCATCGATCCGGAAGCCACAAAGGAACTTGCAGCCGATGCCGCCGAAAAGGACCTGCGCTGGGTGGACAGCCCGCTTTCGGGCGGCGCGCCCAAGGCGCTTGTCGGCCAACTGACGCTTATGGCCGGGGGCAGCGAAAAGGATGTGGCCGATGCGCATCGCGTGCTGCGACATGTGGCCACCAATTACACCCATATGGGACCCTGCGGCGCAGGGCAGACCACGAAACTCATCAACCAGGTTCTGTGCGGTCTGAACTTCCTTGCTGTAGCGGAAGCGACGCAACTGGCGCTGGACGCCGGCGTCGATGCCGCAAAAATTCCGCAGGCACTGAAGGGTGGCCGCGCCGACAGCGCCATCCTGCAGGAGTACATGCCGCGTTACGTGGCAAGGGATTACCGCCGCACCGGCCGGATCGACAATATGGTGAAGGACCTGAACGGCGCGCAGGATCTCGCCCGACGCACCAACACGGCCATGCCGCTGACGGCTGTTTGCGCCGAGGTGCACCGGATGCTCACGGCAGCAGGGCTCGGTGGAGAGGACCAGGCAGCGCTTATGGAGTTTTTCAGCGGCGCAAAGCGAAGCTTTCCGGACTGATTGACCGGCAGACAGGGGATGGCAGGAGCCTGTTGATACAGTCCCTGCGAGCCATTGCGAAATTGTCTTTCAGCGAAGATGATCAGGCGAATCGGCACGGCAGTGGCCCCGATGACAGCAGACGCATGTATGCAAAGGACAATTTCCCGATGACCACCTCCGCGACAGGCACGGGAATTGCCAGTCTGACCGTTTCCGGAACCGGTTTCATTGCCGAAATCGCTTATCAAGGGGCGACGCTTCTGAGCTGGCGGCCGGTCTCTGCCGATGGCAGCGGAGGCGAAAATCTCGTCGACGGATATTCGACGCCCGCCGAAATGCAGTCCCAAAATGGCGTGAGGAACGGCATTCTCGCGCCCTTCTCCAACCGCATCCTGGATGGTCGGTTTAGTTTTGCCGGGCAGACGCACCGCATTGAGCCGGTGCTTGCCCATGAAGCCCTCGTCTTCCACGGATTTGCCAGAGCCCTGCCCTTCGTCCTCGCCCAGTCATCGGAGGAAAACGGCACTCATACTCTCATCTTCCGTGCCGAAATATCGCCTGCGGATTTCAGCGGTTACCCTTACCGTCTCGCCATCGAAGTGGAATATCGCTTCGTCGGCCGTGACGTTACCATCGACATACGCGGCATCAACCGCGACGGCCGGCCCCTGCCCTTCGCCGCCGGCTGGCATCCCTATTTCCGCCTGCCCGGCACCACGTCCATCGACGACCTTCTCCTCACTCTGCCTTCGCGAACAGCAATTGAAACAAACGAGTATCTCATCCCCCTGCGAAACCCACAGGGCGGGTTACTCAAACGGAACGACACCCTTTTTCTCCATACCCCGCTGGCCGGGCATGTGGTCGATGCCTGTTTCACCGATCTGATTGCATCCGCAAACGGGCTTTACGAGACGAGGCTCGAAAACCCGCATGACGGCTCAAGCCTGACGATCTGGCAGGAGCGTGGGCACATGCATGTCTTTACCGGGGATACGCTCGCACGCGACAGGCGGCGCTCCATCGCGCTCGAACCCGTGGAAACGCCGACCAACGCCTTCAACCAGACGGAACTCGCGGATGCAATCACGCTGCAACCGGGCGAGACGCGAAGCTTCCGCTTTGGCGTCCGTTTCAAGGCAGCACGCTGATCAAGGTTCGATAGCCCTCAGATATGCGTCGTCGGCAGCGAAGACGACAGTTTCACCGTCTCCATGGAGATATAGGCGGACATGTCGTAAAGCTGCACGCGGCGCAGAATCTGTTTGTAGACCGTGTCGTAATATTCGACATTCGGCAGTACGAGCTTCAGAATATAATCAAAATTGCCGGTGAGCCGGTGAACCTCGACGATTTCAGGGATGGTGCTGACCGCGGCATGGAACCGGTCCAGCCAGTCCTCCGCATGAAGGCCCGTTCTTACCAGCAGGAAAACCGTGGTCGGAAGATTGATCTTCCGCCGGTCGAGCAGCGCCATGGTGCCTGTCACGTAACCTTCCGTTCGTAGCCGCGTGATGCGGCGCGAACAGGCCGATAGCGACAGGGAAACTTCCTCTGCGATATCGGCGAGCGGGGTTTCGGCATTTTCCTGGAGAATCGCAAGGATTCGGCGGTCGCGGTCATCAATCATCAGTGAACAATGCACGGGTTAATGGAAGCGCGCAAGAAATTTGCGACATCGGGACAGAAAGCGCGCCGAGTTTGCATCCAGGCCACGAAAACTGCGCAAAAACGCATGCCGTTTTCGTTGCGACGATGGCATTCTTATTTCAATCAAAGTTGAAAAGGGAACTCTTATGAAACGGATCGGCCTGATCGGCGGCATGAGCTGGGAATCCACCGCAACCTATTACCGCATGATCAACGAGGCGGTTCGCGACAGCCGCGGCGGTCTGGTCTCGGCCGATATCGTCATGCATTCGCTCGATTTTTCCGAGGTCGTCGCCCTTCAGAAGGCAGACCGCTGGGATGAGGCCGGCGCGCTTCTGGGTGCAGCAGGCGCGCGCCTTGCCAATGCCGGCGCCGATTGTGTACTGATCTGCACCAATACCATGCATCTCGTTGCCGACACCGTTGCGAAAATGTCCGGCGTGGCGCTGATTGACATCATCGACGAGACCGCAGCCGCCCTGAAAACGGACGGACGCCGCAAGCCGCTGCTGCTCGCCACCCGCTACACGATGGAACACGGTTTCTACACGGACCGGATGCGCCGCCACGGCGTCGACGTGGTCGTGCCGGATGCCGAAGACAGGGCCGCCATCCACGACATCATCTTCGGTGAATTGTGCCAGGGCGAGATCAAGTCCTGCTCGCGTGACCGCTATCTTGCGGTCATCGAGAAGGCTCGCGCACTCGGCGTTGATTCCGTCATTCTCGGTTGCACCGAAATTTCCCTGCTGATCGATCCCGACGCCCTGCCGCTGCCGGGTTACGATTCGACCGCCATTCACGCGAAGGCCGCCGTCGGTTTTGCGCTCGGAGACAAGGCATTCGATAGAGCTGCATGAATGTGCCGCCTCTTTGCCTATTCCGGTGAACCGGTCTGGCTCGACAGCCTGCTGATCGAGCCGGAAGCCTCGCTGGTCAGCCAGTCCATGGCAGCAAGGGAAGCCAAGACCGTCGTTAATGGTGATGGTTGCGGCCTTGGCTGGTATGGCGAACGCGGAACGCCCGGCGTCTTTCGCGACACGCGCCCCGCCTGGTCAGACGCCAATCTCGCAGCACTTTGCCACCAGCTTCGATCGGGCATGTTCATGGCGCATGTGCGATCCGCCACGTCGGGCGAAGTCTCGCGCGCCAATTGCCACCCCTTTGCGCATGGGAAATACCTTTTCATGCATAACGGCCAGATCGGTGGCTATGAGCAGATCAGGCGCGATATCGATTCCCTTATCCCCGATGACATCTATGCATCCCGACGCGGCACCGGCGATAGCGAAGCGATCTTCTTGATTGCCGCCGGCCATGGCCTTGAGGTGGACCCGGTCAATGCCATCTCTACCGCGCTGCGGCTTTGCCAGGAAAAGATGATGGCGGCAGGTGTCTCTTCCGCATTGAGATTCAGCGCCGTTCTGATGGATGGTGATTGCGTTCACGCCTTCCGCTGGTCAAGCGATGACAAGCCGCCGACACTTTACTGGCGCGGTCTGGACGAAGGCATTGCGTTGAGTTCGGAACCCTTTTCCTTCGATTGTGCTCCCTGGTGCGCCGTTCCACCAAATACCAGCGTGACGATCCGCGCCGGAAAAATGACGACACAGGCTTTTTTCCTTCCGTAATCCCGGCTTTGCTGGCCGCATTTTCCCGGTTTCGCGGCGTCGCTTCCGTCGACCGGTGCGGCTGCCGCGATGCCTCGTTTATTTTCATTGAATTTTTGCAGCCGCGAAGGCTAGTGTGTGGTCCATGGCGTCGGATCGGAATAAGCACGATTTTCGGCTCGACGCGCAAAACGGAATATTAGAGCGAAACAGATTTCAGGACCGGTGAACCATTTAGAAGTGTTGCAGCCTCTCCCTTTCTTGCACGTTGCCCGCCATCGCGAAGACCATGCAAACCCGTTCAGGACCGACCCATAATGGGCCGGCAATCCCTTCGGCGATCCTCGGAACGCAGAGTAAAAAGTCTTATTTTTCATCACCCTAGGCCGTTCAACTTTCCGAAAAAATTGCTGTTGCCACACCTCCATATCGATGCATAAACTGGCATCAGCAAAGGCAACACGGATCGACCTCATCAGACCCTCTCCTCCCACCAAGGTGCTGACCGACCAATGATCAATAATCTCAACGCCGCCGATCTCCCCCGTCCCGCGCCGCGCAGTTCCAACCCGGAAATCATGGCGTCGGAAATCATCGAACGCCTCACCTACCGTATCGGCAAGGACGTCAAGGTTGCCAAGCCGCATGACTGGCTGACCGCAACTATTCTGGTCGTACGCGACCGCATCATCGACAAGTGGATGGAATCCACCCGCAAGGCCTATGCCAACAATTCCAAGCGCGTTTATTACCTGTCGCTCGAATTCCTGATTGGCCGCCTGATGCGCGACGCCATCTCCAATATCGGCCTGATGCATGAAATCCGCGACGCGCTGTCATCGCTCGGCGTCGATCTTGACGTCATCGCCGGGCTGGAGCCGGATGCCGCGCTCGGCAATGGCGGCCTTGGCCGTCTCGCCGCCTGTTTCATGGAATCCATGGCGACCGTTGATATCCCCGCCTATGGTTACGGCATCCGTTACGTGCACGGCCTCTTCCGCCAGCAGATGGCAGATGGCTGGCAGGTGGAACTGCCGGAAACATGGCTTGCCCACGGTAACCCCTGGGAATTCGAACGCCGCGAAAGCTCCTACGAAATCGGCTTCGGCGGATCTGTAGAGACGATCGGCGGTTATGAAGATCCGCAGCGTTTCGTCTGGAAACCGGCCGAACGCGTCATCGCCATGGCCTATGACACGCCGGTCGTCGGCTGGCGCGGCACGCGCGTCAATACGCTCCGCCTCTGGTCGGCACAGCCGATCGATCCCATTCTGCTGGCTGCCTTCAACGCTGGCGACCACATCGGCGCGCTGCGTGAAAGCAACAAGGCGGAGAGCCTGACGCGGGTTCTTTATCCTGCTGACGCGACACCTGCCGGTCAGGAACTGCGCCTGCGGCAGGAATTCTTCTTCTCCTCCGCCTCCTTGCAGGACATTCTGCGCCGCCATCTGCAGCAATATCCGGATTTTACTTCGCTGCCGGAAAAGGTCTCGATCCAGCTAAACGATACACATCCGGCCATATCCATTGCGGAGATGATGCGCCTTCTATGCGATGTGCACGGGCTGGAATTTGATGAGGCCTGGAAGATCACCCAGGGTACCTTCTCCTACACCAATCACACGCTGCTGCCGGAGGCGCTGGAAAGCTGGCCCGTGCCGCTGCTCGAACGTCTTCTGCCCCGGCACATGCAGATCGTCTACGCCATCAACGCAAATACGCTGCTCTTTGCCCGTAAGGAAAAGAAGATGGCGGATCAGCAGATCCGCTCCATCTCGCTCATCGATGAAGGCGGCGAGCGCCGCGTGCGCATGGGCAATCTCGCTTTCATCGGCTCTCATTCGATCAACGGCGTTTCCGCCCTCCATACCGAGCTGATGAAGGAGACGGTCTTTGCCGATCTCCACGGCCTCTATCCTGACCGTATCAACAACAAGACCAACGGCATCACACCGCGCCGCTGGCTGATGCAGTGCAATCCCGGCCTCACCAGCCTGCTTCGCGAAACGATCGGCGACGATTTCCTCGATGATGCGGAAAAGCTGACAGCGCTCGACCGTTTCGCCGACGATGCCGCGTTCCGCGAGAAATTCGCCGAAGTTAAGCGTCTGAACAAGGTGCGCCTTGCCAATACGGTGGCGCAGCGCATGGGCATTCGCGTCGATCCGTCGGCCATGTTCGACATCCAGATCAAACGTATCCATGAATATAAGCGCCAGCTTCTGAACCTCGTGGAAACCGTCGCGCTTTACGACCAGATTCGTTCTCACCCGGAACTGGATTGGGTTCCGCGCGTTAAGTTCTTTGCAGGCAAAGCGGCGCCGAGTTACCACAACGCGAAGCTGATCATTAAGCTTGCCAACGATATTGCCCGGGTCATCAACAACGATCCGGCCGTGCGCGGGCTTCTGAAAGTGGTATTTGTTCCGAACTATAACGTCTCGCTCGCGGAAATCATGGTACCCGCCGCCGATCTCTCCGAACAGATCTCGACGGCCGGCATGGAAGCCTCCGGCACCGGCAACATGAAATTCGCCCTCAACGGCGCACTCACCATCGGCACGCTCGATGGCGCCAACGTTGAAATGCGCGATCATGTCGGTGAAGACAACATCGTCATTTTTGGCATGACGGCCGATGAGGTGGCCAGAGCCCGTGCAGAGGGTCACAATCCCCGCGCGATCATCGAAGGATCGTCGGAACTGTCGCAGGCCCTTTCGTCCATAGCATCAGGCGTCTTCTCGCCGGATGACCGCTCACGATTCGCCGGCCTGATCGACGGTATTTACAACAGCGACTGGTTCATGGTTGCCGCCGATTTCGACGCCTATGCCGGTGCGCAGCGAGAAGTAGATGCGATCTGGAGTAATCCGGATAGCTGGTACGCCAAAACAGTGCGCAATACGGCGCGCATGGGCTGGTTCTCGTCCGACAGGACTATCCGCCAATATGCCACCGAGATCTGGAGAGCCTGATGAAAAAACCGCTCAATTCGGCCGACGAGAAAAAGACTGGCGACATCACGAAGGCTGAAATCGAGGCGATCAAGAGCGGTTTGCATTCCAATCCCTTTGCCCTTCTCGGCGTTCACGAAACGCCGGAAGGGTTTTCTGCCCGCTGTTTCATTCCGGGTGCCGAGGAGGTTTCCGTCCTGACGCTGGACGGAAATTTCGTGGGAGAATTGAAGCAGCTGGACCCGGATGGCTTTTTTGAAGGCCCGATCGATATTTCGAAACGCCAGCCGGTGCGTTACCGCGCCTGCCGCGACGATGCCGAATGGGCTGTGACAGACCCCTACAGCTTCGGCCCGGTTCTCGGCCCCATGGATGATTATTTCGTCCGGGAAGGATCGCATCTGCGGCTGTTCGACAAGATGGGCGCACACCCGCTGAAGCTCGAAGGCGTTGAAGGTTTTCACTTCGCCGTCTGGGCGCCGAATGCGCGGCGCGTTTCCGTCGTCGGCGATTTCAACAATTGGGACGGCCGCCGGCATGTGATGCGTTTCCGCAAGGATACGGGCATCTGGGAAATCTTCGCGCCCGATGTCTATGCCGGTTGCGCCTACAAGTTCGAGATTCTCGGTGCAAACGGCGAGCTGCTGCCGCTGAAGGCCGACCCCTATGCCCGCCGCGCCGAGTTTCGGCCGAAGAACGCTTCCGTCACTACGCCCGAACTGACGCAAAAATGGGAAGATCAGGCCCATAGGGAGCATTGGGCGCAGGTGGACCAGCGCCGCCAGCCGATTAGCATCTATGAGGTGCATGCCGGCTCCTGGCAGCGCCGTGAGGACGGCACCTTCCTAAGCTGGGACGAGCTCGCCGCCCAGCTCATTCCCTATTGTACGGATATGGGCTTCACCCATATCGAGTTCCTGCCGATTACGGAACATCCCTATGACCCTTCCTGGGGTTACCAGACGACGGGTCTCTACGCCCCAAGCGCACGTTTTGGCGATCCCGAAGGGTTTGCCCGCTTCGTCAATGGCGCTCACAAGGTTGGCATCGGCGTTTTGCTGGACTGGGTTCCCGCCCATTTTCCGACCGACGAACATGGACTTCGCTGGTTCGATGGCACCGCACTCTATGAGCACGCCGATCCGCGTCAGGGTTTCCATCCCGACTGGAACACGGCGATCTATAATTTCGGCCGCGTCGAGGTCATGTCTTACCTCATCAACAACGCGCTTTACTGGGCTGAAAAATTCCATCTCGACGGCCTGCGCGTCGATGCGGTCGCCTCGATGCTCTATCTCGATTATTCCCGCAAGGAAGGCGAGTGGATCCCGAACGAATATGGCGGGCGTGAAAATCTCGAATCCGTGCGCTTCCTGCAGAAGATGAATTCCCTCGTTTATGGCACCCATCCGGGCGTCATGACGATTGCCGAGGAATCCACCTCCTGGCCGAAAGTGTCGCAGCCCGTTCATGAGGGTGGCCTCGGTTTCGGTTTCAAGTGGAACATGGGCTTCATGCACGACACGCTGAGTTATTTCTCGCGGGAGCCTGTGCATCGCAAGTTCCATCATCAGGAACTGACCTTCGGCCTGCTTTACGCCTTCACCGAAAATTTCGTGCTGCCGCTGTCCCACGACGAAGTCGTGCACGGCAAGGGGTCGCTGATCGCCAAAATGTCCGGCGATGACTGGCAGAAATTCGCCAATCTCCGCTCCTATTACGGCTTCATGTGGGGTTATCCCGGCAAGAAGCTGCTGTTCATGGGTCAGGAATTTGCGCAGTGGAGCGAATGGAGCGAAAAGGGCGCGCTCGACTGGAACCTGCGCCAATATCCGATGCATGAGGGCATGCGCCGCCTCGTGCGTGATCTCAACCTCACCTACCGATCCAAAGCCGCCCTGCATGCCCGGGACTGCGAACCTGACGGCTTCCGCTGGCTTGTGGTCGATGATCACGAGAATTCCGTCTTCGCCTGGCTGCGCACGGCGCCCGGCGAAAAGCCGGTCGCGGTCATCTGCAACCTCACCCCGGTCTATCGGGAAAACTATTATGTGCCGCTGCCCCAGGCGGGGCGGTGGAGGGAGATTCTCAACACCGATGCCGAAATTTATGGCGGCAGCGGCAAGGGAAATGGCGGACGCGTTCAGGCGGTCGATGCCGGCGGCGATATCGGGGCGATGCTCGTCCTGCCGCCGCTCGCCACGATCATGCTCGAGCCGGAAAACTGACAGACAGAGAGGGAGGACACCATGTCGGAAAAAAGAGTTCAGCCTTTGGCGCGTGATGCAATGGCCTATGTCCTCGCGGGCGGCAGAGGCAGCCGCCTGAAGGAACTGACGGATCGCCGAGCAAAACCCGCCGTTTATTTTGGCGGCAAGGCGCGCATCATCGATTTTGCGCTCTCCAACGCGCTTAATTCCGGCATTCGCCGCATCGGCGTCGCCACGCAATACAAGGCGCACTCCCTCATTCGGCACCTGCAGCGCGGCTGGGACTTCTTCCGCCCCGAACGTAACGAAAGCTTCGACATCCTGCCCGCCTCCCAGCGCGTTTCCGAAACGCAATGGTATGAGGGTACGGCAGACGCGGTTTACCAGAACATCGACATTATCGAGCCCTATGGGCCGGAATACATGGTCATCCTCGCCGGCGACCATATCTATAAAATGGACTACGAATACATGCTGCAGCAGCATGTCGATTCCGGTGCGGATGTGACGATCGGCTGCCTTGAAGTGCCGCGTATGGAAGCAACCGGCTTCGGCGTCATGCATGTGAATGAAAAAGACGAGATCATCGATTTCATTGAAAAGCCCGCCGATCCGCCCGGCATTCCCGGCAATGAGGGTTTTGCGCTCGCCTCCATGGGCATCTACGTCTTCCACACGAAATTCCTGATGGAAGCGCTGCGCCGCGACGCCGCAGACCCCACCTCCAGCCGCGATTTCGGCAAGGACATCATTCCCTATATCGTGAAACACGGCAAAGCCGTTGCCCATCGCTTCGCAGACTCCTGCGTGCGTTCGGATTTCGAGCATGGCCCCTACTGGCGGGACGTCGGCACCATCGACGCCTACTGGCAGGCCAATATCGACCTGACGGATGTGGTGCCTGACCTCGATATCTACGACAAATCCTGGCCGATCTGGACCTATGCGGAAATCACACCGCCGGCAAAATTCGTGCATGACGACGAGAACCGCCGTGGCTCGGCCGTGTCTTCGGTCGTTTCCGGTGACTGCATCATTTCGGGTGCGTCGCTCAACCGCAGCCTTCTGTTCACAGGCGTGCGCGCCAATTCATACTCCCGCCTTGAGAATGCCGTAGTACTGCCGAGTGTGAAGATCGGGCGTCATGCCCAGCTCAGCAATGTCGTCATCGACCATGGCGTGGTCATTCCGGAAGGACTGATTGTAGGAGAAGACCCAGAACTGGATGCCAAACGTTTCCGCCGTACCGAAAACGGCATCTGCCTTATCACCCAATCGATGATCGACAAGCTGGACCTGTAGCGCCGATGAATGTCCTTTCGGTTTCATCCGAAATCTACCCCCTGATCAAGACCGGAGGGCTCGCCGATGTTGCCGGCGCGCTCCCCATCGCGCTCGAAGCCTATGGCGTAAAGACGCGCACGCTGATACCCGGGTATCCGGCGGTGAAAGCTGCCGTGACGAACGCGGTGAAATGTTACGAATTCACCGACCTGCTGGGCGAAAAGGCCGATCTGCTCGAAGGCCGGCACGAGGGACTGGATCTCCTTATCCTCGATTCGCCCGCTTATTACGAGCGCTCCGGCGGGCCCTATCTCGACCAGACGGGCAAGGATTATCCCGACAACTGGAAGCGCTTTGCGGCGCTTTCGCTGGCGGCGGCCCGCATTGCAGCCGGCGAATTTCCCGACTGGCGGCCGGATCTCCTGCACGCTCATGACTGGCAGGCTGCCATGGCGCCAGTCTACATGCGTTATGCCGAAACGCCTGAAATTCCGAGCCTGCTCACCATTCACAACATTGCCTTCCAGGGGCAGTTCGGCGCCAACATCTTCAGCAAGCTTGGGCTACCAGCCCATGCTTTCGGCATGGAGGGCGTGGAATATTATAACGATGTGAGTTTCCTCAAGGGCGGGCTGCAGACGGCGACGGCGCTCTCCACCGTCAGTCCCTCCTATGCCGAGGAAATCCTCACCCCGCAATTCGGCATGGGCCTGCACGGCGTTATCGGCAGCCGAGCCCATGTGCTGCACGGCATCGTCAACGGCATCGACACGGACGTCTGGAACCCGGCAACGGATCATCTGATTCATGACAATTATTCCGCCGCCAATCTCAGAAACCGGGCCCTGAACAAGAAGTCTGTCGCCGAACATTTTCGCATCGACGACGATGACAGCCCGCTGTTCTGCGTCATCTCACGCCTCACCTGGCAGAAGGGCATCGACCTCATGGCCGAAGCCGTGGACGAGATCGTTGCTCTCGGCGGCCGTCTGGTGGTGCTGGGCGCGGGCGATGTGGCGCTGGAAGGTGCGCTCCTAGCGGCAGCATCCCGCCACCATGGCCGCGTCGGCGTTGCCATCGGTTACAACGAACCCCTGTCACATCTCATGCAGGCGGGCTGCGACGCGATCATCATCCCCTCGCGCTTCGAACCCTGCGGCCTCACCCAGCTTTATGCGTTGCGTTACGGCTGCATTCCGGTCGTCGCCCGCACCGGCGGCCTTGCAGACACGGTGATCGACGCCAACCATGCCGCCATCGCCAACAAGTCGGCGACCGGTGTGCAATTTTCCCCCGTCACGCTTGATGGTCTCAAACAGGCGATCCGCCGGACCATCCGTTATTATCACGACCCGAAACTATGGACACAAATGCAGAAACTCGGGATGAAATCCGATGTTTCCTGGGAAAAGAGCGCCGGCCTTTACGCCGCGCTTTACAGCCAGCTTATTTCGAAAGGCCATTGAACCAATGATCAAGACTGTTCAGACGAAGCCCTATCAGGACCAGAAGCCGGGCACTTCAGGCCTGCGCAAGAAGGTGCCCGTCTTCGCCCAGGAAAATTACGCCGAGAACTTCATCCAGTCGATCTTCGACGCGCTTGAGGGCTTTGAAGGCCAGACGCTGGTGATCGGCGGCGATGGCCGTTACTACAACCGCGAAGTCATCCAGAAGGCAATCAAGATGGCCGCCGCTGCCGGCTTTGGCAAGGTTCTGGTCGGTCAGGGCGGCATTCTTTCCACGCCGGCCGCATCCAACATCATCCGCAAATACAAGGCCTTCGGCGGTATCGTGCTCTCCGCTAGCCACAATCCCGGCGGCCCCACCGAAGATTTCGGCATCAAATACAATATCGGCAATGGCGGTCCCGCCCCGGAAAAGATCACCGACGCGATCTACGCCCGTTCCAAGGTCATCGACAGCTACAAAATTTCAGACGCCGCCGATATCGACCTCGACAAGGTGGGCAGCTTCAAGGTGGACGATCTGACGGTCGAGGTGATCGATCCGGTCGCCGATTATGCCGCCCTGATGGAAGAGCTGTTCGATTTCGATGCCATCCGTGCCCTCATCGCCGGCGGCTTCAAGGTCGTGGTCGATTCCATGAGCGCCGTCACAGGCCCTTATGCCGTTGAGATCATCGAAAAGCGGCTTGGCGCTCCGAAGGGCTCGGTCCGCAATGCTACACCGCTGCCGGACTTCGGCGGCCATCACCCCGACCCTAATCTTGTCCACGCCAAGGAGCTTTATGACGATGTCATGAGCCCGGAAGGCCCCGATTTCGGCGCTGCTTCCGATGGCGACGGCGACCGCAACATGGTCGTCGGCAAGGGCATGTTCGTCACGCCATCAGACAGCCTGGCGATCATCGCCGCCAATGCCAGACTGGCGCCCGGTTACGCGGCAGGCATTTCCGGCATCGCCCGTTCCATGCCGACAAGTGCGGCAGCTGACCGTGTCGCCGAAAAGCTCGGCCTTGGCATGTACGAGACTCCAACCGGCTGGAAGTTCTTCGGCAACCTCATGGATGCCGGCAGGGTGACGATCTGCGGCGAAGAAAGCTTCGGCACAGGCTCCAATCATGTACGCGAGAAAGATGGTCTCTGGGCCGTGCTCTACTGGCTGAACATCGTCGCCGCCCGCAAGGAAAGCGTGAAGGACATCGTCACCAAGCACTGGGCCGAATATGGCCGCAATTATTACTCCCGCCACGACTATGAGGAAGTGGATTCGGACGCCGCCAACACGCTGGTGGCGACCCTGCGCGAAAAGCTCGCGACGCTTCCTGGCACCAGCTACGGCAATCTGAAGGTCGCCGCGGCAGATGATTTTGCCTATCACGATCCGGTCGATCAGTCCGTCAGCAAGAACCAGGGTATCCGCATCCTGTTCGAAGGCGGTTCGCGCATCGTGCTGCGCCTTTCCGGCACCGGTACGGCGGGCGCCACACTTCGTCTCTATGTCGAGCGTTACGAGCCGGACGCGGCGCGTCACGGCATCGAAACGCAGGAAGCGCTCGCCGACCTGATTGCCGTTGCCGATACGATCGCCGGCATCAAGGCCCATACGGGACGAAGCACGCCCAGCGTTATCACGTAAGCTGGCTGCGGCGCTGCTTTCTCCTGAGAGAGCCGGGCACAATACGATGAGTTCACAAAGCAACTCGTTGGAGTGACACGTCCGCCGCCCTGCTCGGCGTCATCCTCGGGCTTGCTCGAGGATGACGGAGGAGGGTTTCCAACCCTCCTATTCTGCCGATACCTTTCAGAAGAGATATTATCTAGCGGAGACAGATAATGCAGACACCTTCCGTTTTCCCCAAAGGCGCGCTGCAGACGGAAAACGGAACGGAATTCACGGTCTATTCCCGGCACGCCTCCCAGATCGATCTTTGTCTTTTCGATACGGCCGGGGAAAAAGAGATGGCGCGCCTGCCAATGGTGCGCGGCGAAGGCGACATTCACGGATTGATCGTCTCCGACGCTGGCCCGGGTACGCGTTACGGCTTTCGCGCTCACGGTATTTATTCGCCCGAACATGGCCTGTGGTTCGATCCCGCAAAGTTGCTGCTCGACCCCTATGCCACCGAGATAGACCGTCCCTTCCGGCATGATCCAGCCCTTTTTGCCTTTGGTCAGGAAACGGGCCACATCGTGCCCAAGGCGATTCTTGCCAGCCATGAGCCGCTCAAGCGCCAACCCCCGCTTTTCACCGAAGGTGGGCTGATTTACGAACTTTCCGTGAAGTCCTTTTCACAGCTGCATCCCGAGGTGCCGGAAGACATCCGGGGCACCGTCGCCGCGCTCGCCCATCCCGCCATCCTCGCCCACCTGAAAAAAATCGGCGTCGACGCGGTGGAGCTGATGCCGATTACCGCGTGGATCGACGAGCGTCACCTGCCGCCTCTCGGCCTTTCCAATGCCTGGGGTTATAATCCCGTCGGCTTCATGGCGCTTGATCCTCGACTCTGTCCCGGTGGCGTGCGCGGACTGCGCGAGACGGTTGCAGCGCTGCATGCGCAGGGCATCGGTGTCATTCTCGATCTGGTCTTCAACCACACGGGTGAAAGCGATATCGAAGGATCGGTTCTATCGCTGCGCGGGCTCGACAATCTCACCGCCTTTCGTCACCCGCCGGGCAAACCGGGGGTTCTGGTCAACGATACCGGCACCGGCAACACGGTCGCCTGCGACCATCCCTATATCCGGCAGCTTATTATCGATTCTCTCAGGCATTTCGTTCTGAGTGCCGGCGTGGACGGTTTCCGCTTTGATCTGGCCCCAGTGCTCGGACGAACGGCCAATGGCTTCGAAATGGCAAGCGAAACGCTCTCGGCCATGCATTCGGACCCGGCGCTTTATGACCGCCTGCTAATCGCCGAACCGTGGGATATCGGCCCCGGCGGTTACCAGCTCGGCAATTTTCCGGAAAGCTTCCTCGAATGGAACGATCGCGCCCGCGATGACATGCGCCGGTTCTGGCGCGGGGACACCGGCACGACCGGGGCGCTGGCCGATGCGCTTTCCGGTTCCTCGCCGATCTTTTCCCGCCATGGCCGCCAGAACACCCGCAGCGTCAATTTTCTCGCAGCCCATGACGGTTTCACCCTGTACGATCTCGTCAGCCACGAACATAAGCACAATGAGAAAAACGGCGAGAGCAATCGCGACGGCCACAATGACAACCATTCCTGGAACAATGGCTTTGAGGGGCTGACAGACGATCCCGCCATTGGAGCAGCCCGGATTGCAGATGTGAAGGCGCTGCTTTCCACGCTTTTCGTCTCTCGCGGCGCCCTGATGCTCACGGCGGGCGATGAGGGCGGCCGCAGCCAGCAAGGCAACAACAACGCCTATTGCCAGGACAATGAGATAAGCTGGGTCGACTGGTCATCGCTTTCCCGCGAATTGATCGACCATACGGCCTTTCTCGCTTCATTGCGCAAACGTTTCGACGTGTTTTCGGGGACAGGCTTCTTCTCAGGCTATGGCGATGTGACATGGCTCGCCCCCGCCGGCGAGCCGATGACGACGGCAGACTGGGAAAGGCCAATTGCGCAGGCCTTTGCCATGGTGCTTTCCACCCTCGACCGGGAAACTGGTGCCGACGCTGAACTTGCCGTGCTGATAAACCGCAGCCGTGAGATAGTGCCTTTCACCCTGCCGGGCGATGGCTGGTCCGCCATCGGCACGGATTTCGGTAACCCCGCCTTCCTTCCAGCCCGTTCGGTGGTGTTTTATCTGCGCGGTTGATCCCGTCGCGTCACGAGCCGTATAAGTCGCGGGAGACAATGCGGACGAGGTAACATGACAAAAGAAATTGCGCTGGCCGAGATGAAAAACCACGTTGGCACAGAAATGGGCGTTTCCGACTGGATCACGGTCGACCAGACAATGATCGACAGCTTCGCAAAAGCAACACTGGATGACCAGTTCATCCACACAGATCCGGAACGCGCCAAAGCGGAAAGTCCCTTTGGCGGCACCATTGCACATGGGTTCCTGACGCTGTCTCTGCTTTCGGCCCTGAATTACGACGCCCTGCCGCGCATCCGCGAGCAGACCATGGGCATCAATTACGGCTTTGACGCCATTCGTTTCGTCGCTCCGGTCAAAAGCGGTGCTCGCGTGCGCGGCCGTTTCACCCTGGCGGAGACGCGCTTTCGCGGAGCCTCCATGCTGATGACCACCTACGATGTGACGGTGGAAATCGAAAACGAGAAAAAGCCGGCGCTAACCGCGCGCTGGACCACCATCAGCCAGTTCAATCCGGAGGACAGGCCGGAGGACGCCTGAAACCCACGAGGGAGAGACCGCATGCATGACGAAGCCGTGAGGAATGCGTTTCTCGTTCAGGCAAGAGCCTGCGACAGCCTCGGCTCTCCCTTCACTGCACGGCTTTGCCGCGCCATGGCAACAAGGCTCGACCGCCAGACAGAGGTCGGCGAGCGAATTTTGTCCTGGTCCGGCGATGTCGGCCCATCCGGAGATTCCGTACCGCTACGGCTGGCCGGCGCCCTGCATGCGCTTGCCATAGAGGAAAAGATCGCGCCGCTCGCCGATATTCCGCCGGAAAACGAAGAAGCGCTCTGGCAGGCATGTGCAAACGCCCTGCGTTTTCATTCCGCCTTCATCCTCGGAAGGTTGCAATCACCGCCGCAGACCAACGAGGTTCGCCGTTCTGCCGTTCTGCTGCCTGGCTTTCTTTCGATTGCGAAAATGACGGGCAAGCCGCTGGTGCTTTCCGAAGTCGGGGCCAGCGCTGGCCTCAACCTGCAATTTGACCGTTACCGATATCGCCTCGGCGATCTCGTCTGGGGTGAACAATCCGATGTTTTCCTGTCACCGGAGTGGCGCGGCGACACCCCCGCCCATGAGCGGATCGACGTTATCGAGCGCGCCGGCTGCGATATCAACCCACTCGATCCGTCATCCGCGGAAGATCGTCTGCGGCTGATGTCCTATGTCTGGGCCGACCAGACGGACAGGCTGGAACGAACGGCCGCCGCCCTGCGCATAGCGATGGAACACGCTCTGCATGTCGAGAAGGCCGACGCTGTCGACTGGCTGCAACGCCGCCTTGCCACGCAATATCCGGGCGCTGCCCATGTCATCTATCATTCCGTCGCCTGGCAATATCTGCCCGATGACCTGAAACAGGCCGGCGAGACTGTGATTGCCGAGGCCGGCACCCGCGCCACGCCGGACGCCCCGCTTGCCCGGCTGCAAATGGAAGCGGATGCGACGCCCGGCGGTGCTGCAATTATGCTTCAAATCTGGCCGGGCGGCGAAAAGCAGGAAATCGGCCGCGCCGATTTCCATGGGCGATGGGTGGAATGGCGGGGTTGGACAGAGAGTTAAACCGCCACGTCCTCAGCCGCCTCCTGCAGCAGCCCGCCGACATAGGTCGCGAAGGAGCGCCAGCACTCCACCCGGAATGTGTCATCCGCCGTGCGCAGCAGGACCACTTCCGCCTTGCCGAAAATAGTGCGTGAGCAGCCACCTACCGGGAACCTCGCAAGAGAAAGGTCCTGCGGGCAGCCGGCATTGAGAGCTGCTTCCGCGCCAGCGCCGGAAACGATGATGGCGGTGTTGCGGTGGGAAATATCAGTTGCCGAAAACAGGCCGGAAACGCCGGCAAGCGCCACCATGAGATCGCTTTCGCCCTGATCGATCAGCAGCCATTCATCCGGGCCGAGCCACAGAGCGGATCGCAGACCAGAGGTGACCGAGCTTTTCGGGCTGGTCGGCAGGGCAAGACCGAGCGCTTCGGACAGCGCCGGCACGGCGCTCTCGCGTGCCCGCAGCGACAACCGCGAGGCAGAAGCCGCAGGCTTCAGCGATACGAAGGGCGAACCGCCGTGAAAATCCTCAAGCACGGATTTGCGTTTTGCGTGCAGCATATCAGCCATTGAGACGGGCTCCTTCCTTGTCGAGGAAGACCATGTCGGTCACTTCGACGGCAATGGTTTTATCAGCAAGCGGAATATAGAGCGTTTCGCCCATGCGCGCCCTGCCATCCGCCACCAAGGCGAAAGCAATGGAATGGCCGAGATTTTCCGACCAATAGGCCGAGGTCACATGGCCGAGCATGGTCATTGGCTTTGGCTGGTTCGGATCGGCAACGATCTGACCGCCCTCGTCCGGAACGGTCAGCCGGTCCTTCGTCTTCAGGCCAACAAGCTGTTTGCGGCCGGAGCGCGTTAGATCGGGGCGTTTCAGACCGCGAATGCCGACGAAATCCGTTTTCTTTTTGGAGACAGCCCAGGCAAGCCCGGCATCATCGGGCGTCACGGTGCCATCCGTATCCTGCCCGACGATGATATAGCCCTTTTCGGCACGCAGGATATGCATTGTCTCGGTACCATAGAGGCAGCCGCCGACGGCTTCCGCCCTCTCCCGGATTGCAGACCAGACGGCTGCGCCGTAATCGGCAGGCACATTGATTTCGAAACCGAGTTCGCCGGTGAAGGAGACGCGGAAAAGCCGCGTCGGCACGCCGCAGAACTTGCCTTCCGCCACCGCCATATGCGGAAAGGCCTCCGGCGAAAGGTCGATACCCTCGACGAAAGGCGCGATAACCTCGCGCGCCTTCGGCCCCTGCACGGCAATCACGGCCCATTGTTCGGTTGCCGATGTCAGCCAGACATTGAGATCGGGGAATTCGGTCTGGAGATAGTCCTCCATGTGCTGGAGAACGCGCGGCGCGCCGCCCGTCGTCGTCGTCACGTGGAAACGGTCTTCGGCCAGGCGCCCAACAACGCCGTCATCGTAAACGAAGCCGTCTTCGCGGGTCATGATGCCATAACGGCAGCGGCCGGGTTTCAACGTATCCCAGGCATTGGTGTAGATGAGGTTCAGGAACTTCGCCGCATCCGGGCCAACCACCTCGATTTTGCCGAGGGTGGAGGCATCAAACATGCCGACGCTATCACGAACCGTCTTGCATTCACGGTTGATCGCTTCATGCATGTCCTCGCCCGCCCGCGGGAAGAACCAGGCACGCTTCCAGTTGCCGACATCCTCGAATACCGCGCCAGCCGCCAGCTCTTCGTCGTGCATCGGCGTCTTGCGCGCGGGATCGAACAGCGTGCCGCGTGAATGGTTGATGAGCGTGCCGAAAGTAACCGGCGTATAGGGCTGGCGGAAGGTGGTGAGGCCGACCTTGGGCAAATCCCGGCCGAGCGCTTCCGATGCAATGGCAAGGCCATGCATGTTCGACATCTTGCCCTGGTCGGACGCCATGCCATTGGTGGTGAAGCGCTTGATATGCTCGACCGAATGCATGCCCTCGCGCACGGCAAGGCGAATATCCTTGGCGCAGACATCGTGCTGGAAATCGATGAAAGCCTTGACGCCGGTGCCCTCGCCTGCACCCTCCGCCGCACCAATCATGCCGCCTGTCCAGGCCCGGGCGTTTTCACCGGAAAACGCCACCGCGCCGCCACCCGCAGCCGCGGCCTCGGCGATCAGCGCCGAAAGATCATCCGTGCCATTGCAGGCGCCGATGGAGACGCAGTTCTGCACATGGATGTCAGGCAGGAAACGCTGGTTAGCCGCGTCAAACTTCAGCTTGCCGCGAGATTGCGAGAACAGATGCACTGAAGGCGTCCAGCCGGCGGAGACAACAAGCGCGTCGATGGCGATCTTGCGCTTGTTCGACCCGCCATTGCGGCCGACCGTCATGGAAGATACGCGCAGGCGGCCGGCGGTATTGTAAACGCTGTGACCCGCCAGCACCTCGATGCCGAGTGCCCGGGCCTCGTCCAGCAGACGCTGGTCCGGATTTTCGCGGCAATCGACGATGGCGGCGATCTTCACCCCGGCCTTCTTCAGATCGAAGGCGGTCTCATAGGCGGAATCATGAGCGGTGTAGACACCGACATTGTGGCCCACGGCGACGCCGTAGTGGTTCAAATAGGTGCGGGCGGCCGAAGCCAGCATGATGCCAGGCCGGTCATTGTTGGCGAAGACCATGTGGCGCTCGATCGCACCGGCCGCCAGCACGACCTTTTTGGCGCGGACCTGCCAAAGGCGCTCGCGCGGCTGATGTTTAGCCGGCGTCGCGAGATGATCGGTGACGCGTTCGGCGAGCGCGACAAAATTGTGGTTGTAATAACCAAAGGCGGTCGTGCGCGTCAGAACCCGCACATTGGGCAGGGACTTCAGCTCGGCAAAAACCTTCTGCGCCCATTCATAACCGGCGAGACCGTCGATGACCGCGCCGGCATCGAAACGCAGGGCTCCGCCGACGTCCGCATTCTCATCCACCAGAATGACGCTGGCGCCAGTTTTCGCGGCAGAAAGCGCAGCTGTGAGACCGGCGACACCAGCGCCGGCCACCAGCACGTCGCAATGGGCATAACGGCCGGAATAATGATCCGCATCCGGCTCGCTCGGCGCCTTGCCGAGACCGGCGGCGCGGCGGATCAGCGGTTCGTAAATCTTGTGCCAGGCGGCCTTCGGCCACATGAACGTCTTGTAGTAGAAACCGGCCGCGAACATCGGCGACAGAAGATCGTTGATGGCGCTCAGATCGAAGGACAGTGACGGGAAACGGTTCTGCGAGGCGATAATCGCGCCGTCGAAGACTTCCTGCACCGTAGCGCGCACGTTGGGCTGCTTGCGCAGGCTGTCGCGCGACACGTCGATCAGCGCATTCGGTTCCTCCGGCCCGGCCGACAGGAAACCACGCGGACGGTGATATTTGAACGAGCGGCCGATCAGATGCACGCCATTGGCCAGAAGGGCTGACGCGACGGTGTCGCCCTCCAGCGCCGGATAGATCTTGCCGTCAAAGGTAAAGCGCGCGGTTCTCGCCGGCGTGAGACGGCCTGCGCCCTTGATACGATAATCGCCGCTCATTGCCCGGCTCCCTTTTCTGCCGAAAGGACCGTTTCAATATCGGGTTTCGGTTCACCCGCCTTGTAGGTCATCAGGAATCTGTCGCTCACCGAATCGCGGGCGGCGTTGAAAAAGCGGCCGCAGCCGTGAATGTGACGCCAGCGCTCGAAAACGAGGCCCTTGTCGTTGTCGCGGATGAAGAAATACTCCGCAAAGGCCTCGTCGGAGATATCGGCGATGTTTTCCGGCCGGGCGATATGGGCTTCGCCCGCCCAGCGGAATTCCAGTTCGGAACGGTCTTCCCCGCAATAGGGGCAATGGATCAGAAGCATCGTCGCTCCACCTAGAGAGAATTTTCCGGAAGGATCGTTCCGGCGGGTTGGTCACACAGCCGCTTCCCCATGGCTACAAAAGGGGAAAGCCGCTTTAAAAGCTGCTCAAAATTATCGAAGGGACGCAACGCCGAGGCCCGGCCCATATTGACGATGGCGACCGCCATCATGTCGGTGTCGATCGCGAAGGGATAATCCTGCTCGCCATCCTCATTCTCTCCGACAAAATAAACCATCTTGTCTGCGAGGCTGGGAGCACACAAAAGCAGGCCCTTTTCCGCCGTGAAGGGCCAGTCTTTCTCACCCTGCATCTTCGCAATCTTCTGGCTGCGAAAATCCTCGGCCCCGGGAATAACGCTACCGGCGGGCACGGCCTCGGCCGCGCCTGATATATTGATCGCAAGCATGGCCGCCGCCAGCATCAATGCGCCACCGCGGCAGCGGCAGCCTCATCAATCAGTCGGCCGGTGCGGAACCGGTCAAGCGTCAGCCCGGCCGCCAGGCGATGCGGTTCACCGCGGGCGATGAGATGCGCGAAGAGATTGGCGGAGCCCGGCGTCGCCTTGAAGCCGCCGGTGCCCCAGCCGCAATTAACGAAAAGGTTTCGCACCGGCGTCACGCTTTGGATGGCGGAACGATCAGGTGTGTTATCGGTGATGCCGCCCCACTGGCGCATCATCTTCACCCGCCGAAAGATCGGAAACAGCTCGCAGATGGCGTCGAGCGTGTGAGTGATGATCTGCAGACCACCGGTCTGGGAGTAGGAATTATACTGGTCGGTGCCAGCGCCGATGACCAGCTCGCCCTTGTCCGACTGCGAAATATAGGCATGCACCGTGTTGGACATGACGACGCAGGGGAAAATCGGCTTCAGCGGCTCCGACACCAGCGCCTGCAGCGGGTTCGAATGCAAGGGAACGCGCACGTCCGCCATCTTCATGATGACGGAGGAATGACCGGCGGCCGATACGCCGATCTTCTTTGCGCCGATGAAGCCTCGATTGGTCTCGACACCCGTCACCGCGCCATCAGGCCCGCGGCGAATGCCAGTCACCTTGCAGTTCTGGATGATATGCACGCCGCGGTCGGAGGCCGCGCGCGCATAACCCCAGGCCACGGCATCGTGGCGTGCCGTGCCGCCGCGACGTTGCAGGGCTGCGCCATTGATCGGGTAACGCGCATTGCCGGATATGTCGAGCGGCGGACAGTACGCCTTTGCCTGCTCCGGCGTCAGCCACTCATTGTCGATGCCATAAAGACGGTTGGCATTGATATGACGGCTGAAGGACTGCCGGTCATGGATATTGTGCGACAGCATCATCACGCCGCGCGCCGAATACATGACGTTATAATTGAGATCCTGGCTCAAGCCCTCCCATAGCTTCAGGGAATGCTCGTAAATATCCATGCTCTCTTCATAGAGATAGTTGGAGCGGATGATGGTGGTGTTGCGGCCGGTATTGCCACCGCCGAGCCAGCCTTTTTCCAGGACTGCGACATTGGTAATGCCATGTTCCTTGGCAAGATAATATGCCGCGCCGAGACCGTGGCCGCCCCCGCCAATGATGATGACATCATAGTCCTTGCGCGGCTCGGGTGAGGCCCATTGCGCATCCCAGCCCTTATGACCCCTAAGCGCCTCACGCGCCACGGCAAAAACGGAATATTTGCGCATTCGCAATCTGCTCCTCGAGAACCGGCCAGAGGCCTGGAACATAGCCCCGGCCCGTATCATACACATGGCAAATCGGGATGGGAGGCAATATCCATTTTGCGACGCGGCAATGGTTTTGTTTCGACATGGCCGAAAGATTGCGGGACGGCGCGCATTTTGTGGCTGAATATGCGCTACCGGCTGGACTTGCTGCAAATGATCTGTTATTGCACGTCACCAATCGCCCGGCTCAACAGCCGGATGAACCACTTTTTGTTTGCGTGCGAATGCCTTTATTCACACAGCAAGATAACCAAACTAAAGGAACGGGTTTAACGTGCAGGTACTAGTCCGCGACAATAACGTTGATCAGGCGCTCCGCGCCCTGAAGAAAAAGATGCAGCGCGAAGGCATTTTCCGTGAAATGAAGATGCGTGATTATTACGAAAAGCCCTCCCAGAAGCGCGCTCGCGAAAAGGCTGAAGCCGTTCGCCGCGTTCGCAAGCTGGCACGCAAGCGTGCACAGCGCGAAGGTCTGGTTGCTGGCCCCCGCGCAGGCCGTTAATAGGCCGTCTTTTGGACGTTTTTGAATGCTTGTTGGGCGGGGGCGATCAATTCGCCGCCGCTCTTTGTGTTTGTGGCCGGAGAACGCTCTTGAAAACGACCGTGAGACCGGCCTGCGAGGGAACCCACACCGAATGATCGCTGTCGACACCTGTGTTGTGAAAAACGCCGATGCCTCCACGCGCCGGTTGCCATTAAAAAACAACAGAGGGTTCCGCGCTTCTCTGGTCGTCTGCGCCGTGCTTGCCGGTCTTTCCGGCTGCGCGACATCCAACCAGACGGAAGATGTGTTCCGGATCGACCGCGCACAGGGCTCGCAGGAAAACATCGCCTCGCTCACCTCGGTCATCAACGCCAATCCGCAGGATCCTGAAGGTTACAACGTCCGCGGCTCGGCCTACGGCCGCGCCGGCGATTCGCGCCGTGCCATCGAAGATTTCAACAAGGCGCTGCAGCTCAACCCGCGCTTTTACCAGGCCTATGCCAACCGCGCGCTGGTTTACCGCAATAGCGGCCAGCAGCAGCAGGCCCTTCAGGACTACAACGCCGCCCTGCAGATCAATCCGAGCTACGATGTGGCGCTGATCGGTCGCGGCAATCTTTACCGGCAGTCCGGACGCGTCAACGAAGCCTTCAACGATTTCTCCCGCGCCATCGAGCTGGAAACCACCGACGGTCGCGCATGGCACAATCGCGGCCTGATCTACCAGCTGCGTAACCAGCATGCCCAGGCCATCGAGGACTTCTCCAAGGCAATCTCGTTGTCATCGACGTCACCGGAGCCCTATAACGGTCGCGGCCTTTCCTACGTCGCGCTCAATGACGACGAAAACGCCTTCGCGGATTTCAACCACGCCATTTCGCTTGACGGGAATGTGGCGGAATCCTGGGCCAACCAGGCGCTGGTCTATGAGCGACGCGGTGAGATGGCCAAGGCGGCCAAGTCCTATGCGCATGCGGCGCGACTCGATCCCAAATACAAGCCCGCACTGGATGGTGTTGCCCGCACGCGCGGCGCCGCTGGCGCCTCCTAAGGCGTCCGGAACCAATAAAAAAGCCGGCTGGTTTATAACCCGCCGGCTTTTTTAATGAAGAAAAAGAACCATCAATGGCTGTCGCGGCGTGCCTCGGGCGCGGCATCCACCGCCCACAATTCAGCCTGCACGGCGTTTTGAAATTCCATGACCTCGCGCCGCATGGCGGCGTCCTCATAGCCAAGCGCCGTCAGACGGGCGGCCAGTTCACGGCACTCCCTGCGCCAGAAATCATTCGCCTCCACACCATGCAGCCGGTCGAGCATGGTTGCACATCGTTTTACGTCGGCAATGCGGTTCTTTGCCGGAAAGGCGATTACTTCTGAACTCGTCGTCACGCGGGCACCCTGCTCTTCGAGGAATCAATACCGACTTTTTAAAGGCGAGATGGTTAACGAAGTCTGCAGAGCCGGCCAGACGCTCCGCAAGGCCCGCACCGGAGGCGGTTTTAGACTTATCAGAAGCAGGCATCACTGTTGTCTGGCCGACGTCATCGATGCGAATCGGCAGTTACTGAGGAATTTACCAATCAAGATTACCGAAATTTCATGCCGCGGGAGGTAGAAGAAGTATATGTGTGTTGAAACAGCACCGGTCTCATCGTATATGTCCTGCAAAGAAGAAAAATGCCGCAGCGCAGTCAAAAATGGAGAAATCGTTCTCGGGAGGAGAGCAACATGTATGCACCTCGTGTTTTTTTCAGCATGATCGGTGCTTTGCTTGCTTTTGCGGTTGCGACATATTTCATCCACGGCTCCTTCTATACGGCATTCATTCAGACCCTCATTTGCGCAGTCATTCTGCAAGTCGGTTACTTCGTGGCGATTTTGGTTCTGGTCGCCCGTGAAAAACGCCGGATGCGGGAGACCTTTTCCCGGGACCTCAGCGCTGAAACAATTGCGGCAGACACCGCAAAAAGCGCACCGCCGCATGGGGCAAAGCTGACGGATATGTAAGTTTTTTCGCATCCGCTTTTATTGCATCGCAAAAAATCGCTTGCATCCATATCGCTGACACTTTCTGCTGGCCAAATCCTGAAGGTTCGTCAAAGCAGAAGGACACCCCATGGTGAGCGGTTCACAGCCCATTTGCGTCATCATCGCTGCAAAGAATGCATCTGATACCATCGATATCGCCATTCGCTCCGCCCTTGCGGAGCCAGAGGTCGGCGAAGTCGTGGTGATCGACGATGGTTCCACCGATACAACGAGCGACGTGGCGCATGCGGCGGATGACGGCACGGGTCGCCTGCGGGTGGTGCGATTCGACGTCAACCGCGGGCCATCGGCTGCGCGCAATCATGCCATCTCGATTTCCTCCGCTCCCCTCATCAGCATTCTTGATGCGGACGATTTTTTCTTCCGCGGCCGTTTCGCTGCCATGCTGGCCGATGACGACTGGGACCTCGTGGCCGATAATATCGCCTTCATCCAGCAATCCGTTCCAGGCGCGTCCTCCATGCAGCCTGCCCGCTTCGAGCCCCAGGCGCGGTTTTTGTCGCTGACGGAATTCGTGGAAGGCAATATTTCCAGGCCTGGTGTGGAGCGCGGGGAAACCGGCTTCCTGAAACCGGTGATACGCCGCGCCTTTCTCGACAAACATGCGCTGCGTTATGACGAGGCTCTGCGACTTGGCGAGGATTACGAACTTTACGTGCGCGCGCTGGCGGCCGGCGCGCGCTACAAGGTCATCCGTCATTGCGGTTACGGTGCGATCGTTCGCGGCAACTCGCTGAGTGGCCGCCACCGAACCGAAGATCTCCGTCTTCTCTACGAAGCAGACAGGGCGATTCTCGCCGGTTGCCGGCTCTCGGCAGAGGAAACGGCGATCCTGCGCGAGCACGAGAAACACATCCGCGCCAAATTCGAGCTTCGCCATTTTCTCGATACAAAAAAACAGAAGGGTGTGAGCGGAGCGCTGAGCCACGCCCTTGCGCGTCTGCCCGCCCTGCCCGCCATTACACGCGGTATCTGGAGCGACAAGACCGCCCGCTTCCGCAAAGCGGCGCCGGTGCGGGACGTGCGTTATCTGCTGGACGGCACGCCGGTTTCCTAAGGGAAAAGACAACTCACGACAAATCTCTGCCGTCCGCCCCGGGGCTTGTCCCGGGGATTTGCTCACGTATCCTCTAAGCGTTCAGTCGCAGATGCTCGGGACAGGCCCAAGCATGGCGATGCAGCAACGGTGTCCTCAAGCAAAAGCCGCAGAAAATTCTCTGCGGCATCCGCTCCTCACCTCTAGAGATAATCCCGCTTTACCGTTTCCAGAACGGCGGCGAAACGCTCCTTGCGTTCTTCCAGTCTGCCATCCGGGCTAAGACGCGGTTCCGCTCGGCTTGCCTGCCAGAGCGCCAGTGTGGAAGGTGCGGCCAGCACCTGCTTGGCGAGCTTCCGCAACGAGCGGGATTGCGTTTCCTGCGGACGCACCATTACATCGCCCTCATGCGCCCGGCCCTCAAGCGCAGAGACGGAATCGGCGGTGACAACGGGGGCGGGCGGTGGGGGGAAGCTCATGCCCCAGAAGCGTGAGCCCTTTTTCGCCGCTTCGGCGCGGGTTGAAACCGGCACATAGCGCGGCTGATATTCGACTCCGACGCTGCCGGCCCAATCGCTCCATTTGAAGCTGTTGATCGATGGTGAAGTGCTGACGGCGACCCACGGCACGCGGAAGGCATCGGCAAGGATTGCACCATGCATGGATTCAGCCACGATGAATTCCGATTGGGCAATGGCGCGGATGACCGCTTTTGCCTCGCCGCGCGGGTCGAGATAGGTGAGTCCTGCCGGTTCACAGACGGTTTCCCACATGCCGAATTCCGCCGATTCCCAATGGGGGACGAAAGTCTTCTTGTGGAGCTTTGGCAGCCCCTTGAAATCAGGCATCTCGGTGACCATCACGGCGGGATCGACAATGCCTTTTTCGGGAGCGAGCCCCAACTTGGCGGCGGTTTTTTCGCCGCGCACACACCGGATATCCCAGAACTCGGTGCTGGTATCCGGCACCGCGCCATAACCATAGCCGCTGCCGATCACCAGCTTGCGCTGCTTGGCGGGCAAAAGAACGTCGTTGAGCACCGTTCCGACGCCCACGAGCATGACATCGTCATGCACATCGCGCAGGCCCGGAAGCAGAAAGTCCCACAGCCACAGGTTGAGATCGTCACCGAAATTTCCGTGATGAGATTCCCAGTGGTAAGGTTTCATGAGGTCACTCCTGGGTGAAAAACATATAAATTGTTGCGGGCGAAAATTCGCTCATCTGGAGCGGACGATTTTTCCGGCGCCGAGTTCGAAAGCGGCGCGCAGCAGTGCCGGATCGCGCATTGCCCATTTTAGCAGCAAACCGAATTCGGGAGCCTTGCGCCGTTTCAGGTTGCCAGCCTGGCTCCAGAGAGCCTGTTTGCGCGCGGTGTTTTTATAGGAAGCGATGGACGCCACGTCGGCCGGCCGGCGAGAAAAACGTCCCTCCAGCGTATCGAGCGCCACCCAGGTATTGAACTGCTGGCGCAGGAATTCCGGCGAGGTATTGTCGATGCTGTGGAAGATATTGACGCCCATGCCGCGCATCGCGCCGGCGTCGTCACAGAGCAGTGTCCGCTTCGATGCAAGGATGGAATCGCAGAAAAACAGCACGTCTTCCGCCGCCAGTCTGAGCGCCGGATCGAAACGGATCTTCTCGAAAAGAGGACGACCGATCACCATGCAGGAGAGATGCAGGAAGCTCCAGTTCCGCAGCATGACGCTTGCGAGATCCGGCAGTTCGATCACCAGCGGCTTCTCCGAAAGCCGTGCCGCACCCTCATTCTTTTCCAGCTCGGAAATGGCGAAATGATAATAAAATTCGTCACTTGCCTGCATGGACGCCCAGTAGCACTCGCCGCCATAGGTCGTGAGCGCAAAGGCCGCATTCCGCAGATGATCGGGCGTCCAGATATCGTCGGAATCAAGAAAGGCAACGTAGTCGGTGCCGTCAGGCACATTGTCCAGACCGGTGTTGCGGGCGCCGCCCGGGCCGGCATTGGCCTGCTTAATGACAAGAATCCGGTCTTTCTGTTCCTGCGAAAGTTCCGCAAGTTCCTGATCGATCGGGTATGGCGATTCGTCATCGACGATGACAAGATCGAAGTCTTGGTAGGTCTGCGCAAAAACCGATGCGAGTGCACGTCCCAGGACACCGTGCTGCTTTTGATAGTAGGGAATGACGACAGTAAATCTTGCCATTGTTTCGCCCCTTGCGTTGATCAAGAAGTGTCGGGCCCGATCCTAAAAGCGGCCCCGATGGTATCGGCAACTCCCAACCGGCTTCCTCCCGCCGGCCTCCAGAAACAGGATGCTTGTATGCCCCCAGCGCCAAATGTAAAGACCATCACCACGAATGTCGGCTGGAGCGTTTTATCAAAAACAGGGACATTCGGGCTTAAATTTGTCACGGTCCCTATTCTTGCAAGGCTGCTTTCCCCGGAGGAATTCGGGGTGGTAGCGGTAGGACTAACGGTTGTACAGTTCCTGACCATGATTGCCGGCGCGGGGCTCACCTCCGCTCTCATCGTTGAGAAGGAAGAGGATATGGAAACGATCCATACCGTCTTCTGGGCTAATCTGGCGATCTCCTGCTCCATGGCAGCCGTCCTCTACATCTGGGCGGAATTTTTCGGCGGACTGCTGGGGGCGGTGGAAAGCGCATACCTGCTGCGCATCATGGCATTCCTCATTCCATTGCAGCTTGCCGGCGATGTCGCCTATTCGCTGCTGGCGCGACGGATGAACTTCAGCAAGGATGCGCTCTGGAGCATGGCCTCGGAGAGCATCGCAGCGATTGTCGCGGTCGCGCTCGCCTTCATGGGGTTCGGCGTCTGGGCACTTATCATCCAGCTTTTTGCCGCAGCTCTCATCCGTCTCGTCGGGCTTTATGCCGTTTCCCGCTATTGCCCGCGTTTTGTCATGAAGCCACGCCGGCTGGTGCCGCTTCTCGGCTTCAGTTCGGGGCTGATGGGCTCGGAAATCGCCAATTTTGTCACCTTCCAATCGCCGATGGTGGTCATCGCCCGTCACCTGGGTCTGGCGGATGCCGGCGCCTATTCCGCCTCCAACCGTTTCGCCAGCATTCCCAACCAGGTGGTTTTATCCGCCGTCATGGGGGTTCTGTTTCCCGCCTTCAGCCGCATGATGGACGACCCGCAGCGCCGTCGTGATGCGTTGATGTTCAGCACGCAGGTGCTGACCGTACTGCTCGCGCCCATGATGTTCGGTCTCTGGGCCGTGGCCGAGCCGGCCATGCTTGTCATCTTCGGCCAGAACTGGGCCTATGCCTGGCCTGTCCTCGGGCTGCTCGCCCTGTCCAAGGCCATTCTCACACCGTGCAGCACCTTCATCCCGTATCTGAAGGGTGCTGGTTACGGCCGCGTATTGTTCTGGTCGGCGACGATCCGCGCCATCGTCACCACGGTGGCAGTGTGGCTCGCCGCACTTTATGGCACGCTGATCGACGCCATGGTCTGGCTTTGCATCGTCAACGCGGTCACACTGGTCGCTTACTCCTGGGCCGTGTTCAAGGCCAGCGACACGCCTTTCTTCCGGGGCCTTTATGTCAGCAGTCGGCCGATGATCGCCGCTTTCGTGATGGCCGTTGCGGTGCGCTATCTGCTTCACCTTCTCGCCGATCGCATTCCCAATGCCACCCTTCAGGTTCTTATCGGTGGTGCCGTGGGCGGCGCCATCTATGCAATACTGATTCTGCTGACTGAACGTGCCCTGCTGGGAAAAATCCTGGGCATGGTCAAATCACGGCGTATGCCGAATACCGCAACCCAAGGTTAGAAATATCACAAAAAAATGCGCCTCATTTCTGCCGTTAAGGGGCCTTGCCACGGTGATTTTTCTCGCCGTGGCAAGGTGGGTTCGGCGCTCTTTTTGCAGCGCAACATCACGGCAAATGACAAATTCGCACGCTTCAGAGATTTTTAATGAAGCGTGAGTTTAGATAAAATTCATTTATTTCAATCGTTTAATTTTTTCACGCGATAGAAACTGCGCTGACGCCAGACATTCACCCGCAAAATCTAATCTTGTGTTTTTCCCGCGTCGCCACATTTTATCCCAAAGTCGAAACCAGACTTCCCAGTGCGGGCTTAAGTTCGCTCTGGTTGCAACGCGGCGTGGGGAGACGCCGCCCAATAGGGGTGACTGATGTGACTGTCGATCAGAACCTATCCTCCCGTATCAACTTGATGCGCATATTGCTGATTTCAGGAATCGTGTTCGTGCATGTGCCGCACAATGCCGAAACCAGCCCCTTTCTTGGCCTTTACGGCTTTTTCGACTGGCTGCGGGTTTTCCTTGGCGACGCGCTGTTTCGCATCGGCGTGCCCTGTCTCAGCGCCATTTCCGGTTATCTGCTGTTTCGCCGCGGCATGAGCGCTTTCGATTATCCGGCGACGATCCGCTCCAAGACGAAAACCGTGCTGCTGCCATTCCTCTTGTGGAATGGCGCACTGTTTGCCGCCGTGCTGCTGATCCAGCTGTTCGAGGTTGGCGTCGGATATTTTCCCGACCTATGGAACGCCAGCCCGCGCGAAATACTCAGCCATGGTACGGCGCTGGAAGAGCTGCCGGTGAATGTGCCGCTTTATTTCCTGCGCGACCTTTTTGTCTGCATTCTGCTGTCGCCGGTGCTCGCATTTCTGATGCGCCGCTTTGCGCTGCCGACGCTCGTAATCCTGCTGATCGTCACGGCCATGCCAGACCTGAAGATCTTCATTGTCCAGAAAAAATCCATCCTCTTCAGCTTTTCGCTCGGCATCGCGCTTGCGCTGCACCGGGTCGACGTCAAGGCACTTGATCCTTATGCCCTGCCGATCATGTTGTTGACATTTGCCGCGTCGGCCATTCTCGCCACAGGTCTCTATTTTACTGGCCCTGAATTCACATTCTGGCTGAATATGTCGCGCAATCTGCTCGCGGTCTTCGGCGCGCTCGGCTTCTGGGTGTCTTCATCGATCTTGATCCGCAGCCGGCTTGGTCAGAGGCTTGCCGAGACCGGCAGTCTCAGCTTCTGGATATTCTGCGCCCATTATCCGCTGCTGGTCATCATGTGGATGGTCTGGAACAAGGGCGGGCCGGATTTCTATCCGGCTTTCTACATCAGCGCGACGCTTTGCGCCTTCGTCATTTTGGTGATCAGCAATGCCCAGACCCGCAAATACCTGCCGGCCGTCTATGCCGTATTGACCGGAAGCCGCAGCGGCAAAGGCAAGGCAAAGGCCGAATTCGCGGCCAAACGGGCTTCCACGATAGGCCCACCCACATCCGAAACACTTTATTCGCAACGACAGAGGTGAACCAATGACAACATTTGTCACCCGCGTTCAGACACGCATTCTTCTTGCCGCCGCCCTCACTGCAACGGCATTCACGGCCCCCGTCAACGCCCAAGAGGGCAATGGCACGTCCTTCATGGAGAATTTCGACCAGATGGACAGAAGCTTCTGGTACGTTTCTGACGGCTGGAACAATGGCGCGCACCAGAACTGCACCTGGTCGAAGAAGCTGGCAACGGTGGAGAACGGCCAGCTGACGCTGGGCTTCGAGGAAGCCAAGGCTGGCGACCGCAACTTCGCCTGCGGTGAAATCCAGACCAAGGGCCGTTATCGTTACGGCACCTATGAAGCGCGCATGAAGGCCGCCACCGGCCCTGGCCTGAACTCCGCCTTCTTCACCTATATCGGCCCGACCGACAAAAAACCGCACGACGAAATCGACTTTGAGGTTCTTGGCAAAAATACCGGTCAGGTGCAGCTCAACCAATATGTGTCCGCCAAGGGCGGCAATGAGAAGCTGGTGCCGGTGGAAGGCGGGGCCGATGCCGGCTTCAACGACTATGCCTTCGTCTGGGAACCGCAGCGCCTGCGTTATTACGTCAACGGCAAGCTCGTTCATGAGGTGACGGACGCGACGAAAATTCCGCAGAACGCCCAGAAGATTTTCTTCAGCCTGTGGGGCACCGATACGCTGAAGGACTGGATGGGCAAGTTTGCTTATGCCGGGCCATCGCAGATGGTCGTTGACCGCTTCGCCTTCACGGCGCTCGGTGACAAATGCCAGTTCCCGGAAAGCATTGCCTGCGCTCTGAATTGACCGATTTTTTTGAACCAAATCCTGTGCTGCGGCGTCTTTGACCCGCGAACCGACCGGAACCCTGCATGATCCATATTCTCTACCTCGCGCATGATCTGTCAGACCCCGCCATTCGTCGGCGGGTGCTGACGCTGCTTGCAGGCGGGGCGCGGGTCACGCTGGCCGGTTTCCGGCGCGGACAGAACCGGCTGGCGGAGATCGAAGGCGTCGTACCCGTCGTGCTCGGGGAAACCGCCGACGGGCAATTTCTGCAGCGCATGGCGGCAGTGGCGAAAGCCAGCCTTTCGCTCGGCAAAGTCTTGAACGGAATTCCGGCACCCGACGTCGTTCTCGCCAGGAACCTCGAAATGCTGGCTCTGGCAAAGCGCGCCATGTCGATCTATTCCGGCCGCCCGGCGCTGGTTTACGAATGTCTCGATATTCATCGCCTGCTGCTCAACGAAGGCAAGCCCGGACAGATGCTGAATGCCGCGCAGCGTTATTTCGCACGCGACGCAAAGCTTCTGGTGACAAGTTCCCCGGCATTCGTGGAGCATTATTTCAAGCCCGTGTCGGGCCTCGACCTTCCTGTCCTGTTGCAGGAAAACAAGGTGCTGGCGCTCGACGACACCGTTGCCGCCACGCCAAGACCACGGGCGCCCGCGCCCGGCGAGCCATGGAAAATCGGCTGGTTCGGCGCGCTTCGCTGCCGCAAATCGCTTGAAATTCTCGCTGAGTTCGCTCGCCGCATGGAAGGCAGGGTCGAAATCATCCTGCGTGGCCGGCCGGCCTATTCGGAGTTTGCTGATTTCGATGGCTTCGTGGCCGCAGCGCCGCATGTGCATTTCCATGGGCCATACAGGAACCCCGAGGATCTAGCCGCGATCTATAACGAGGTGCAACTTACCTGGGCGATCGACTTTTTCGAGGAAGGCCAGAATTCCAGCTGGCTGCTGCCCAACCGGCTTTACGAGGGCTGCCTTTACGGCGCTCTGCCGATTGCACTTGCTGGCACGGAAACGGCTCGCTTCATTGAAAAACGCAATATCGGCTTTGTCCTGCAACAGGCGGGCGCTGACGATCTTGCCGCCCTCTTCAACCAGATGACCCCGCAAACCTATGCGGATGCCTTCCACGCCCTGTCGGCAACAGACAGGAAACAATGGCTGACCGACCGCGACGATTGCCGTCTGCTGGTGCAGCAATTGTCTTCTCTGGCCAAATCCGCTTCCGGCCACGCCCGTGAAGCGCAGTTTTCACCCGTGTAGTGCGTAGGGGGCAAATCATGGAAGGTCCAGGTCATTCCGGCATCAGAACGCTGATCGTCATACCCTGCCTCAATGAGGCGAAGACGATCGAGGGGTTGCTTGTCAAATTCACCGGCGCAATGCAGGGGCGCCTGTTCCGCATCGTCGTCGCCGATGGCGGCAGCACGGATGGAACGCGCGATATCGTTGCCGCCTTTGCGGCAAAGGACGAACGCGTCACGCTTCTCGCTAATCCGAAGCGTATCCAGAGCGCCGGCATCAACCTTGCCGTCGCCACCTTCGGCGAGGATTTCGATTATCTCATCCGCATCGACGCCCATGGCGATTATCCCGATGATTATTGCCAGCGGCTGATCGAGGATGCGGAACGGACGGGTGCGGACTCCGTTGTCGTTGCGATGGATACGGTCGGCCACGGCCTGTTCCAGAAGGCGACTGCCATTGCCCAGAATTCCAAGCTCGGCAATGGCGGTTCCAAGCACCGCGAAGGCGCAAAAGGCCACTGGATCGACCACGGCCACCACGCGCTGATGCGGATCGCAGCTTTCGATGCGGTAGGCGGTTATGATGAGAGCTTCAGCCACAACGAGGATGCGGAGCTGGATTTCCGGCTGCGCAAATCCGGGTTCCGCATCTGGATGACCGACAAGACCCGCATGACCTATTATCCGCGCGCCAGCGTCATGCCGCTCTTCAAGCAATATCTCGCCTATGGCCGCGGCCGGGCGAAGAACCTGTTGAAACATCGCTCAATCCCGAAAATCCGCCAGATGATTCCGCTCGCCGTGCTGCCGGTCTTCATCTTCGCGCTGCTGTCGCTGGTGCATTGGGCAGCCCTTATTCCGCTCGGCCTCTGGATTGCCGCATGTGTGGGTTATGGCTTGTGGATGGCAATAGGTCAGAAAAATCCATACGGCCCGCTCGCCGCTTTTTCGGCAATGGTGATGCATCTGGCCTGGTCCACCGGCTTCTGGCTGGAACTCCTGAAATTCCGGGGAAGAAAGGCTGTCTCATGACCGACAACACCGTCACCGGCACGCAATATCTCAAGACCGTCGATATCGGCATCTGCACCTACAGACGCCCGGCGCTTGTCGCCACACTTCTGTCACTCTTCGAGCTGGATGTGCCTGAAGGCGTGAAAGTTAGGCTGATTGTCGCCGATAATGACGAGGAGCCCAGCGCAAAGGCAAGCGTCGATCGCCTGCGCGAAACCGCCCCCTTCGAGATCACCTATGTGCATTGCCCGAAATCTAATATTTCGATTGCCCGCAATGCCTGCCTGTCGGAATGCAAGGCGGATTATCTCGCCTTTATCGATGACGACGAAACGGCGCCGCCACACTGGCTGGCCGCGCTTCTGGAAAAGGCAGACGAGACCGGTGCAGAAACAGTTCTCGGCCCCGTCACTGCGGTTTACCGGGACAACGCGCCGGGCTGGATGAAACGCGGAGATTTCCACTCGACCGTTCCGGTCTGGGTCAATGGCGAGATCATCACCGGTTATACCTGCAACACGCTGCTCAGGATGGAAGCGCCATCGGTAAAGGGCCGGCGCTTCGCGCTGGCGCTTGGCCAGACCGGCGGCGAAGACACACATTTCTTCTCGCATCTCCACGCCGCTGGCGGCCGTATCGTCTTTGCGGAAGACGCTGTCTTGTCGGAGCCGGTTCCGGAAAATCGGGCAAGCTTTCTATGGCTTGCCAAGCGCCGGTTCCGTTCCGGCCAGACCCATGGACGGGTGCTGGCTGAAAAGAAACCCGGTGCGCGCCGCGTCGTCCAGGTGGTGAAAGCTGGTTCGAAAGTGCTTTATTGCGCTCTTTTTGCCGCCTTGAGCGGTTTCAATGCCGTACGCCGCAACCGTTATGCGTTGCGAGGCGCGCTGCACATGGGTTCGATGAGCGGCGCCTTCGGTGTGCGCGAAATCCGCCAATATGGTGCCGTGGAGGCGACCTGATGGAAAACCTCACCTCTTCGCCAGACATCAGCTTCGTCATCGCCGCCTATAATGCCGCCGATACGATCGAGGCCGCGGTTCAAAGCGCGCTCGATCAGCAGGGCGTGACGCTGGAAGTAATCGTCGTCGACGACCGCTCCGCAGACGATACCATTCCCTTCGTTGAAGCGATCGCCGCAATCGATCCGCGCGTGCGGCTGCTTGCGCTCGAAGAAAACCGCGGTCCAGGCGGCGCCCGCAACGCTGGCATCGAGGCCGCGACGGGGCGCTGGATCGCCGTGCTCGACTCCGACGATGTCATCCGCCCGGAGCGCTCCGCCTGCATGATGTGCCGGGCAGAAGCCGCCAACGCTGACATCGCTGTCGATAATCTCGATGTCGTCTACACCGATGGCCGGCCGATGGAGACGATGTTTCCCGAAGAGTTTCTGGAGGAACGGCCTGTTCTCACGCTGGAGGACTTCATTTCCTCCAACATCCTGTTCCGCTCCACCTTTAACTTCGGCTACATGAAACCGATGTTCCGGCGCGATTTCCTTAATAACGAAGCACTGCGCTTCCGTGAGGATATCCGCATCGGCGAAGACTATATTCTTCTCGCCTCGGCGCTTGCCGCTGGCGGCCTCTGCGTCATCGAACCGAAGCCGGGTTACATCTACAATATCCGCGAAGGTTCGATTTCCCGCGTCCTCGAACTTCATCACGTCGAAGCGATGATGCGAGCGGACGAAGAATTTCTGAGCCACTACACCTTGCTGCCGGCCGCCATGGACGCGCAGCAGGCGAGAGCCCGCAGCCTGCGGCTGGCGCATAATTTTTTGACTTTGGTGGACAACATCAAGCGCCGCTCGGTACTCGGCGCCTTGAAGACCACAATCCGAGATCCTGCCGTGCTGGGGCACCTGAGAATGCCGATTGCAGTGCGGCTGAGGAGGCTGCGGGACGCCGTGTTTGCGCCCGCAGCGAATACAGGGGTGAAAAGGCAGATTTCATAAAATTTGCGCGCGGACCATGTCTGCGCGGGGACTGGGGACAGATCAAACCTTGATGAAGGAGAACGCGATGGACCTGAAGAGAACTGTCAGAAAAGCCGTCATTCCGGTAGCCGGCAACGGCACGCGGTTTTTGCCCGCCACCAAGGCGATGCCAAAGGAAATGCTGACGATCGTCGACCGGCCGGTCGTTCAATATGCCGTGGATGAAGCCATGCAGGCCGGCATTGAGCACATTATTTTCGTCACGAGCCGCAACAAGACCGCCATCGAAGACTATTTCGACAGCGCACCTGAACTCATCAACACGCTGACCCGCTCCGGCAAGACCGTGCAGGTGCTGCAGCTGGAAAAGATGCTGCCGGTTGCCGGCACCGTCAGCTATACCCGCCAGCAGGTGCCGCTCGGCCTCGGCCATGCCGTCTGGTGTGCGCGTGAACTGGTCGGCAAGGAGCCTTTTGCACTGCTGCTGCCTGACATGGTCTCCTATGGCGCGCGCGGCTGCATTGCCGGTCTGATGGAGCTTTACGATGAAGTCGGCGGCAATATTCTCGGTGTCGAGGAATGCCTGCCGGAAGAAGTTTCGTCCTATGGCGTCGTCGGCGTCGGCCAGAAGGTCAATCACGGCTTCGCCGTGACCGAAATGGTCGAAAAGCCGGAACCATCCAGGGCGCCTTCGAATTATTACCTGAATGGCCGTTATATTCTGCAGCCGGAAATCTTCGATATTCTCGCCAAGCAGGAGCGCGGCGCGGGCAACGAAATCCAGCTGACCGACGGCATGAAGCGGCTCGCCGAAAAGCAGGCCTTCCATGCGCAGAAATATAGCGGCCGCACCTTTGACTGTGGCAGCAAGCAGGGCTTCATCGCCGCCAACGTCGCCTTCTCGCTGCTGCGCGCCGACATGGAAGCGCAGGTTCTCGCTTCGGTGAAGGAACTGGTGGCAAACCACGAAAGCCGCGTGCAGGCGGCCTGACTTTCATCGCGCCGCCGGGGGAGGCGGCCGGCGCACCAATAACGGGAGGCGGGAAGGCGAGAGTTGCTCGGCTTCCCGCGTACCATTTTTAATTCACAAGGTAGGTCCATGCACCACAAGACCTTTAAATCCAATATCGGTTTTCCGGAATCCGGCAAGGATTCCGACACGTTCATCGACCTCGACCGCCTGTGGGCCGCCGTGGTGCGCCGTGCCAACGTCATTGCCGCCTCCGTCATTGCCGCCGTAGTTTTGGCCGGACTTTACCTGGTGCTTGCGACCCCTGTTTATACGGCGATGACGCAGGTGCTGCTCGATGAAAGCCTCTCCCGTTATGCGGAAGAGGAATCGCCTGTGCCCGCTGCCCAGATCGTCGACAACCGCATCGCCAGCGCCGTGGAAATCCTGAAATCCAAGGAAATGGCGCTGACCGTGGTGGACAAGGCCAAGCTTGACGAGAACGACACCATCGTCAATCCGCCGATGTCGCCGGTCGAGCTCGTCAAATCCTCCGTGCGCGGTATCCTCGATCTCGTCCTGCCGAGCGATCCGCCGGTCTCCGAAGCCGCAATCCGTGCCGGGCGCCGCGAAAAGGCTGCCGCCGTGCTGCAGCAGTCGCTGACTGTGGAGCGGGTCGGTCGCAGTTCCGTCATCGCAATCTCCACCCGTTCGACTGACCGCCAGCTGGCCGCACACATCGCCAAGACCTACGCGCAGGCCTATCTCACCGAGCAGCTGAACGCCAATTTCGACGCCAGCGAGCGGGCCTCTGTCTGGTTGCAGGAACGCCTGACCGACCTTAACCAGCGCGCCCAGGCGGCAGAGCTTGCGGTGCAGAAATTCAGGTCCGACAACAATATCGTGTCCTCGCGCGGCGAACTGATGTCGGAAGGCCAGCTTGCCGATCTCAATGGCCAGCTGATTGCGGCACAGGCGGATGCCGCGACGGCCTCCGCCCGTTACAATCAGTATAAATCCATCATCGACCGCGGCCCGGAAACGGCCGTCGACAACGCCGTCGTCTCGGCCCGTGATACCGACAATTCCGTTATTCAGGATCTGCGCAAGCGCTACATCACCATTTCCGACCGGCAACGGGGCATTGTGCAGCAGTTCGGAGCAGACCATCCGCAGGCAGCCGCGCTGGACGCCGAGAAGAAAGAAGTGGCGCAGCAGATCTTCCAGGAACTGCAGCAGCTGACCGGCAGCTTCAAGAACGAATACGACGTCGCAAATTCGCGCGTACAGTCGTTGCGCGACAGTATCGACAAGGTGGCTGGCCGTAATTCGGAAGCCAATATCACCATGGTGCAGCTGCGCGAGCTCGAGCAGCGGGCGACGGCCCTGCGCACCCTCTACCAGTCCTATCTCGGACGCTTCGAAGAGGCTTCGCAGAAGCAGTCGCTGCCGATCGCCAAAGCCCGCATCATCTCCGAGGCCGGTCTTCCCACATCGCCTTCCAGCCCGAAAAAGACCATGACAATGGCGCTTTCGGTCGTATTGGGCCTGATGCTGGGTGGGGGCATTGCGGCACTTCTCGAATTCCGCGACCGCTTCTTCCACACCGGCAACGATGTGCGTGATAACCTGCGCATGCGCTTTCTCGGCTACCTTCCCTTCATCGGCGAAAGGGGTGTGGAAAACGCCAAGACCGGAAACAGCGCCGCAACCCCCGGCGGCGAAAACGCCACGCTTGAGGACAGCGGACAGGTTTCGTTCCAGAAAATGCTGCGCCTCGCCGTTGACAGTCCGCGCTCCAGTTTTGCGGAAACGCTGCGCAACGTGAAACTGACGGCGGATGTCGTTATTCAGGAGCGCCAGTGCCGGGTCATCGGCGTCATTTCCTGCCTGCCGAATGAGGGCAAATCGGTCGTTGCGCTCAACCTCGCGGGCCTGATCGCCTCCACCGGCAAGCGCACGCTTGTGGTGGATGCCGACATCCGCAACCCGGGTCTCAGCCGCATGCTGACCACGCGCCAATCCGCCGGTCTGGTGGAGGTCGTGCTTGATGAGGTGCCATGGACGCAGGCGGTGAAAGTGGACACGCGCACCAAGATGGGCATTCTGCCGGTTTCGACCAGCAACCAGTTCGCCCATTCAAGCGAATTGCTCTCCTCTTCCGGCATGCGCAAGTTTATCGACTCGGCTCGCGAGGCCTGCGACTACATCATCGTTGACCTTGCACCCGTTGTGCCCGTCATCGACGCCAAGGCCTTTGCGCCGCAGGTGGACGGCTTCGTCTTCGTCACCGAATGGGGCAAGACACCGATCCAGATGGTGCAGAACCTGATGGCCAACGAACCGCAGATCGCCAACAAGACGCTCGGCATCGTGCTCAACAAGACCGACATGACGGAACTGCAGCGTTATGCCGGACCTGGCGGTTCGGAGCATTACCACGAGTCGTTCTCGGCCTATTACGGCGATGCAAAGCCGCCGGTGAAAGAAGATGCGTAGTGGCAGAGATTTAACAGGCCGGTTGCATCCACACTCCGTCACCCCGGCCCCCGAGCCGGGGTCCAGCCAGCCCAAGTCCTTGAGCTGAAAGAAGTCCTGGCGCCGCGCAGACGCGCGGCGGCTGGATATCGGATCTAGTCCGGCATGACGGAAGAATCACAAATTCCCCTATTCCACCCATGGCATTACCCGCCGAAATTGCGCATTGATGGCGTCACGCAAAAATCGCAAGCAGGACCAATGCCATGTCTTCACCAATCGCCTTTGTTTCACGGATGAATGCAGAGACGGAGGCCGTTTGGAAACAGGCGCTGCGCGCCGCCATGCCGGAGGAGGAGATCCTCTCCTTTTCCGAATTGACGGATGAGCAGCGGCGGGCAGTGGAATTTGCCATTGTCGCCAATCCCGATCCGGCCGATATCGCCGCTCTTCCGGGCCTCAAATGGATCCACAGCCTGTGGGCGGGCGTGGAGCGGCTGGTGCTGGAACTGGGCAGCAAGGCTCCCCCCATCGTTCGGCTGAAGGACCCGGAACTTTCCCGCGTCATGGCCGAAGCGGTGCTGGCATGGACCTATTATCTGCAGCGTGACATGCCCGCCTATCGCGAAAATCAGCGAAAGGCGCTCTGGCAGGAACTGGATTACCGCCACCCCGGCGAGATGACCATCGGTCTCCTGGGGCTCGGAGCACTCGGCGCGGCCGCGGCGGAGCGCCTTATCCATGCCGGCTTCAACGTCGCAGGATGGAGCCGTTCGGCCAAAACAATCGAAGGCGTGGAAACGTTGACCGGCGATGCAGGGCTGCAGGCATTGCTGGAAAAAAGCGACGTTCTCATCTGCCTTGTGCCGCTTACCGATGCGACGCGCGGTCTTCTCGATGCCCGCCGTCTCGCCGCAATGAAACAGGGCGCGGCAGTCATCAATTTCGCCCGCGGCGCCGTCATCGTCGCCGATGCGTTGATAGCGGCACTCGATTCCGGCAAGCTCTCGCATGCCGTACTCGATGTCTTCGAACAGGAGCCACTCCCTGCGGCTTCGCCATTTTGGCAGCACCCCAAAGTTACCGTCCTGCCGCATATTTCCGCGCCGACAAGCTGGGAGAGTTCGGCGCGGATCGTGGCCGGCAACGTCCGCACATGGCGGGAAACAGGCAAGCTGCCGGAAACCGTCGACATGGACCGCGGTTACTGAGCCGGCATCAAGGCGGCCTATTCGGCCGCCACCGGCCTGGCCGTATGGGCCTTTTCTACGGCGGCAATGATCTGCTGTTCATCGTAGGGCTTGGTGAGCAGGACTGCGCTTTCCGGCGCCCCCTCCGGCAGATGGCTGTCGCCCGTCGCAAAGACGATGGCAAGACCCGGCCTGCGGCGCAAGGCCTCCACCGCCAGTTCACCGCCCTTCATGTCCGGCAGGCCGATATCTGTAACGAGAACGTCGATCTGCTCCGATTCGATAACCTTCAGCGCCTGCGCCGCGTTGCCAGCCTCAACAACGGCAAAGCCGCTCTCCGAAAGCATCTCCATGGAATTCATCCGGATCAGCTCGTCATCCTCGACCAGAAGAACCTGGATTGACCGCTCCCGGTTGTCGACCGCCATGGCGGGTTCGGGGATTTTCGAAGAACCAGGCCGCGCCCTCGACAGCGAAACCTGCTTGCGGTTGGCTATGACGTGGCGGATGCGCCGCGCCAGCGCTTCACGCGTATAGGGTTTGGATAGCAGTTCCACACCTGCATCCAGCTTGCCGCCATGCACAATGGAGTTTTCGGTGTAACCCGAGGTGAAAAGAACGGCGAGATTGGGCAACCGCTCCTGCGCGCGACGCGCCATTTCCCGGCTTTTCAAGGGGCCTGGCATCACGACGTCGGTGAAGATGACATCGATCGGAATGCCGCTTTCCACCACCGTCAAACCCGCCTGTGCGTCGCGTGCGGTCAGCACCCTGTAACCGAGATCGCTCAGAGTTTCGACGACAGTACCGCGCACTTCTTCATCGTCCTCAACCACGAGGATCGTCTCCGTACCACCTTCGACAGGGCCGTTATGCACCACGACCTCCCTGTCCTCATCGGCTGCGGAACGCGGCAGATACATTTTCACCGTGGTGCCCTGCCCCACCTCGCTATAGATGTTCACATGCCCGCTGGACTGTTTGGCGAAACCATAGACCATGGAAAGGCCAAGGCCCGTGCCCTTGCCCTCGGGCTTGGTCGAGAAGAACGGTTCGAAGACCTTTTCGAGTATCTCCGGCGACATGCCCGAACCCGTATCGGTGACCGCGAGCATCACATATTGCCCGGCCGTGACCTCGGAATGTTTGCGGGCGTAATCGCGGTCGAGAACAGCATTGGCTACCTCGATGGTGAGCTTTCCGTGCCCTTCCATGGCATCGCGCGCGTTGATCGCGAGATTGAGAAGCGCGTTTTCCACCTGGTTGGGGTCGGCATAGGTGTTCCAGAGGCCACCTGACGTGATGACCTCCACCTCGATCGCCTCACCAAGCGAGCGGCGAAGCAGGTCATCCATGCCGGTTACGAAACGGGCGATATTGATGACCCGCGGCTCCAGCGCCTGACGGCGGCCGAAGGCCAGAAGCTGGCTCGCGAGCTTCGCGCCACGTTGGACGCCCGCGAGCGCATTCTCCAGCCGGCGCTCCGCACGTTCATTGCCGATCACATCTTTCGCCAGCAATTGCAGATTGCCGGCGATCACCTGCAGTAGATTGTTGAAATCATGCGCCACGCCACCGGTCAGCTGACCGATCGATTCCATTTTCTGCGCCTGCTGAAGGGCCTTTTCGGTCTGACGGCGCTCCGCCATTTCAGCTTCGACCCGGGCTTCCAGCCCCTCATTCAGTTGCCGGAGCTGCTCTTCCGCCCGGATGCGATGGCGAATTTCACGCTCAAGGTTGCTCGCATGTTCCTTGAGGGTATCTTCGGCACACCGCTGCTCGGTGATATCGGTGTGAACGCCGACCCATTCGGCAATAGCACCTGACTTGTCGAAAATCGGCACGCCGCGGATCGCGAAAGTACGATAGACACCGTCATGTCTGCGCACGCGATGTTCCCAGATATAGGTCGATTTTTCCGCGACCGCCTTGTTCCAGCTATCGACTGAACCCTGCCTGTCTTCCGGATGAACGGCGTCCGCCCACCCAAAGCCCTGATATTCTTCGGGCGTCTGGCCCGTCAACGCCGCCCATGCCGGTTGCTCACCCAGCATCCTGCCTTCGGCACTGTTGGTCCACAGCACACCGTGCACGGCCTCCACCGCCGCGCGGAAACGGTTGTTGCTGATGAGGATTTCCTGCTCCGAGCGCTTCCGCTCCTCGATATCGATGATCAGGACATAGATGCCGTCGACGGAGCCGTCGGCAATGTAGCGCGGAACATACCGGATTTCAGCGGCGCGCTTGGTGCCATCCGGTCTGCTGATGACGGTATCCGAAACGATCTTCTCACCGGCAAGCGCCCGGTCGAGATAGGCCTTGCGCGCATCGAAAAATGCCTCGCCGACAATCTCGGGAACGCTGCGCCCGATGACGTCTTCACCACTTCGGCCGAACCATTCGAGATAACCGTCATTGGCAAATTTATAGATGTAATCGCGATCGACATATCCGACCAGAATGGGCAGGGCGTTGGTGAGCCGGCTCAATTCCTTGCGGCTCTGCTCCATAGCCTCAACGGCTTTCACCTTGTCGGTATTTTCGAGCACGGTGCACAATACGCCATCAACCGTGCCACCTTCATTATAGATAGGCGTGTAAAACAGGTCGAAGATCACCTCTTCCGGTATGCCATGTCGCATAAGCGTCATTGGCTGGTCGCGATATGCCAACACTTCACCGCGAAAACCGGCTTCGAGAATGCGGCTGTTCCAGTCCCAGATTTCCGGCCAGATGCCGGGCACCGTGCCGCCCAGCGCCTGCGGATGGTAATTACCGGCGATCTCCGCATAACCGTCATTGTAGATCATCACATGATCGCGGCCCCACATCAGCACCTGCGGAATAGGTGAATTGACGACGGAATTGGCTTTTTGCCTCAGATTTTGCGGCCAGTCGCAAATCGAACCAAGCGATGTCTTCGACCAGTCGAAGCGGCGCACAAGCTCACCCGTTTCACCGCCGCCGATGGGCCATACCGGGGCAGCACGAAGATTGGTCATTCAAAATCACCACAAAAATCGAGAAGAAATCTCCCGTAATACAGAACGGGATAAAAGTCCAAGAGAACAGAAACTTCGCCTGATTGTTCCCAGACTTTTCAAAAAAATGAAAAAGTTCCCTCGCTTGTGAAATATCATTGATGCGCCGCTAAACAACTATATGTTTCAATATCTTAATTCCGAAATTTTCGCTAATATGGCCCCGCGATCGCGCCTTCGTCCGGCGAATGGCATCCTCAATACGCCAGAAATTGCCGCAAACGGGATGGCGACAAAAGATTTATTAAGCCTCAATAAGGGTGCTGGCGGTCGCGGTGCCGTCAGCGCCCGGGTCATCGCCACACCGCGACCAGAGGGAACAACAATGAAAATACTTTTGGGTGCCACAATTCTTTCCGCCGGCTTCGCCTTTTCAGGCAGCGCAGCCTATGCCGCCGACTGTGGAAACGTAACAATCGCCAGCATGAACTGGCAATCCGCTGAAGTTGCCGCCAACCTGGACAAATTCATTCTCGAAAAAGGCTATGGCTGCTCCGCCGAAATCGTTACCGGCGATACGGTGCCGACACTGACCTCCATGGCCGAAAAAGGCCAGCCGGATATCGCACCTGAGGCCTGGGTCAGCCTGCAGCCGGAAATCGTCAAGCAGGGTCTGGAAGGCGGCAAAGTGGTCGCGGCCGCAAAAATCCTTTCCGATGGCGCTGTTCAGGGCTGGTGGATTCCGAAATACGTCGCTGACGCCAACCCCGATCTCAAAACAATTCCTGATCTTTTCAAGCATCCCGAGCTCTTCCCATCGCCTGAAGACAAGTCCAAGGGTGCTGTGTTCAACGGCCCGCAGGGCTGGGGCGGCACAGTCGTCACCGCGCAGCTGTTCAAGGCGTTTGGCGGCGAGAAGGCCGGCTTCACCCTCGTGGACACCGGCTCTGCCGCAGGTCTCGACGGCTCCATCGCCAAGGCCTATGAAGCCAAGCAGCCCTGGGTCGGCTATTACTGGGCGCCCACCTCCCTGCTCGGCAAATACGAAATGGTGAAACTTGGATTCGGCACTGAGTACGACGCGGCCGAATGGAAACGCTGCACATCCGTTGCCGATTGCGCCGATCCGAAACCGAACGCCTGGCCGATCGACGACGTACAGACGCTGGTCAGCAAATCCTTTGCCGATCGTGCCGGTCCGGCAATGGATTATCTCAACAAGCGCGCCTGGACCAACGCCACCGTCAACAAGCTGATCGCCTGGATGACGGATAACCAGGCCACCGGCGAAGACGGCGCCAAGCAGTTCCTGAAGGAAAACGAAGCCCTGTGGAAGGGCTGGGTCTCGCCCGAGGTCGCGGAAAAGGTCAAGGCCGCCCTTTAAAAAGCGCGTTCTGACATATCTGCCCGGCAACCGGCGTCTCCCGCGGCGACGCCGAACCGCATCGGCTACCCGGCTTTGGCTGATAACGATGCGCCGGTTCAACAGAGCGTTCCGCCCATGCGTCCAGTTGGCCGCGCGGCGCTCTGGCGATTTTACTCCCGGAGTGCGGAGGACATCGATCCCCGCCTCCGGTTCGTCATGGAGAACAGGATATGGAATGGCTTTTCAAATTTCCGACCATGAATGACGATGCTCTGCGCGCGCTGAAAAAAGTCATCGACGAGGGGTTCCGGGCCTTTACCCGAACCTATGGCGGCGCAATCGAGGGGTTGTTCACCCCACTCCAGAGCTTCCTCATCTGGGCGGAAAGGCTTTTGATCGGCGCGCCCTGGCCGGTCGTTATTCTTATTGTCGGCGCTCTTGCCTGGTTCGGCAGCCGCAGCGCCACCATTGTTTCGCTCTGTTGCGGCATTCTCTTCGCCATCGGCTGGTTCGGCATGTGGGAAGACACGATGAAGACGGTTTCGATGATCTTCGTCTGCGCCGTGCTGTCCATCATCGTCGGCCTGCCCATCGGCATCGCCATGGCACGGTCCAACCGCCTGCAGAACGTGATCAACCCCGTTCTCGATGTGATGCAGACGATGCCGAGTTTCGTCTATCTTATTCCCGTCGTCATGCTGCTCGGCATCGGCCGTGTCCCAGGTGTCATCGCCGTCGTCATCTATGCCATTCCGCCGATGATCCGGCTCACCAATCTCGGCATCCGCATGGTCGACCGTGACGTTCTGGAGGCGGCCGATGCCTTCGGCTCCTCCAAACGCCAGAAACTTTTTAAAGTTCAGCTGCCGCTCGCGCTGCCCACCATCATGGCCGGCATCAACCAGACCATCATGATGGCGCTTGCCATGGTCGTCATCGCCTCCATGATCGGCGTGCAGGGCCTCGGCCAGCCGGTGCTGAAGGCCATCGCCAACCAATATTTCACGCTCGGCGTGTTCAACGGGCTTGCCATCGTCGGCATCGCCATCATTTTCGACCGCATCAGCCAGGCCTATGGCCTTCGCCTGCAAAAACACCGGGAAGTGGCGCATGGCTAGTCAATCGATCGAAATTCGCAGTCTTTACAAGATTTTCGGCTCCAAAGCGGGGGATCATGTCGAAGCCGTCAAAGCCGGCATGTCCAAATCGGAACTCAACGCCAAGCACGGCCATGTGCTCGGCCTGCGTGACATCAACATCACCATGCCGGGCGGGCAGATCACCGTTATCATGGGCCTTTCCGGCTCCGGCAAATCCACGCTGATCCGCCATGTCAACCGGCTGATCGACCCGACCGCCGGCGAAATCCTCTATGGCGGCACAGACGTGTGCAGCCTCAACGAAGCGGATCTTCTGGAATTTCGCCGCCACAAGACGGCGATGGTGTTCCAGAAATTTGGTCTCCTGCCCCACCGCAACGTGCTGCAGAATGTCGTCTACGGCCTTGAGGTGCAGGGCGTCGACAAGCGCGAGCGCGAAGAAAGGGCAGAGGTCTGGATCAGGCGGGTCGGCCTGGAGGGCTTCTCCAACCATTACCCCAACCAGCTCTCCGGCGGCATGCAGCAACGTGTGGGTCTCGCTCGGGCGCTCACCAACAATGCCGAAATCCTGCTCATGGACGAGGCCTATTCGGCCCTCGATCCGCTCATCCGCGTCGACATGCAGACGGTGCTGCTGGAACTTCAAAAAGAGCTGAAGAAGACCGTGGTCTTCATCACCCACGATCTCGACGAAGCGCTGCGGCTGGGTGACAAGATCGCCATTCTGCGCGACGGCGAAATCATCCAGCAGGGAACGGCCGCTGAAATCGTCATGTCGCCGGCGGATAGTTATATCGAGGCCTTCGTGGAAGAGGTCAATCGCGGCCGCGTCATTCGCCTTGGCGCCGTGGTGCAGCCGGAATTTGCCGGCCAGTCCCGCCTTCAGCTCGATGCGGATATGACGGTTGAAGAGGGCCTGCGCGCGCTGGTCCGGGAAAATGTCAGCAGCGCCACGGTCGTCGGAGAAAACGGCAAGGCGCTTGGTGCAATCACCACCGATGCCATCATGCGCTGCCTCGTCCGAACCGCACATGGTGAGGAAGCAGGCATGGCTGAACGTTTGTCAGGCTGAGCCTTCGAGCCACGCGGCCATGCCCTTTGCGGCCGCCTTGCCGGTGGCGAAACAGGCGGTCAGGAGATAACCGCCGGTGGGCGCTTCCCAATCCAGCATTTCCCCGGCAGCAAATATGCCGGGGAGCTTTTCCAGCATGTAGTTTTCATCAAGGCCGCTCCACGCGATACCACCGGCGGACGAAATTGCCTCGGCAATCGGCCTCGTCCGCAGAAGCGGAATCTCCGCATGTTTTATTCTCGCGGCGACGAATTCATCCGGCATGCCCGCGATATCGGGAAATATTTCCCGCAGAAGCCCGACCTTCACGGCAGACAGGCCAGCCGCCTTACGCATGCGGTTTGCGAAACTTTCCTTCCTGACGAGCCTGCCCAGATCACGGCTAAGTCGTTCCACCGTACGTCCGGGCGCAAGATCAATCGCCAGCGACGCTTTCCCTGCTTCTTCCAACCGGTCTCGCAGGGCGGCGGAATGGGCATAGATCACGCTGCCCTCAATGCCGTGCTTCGTTATCACGAATTCGCCCTGAAAGGCCCCCGCCGGCGAAATGGTGATTGTGGATTTCACCGCTTCACCCGCAAAACGCTCACGGAAGACATCGCTCCAATCAACGTCAAAACCGCAATTGGCAGGGCGGAATGGAGCGAGCTCTACACCCCTGGCCGCAAGCACCGAAACCCATGCGGCATCGGAGCCCAGACGCGGCCAGCTTGCGCCGCCGAGTGCCAAAAGAGTGGCGTCGGCCTTGACGGCAATCTCGCCCTCCGGTGTCGCGAAAACCAGGTGCTTGCCGGAAAAACCCGTCCAGCGATGCCGCGTCCTGATGGGCACCCCCTGCGCCTCCAGCCGGGCGAGCCATGCCCGGAGCAACGGTGAAGCCTTCATGACGGTGGGAAACACCCGGCCCGAAGTGCCGACGAAAGTTTCCTGCCCTAGCCCCTGCGCCCAGTCGCGCAGCATATCCGGCGTGAAATCATCGAGAGCGGCGCGCAGCCTCGGTTCCGCATCACCAAACCGGTGACAGAAACTGTCGTAATCTTCGGCATGGGTGATGTTGAGACCGGATTTTCCGGCCATCAGCAATTTGCGCGCCACGGTCGGCATCGCCTCGAACACCGTCACGGCATGGCCTGCCGCCGAGAGCATCTCCGCCGCCATCAGCCCCGCCGGTCCGCCGCCGATAATCGCGACCTGCCTCGCCTCGCCCAAAACCCTCTCCATTGCCATCTTCACCGTTGAAAGCCTTATAGCGATTTCCGCAGGCGAATATATGCGATATTGAAGCGCCCATGTTCACGCTCGACCGCCCCGTCACCTTTTCGCAGGATATAAAGAAAAGCCGCTTCATCGCCTTTGCCGCGCCGGTGACGGGTGAAGAGGATGCGAAAACATTCCTCGCGGCACATTCCGATCCCGATGCAAACCATAATTGCTGGGCCTGGCGAAGCGGTCAGAACTATCGTTTCAGCGATGACGGCGAACCCTCGGGAACGGCCGGTAAACCGATCCTTCAGGCTATCGACGGTCAGTCACTCGACAATGTCGCGGTTCTCGTCATCCGCTGGTTTGGCGGCATTCTGCTCGGCAGCGGCGGGCTGATGCGCGCTTACGGCGGCACGGCGGCCGCCTGTCTTCGCCTCGGCGAGACGTCACCGGTCATCGCTTATGTCAGCGCCACGCTGAGTTGCCCTTTCTCAGACCTGGCACTGGTGAAATCACGCCTTTCCGCCACGCTGAACCTGCGGCTTGAGAGGGAGGACTTTACCGGCACCGGCGCGGATATGCTGCTCTCGGTTCCGGCCGTGGAAGCCGAACGACTGACCCGGCTGCTTAGCGACCTGACCAGCGGACGCGTCAATCTCCATATTCCCGACTAGAGTTTTCGCTTTTCTTCGAATCGCGGAAACACTCTAACTCTTTATTTTGGCGCATTTCCGGTCGGAAAACCGGGGCCACCTTTCCTGGAAATGCTCTAGCGCCTGTCCGAATGCGCAATTCGTGCTAAGGAAGCGACATGTCATCCGAGCTTTCCAACCCTATCTATAATCCGCCACTCGACCCTTGGCTCACCATCGTGCACCGCGATGACGATCTGCTGGTGCTTGATAAGCCGAGCGGGCTGTTATCGGTGCCGGGGCGCGATCCGGCGCTTTCCGACAGCCTCATGACGCGTGTGCAGAAGCAGTTCCCGAAAGCGCTGATGATCAACCGGCTGGACAAGGACACCTCGGGCATCGTGCTGATGTCGCTGAACCGCAAGGCGCACGCCGCAATTGCGTCGCAGTTTGAAAACCGCCAGACGCGCAAATCCTATGTTGCCATTGTCTGGGGAGAGGTTGAGGGAGAGGCCGGAGAAGTGGACCTGCCGCTCGCCATCGATCCCGAGAACAAGCCCCGCCACCGGGTCGACCACGAAAATGGCAAGTCCGCGCAGAGCCTGTGGCAGGTGCTGCAACGACTGCCGCTTCCAGCGACGCGGCTGGCGCTCACTCCCCTCACCGGGCGCACCCATCAATTGCGGGTACATATGAAGGCGCTTGGCCATCCCATTCTCGGCGATGAATTTTATGCCGAAGGTGAGGCGCTCTCCGCCGCGCCCCGCCTGATGCTGCATGCGCAGGAAGTGGCATTCCGTCATCCGGACGGCCGGGATGTCATCTATACCGTGCCCTCTCCGTTCTGAGGTCGATATGAAGGAACAAAACGAAAGTTTCGTGGTGGATTTCGTCGGCGGCGCGGTTGGGCACCGTTTTCGTTCCGGCGAAGGGCGCGGACAGGCACTGCCCAAGGCCGCAGGTTTCACCAAGGGCCGCACGCCAAAAATCGTCGATGCCACGGCTGGCCTGGGGCGGGACGCCTTCCTGCTCGCATCGCTCGGGGCTGACGTCACCCTCATCGAGCGCTCGCCGGAGATGCACGCACACCTCGCTGACGGCATTCGTCGTGCACTGGAAGCCGGCGGCGCTTATGCCGACGCGGCAGCGCGCATGACTCTGCTCCACGGCGACTCCCGGCATTTGCTGAAAGAGCTGTCACCGGAGGTGGTGATTGTCGACCCCATGCATCCGCCGCGCCACAACACGGCGTTGGTAAAAAAAGAGATGCGGGTGCTGAGAGAACTGGTCGGCGCCGACCCGGACCAGGTTGAGCTGATGGAGGCTGCGCTGGAGAATGCGACGAAGCGGGTGGTTCTGAAGTGGCCGCTCCGCGCCGACCCGATGCCGGGTATTCGCAAGCCATCACATCAGATACTGGGTAAGAACACCCGCTATGATGTCTTCATGATCTTCGGAAAATCCCACGACGAGGATGAATGATCAGCGGAAGTTCGGCTTTCGCTGCGCGTTCATCAGAAGCTCATGCCGCGAGGCGAACTCACCGAACAGCTTTCTGAGCCTAACTTCCTCAGCCTTGTCGAGCCGATAACGGCGGCAGAACTCCGCCACGTTGAGGATCGGCTTGGTTCTGTTCGCGTCTATGGTCTTGTTGTCGATGATTTGCATGGCGCCCTCCGTATAACAGAGGCCAAACGCAGCGCACGGCTCACGGTTCCCTATGAATTCGCATGGATGAGAAAAGAGCGTGACGCCTGCACACGCAATGATCAAGTTTTCTTGAAACTGTCGAAGGAAACGAAATCCTCCCCAAATGGTTTCCTGCGTAACCTAAACGACGGAAGGGAGACCCATGTTCCACAACAACCGATTTCTGAATTCGACGATCCTGTGCGCGATGCTTGCCGTTCCTTTGGCCGGCGCAGCCAACGCACAGACCGCCCCGGCTGCCGAAACGAAACGGCCGAATGCGCCGGATCAGAAACCGGCTTTTGAGGGCCAGACGCGCGCGCCGCAGGCTGCTGCCCAGCCGAGCATCGAAAAAACCGTCGTCGCCGATGGTCTGCCGCATCTGTGGTCCATGGAATTCCTGCCCGATGGTCGCATGATCGTCGCTGCCAAGGAGGGCGCCATGCATATCGTCGCTGACGGCAAGGCCGGGCCGGCGATAGAAGGCGTGCCGGAGGTGGCTTCCGATGGACAGGGCGGGCTTCTCGACATAGCGCTGGCGCCCGATTTCGAAACCTCCCGTAAAATCTTCTTCTCCTTTTCCGAGCCGCGTGAGGGCGGTAACGGCACCTCCGTCGCATCGGCCAAACTGACAGAAGACGGTGGAGCGGCGAAACTGGAAGACGTCTCGGTGATCTTCCGCCAGATGCCGACCTATGATGGCGACAAGCATTTCGGATCACGGCTGGTTTTCGGACCGGACAACGAACTTTACGTCACCGTCGGGGAGCGTTCGGATGCCACGCCGCGCGTGCAGGCGCAGGATCTGTCGAGCGGTCTCGGAAAAGTCTTCCGGATTGATGCCGATGGCAAGGCCTTCGAGGGAAATCCCTTCGCCGGACAGCAGAATGCTCTTCCGGAAATCTGGAGCTACGGCCACCGCAATCTTCAAGCCGCGGCTTTGGATGGTCAGGGCCGGCTCTGGACGGTCGAGCATGGGCCGAAGGGCGGCGACGAGCTGAACCTGCCGAAAGCGGGCCTCAACTATGGCTGGCCGGTGATTACCTACGGGGTGGAATATAGCGGCCGGGCGGTTGGCGAGGGTGTAACAGCCAAGGAAGGCATGGAACAGCCGGTTTATTATTGGGACCCCGTCATCGGCCCGTCCGGCATGGCCTTTTACGACGGCGACCAGATTCCCGAGTGGAAAGGGGCCTTCATCGTCGGCGGTCTGGTGAGCCAGGGCCTCGTCATCCTGCACATTGACGGCGACAGGGTTGCGACGGAAAGCCGATTGCCGCTGGAAGCGCGCATTCGTGATGTGAAAGTGGGTCCGGATGGCGCTGTCTATGCCGTGACTGAAGAACGCGGCGGCGGCAACTCGCAAATTTTACGGATCGCCAAGGCCACCTGAGAAAGCGATGACAGGAACAACAGGCCGCCGGAACGAAGGCGGCCTGTTTTTCGTTTGCCGCAGCGTGAAACCTGCCGGGAAAAACAATGCCACAGCCGCCAACCCGCCTTCTTGCCAAAATCGGACTTGCCTATGTCAGTGATCAGGAACCGGGTATTTCCCGCGAAAAACGCGGACGCGGTTTCTGTTACCGGCTGCCGGGCGGCGAACTCCTCTGCGATAGTGATGAGCTGAAGCGCATCAAATCGCTCGGTGTACCGCCCGCGTATAAGGATGTCTGGATCTGCATCGACCCGTCGGGGCATCTGCAGGCCACCGGGTTTGATGCCCGCGGCCGAAAGCAATATCGTTATCATCCCGACTGGCATACGCTCAGGGGAGAAACGAAGTTCTTCCAGCTCAAAAGCTTCGGAAGGGCGCTCCCTGCCATCCGCCGTCGCGCCATGGCCGACGTCGGTAAACAGGACCATGGGCAGGAAATGACGCTTGCAGCCCTCACCCTGTTGCTTGATGCCGCCTATTTGCGCGTCGGAAATCGCTCCTATCTTGAGAGTAACGGCACCTATGGCGCAACGACATTGCTCAAGCGGCACGTTTCGTTCGGTGAAACCATCGAATTGCGCTTCGCCGCCAAAGGCGGGCAAAAGGTGAAACGGCAATTACGCCACCCCCGCCTCCAGAAAATTCTTGAAGAGATCGCCGATCTGCCCGGCAAGGAACTCTTCGTCTGGCAGGATAGTGAAAACCGGGTTCACTCCGTCGATTCCAGCGATCTCAACGCATATCTCTCACGCATCGGCGGCCAGGGCATTTCCGCCAAGACCTTCCGCACCTGGGGCGGAACGCTCGCGGCCTTCTGCAACGCCATGGAGCATGTGGCAGCCGGTGAAAAACCGAGCATAAAAGGCATGTGCCAGGCTGCGGCGACCGAGCTTTCCAATACGCCTGCCATCTGCCGCAAGAGCTATGTGCACCCCGCTGTTCTCGATATCGCCACGGAGGAAAAGGCCCAGAAAAAGCTCAGCCGCATCTTGAAGGTCGGGGCAAAACCCGTCTCCGGCCTCAGGGCGGACGAAAGACGCCTGCTGGCCTTTTTACCCTGACAGGTCAGCGGCCTCCCACCCATTCCGCCAGTTCGCGCTCGGCCTTTTCCAGCGCGCTGTAATTCAAAAGCTTGCGCAGGAAAGCGACGGTAACGGCGCGGGTTCTAAGATTATACCGGCCTTCCGCCTCGTCATCGCCGGCCGCCTGATGCACGTTCAGCTTCTCGTAGAGACTTTGCAAGCGGTTCTGCACGCTGCGCAGCGACAGGTTCCGCCGGCGCGCAATCGCCTTATCGGTAAGTCCAAGCGCGACATCGACAAGAATTTCATATTCGGAATCGGTAAAACCATGCGCCTTGCCGAGGCTCTTCTCCTGCAGGCCGCGCACTTCCCGGTCGATCACGCATTGCGCCTCGATGAAGATGCTGCGAAGGGCCAGCCGCAGTCGGTCATCGGAGGCGGATTTCAGCACATATCCATAGGCGGCACCCTCAGGCACGATGCGGGAAACGCCACGTACATAGGCCTCGTCGGAATAATTGGACCAGAACAGGATGCGGGTATCCGGCCTTTCCTTCCAGATGGTGCGGGCCGCCTCGATGCCGTTGCGCTCGTTCATCTGCAAGTCCATGACGATATGGGCGGCGCGATTTTCCCGCGCCAGCTTTTCGCCGGTTCTGCCGTTTGCCGCCTCCAGCACCTTGTCGCATTCCGGCAGGGCGGCTCTTACCGCCTCGTTCAGATAGGCCCGATGCAGGGCATCATCCTCAACGATGAGCACGTCCATGTCACATCTCCTCCCGGAAATTGAAAGCGCCCGCAGGCAGGGTGACGGTGATGCATGTACCCGCCCCATCACGGTTGCCGCCTCTGTCGAACCGGGCAGAGATCAGCCGCGCCCGCGTCTTCATGTTGCCCATGCCGAGACCGCCGGGGGCACCACTGTCACCGCCGCCATTGCCGTCATCGCTCACCGTCACCCGCAACCCGCCGTCGATTGCGGCGAGTCTCACGGCAATCGTTTCGGGCTGGGCATGGCGAATGGCATTGTTCACGGCCTCCTGCACGATGCGGAAGAGCGATATGGCCACCGTCTTGTCCAGCCTTTCAACCAGCCCCTCCGTCTCGTCCTTCACTGACCAGTCGATAGCGCATCCGCTGTCGCGCACGGAGCGGTCCACATAGGTCTCGATGGCTTCAACGACGCCGAACAATTGCAGGATCGAGGGTTTCGCCTCCTCGATAATCTCGCGCAGATCCTGCATGCAATGCTGCAGGCTGCGCACCACCGGCTCCAGCATCTCGCCGGAAATATCGGGAGTGTGGCTCATGCGCTCGATACGCCGCGCAAGCCGCGTCAGGTCGGCCAGAGTCTGGTCATGCAGGTCCATGCCGATGCGCTGCCGCTCGGCCTCCAGCGCTTCCGTCAATTGCAGCGCGCCGAGGCGCAGGCCTTCTTCGCGGGCATTGGCGCGCGCCTCCTCGATGGCCGAGCGCTTGGCCTGTTCAGCGGCACGAATGGCGTAGAAATAGGGCGCCAGCAAATCCGCAACGGCGCGGGCGTTAGTGACATCTTCCATCGTATAGGCGTTCGACTGGTGCGAGGAGCAACTGAGCGCACCGATGATGTCGCCATGCACCTTCATGGGGACATGCAGGCGGCTGTGCAGGCCAAGTTCGATGATGGGGCTGGAAAACGACCCTTCGAAATGAAAGCGCGGATCGGAACAGGCGTCGCCGCTTAAAAGATATTCGACCGAGCCCGACAACAGCGACCGGATCGGGCTTCCGGTGAGAAGTGCGGGCGGCTGTCGGCTCCAGGCGCTGACCAGACCGCTCTCATAGGCAATGTGATACTTGTCATCCAGCTGCTTGATGCAGACATCCATGTGATCATGCGGGATGATATGGCTGATCTCGGTTGCGACCGCCTGAATGATGGCATTAAACTCCAGCTGCCCGGCGAGCAGCCTCGAAATGCCCATATAGTGATGAAAAAGAGCGCTTTTCGGCGTATCCAGCATGTGCGGACGCCCTCCCAAGCGTCTGCCTCCAATCCCTGCGGCGAAGATTTAACCCATCGGGTCCGCATTCTTCATTCTGCGCCCGACAGTGACCTTTCGTCCTGCGGGTTCCCGCAAGCTTTCTGCGGAAACCCGCAGGAAGATTGCCGCGATCCGCCTATACAAGCCAAATCTTCTTGGTCATTCTCGCTTCTACTGGGGAAAGGAGCTCCAGTGCAAAGGAATTCCGCCTGCCGCCGAGGAGATTTGCGGCGTGCGAGAATTCCGGGCTCGAAAAGGGCAAGCCACGAGGGAGGAAATCAAATGGCTTTCAGGAAGATGCTTCTGGCATCGGCCGCTGTCGCATGTGCAGCGCTGCCGATCACCGCTCATGCCGATACGTCGGCAAAAAAGATTGCGCTTTCAAACAATTACGCAGGCAATTCCTGGCGTCAGGCGATGCTGACCAGCTGGGACAAGATCACCAAGCAGGCGGTTGCCGACAAGCAGGTGGCCGCAGCTGACGCCTTCACGACAGCCGAAAACCAGGCGACCGAACAGGCGGCGCAGATCCAGAACCTGATCCTGCAGGGTTATGACGCCATCGTCATCAACGCCGCTTCGCCGACTGCACTCAACGGCGCGGTGAAGGAAGCCTGCGATGCCGGCATCACCGTCGTATCCTTCGACGGCATCGTCACCGAGCCCTGCGCATGGCGCATCGCCGTCGACTTCAAGGCCATGGGCGCAAGCCAGATCGACTACCTTGCCAAAGCGATGCCGAAGGGCGGCAACCTGCTCGAAATTCGCGGCCTGGCCGGTGTTTCCGTGGATGACGAAATCCATGCTGGTATTGTCGACGCCGTCGCCAAGAACCCGCAGTTCAAGATCGTTGGTTCGGTCAATGGCGACTGGGCGCAGGATGTCGCCCAGCGCGCCGTTGCCGGCATTTTGCCAAGCCTTCCCGAGATCGCGGCTGTCGTAACGCAAGGTGGTGACGGTTACGGTGCGGCCCAGGCTTTTGCCGCCGCCAAGCGCCCGACGCCGACCATCGTCATGGGCAACCGCGAAGACGAGCTGCAATGGTGGAAACAGCAGAAGGATGCGAGCGGCTATGAGACCATGTCCGTCTCCATCGCACCCGGTGTTTCGACGCTGGCTTTCTGGGTGGCGCAGCAAATTCTCGACGGCAAGGATGTGAAGAAGGACCTGACGGTGCCCTTCCTGCGCATCGACCAGGCCAATCTCGAGGACAACCTCAAGAACACCCAGAAGGGTGGCGTGGCGAATGTGGAATATTCGCTTGAGGATGCCCAGAAGGTGATTTCCGCGGCGAAGTAACCCGCGGTTCCTACCTGATCCTGCGGCGCTTTCGAAGGAAGCGCCGCAGTGATCCCACATTCAATTTCAGATCACTGGCGTAATTGCTCATGAATGACATCATCGAGGCGGAAGAAGTCGTCGCCGCGCGCGGCGTGAAGGTCGTGTTCGGCGCGGTCAGGGCGCTGGATGGGGCCAATCTCGTCATCCGCGCCGGGGAATGCCTCGGGCTCGTTGGCCACAACGGCGCAGGCAAATCCACCATCGTCAATGTCATCAATGGCGGGCTCACACCGCATGAAGGCTCCATTTCCTATCGTGGGAACCAGAACCGCCACGGCATAGCCGCTGCGCGTGCGAGCGGCGTGCGCTGCGTCTTTCAGGAACTCTCGCTCTGCCCCAACCTGACAATCAGCGAAAACGTCCGCATCATGCATGCCGCCATGAACGGGCGGAACTGGCGCGGGCGCGCTCTTTCCATGATCCGCCAGACGCTCGACGAGATTTTTCCCGGCCACGGCATCGATTGCGAACTGACGATTGCCGAGCTTTCGATTGCAGAGAGGCAGATGGTGGAAATCGCCATCAATTTCTGCCGCACGCCTGAAGCCCCGAGGCTGGTCATTCTCGACGAGCCGACATCCTCGTTAGACGCGGGCCTTGCCGAACAGTTGATGGATTATGTCCGGCGTTTTGTGCGCACCGGCGGCTCTGTTCTGTTGATCTCGCATATTCTCGGTGAAATTCTTTCAACCGCCACCCGCATCGTTGTCATGAAGGATGGCCGCGTGGTGGCCAACCGGCCCGCCGCCGAATTCACCACGCGGACGCTGGTGGAGGCCATGGGCAGCGTCGTCAAGCCGCAGGACAGGCAAAAGGGTGAGAGCCGCAAGGCGGGCGAAAAGGTGCTTTCCATGCCGGCGCGCCGGGGCGAAGGCCTTGCCTTCGAGGCTTTCCGCGGAGAGATCATCGGCCTTGCCGGCCTCGGCGGACATGGCCAGACCGAAGCGCTTCTCGACCTCTATCTTGCCCGCAACAGCAGCTGGCTGCCGGTGCGCAAGACCGATATCGCTTTCGTCGCGGGCGACCGCAGCCTCAACGGCACCTTCCCGCTGTGGAGCATCCTGAAGAACCTCTCCATCGCGTCGCTGCGGGATATTTCATCCGCGGGCATTGTGGACAGGAGCAAGGAGAGCGAACTGGGCGCGCAGTGGAAAAAGCGCATCGAAATTCGCACGCCCGACATGGGCAACAGGATCCTGTCTCTCTCCGGCGGCAACCAGCAGAAAGTCCTTTTTGCCCGTGCGCTCGCCACCACCGCCAGCACCGTTTTGATGGACGATCCGATGCGCGGCGTCGATATCGGCACCAAACAGGAGGTCTACGATATCTTGAGAACTGAAGCCTCTCACGGCCGCACCTTCATCTGGTACTCGACCGAGATGGATGAAATCCGTCTCTGTGACCGGGTTTATGTCTTCCGCGACGGCGCCATCCAGGCGGAACTCGTCGGCGACGACGTTACCGAGCAGAATGTGCTGGCCGCTTCCTTTGCCGGAGAAGACCACGCATGAAACTTTCGGCAAACGCGCTCCGCCTCATCATTCCCGCCGCCTCGCTCGCCTTCCTGCTCGCCGCAGTCTTCTACATGCAGCCGCGTGCCATGAGCTACACCGGCTTGAACCTACTGTTCAATCTGGCAGTGCCGATTGCACTCGCCACCATTGCGCAGATGCTCATCATGTCGGTCAACGATCTCGACCTGTCGATGGGCACCTTCGTCAGTTTCTGCGCCTGCGTCACCGCGACCTTCCTGCAAACGACGCCATTGCTTGGTATTGCGATCTTTGCCGGGGCGATCGCGGTTTATGCACTGCTCGGCGCCATCATCCATATCCGCGCCCTGCCCTCCATCGTCGTCACACTGGGCATGAGTTTCGTCTGGGGCGGCCTCGCCGTGCTCATTCTCCCCTCGCCCGGCGGCCAGGCGCCTGCCTTCATCCGCACGTTGATGACGGCAAAACCGCCTTTCGTGCCGATCGCGATCGTCGCCAGTATCCTGATTGCGGTCATCGCCCATTATATCGTCATGCGCTCCTCGTTCGGCGTGTTGATGCGCGGCGTCGGCGGAAATTTCCGCTCTGTCGAGCGTTCCGGCTGGTCAGTCATCGGCATCCGCGCCGCCACCTTTGCGCTGGCCGGTTTCTTCGCGGTGCTGTCCGGTATCGCCCTCGTGGGCCTGACGACATCGGCCGACGCCAATATCGCGCTGCGCTACACGCTGCTGTCGATTGCCGGCGTCATCCTCGGCGGCGGCGAATTCGTCGGCGGAAGAGTATCGCCCATCGGTGCCGTCATCGGCGCGCTGACGCTGACGCTTGCAGGCTCCTTCCTCTCCTTCATGCGCATCTCGCCGGACTGGCAGATTGGCGCGCAAGGGGCAATCCTCATCATCGTGCTGGCATTGCGCATCCTGCTCAACCGTCTCGAAAAGCGGGAGAAAAACCAATGAACGGGCTCTCTTCCCTCACCAGAAAACCGTGGATCTGGTCCTTTGCCGCAACCATTGCGGTGTGGATCATCACCGTGCTCTTCACTGGCGGCGCAAGCTCATTCGGCCTGTCGCACGCAGCACTCACCTTCGCGGCCTTTTCTGTCATCGTCGGCATCGGCCAGATGTTCGTCATCACGCTCGGGCCCGGAAATATCGACCTCTGCGTTCCCGCGACGATGACGCTGTCGGGGACGCTTGCCTTGAAGTTCATGGATGTATCGGACAGCCTCATTCTGCCGGGATTGCTGATCGCCATCCTCATCGGTATCGCCATCGGCATCGGCAATTATGCCCTGATCAAGCTCCTGCGCATCCCGCCGATCATCGCGACGCTCTCCATGAGCTTCATCGTGCAGTCCATCGCCATCTGGTCGAACCGCGGCCTGCGCATCAAGCCGCCGGAAACATTGGCCACATTCGCCACATCGAGTTTTCTCGGCATTCCCAACGTCGCCCTGGTCGCCCTGCTGCTTTCCGTTATTGCATGGCTGCTGCTGGACCGCTCCTTCTACGGACGCTGGATTGCCGCCATCGGCCAGAGCACCTTCGCTGCCCGCATGACCGGCATTCCCGTGGATGGCGCACGCTTCGTCACCTACGTCCTCTGTGCGGTGCTGGCGGCAATTGCCGGTTATCTGCTCGCCAGCTTCTCCGGCGGTGCGGCGCTCAACATGGGCTCGGAATATCTGCTGATGTCCATCGCCGTCGTTGTCATCGGCGGCACAGCGGTGGCGGGAGGGGATTCCAACGTGCCCGGCATATGGGGCGCATCGCTCTTCATGTTCCTGGTGGTCTCGATGCTGAATACCTATGGTTTCGGCGCGGGCATCCGCCTCATCCTCACCGGTCTCATCATCGTCTCCGTCATTCTTCTGGCGAGTGGCCCGAAGGCCACGCGCTGACCCCGAACGACAAGCCAAAGCGGACCACGCTCATGACCACAGACAAGACTTCACCTTACGAAATTCACGACGACCGTTTCCGCCACCTGATCGTCGGCAATGCCGAGCTGGAAGAGCTTTATTCGGGCTGCCGCTGGGCAGAAGGACCGGTGTGGTTCGCCGACCTGAACTGCCTGCTTTTCAGCGATATCCCCAATGAGCGCATGCTTCGCTGGGTGCCGGATGGCGGAATCTCGGTTTATCGCCAGCCCTCCAACTTCACCAACGGCAACACCCGCGACCGGCAGGGACGTCTTGTGTCCTGCGAACATGGAGGCCGCCGCGTCACCCGCACCGAGGTCGACGGCTCGATCACCGTCCTTGCCGATAGCTACTACGGCAAGCGGCTGAACTCACCCAATGACGTGGTGGTGAAATCAGATGGCAGCGTCTGGTTCACCGACCCGACCTACGGCATTCTGTCCGATTACGAGGGCTACAAGGCCGAGCCGGAGCAGAAGACCCGCAATGTCTACCGGCTCGATCCCGCTACCGGAAAGATCGACATCGCCATCGACGACTTCGTGCAGCCGAACGGCCTCGCATTTTCGCCTGACGAAACGAAGCTCTACATTGCCGACAGTTCCTACAGCCACGATGTCACCCGACCCCGCCATATCCGCGTCTTCGACGTCGTGGATGGCGTAAAACTCGCCAACGGCCGGGAATTCTGCAATATCGACAATGGCCTGCCGGATGGCTTTCGCCTCGACACGGCCGGCAATCTGTGGACGAGCGCCGGTGACGGCGTGCACTGCTTTGCGCCTGACGGCACGCTCATCGGCAAGATCAAGGTGCCGCAGACAGTGGCGAACCTCACCTTCGGAGGGCCGAAAAAGAACCGCCTGTTCATCACCGCGACAAAATCGCTCTATTCGGTCTATGTCGCCGCAACCGGTGCACAGACACCCTGAAATCCGAAAACGCTGGTCTGGCAGGAAGTGGCAAGATCGCTTCAGAGCGCTATAATTGGCCGATGAGTGACGATTCCAACCTTTTCCTGACTGACGATATGGAGTTCGACGGCAAAGCCCCGGCCGTTGAACCAACCAGCCGCATGCTCTCCTGGGCACGCAATTCCGCTCTATACCGGCTGGAACAGCGCATGATGACGGAAAAGCAGCTGCGCGACGCCATCATGCGCAAGGCACGGAAAAAATTCGAGGATATCGGCGCCGCGCAGATAAAGGCGCTTGGCGATTTCGCGGTGCGTTTCGCTTATGAGATCAAGGCGCTTGACGATACAGCCTTTGCGGAAATCACCGTGCGAAGCGGGCAGCGCAGCGGCAAATCGAAACGGGGGCTGGCGCAAAAGCTTCAGCTTAAGGGGATAGACCGGGAGACCGCAGCCGTCGCCCTTCAGGAAACCGACGATCTGGTCGCAGCCATCAATTTTGCGCGAAAACGCGCTTTTGGCCCTTACCGTCGGGTCGAGCTTGATGAGAAGCGCAAGGCAAAGGAGTTTTCGGCATTTGCCCGCAATGGTTTTGGTTTCGAAATCGGGTCGAAGGTTATGTCGATGACGACGGAAGAAGCGGAAGATATTTTATCGGAAGCACCGCTCTGACGTTATTGTGGCAGCGGACGGGTTTTCAGATAAGCGATGAGATCGGCGATATCACTCTCGCTCCAGAGGCCGAAAAAGCGCATTGCATTTCCCGGGAGCGCCTTCTTCGGACTGGACAGAAATTTCTGCAACTCCTCCTCCGACCAAACCCTGCCTGCCGCTCCAGCATCCTTCAGCGCCTGTGAATAGTGGCTGTAGTCAGCGATAGATGCGATGGGTCTTCCGACCACGCCCATCAGATGCGGCCCCATGCGGGTGCGCGGCGCGTCGATGCTGTGGCAGGTGGAGCAGCGGCTGAAAACCTTCTCGCCATGCGCAGCATCGCCTTCGGAGAAAGCGCTCGACGCCGGGAGGAGGATGAATGCGACCGCGGCCGCGACTTTTTTGATCGGGGACATCATACCCCTGATAATACAACGCCCTCTGCGTCTGACAACGAAGAGGGCGTGTTTTGTCATGCGACCTAATGCCCGGCTCTAGCCTCCGGGCATCAGCCGGATCAGTTCATGGCCGTCAGCGTCACCGAGGTGCCGGTGGCGGCGAGGTTAAGGCCAACCTGGCCGGTCACGCTCACTGTCTGCAGCTGGATCGAGCCGGAAGTACCGCCGACGAGAACGTTCGTGCCAACGCCGAGACCGACGGTGACTTCAGCCGTTGCGCCCTGATAGAGGCCGCCGAGCGAACCCCGGTGGTAACCGGCGGTCGGGGCGAAAACGGCCCAGACCAGACGGCCCTGCGTGGTGAAACCGAGGTCAACGCCCATCTTGCGGATAGCGCCGCTATAGTGGTCGGTACGACGTGCGCCGATCGTGGACTGGAAGGTGCAATCCAGTTCCTTGGCCGAGCCGAGAACGTAACCGACGCCGCCGCCGATATCGCAGGTGAGGTAACCGATCTTGACGCCGTTGCGATCGTCCTGCTCCTGCGGAGCCGGCTCGTATCGTGCAAGGTCGGCAGCGAGTGCGGATGCGGTTCCGCCAAGGCCCATCGTCAATGCGGCAAAAGTTACGGCAACAGCCTTTTTCATCTGATTATCTCCTGTTTTATTCCTACCCGCAGCAGCCCTTCTTGCCCTCTCCGGATATTGAATTCCGCACTGTTAACGTTTGTTCCCTGAAATCGATCCAAAACAACTTAATTGGAGGCGATGAAAGCCGAACGGTTAACAATGTCTGATGGCGGTAGGATGCCATTAAGACATTGTTAGGGCGGGAAATGCGTGCGGAATCACCATCAACAGCAAGCGTTGGCGGGCGTGGTTCTGCAGCAACAACATCAGAGCGGCAGGGCCACGGGAAGGCCGGTGGCTGCGTGGGTCATCACGTCCATTCGCACGCCATAGATGCGCTCCAGCGTCTCCGGCGTCATGATCTCTTCCGGCGTTCCCCGGGCAATCAACCGGCCGGAATGCAGCGCGACGATCTCGTCGCAGAAGCGTGCCGCCATGTTGACGTCGTGCAGCACGACGATGACGCCAAGGCCTTTTTCACGCGACAGTCTCTGCACCAGCGAAAGCACCTCGATCTGGTGCGCCAGGTCAAGTGCGGAGATGGGTTCATCGAGAAGCAGGCTTTCGGCATTCTGGGCCACCAGCATGGCAAGCCAGACGCGCTGACGCTCGCCACCCGAAAGCGTATCCACCAGCCGGTCGCGGAAGGCAACGGTATCGGTAAGCTCGATCGCCTCGTCCACTTTTTCCTGATCCGCCTTCGTAAACTGGCCCAGCGCGCCGTGCCAGGGATAACGGCCAAGTGCAACCAGTTCTTTGGCCAGCATGCCGGAAGCGGCCGGCGTATATTGCGGCAGATAGGCGAGCTTTCGCGCAAATTCCCGATTGCCCCAGGCGGCAAGCGCCTTCCCTTCGAAGGACACCCGGCCCGCCGTCGGCTCCTGTATCCGTGCGAGAATCTTCAGCAGCGTGGATTTTCCCGAACCGTTATGGCCGATCAGGCCGATGGTCTTGCCGGTTGCAAAACTGGCCGTCAGCGGCTGCAGCAATGTCCTGCCCGGCAATTCCATGGTGACGCGATCCAGAGAAAAAAGCGGCATATCATCGTAACCGACTGCGGGCGCTGCCTGACCCATGCTTCTCATCTCCATACATCTTTCAAAAAATTCATCATCGCCTGCCTGAAAGCCAGATCAGATAGGGCGCGCCGGCAAGCGCCGCAAAAAATCCGAGCGGCAGTTCATAGGGAAAGGTCACCGTCCGCGCGCCAAGATCGGAAAGCGCCATCAGCACCGCGCCGAACAGGAAGGAGGCGAAGAGATGGTCACGTGGCGTTGTGAAACCGGAGCGCAGCGCAATATGGGGCGCCATCAACCCGACGAAACTCAAGGGACCAACCAGCAGCGAGGCGGCACCGGTGGCAATGCCGGCCACGGCGATGACGGCGGTTCGCGCAGCGCCGAGCGGCAGGCCGAGGGAGAGCGGCACATCCCGCCCAAGCGGCAGGATCGTCAGCCAGCGCGTGACCGATAACGCTCCCGCCAGAAGCACGATGGAAAGAACGGCGAGAAAGATCGCCGAAGCCGGCGTTGCCGTCGAACCCGAGCCGCTGAGCCAGGCGAGAATCTGCCATGCCCGCTGGTCGCCAATGGCAAGCAGCGCCGAAAGCACCGCCGAGCAGAGCGAACTGACGGCAATGCCCGCGAGCAGTATCTTTTCCGGCGGGAGGTGCCTGCGCACGGCGAAGAAGAGCACAAGGATCATGACGACCGCCGAGCCGATGCCGGCGCCGCAAAACAGTTCCAGCAGGCCTGCTGCCGGAAAAATGGTGATGGCGACGGCAAAACCGAGGCCCGCACCGCCGCTGACGCCGATCACCTCCGGGCTCGCCATCGGGTTGCCTGTCAGTCGCTGCAAAAGAGCACCCGCCATCGCGAGAAGACCGCCAGCGGCCATGGCGGCCAGTAGCCGGGGCCAGCGGAACGGCAACAGGCTTTGCAGATCGTCCGCCTTCAGCATTTCCCAGCCATCCGGTCCCTTGCCAACGGCGAGTGCGGCAAACACCAGCACCGCCATGATGGCCAGTGCAGGCAGCAGGGACGTGAGCCGGCGTCTTGTCGCAAGCTCGACGCCTTCACCGCGCTGCACGTCTGTCGGCCGGATTTTCGGCAGGAGCCACAGAAGCAGCGGACCGCCGATCAGGGCCGTCACCGCTCCCGTTGGAAAAACTTCCGCCGTCGTGCTTGCCAGAAGCTGGACCAGACTATCGCAGAACCATAGAAGCAGACCGCCGAGCAGCGGCGAAGCGAACAGAACGGAAGACGAGCGCCGCCCGCCCAGCGCCCGGGTGAGTGCCGGTGCGGCAAGACCGATAAAGCTAACGAGACCGACCGCAGAAGCAACGAAGGCGGCCAGCATGACCGCGACGGCCGCAACCGCGAGCCTGATCGAAAACAGCGATACGCCGAGCGATCGAGCACCAGAATCGCCGAGACCGAGAATCGTCAAAGGCCTTATCAGCAGGCCGGTCAGAACGAGCCCTGCCAGAAGCTGGCAGGTGAGAGACAGGGCGTTCGACCAGTCCTGCTGGCTAAGCGAGCCGCCGTTCCAGACCACCAGAGACATCAGATATTCGCCCTGCGCGAGCGTCAGCGCCGCGGAAACGGAAGCGGCGGTGATGCCGACCAGCAATCCTGACACCACCATGGTCACCGGCTCGAAGGAGCGCCGCCAGCCAAGCAGGAAGACAATACCCGCGGCCGCAGCGGCCCCGGCAAGCGCCACCAGGGCGCGGTTACCGTCCAGAACAGACGGAAAAAACAGGGTGGCGATGACGATGGCCAGTTGCGCGCCGGCCGAGATGCCGAGCGTCGAAGGATCGGCAATCGGATTGCGCAGCAATTGCTGGAAAAGCGCCCCGGACAGACCGAGCATCGCGCCCGCCAGAACGGAAACCGCCACGCGGGGCATCAGGCTGAAGGCGAAAATCACCTGATCCATCGACAGGTCGGCAGCATCGAACGGTGGACTGGGCCATGCGCTGAACGGCAGCCGGAGCAGCCCTGCATGCAGGGAGAGCCCGCAGGCGAGAGCGAACAGCAGCCCCAGGACAATCTGGAGAGGGCGCGCCGTCACAGGGCTTCCCCCCGCACCGAAAGCGCTTCGGTCAGAAGCCGCGCAAAACGCATGCCGGCGGTGATGCCGCCATAGGGGGCGACATTGGCAAGCGTCACAACGCGGTTTTCCCGAACGGCAGGCAGTGCCCGCCAGATTGCGCTGTTGCGCAACGTTTCCCGTGCCTCGACCGGAATATCGGAGACGACGACGATGCGGGCATCCGGCGAGGCCGCGAGGTTTTCAATCGGGACCGGAGCCGCGAAAGTGAATTGCGAACGATCCACCCAGGCATTGGCGAGCCCCAGCCGGCCAAGAACATCCCCGAACATGCTGTCCGCGCCGAAAGCGCGAAAATGTCGCGCGTCGCCGATATTGATCACATAGGTCGGCCGCGCCGCAAATCCGGCGAGGCGGGTCCGCATGGCGTGCAGCGCCGCTTCCGTTTCACCCAGAACCCTGCGCGCCTCTTCGGCCCGCCCGAGCTTTTCACCAAGCGCCGTGACTGCCGCCAGCGCCTTTGCGAAAGGCGGCTCGCCCTTTACGTAAAAGGGCAACGAGAAGACCGGCGCGATAGCTTCAAGCCTGCCGGTGTAGCGGGTGTAGAAGGGCGAGATCAGAATGAGATCGGGTCGGGTCAGTTGCAGGAGCTCGAAATTCGGAGCGCCGCGCAGGCCGAGATTGGCGACGGTTTCCGGGATTTCGGGCTCCAGCGCACCCGCCCGGAACTGGATAAGCTCGGTCGCCGCCACCGGCATGACGCCAAGGGCCACGGCTGTTTCGAGCATCGCCCAGTCAATGGCGGCAATGCGCGGGGTCGACTGTGCCCGCGTCGCGCCAGCAAAGGCCGCAGCAGCGAGCAGGGCCAAAAACTCCCGCCGTCCCCAAACGGGAGACATCCATCGATCCTTGCGCGTCATGCCCCTGCTGCTTCACTTAGATGTGGCGTTACCAACGATAGGTCAGCTTGCCCATGACCGTTCTTCCGTCACCGTAATAGCATCCGAAAGTGGAGCAACTAGAAATATATTCTTTATCAGTCAAGTTTTGCACCATAAGCGAGGCGCGGTAGCCGTTCTTCTCGTAATGCACGCCGAGATCGAGCAGGGCGAGCCCCTTCATCTCAAAGGTATTGGCGGCATCGCCATAACGTTTTCCAACGTAACGAACACCGCCGCCGATGCCGAAACCTTCGAGCGCGGTATCTTCCGGGAAGGTGTAATCGAGCCAAAGGCTGGCGGCGTGCCGGGGGGTGCTATCAAGCTCGTTCCCATTATTCACACGGCCGGAGACCTCGCTGTCCATGTAGGTATAGGCCGCGCGCAGGTCGAGCCCGTCGACAAGGCTTGCAACGCCTTCAAGCTCTAGGCCTTTCACGTGCGCCTCATCCATCTGCTGCGTCACGCCACCCACCGTCGTTGTGACGTTCTTCTGTTTCAGATCGTAGATCGCCGCCGAAAAGAAACCGTCGAAACCTTCCGGCTGGTATTTGACACCCGCTTCCCATTGTTCACCGGTGGTCGGTTTTGGCGCATCACCGACAGCCGGCTGCGGCACCGGCTCGAAGGAGGTTGCATAGCTGACATAGGGCGCGATCCCGCCATCAAACAGATAGCTGACGCCGACACGGCCGGTCAGCTTGTGGTCATCCTTGTCGAGCGTGCGATAGGTGGTGCCATTGAAGGTCGTGCCGCTGGTGCTTGCCCAGTCCTGCCGCAGGCCGGCAGTGATGCGCCAGTTCTCGATCGCCATCTCGTCCTGCGCATAAAGGCCGATCTGGGAAATATCGGTCTTCACATCGGCATAAAGCGTGCGCGAGGTAAGGCTGATCGGCCCGCCATAAACAGGATTGACGGGATTGAGCGGCGTTGCGGCCCAGAACTCGGTTTTGACGTTATTGTCGAAATAGCGGTAATCCAGCCCGACAAGCAGGGTATGATCGATCGGCCCCGTGGAAAAATCCGCCTGGAGGCTGTTGTCGATGTTGAAGGTGTTCAGCAGCTCGTCCTGGAACGTCGCATTGCGACGGATGAGATTGCCTATCATGCCACCGCTGGTCGAAGACATGCCGAGCGCGCGGTAGGACCAGTCGAAATTGGAATAACGCGCATTCTGACGGAAGGTGAAGGTCTCATCGAAGCGGTGTTCGAATTCATAACCGATATTGGTGAACTTGCGGTTTGATGTATCGAAGGACGGATCACCGACATAAAAGCTGCGGTCCAGCATATTGCCGGGTCTGAAATAGGTCAGCGCCGGCGGCAAACCGGAGGGCGAACTCGGATTGTCGTGCTGATAGGAGGCAAGAACAGTCAGCTTCGTATCCTCGTCCGGCTGCCATGTGAGAGCCGGCGCGATGAAATAACGGTCGTTCTGCAAATTGTCCGTTTGGGCATGGGCGTTGCGCGCAAGGCCGGTCAGGCGATAGGCGAAACTGTCGCTATCCGCCACCGGGCCGCCAATATCGAACATCGACTGATAATAATCGAAGCTGCCGATCTGCGCACCGACTTCACCGAACCGTTCGAAGGTCGGCCGTTTGCTGCTGAGATTGATAAGGCCGCCGGGATTGCCCTGCCCGTAGAGCACGGAAGCGGGCCCGCGAATGACCTCCACGCGCTCCAGACCGTAGACCTCAAAAGAAGGCGCACCGGCCGTCCGCATCAACCGCAGACCATTGAGGAACTGCAGCTGATTCCCCTGAAAGCCGCGAATGCGCGGCGCATCGAAACGCGGATCGGCGCCGAACGGCTGCGCAACCACCCCCGGGACGTAATTCAGCGCCTCGCCGAGATTGCGGACATCCTGCGCATCCATCTGATCTCTGGTGATGACGGATACCGATTGCGGCGTCTCGATCAGGGATCGCCCTGTCTTGGTGGCGCTGGCGCTGGTTTTTGCCACATAACCCTTCACGGGCGCCTTGGGGTCCTGATTTTTCGCGCCGTCGACGGTGATGGTCTGCAGCACCGTGGTTCCGGCGTCCTGTGCAAGGGCAGAAGCCGGGGCCAGGAACGCCACATAAGCAATGGCGGCGCAGCCACCAGCCAGAATGGAAATGTGTTTGGTTTTTCCCTGCACGCCAAAATCCCTCGTCACCCGCACCAGCCATAGGCAGTCATTTACTGGAGAATTAAAGTCATCTTATTACGCAAGGTGTGGATTTCGATCCAATAAGTGAAACTGGATTTTTTCATAATTTTTGATTATGAAATCTCTCTCCATAATAGTTTGGAATTATTCAAAACCTGCCAAAAAAGGCGCTGACAATGGGCAGAAAACCGGCGAACCGGGCTGACGCGTTCGAGCTGCGGCATCTGCGCTATTTCACCACGCTGGTGGACGAGCGCAACTTCGAGCGCGCCGCTGCCCGCCTCGGCATTGCCCAGCCGGGTTTGAGCCAGCAGATCATGGCGCTTGAACAGATCGTCGGCATGCCGTTGCTTGATCGCACAAGGCGGTCGGTGAAGCTCACCATGCCCGGCCAGCTTCTTTACGAGGATGCCCGGAAAATCCTTTCGAATGCCGAGGCGACGCTTGCAACGCTGAAGCGTGTCGGCCGCGGCGAAACCGGGCGCATCTCCATCGGTTATGTCGCCTCCGCCGCCTATTCCGGGTTGATGATACAGTCGATCGCCAGTTTCCGCGCCTCCCATCCCGATGTGGAGCTGCAATTGATCGAGATGGAAATGCGGCTGCAACTGGCCAGGATTGCCGACGGCAATCTGGATTTCGCCTTTATCCGCCCGCCCGCCCCTGTTCCGGAAGGTGTGACAACCCACGTGGTGTTGCGGGAGCCCTTGATGGCAGCGCTGCCGGAAAACCATCCTTTGGCTTTTGCCCCGCAGGTCGATCTGAAAAATCTTTCCGGTGAAACCTTCATCACGCCGCGACAGCCGCCGGATGTCGGCTTTCATTACAACACCATCGAGGCCTGCAACGAAGCCGGGTTCCAGCCGGCAATCAGCCCGGAAGGCAGGGACTACACGACCATTGTCAGCATGGTGGCCATTGGCCTTGGCGTTGCGCTGGTGCCGCGCTCGCTTGATTGCCTGCGGTTGCCCGGCGTGCGCTATGTGCCGCTTGCGGCAAGCGCCACGACGTCGGACCTCGCCATCGCCCACCGGAAAACCGAAGCCTCCCCCGCCGTCAGGGCCTTCATTCTCCACGCCCGCAATTGAGCCGCGTGGAGGGAAATATCCGTGTCGCACCTTGTTCGCCGGGGACGAAAAATCGGCCGCCCTCCGTCGCGCGGCATTGATCGAGCGACGACGGTGCGCCGCAACGCCCGGAATTGCCGGGCAGATGGCTGCCTGCCGGACGTCGTTCCGGCGACCGGGGTAAAAATCTCCTTCCCCGCATCTCCCCGCCGCCCCGGCCCACTGCATAATCGCGACAGATTTCGATTTATGGGAGACAGCAATGGCTGAGATTTACGACCACTACGCCGCCGGCCTCGAATCACCGGCTTCCCACGCTTTTGACGTCGTTCCGGACGATGCAAAGCCGCTTCCTTGCGCCACACGCGCGATCTATGTGGGCAATGGCGGACATCTTTGCCTGACTGTCCTTTCCGGGGCAACCGTGACCTTCCAGAACCTGCCCGCCGGCAGCCTGCTGCCGGTCCGCGCAACGCGGATATTTTCGACGCGCACCACCGCAACCGGCATTGTCGGGCTCAACTGATGGTCTTTCCGCGGCAACAGCGCCACACACACTATGGAGGCAATGCCATGCAACATGACACTTTCATGACAAGCTTTCAGGTTGATGTCAGCAAAATCCTGCATGCGCCATTGACCGGCCCATGCGGCAAACCGGAAAGGGGGCGTTTGCGCTCGCTTGTCATTGCCGCCGGCCTATCGAAAATTTGGTGGATCTGGCAGTGGCTCTTTTTACCGCGAAAGCGACGGGAACAACAACTTATCGTCCGGAAATCGGCAGCGTGGCGCTGAGCCTGCTGACGGCGGCTTATCTCCTGTTTTTCACGAACCGGACATTCTGGTCGAAGGTTTATACCTATCTTTCCGCCTATCCGGTCGCCATCGTCGCGCTCTATGTTGCCATGATCGCCTTTTTCGGCGCGCTCATCACGATTTTCTCCGCCAAATATCTCCTCAGGCCGTTTCTGATCGTCCTGATCTTCGCGGCGGCGGCGGCGTCCTGGTTCATGGATCGCTACGGTATCGTCATCGACAGCGACATGATCCGCAACGCCATGGAGACGACGCAGGCGGAAGCGGGCAATCTGATCACGCCCGGCTTTCTCTGGCATATGGCGATTTACGGGCTGGTGCCGTCTCTCGTCGTCGTCGCCGTCCGCATCCGGCACCGGCCGATCCTCGACAAGCTTCTGTGGAACACGATCAGCATCCTGGTCTGCCTTGCCATAACCGGCATCATCAGCTTCGCCAACTCCAAGACCTTCACCACCGCCATTCGCCAGCACAAGGATATCGTCAAGAGCGTCAATCCGTTGTCACCGATCATGTCGACGGTGCATTATTTCACGCAGGCCGGCAAGGAAGTCGATATTCAGGTCAGCCCAATCGGCAAGGACGCCAAAGTCCTGCCCGCATTGGGTAACGTGCATAAGCCACGCATTACCGTCATCGTTGCGGGCGAAACTGCCCGCGCGGCGAATTTTTCGCTGAATGGCTACGGGCGGGAAACCAATCCGGAGCTCAAGAAGCGCGATGTGGTCTATTTCCCCAGCACAACGAGCTGTGGCACCGCGACGGCGATTTCCATTCCCTGCATGTTCTCGCAATTCACACGCTCGCAATATAGCCACAAGAAGGCGCTTGCGAATGAAAATGTCATGGATGTCCTCGTCCATGCAGGGGTCAGCGCGACCTGGCTGGACAATAATACCGGTAGCAAGGACGTCGCCGACCGTATCCCCTATTTCGACCTGCCTTCCACCAATGACAGCCGCTTCTGCACCGGCGGGGAATGCCGCGACGACATCTTTTTCGACAAGCTCGACGCCTGGCTCGATAACGTCAAGAAGGATAGTGTCATCGTGCTGCACCAGATGGGCAGCCATGGTCCGACCTACTACCTGCGTTACACCGACGAGTTCCGCAAGTTCACGCCGGACTGCCGCACCGCCGAGCTTGGCAATTGCAGCGACGCCGAAATCGTCAACTCCTACGACAACACGCTTCTTTATACCGACCACTTCCTCTCGACCGTGATCGACAAGCTGAAGGCGCGTTCCGACAAGCTGGCAACAGGCATGATCTACGCCTCGGACCACGGCGAGTCGCTTGGCGAAAACGGCGTCTACCTGCATGGCGCGCCCTATCTCCTCGCGCCCGACCAGCAGACCCATGTGCCGTTTCTCGTGTGGTTCGATGACGATTTTGCCAAATCCATGGGACTGGACAAGGCCTGCCTTGCGAAAAGCGCGGCAGAGGGCGGGCGCTCGCACGACAATTATTTCCACAGCATCCTTGGAATGATGAACGTCTCCACCTCGGTCTACGATCCCTCGCTCGATGTCTTCAGCGGCTGTACCCAACGCCGGACGAGCTGAACAGACAGTGCTTGACGCTTATCCGGAGAACAAGATACGCAAGACGACGCGATAGAGGGAGCTGTCTTGCGGGTTCTGCTTGTTGAAGACGATCATGTGCTGGGGGAGGCGCTGCGGGACCATGTGGCCGCGGCGGGTCACGCTGTCGACTGGTTCAAGACGCTGGGCGACGCCATGGCGGCGACGCTGACGATGGGTTACGGCCTGATCCTGCTCGACATGCGACTGCCTGACGGCGAGGGCATCACCCTTCTGCAAAGCCTGCGCAAGCGCGACGACGCCACGCCGGTCATCATTCTGACGGCGCATGACCAGGTCTCCGACCGGATTGCCGGGCTCAATGCCGGCGCGGACGATTATCTGGTCAAGCCTTTCGATCTCAACGAACTTTCAGCACGCATGCTGGCGGTCTCGCGTCGTTACGAGGGGCGTTCCGCCCCCGTCATCCGCCTGCCCGGCATCGAGATCAACCAGGTAGCGCGCAACATCACGGTCGATGGCACGGCGCAGACGCTCAGCGCCCGCGAATGGGCCGTGCTGGAGAAACTGGTCGAGCATCCCGGCGCAGTCGTCTCGAAAGCGCAGCTGCACGATACCCTGTACGAATTCGGCGCGGAAATAGAGAGCAACACGGTCGAAGTCTATATCAGCCGGCTGCGCAAGAAAATCGGCCATGACCGCGTCGAGACGGTGCGTGGCGTTGGCTACACGATCAAATAGACGAACCCCAGGCAGATACAGATGGCCAGACCGACCAGCATGACCCGCAAACTCGTGATGGCGCTGACCAGCGTTGTCGCCATATCATGGCTTCTCGCCTGCGGTTTGGGCGTCATGGTGATGCAGGACGAGTTCGCTGAGATTTTCGATGCCGGTCTCGAGGAAACCGCGGAAAGACTGCTGCCGCTTCTGCTCGACGACCTGCGTGAGAACAATACCGCGCCGGCCTCGCAGAAGCTCAACCAGTCGGCGGAGGGAGCGGAATATCTGACCTATCAGGTTCGCGACCGAGAAGGCCAGGTCGTGCTGCATTCGCATGACAGTTCGACGGAGCCTTTCGAAGTCTCTCTCGACCCCGGTTTTTCAGAAACATCGTCGCAGCGCATCTTCACGGTCGCCTCACCCGACGGCAACTATTTCCTGCAGGTCGCCGATGCATTCGCAAATCGCCGCGAGGCAATCGTGGAGGCAGGCACCGCGCTGGTGTTGCCCGTGCTCATTCTCATTCCTGCCAGCATTTTTGCGGTCATCCTCGTCGTGCGGCGAACGCTTCAGCCGGTGCAAACCTTACGCGACGAAATCGGCAAGAAGGACGGCGGCAATCTCGCTCCGCTTGCAACTCAACCCTTCCCGCCCGAACTGCACCCCATTGCGCGATCGGTCAACCTGCTGCTTGGGCGGCTGCGCTCGACAATCGAGGCGGAGCGGGAATTCACCGCCAATAGCGCCCATGAATTGCGAACCCCGATTGCCGGTGCGCTGGCGCAGGCGCAGCGGCTGCACGCCGATATCCCCCCGGAGCTTGCGCCACGCGTTGAAAACATCGAAAAATCCCTGCAGCACCTCGCCCACCTCGCTGAGAAACTGCTTCAGATGTCCCGGGCTGAAGCCAGGATCGGGCTCACGGATAAGACAAGCGATCTCATCCCCGTGCTCGAACTCGTTATCGACGATATGAGCAGGACGGCGATAGGGGCGTCTCGCATCCGCTTCACCAATCGCTGTGAAGGCGCCCTGTCCGGCAGGATCGGTCCGGATGCCTTCGGTATCATCATCCGCAACCTTCTCGAAAATGCGTTGATTCACAGCCCGCCGAAAAGCCCCGTGCAGGTGATTGCGGAAACAGATGGCGCGATCCGCGTCGTAAATGCCGGGCCGACCGTCGATCCGGTGTTGTTGCCCAAGCTGACGACACGTTTCACCAGAGGCCATTCTACGGCTGACGGCACCGGGCTCGGTCTGGCTATCGTCAAAAGCCTGGTGGAACAGACCGGCGGAAAACTGGTGCTTTCCTCTCCCGCAGAAGGTCAGCAGGACGGTTTTGAAGCCCGCGTGATCATTCCCAGCGAAGCCGCCTGAACGCAAAAAAGAAAAAGCCCCGCCGGGAGGACGGGGCTTTGCTGGTTTTTGGTGTAAGCCGATCAGTCTTCGTGGATATGGCTGTGGTCGCGCGTGTCGCGCATCTTCACGTAAACCACCAGCGACAACGCGATCATGATCGTCACATACCAGAAGAACCAGTTCTCGTGGCCGATCTGCTTGAACTTCAAGGCTACGAATTCAGCCGTTCCGCCGAATATGGTGTTTGCCAGCGCATAAGGTAACGCCACGCCGAGCGCGCGAATATGGGCCGGGAACATTTCCGCCTTCACCACCGCATTGATCGAGGTATAGCCGGTGACGATCAGCAGGCCGATCAGCACGAGGCCGAAAGCCATGATCGGATCGGTTGTGGTCGAAAGCGTGCTGAAAATGACATAGGTGAACAGCGTTCCCAGGATGCCGAAGCCCACCATCAGCGGTTTACGGCCGATCTTGTCCGACAGCGCACCGGCAAGCGGCTGACACAGCATGAAGACAAAAAGCGCCGCCGTGGTAATTTCCGTGGCGCTTTCCTTGCTGAAGCCCGAGGTGTTGACGAGGAACTTCTGCAGATAGGTGGTGTAGGCGTAAAAGGCGAGCGTGCCGCCTGATGTGAGCGCCATGACCATCAGCGCTTCCCTTGGATAGTGCTTGAACAGCGCCCATCCGCTGGACTTCGGTTTGTCGGCAGCGCCGGTCTTGGCATTTTCGAAGGACTGCGTCTCGACAAGGCCGCGGCGGATATAAAACACCGCAATCGCCAGAAGGCCGCCAATGAAGAAGGGAATGCGCCAGCCCCAGGAGCCGAGCTGTTCCGGCGTCAGGACCCGCTGCAGCACCAGAAGCACCGCCAGCGCCAGAAGCTGGCCGGAAATCAGCGTCACATACTGGAAGCTGGAGAAGAAACCACGGCGGTTCTTGCCGGCCATTTCGCTGAGGTAAGTCGCGCTTGCGCCATATTCGCCGCCGACGCTGATGCCCTGCAGCAGCCTTGCAAATACCAGAATGGCGGGGGCGGCAATGCCAATCGTTTCGTGGCCGGGCGTAATCGCGATCAGCAGCGAACCGAGACACATCAAGGTGACGGACAGGGTCAGACCCGCCTTGCGGCCCTTGCGGTCTGCATAGGTGCCCATGAACCAGGCCCCGATGGGCCGCATCAGAAATCCGACGGCAAAAACGGCAGCGGCACTCAAGAGTTCAGCCGTCTGATTGCCCGAGGGGAAGAACACCGGCGCGAAATAAAGAGTGAAAGCCGAATAGACATACCAGTCGTACCATTCGACGAGATTACCCGCCGATCCGCCGATAATGGATTTCAAACGGGTTTTCTGGTCCGGCGCGGCGGCGGGACCATTTGCCATAATATTCACGGGTTGACTCCAATTCATCTTCGTCTGGAGATGGAAGGGCGAACGGAAGGTGTGATAATTTGTCGCTCCTGTCGAGGGTATATACCCGCCATGCTGCGATGCGCAAGTTTATACCGCGTTGCAATATTGCTGAAAAAGCAGCCGTGGCGTCTGAAAGACTTCCTCCTCCCCGGCATTTTCGCCACCCGTTTTTATCACGATTGCTGGGCAGAAACCATCGAAGGAAAACTGGACGACCTTGAACCGCCTTGTAAGCCGCGCCAGCTCAAACTAAAATATATCAATGATTTACGACATATCCGACATCCAGCTCGAAAAGCTCCTCATCGCCGCCGCCCGCGCGGGCGAAGCGCTGGCGCGGCTGGACGAGCGGATAAGCAGATCGCCGATGAAACAGGGCTTCATCGAAAGGCAGGATTTCACCGACGCCATCTCCTCCATGTGGGTGGACGGCGAACTCGTGCACATGGAAGACCTCGTGTTGCATGACGCCCATATGGATGTGCGTGCGCCAAGCCATGAAATGACGGCGGCACACCGAATCCTCCGCTCGCGGCGGCTGATCTTTGCCAATGCGGCCGGCTGGGCTTTCACTGCACCGGGTCTTTCCCGGCTGCGCGGCAGGGCGTCGCCCGCCGCCGAAGAGATGCTGCCCGCACGGCAGACCGCCGATCAGCCTGCGGGTGAGGAGGCACATGAGGCTGAGACATCGCTGGACGGCGCTTTTTCCGAACTCGACGCCCTTCTGGCGCGAAGCGCAGCCACGCTCGATGCGATCACCACGGGAAACGCGCTTCCGTCGATACACAGGGAGGAAAGCCATGCGCTCATCAACGAGCCTGACTGGGACGAAGACGAACGGCTGAAAGAATGGTGGGACGTGCAGTCGCGGACGGAGGAACTGCCGGCAATTCTGCGCACCGCCATCCTGCTTGATTCCTGGAACATGATAGAGGTGCTCCAGCGCAGCCCCTGGCTTGGGCGGCTTCTGGCCTCGGCTTTTCTGCGCGATGGCGCCATCACGCCCGATCACCTGCCGGCCCTGAGCGCCGGTCTTCGTGCCATCCCGAGGGAGCGGCGGCACGCCAGGAACCAGACACAGCGCATCCTCGCACTTCTCGACAGTTTTTATGAGGCGGCGCTGGCCAGCATGAAGGAACACGACCGGCTGAGCCATGCGCGGGAGCGGATGATGCGCAAGTTGGCCGGCCGCCGTTCCTCTTCGCGATTGCCCGAACTCGTCGAGCTGGTCGTCTCCCGCCCCGTGGTCTCGGCAGCCATGATCGTGAAGGAACTCGGCACCACGCCACAGGGCGCAATCGGCCTCGCCAACCAGCTGGAATTGCGGGAGGTTACCGGTCGTGGCCGTTTCCGCGCCTGGGGCATGCTGTAGCGGCCCCTTGCAGACGATCCGGAAGGTAAAAAGGACCGTTTCGCAGCCGCTTTCGCATGGAAACGTGCCTCGTCAATTCGGCGATCACGAATCTTAACAAAATTTAACTATTGCGTAGGTCAACGAAGCGGCTATGTTCCTCGCTGCGTTGCAACACCGATTTCTTCTCCGGCAACGCGGTCGCATTCGGCCCGGCAACTTTTCTCTGCCGCCCGCATTTAAGTGTCCATCATCAGGGAGATGCAATAATGACAATTTCAGTTTCACAACCCGATTCCGATCACGAAACCGATGCTCCTTTCGCCAAAAAGGTCCTGGCAGCGCGTAATCTTGCCGGCTATACGATCGAGCAGCTAGCCGTGACCTGTGGCCTCACCACGAGCGAAATACGTGCCCTGGAAGACGGCACGGACAGCGACCCCCTGCGCATCCGGCGTGTTGCCGCCGCGCTGCATATTCCGGTCGAAACCGTTATCTGATCTTTCCTATCGATCACGAAAAATCTCAGCGCCGCCGGGAAGATGTTCCCGGGAACATCGAGGCGGCGCACGCAGCCCGGAGGCTGCCGATTCTTTCGGAACATTTTCCGCATCCGCTCCCTTAACATTTTCGTTATCCGGCACCACATGCAATTCGCGAGCGGGGACGTTCAGCGACATTCGACATGTATCCCGCCCGCCGAGAGCAGCAACAACCTCCGGAATCCTGCCATGACATTTACGCTCGACACCGAAGAACGGGTTTCTTCAGCATTGGCTGAATTGTGGCCGGCGGAGAAAACCGAGACTCTCGACTGGCTGGTCACCGGCACCAAGGACGAACGCTTCATCGACGAAATCTTCGTGGAGCTTTGCAACCGCTTGCGGGCAAGCGGAATTTCGGTGGCGCGCGGCGTTCTGGCTTTCCGTATCCGCCATCCGCAATGGCTGGGCGCGCGGATTTTATGGAAAGCCGGCATGTCCGAAGCCGAGATCGTCACTTATGGCTACGGCTCGGAAAACACCCCCGAATATCTCAACAGCCCGATCAGGGACATTCACCAGGGCGCCAGCGAAATCCGGCATCGCCTGAACGTCGACGCCATCGACGAAACAGGTTACACGATCTATGAGGAGCTGCGGTCGGAAGGGCTGACGGATTATTGCGCCTGGCCTATTGAGCACACGTTTGGCAAACGCCACGTCGCATCATTTTCCAGCGATCGCCCCGGCGGCTTTTCCGACGAAGAGATCGTCGCGCTGAAAAACCTCCTGCCCGCGCTCGCGCTGGTGAGCGAGATACGCCTGAAGAACAGGATGACACGCACCCTTCTGGAAACCTATGTGGGACCACATGCGGGCGAAAAGATCCTGAACGGCGCCACGACACGCGGCAGCGGCATGACGGTGGGAGCAGCAATCCTGATCTGCGACCTGCGCAATTTTACCCATATTTCCGATCTATGGCCGCGTGACGATGTGATCGAGCTTCTGAACGGTTATTTCGACGCCATGTGTGATCCGATCGAGGAATTTGGCGGGGAAATCCTGAAATTCATGGGCGACGGGCTGCTGGCGATCTTCCCGCTCAGCAACCCGGATGCTTGCGGAAACCTCCTGAAGGCCATTGCCAGGGCGCAACGGAGCCTGATCGCACTCAATGAGATCAACCGGCAAAAAGGCCATGACCCCTTGGGTTATGGCATCGGCGTTCACGTCGGCGATGTCATGTACGGCAATATCGGCTCGAAAACCCGGCTCGATTTCACCGTCATCGGACCCGCCGTCAACATCGCATCGCGGCTTGAGACGCTGACCAAGGAAACAGGGCGCAACGTTCTCTTCTCCGAAGAATTCGTGCGCATGGCTGGCAACGAGACCGGGTTCGAAAGTCTGGGCCCTTGGCTGTTGCGCGGCCTCGAAACCCCGGTCGAAGTTTACGCTCTTCCGCAAAATCCCGCATCGGCGCCCGTCGCCGCCTGATGGGCTGCGCCTGCTGCCCAGCTTGTAACGGCCCATTTTAAGCCGAACGGCATCTCCCCGACACCCTCCGGAACCGTGATTTCGGCTACCCTGCGCGACGTCAAATCGCTTGACACGCCATGCCTGTCGATCTAGCAAAATGGAACATATATTCTATATCGAAACATTGTTTGCATTCATATTCTGCCTGTCCGGGAGTGACGGGCGGACGCGTGAAGGAACCGGAGGAAAAATGGTTACGAAATTGGCCCTGCTTGGCGCCGGACGGATCGGCAAGGTCCATGCAAAGGCGATCACCACCGACAGCCGCGCGCAGCTGGTGGCTGTCGTGGACGCCATGGCCGGCGCTGCGGAAGCAATCGCGCGGGAGGCCCACTGCATGGTCAGCACGATCGAGGAGGTTCTGGCCGACGAAACGATCGACGCGGTCATCATCTGCACGCCGACCAACACCCATGCGGATCTGATCGAGCGTTTCGCCCGCGCCGGCAAGGCGATCTTCTGCGAAAAGCCCGTTGATCTCGATGTTGCCCGCGCGGAAGCCTGCGCCAAGGTGGTGGAAGAGACCGGTGCGAAGGTCATGCTCGGTTTCAACCGGCGTTTCGACCCGCATTTTCAGGCTGTTCACAAGGCGATCGACGACGGCCGCATCGGCAAGGTCGAAATGGTGACAATCACCAGTCGCGATCCCGGCCCGCCCCCGGCCGAATATATCAAGGTTTCCGGCGGCATTTTCCGCGACATGACCATTCATGATTTCGACATGGCCCGTTTCCTGCTCGGTGAGGAAGTGGAAAGCGTGTTCGCCACCGGTTCCGTTCTGGTCAATCCGGAGATCGGCGCACTCGGTGATTTCGACAGCGCCAGCATCGTTCTGACGACGAAAAGCGGCAGGCAGGCGATTATTTCAAACTCTCGCCGCGCGACCTATGGTTACGACCAGCGCATCGAGGTACACGGTTCGCTCGGTTCGGCAGCGGCCGAAAACCAGCGCCCGGTTTCCATCGAAATCGCCAATGCGGATGGCTACACCCGGCCACCGCTGCATGATTTCTTCATGACGCGTTACACGGCAGCCTATGCTGCGGAAATCACTGCTTTCATTGACAGCATTGAAAATAACACCGCGCCCTCTCCATCCATCAAGGACGGTTTGATCGCGCTGAAGCTCGCCGATGCGGCGCTGAAATCCGCAACGTCGAAAACGGTCGTGACGATCGCCTGAGGTAGCGGCCGTAGCGCCGCGCGTCCTGCCGAACTCTCTGTCCGCCGCGCAATTGTCGACGGCGGACAGCCGTGCCTTTCCCAAGGCCTCGCCAGCGGGCATATCGGGCACATCGTCCAGATCCACATTGATCCGCGGCGCTCAAATCCACAACAGGCTGCTTCCGGGCTTGCATGGCTGCTATTCGGAAAATAAGGTTGTCTGACAAGGTGCGGCCATAACATATGGCCATATCCATCTCATTCACGCCGAATCCTTTTTTTGCCGGCAAACTCCGGACAGCGGTTTTTCCATGCCATCAGCCAAGACCGGTTTTCTTTATGCGCTTGTCGCCTTCACGATCTTTGCGGCGCAGGATGGCATATCGAAACATCTGGGCAGCGCCTACCCACCGGTCTTCGTCGCCATGTTGCGCTATTGGGCCTTTGCCGTTTTCGTTCTGCTGATGGCGGCAAAGTCTTCAGGCGGCATTCGCGGTGCCGCCATCGCCAATCGCCCCTGGCTGCAGATCAGCCGTGGTGTCCTCCTTGCCATACAGATCGTCTTTTCGATTTTCTCCTTCGCAATCGTCGGCCTTGCCCACAGCCATTCCATCATCGCTTCCGCCCCGCTCATCGTCGCGGCGCTTTCCGTGCCGCTGCTGGGAGAAAAAGTGGGCTGGCGGCGCTGGTGCGCTATTTTTGTCGGTTTCATCGGCGTTCTCGTTATTCTCAAACCCGATGGCGAAGGTTTCGACAAGAGCCTGCTGATCACCTTCGTCGCCGCATTCATGCTGGCGCTTTATGGTGTGCTGACGCGGCTCGGCAGCCGGAGCGATACGGCCATGACAAGCTTCTTTTATACCGGCGTGGCGGGCGCGGCCGCCCTGACGCTGGTTGGCCCGTTTTATTGGGTCAGTCTGGCGCCCCATGACTGGGGATGGATGCTGGCCCTGTGCATTACCGGCATGAGCGGCCATTACTGCCTGATTAAAGCCTTCGAACTGGCGGATGCGGCTTCCGTGCAGCCTTTTTCCTATTACCAGCTCGTGCTCGTCTCCATCATCGGCGTCACCATCTATGGCGAGGTCGTGACTTCCAATATGGTGATCGGCGCGGCCATCGTCATAGCAGCCGGTCTTTTCACCATCTGGCGGGAACACATGACCGCACGGAAGGGTCGCCGGCAAGGCTGATATGCTTGCCGGCCGGAGCCGGCCTAGACGAGAGCCGCCTCGCAGCGCAGCAGCATGCCGAAAAGATCCCGCGGCTCATCCGGATCCGCCAGCAGGTCCAACTCCGTATAGAGCCCGGTGGACGGCAGTTTTGAGCGTACATAACGCAGCGCCGAAAAATCTTCAGTCGCGAAACCCACGCTGTCGAACAGTGTGATCTGCCTGTCGTTTGCCCGGCCTTGCTGTTCACCCGTTATGACCCGCCACAGCTCGGTAACGGGGTAATCCGGAGGCAATTGCTGAATTTCGCCCTCAATACGCGTCTGCGGCGGATATTCGACAAAAATGTCGGATCGCAACAGAATATCCCGGTGCAATTCCGTCTTGCCGGGACAATCCCCGCCAACAGCGTTGATGTGGATGCCGGGGCCGACCATGTTGTCAGTCAGGATCGTCGCATATTGCTTGTCGGCAGTGACCGTCGTGACGATATCCGCGCCTTCCACCACTTCTTCCGCACTGTCGCAGATCTTGATGGCAAAGCCCTGCCCGGCGAGATTGCGGGCGCATTTCTCGCTGGCGGAGCGGTCGATGTCAAACAGCCGCAACGTATCGATGCCGAGAATGGCCTTGAACGCCCGCGCCTGGAATTCGCTCTGTGCGCCATTGCCGATAATGGCCATGGAACGGGCGTTTTGGCGGGCGAGATATTTCGCCGCGACGGCGGAGGTGGCGGCAGTGCGCAGCGCGGTCAGGATCGTCATTTCGGTCAGAAGCAGCGGATAACCATTGCCGACATCGGAAAGCACGCCGAAGGCCGTCACGGTCTGGCGGCCTTCCTTCATGTTCTTCGGGTGGCCGTTGACATATTTGAAGCCGTAAAGCGTGCCATCGCTGGTCGGCATCAGCTCGATGACACCCTCCGTCGAATGGGAGGCGATGCGCGGGGTCTTGTCGAAGCTTTGCCAGCGACGGAAATCCTCCTCCACCACATCGGCGAGCTCACGCAGGAACGTGTCGATGCCCACCTTGAGCACCAGCTTCATCATGTGATCGACGCTGACGAAAGGCACGATATTGAGGTTTGGTATCACGGTCATCACATCACCCCTTTCAGCCGGCCCGCGTCGGACGGTCCATGACCCGCTTGCCCATCAGGCTGGTGGCAAGATCCACCATCAGCGTCGCGGTCCTGCCGCGCTCATCGAGAAACGGATTGAGTTCCACGAGATCGAGGCTGCAGACCAGCCCGCTGTCATGCAGCATCTCCATGACAAGATGGGCTTCGCGGAATGTCGCGCCGCCCGGCACCGTGGTGCCGACAGCCGGTGCGATGGACGGCTCCAGAAAATCGACATCGAGGCTGACATGCAAAAGCCCGTTTGCCGCCTGAACCCGCGCTAGGAATTCACGCAGCAGCACGGCAACGCCATGCTCGTCAATCGAACGCATGTCGTGAACGGTGATGCCGCTTTTTTCCAGAGCGGCCCTCTCGGCAGGGTCGACGCTGCGGATGCCGATCATGCCGATATTCTCTTCCGGAACAGCATGGGAAAGCGGCGGGAAATAACCGGAAAAACCGTCACGCCCGCTGAAATAGGCGACCGGCGTGCCATGCAGATTGCCGCTGCGTGTGGTTTCAAGGGTGTGATAATCTGTATGAGCATCGAGCCAGAGGACGAAGAATGGCCGACCCGTCTCAGCCACGCGGCGCGCCATGCCGGCAACCGTCCCCGCCGAAATCGCATGGTCGCCGCCGAGGAAGATCGGCACGGCGTCCGCGCTTCCGCGATAGGCCGCTTCCGTCAGCGCCTCTGTCCAGGCCACTGTCTCGGAAAGATGGTGTACGGCAGGATTCGGATGGCAAAATTCCCGAAGCGGCGCGGGCATCACATTGCCCGTATCCACCACCCGATGCCCCAGCTCTTCGAGGGCATGGGCAAGCCCCGCGACGCGATAGGCGCTCGGCCCCATTTCGCATCCCAATTGCCCGGCCCCGATCTGCAACGGCGCACCAACAAGCCTGATATCCATTCCCGTCCTCATTTTCCCGACCGATAACTCCACTAGACCACGGAAACATGGCAGAACGAACATCAAAGATTGGCAATATTATCGAAATAAGCTACCGTTTTGGTAAAATCATTTTATCGAAATGGCAGGTATGGACAAACTCGACGAACGCCTCATCACCCTTCTTCGGCATAATGGCCGGCGCAGCATCTCCGACCTGGCCGTGGAGACTGAAACCTCGCGCGCGACGGTTCGCTCGCGCGTCGAAAGAATGGAAAATGACGGTACGATCATCGGTTATACCGTTATCCTGCGCGCCGACGCCGTTGAAGCCGCAATCCGCGGCATCATGATGATCGAGATCGAAGGCCATGTGACGGACCGCGTCATCCGCACGCTCGGCGGCTTTCCGGAAATCTCCGAAATCCACACCACCAACGGCCGCTGGGATCTGATCGTGGAACTGAATGCCGCGACACTTAGCGATTTCGACGCCGTGCTCCGCCGCATCCGCCTCGTGCCCGGGATTACCGGCAGCGAGACCAGCCTGCTGCTCTCCACCCCGCGTTCCACCCGCGCAAGGCTCTGACACAGAGACGAAGCAGGATAAAACGCATTTTTCGATTTTTTCGACTTGCGCCCCGGAATAAATCATCTATATGACGACCCACCAAAGCGAACGCGACAACGCGTTTCAGGCTTTTGGGGAATAGTTCAATGGTAGAACAGCGGACTCTGACTCCGTCGATCTTGGTTCGAATCCAGGTTCCCCAGCCAACACCTTAACTCCCTTTACATCCTCGATTTTTGTCTCGTAGCAGATATCATTCCGACGCTACTCACCCGCGGCCGATATCGCGGCGGCGAGCGCCCTGATGGCTGAGGCGTGGGCCGGTGTACGCGCGCGGGAAAGAAGCACGATGTCAGAGATTGGCAACGGTGGCAGGCCCAGCTCGGGACCGCGATCCGGCAAGCCTCGCGCGCTGATCTCGCCGAGGGCTGCGATGCCTGCGCCGGCAAGCACTCCTTCCAGAAGCGCAGAACAGCTTCCAGCGGTGAATGCATCGCGCCAGGCGACGCCAGCCTTTCCGAGCTCGGCTATCGCAATATCCCGGACACCACACCCCGCCCCAAGAGAGACAAGCGGAACGGCGCTGTTGGTGCGCGGTCGCCAGTCCGGGGCCACACGCCATCCCAGCCTGTCAGTGCGCAGCACTTCGCCATCGGACCCGCCGCCATTGCGACGGATGATTGCGGCATCGGCCAGTCCGGAAGCGAAGTTTTCCTTCACCTGCCGGGAAAAACCCAAGGTCACATCAATCACAGCATTAGCCGGCAGCGACGCGCGCATTGCTCTTATCGCCGCCGAAAGGCGGGTCCCGATCGCGTGATCGCTGGCCGCCAGTGCAAAGTGCAACGGTGGCTCGTCACTGAAGTTCAGCGCATCCTCATGTTTGGCCAGCAGCTCGCGGGCCTTCGGCAGAAACACCTGCCCATCCTCCGTCAGCCGAAGGTGGCGTGGCGAGCGGTCGATCAACCGTCTGCCGAGACGCTGCTCCAGCATCTTCAGCTTCTGGCTGACGACGGGCTGCACGGTTCCCGCAGCCTCGGCCGCCCTAGTCAGGCTGCCCAGTTCAACGGCGAAAATGAAGAGGCGGACGCTTTCAAGGTCAATCATATAAAATCGCTATGAATAGAATATTATTCATTATCTTCTCATTATGATGAAATTTACGCAAGGTGGTTTTCGGCAACAAGGAGAAACACCATGCCCATGATCAAAACCCGCTACACCAAACCTCAAGACGCTGACGATCCGAAGCTGGAAATCGCCGCTCTCCTGTCCCGGTTGACTGCGGACATCCTGCACAAAGACCCGGCGGTTACCGCCGTTCTCGTCGAAAGTGCCGATCCCGCCGACTGGATCATCGCCGGATCGAGCGTCGCCGAACAGAAGGTCGGCACATTTTATGTCGAGGTTTCGATTACCGATCACACAAACATCAAGGACGAGACGACCGAATGGGTACGCCGTGTTTATGAAGAGATGAACAGGCTGCTTGGCCCCGTGCACGAAGCAAGCTATGTGCTGGTTCACGCCGTGGATGGCGACACCTATGGTTATGGCGGGCAAACGCAGAACCTGCGGTGGGCGCGCAAGCACGCATGATGGGGGCGGGTTAATAAGAAAAGCCCGCGGAGCAGTGGAACGAGATGGTACTCTATGAACTGGCCGCCGTGGGCGCTGCAACCTGCTGGGCGATAACGGGACTGCTCGCCGCCCGCCCGGCGGGGCATCTTGGTGCGCTTGCCTTCAACAGGACAAGGCAGCTTTTTGTCGCCTCGGTGCTCGGTCTTTACGTCCTCGCTTCAGGAACCTGGCGGGACCTGCAACCGGATGCGCTGTGGGCGCTGTTGCTTTCCGGCTTCATCGGCATCTTCGTTGGCGACACGCTGCTTTTCACCTGCCTCAACCGGCTGGGGCCACGCCGCTCCGGAATCCTGTTTGCGCTCAACGCTCCCATCTCCGCCGTGCTTGGCTGGGCTGTTCTCGGGGAACAGCTTTCCGTGACAGCCATAGCCGGTATAGGCCTCACCCTTGCGGGCGTTCTGCTGGCCATCCTTTTCGGCAAGCGCAAGTCGCAGCTGCACGCATGGGAAAGCGTGAAGGGACCGCTCTGGCTCGGCGTCCTCGTCGGCCTTCTCGCAGCTCTCAGCCAAGCCGTTGGCTCGCTGATCGCGAGGCCTGTGATGGCAGCAGGTATCGATCCCATCGCCGCATCCATGCTGCGGGTGGGCGTCGCCGCAATCTGCCTTACGATGTTGACAATGCTCCCCATCAAGGCCGTAAAACCCAAGGGGCCATTGACGGGCAGCATTTTCCTCCAGACGGCGCTGACCGGCACGATCGCGCTCGGCTTCGGCATGACGCTGCTGCTGTTTGCGCTTTCTGGCGGAAAGGTCGGCATTGTCTCCACACTTTCGGCCACCACGCCGGTCATCATCCTGCCATTGCTCTGGCTTAGAACCGGGGAGCGGCCCGCATCTGGTGCGTGGGTGGGAGCCGCTCTTGTCGTTATCGGCATGGCGCTCGTGTTCTGGCGCTGAAGGCCGCCGCGGGGTTAGATGCGATAAACAACCGCTCCGCCCGTCATGCCCGCGCCGGCTGCCGTCAGAAGCAGATTTTCGCCGCTCGCGAAAGGTCGTCCGCTGTTGGTCATGGACAGCGAAAGCGGGATGGTGGCGGCGGACGAATTGCCGAAGCTTTCTATGGTGCGAACCGTCTTTCCCCGCTCGATACCAAGATTGCCACAGACGGCATCAAACATGCGGGCATTGGCCTGATGCGGTACGAAACGGCCGATATCGGCTGCGGTCAGTTCCGCCTCTTCCAGCACGCGCTGTGAGGTCTCGCTCATCAGCGCCACGGCGCGGGAGAAAACCTCCCGGCCATCGCGCATCGTCATCAGGGCATCTTCGGCGGACATATCAGCGCAAAAGGGCCGGCTGCTGCCGCCTGCCGCAATCTGGATGAGATCGTAACCGCTTCCATCGGCAACGAGATCGGCCGACAACAGCCCGCGTTTCGCCTCAGGGCAAGGGGTGAGCACCACAGCGCCGGCGGCATCGGCAAACAGGACGGCGCTCGCCCTTTCCGCCGGATTGATGCGACGGCTGAGAATATTGGCCGCGACAACAAGGACGGCGCGGCCATGGGTACGGACAAAACCATCCGCGAGGGTGAGCGCATAAAGAAAACCGGAACAGGCGCCAGCAAGATCGATCGCACCGGAGCGCGTCAAACCGAGCCTGCGTGCCAGCAGCGGCGCGGAAGGCGGCAGAAGATGGTCCGGCGTGGAGGTCGCAAGCAGCGTAAGCGCAATGTTATCGGGATCGATCTTGGCATCCGCCAGCGCCATCCGGCCCGCCTTTTCCGCAAGGCCACTCAGCGTGTCGTCCTTCTCTGCCCAATAACGGGAGCGAATGCCGGTGCGCCGTTCGATCCAGCCGGCCTCCAACCCGAGGTTGGCCTCTATTTCGGCATTGCCGACGCAACGGGCAGGAACGGCATGGCCGAAACCAGCCATACGGGAAGAGCGTGTCTGCATTGTCATGACTTTCGCAACGGTCCTGGCATCTCCATTTCTAGCTCCCGGCGGCGCGCGAATTTACCGGTGCAGCCTGAGTAACGATCCCGGCAACCTCACCGATGACGTCAAAGGCGCGTGTCAGGTCGTCAGGCGTCGAACAATACGGCGGCATCAGGTAAAGTACGTTGCCGAGCGGGCGGATGAGGAAACCGCGCTCGCGGAACAACTGGCGCATGCGTGGCCCCGCTGCGGAAAGATACCCCCCAGCAGGCACCACAAGATCGAGCGCGGCGATGGTGCCCGCCTGCCGGATATTGGCGAAACGGCCATCATCTGCAAATCGCCCGATATTATCGCCCAGCGCCTGTTGCACCTGCCCGATGCGCTGGAGAACCGGTTCATCCCGCCAGACCTGAAGATTGGCGACGGCAGCGGCGCAGGCGATCGGATTGGCCGTATAGGAGCTCGAATGGAAAAAGGTTTTGCGACGGTCGGTCGAAAAATGCGCATCGAAAATCTCTGCGCTGCACAGCGTTGCCGCCAGCGGCAGGGAACCGCCTGTGAGCCCTTTGGAGGTGCAGAGAATATCCGGCGAAATTGCCGCCTGCTCGCAGGCAAACAGGGTTCCGGTCCTGCCCCAACCGGTCATCACCTCATCGGCGATGACGAGGCAGCCGTGGCGTTCGGCTATCTGTTTCAGCCCGGCAAGAACATGGGCGCCATAGATCTTCATGCCGCCGGCTCCGAGCACCAGGGGTTCGATCAGCAGGGCGGCAATGCGGCCCGAGCGGCAATAGACCTCGAACATATCCAGTGTGCGCTGCTCGCTGTCCGCCTCCGGGAAGGCCAGACGGTCGACGCCGAAAAGCAGCGGCTCATAGGCGGCATTGAACACACCGCGCTCGCCTGTCGACATGGTGCCGATCGTATCGCCATGATAGCCATGCTCCATCACCACGATACGGTCGCGCTTTTCACCGCGATTGTGGAAATAACCGAGCGCCATTTTCAGCGCCACCTCCACCGCCGTCGAGCCGCTGTCGGAATAAAACACATGGTTTAAGCCTGCGGGAGCAAGCTCAATCAGCCCTCGGGCGAGCGTCTCAGCGGACTCATGGGAAAATTCGGCAAAAATAACCTGGTCCAATGTCTCGGTGGCGGCGCGGATGGCCGCCATGATTGCCGGATGCCGGTGCCCGTGGGTGGTGACCCACCAGGATGAAATGGCGTCGAACAGGCGATTGCCATCCTCATCCACCAGAAACGCCCCTTGCGCCGAGACCACATGTTTCATCGGCGGTTCCAGCCCATGCTGGGTGAAGGGATGCCAGACCGGGGAACGGCTCATTCCGGTGCCTCCAGAAAATCAGCGAGATTGAAGTGTTGGGCGAAGGCCTGATGCAGCGCGTCGCTGGTCAGATCCGCCAGGCGTGGCAACCGGCCGAGCGGACGCACCGCGCCTATATTCGAAATGACGCGCTGGTTTTCCCTGTCTTCCTCACCGATGAAAACCACGCCCTGCACCGGAATGGCGCGTTGCCGCAACGCCTCGAGCGACAGCAGCGTGTGGTTGATGGTGCCGAGCGCGGTTCTGGCGCACAGAATGAGCGGAATTTGCCAGCGGGCGAAGATATCGACGAAGAGCACGCTCTCAGTCAGCGGTACCAGAAGCCCGCCTGCGCCTTCGATGACAAGCGGTCCATCCAGCCGCGGCGGCTGTAAAAATGCGGGATCGATCGTGGAATTGTCGAGACGAGCCGAAAGATGCGGCGAGGCAGGCGTCTTCAACCGATAGGCTTCCGGCAGGATGCGCGTAGGCGCGACGCCGGCAAGCCTTGCCACCGTCTCGCTGTCGGTTTCTTCCTCAAGCCCTGACTGCACGGGCTTCCAGTAATGAGCCTTGAGGGCATGGGTAAGCGCTGCGGCAAAAACCGTCTTGCCGATGCCGGTATCGGTGCCAGAGATGACAAAACGGAGACTCACGCCGCGTCCTCCCGCAACGAGAGGGCAAGCAACCCGATCATAGCGGCAATCTGGCTTTCCTCCACATTGAGCGTGATGGCGATGCGCAGCCGCGCCGTGCCTTCCGGCACCGTCGGCGGGCGGATCGCCCGCACATCGAAGCCCCCTTGCCGCAGCCGCGCGGCAATCTTCAGCGAGCGTGCATTGTCGCCGATCATCACCGGAAGGATCTGTGAACCGCTTGGCGCCACGCCGAGTTGGCGCTGTAACTCCTCGCCGGTAAAACTGACCAGTTCTGCCAGTCGCGACCGCCGCCAGGGCTCGTCCGCGACGACGCGCAGGGCTTCCCGCACCGCCGCCGCCATCAGCGGCGAAGGGGCGGTGGAATAGATGAACCCGCGGGCGCGGTTGACGAGATAATCGGCAAGAACCGCAGGCAGGCTCAAAAGCGCGCCGGAGGCCCCGAGCGCCTTGCCGCAGGTGTGAAGCGCCACCACATTGCCACGGCCTTCCAGTGCCGCAGCAAGTCCACGCCCACCGGGGCCGAAGACGCCGGTGGCATGAGCTTCATCGACAACCAGAAAACCACCATGCCGTTCGGCAAGATCGGCAAGCGCCGCGAGCGGCGCGCAATCGCCATCCATGGAATAAAAGCTTTCGACAGCGATCCATGGTCGCCCCTTACCGCCCGCCTGCCGCCAGCGGATTATTTCCCGCTCGAATGCCTCGACCTCATTATGCGGCTCAGCCACCGCCTTGGCCTTTCCCGCCGCAATGCCATCATGCACGCTGGCATGGATCAGGGCATCATGTAGGACAAGATCGTCCCGCATTGGCAGGGTGGAAAAAAGTGCGACATTGGCGGCAAAACCACTGCTGAAATAGATCGCTTTTTCGGCCCCGAAGAACGCCGCCGCTTCCGCTTCCAACGCCTCGTGTTCGGGGTGATTGCCACGCAGCAATCGCGAGCCACCGGCGCCCACCGGCACGCCTCTTGCCATGGCATCAACGATTGCCGCCTTCAGGCGCGGCGCTTCGGCAAGGCCGAGATAATCGTTCGAAGTGAAATCGACCCCCTCGCGCGGTGCAAGCGCACGAAGCCGCGATTTGCGGCTGAGGCCAGCAAGCTTCGCCTCATAGGGGGAGAGCGCCGCGAGGTTCACCGGCAGCCTCCTGCTTCCACAGGCGGCAATTCCATTGGCTTGAGGCCGAGTCGGCGGAAGAGCGCCGTATCGTGATCTTCCCCCGGATTATCCGCCGTCAGCAGCGTTTCGCCGATGAAGATGGAATTGGCGCCGGCCAGGAAACAGAGCGCCTGCGTCTCATCGCTCATCTCGGTACGCCCGGCAGAAAGCCTTACATGCGAACGCGGCATCAGGATGCGGGCAAGCGCGATGGTGCGGACGAATTCGATCGGATCGACAGGATCGGCATTGGCCAGTTTCGAGCCGGGGATCGGGATCAGCATGTTGATCGGAACGCTTTCCGGCGGAGCCGGAAGGTTGGCGAGCGTCACCAGCATCGAAATCCGGTCTTCGACCGTCTCCCCCATGCCGAGAATGCCGCCGGCACAGACTTTGATGCCGGCATCGCGGACATTGGCGAGCGTCGCCAGCCGGTCCTCGAAGGTGCGGGTCGTAATGATCTCGGAATAAAACCGCTCTGACGTATCAACGTTGTGATTATAATAATCCAGCCCGGCATCGGCCAGCCGCTCGGATTGCTCCGGCGTCAGCATGCCAAGCGTCATGCAGGTTTCCATGCCAAGCGCCTTCACGCCTTCGACCATGGCGACAACAGCCTCCATGTCGCGCTCCTTGGGATTACGCCAGGCCGCGCCCATGCAATAACGCGTCGCCCCACCCTCTTTTGCCTTGCGCGCCTCCGCCAGTACCCGCTCGACTTCCATGAGTTTGGAAGCCTTCAGACCGGTCGGATTTCGGGCGGACTGACTGCAGTAACTGCAATCTTCGGGGCAGCCGCCCGTTTTGATCGAAATAAGCCGGCTCATCTGGATTGTATTGGCATCGAAATGACGCCGGTGCACCTGCTGCGCTCGAAACAACAGATCGTTGAAGGGTAAATTATAGATAATTTTCGCCTCTTCGTTGGCGGAATTCGGCTCAGCATCGCTCAAAGCAACCGGTTTTTCGTCAGTCCGCAGCGCCATCTGATCCATACGTCACTCCCAATCCTTTAAATAAATAGATAGAACTTGTTTTTATCTATTTTTTTCCGATGGCATTTTGCAAGCACTTTTTTCTTGAGAGTTTTTTCGACGCGAAATGCAGACACGACCGAGCGGGACAGACAGGCCGCATTTCGAGGGTGGCAATTCCCCACATATTTGCGCACGAAAAGATCGAGCAGGCCCATGGCGCGAAACCGTCCGAATTGCTAAAGCTCGGGAATGATATCACTTCGCACCTCCACCAATGGCGACGCGGCGCGCATCCTCGACATATGGAGCAGGGCCGTTGACGCAACCCATGGCTTTCTACTTCGGCAGGATCGCGTTGCGATCGGCGACGAAGTCAGGGCATTTTTGCCGCAGGCGCCGTTGACGCTTGCCGTCGACGAAACAGACCGCGCCCTGGGTTTCATGTTTCTGCATGAAGGCCATCTGGAGGCGCTGTTCATCGATCCGGACCATCACGGCAAAGGCATCGGCAAGGCCCTGGTGGAAAGTGCGCTTGCGCTTCACCCGGCACTGACAACCGACGTTAACGAGCAAAACGGCGAAGCACTGGGCTTTTATCGCCGGCTGGGCTTCAAGCCGACGGGACGCTCCGATCTCGACGGACAGGGGCGGCCCTATCCGCTCATCCATCTTCGATTTCGCCCGACGGAAGAATAGACCGCCGGCGGCGCGGGGGATGACAGTGCCATGCACACCATCATCCATTTCTGAGCCCGCATTTTCTGCGACGGAGCCGCTTTGCGCTGCCTCCTCCCGAATTCATCGCCGAGGCCGATATTACCTGCATCGTCGGCGAAAGGGCCGCATCAGGCTGTGGTCTTTCGCATGAAATCGGATGGGCGATCAGCTTCACGTCAAGGTTTTCATCAATGGTTATGAACCATATCCATTGACAAATCACGGGACAGCGGCTTTTCTAAAGGCCATGCGTGAAACGTTGCGAGCATCGAAATTGCTGGCCCTTATGTTTAGACTGGTGATGATCCTATCACTGGCTGGCTACAGCGTTTCCACCGTGAATGCCGCAATGCATGGTCCCGACGCCGGCGGAATGCAACACGCTCAATCCGCCACGATGGATCACGGCAAGATGATGGATCATGGCGGCTCGGCGATGATGTCCGACACTCATGGTCGCCACGGCGTCCAGGACCTGCAGGGAATGTCCGACGAGGACGGTGGTGTCAAAAAAACCGCGAAGCCACAATGCTGCGGCGATTTCTGTCTCGGCATGGCGGTTCTGATCGATCACGGCACAGTCGGCACGCCCGTCGTCAGCGGCATCCGCTCCTTCCTCGACGACAGCAAGGCGCTGGGGCAGACCCCGCTTCTTCACCGCCCCCCGAATATCTGAACAGGCAAAGCCCGCCTTTGGGCAATGACCGTGCGTGAGCGGCTGTAACGCCGCTACGCCGTTACATCTCCTGTTCGGAAACGACCCATGAACCCAATTTATATTGTGGTTGCGGCGCCCCTGCTTCTGGGCGGCTGCACAGCCACATCGATGATGAATGACGCCGCCTCCTATGACGACGCGGCAAACCCGACGCTTGCCGTCGCCCCCCTCAGCTACCAAAGCCCGGTCTCGGCTTACACGGCCCGCATGCCGGTCGATCCCAAACCCTGGCGTGACCAGAACGATGCGCAGGCTCCAAAAGGAGACGCATCATGACACCACGTGCATTCAAACTCGGCGCAAAACTGGCAGCCGTTCTATCCATGCCGCTTTTTCTCAGTGGCTGTGTCTCGGCCGCACAATATGCGGCGTCAGATGCTGGGTTCATCAATGTTTCGGCAAAGACATCGGAAGCGACCGGAAAACAGGCCATCTGGGTGCAGAACCGGGTCGAAGCGCAGGCAACACAAGCCCGCGTCAAAACGCTGATGGCGGCCAGCAAGGTCCTTGATGCCGAAACCGCCGTACAGGTTGCGCTGCTGAACAACAAGGGCCTGCAGGCGGCCTATGCCGATGTGGGGGAAGCCGCTGCCACCGCCTGGCAATCGACCATGCTGGTCAATCCGCGGGTCGGCATCGGGCTCACGGGGATCGGCACCCCCGGCCTCAGGGCCTATAAGTCAATCGAGGGTGTGGTCGTCACCAATATCCTGGCACTCGCCACCCTCAAGCAGAATGTGGCGATTGCCGATACCAACTTCCGCAAGGCGCAGCTTGCCGCCGCGCTGAAAACGCTGCAACTGGCGGCAGATACGCGCCGGGCGTGGATCAACGCCGTTGCCGCCCTCGAAAATGTCGGCCAACTGGCGCAGGCGCAGACCGCGGCGGACGCCGCCTCTGAACTCGCTAAGAAGCTTGGCGAGGCGGGCTCGCTCAATAAGGAAGGCCAGGCCCGCGAGCAGGTGTTTTATGCCGAGTTGACAGGCCAGATCGCCAGGGCGCGGCTTGAAGCCCGCCTTGCCAAGGAAGAACTGACGCGGCTGATGGGTCTATGGGGAGCGGATATTGAATACGCCATTCCCAACCGCCTGCCGCAGCTTCCAAAAACACTCGCCAAGCGTGACATGATCGAGGCGGAGGCGCTGCAACGCCGCGTCGATCTGCAGACGGCAAAACTCGATCTTGAGGCGACTGCGCGCTCCTTCAAGCTCACGGAAGCCACCCGCTATGTCACCGATCTCGAGTTGCGCTCCGGTTTCGAGACCGAGCGCGAGCTGGAAGACGGCGAAAAGCACAAACAGACGACCGGCAACGCGGAACTGGAATTCGTCATTCCGATCTTCGATTCCGGCCAGGCGCGCATGCGGGAATCCGAGCTCGCTTATATGCGTGCAGCCAATCTGCTGGCGGAAAAGGCGGTCAATATCCGCTCGGAGGCCCGCTCGGCCTATCAGGCCTATCGCTCGAATTACGATATCGCCCGGCATTACCGCAACAGCGTGGTGCCCCTGCGCACCAAGATCGAGGAAGAGTCGCTGCTGACCTATAACGGCATGCTCACCAACACCTTCGAGCTGCTGGCCGACAGCCGCGAGAAGGTCAATTCAAACCTGCTGGCCATCAATGCCAAACGCGACTTCTGGCTCGCCGAAGCCGGCCTCGCCCCTGCCATTTATGGCGGCGGCGCAGGCGCGTCTGGCGGAGAGACCGAGGTTGCCGCCGCTTCCGGCGGCGGTGGTGGCGGACATTGAGAAAGGGAAAGACCATGTTCAATAGAAGACAACTTCTGGGCGTCAGCGCCGCTATGGTCTCCTCGGCGGCCTGGGCGAAAACCTCGAACAGCAGCCTGCCGGAAGCGGCAGTGATGGAAACGGCGGCAACGCAGGCGCCGGTAAAGCCCACCGCCGGTCCCGATTATAATCCGGTCGTCACCTTGAATGGCTGGACCCTGCCCTTCCGGATGAACAATGGCGTCAAGGAATTCCACCTTGTCGCCGAGCCGGTGGAACGCGAAATGGCCGAGGGCATGACTGCCCGTCTATGGGGTTACAACGGCCAGTCACCGGGCCCCACCATCGAGGTCGTGGAAGGCGACCGGGTGCGCATTTTTGTTACCAACAAGCTGCCGGAACATACGACGATCCACTGGCACGGCATGATCCTGCCATCGGGCATGGACGGGGTGGGTGGACTGTCGCAGCCGCATATCCCCGTCGGCAAGACCTTCGTCTACGAGTTCGACCTCTTGAAGTCGGGCACCTTCATGTACCACCCGCATTCGGACGAGATGGTGCAGATGGCGATGGGCATGATGGGCTTCTTCGTTGTCCATCCGAAGGACCCCACCTTCATGCCGGTGGACCGCGATTTTGTGTTCCTGCTCAACGCCTTCGACATCAATCCCGGCACCTCCGTCCCCAAAATCATGACGATGACGGATTTCAATCTTTGGGCATGGAACAGCCGGGTGTTTCCGGGCATCGATCCGCTGGTGGTTTCCAGGGACGACCGGGTGCGCGTGCGTGTCGGTAACCTGACCATGACCAACCATCCGATCCACATGCACGGTTACGATTTCGAGGTGACCTGCACGGATGGCGGCTGGGTGCGGCCGGAGGCGCGCTGGCCGGAGGTCAGCATCGATATTCCCGTCGGCGCCATGCGGGCTTATGAATTCGACGCCAAATATGTCGGCGACTGGGCGATCCATTGCCACAAGTCACACCATACGATGAACGCCATGGGACATGACGTCCCCACCTTCATCGGCGTCGACAAAAAAAGCGTCACCGAAAAGATCCGCAAGGTCCGGCCGGAATATATGCCGATGGGCACCGCCGGCATGGCGGATATGGGCGCGATGGAAATGGAAATCCCCGAAAATACCGTTCCGATGATGACGGGGTGGGGCCCGCACGGCCCGATCGAAATGGGCGGAATGTTCTCTGTCGTGAAGGTTCGCGAAGGCATTTCCGCGGGCGATTACGCAGACCCCGGCTGGTACGAAAATCCGCCCGGCACGCAGGCCTGGGAGTGGACCGGCGAATTGCCGGACAGCCAAAAAAACACCGACCCCAAAACGCAGATCACGCCGCATCCGATGAAACACGGCTGAATATGACCCACCCTTACAAACCAAGGAACAATGACATGACCAGACTGAAAATTGCACTGCTTCTCACCACTCTTGCCACGCCAGCGCTCGCATCCGGCACCCACGGCGGCGGCCATGAAGCGATGGCGGTGGGCGAACCGGGCGACAAGGCAAAGGTGACCCAGACCATTCAGGTGACGATGAAAGAGACACCCGATGGCAAGATGCTGTTCACGCCCGCCAAATTCGAATTCAGGAAGGGCAAGACGGTTCGCTTCGCTGTCAAGAATGCCGGCGAGCTGGACCATGAATTCATCATGGACGAGCAGAAAGCCAATCTGGAGCACAAGGCTGCAATGGCCAAGGTGCCGGAGATGGAACACGACAACCCGAATGCTATCACCCTCGCGCCGGGAGAAAGCGGCGAAATCATCTGGAAATTCACCAATGACGGCATGTTCGAATTCGCCTGCCTGAAACCCGGACATTACGAGGCCGGCATGCGCGGCGATCTCAAAGTATCCGCCAAGTAACCCACGACCGAAGGAATCTCACCATGAAGACCGTCATTAAGATCACCGTCGCAGCCGCACTTCTACTCACCGCTCCATTCAGCGCATTTGCAGAGGAATTCACCAAGGGAACAGTCAAGAAAGTCGATGCTGCCGCCAAGAAGGTCACGATCATCCATGAAGAACTGAAGAACCTCGACATGCCAGCCATGACCATGGTGTTCCGCGTCAAGGACGATGCGATGCTCGGCAAGCTCAAGGAAGGCGCCAATATCGAGTTCATCGCCGAACGCGCCGACGGCAAGCTTGTCGTCGCAAAGGTGAAATAAGGCTGCCATCATCTGCGCAGAAGAAACGGAAGGGGCAGCGGTTTCCGCTGCCCTTTTGATATTAGCGGTCGGATGCCCGACGGGCGTTATTGTTCGGCAAACGGTCTTGTTTCGGCGGAGCGCCGCGCACCATCGCTCTTGCGCGAAAAAGTCGCGTCGATCGCACGCCGATTGTTGATGAACGGCCGATGGAGCAGAAGAAATACCGCAAACATCAAAGGCCATGCAATCAGGACATCCGAGAGGAAATGAGCTCCCATCGCCACCCTGTTCAGGGAGAAAATCACGATGAACGGCGTCAATATCGCGGTGCCGATCAGGCGAAATTTCCCTGGCAGGAGAATGATGAAGGCCAGAAGGGCGATTGCGGAAGCGCTTTCACCGGAAGGAAAAGAGCAGTTTCGGGTGCAGCTGCCACCGAGGGAAAGAACCGGTGTAAAAACCAGCTCTCCCCCGAACTCTGCGAGATGCCGCGGCCTTGCCCTGCCGAACAGGTTTTTCAGGGCATGCACCGCAGCGCCCGGTCCCAGAGCAAAAAAGACGATAATAAGCAGCAGCCTGTGTGGTGGAAAAAGCCGTGGCAAGCCGCGCGAGAAGGGCATTACGACAAGCATGCACACAAGTCCGGACAGCAAGACCCAGGGAAGCCTGCGGTTCAGATCGCGAACGGAAATCAGGAACTCGTCCTCGCCGAGTGTGAAACCTTCCGCCCAGAATTGCCGGCTTACTTCAAGATCGATATCCGGCCTGATCGTAAAGACAATCATCATCGCAAGGGCGACCAGAAGAGCCAGCACAAAGGGACTGCCGGAGGCACGCGCAAATGCCTGACGAACGACAGAAATAAAGTTGACACGAAATTTCGACCGTTGGGTCAAACGCCGCTTTTTGGGGTGGGTTTTATGGGTGAGAGACTGGTGCATGGCCAGTTCTCTCCCGCAGAAATGTCAAGGCTCTGCGGAGAAAGACACAAGAGCGTATGGAAAGGAGTGCCGGTGGCATCCATTCGGGCACAGCGGCTCTTGCCCGATGTTCCGCATCCGCTTAGCGTCCCGGCGCTGCCACGGCCGACACCAGTACATTTGCGGATTGAGTATGGACAAAGGACTAATTCTAATCGTCGAAGACGACCCCGATATTATTCAGATCCTGGACGCCTATCTCGTTCGCGAAGGATACAGAACCGTCAGAGCCAGCGACGGAGAAACGGCGCTGACCCATTTCTCCATGTTGAGACCTGATCTGGTTCTCCTCGACATTCGCCTGCCGAAATTCGACGGCATCGAGGTTTTGAACCGCATCCGGCGGGAACGGGAGACGCCTGTCATCATGGTCACATCTCTCGCCGAGGACATGGACAAGCTGACGGGCCTTCGCCTCGGCGCTGACGACTACATCGTCAAACCTTTCAATCCGCATGAATTGATCGCGCGGGTGAATGCCGTGCTGAAACGCACGCGGCAACCGGGCTCTGGCGGGGTTTTACGCTTCGGGCCCATTGAGGTAGACACCGAAGCCTATGTCGCAGCCGTCTGCAACGACGGTCAGCGGGCCGTTCTGCCGCTCACGCTGAGCGAGTTCAGGATCCTCGCCCATATGGCGCGTCGTCCCACCCACGCCTTTCAGCGTGCCGATATTCTTGACGCCTGCCTGCCGGAAAGCGATGCGCTGGCGCGCACCATCGACACACACATTGCCAATCTGCGCAAAAAACTGACGGACCATGGCGCCTGCGGTTATCTCGTCTCGGTGCGCAGCATCGGTTATCGGCTGGCAGGGGAGCAAAAACCATGAAGCCTTGGCGGCTCCGCCTGCGGACGATGACGGCGATCACGATCACTACAATGCTCATCTTTGCGGTTGCGTTGGTCTATTTCGGCGTTTCCTGGTATGCGGACAATATTCAGGAGCGCATGATCGCCCAGCTATCGCCGGATGCCTCCAAGGCCTTCTCGGATATAGACCGGGGTGTGATGCCAGACCAGCGTCAGCTTGAGGCCCTTGTCAGGGTTTTGCCGGGCCTCGAGGACGAGGCCGATAACGAGCTTATCAAATCCGTGTTCATTTTCGGATTGCTCGGTGTCTTTCTCTGCAGCTTGCTTGGTTACTTCATCTCTCGGCGCATTGCGGCACCTCTAGGCGAACTTGCCGATGCAGCGCGGCGCATGGCGACCGGCAACTTCAGCGGAGGAGCAGAGATCAGGGGGAGCCACATCGCAGAGGTCGCATTTCTCGTCGACAGTTTCGAGAGCTTGATCCGGGAACTTCAGATGATGGAGCACCGGTTGAAGTTCAACACGATGGCGGTAGCCCATGAACTGCGCACCCCGCTCACGATCCTGCAGGGCCGTTTGCACGGCATTGCCGATGATCTCTTTCCCCTCGACAAGGAAGCCATTCGCCACCTCATCGTCCATGTGGAGGGGCTGGCACGTCTCGTGGATGATTTGCGCACGCTTTCTCTGGCCGAAACCAACAGCCTCGTCAAAGACACCGAGCCACTTGATCTTGCCGCCGAATGCGCGGCCGTGGCGGAGGCGGCACGGCCGCTCATGAACGAAGCAGGCATTGATCTCGAGATGTCGCTGGAGGCAGCATCAGTTTGCGGCGACCGTCAACGCCTTCGGCAGCTGCTGCTGATCCTGATGGACAATGTGCGCCGCTACGCGGCGAGCGGCGGATTTATGCGTTGTTCGACCGGGCTTCAGGACGGGCGCGCCTTCGTCTCGATCGAGGATAAAGGGCCGGGCTTCCCCGCCGGCGTCGAGGCGCACGGCATCGAACTCTTCTGGCGGATGGAACCGTCACGCGCGCGTAAGACCGGCGGGACAGGTCTCGGCCTGTCCATTGCCCGCGCAATCGCACAGGCGCATGACAGCGATCTGCAGATAAAGGCGCGCCCGGACGGCGGAACGATCGTGACCGTCATTTTCCGGGAGGCATCCTGAACTCCAGCCTAGTCATGGGCAGGCTTTCGCGCCGGCCCGAAGATCATGAAGCTGATGGCGGCGAGTAGCCATACACTGATGCCGGCATAAAGCATGACCAGGCCGAACCCATCCGCAAGCGCCCGGTGGACAAGCTCTTCCGAAACGCCCTGCGCCGAGGCGCCAGCAGTTCCCGCGGCGATCTTTTCCGCCAGCGACTGCACATGAGACACATCCGCCCCGATCGGCAGGTTCGCCCGAAGCGAAGCCCCCACGCCCTCGACCAGAATAAAGCCCATGATCGGAATGTTGATGGCAAGCGAGATCATGCGTGCGCTCATGTCGATGCCCGAAGCCATGCCCGAACGGGCGGGCGAAACCGCGCCCGTGGTCGTGTTGGTAACGGGGGTATTGGTAAGTCCGAGCCCCATTCCGGCGAGGATGCAGCCGGGCAGCATTGTAAGCCAGTTCGCCTCTTCGATACCGCTTCCCAGCTTCATCAGCATGAAGCCGAGGCCGATGGTGAACAGTCCTGCCGGAATGACGAGGCGGGGTTGGTAGCGCAGCGACAGGCGTTCCGCCAGAGGCGGGACCACCAAGGCTGGCAGCGTATAGGCAAGCAGGCCGAGCCCGGCGGTGACGCTGTCATAACCGAGGCCAGCCTGAAACCAGATCGGCAGATAGATCATGAACGGCCAGAAGCTGATATTCATCGCGGCCGAACCGATGATCGCCCCGGAAAAAGGCCGGATGCGGAACACTGAGAAGTCGAACATCGGTCTTGAACTAAGCTTTTCGGCAATCAGGAAGGCGATGAAGCTCGCAGCCGAGGCGCCAAGGATCAGAAGCGCCGCCGGGCTCGCAAAACCAAGCTCGGGTCCCTGTGTGATGAAAAAGGCAAGGCAAAAAACGGACAGCGAAAGCGTGGCCATGCCGGCGATATCCAGACGTGCCGCCTCCGGGTCACGCGATTCTCTCACACCGCCCGAAGCAAGCAGCCACGTCACGATGGCGAGCGCTACGTGAACGAGGAAAACCCATTCCCAGCTCCACAGCGCAACAATGGCACCACCGATGATCGGGCCGAAACCGAGCCCAACGCCAGAGATGATTCCCCACCAGCCGAAGGCCATGCCGCGCTCCCGCGCCGTACGGAACTGGTGCGACAGAATGGCGATCTGGCACACCAGCATCGCTCCTCCGCTCAAGCCCTGAAAGAAGCGCGCGCCGATCAGCACCGGAACATTCTGCGTCATTCCGCAGGCAAGAGAAGACAGGGCAAAGGCAGCAATACTGGCAATAAAGACACGTTTGCGGCCGAAGCGGTCGGCCAGCGCACCGGTTGCCATCAGCACCATGGTCACGCCGATGGTATAGGCATTCATGATCCACTGGAGTTGCCGGAAATCCGCGTGCAGTACCTGTTCCAGTGTCGGCAGGATCGCAGGAACGCTGGAGATTTCCAGTCCGAACATAAGAGCGGAGAGACAAACGGCAGCGAGCGCCATGGCGCTTCTGCTGCCCGTTTGTTCGGTAATAACAAGGGTCATTCTTCAGCCTTTCTTGGCTCGGCTCGCAACTGTGAAACCGATCTACGAGGCGACAGGCTAGACAAAGCTTGACCATAACTGAATTGGATGATTGGCTATTTCAGAGACAACAAATTGGAATAGTCGACATGAGCACGCTGGATGTGGAGGCCGTCGAAGCCTTCGTTACCATCGCCGATATGCAGAGCTTCACCCGCGCGGCCGAAGCGCTCGGCACCACCCAGGGCGCGATCAGCGTCAAGCTCAAGCGATTGGAAGACAGGCTGGGCCAGCGGCTGCTCGAACGCACACCGCGTTCGGTGCGGCTATCCGCGCAGGGTGCAGTGTTTTTGGCGCCCGCCCGCGAGTTTCTCGCCGCACACGATCGCGCATTGGCAGGCCTTTCCTCACCGCGCCGTCGTTTTGGCCTCGGCATTGCCGCCCACGTGGCAGGACCGGAGGTGCCAACCCTTCTGGCCCGCCTCAACGACCATGATCCGGGCCTGACGATTGAAGTGCGGATGGACCATTCGCGCTCCCTGCTCGACGCGTTCGACCGTGGGGAAATCGATGCGGCCATCATCAGACGCGAGGACGACCGGCGCGACGGCGAGGTTCTCGGACCGGAGCATTTCGGCTGGTATGCAACCCCGCAATTCGAACATCGTCAGGGTGAACCGTTGCGGCTTGCGGCACTGTCTCCCGCCTGTGGCGTGCGTGATATAGCCACCCGCGCCCTGGACGGGGCTGGCATAGCCTGGACGGAGGTTTTCCTCGGCGGCACATCGTCCATGGTAACCGCGGCCGTTTCGGCGGGACTTGCGATTTCCGCCTTCTCCTCCCGTCTTGCCCCACCCGGCACCGTGGAGGTGAGCCAGCGTTTTGGGCTGCCTTCCCTGCCTTCCACCGAAATCATCATGTTCTCGACCCTGACGGACAGCAGATCGCGTGAGGCGTTGCGAACGCTCGCTGCCGCTTTTCGCGAGCATCGGCCGACCTAAGTGCCGTGGCGTCACAGATGGCCCGACCGCCTGTCGACATTTACCGGTGGAAAATCTAGCATCGCGCCAAACTGGAAGGACCGACCATCTCTCGATCCAGCCGCCACAGTGGAGTATTCATGTCCCTGCCCCAAAAAATCGGTTTTATCGGAACAGGCGCCATCACCGACGCGATGGTACGCGGCCTGCTTGCCAGACCCGCCGCCGTACCACATGTCATGGTGTCCCAGCGCAGCGCGGATGTTTCGGCTGAACTGGCTGCCGATTTTTCGCAGGTGATCGTCTCAAGCGACAATCAGGCGATCGTCGATGGCTGCGATACCGTCATGCTGGCAATCCGTCCCCAGATCGCCGAGGAGGTCATCCGGCCGCTACGGTTCAGGGACGAACAGAAAGTCATCAGCGTCGTGGCTGCGACCAGCCGGGAAGCCCTTCTCGACTGGATCGATGCGGATGTACATCTCACCCAGGCGATCCCGTTGCCCTTCGTCGCCCGCCGCAAAGGCGTCACCGCCATTTATCCCGCCGATAGGGACACGACAGCAATCTTCAACGTGCTCGGTAATGCGGTGGAATGCGAGACCAAGGCCGAATACGACCTTCTGGCCGCCGGAAGCGCTCTGATGGCTACTTATTTCGGCATCATGCAGACGGCAACGGAATGGTTGGCCGAAAACGGACTGCCGGAAGAAAAGGCGCGCGCCTATCTTGCACCCCTCTTTGGCGGCCTCTCCGAGGTGGCGGTGTTGGCCGGAAGCAAGGCGGATTTTAACGAGATCAGCCGCGAATTCGCCACCAAAGGCGGCCTCAACGAACAGGTGCTAAAAGACTTCGATGGCAAAGGCGGTTCAAAGGCCTTGAAAGATGCATTGAGCCGCGTGCTCGAGCGGATTGCGCGATAGCAGCCGGTGCAACGGTAGGAACAAAAGGGGCCTTTCGGCCCCTTTTGTTTATGCCTTGCCCGGACGGTTGATCGTCAGGAAGTGGCGCACGACAGGCTTTTCCAGCCCGGAATGATAAGCCAGCACCTTGCCCTGCAAATCTGCATCGGCATTGGAGACCCGCTTGTGCTGGCGAAGATGTTCCGCCCAGGATTCCACCATGAACCATTCGACGAGCTTCTGCGGATCGGCGGAGTCTTCCGTGACACCCCAGCCATAGGCGCCATCGCGGCGACGTTCCTGGGAAAGCTCGTCGAGTGCATGCAGGAAAGCGGAGCGGTGATGCTTTTCGACATTATATTCGATCAGGATCAGAACCGGGCCGCGATCATGGGCCACCGGCTCGGCAACGAGCGGTTCCGGCCAATGGTTTGATGGCACCATATCCGCATCACCCGCAGGCAGTTTCAGGCGGTGCATGACAAGGCCCGCAACCAGCAGTCCCGCAGCACCGATCAGCAATGCACCCGGCACACCTGTGGCTTCACCAACAGCACCCCAGCCAAGGCTGCCGGCTGTCATCGCGCCGTTGAAGACGGTGAGATAGACAGCAAGGCCACGGCCACGCACCCAGTTTGGCAGAACTGCCTGGGCGGCCCCGTTCAGCGTCGTTAGAGCGGTGATCCATGCGCCGCCGAGGAACAGCAGGACGATGATGGCAAGCCACTTCGGCGGTGCGAGTGAAAGCGCGGCCATGACGAGTGCGGTAATGACGGCAGCACCGAGAAGCAGGGCGTCTGCATCGAAACGTTCGCGCAGCTTCGGCATGACCAGCGCGCCGCCGATGGCGCCAGCGCCGACAGCACCGAGCAGGATACCGTAGAAGCTGGCGTCTCCGCCGAGCAATTGCCGGGCAACCAGGGGCAGCAGCGCCCAGACGGCGCTGGCGAAAGCGAAGAAGATCGCGGCCCGTAGCAGCACGACATGAAGCGGCTTGCTGGCACGGGTGTAACGAAGGCCCGCCCGGAAAGCGCCGAGGAAACCTTCGGCCAGCGCATCGTCAGCGTTCTTTACCCGTGGCCACCACAAAAGGGCGGCGATGACGACGAAGTAACTGGCGACATCGGCGCCATAGGTAAAGGCCGCGCCGAAGGCCGCAAGCAGGATGCCGCCAGCAGCCGGACCTATGGAACGGGCGATATTGATGCCGAGCGAGTTCAGAGCCACGGCGCTCTTGATATCCTCGCGCTTCACCAGCTCCGGCACGATGGCCTGCCAGGTCGGTCCCATCAGCGCCGCACCGATACCGCCGAGGAAGGTGAGACCGATCAGGGCGCTGACGGACAAAAGGCCGGTGTGCGCAAGAACCATGAGGGTGACGCTGACAGAGGCCAGCAACAGCTGAACTGCGATCAGGAACTTGCGGCGGTCGAGAATATCGGTCAGCACGCCGGCCGGGATCGCCAGAAGAAAGATCGGCAGGGTTCCAGCGGCCTGCACCATGGCGACAGCCGCCGGAGAGGCCGAAAGATCGGTCATCAACCAGGAACTCGCGACATCACGCATGAAGCTGCCGGTATTGCCCAGCACCGTCGCGGCCCAGAGGACGGCGAAGACCGGTTGTGCAAGCGGAGCAAAACTGCTTGCGGAGGATTTTGCGGCGCTCATTTGCCCGTTCCTTTCGTGAGATCGATTGCAGCGACGACGACAAATGCGCCAGCGAGACCTAGATGTTCAAAGAAGGCATTGGTGGCCATCATGCGGTCCATGCCCGGCGCCATTTCCCAGAAGCGGAGAGCAATGAAGGTGGCGACAAGAGTGAAGCCCGCCAGTGCCAGAGCTCCGGCCCAGCGCAGGAAGCCCGACACGACCAGAGCGGAGGCGGTAAGTTCGAACAGGATGACGACCACGGCGAATGCGGCCGCCGGCTGAAGGCCAAAATGGTTCATCTCGGCAATCGCCCCGGGAAAGTCGAAAATCTTCGTCAGCGGTCCCTGAATATAGGCCGAGCAAAGCGCCAGAAGCGCAAGGGTTTTTGTGGCGGGTGCGGCAACGATATCCGCAAGGAAGACCCGAAGGCGAAGGGTTGAAGACGGCTCAGTCATAATGTGCTCCTACTGGCCGTTCGGTTCGAGCGGCGCTGGCGTTCATCTGATGGAGCGATATTGGCGCAAAGGATTACCGCCAACAATTGCATCAATAGTTTCGATATAATTGCGTAATTTGTAATATTCTTTTATCGGCTATTGGTCGTATCCCACGGGCGGCACATGCGCCGCCCGTGGGTGAGTTTCTTTGCCGATGAGGCTTATACCGCCCAGCAGGAGCAGCCCAGGGCACCGAAGAAGCCTTTGAGATCGGCAATCGGCAGCTTCGATGTCCAGGCACCGGCATGGTCGTGACCATGCACACCGCAATCGCTGGCGCAGCCGCAGGTGGAGATGGCCGTGCGGCGCAGCGAGCGGGCGCCGGCGCCATCCGGTTCACCCCAGGCGGCGTAGCCGCCGAACTTGCGCACTGGCGACCAGTCTGGCATGGCCGGCGGAATATTGCTCTCGTCCAGTGCCTTGAAGTCACCGGCGCCATAGACGACCTTGCCACCCACCATCGTCAGTTCCGAGGTAAGGAAGGAGATTTCATCCTCCGCACAGGAGAAGAAGTCCTTGTCCGGCACCACGAGATCGGCGAACTGGCCTTTCTCGATGCGGCCCTTCTTGCCTTCTTCATTCGAGAACCAGGTGACTTTTTCCGTCCACATGCGCAGCGCCGTTTCGCGGTCGAGGCAATTGGCGCGCGGGTAAAGCTGCATGCCGCCAACGGTCTTGCCGGTCACCATCCAGAAGAGCGACACCCACGGATTGTAGGAGGCGACGCGCGTTGCATCCGTTCCGGCCGAAACGTTCACACCCTTATCGAGCATGCGCCGGATCGGTGGTGTGGCTTCGGCCACGCCCTGGCCATAACGCTCGACGAAATATTCGCCCTGATAGGCCATGCGGTGCTGGGTGGCGATGCCACCGCCAAGCGCGGCGATACGGTCGATGGAGCGGTCAGAAATGGTTTCAGCATGGTCGAAGAACCAGTTAAGCCCTTCGAGCGGGATATCACGATTGACCTTTTCGAAGACATCCAGCGCCCGCGAAATGGTCTCGTCATAGGTGGCATGCAGACGCCAGGGCCAGCGGTTTTCCGCCAGAATCCGGACAACATCTTCAAGTTCGCCTTCCATCTCCGGCGGCATATCGGGCCGCGGCTGACGGAAATCCTCGAAATCGGCCGCGGAAAAGACCAGCATTTCACCCGCACCATTGTGCCGGAAATAATCGTTGCCCTGCTTGTATTTGACCGATTGCGTCCAGTTGAGGAAGTCTTCCTTTTCCTGTTTCGGCTTCTGCGTGAAGAGGTTGTAGGCCAGCCGAACGGTCATCTGGTTCTCATCTGACAGCTTCTGGATCACCTCGTAATCATCCGGATAATTCTGGAAGCCGCCGCCGGCATCGATCACGCCGGTCACACCCAGCCGGTTCAGTTCGCGCATGAAATGGCGGGTGGAATTGACCTGATAGTCGAGCGGCAGTTTCGGCCCCTTGGCAAGCGTCGAATAGAGAATGCCGGCATTCGGCTTGGCGAGCAGCAGGCCGGTGGGATTGCCGTTGGCATCACGGGTGATCTCGCCGCCGGGCGGGTTCGGCGTGTCCTTGGTATAACCGACGGCACGCAGCGCCGCGCCGTTCAGCAGCGCCCTGTCGTAAAGATGCAGAAGGAAGACCGGCGTATCCGGCGCGACCGCATTGATCTCCTCGATGGTCGGCAGGCGCTTTTCGACGAATTGGTGCTCTGTGAAACCACCGACGACGCGCACCCATTGCGGGGCTGGCGTTATCGCGACTTGGCGTTTGAGCATGTCCATGGCATCGGCAAGCGAGCGCACGCCGTCCCAGCGCAGTTCCATATTGAAGTTCAGGCCCCCACGCACGACGTGGGTGTGGTTGTCGATCAGGCCCGGCAGAACCCGCTTGCCCCTCAGGTCGATGATCTTCGTTTCCGGCCCGGCAAGGGCCATGACCTCGGTATCGCTTCCCACCTCCAGAAACAGACCATCCTTGATGGCGACTGCCGTTGCATTCGGATTGCCACGATCAAGTGTCGTGACGCGGCCATTGTGAAGGATGGTATCTGGATGCATGGACGAAGCTCCGCTCTTGATGGGATCAGCGGCCTTAGCCGGTGAAAACAGATTCGGAAAGGCGAGACTGGATGCCGCGCCGAGGAAAGTGCGTCGTGTTGGCATCAGCTTCTCTCCCTCTCGATGGGTGCGGTGCCCTTGGCAATATCTACCTTTTCGACACCACCCTTGGGCATATGACCGAACATGTGCGGCTTGATCTGGTTGAACCACGAAACGGCGGCCGGTTCCCTGTCTATGATCGTTCTTGCGAAAGGGATGATCTGTTCTCCGACCAGGATGCCCAGCAGACCGACCAATGCAATGACGGGCGGCGCGGGCGAACGAACATTGAGCAGGCTGTAAACGATGCCGACGAGCAGGCCGGCGCCAAGCGACAGAAGATAGACTTTCATGGAAACCTCCTTTGGGTGGATGAAGCCGCGCCGGCCGGGATATTGATCCCGCCGGCGCGTCAGGGTTGAAAGCTTATTTCGCGGGGTTGGGGCCGATGCGCTTGCCGTGCTTGACGCGCTCAGCACCGCCATGAACATGCGTGACCGCATAATCGATGCCCATGCCGTAAGCGCCTGAATGTTCCTTCACCAGCGAGGTGACGGCGTCATAGGTTTCCTTGCGCGCCCAGTCGCGCTGCCATTCCAGCAGCACCTGCTGCCAGGTGACGGGGATGACGCCCGCCTGCACCATGCGGTCCATGGCATATTTATGCGCATCGACAGAAGTGCCGCCAGATGCATCCGCCACCATGTAGATTTCGTAATCGGCGACATCATGCAACGCCGAAAGAGCGAAGGTGGTGTTGCACACTTCCGTCCAGAGGCCGGAAACAACGATCTTCTTGCGACCGTTGGCGGCATTCTTCGCCAGGGCATCGCGGACATTCTGGTCATCCCAGGAATTCATCGAGGTACGCTCGAGGATGTCGTTTTCCGGGAATACTGCCAGCAGTTCCGGGAAGGTGTTGCCGGAGAAGCTTTCCGTTTCAACCGTGGTGATGGTCGTCGGAATGTTGAAGATCTTTGCCGCCTTGGCGAGGCCGACGACATTGTTCTTCAGGGTCTGGCGATCGATCGACTGCACACCGAAAGCCATCTGCGGCTGCTGGTCGATGAAGATGATCTGGCTGTTGGCGGGAGTAAGGACTTCAAGCTTCGACATCGTGGTTCTCCGTTCAGGTGATGATTGCCGATCGACGGCGGTGAAATTGACAAGGCTTCGCCGGCCGGCTGCCCGGCAGGGGCAGCCGCCTTGAAAGCGTGGATATGATTTCTTCAGTGGATGCGGATCAACGACCCGCTTTATGCCGCAAGGGGAGCGAGGTTCGCCTCGATCTGATTGCGGAAAGGCTCATAACGGCTTGGCAGCTTGAGCGCTTCGCCCAGATGCGCGGTATCCTCGTCGCGATCGAAACCGGGTTCGTTGGTGGCGATTTCGAACAGGATACCGCCCGGCGTGCGGAAATAGATCGCCCAAAAGTAATCGCGGTCGATGACAGGGGTGACCTGATAGCCGGTGTCCATCAGCGCCTTGCGCACGTCCAGCTGCTTTTGACGGTTTTCAACCGCGAAAGCGATGTGATGAACCGAACCGGCTCCCGGACGGGCAAAGGGCGTCTTTGGCAGTGTGGCGAGATCAATCGTATCGGCGCCGTTGCCGCCGGGAATGACGAAGCGGGTTACATCGCCTTCTGCATCGGCGCGCTCATATCCCATGAAGCGAAGCAGTTCCTCGGTCGCCGCCGTATCATTCAGATTGAAGCGCGCGCCGGTAAAGCCGCGTATGGCGTTGTCTTCGGAGATGCCCTCGGCAAGCCATGGAGCGCGGGCATCGTTATCCGTTTCGATCAGCGCGAGTCCATCGCCATCCGGACCGGTAAAACGCAGGCGCTGTGCACCGAAGACCGTATCGGCCTGAAGGCCGGCGGCACCTTTCGTAATGAGACGATCTTTCCAGAAGCCGAGCGAACCCTTGGGAACGGAAAACTGCGTCTCGCCTACTTCGCCGACGCCCGGACGGCCGGCCATCATGTTGGCGAAGGGAAAATACGTCATGACCGTGCCCGGGGTTCCCTTTTCGTCACCGTAATAAAGGTGATAGACGCTTGGCTCGTCGAAGTTGACGGTTTTCTTGACCCGGCGCAGGCCGAGCGTATCGGTGAAGAAGCTGTTGTTCTGCCGCGCATCCGACGCCATCGAGGTAACGTGGTGCAGGCCCTTGATATCCTTGATCATCGTCGGCGCCTTTCGCTGTTGGTATGCCCGTTTCGATGGAGAAATATGTAACCCGCTTGATTGCATCGCGGAATTGCAATATTTTTCTCGAATGAATTGCGATTTTTGAAATAATAGAGATGAACGATCACAAAGCTCTCAAAACCTTCCTGATGGCGGCCGAAAAGCGCAACTTCGCGCAGGTGGCCCGTGAACTCGGCATGACGGCAGCGGCCGTCACCCGTGCGATTGCAGCACTTGAAGATGATCTCGGCGTGCAATTATTCGTCCGGACCACCCGTCAGGTATCGCTCACGACGGACGGGGCCGTCTTCGCCGCACAGATTCAGCCGGCGGTCGAGGCTTTGGAGAACGCCCGGCGCGATGTTCGCAACGCCCACAAGGCCGACGAGGGACGCCTGAGGATCAGCGCGCCGACATGGCTCGGCAAAACGGTGCTGCCGCCGATCCTGTCGGGCTTCCGGGAACTCTATCCGAAAATGTGCTTCGAGATTTCGTTATCGGACGGCCTGGTCAATATCGTGGATGATGACTACGATCTGGCGATCCGTATCTCGTCCGCCCCATCGGACAAATTCACCATATGGCGCAAGATCAGGGCTGTGCCGCGCATATTGGTGGCGGCTCCGGGCAGCCGGTTCGCGCAGATGAAACACCCCGCTGAACTGACGCCTGACGATTGCCTTGCCTACAGCGGCGAGAGCCGTCGGGAGAATTGGGTTCTGTCAGATGGCGGGTCAAGTATCACGATAACGGCAGGTCGTGCCTTCAGCGCCAATAGCGGCGAGGTTCTGGCCGATATGGCTGCGGATGGCGCAGGGGTCGCCTTGCTGCCGGGCTTCAACATCGCACAGCATATCCACAGTGGCCGCCTCGTCCATGTCCTGCCCGGCTGGTCGCCGCCGGAACTCTGGCTGACACTCTATTATCCGCCCTATCAGGCCCTGCCGCCCCGCATCGCAACTTTCTCGAAATTTTTCGAAGAACAGTTACCAGCCTACATGGTGGCGCTGGAGTAGAACTGCCCGGATCTGCGCATTAATGACGGCGCGGGAGCGGCGCGCTCCCTCGCGGGATCCGTAAACGCGCCTTCTGTTATGCGCCATCCTGCCCAACAATATTGGACCGCGAAGTCACCGGGACAACACACCAGTAAAATTCCGCTTGATTAAATACCGACTAGTCTGTATTTAATCAAGCAAGGGAGATTTGATGTGGCAAGGAAACAGAACCCATTGACCAGGCCGGGCCTGCTGGAGGCGGCATTTACCGTGATCCGGACGAAAGGTTACGCCGCGACGACAGTTGACGATGTCTGCGCCAAGGCCGAGCTGTCCAAAGGTGCATTCTTTCACCATTTCTCCAGCAAGGAGGAAATGGCGGTCGCGGCTGCCCAGCACTGGTCGGAGGTAACCGGTGCCGTGTTCGAAACCGCGTCCTATCACGATGCCGCTGATCCACTGGAGCGACTGCTGAACTATGTCGCCTTCCGCAAGCAGTTGATACAGGGCGAATTGCCGGATTTTACCTGCTTTGTCGGCACCATGGCGCAGGAGGTTTACGAGACCAGCGAGGCGATCCGGCAAGCGTGCTGGAATAGCATTTCAGGCCACGCCGAAACACTTGTCAGCGATATCGAAGCAGCCCTGGATCAATACAGGATAACAGAGACATTTACGGCGGAAAGTCTTGCCCTGCACATTCAAGCCGTCATCCAGGGCGCCTTCATTCTGGCAAAAGCGAGCGGGAATCCGCAGCAAGCCGTCGAAAGCCTCGACCATCTTCACCGCTATATCCGGCTGCTGTTCAGCCCGACAATGATCGACCACGTTGAATGACAACGCATCAACAGGAGGAAACCATGCCAAGCGTCATTCGTCTACATCGCGTCTTCGCAACGAAACCCGAAAAGCTCTATCGCGCTTTCATCGAACCGGATGCGATTTCAAGCTGGCTCCCGCCATTCGGGTTCACCTGTACCGTTCATGAACTGAATGCGAAGGTCGGCGGCAATCACCGGATGTCTTTCCGAAATTTCACGACGGGCGACAGTCATTCCTTTGGCGGGACCTATGTTGAACTCGTGCCCGGAGAGCGCCTTGTCTACACGGACCGCTTCGACGATCCCAACCTGCCTGGCGAAATGAAAGTCACGGTGAACATGAAGGCAGTGGCATCCGGCACCGAAGTGAATATCGAACAGGAGGGCGTGCCGGATATCATTCCGGCTGATGCGTGTTATCTCGGCTGGCAGGAGTCACTGCGCAAGCTTGCCAAGCTCGTGGAGCCCGAAATCACGCAATAGCGCGCGACAATGTTCCAAATTGCGAGCGCATGATCTGCCTGCGCAGGCTTACATGAACTCGCAGTTCCCGGAGGCTCCGGATCTGTCATCGCACGGATATCCGGACCTCCTTCCTTTCCCGCTGCTTGGGCGGGGTCTTGCAGCCCGTCCAGAACTAGAACGACCGTACAAAAGGCGGAAGTCCCGACACAGACATGTTAGCAGGCCTCTGGCCGGTCAGTCTTCGATAGGAAAGGCGAATCCGGCCTTCACGCGGTCCATGACGACCATTGTCTTGAACCCTTTAATGTCGTGGTTTTCATAAAAGAAGCGGCGGGTGAAGGCCTCGTAGTCCTCCATGTCCTTTGCCGTGATTACCAGAATGAAATCGGCATCACCGGTGACATAATAGCCGATCATGACTTCGCGCGTCGCACGGATCGCCGCCTTGAAGCGATCGACGATGTCCGCGCGCTCCCGTTCCAGCGACACGAGGACAATCATGGTGATGCCCCGTCCCACGGCTTTGGGCGAGATAATCGCCACATCCGCCTCGATCACTCCCTCCTCCCGTAATCGCTTGAGCCGCCTCTGGCAGGCCGTCGGCGAGAGATTGACGATCCGCGCAAGCTCCTCCGACGTCAGACGGTTGTTCTTTTGCACGGCGTCAAGCAGCGCCCTGTCGGCTCGATCAATATTGGTCATGCAGAATTCCTGCGTACTTGGGTAAAAATTAGCATTATTTCTGCGTCAAGCAGGAAATAAATGCCGGAGATCGATCATGCAGCGACGCTAAGCTCCACGCAAATGAAAATGGAGCATATTCATGAAAGGTATTGCCAGCGCCGCGTTGAAGAACCTTCGCCGGCCCGATCTGATCGAGCATCGCGCCTTTTTGGGCGGGGTATGGGTGGAGCGCAGCGAGAGGCTGAGCGTTATCGACCCAGCAGGCGGCGGCCATCTCGTGGATGTGACCGCCTGCTCTCTCGATGATGTCGATTCCGCCATAGAGGCCGCCAGCGCAGCCTTCCTTCACTGGCGCGAGACGCTGCCGGTAGAACGCGGCGACATCCTGCGGAGCTGGGGCAGAATGATGCGCGACAATGCGCGCGATCTCGCCATTATCATCAGCGCCGAGCAGGGCAAGCCGCTGGAAGAATCGCAGGGGGAAATTTCCTACGCGGCCAATTTTCTCGACTGGTTCGCAAGCGAAGGCGAGCGATCCTATGGCGAGACAATACCGAGCCACCTGAAAGGTGGCAATCTCTCCGTACGGATGCAGCCGATCGGCGTAACGGCAGCGATCACGCCATGGAACTTCCCGTCAGCCATGATAGCCCGCAAGGCAGGAGCGGCCCTTGCCGCCGGTTGCACCATGATCGTCAAGCCGGCACCCGAAACTCCGCTCTCGGCGCTGGCTCTGGCAAAACTTGCGGAGGAGGCAGGCATGCCGGCCGGCGTATTGCAGGTACTGCCCGGTGAAGCCGCGCCTCTGGCGCGTCGTCTTCTGGAGCATACCGATGTGCGGGCGTTCTCCTTCACTGGCTCGACGGAGGTCGGGCGGCTGCTCCTTACCCAGTCGGCGGCAACCGTCAAGAAAGCTTCGCTGGAGCTGGGTGGTCATGCACCCTTCATTGTATTTGGGGATTCTGATCTTTCTCAAGCGGTGGCGGGGTGCATCAGCGCCAAATTCGCTACATCTGGCCAGGACTGCCTGGCGGCAAATCGCATCTATGTTCAGCGAACGCTCTATGACCGCTTCATCGATCGGTTTGCCGACGCAACTTCCAGACTGACCGTTGGCCACGGCCTTGAACCGGGCATCGACATTGGGCCGATGACACGGCCGTTGGTCGCCGAAAAGTGCCGTCAGCAGATCGCACAGGCGCTTTCCGCCGGCGCGCGCCTCGTCTGCGGCGGGCAGGACAGTCCGCTCGGCGGCAATTTCGTAACGCCAACCGTGCTGGCTGATGTGACTGAAGACATGCTGATCGCACGTGAGGAAACCTTCGGGCCTGTGGCCGCCATCCTTCCCTTCGATGACGAGAATGAGGTCGTCCGCCGCGCCAATGCTACCGAGATGGGGCTTGCGGCCTATGTCTACACCAACGATCTGGGCCGGGCGATGCGCCTGACCGACCAGCTGGAATACGGCATGGTTGCCGTCAATACGCCGAAATTCACCGGTGCGCCAATTCCCTTCGGCGGCTGGAAACAATCCGGCCTCGGTCGCGAAGGCTCGCGCCACGGCCTGATGGAATATCTTGAACCCAAATATGTCTGCTTCGGCAATCTGGCTGCCTGAAAGGAACCCGCCTATGACCATCGACATCAAAAATATCGCGGAAATGGATCGAAATGCGGTTCTGCACCCCTTCACGCAGCTGAAGGACTTCGCCAGCGGCAAGCTCGGGGAACCGACCATCGTTGAAACCGGCAAGGGCATCCGCATTCAGGACGCCCACGGCAAGCAGTTGATCGATGGCTTTGCCGGTCTTTATTGCGTCAATGTCGGTTACGGTCGCACCGAGGTGGCGGAAGCCATTTCCCGTCAGGCCTATCGGCTCGCCTATTATCATTCCTACGCCGCTCACACGACGGACGAACTGGCGATCCTGTCCGACCGGCTGGTGAAGATGGCTCCCGGCAAGATGAGCAAGGTGTTTTACGGCATGTCCGGCTCGGACGCCAACGAGACCCAGGCCAAGCTCGTCTGGTATTACAACAATCTGCGCGGCAAACCGGAGAAGAAGAAGATCATTTCCCGCGAGCGGGGATATCACGGCTGCAGCGTCGTTTCCGGTTCCATGACCGGCATGAGCTTTTATCATGACCACATGGACCTGCCGCGCGCTGGCGTGCTGCATACCGGCGTCCCCCACCATTATTGGGGCGCTGAAGCCGGTGAAACTGAACTGGAATTCTCAAAACGGCGCGCCGACGAACTGGAAGAGCTCATTCTGCGCGAAGGCCCCGACACAATCGGTGCCTTTATTGCTGAACCGGTGCTTGGCACGGGGGGTATCACGCCGCCGCCGGAAGGCTACTGGCCGGCGATACAGGATGTTCTCAGAAAATACGATGTCCTGTTGATCGCCGATGAGGTGATTACCGGCTTCGGGCGTACAGGCTCCATGTTCGGCTCACAACATTACGGCATCGAGCCGGATCTGATCACCGTCGCCAAAGGGCTGACATCAGCCTATTTCCCGCTCTCCGGCGCGATCGTAGGAGAGAAAGTCTACAAGGTGATGGAGGACGGCGCTGATCGCGTCGGCGCCTTCTCGCACGGCTACACCTATTCCGGACATCCCATCGGTGCGGCTGCGGCAAACGCCGTGCTTGATATCGTGGAAAAGGAAGACCTGCCGGGCAATGCACGGGCCGTCGGCAACTATTTTCAGGAGCAGTTGAAGGCAAGGTTCGCACAGCTTCCAATCGTCGGCGAGGTGCGTGGCGTGGGCCTGATGGGCGCCATCGAATTCGTGGCGGACCGGGAAAAGAAGACACGTTTTGCACCGGGGCTTGCGGTTGGTGCACGCGTTTCGAAGGCAGCACGCAATGGCGGCCTTATTGCGCGGGCCATGCCGCATGGCGATATTCTGGGCTTTGCACCGCCGCTCGTGACGACGAAGGCGGAGGTGGACGAGATCATCGCCATCGCCGAAGCCGCCGTCCGCAGCGTCATGGATGATCTGGTCCAGGCTGGCGAAAAAATCTGATCACCAGCCAGGCTTTTACCGGACCGGGAACTGCTCGTCTGGACAGCAGGGAGATGACAATTGCGCCTGTTTTGGATGCAATTGTCATCTACGCTGCATAAGGCTTCATCTTTTCACCGAACCGTGCATAATGTCATGAAATCATCTTCGTCTAAAACGAGACAATTTCATGCGCCGTCAAGCCAATCCGCTCAGCCTCGATCCGGTTCCCGCAACGAAACCGGTGGCATGGCGGCCAGTTCTCGCCAAGCAGAAGGGCGAAACGAAACATTCGGCACTGACCGAACGCATCATCGCCGATATCGACGCCGGCGTTCTGAAGCCGATGGACCGCATGCCGACGCACCGCGATCTGGCGCGTGAACTCGGACTGTCTGTCCAGACCGTCAGCCTCTCCTACAAGGAGGCCGAGCGGCTCGGCTATCTCAGCGGCGAAATCGGCCGAGGCACCTTCGTGAAGACACGGGTGACGGACCGGGCGGGCCGCATGATGCTCGACCACAGCCCGACTGAGGTCCTCGATCTCTCCATTATCCGCGGCGTCTATCTCGACAAGCATGAAAACGCCTCACGCGCCATCCTTCGTGAATTGGCCGATGGCGACAATTCGGGTTTCATGCGCCCCTGCCGGCCGGTGGCCGGCCTCGACAGCCATCGCGAAACCGCCCGAACCTGGCTCACCATGATGGGCGTGACCGCCGGTGCGGAGCGTATCCTCGTCACTAACGGCGCAGCCCACGGCATTTTCCTTGCCCTGAGCTGCATCATTCGATCGAACGACGTGGTTCTCTGCGAGAACCTCACGGACCACGGCATTATCGGCCTGTCGAACATTCTCGGTTTCAGCCTCAAGGGCCTGCCCACGGATGGCGAGGGCATATTGCCCGATGCGCTGGAGGCCGCGTGCGCAGCCGGTGGTGTGCGAGCGCTGGTGCTCATTCCGACCCTCAACAATCCCACCGGACATGTGTCGGGCCCGGCGCGACGGCAGGCGATCGCCGCGATCGCTGAACGCTATGGCATCTTCGTCATTGAAGACGAAGTCTATCGGCCGATCATCGAGGATGATTTGCCATCCATCACTGAAATGCTGCCTGATCTCGGCTTTTTCGTCACCAGCTTCACCAAAGCGGTCCTGACGGGGCTGCGCGTCGGCTATCTTGTCGTGCCGCCAGCCTACTCCATCCGCGCCGCGTCCATCCTGCGGGTATCGAGCTGGAGCGGAACCTATCTCACGGCCGAAATAGCGACGCGCTGGGTCGAAAACGGCACTGCCTTGCGGCTGCTGGATGTGCAGCGCGCCGAGGCACGGGCGCGGCAGAAAATTGCCGTGGATATCCTAGGCCAGCATATCGCCTCGACCCATCCCCTTTCCTTCTGCGCCTGGCTGAAGGTCCCGACGCGCTGGACGGAGGACGGCCTGGTGCGCGCGCTGACGAACCAGAATGTCGCGGTAACCCCATCAGAACCATTCATTGCCGGACCCGGCCACGGCGGCGGCATCCGCATATGCCTCGGCGGCCGCCTCAATCATGCAACCCTTATCAAAGCTCTGACCACGGTGCGGCAGACCTTCGAACAACTGCCGCCCGTCTACGATATCGGCTCGATCGGCTGAGGCTGTCGATCGAAAATCATTGAATCATTACAATATAATAATTGACATGATTTTACTTCGCTCACAACATGACAATCATGAAGAGCGAAAACCCGTCCATATCCGCCGAAAAAAGCCCGCTTCCGGTCTCGCTGGCCGCGATAGAGCAGGCGGCCGCGCGGCTTGCCGGACAGGTGGAGCGAACCCCGCTGGTCCGCTCGGACAATCTGTCCGAACGCTGTGGCCATCCCGTTCATCTGAAGCTTGAAACCCGTCAACCAATCGGCGCCTTCAAACTGCGCGGCGCGATGAATGCCATATTCTCGCTTGACGATGAGGCGCGCAAACGTGGCCTCGTCACCGCCTCGACAGGCAATCATGGCCGGGCGGTGGCCTATGCGGCAGAGAAACTCGGCATTCCCGCCACCATCTGCATGTCGGCGCTAGTGCCGACAAACAAGGTGGAGGCAATCCGCGCGCTTGGCGCCGACATCCGGATCGTCGGCAGATCACAGGATGACGCGCAGGAGGAAGTGGAGCGCCTGACCAGAAGCCATGGCCTGACCGCTATACCTCCGTTCGATCATAGCGACGTCGTGGCGGGCCAAGGCACGATTGGTCTCGAGGTTGTCGAGGACATGCCTGAACTGGCGACAATTCTCGTTCCGCTATCAGGCGGAGGCCTTGCGGGCGGTATCGCCGTTGCGGTGAAAGCGTTGAAGCCGAGGGCGCGGGTCGTCGGTATTTCCATGGAGCGGGGTGCGGCCATGCATGCGTCGGTTAAAGCCGGTCGCCCCGTCTCGGTCCAGGAGGAAGAAACGCTGGCGGATTCGCTCGGCGGCGGGATTGGACTGGCGAACCGTGTGACCTTTGCACTTTGCCAGGCATTGCTTGATGACATCGTGCTGGTTTCCGAAGACGAGATCGCAGCAGGCATCCGCCATGCGGCGCACGAGGAAGGCCTGACAGTGGAAGGCGCGGGCGCCGTTGGCTTCGCCGCCATCCTGTCGGGCAAGGTCAACATCAGCGGCCCGACCACGATCATCGTATCGGGCGGAAACATCGATCCGGCGCTCCACAAGACCATCATCGACAGGGGAGCCGCATGAGCCGCATCACCATCCTCACCGAAAAAGACCTGCGCGCCATCGTTAAGCTCGACCTTTCCGCGGTCAACTGCGTGGAGCAGGCCTTGGGCGCCCTTGCCACCAAAGCTGTCGCCATGCCGCCGATCCTCCGGCTCGATATTCCCGAATTTCGCGGCGAAGTGGATGTTAAGACTGCCTATGTGCCGGGTTTCGACGGCTTTGCCATCAAGGTCAGCCCCGGCTTCTTCGACAATCCGAGCCTTGGGCTACCGAGCCTCAATGGCCTGATGATCCTCTTCAGCGCGAGGACCGGGCTGGTGGAGGCCCTGCTTCTCGACAACGGTTATCTCACCGATGTGCGCACCGCTGCGGCTGGCGCAGTTGCGGCGCGGCACATGGCGCGAAAGGACGCGTCCGTCGCAACGATTTTCGGGGCGGGCATGCAGGCGCGTCTGCAGCTTGAGGCGTTGACGCTGGTACGCCCGATCAAATCCGTCCGGATCTGGGCTCGGAACCATGACAAGGCTGAAAAGCTCGCAAACGATTTTACCAGGGAACACGGCATCGAAGTTTCCGCGGTGGCCGATCCCCAGGCGGCCGTGCGGCGCGCAGACATCATCGTCACCACGACACCGGCCGAAAAGCCAATCCTGCTCGCCGACTGGCTGGAAGAAGGCCAGCATCTGACCGCGATGGGATCGGATGCCGAGCACAAGAACGAAATCGATCCGGCCGTATTCGCCAGAGTGCGCTATGTCGCGGACAGGCTTACGCAGACCCGCATTCTCGGCGAATTGCATCACGCGATTGCCGCGGGTTACGTCGAGCGGGATCAGTCCTTCGCGGAGCTTGGAGAGGTGATTGCCGGCAAGTCACAGGGCCGCCTCTCGAACGAAGACATCACCTTTGCCGATCTGACCGGCACCGGCGTGCAGGACACAGCCATCGCCAATCTCGCCTTTGCCCGCGCCAAAGACGCAGGCAGCGGACAAATCATCGAAAACAGCGTAAAAATGGGAGACGCAGCGTGAGTGTAACGCTGAACTTTACGCGCGAGGAATATGCCGCGCGCCTGGCTAAAACCCGGAAAGCCATGGAAAGTGCCGGTATCGACCTGCTTGTCGTCACCGACCCGTCCAACATGCATTGGCTGACGGGTTATGACGGCTGGTCCTTCTACGTCCACCAATGTGTGCTCGTGCCGCCTGATGGTGAGCCGATCTGGTACGGTCGCAAGCAGGATGCGAATGGAGCCAAGCGCACGGCATACCTCGCCCATGACAATATCATCGGCTATCCCGATCACTATGTTCAATCGACCGAACGGCACCCGATGGACCTGTTGTCTGAGATCATCGAGGAACGGGGCTGGTCAGGCCTGGCGGTCGGTGTCGAAATGGACAATTATTATTTCTCGGCAGCAGCCTTCGCATCGCTGCAGAAACATCTGCCAAACGCACGTTTCAAGGACGCCGCCGGCCTCGTGAACTGGCAGCGTGCTGTCAAAAGCCCGACCGAGCTCGACTATATGCGCAAGGCCGGCAAGATCGTCGAACTGATGCACAAGCGTATCGTCGACGTCGTTGAACCGGGTATGCGCAAGTGCGATCTCGTGGCAGAGATATACGATGCCGGCATTCGGGGCACCGCAGAATTCGGCGGCGACTATCCCGCCATCGTGCCGCTCCTTCCTTCCGGTGCCGACGCCTCCGCCCCGCACCTGACGTGGGACGACAAGCCAATGCGCTCAGGCGAAGGCACCTTCTTCGAAATCGCCGGCGCGTACCGTCGTTATCATTGCCCGCTGTCACGCACTGTCTTTCTCGGCAAACCGACACAGGCATTCCTTGACGCAGAGAAAGCAACGCTCGAGGGCATGGAGGCCGGTCTTTCCGCAGCCAAGCCCGGCAATACCTGCGAAGACATCGCCAATGCCTTTTTTGCCGTGTTGAAAAAATACGGGATCATCAAGGACAACCGCACCGGCTATCCGATCGGACTTTCTTATCCGCCTGATTGGGGCGAGCGGACCATGAGCCTTCGCCCCGGCGACCGCACGGAGCTGAAACCCGGCATGACGTTCCATTTCATGACCGGCCTGTGGCTGGAGGACATGGGGCTCGAAATCACCGAGAGCATCGCGATTACCGACACCGGTGTCGAATGCCTTTCCAATGTACCGCGGCAACTCTTCGTGAAGGGCTGAGACGATGTTGAAGACCGCGCTTCGCCCCTCCCCGATCACGCCCTCCGTCGATTTCTACGGCAAGGGCGTGCAACACGGTCATCTGCGGCTGCCCTACAGCCGCGATGACAGTGCCTGGGGCTCGGTGATGATCCCGATCTGCGTTATCGCCAATGGTGAGGGGCCGACCGCCCTTTTGACCGGCGCTAATCACGGCGATGAATATGAGGGGCCGGCGGCGCTTTTCGAACTCGCCCAGACGCTCGACCCGGCCGAAGTGAAAGGCCGCATCATCATTGTCCCAGCGCTCAACTACCCGGCCTTTCGCGCAGGTACACGCACCTCACCCATCGACCGGGGAAACCTCAATCGCAGCTTTCCCGGTCGCCCTGACGGTACCGTGACGGAGAAGATTGCCGACTACGTCACCCGTCATCTGATACCGCTCGCGGATATCGTTCTCGATTTTCATTCCGGCGGCAGGACGCTTGATTTCCTGCCCTATGCAGCGGCTCACGAGTTGCCCGATAAAACTCAGGAAAGCCGTTGCTTTGATGCCGTGGCCGCTTTTGCTGCCCCCTATTCGATGAAGATGCTGGAAATCGACGCCGTCGGCATGCTGGACACGACCGTCGAGGAAATGGGCAAGGTCTTTGTCACCACCGAACTCGGCGGCGCCGGCACGGCGAGCGCGAAATCGATCGATATCGCCCGCAGGGGCACCATCAATCTGCTGCGACATGCAGGCATATTGGCCGGTTCGCCCGTTGCCGCGCCAAGCCGTTGGCTGGATATGCCCTCCAGCGACTGCTTCACCTTTGCCGAAGACGACGGTCTCGTAGCCTTTGTCCGCGATCTGGGAGACGCGGTCACGGTTGGTGAGACAATCGCACGGGTTTATCCCATCGGGAAAACCGGCCTCGCACCGGTCGATTACCGCGCCTCCATGTCAGGGCTGCTTGCCGCGCGCCACGTACCCGGCCTCATCAAGGCTGGAGACTGCCTTTCCGTCATCGCCACGGTCACGGAGAATACCTAGCCACCAGAACACCGTGAGATCCGAAAACGGACCACGCAACCCAACCAGAGGAGTTAGAACATGAAGATCACCAAATTCGCCGGCCTTTCCGCCCTCGCCCTTACCATTGGCGTGACGTCAGCCAGCGCGCTGACCGTCGAAGAAGTCAAAAGCCAGGGCTACATTCGCGCCGCCACGGCCAATGAGGTGCCCTATTCCTATATGCAGCCCGACGGCACCTCCGCCGGCATCGGTCCGGATGTGGCCAATGCCGTTCTGAAATCCATGGGCATCGAAGAGGTCAACTGGACGGTGACGCCCTTTGGCACGCTGATCCCCGGCCTTAAAGCCCGTCGCTTCGATTTTGCGGCCGCGGAACAGAACATCTCACCCGAGCGCTGCAAGCAGGTTGCCTTTACCGAGCCGAACTCGTCCTATGGCGAAGGCCTGCTGGTGAAGAAAGGTAATCCGAAAAAGCTGACCACCTACGCCGATATCGCAAAGGACCCTTCGTTGAAGGTGGCCGTCGTGTCGGGCGCGAACAATGTCGACTTCCTGCGCGCCGTTGGCGTCAAGGAAGAACAGATCGTCTTCATCCCAGCCAATGCCGATGCCATCCCAACCGTGCAGAGCCGCGCCGACGCCTATGCGGCCACGGAGCTGACGGTTTCGGAACTCGCCAAGGATCAGGCGAACGTCGAGCAGGTGAAGCCTTTCACCGATCCGGTCGTGAAGGATGCGCCGGTGCGCAACTACGGTGGTTTCGCTTTCCGCCCGGAAGACAAGGAGTTGCGTGACGCCTTCAACGCTGCCCTCGTCGAATTCCGCAAGACGGACGACTACAAGAAAATCCTCGCCAAATACGGCCTCTCCGAACAGAGTATCGCGGCAGCGGCCGAAAAGAAGGTCGCCGATCTCTGCGCCGGCAAATAATGCCAGCCGGCGCCCGGGCATAACCGGGCGCCGTTCCTCGGGAATTCGGGAAAACTCCAGATGGACATGACTGCCTATCTGCCGATGTTGTGGCAAGGCGCCGTCGTCACCATGACGATTACGGTGGCAGCACTTGTCGTCGGCACCGTACTCGCTTTCTTCTTCGGCATTCTGCGCGTCGAGGGCGGACCCATCCTGTCGGCAATCGCGCTCTGTTATACGGAAGTGTTTCGCGGCACCTCGCTGCTGGTGCAGCTATTCTGGTTCTATTATGCCCTGCCGCTGGTCGGGTTGAGCTTCGATCCGATCACGACGGGGGTGCTGGTGCTTGCCGCCCATGCTGGCGGCTACGGCGCGGAAATCGTTCGCGGCGCGCTGTCCTCCGTCTCGGTGCAACAGCTGGAAGCCGCACGCGCACTGAACTTCACACGCATGCAGACGCTGTTTCGCATTTCGCTGCCGCAAGCTGTCGTTGAGATGATGCCGGCCTTCGGTAATCTCGCCATCGAGACGCTGAAGCTTTCTTCGCTTGTCTCGCTGATCTCGATTGCCGACCTCACCTTCGCGGCGCAGTCGATCCGCAACCTCACGCTCGATAGCGCCAGCATCTATTCGATTACGCTGCTTTGTTATTTCGCGATGTCGTTGATCCTGATGGTCCTCATCCGGGTGATCGAACGCTTCGTGCGCCGTGGCAACGTCTTCCCGCGCACGCGCCATTCGTAAGGATATCTTCTCATGATGTATGGTTACGAATGGGACACGACCACCTGGCTCACCTACACGACCTCCATCCTGCCCATCATTCTGATCGGCCTGACCGTGACGCTGAAGGCAGCCGCCGCCGGTTTTGCCATTGCGCTGGTTCTGGGACTTGTCTTTGCGCTGCTGCGCCGCAGCCGGGTAAAGATGATTTCCTGGCCGACTGCGCTGGTGGTCGAATTCCTGCGCGATACGCCGCTTCTGGTGCAGCTGTTCTTTCTTTATTACGTGCTTCCGGATTTCGGCATTGTCTTGCCCGCGTTTCTGACCGGCGCGCTGGCGCTCGGCCTGCAATATGCGGCCTATACTTCCGAGGTCTATCGCGGCGGCATAGAGGCGATACATCATGGCCAATGGGAAGCGGCGACCGCGCTTAACCTGACGCGCATGCAAACCTATCGTGATATCATCATTCCCCAGGCCATTCCGCGCATCGTTCCAGCCATGGGCAACTATCTCGTTGCCATGATCAAGGAAACGCCGGTGCTATCGGTCGTCACGGTTCTTGAGATGATGGGGCTTGCCAACATGATCGGCGAACGCACCTTCGAATATCTGGTGCCGCTGACGCTTGTCGGCCTGATCTTCCTCCTTCTGACCATAATCTGCTCGGCAGGCCTCAGCCGCCTGCAAAGGGCGCTCCCAAAAGCAGGAATACCCTTGCGATGACCAACACCACCAATCAGCCACTCATCGAATTTTCGGATGTCACGAAACGCTTCGGCATTCTGACGGTGCTCGACCAGTTCAATTTCAGCGTGGCGAAGGGTGAAAAAGTCACCCTCATCGGCCCTTCCGGCTCCGGCAAGTCGACGGTCCTGCGCATTCTCATGACACTCGAACCCTTCCAGGAGGGAAAACTGACGCTGGCTGACATGTCTTACCATGAGCCGGGAGGCAAGGGCCCCTTCATGGCCTCGGAAAAACACCTGCGCCAGATCCGCAACCACGTCGGCATGGTTTTCCAGAGCTTCAATCTCTTTCCGCATATGACCGTGCTGCGCAACATCGTGGAGGCGCCGGTGCGTGTTCTGGGTATCGCCCGTGGAGAGGCTGAGGCGCGTGCGATCGAACTATTGAAAATGGTGGGGCTTGCGGACAAGAAAGATCATTATCCGGTTCAGCTTTCCGGCGGACAACAGCAGCGTGTCGCCATCGCCCGCTCGCTCGCCATGCGCCCGCGTGTATTGCTTTTCGATGAGCCGACCTCGGCGCTGGACCCGCAGCTGGTGGGCGAAGTGCTCTCCGTCATCCGCGATCTCGCGCATGAGCACGATCTGACGATGCTGCTTGTCACCCACGAAATGCGCTTTGCCCGTGAGGTATCGGACAGGGTCTGCTTCTTCGACAAGGGGCGCATCTGCGAACAGGGAAAGCCGGAGGAAATTTTTGGAGAGCCGAAAGAAGAGCGGACCCGCGAGTTTCTCTCTTCGGTTCTGCGGTAAGCATGGTTGCCCATAAAAAGCCGACTACGAAAAGCGTCCGCGTTCTCGCACCGTGCCACCAACCGCTGCCATTCTTCACCACTTATCGTAACAGGCGCGCGCACCACCGGTCTTTGTGTGGAGTGGCTTTTCCAATCGGTAATTTCACGCGGTTCGGGGATTTTGAATTCCCGTCACCCTGCGATCATGTCCAGATGCTTTCCGGCGTCAGGATTTCAAAGGGTACGATCCGCTGTTCGACGGAAGACGAATCCGCGTTCTCGATGCGCCGCAACATCACGTCGATCAATTGTTGCGGCATCCTGTCGAGGGGCAGTGGCAGCGAAGCGGTAATCAGCCCCTCATTCAAGCCCTTGCGCGTTTCCGGGCCGATATCGTTGCAGACGATCTTTATGCCGCGCTGTTTCTCCGCAGGCAGCTCCCTGAGCGCCCGCAAGACGCCCGATATGCCGCCGCCATTGACATATATCCCCCTGAGCCCTGGTTCGGCAGCAATGATGTCCCGAATGACGGCATAGGCATTTTCCGGCTCTTCATGGGTCAGCAGTGTTTCCGCTACCTGCAGTTCCGGCGTGTTCTCGCGCATGTAGGAGCGAAAACTAGCATCTGAAACATCCTGGCACTGATAACGGTTGCTGCCGATCAGGGGCACGACCACTCCCTCGCCTTTCACGGTCTGACTGAGGAACCAAGCGGCCGTCCGGCCGCGTTTCCAGCTGTCGGTTCCGACAAAACCCGCCCGGCTCGCCGCTGACAGATCGGACACATAGGTCACCACGGGAACACCTTTGCTCCGCAACTCATCAATGGCCTGGCTCACCAGCGGGTGATCGGCAGTCACAACCGCAATTGCGTTGCAGGACTGCCCCATCTTCAGGAGATTGGCGGAAACGGCCTCCGGTGAAAGATCGTCCTCAAAAACCACGTCCGGCTCGATGACGCTTTCCAGCCTCTGATGTGCGGCAGCGACGATCCCTTCTCCCCAAAGGCGGTAAAGCGGCCGGTGGGATTGCTGCAGCAGGAAGCCCAGCCTGTAATGTGGCAAGGCCTCGCGCCTTCGGTCCTTGATGGTGCCCAGACCATAAAACCCGATCTCCTGCGCCGCCTTGAGAATCTGATCGATCGTATCCTGACGTACGGCGCTCGAACCGTGCAGCAGCCGGTTGACAGTGGAGATGCTGACGCCCGCGGCTCTCGCAAGATCGGCAATGGTGGGTCGATTCATGGCGCCCTCAATCGTATCATTGATGAATGACATGAAATGATACGAAATGCAACGCCAAATGAAATATAAATTCCATTTCCGCGAAAATGAAAGATATAAATCGGCCTGTCATTCAGGCCCATCGGGAAGATGGGCGGGGAGGAAGCAATGGCATTTTTCAGGAAATCTTTCGCGATACGAACCGCGTCGCTTGTGATGGCGTCCATTGCCTTTGCGGCCATCCGCCCTCGCCATCCAGTCGAGACATAAGAAGGATCAAGATCGATGAAAATCGCCATCGACCCCCACATGCACCGTTTCACCAGCCTCGATGAGCTGCCCGCCAAAGTTAAGGAGCTCGGTTACGACTGGATCGAACTCAGCCCGCGCGCCGATTTCCTCGAATGGTTCAAGGCGCCGCGCGTGTTTCCCGAACGTATCAGGTCCTTCAAGAAGGCTTTGAAAGACGCCGATGTCGGCATCGCCGCGCTGCTGCCAATGTATCGCTGGGCCTCCAATGATGAAACCGAGCGGCAGGCAGCGGTCAAACACTGGAAACGCGCTATCGAGATCGCAATCGAACTTGAGGTCGACACGATGAACTCGGAGTTCGGCCGCGGACCGCATCCCGACAAGGGCTCATGTTATTGCTGCCATACGGGTTCGATGATCGAGGCCTGCGAGGATGCATGGTGGCGCTCGATGGAAGAGCTGGTACCGATCTTCGAGCGCGAGAACATCAGCCTGCATGTCGAGCCGCATCCGGAAGACTGGTGCGAAACGCTGCAGCCGGCGCTTGATATTATCCGCACGGTCAACTCCAGGAACGTCAAATTCCTCTATTGCGCGCCACACACCTTCTATTTCGGCGACGACACCAAGGCGATGCTTCGGGAAGCCAAGGACGTGCTGGCCCATGTGCATGTGGGCGACACCTTCAACCACAGGGCAAGTTCTGGGCTCCGCTACATTCTCAACCCGCCCGGTACACAGGCAAGGGTGCACCAGCACCTGAATATCGGTCAGGGCGAAGTGCCATGGGACGACTTCTTCGGCACGCTCGCTGAAATCGGTTTTGACGGCATCATGACCTCCTGCGTCTTCGCCTGGGAAGACAGGGCGGATGAATCGAGCCGGTTCATGCGCGCCAAGATGCAGGACTATATCGAGCTCTATTTCAAGAAATAACGCGAAAAACCGGTGCCGGTGCCCAGGCAGAACCTGCCTCTGGCTACGCCATTCGAAACATCCGACGGAAAGACGATCGACATGATCAATGGAGAAAGACTGATTTCGCGACCGCTGCGCTGGGCCATGGTGGGCGGCGGCCGCACGGGACAGGTAGGATACAAGCACCGCACCGGCGCTCTGCGCGATGGCAATTACCAGCTCGTCGCCGGTGCCTTCGACCTCGATGCCGAAATGGGCCGCGATTTCGGCGTCAATCTCGGCGTGGCGGCGGAACGCTGCTACCCGGATTACAGGGCACTGATAGCTGGCGAAACCGCGCGCAAAGACGGTATCGACGTCGTCTCCATCGCCACCCCCAACTTTACCCATTACGAGATCACCAAGGCCTGCCTTGAAGCCGGGCTGCACGTCATCTGCGAAAAACCGTTATTCTTCACCGTTGCAGAATGTGACGAGGTGGCGCGGCTGGCCGAACAGAAGGGACTGATCGTCGGCGTCACCTATGGCTATACCGGCCATCCGCTGGTGCACCAGATGGCGGCCATGGTCAAAAAGGGGATGCTGGGCGATATCCGCATCGTCGATCTGCAATATACCCACGGCTTCAATGCCGGCGACGATGTGGGCGCAGGCGAGGCCGTCAAATGGCGCACCAATCCCCGTACCGCTGGCCCGACCTTCGTGCTCGGCGATATCGGTACGCATCTCTATTATCTCTCGGAAATCGTGCTGCCGCACATGAAGGTGGAACGACTGCTGTGCGACCGGAAGGCCTTCATCCCGACGCGGGCGCCGCTGGAGGACCATGCGACGGTTCTCATGCATTATGATAATGGCGCACGCGGTCGTCTGTGGGTTTCTTCCGTCAATGCCGGCAATATGGGGTCGCAGCGTTACCGCTTCATAGGCTCCAGGGCGTCGCTTGAATGGTCAGATTCGCGTCCCGATCAGCTGATCTATCAGGTTCAGGGCGAGCCGGAGCGTATCCTGCATCACGGCATGCCGTATCTGGAAGAGGAGAGCCTTGCTATCGATCGTATGGGCGCGCTGCACACCGAAGGTCTCGGTGATAGCTGGTCGAACATTTACCTCTGGATCGCCCAGGCAATCGATGCGGCCAATCGCGGTGACAGGGCTTTTCTCAAGACCCATCACTATCCCGGCATCGCAGCCGGCACAGAAGGCGTTCGCTGGCTGGAAAACTGCGTTCGTTCGGCCGATGCCGGTGCCACCTGGGTCGATTTCGCATAATGGATTTAAGGGCATTCCAGATCAATCCTCCTCCGGCTGGGTCAGCCTTCAAGTGAGGATTTCACCATATTCACCAAACGGACAGCCGGCCCTCCATCGTTGCCCTGCAGGCTGCCATCAACCGCTGAGACGTTGCACCGGGCTAGAGAACAGTCCGATGCCGCTGCCGCCATGAGGAGCAAATGACCAACCCGATCACCATCACCACCGCTCCCTGCTGCTGGGGCGTCGACGACGTCAAGAACCCGCATCTTCCCCATTGGGAAAGGGTGCTGGACGAAGCGAAAGCAGCCGGTTTCGGCGGTCTGGAACTCGGCCCCTACGGTTATCTGCCGCTCGACCTCAGGCGCGTTTCGCAGGCGCTGGATGAACGAGGCCTCAAGATCGTCGCCGGCACCATCTTCGACGATCTGGTCTCACCCGGAAATCGCGACAATCTGCTACGCCAGACTGAGGAGATCTGCGCGCTGATAACGCGCCTGCCAAAGCCGGAAACCCATGCGGGCCAACGTTTTTCCGCGCCCTATCTGACGGTGATGGACTGGGGCCATGACGAGCGTGATTATGCCGCCGGACATTTTGACCGCGCGCCACGTCTCGATAAAACCGCCTGGCGGGGCATGGTCGAGAACATCCGGGCCATCGCAACGCTCGCCCGGGACAAATATGGCGTGCGCGCCACCTTACATCCCCATGCCGGCGGCTACATCGAGTTTGCCGATGAGTTGCAGCAGATCGTTGAGGACATTCCCGCAGATCTTGCGGGTCTCTGCCTCGATACCGGCCATATGGCCTATTCCGGCATGGACCCCGTCGCCACGTTGCGCCGCTATTGGGATCGCGTCGACTACATTCATTTCAAGGATATCGACCCCGCGGTCTTTCAGGAGGTGATGGCGGAGCGCATCCGCTTCTTCGAGGCCTGCGCCAAGGGCGTGATGTGTCCGATCGGCCGCGGCTCGATTGACTATCCAGCCATCCGCAGCCTCCTGACCGAACTTGGTTATGGCGGCTATATCACCATCGAACAGGAACGCGATCCGCGTAATACTGGCAGCATTCTCGATGATCTGGCAGCCAGCAGGGCATTTCTTGCAAAAAGCGGCTTCTGAACCCGAAGGACGCGGCCAGCGGCCGCGTCTCCCGTTTTCATACCATGGCTGCCTCAATCTTCAACGATCGTTCGATCATATGCGAGAGCCTTTGAAGCGAGAGACTATTCCCGCAACGCCAATATCTCGACGCCATGAAAGGCCGGGCTACCTGACGGCAGAGCCGGCTCTGTGAACTAAACCTCGACAGGCTCGCGGACATCATCCAGCAGAAAGTGCACGATCACATAAGGCGTGGTATATTTTTGACCGCTATCCGACACGCTTTCGACACTGCCGCCATCGGAGGGATGCCACTTCTGGTAATGGGGATTATTGGCGATCAGCGTAATGGCCTTGCCCGCAAACCTGCCGTTCAACCGATAGCGAGCCTCGGCAAGCGGCCAAATTTTCTCGAAGTCCTGCTGGCTGATACGAACTTTCAAAGCCTTCCTGGAAATGGTTTTTCCCGGCGATCCATCCTCATGTGCCACCGGTGGAATATGCAAGTCGACCTCTTCCGCATCGTCCAGCAGAAAGGCAAATTCATCTGGCCACATCCGTCTCACGTATCGCTCCTCCCAAAGCTTAGCGCCCCACAGCATTCCCATGATAGCGCCTCAGCCGCTACAGGCAATGACAGAGATTTGTTGTTGCGAACAGATGGAAGCCCGGGATGCAACAGAAACCATACTCATGGCTCTGCAATTGAACGCAGGACCCGGTCCAACGAGACGATATTACTTGCTACAAGCCGCATAAGCTATCCGTCTCAGACCGGCTCGCGCTTCAAAGAAAGCCCCGGAGCGCCAAAGGGGTTTACATGACCGCATCACCCGTCCGGATATCAGCTGACTGCTCATACGCCAGTGCAAATTCAAGGGTTGCCCGGTCACTGCGTGGTGGTCCCACCAGCTGTATACCAGTCGGCAACCCGTTAACCCCGAATCCCGCGGGAACGGCCGCCACGGGAAGTCCAGCCAGCGTGGGACCGATCACGACCTCCATCCAGCGATGATAGGTGTCCATGGCTTTTCCGTCGATTTCGGTCGGCCACGAGAGATCGATATCGAAAGGGAATACCTGTGCACTCGGCATCAAAATAAAATCGTACCGTTCAAACAATCTGCAGAGATACTGGTACCAGGCTGTCCGGACGACGGACGCATTAAAGATATCGGCGGCACTGCACGAAAGCGCGATGCCGAATTCGAACATCTGCTGCCGATTGAGAAGCGACCTTGTTTCGGGCTGGTCATAAAAGGCGCGCAGGCCATGAGTCACGCTGAAACTGCGCAATATCATCCACGCTTCCCAGAGCTTCGGCAGTTCGAAATCCGGCACGAGTTCATCGATATCGCAGCCCATGTTCGCCAGGACGGCGAGAGCCTTGCAATCAACATCCAGAACCCCGGGCTCAAAGGGAAGATATCCACCGAAATCACCAAACCAGGCGACTTTCATTCCCTGTGTCGTTGCAGGACCTCGGATTGCCAGACTTTCGTCCGCCAGGGATAGCGGGTCGCGCCGGTCATAACCTGCCTGTGTTGCGAGAAGCAAAGCGGCGTCCTCCACCGTCTTGCCCATGGGGCCTGAAGTGGCAAGCTGGCCAAGGAAAAGCTCGTTCCCTTTTGGGCCTGGAACCCTCCCAAAACTCGGCCGGAAGCCGACAACGTTGTTGAAGGCGGCAGGATTGCGCAGCGAGCCCATCATATCAGAGCCATCTGCGACCGGCAGCATCCGGCATGCGAGCGCCGCCGCCGCGCCACCGGAAGAACCGCCGGCGCTTCTGGTCCTGTCATAGGGGTTTCGGGTTGGGCCATGGACAGGGTTGGTCGTATGGGACCCAAGGCCAAATTCGGGCGTGTTGGTCTTGCCAATGAAAATCGCGCCGGTGGCGCGAACACGTTCCACATGGAGACTGTCGGCGGTGGAAACAAAATTGTCAAAGAGCGGCGACCCCCAGGAGCACGGCAGGCCCTGAACTTCGGAGAGATCTTTTACCGCCTGGGGGAACCCGTGCATCCATCCGCGCGAGCGCCCTTCCTCAAGTTCCCGGTCACAGGCGCGCGCCTCCTCCAGCAACTCTGTGCTTGGTCGACGAAAGACGATCGCATTCACGGCCGGATTGAGACTGTCGATGCGATCGAGATAGGCTTCCATCACGGAGAGGCAGGAAACCTGCCGCAGGTGGATTGCCCTGGAAAGCGCGGCTGCGGAGAGCCGGGTGATGTCGCCTGTCATTACTCTGTCCTCAATCCAGCGTCGCCAGAAGACCGGCCATCAGCCTGCCGCGATCAATCAGGCTGTCAATTTCGATGTGCTCTTCGAGGGTGTGATAACCTGCGCCACGCAGCCCCAGGCCACAGAGCGTGGCAATGCCGAGCGCGCCCGTAAAATTGCCGTCGGAACCGCCGCCTGAACTGCCGTGGGGAAGGCAAACCCCAAGACTGTCGGCAAGCAAACGAGCCTTTTCGTAAAGCGCCATGGTTTCCGGACGGTCCGGTGGCCAGACGGGTCTGGTGACGCCGCAGGTGACCGAGAACTCCACCTCGTTTTCCACCCCTGACAAATTAAGCATTCGGGCGACACCGGACGCGAGATCGTCATCGGTTTTCGCCATGGACAGTGCCTCGGCCGTGCACAGCGAAGAGACACAATTGACCCATTGCCCGCCATGCATGACGCCAACGGAAAAAGTGCAGTCGTCGTCGCTCATTTCATCTATCTCAATTACCCTGCGGGCCATTTCACGAATTGCAGACCGGCCGGATTTCGGCGATACGCCGGCATGCGAGGGTGTGCCACGGGCCATCAGGTTGTAGCGGGCGATGGCATAGCGACCGGTGACCACGCCGTTCTCCTCCCGTGCCGGTTCGGGAACCAGCACGTATTTGTTACGCCGGGCCTCAGCCTCGATCAGGTCCCGCGTTGAGGGTGTGCCGATCTCTTCGTCGGGGGTCAGCAAGACGGTGACCGGCAGGCGGGTGCCGATGCCCGTGTTCAGAAGCTGCCTCATTGCTTCCAGTACCAGAAAATTGCCACCCTTCATGTCGAGTATGCCCGGGCCGTAGGCACGTGTATTCTCGATACGAAACGGGAGTTCTTTCAGCGTGCCAACCGGGTGAACCGTATCGAGATGACCGGAGACGAGAATTCCAGGCGTGCCGTGCTTGTCGCCAAAACGCGCACGCAGGCTGCCGCCAAGTCCCTTACGGCCGGGGATTCGTTCTATTGTGGCACCGATCGTTGCGAAATCGGTGGCAGCAAGATCCATCATGCGATCCACGGCTGCAGCATCGAATGTCGGGCTTTCGCATTCTATCCAGGGCCTGAGACGCTTCAGCATGGCGTCTATATCAAGGGGAAGTTTGGTGAAATCCATAATAGGGGGCTCGTTTCATCGTGACGGGACGCCCGCGCTCAAGGGAGGGAGCAATCCCGATCTTGTGGCAGGGCATGGGCGTCAGGCGGCCAGACGTTTTTCGACGACACGCGCCAGAAGGCTCGCACCAACCGGCAGAATATTGTCATCCAGAACAAAGCCCGGATTGTGCAGCTGTACCGATCCGGCATGGCCAACGGTGCAGTAGACGCCGGGCACCTTGTAGAGCATATCGGCAAAGTCCTCGCTGCCCATGACAGGCTCGTCCTTCGTATAGACAAGATCTGCACCCACGATGTCGCGGGCGGCATCAGCGAAGCCCTCTACAAGTTCTTCCGTATTGATGAGGACGTCGAAAACATTGCGAATGTCTGTTACAATTTCGACTTCGAAAGACGCGGCAAGGCCGGCTGCGATGGTGCGCATACGCTCACGGATCTGTTCATTCACCTCGCGGTCGAGATAACGCACCGTGCCGGAGACTGTCGCCTCTTCCGGAACGACATTATAGGCGGAGCCGGCATGAATCTGCGTGACCGACACCACGGCTGACCGAAGTGGAGAAATGTTGCGCGACACGATCGATTGCAGAGCCGAGACCAGGTGAGTTGCGACAATGACGGGATCCTTCGACCCTTCGGGACGCGCACCGTGGCTGCCGCGTCCCTTGATGTGAAAATCGAAGAAATCAGCGCCGGCCATTGCGGTGCCCGGCTTGATGCCGATCTTGTTCGGCTCCTCGTTCGGCATATTGTGCAACCCGTAGAGCTCGTCACAGGGGAAACGTTCAAACAGGCCGTCTGCAAGCATGGCGCGAGCCCCTCCGCAGCCTTCTTCGCCGGGCTGAAAAATGAATACGGCCGTGCCGGCAAAATTGCGGGTTTCGGCGAGGTATCGCGCGGCACCAAGTAACATGGTCGTGTGACCGTCATGGCCGCAGCCGTGGAAGCGGTTCGCGATTTTCGACGAGTAAGGCAGGTTGGTACGCTCCTCCATCGGCAGCGCGTCCATGTCGGCACGCAGGCCGATGGTACGCCCCCTCCCCTTAGCCCCCTTCAAAACGCCGACAACGCCGGTCTTGCCGATGCCGCGATGCACCTCGATGCCGTAGCTCACCAGCTTGTCGGCAACGATGGCGGAAGTTCGTATCTCCTCAAAACCGATTTCCGGATGACCGTGAATATCACGGCGAAGGGCAGTCATTTCATCGTGCCAGGCGGCAATTTTCTCGATAACGGGCATTGCTGTATCCTTGAATTCAAAAAAGTGACGGATCAGGAGAGGGCGGCAGAGAGAGGGGAGAGGCGGACGCCCGGGCGAAGCCTCCTCCATGGAAGGGCAGCCGGGTCAACGGCCATTGGACCGGGTGCGGCACAAACGAGAATTGTCTCGGCAAACGGTTCGAAATCTGCGCGGAAGTGCACCGAGCTCTTGTTGACGAGAATGCTCGACGTTTCCGGCTCAATGCCGAGATAACGGAACAGGCCGCGGTCGGCCATCTGCACCTTGTGAGAGGCTACGGCTACGCGAACGCCACCGATCCTGAGGCACGCTGAAGGTCCAAGCCGCATCAGGGTGTCGCCGTAGTAGGGACCGGTGACGCGTGTCAACCCGTCGGACAATGCTTCGACGATGAACTCGGCCTCAAGCGGCTCGTCACCGGGAATGCCGGATTTTCCACCGAGCGCGATGCGGATCGTTGCGCCGACGCCTGCTGCCTGTGCTGCCAGCGCAGCCTCAGGGTCATAGAGCAGGCCAAGTGCTGCGTTCTGTGCACCGTTGTCGATGAGAGCCCGCAGCATTCCGGTCGTATCGGAATCGCCACCGGCCCCGGGATTGTCCTGAGTATCCGCAAGCACGACAGGCTTTGCGGCGTTTGCGGCAAGACGTATTGCCTCCTTTACGCCCTCATCAGCGCTGTAGACGCGCCCGGCAAAGGCGGGCTCGCTGGCGTCGATCAGGGCCTTCAGCTCGTCGGCGGCAAGATCAGCTGCTTCCTGCGTCGTTCCATAGGAGAGAACAGTCGCACCGCAATCGTTGAAATCGGCAGCCGGGAAGCCGGGAAAGAAGGAGAGTGAGACAATTGTTTTCTCTTCCTCCAGTCCTGCGAGGCGGGCGTAGATGGATTGCGCCGGCTCCATCTCAGTACATTGCCACGATATGGGGATCAGATAGTCGATCTGACAATAGGACTTCGCAAAACGCTCACCATCCATCAGGCGGTCAAGCAAACCCGCGGCACGTTTGCCAGTCAGGGCCATGTCCACATGCGGATAGGTGCGGTAGCCGATCATGACATCGGCGTCGTCGACCGACCGCCTGGTTATGTTGCCGTGCAGGTCGAGACTGACAGCGACGGGGATGTCGTGGCCGACTGCGCTTTTGATGCGGGCGAGAAGTTCGCCCTCGCCATCGTCCAGATGTTCACAGACCATGGCTCCATGAAGATCGAGGTAGATTCCGTCGACGGGCAGCGCTGCCACGATGCCGGCAACGATCTCACCGGCAATGCGCTCGAAAGCATCCTCGGTAACATGAGCAGAAGGAACGGCGCTTGCCCGCAGTATAGGAACAACTTCCCAGTTTGCTTGCCGGGCGTAATCGAGCGCGCCCTCGATACCGGTATTTGCGCCCCGGACGAGAGCGATCATCTCCTCGCCGCGGCAGAGCGGCAGATGGCCGGATCCCTTCAGAAAGGCGTCATAAGTGGCTTTGGTGGGAGCAAATGTATTGGTCTCATGAATGAAACCGGCAAAGGCGACACGCCGGGACGTCATCGGTCATTCTCCTGGAAATTATGCAGCTTCGGGGGCAAGCGGCCGGAAATTGGCGAAATCCCAATGCCGCCCCGGGGCGGCATCGATAAGCTGGCGGGTGTATGCATGAACCGGACTGGTGAGCACTTCGTAGCCGCTGGCATATTCCACAATGCGACCTTTCTGCATAACGATCACGTCGTCACATATCTGGGCGGCAACGCGAAGATCATGCGTGATGAACAGGATGGAAATACCGAGCTTTTCCTGCAAGTCCGCAAGAAGGTCGAGTACCTGTGCCTGAACCGATACGTCGAGTGCCGACACTGCCTCGTCGGCCACGAGAACCTTCGGGTTCATGGCAACGGCACGGGCGATCGCGATGCGCTGGCGCTGGCCGCCTGAGAACTGGTGAGGATAGCGGCCCACTGCATCCGGGGGCAGGCCGACGATTGCGAGAAGTTCGCGCGCTCGCTTCAGGGCGTCCCGCCTCGGCGTACCGTAATTTACTGGCCCTTCAATGATGCTTTCCCCCACCGTGATACGCGGGTTGAGCGAGCGATAGGGATCCTGAAACACCATCTGGATATGCTGGCGATATGGCTGCAGGGTCCGGCGGGAGAAATCGGCGATTTCCTGTCCGGAAATGCGGATCGAGCCGGAGGTGGGATCGATCAGCCGCATAATACAGCGAGCGACGGTCGACTTGCCAGAGCCGCTTTCACCGACGATACCGAGAGTACGACCCTTCTTCAGTGTGAAGGACACATCCGTCGCGGCTTTTGTTCCGGCCGCGGTTTTTCCGAAAAAGCCTTTTTTGCCATACACCTTCTCAAGCTCCGAGGCCGAGAGCACGACCTCGTCCGAGAGGGCGGGGCGCGGCTCGCGCGGTTGAAGGCTTGGCACGGAAGAAAGAAGCGTGCGGGTATAGTCCATTTCCGGCGCTCTTAAAATCGTGTCGACCGGACCACTCTCGACGAGATTGCCACGGTTCATGACGTAGACGGTGTCTGCAATCTCGGCCACTACGCCCATGTCGTGGGTTATAAAGAGAACGGCGGTACCCTGCTTTTCCTGAAGTTCATTGATGAGCTTGAGGATCTGCTTCTGGGTCGTCACATCAAGGGCTGTGGTCGGTTCGTCGGCGATCAGCAGTCTGGGTTTGAGGATCAAGGCCATGGCGATCATGATACGCTGGCGCTGTCCACCCGAGAGCTGATGGGGATAGGCTGCGAATATCCGCTCGACATCGGGCAGATGCACTTCCCGCATCATCTCAAGAACGGCGATCTTCTGCTCTCTTGCTGAAAGCGTCGTGTGCTCCTGAAGCACCTCGCAAATCTGCCTGCCAACCGTCAGCACCGGGTTGAGTGCTGTCATCGGCTCCTGGAAAATCATGGCAATATTTTTCGAGCGCAGTGCCCGCATGCGACCGGCGTCGGCCTTGAGGAGGTCTTCACCTTCAAAGAGGATTGTACCCCCTGCAGGTTCAAGAGAATTTCGCGGCAGGAGCCCCATCGTAGCGAGCGAGGTCACCGATTTGCCAGAACCGCTCTCGCCCACAAGGCACACAGTTTCTCCGGCTCGGATGGTGATCGAAATGCCGTTGAGGACCGGCACGCTGTCATCGTCTCCGGTCAGGCGGATGACGAGGTTCTCGACGCGCAATACTTCGGACGCGGTGGCGGGATCGAATGCAACAGCCGTCATTTCGCGGCCTCCCTTTTCTTCATGCGCGGATCGAGCAGATCGCGCGCCGTATCACCGAGAAGGTTGATGGATAGAATGCAGAGCGAGAGCACCAGACCTGGCCAGAAGATCAGTTGCGGATTGATCTGGAAATAGGCGCGTCCCTCGGCCATGATATTTCCCCATGTCGGTATTTCCGTGGAGACACCAGCCCCGAGGAAAGACAGGATCGCTTCTGTAAGGATCGCCGAGGCGCAGACATAGGTGGCCTGCACGATGAGCGGCGCCAGGGTATTCGGCATCAGATGCCGCCAGAGGATTTTCGGAAGGCCCGAACCGGCAGCGATCGCGGCCTCGACGTAGGGCTCTTCGCGTGCAGTCAGCACCACCGAGCGAACAAGACGCACCACACGAGGAATTTCCGGGACAGTAATGGCGAACATGACGGTCCAGATATTTGCCCCGGTGAGCGAAACCACGGCGATGGCGAGCAGCAGGCTTGGAATTGCCATCAGTGCGTCCATGATCCGCATGACCACGGTGTCGAGGAACCGAAAGAAGCCCGAGACCAGGCCAATCCCCAGTCCGACAGCCACCGAGATGACAGTCGCTCCGATACCAATAAAAAGGGAGATGCGAGCCCCGTAGAGCACACGCGACAGCAGGTCCCGTCCGTAGGCATCGGAACCGAGCGGGTAGATATCGCTGGCGGGCTTGAGGCGGGCAGAGGGCGTCATGGCCACGGGATCATGCGGAGCAAGCCATGGCGCGAGAACAGCCATGAGAATGATCAGGATAAGAATTGCAAGCGCGATGGCAGGGACGAGGACAGCTTGTCCGCGTTTTTTTCTGCCGGCGAAAACGGGCAGCCGCATGGCGGCACCAAAAAGCGTGGAATTGGCCATCAGTACCGTATCCTCGGATCGAAGAAGGAGTAGGAGAGGTCGATGAGGAGATTGACCATCACATAGATACCGCTTGTCAGCAGGATCATGCCCTGAATGACAGGGTAATCGCGGGCAAGAATGGCATCGACCGTGAGCCTTCCAATGCCGGGAATGTTGAATACGCTCTCCGTTACCACGACGCCGGAAATAAGCAGCGCAAAGCCGGTGCCGATAATGGTGAGCACAGGAACCGCGGCATTGCGCAGCGCGTGGCGGAACAGGACGGTATTTTCCTTCAGCCCTTTTGCGCGGGCGGTTCGCACATAATCCTCGCCCAGCACTTCGAGCACGGAGGCGCGTGTCATGCGGGCGATCAGCGCGATATAAATGGAAGCAAGTGTGAGGGCCGGCAAAATGGCGCGTTCCGCGAAAGGACCGACGCCCTTGGTGATGCTCCGGAAGCCCTGCACCGGAAACCACTTGAGGTCGATGGCGAAGACCTGGATGAGGATATAGCCGATCACGAAAACCGGCACGGAGAAGCCGACGACCGACACCGTCATGACGGCATAGTCGATCCACGTGCCGTGGCGCCACGCAGCGATGACCCCAAGTGGAACGGCAATCAGCACCGACAGGACGATCGTGACGAGCGCAAGGCTCACGGTCGGTTCGATGTGCTTGCCGATCATCGCAGTGACTGGCGTATTGGAAATCAGCGACACGCCAAGGTCGCCCTGGAGAAGCAACCAGAACCACGAGACGAATTGCACGACGATTGGTTTGTCGAGGCCGAGGGCAGCGCGGATTTTCTCAAGCTGCTCTGGCGTGGCCATGTCGCCGGCGATGATGGCGGCCGGATCGCCGGGCGTTATGCGCAGCAGGAGAAAAACGAAGACGGCGACCGTGATCATTACCGGAACGGAGGCCAGAATTCGGCGGAACGTATAGGCGAGCATAAGCATCCTCACGTCGGTTGGGCAGGCAGGGCAGCGGCATCCGCGGGATGCCGCCATGTTCTTGCACGAGGCTCAGTCTTCTGTTTTCTCGATGTTCCAGAACACGGGAACCGGCGATTCCAGGAAGCCGGAAAGCTGGTTGCGCCACACGGAGGGGTTCTTGTACTGGCCAAGCGGAACGTAGCTGACCTCGTCCATGGCATGGGCCTGAAGCTCGGCGGCCGCAGCCTTCTGCTCTTTAGCTGTCGCCGCGGCGATGTATTTGGCGCGCAACGCTTCCAGCTTCTCGTCCGTCTGCCAGCCAAAAAATCCCTTGGCGCCGCGACCGTTCAACATCGGATTGTTAAGCGGCGTCATGATTTCCGGCACAATCCAGTTGGTGAAGAACATGTTCCAGCCACCCTCAGCCACCGGCTTCTGCGAGGCGCGGCGAGTGACGAGCGTCTGCCAGTCCATGGGCTGAAGTTCGACGTTGAAGCCCGCAGCCCGCAGCGCAGCCGCCGCCACGACGGGCTGGGCCTTGACGGTCACGACGTCGGTTGGCTGAAGGATGACAACGGGAGTTCCGTCGTAACCGGCCTCCTTAAGGAGTGCCTTTGCGCTTTCCATATCGCCCGCGCCGGTCAGGCTTTCCGAACCGGCCAGTGCTTCAAGCGGCGTACCGCAGCCGAAGACGGAGCCGCAGATGGTGTAGTAGTCCGGATTGCCGATCAGCGCGTCGAGAACATCCTTCTGGTTCATCGCTTTGAGAGCAGCCTGGCGGATCTTCTTGTTATCGAATGGCGGGTAGAGGAAATTCATGCGGCCCATGGTCTGCGAGCCAAGCGTGTTTAGCGTCTTGACGGTCAGTTCGTCATTGCTCTCGACAAGTGGTAGAAGATCAACCGGCGGAGCTTCGATATAGTCGATCTCCCCGGACTGGATAGCGTTGATTGCGGTCTGGGCATCGGGCATGCTCAACCATTCCACACGGTCGACCTTGACCACCTTTCCGCCGGCCAGCCAGCTCGCAGGCTCGTTGCGCGGTACGTAATCGGTGAATTTTTCATAGACCGCCTTGACGCCCGGCTGGTACTCGGCCGTGACGAACCTGAAGGGGCCGGAACCGACAAATTCGGTAATGGCGGTATCGGCCGGGGTTGCGGCAATACGTTTCGGCATCATGAACGGCACGACCGAAGACGGCTTGGCCAGAACGTCGGGTAAGAAGCCGAAGGGTTCCTTCAGCTTGAAAACAAAGGTCCTGTCGTCCGTAGCCGTCAGGCTTTCTGTCTTGTCGAAGAGGATCTGACCGGAAGTATCCCGCTTGCCCCAGCGCTGAAGCGAGGCAATGCAGTCTTCTGCTGTCACAGGTGTGCCGTCGTGCCATTTCAGACCGTCGCGCAGCGTGAATGTATAGGTCAGCTTGTCATCCGAAACAGTGTAGTCAGCCATCTGGGGCTGCGGTTTGAAATCGGCATCAAGCGCCAGCAGCGTGTCATAGATCATGTAGCCGTGATTGCGCACGATATGAGCGGTCGTGATGATCGGATCGAGAATACGCAGGCCAGAATGCGGTACGGCCATCATTGTTGTGGCCGAGGCATCCGTTCCAAAGCCCGCAACACAGGCTGAAAGGGCGATGATCGCCGCAACGAGCCGGCTTCTTGCCCGGCTTGCTTTTCTGGTCAACTGAGCGTGCATGATTTCGCTGTTCCCTTTTTTGTTTGGCAGGTAGCGACCGAAACGCGCGGGCATTGGCCCGCACGCAAGCGCACGGCACCCTTCCGATCCGGACCGTTTTCGATAATGTCGCTGCGATCCCTCAAAGTTTGCGCAGCGAAGAGCACTTGTACCGCCGCAAAGGTGCGGCGAAACATACGACTGCAATACCTTGCGCAACTGCGGCTGTGAGACCGCAACGCGACAGGCTTGCAAGGTTCAGCTTACCGTCACATGGCGAGCATGTGGGCATAGCTGACTATGACGTCATTCCGATTGACATAGAGTGCAAGGCGTTCCCCTTAGGATTATTTTACCGCGATGCGATTGCTATTCTCGACTATCGATTATAGGTTCGTTGAAAGCCTTGTCAACGATCTTGCTGCGTCGCAAAATGAATTTTACCAAACCCTCAGAAGGGTTCGATCACCGGGCCCGTATTGCCGCGCTGGAGAAGGCATTTGCCGTTCTTGAGATGTTCGGGCCGGAAACGCCTGAACTGAGAATTGCCGATGTTGCGAGGCGAGGCGCGATGAACAGATCCAGCGCCCAGCGTCTGGTTCATACACTTGTCAAATCCCATTGGCTTGAACGCGACGCACTGAGCGGTGTCCTTTCTCTCGGGCACCGGGCGTGTTATCCCGCACATGTCTATCTTTACAGCAACGAGTTGATCGATCTCGTGATGCCGCTGGTCGTCGAACTGAATGCACGCACCGGCCTCAGCACCGACCTCTGGCTCCTCGACGGCAAGACCGCCGTTACGCTGGCCCGGGTCCCCTCACCCGCCGCATCCCTGGCACTTGCCCCGGTTGGCAGCCGCGTCGCACTTGCCGAGACCGCGCCAGGCCGGGCGCTGTTGTCTCTTATGGATGCGACAACACTCGATACATTTCTGGCAACATGGACAGGCGACGCGGGTTTGCTGCGCGAGCGGATAGCCTCTGAGCGCAGCATGGGATTTTCCTTTGACGGTACTGTCGAAGGCGGATCCCGCCAAGTCATTGCGACCGCTTTTCGCGATGCAGCCGGCCAGCCGCTTGCTGCGATTTCGCTTTCCGGTCCTGTAGACACAGAGGCAGCAGGCACGGTGACCGGGCAACTTTGCGAAACCGTCTCACGCATGGGGGAGTTGATGGTGACACGGGCGGTACGCCCGGCCAACCTCGAGCCAAATCCACGCACGCTGTGGCCGCTGGTCGACGACGAGAATGATCCGCTCGCGGTGACCGCAGTTTCCAAAAGCCTGCATTTATTGCAGTTTTTCCACCCACAAACGCCGCTGCTCACCCTGACGCAACTTTCACAGCAGACTGGCTTTCCGGTGCCGACTGTCCAGCGCATTACAGATACGCTGGCGGGACTGGGCTATCTGAAGAAAGATCAGCCCAAACGCGCTTTCCATGTCTCGGAGCGGGCGCTTGATCTTCTTTATCGTTTCCAGATGGGAAACGCGTTGCTCCGGTCGGTATGGCCTCGGCTTATAAGGCTGCGGGAAGAATGCGGGCTGCGTTGTTCCTTCTGCATCCTGGATGGCACGGAAATCATCCACCTGCTGCATGTTCAAAGCCGACCACAACCGGCTTTCAGAACCGCCTATCCGGGCAGGCGACTTCCAGCCGTTTCATCCTCCGGTGGTCGGGCGATCCTGTCGTGGCTGCCACCTGGAGAGATTGACAGAATTCTTTCGGAAAGCCCCGTCCAGCCCGGTACTCCCTTTACCGTTACGAACAAGGACGAAATCCGCACAGAGATTCTGGAGGCAAGCGTTCGAGGCGTGGCCTTCACGGATCGCCAGTCGATCCGCGACGAGGTAAATGTTGCCGCTGCGGTACCAGGGCCAGAGGGTCGTCCGGCGGGAGCCATCGTCGTATCCGCTCCTGTGCACAGCTGGTCTGTCGAGCGGCTTGAGCGCGAAGTCGTGCCCCTGCTGGTGTCCCACGCCCGTGGCGGATAAGATCTGCCTCACCCGATGTTCTGATCCGCATGGGCCTCCTGGGAACGGGGGCGTCGAGATCAATTACGATCCTGACGGACTGCGTGTGAACATGCAGGCGCTGGTTTCACAGCTTGAGCAGTGACATCGAGCCGAAGCCATAATGATGAGCACCGATAATCGGCGAACCAGTTTTCGACCGACCGTCCATTGCTCCCGACTGCAACTGTCAGCATGAACGTTTCCAGACTCCCTCGGGCTAAGCTCTATTATGGAACTACCCGCGCTTTCATCCCACATGAGATGAGACGCGAGCTTTCCGATATTTCGGCGGAAGTTCTGCGGTTGGCAGATCGTCGACCCTGAACTGCTTGCCGGTCGACCAGGGAAGCATGTTGAGCGCCACACCAAGCCCCGCGATGATCGCAGCAACTACGGGCCTGGTTCCGAATTTGTTCAACCCGGAAAATTTGAAGCCGGAAACAAGAGCACCAAGCGGTTTAACGATCAAGAACGGTATCAACAAGAATGGCATGGAGACGAGAAAGAGCACCGTCGGGATCGCTGCCTCGAGCATAGGGTCGCCACCGTGTCGGAGGCGAATCCGCGGGTTACGGGCGATTGCAAATGGAATAAGTTCTTCCATGAAGCGAACGTAGCCGGCTGATTGATCGGTACGTGCCTCTCCCTGCCAATGCAGCGAGGATATCTCCCTCGACGCGAAGAGCATCCGCAAACGGGCGCTGTAGACGGGAAAACCGGTGGAGCCGACCCCACTCGTTACGTGAACGTGTATGAACCGAATAGAGGTCCACGGGATGAGACGGACGGATCCTGCCTGCGTCACCAAAAGGCCTTTGGCGTCGATGACGTAAGCGGTTGTGATCATTGTGGATCCCACGCGAGGCATCACGACTTGCGTGGTAAAACTGTACGAAGGAGGGTCGTCCGTCTGCAATCGAGGGCTCTCGTGCGTTCGAAATCAGAAAGCAGGGCTAACCCGGCTTTCATTATTCATCGGAACGGCCAGTAGCTGGTGGCGACGTGATACCATTGCTGTAGGTAGACCCAAGCGGTGTCGAGCGCTGCACCCACCACGAACAGTGCGACCGCAACAAAAATCGCTGGCACCTCAGGATTGCGATCACGCGCAAACTCGTCCGCCAATTTCTGCTCGTGGTACATGTGAAGCAGGCTTTTTCCGTTCATCTTACCGTTCCTGGTCGTCTCGATCGCGCTTGTCTTCGCGCTCCTGCCTCAGTTCATCAAGGCGGTTCAACTGCCTTGCCGGAGGCTCCGCCTGCGAGACTTCGCCTTCTCGGACCGCTGCCTTTTCTTCTACTACAGGACGCGCGTTCGGAGAAGTCTCAACCCCGACAGTCTTGTCATCAAGCTCCGGAACAACCTCGGCTTACCATCTGCGCCGGGCGACCAGTTCAAGACGCCATCGATGGCGGAATGACCAAAAGCCAATGTCGCGCTACTGAAGAGAAGAAATGGCGTAAAATACCGCATAATTTATAGGGTTTTCGGCCTGCTTTTAATCCCTGGAAATCGACCCTTGGAATGACTAGTCGGAAATCAACTCTGCGCGCTGGCCGGTTTCGATATTTCCTATTTTGACAGGTTCGCAATAAACCCCGAATGCGCGACCTGCTTTTCTCAATACCGTTCTGAGAATCTCCGGCTGTTCCGGCAGATCAGGCTGTGCGGCAAGGATCATTCCGCACCGTTTTGTGAGGTCTGTCACCTCGACCTCCGCCAGCCCGAAACTAATGACCTTACCGATCCATTGAAACTCAGCAAAACCTGTCACATTACTGGTTTCGAGTAGAATATTTGGCCGAAAGCGCAAACGGTCAACCGTACTATCCGATAACATTTGTTGAAGCTCGGCCAGTGACGAAGTGGTGACCAAGTGAAGTGCCGATCTCGAGTATCGGTTCTCAACGGTGGGAAGAGAAGGGGCAAGCGGGTCAGCATCGATGTAACTTCCGATACCGACGTCAAAGCCAAAATACTTCGAAAGTTCCAGTCCCAATTGAGGATCTTCAATATAGAAATTACACCCAGTTGGAAACGTGATCCGCACACCGCCATCATCAATGGCGCTGCGGAGGAAAAGTGCCGGCCGCCATCGAACGTCTTTTTCCGGCGCTGCGGCGACGCCGGATACATTGTCGAACAGCGCAAAACGCCTGTCGCCGACGATGCCCGCTGGCTCTATTTCTGCGCGTTTGCATCGTTCTCCACCAAGCGAGCTTACCGGGAAACGCCAGATCTCAGCGACTTTCCCAATAACGTGTTTTGAGCGAAAAGTGACCGTCATATCTATTCTGTCCGCTATGTCAGGCTGTGAGCAGCAAGTCGGCTGTCGTCGCCCGAATATCGTCGAGGATAGCCTGCGCGGCCGCCTGCCCTAACTCAGCGGCGCTGGTGATACCCTGTACAAAGGGGTTCTTATGCAACAGGAATGGTATCGCCACGCAATAAAGCCGGTTGGATAACAAGCCGGTATCGCGTGGACGATAGCATTCGTCGACCTCGATACCGCCGGTCCTCTTGAAGTTGTGGCCTGTCGTATCGGCTATTAATCCAGTCGAAGCCACGCGCGTGACAGCCGGTTTGACAGCTGCCTGCTTCACGAGCGAAGGAAACGGCAGGTCCCGTGCCGATAACGCCGTTTGGCCGGTCGCATCGATGAAACTTTCGAAGACTTCTTCCGAGCCGGCCGTGGTCACTCTGGCGCCCCGCGCAAGGCCACACGTGTCTATTGCGTAATCTTCTCCCAGCGCGATAATTTCCAACCTGCCAGCGTTTCGAAGCGCAAGCAAACGCTTGATCGAAAGGTGGGGTACGGTCGCATATTCATCGATGAATATACTTTTAAACGATCGGTTGAACCGCGCTAGGTCACGCGTGTCCAGGTGCGGGATTGCTCTGGCGATGATTTCATGTGTGATGAGTATGGCGTAGCGCCAAGGCACAGTGAATCGCTGCTCTGCGTTGCGTTCGACTTCGGCTAGGTTTGCTGCTGCCCAGACAAACGGATCCACTCCCGACCGGCGAGAGTAATATGCGTCAGCAAAGGTGTCTGCCGTCAGGCAATTTAGCCCTATTTCGGCTGCGTAGTCAGGATCGGCGGTCGCGATTTCCCGCTTGAAGAGCTCGAAAACCCTGTCGAGCAAACCGGCAGAGCCAATCTCGATTTCTCCATTGACAGCTTCCTGCGTGCAAACACTCGGTGTCCGGTAGGGAAGCGGGCAATAGAAATCCGCCTCCGGTAACAGTCCCTTGCGGGACATCATCACGGCTGTGAAGTTTTCGTGCCCGGTGGATGCGTGAAACCTCATTGTTCCCGTGTCGTCATAAACAAACGAGCCGCAGGATACCGCGACGGTCAAAAGCGCGTCGATACTACTGAGCGACGTCCCAAGTATCCCAAGCCTTCCATAGCAGGAACTTTTGAGCGCGGAAGCGGGCCATGGAGACGCAAAGTAGCCTGGCTGCACTTCGGTCTTATCAGGCCAATTATGGCCCGTTGCCATCACGACGTGGTCATAGATCGCGTCGAACTTTCCGTCAGGGCTTTCGACGCAAATTCGGATATGGTCGACGTCGAGCGATATATCACTGACGCGGTGCCCGGGGCGGATATCGATCTGGTGACCTTTCTCGACTCCATAATCCACAAGCGCACTGAACTGCTCTTGAAAATAATCACCGAGAACCAACCTCGGGTAAAACGCACGCTCGCTGATGGCATCGCGCACAATGGCAAAACGGTTAAGATAATCGTCTTCCTGGCGAGATAGCCATTCCACCAGTGACAGCGGCAACGGCGGTATCTCGATGCTCGGAATGTTGGAAAGCATGACAGGATCATTTGAGCCGGGAAGATAGGGCGTTCCCTTCCCCGCCAGCATTTCTGCTTCAAAGACAGTAATACTCATTGGGGAAGGAGAATGAATAAGTCGCTGAAGGGAAAAGATTCCGGTAGGCCCCGAACCGATAATGCAAATGCGACTGTTCATGCAAACCATCTCCAACGCCACCCTTTGCAGCGCCGGTTTATAACGGTGTGCAGCGCGGACTGTTCCAGTGACGGCAAACTTACATTCGATGGACGCGCCGTGACGCTGCGATTCTGCCAATGACGCTGGTGTGCAGATTCGCTACGGATAGGATATCGCCCGTTCCATCTTGTCACTACGATATCAGAATACCAAATCATGACGGTTAACTCACTGCGGTTTTCATGACAGTTATAGCTTCCTACATCTACCGCCTTGGCAAGCGTGCCGAAGAACTCCCCTTGACTGGCCGACCGTTCCCCGAGAGGGACGGCGAGTTTGCCTGGATCGGTATCACCGACCCGACCGTCGAGGAAATGGCGAGCCTGAAGTCGATGTTTGACCTGCATCCGCTTGCCGTCGAAGACGCACTGAACGGGAGGCAGGTGCCGAAAGTTGAGGTGTACGGCAATCAGCTCTTCGTCATCATCAAGACCGCTCATCTTGAGGGCGACAAGATTGCCTATGGCGAAACCTGTATTTTCGTCGGACGGCACCATGTGATTTCGGTCCGGCATGGTTCGGCACGCTCCCACAAGGAATTGAGGGAGCATCTCGAACAGTCTCCGCAACTCCTCGAACATGGCCCGGACTATGTCCTGCACGGTATCATCGATTTCGTCGTCGACGGTTATCTGCCGATGGTCGAGACGCTGGAGGACAAGGTGCTTGAGATGGAAAAGCACATGCTGATTGCATTTCTCGAAAGGGAGCAGATCAGACGGCTTTTCCGCATGCGACGGCAGGTGATCCGCTTTCAGCGCATTCTGGGCCCGATGGAGGAGGTCGCTGGCAAGCTCGCCAATCTGGAGCTGCCCTGTATTGACGAGAACGCCAAAGCCTATTTTCGGGACGTGCTTGACCATGTACGGCGCGTCGAATTCATGATGTCAGGCTTGCGGGAAGTTATCACTTCCGTGTTCGAGGCCTCGAACCTGCTTGAACAGCAGCGCCAGGGTATGATCACCCGCCAGCTTGCAGCCTGGGCCGCGATCCTGGCTGTCCCAACGGCGATCGCCGGCATTTATGGAATGAACTTCGAGCACATGCCGGAACTGAAATCGGAATACGGCTATTATGTCGTGATCGCCGTAATCATCACCCTTTGCGCGATACTTTATTACCGGTTCAAGAAGACAGGATGGCTGTGATATATCGAGCAACCTTTACTCTCCATTCTGTGCAACGGCCCCAAATCACGGACAACGCTGAACCTGTTCAGGAGTTAAATTGGCTACCGGATTGATCGCATTGTTTGACGACGTGGCAGCGATAGCTAAGGCTGCCTCCGCGTCCCTCGACGACGTCGCAACCCAGACTGCCAAAGCCAGTGTGAAGGCGGCAGGTGTCGTGATCGACGACACCGCCGTCACGCCGGCCTACGTCGTCGGTCTGGCTCCCGCGCGTGAACTGCCGATCATTGGCAAAATTGCGCTTGGATCGCTTAAAAACAAGCTGATCTTCCTCCTGCCCATCGCTCTCGTCCTCGGATATTTCGCTCCCTGGCTCATCACACCGCTCCTGATGATCGGTGGCATATACTTGAGCTACGAAGGCGCGGAGAAGCTACATGAGGCATTTTTCGCTCATGCCCCGGAACACGGTCCGGACGACAACGCGGCGCTTGATGCAACAGATCTGGAAAACCGCAAGGTCGCAGGCGCGATCCGTACCGACTTTATCCTCTCGGCCGAGATCATGGCGCTGACACTGGCTGGTGTCTCCTCCTCCGGCATCTATACCCAGGCAGGGGTCCTGGCGGCGGTTGGCATCCTGCTCACCGCAGCAGTTTATGGCGTGGTCGCGCTCATTGTCAAAGCAGATGACGTCGGATTGCACCTGACGAAGTCCGGGGACCTTTGTCAAGGACGGTCGGTGCCGGGCTGGTCAAAGGTGTACCGTTTCTTCTCAAGGCACTGGCAATCGTCGGAACGGCGGCGATGCTCTGGGTAGGCGGAAGCATTATCGTACACAGCCTGGCGGGGATGGGATGGCATCAGCCTGAACATCTGATCGAAACAGTCGCATCAAGGATAGAACAAACCCTGGTGATTGTCCCCTCCGTGACGAATTGGCTGGCCACCGCGTTTATTCAGGCAATAATCGGTATAGCGACCGGCGGCGTCGCGATTTTATTGCTGTCGATCTGGACAAAATTCGCGCGGCGTATCGAACGACCCTAGTCGCGTCTCCCGAACTTCTCGATCTATCCATGACGCTCGCCGAGCCACCTCCTCTCGGTGATCGTCGCACGCATTCTCGCCCTTTGCCTGTCGATAATCGTGCAAAGCGAGCGCTCCACAAAAACTCGCGGGCAAGTTTTGACCTGAGACACGTTTAGCGCTCGGTGGTTTGATAGGTCAAAGTCTATATGCGCCGGTTGTCATTTAACCGCGCGCTAACTCTGGGAGCGGGTTTTCTCAAGCAGGGTGAACCGATCCCCGGCCGTACGTTTTGTTAGGTAGATGCGGAGGAGGAAACATGAAGCTCATAAAGATCGGATTCGGTTTGTTGCTGATCTGCGGTGCTCTTTATGTGGTGCTTGGGGAGCAGCTTAGCGGCGCGAGTGCGAATGCGTTCATAAATGCCCGTTTGACGACGATACGCGCTCCCATCGCTGGCAAAATTGAATTGATTTCCAGGCCGCTGGGCGCCCAGGTTGCGCAAGGCGATCCACTGGGCTCTCTTGAGGATCCTCTTGTTGACGGCATCCGTCTCCTTGATCTCGAACTTCAACAGGCCGATGCTCAGACCGAAATAAAAAGGCTCGAGACCGTCGTCACGTCTTTCGATGAATCGATTGATGAGTTGCAGACCCGCGCGGCCATCTATCGTGAGGAAAGAAAACGCCAGCTCGCGGCTCAGGCTCAGTCTGCCGACGCCTCGCGTGCTGCATCCGAGGCACGTCTGAAATACGCGGAACTCAGCCGCGAGCGATCATCACGGCTAAGCGGTCAGGGCATTTCTACCGCACAGTCCCTTGAACAGGCCCAGTCACTTTCCGAGGTTTCCGCGCTGGAGGTCGCAAATGCAAAGGCTCAGGCCGCCGAAATCGTTGTGGCACAGAAGGCGGCCGAGCGGGGAGTATTCCTCGGAGACGGATTTAACGACGCCCCCTACTCCGAACAGAGGATTTCCGAGATCGACGTGCAGCGTCTGGAATTAAAAGCGCAACTTGAGGCGAAGAAACTGGCATTGGCTGCAATTTCCGATCGGCTGGCAAACGAGCGTCTTCGTGTAAACAGACTTTCTTCCTCAGATCTGGTGGCGAATGTGAATGGTGCGCTGTGGGAGTATCTCTCCGCTTCGGGCGAAACGGTCCAGCGCGGTCAGGACCTCATGCGCCTGATCGACTGCGACTCCGCAATTGTGACCTTATCCGTGTCGGAAAGCGTCTACAATTCCCTCAGGGTCGGCGCACCCGCGACCTTTCGCCTTAACCGAAGCCGTCAGGTTCTTCAGGGATCGGTAATCCGCCTTGCGGGTTCCGGCGCGGCTACGATCTATGAAAACATGGCAATAGCACCGAGTCAGCGCCACCTCCAAAGGTACGACGTGGCACTTGATGTGCCGGCTCTGCGGGACGACCCCGACCTTCGGTGCCTCGCAGGGCGCACGGGCAGGGTGTTTTTCGAAACGCGCGCTTTTGACTGGCTGCGAGGACTATGGAGATAGGACTTGGACAGTTTTCTCTATCTTAGCGAACTTCAGTCGAGCTTCGCTCATCTGGCTCTGGCCTTCGGGTGCGCACTCGTCCTGCCATACCTCCTGAACAATCGTAACTGGACCCACAGGACGTTCCTTTTCGCAATCGGAATGGCTTTAGCGGTGCGATATATCTGGTGGCGAGGAACCCAGACCCTGGCCCCGCCCGGCTTCACGCTGGACTGTCTGTTCAGTTGGTCATTCTTTGCTCTGGAAGCATTATCTGTTCTCTCGTCGCTGAGCGCGTTTACAATCCTGACCAGAACCACCGATCGGTCCCCTGAAGTCGAGGAGAATAAATCCTGGTGGCAACCGGATCCGCCTCCAAAAGTCGCGATTCTGATCGCCACATACAACGAGGAGCAAGCCGTTCTGGAACGGACGGTCGTCGGGGCAAAGGCCAGCGATCATCCGGACGTCCAGGTTCTTGTGCTGGATGACGGGCGCCGTGACTGGCTGCGTGACTTCTGCAAGGAGCACGACGTTCGATACCTTCGCAGGCCAGATAACAAGGGCTCGAAAGCCGGCAATATCAATCATGCCCTGGGCGTTCTTGCGCAAGACGATCAACCGCCAGACTTCATAGCCGTGCTGGACGCGGACTTCGTTCCTCACACGGATTTTGTCTCGCGCGCACTTGCGCTTTTCCACGACCAGGAGGTCGGACTGGTTCAAACACCCCAGCACTTCTTCAATCCGGATCCTATCCAGCATAATCTCGGGCTCAGCCGATCGTATCCCGACGAGCAGCGCTTTTTCTTTGACCATTTACAACCAAGCCGCGACGGGTGGGGCATCGCATTCTGCTGCGGCACGTCGTCGGTGATCAGATGGAGGGCAGTGCAGGCCTCCGGTGGGTTCCCGACAGACAGCATCACGGAAGATTTCATGCTGACGCTTCAGTTGCAGGAGCACGGCTATCGGACGGTCTATCTGAACGAAGCGTTGACCGAGGGCCTTGCTCCGGAGGGGTTGAAGGAATACGTCACTCAGCGAGCGCGATGGTGCCTGGGGCTCATGCAGATTGCCCGAGGAAGGCTAGGTCCCTTTTCGCGGAACAATTTGCGGCTGCGGGACCGCTGGAGTGTCGTTGACTCGGTATTTTTCTGGCTCACCACCTTCACATTCCGCATCGCCTCCATGACCTTTCCTCTCTTTTACTGGTTTTTCAACATCACGGTGGTCAACGCATCTGTTCCCGATGTCATCAGCTATTTCGGGGCGTATATGGTGTGGATCCTGTTCGTGTTGAACTTCATCTCGTCCGGAATGGTGATCCCCATCGTCAATGACGTCAGCCAGTTGCTTGGTGCGCTCCCCATATCGAGAGCCGCCATTGTGGGGCTTGTGAAGCCGAAAGGTCACCCTTTCAGTGTTACGGCAAAGGGAGGAGACCGAACCAAAGTCGTTGTCCAATGGCGTCTTATGCGCCCCTTCCTCCTTTTGACGTTTCTGACCGTCGCCGGGGTCCTGATCGGTCTGGTCTCTGACCGTTTCGCGTTCAATGACGCAGGAGACGGGAAGGTCGTTATCCTGTTCTGGACTGTTTACAATCTGGTGATCCTTGCCGTGACGCTGCTGGTCTGTGTCGAGTTGCCACGACGTGAGAAACACTATGCGGACCGTCCCGAGCGGGTCGTAATATCCCTCGGCGGTGCGCTGAAGCGCGTCTGGATGACGGACCTGACGCAGGAAACGGCCCGTCTCAGAGGGGTAGACGCGCCTATAGCTACCCAGATCATCATGAAACTCAAAGAAATCGGAGATTTCACCGCCACGGTGCTGGATCGGACCGACGACGGCCTGGTCGTTGCGCTGGGGTTGGATGAAACACAGTACCAGCTCTTGCTGAAAAGACTTTACGCTGGAGGGAGCGTACCAAGTGTCACGTCAACACGGCTATCGGCGATCATCAAGGATGCCACCACCCGTTTTGCCCGCCAGTAGTGGTCTAGCTTACTTAACCGCCGTCCTGCCGGTCTGCACTTGCCTGCAAGCGAGAAATTGCCGAGCCGATTGTAGCTAGTTCGGAAGTTCTCCTGCTCTCGTAGGGATATACGTTCTGTCCATCCGCAACGGCTTTGGCATTGACGGCGAGGTGATGGAACGGCCGGATAAACGAGACAATGAACAATGACATGAGGAGCAGAAGGAGCAGGGTCAGAAGAGACAAACTAATAAAAAGACCGCTGGAGAAGCTACTGGCCGCATTGCTGAATGCGTTCGCATCGATCCTCGCGACAATGGACCACCCGAACCTCGGTAGGCTTTGGTAGCTGGCCTCGGGAAGCGTGGCTACGAAGTAATTCTTGCCATCAGGCCATAACTCGAGGCTCACGCCGGTGGCACCTGTCCTTGCTCTTCGAAAGCTTGGCAGATCCAGGTTTGAAGGGCTCTCGTTCGTGGACGATATAACAGCCCTGCCCTCGGGATTGACTATGAGGACGTCGACGTCCAGGGCATCACTCAGCTCACGAATGTAGGCTTTTGCCCACTCCAGATTGAGATGAAGCCCAAGAACTCCTGTTACTGACTGACCAACACCGGTTACAGGGGCTGCCAGGTCGAGGAACCGTAACGGCTCCCCACTTTCGGGAGCAGGAAGTTTAGCCGCAAGAAGAACCGCTTCGTGCGCATCCCCGGCGAAGTTGCCCTGAAGCCCCCTCTGAAACCACGGACGGGATGACACGTCGGCGCCGACCAACAGACCGTTTGACGCGACACGGACTTTGCCGTCATTTCCGGCATAACCTGCCCACGACACAACCCGTCCGCTTCCCACGAGCGTTGAAAGATCGTCCTGGATCTCTTCAGGCTGGCTCACCGCAAGCGACCTTCCCAGCGTTTCGAGGTTTGTCCATTCTCGATAAAGGGAAGCGGCGAAGGCTGTTTGAACGCCCCGTACCCTGGTTTCCACGGCAGTACGCAGACTTGCCTCCTGGAAACTGAGCATTCGATCGTCAATCACCTTGAACACAATCGCGGCACCGACGAGGATACAGGCAAACATGAAGCCCGCCGTGACTGCACTCAACGATGGCAGGCGACTTTTTGGTTCATTGGACATGGACACCCGCGCGTTTTGTCGTGTCAACCTCGACCGAAACTAGATAACGGCCGGCGGGCGAGCAATCTGCCGATTATCAGGGGTTGTTTTTTCGGCGTGAGGTCGCGAATTCGGATCTGCCAGGCATCGCGACTAACCTCGTTCCTGCACAGAGCCAATGTGACGAGCTTGGAAGGCTTGCATCCCATTGGTGTTGAGGCGAACGACGCATTTCGCCAGAAGCAGGTCGTGTTTTGCGATAACAGGGCGAGGAACAAGCGGGGGGGGGGCAGAGTTAGCTGGCTCCGCCCGCCGCGGAGCGCGACGGTTGATCAGCGGCTTACGTTATACGACTGTCGGTCAGGCCAGAAACCCGCGTGACCGGGCAGCGTCGAGAGGGGATCAGGGGCCGAGAGCAGCGCGCGAGCAGCATTCGGCGACAAGGGCCGTGCGAGTAGAAAGCCCTGCAGATGATGGCAACCGAGGCTCTCCAGAGCATCGCGCTGCTCCGTTGTCTCAACACCTTCAGCCGTAATCTTCAACCCCTTGGCCCGCGCGACATTGATCATGGCAGTGACGAGAGCCCTGTTGTCGCTTCTGTGGATTTCCTCGATGAATGATCTGTCAATCTTGATGCGATCCACCTCAATCTTTTGAACCCGCGAGAATGACGAATATCCTGTTCCGAAATCATCGATCGCAAATCTTACTCCGGCTGCGCGCAGGGCCGCAATGGTCCGTTCCGATCGACCGTCTTCTCCGGTAGCTGCGCTTTCCGTTATCTCGATTTCCAGGCGGTTAGCCGAAACCTTCCATTTTTCGAGCGCAGCAATCACGTTCAGCGGATAGGCCGGCGAACACAGTTCCAGCAAGGAGGCGTTGAGCGCGATGTCGATGTCGGGAAAGTGCGCCAGCATGGAACAGGCGTCTTCTAGCACAATGGCTCCGATTTCGTGGATCAAACCGCACTCTTCGGCCAGCGGAATAAACTCTCCGGGGCTTACGTATCCAAGTGTGGGGTGGTTCCATCGGGCCAGCGCCTCGAGGGAACAGAGCATCCCGTCCCGTGCTGAGAAGACTGGCTGATAGAATATCTCTATCTCCGCGCGGCCGTTGACCGCCTTCCGCAGGTCAGCTTCCATAGCCCTTCTCTTGCGAAGCAACTCGTCCATGTGCTCGCCGAATATTGCGTAAGTATTCCTGCCAGCTGCTTTGGCGTGATACAGTGCGATGTCGGCCTGACGTATCGCCTCGTTTGCATCAAAGGCGCCGTTCTTTACGGCCACTCCGACGCTGGCACCAATTGTGACTTGCGTCTCCTCGATCTCGAAAGGCAATCGAAGGTCGTCCACAATGGCTTTTGCAACATGCTCGGGCTGCAGCAAATCGTTCGATGTGACAAGGACGGTAAATTCATCACCACCGATCCGCGCAACAAGACTGTCGGGCAAAAGGCTCGTGAGCCGCGCCCCGACAAGTGATATCAATCTATCGCCTGCAGGATGTCCAAGCGAATCGTTCACCTCCTTGAACCTGTCGAGATCGATGAACAGCACGGCGTGTGCCTCGTCTTCCCTCGCATTTTGCGCGGCGGTCGCAACTCTCGCATTGAATTCCGATCGATTGGCAAGGCCGGTTAGAATGTCGTGTGCCGCCTGATACTGCAACTGCTCCTGGTTCGCCTTCAATCGGTTCGAGCGTCTCCAGAGGGCGTTTCCGCCGACGCTCGCTGCACTGAATATGGCAAAAAAAGCAAATGCGATCGCGGGAATGGTAGCTTCAAGGACTTGCTGGCCGGGCCTGAACGGCTGCCATTCGAAGTAGCCAACGACCTGTCCGGATGTTGAATGCAACGCAAGATAAGAAAAACGCGGGTCCGTTGGCTGATGAAGGGCAAATCGAAGATTTTCGAACTGGTATTCCTGACCCACCGTTGCTGCGAGATCTCCGTCCAGAAATCGGACCGCAACATGCAGATTTTCTCGCCCCGGTTGCTGCTCGATATCACCCGTGTCGGAAACGATCGGTTTTATGCTTACGATCGCCGGACGTGAGCCAACGTAGACGATGTCGGCTTCTCCTATGGAAAGCACCTTGCTACTCGTTCCGTCCTGATCGCCTGCGATAAGGCGTTCCTTCAGCTTCGTCGCTAACGGGAGATAGGCGGTCCGCAAACCATCGGCGGTGGACGCGTCATTGTGATCGACAAGAAATTGATAGATCGGATTAAGGTCCGCTGTCAGCACGATTGCTGCATCGTGTCCGAAATAGGTATTCATCCATACGCCGAGATTGGTTTCCATCCAGTCTGGATTACGGGCAAGGGAGTTCGTGACGGCGTCATCCCAGACAGTGGCGCTTTCCTGATCATGAGCAATCGATGACTTCAGTTTCGATACCGTCAGGGCGACCACGTCACGCTGCCTTGCAACTGCGATACCGTCGCTTGCGATCGCCGCAAAATAGAGTGACAAGAGAAGCAGCCCGCAGATGGCGAATGACGCCATGACGGGCAGGCTAAATCTCCAAAACCATTTCGACTGCAGAAGGGTTTGCATCGTTTCATATCCGCCTGTGTTTCGTCCAGACTACGTGAACGAAACTTAAAGCGGCTGGAACCAACATGGTTAAGTCCGGTCGAAATCGCTTTCGTACGGTGCCGCACAAAACGGTTTCGAAAGAGGGATTGCGCTGTCACGGAGCGACCTGGCAATCTCTCCATCGACATGGTTGTAACGCTGGTATTTTCATCCCGCAGGAGTAACACCCGGTGCCGGTCCGCTTCCAACCTGGCTGATGGCAACCTCTTGCCTTGCCGGCGCCTCAGCCCGACTGCAGAGTTGCCAGACGCGATGAGGCACCAAAATAACAGAAGATTTGGGCGACGGTATTTGTAAGTTCGGGCACGCGCTGCATCCGCTTCTCCTACCCCTGGCTCTGCAGTGGCAATTTTACCTGATGATTTCGTCTCGGTTGCGCTTCCTGGCGATTTGGCCATATTTGTCGGCTCAATAGTCACGGGGAAAGAAAAAATGTCGATAAATGCTAGGTCTCGGGTCGCGGTGGTGATGGCTGCGCTTCTCTTGGGGGCGAGCTCTGCGCTTGCAGAAACAGTGTTACACCGCGGTAATGCCGGCGAACCACAGACGCTCGATCAGGCACAGACCTCCATCAACATCGAGGCCTTCATCGTCAAGGATCTCTATGAAGGTCTGACCATCTATGACGCGACCGGCAAGATCATTCCGGGCACGGCCGAAAGCTGGACGCTGTCTGACGATGGTACCGTTTACACGTTCAAACTGCGCGCCGATGCGAAGTGGTCGGACGGTACACCCGTGACGGCGGAAGATTTTGTCTTCTCTTATAAGCGCGTCGAAGACCCGAAGACCGCAGCGAAATACGCCAATATTCTCTACCCGATCAAGAACGCCGAAAAGATCAACAAGGGCGAAACGCCTGTTGACCAGCTTGGCGTCAAGGCGGTGGATGACAAGACCCTGGAGATCACGCTTGAGCGGCCGACGCCGTTCTTCCTTGAACTGCTCGCCCATCAAACGGCTCTGCCCATTTCCAAGGCGAGTTACGAAAAGAACGGCGCGGATTTCGTGAAACCGGGCGTGATGGTGTCGAACGGCGCCTACAAACTCGAAGCTCATGTTCCGAACGACAGCCTCACTGTGGTCAAGAACACCAATTTCTGGGATGCTGCCAATACCAAGATCGACAAGGTGATCTTCTACCCGGTTGACGACCAGGCCGCCTCCGTTCGCCGTTTCGAGGCGAAGGAAATGGACCTCGCCTACAATTTTTCAGCTGACCAGATCGACCGTCTGCGCAAATCCTATGGCGACCAGGTGCACGTTTCACCGACGCTCGCGACCTACTACTACACCTTCGATACGCGCGAAGCGCCATATGACGACGTCCGCGTGCGCCGGGCGCTATCCATGGCTGTCGACCGCGAATTCCTCGCCAAGGAAATCTACAGCGGCTCGCAAGTTCCCGCCTATTCGATGGTTCCCCCGGGCATGGATTCCTACGGTGAGCCCGCCACGGCCGACTTTGCAGCCCTGTCGCAGCTTGATCGCGAAGACGAAGCTCTAAAGCTCATGAAGGAGGCCGGTTACGGTGAAGGTGGCAAGCCTTTATCCATCGAAATCCGTTACAATACCAACCCCAACCACGAACGCGTTGCGACCGCCATTGCCGACATGTGGAAAAACACCTTTGGCGCCAAGGTCTCCCTCGTGAACCTCGACGTTGCCTCGCACTACGGCTACCTCCAGGAAGGCGGCAAGTTCAATGTGGCGCGTGCTGGCTGGGTCGCTGACTATGCGGATGCGGAAAACTTCCTTGCGCTCTCCATCTCGTCCAACAAGACCTTCAATTACTCGAAGTTCAACAACGCCGAGTATGATGCATTGCTGAAGAAGTCCTATGAGGAAAGGGATCCGGCAGCTCGCTCCAAGCTGCTGCACGAGGCCGAAACGATCCTCATGAAGGAACAGCCGGTAGCGCCGCTTCTGACACAGGCCGATCTTTGGCTGGTGTCCAACCGCGTCAAGGGTTGGGTGGACAACGCTGCCAATCAACACCTCAGCCGCTTCCTGAGCGTTTCCGAATAAGCAGCACTGGCACGGTGGCCCCGCCACCGTGCCATGCCGGAGCCCAAAAACATGATCTCGTTTATTCTGCGCCGTTTGGCGAGCGCCGTGCCGACGTTGTTTATCGTCGTCACGATCTCGTTTTTCCTGATGCGTTTTGCGCCCGGTGGTCCGTTCAATCTCGAACGTCCCCTCCCCCCGCAGACCATGGAAAATCTGATGAGAACCTATCATCTGGATGAGCCACTATGGCGCCAGTATCTCATCTATCTCGGCAATGCCGTCACTGGCGATTTTGGCCCAAGCTACATCTATAAGGACAACACCGTCGCGCAGCTGATCGGCAAGGGCCTGCCCTATTCGCTCGAACTGGGTTGTTATGCCCTGTTGCTGGCTCTGGTGGGCGGCGTGCTCGCCGGCACGCTCGCAGCACTCAGGCAAAACAGCGCTTTCGATTTCTCGATCATGTCAATCTCGACAGTGGGCGTCACCGTCCCGAACTTCGTCGTGGCCCCTGTTCTCACGCTTGTATTTGCCGTGCTGCTCGGGCTTCTTCCGGCAGGCAGCTGGGGTGACGGGTCGCTACGCTACCTCATTCTTCCGATGATCGCACTTGCGCTGCCGCAGCTTGCGGTCATTGCCCGGCTGACGCGCGGTGCCATGATCGAGGCACTGCGAATGGACCACATCCGCACGGCCAAGGCCTATGGCCTTCCCGCGCGCAGCGTCGTCGTTTTCCACGCCATGCGCGCGGCAATGCTGCCGGTCGTTTCCTATCTCGCTCCCTGCGCCGCCGCGCTTTTGACTGGCTCGGCAGTCATCGAAACGATCTTCACCATTCCCGGTGTCGGCCGCTACTTCGTTCTCGGCGCCATCAATCGTGACTATACGCTGGTGATGGGCACCGTTGTTCTCATCGCCATTTTCGTCATCCTGTTCAATCTAGTCGTCGATATTCTCTACGGCCTTCTTGATCCGAGGGTCAGACATGACTGATAGCCCCGGCACTAACCCTCATTCGCAACAAATCAAAAGCCGCAGCCTGTTCCAGCTGGCAGTCCTGCGTTTCAGACGCAACAAGGCAGCCATGGCGGGTTCCGTCATGTTACTCCTTATCACTCTGTTCTCGTTCGTCGGGCCTCATTTCCTGGCGCACACCTATGATCAGGTGTTTTCCTCCTATGTCTCGGTGGCACCCAGTCTCGAGCCACGCCCTGATGTGAATAACCTTCAGGACGTGATGGAGGGTGTTGCGAGCCGGGCCCGCGTCGAGCTGAAGGAATTTGCCGTTGAAGGCCAGACTTTCACGGCGACCATCACCTCCAGCAGCGCAATCGATCCGCGCGCAACACGCTACTTCGACCGTGCCAATGAATTCAAAAATACCAGGGTGACTGCGACCGAAGACGACGGACGCACGCTGAAGCTGGAAGGCGACGTCAACCGCGAATACTTTTTCTTCGGTACAGATTCCAACGGCCGCGACATGCTTGCGCGCGTCATGCTTGGCGGTCAGATTTCGATTGCGGTCGGTGTCCTGGCGAGCCTCGTTTCCTTGGGAATCGGCGTGGTCTACGGTGCAACAGCGGGCTATATTGGAGGGCGCGTGGACAATGTGATGATGCGCTTCGTCGAAATCCTCTATTCACTCCCCTTCGTCTTTCTGGTTGTGGTTCTGGTCGTCTTTTTTGGCCGCAGCTTCATCCTGATCTTCCTCGTCATCGGCGCGGTGGAATGGCTGGACATGGCGCGCATCGTGCGTGGCCAGACACTCGCCTTGAAACGACGGGAATTTGTCAGTGCGGCGCAGGCTCTGGGGCTAAGCGACTGGCAGATTATCCGCCGTCATATCATCCCCAATACGATCGGGCCCGTTGTCGTTTTCGTGACGGTCGTCGTGCCCAAAGTCATTCTTCTGGAAAGCTTCCTATCCTTCCTCGGTCTCGGCGTTCAGGCGCCGTTGACAAGCTGGGGAGCGCTGATTTCCGAAGGTGCCAACAATATCCAGTCCGCCCCGTGGCTTCTGATATTCCCGGCGATCTTTTTCGTGCTGACCCTGTTTTCGCTGAATTTCGTCGGCGATGGGTTGCGTGATGCACTCGATCCCAAGGATCGTTGACATGAAGACGACAACTGACACCATTCTTTCCGTTCGCGACCTCAAGGTCGATTTCACCACGCCGGATGGCACTGTCCATGCCGTCAAGGGCATCGACCTTGACGTTAAACAGGGTGAAACGCTCGCTGTGGTTGGCGAGTCCGGTTCTGGCAAAAGCCAGACGATGATGGGCATCATGGGGTTGCTTGCATCCAATGGCGCCATCAGCGGCTCGGCGAAATATCGCGGAAAGGAACTTCTTGGACTGCCTGTCGGCGAGCTTAACAAAATCCGTGGCGCGAAAGTCACCATGATCTTCCAGGAGCCGATGACCTCGCTCGATCCTCTCTACCGGATCGGTGCGCAGATTGCCGAGCCGATCATTCACCACCGCGGTGGCAGTAAAAAGGAGGCGCGCGCACGCGTTCTCGAACTGCTGAGGCTCGTCGGAATTCCGGAGCCCGAGCGGCGTATAGACAGCTATCCTCACGAGCTTTCCGGTGGTCAGCGCCAGCGCGTCATGATCGCCATGGCGCTCGCGAACGAGCCGGACATCCTGATTGCGGATGAACCGACCACCGCCCTCGACGTTACGATCCAGGCCCAGATCCTTGATCTTTTGAAGTCGCTGCAGCAGCGTTTCGGGATGGCGATCGTGCTGATCACGCATGATCTCGGTGTCGTCCGCCACTTTGCCGATCGCGTCGCGGTCATGCGACGGGGGGAAATCGTGGAGGCTGGGACCACGGAGGATATCTTCGTGCGCCCGAAGGCGGATTATACCCGGATGCTTCTCGATGCCGAGCCCCGAGGGAACAAGCCTGTAGTCAGCCGAGAGGCTCCGATCGTGCTTTCCGGCCAGAACGTAACGATCGATTACACAATTCCGGGCGGCTTCCTGTCGAAATCGAGCAAGTTCCGGGCCGTTGATGGCGTGAACGTCAATCTTCATCAGGGACAGACGATCGGCATTGTTGGCGAATCCGGGTCAGGCAAATCCACGCTCGGTCGCGCTCTGCTGCGCCTGATCCAGGCCGATGGCCGGATTTTCTTCGGAAAACAGGAAATCACCGGGCTTGATCGAAAGGCCATGCGGCCGCTACGGCGGCATCTCCAGCTCGTGTTCCAGGACCCCTATGGTTCGCTTTCGCCGCGACAGACAGTAGGCGAGATCATCACCGAGGGGCTCTTCGTCCACGACCGGGACCTCAACCGTGCGGAACGGGACAGGCGCGCAATCGAGGCGCTGAAGGAAGTCGGCCTCGATCCCGCCGCCCGCAACCGCTATCCCCATGAATTTTCCGGGGGGCAACGCCAACGTATCGCCATTGCCCGCGCCATTATTCTCAAACCAGAGGTCATCATTCTTGACGAACCCACGTCGGCGCTGGACCGGTCCGTTCAGGGCCAGGTTATCGACCTCCTGCGTGATCTACAGAAGGCCCACGGCCTTTCCTACATCTTCATCAGCCACGACCTGTCCGTCATCAAGGCCATTTCAGATTACGTCATCGTCATGAGAAACGGAAAGATTGTCGAGGAGGGAGAGACAAACGCCATCTTCAACCGGCCTTCGGCTGAGTACACCAGAACACTGATCAAATCCGCTTTTTCGCCCGCCGTCGTGCCGTAGATAAAAAATGGAGCGCACGCAGATCGCAGCGCCGTAGTACCGCCCGTGCGAAACCAGTTGCTTTTGGGCAGGTGCTCATCAGGCTGTGACGTCCGGGACGCGGGCGGCTGGTGCAACATATCGGGGTTAACACCTCCTTCGTGGCTCGATAGTGAGGCACAAGGCTCGCGACTTGTCGGAGCCTGCCGACCGTTGAGAGGTCAATTCGCTCGTTGCGCGCGTAATTGCAACCCCGGTATTGAACGCCGGGCACTATCGAAGGTGCTGATTTCGCAAAAACGTCAGGGCGCCTCGCCATTGCGGACGTGCGAGCTGACGACCACGCGTCATTCCTTAGGAGCACAGGAGCCCGTTATTACCCGCCTGTCGCTGGTCGTCATTTGTTTACTCGCTCTTCGAATGTTCGATGACGTGGAAACGCCAGGAAAGACCGGCAATCGGACCAAGCAAACTTCCGCCCTCATCAGCCGTTGAGCGCCACTCGACCGATCAGAGGCGATCGTCCTCCTCACTCGAGTGATCGATCGCAAGTACGTTGCCTGACATAAACCGGCTTCACCCAAGCGCCGGATTGATCTATCCTGTTAGCAGACATGACAGTCGATGTGCATCCGAACGGCGAGGGTCGCCAAGGCAATGTCCGGCCGCGACGATCTCGCCAAGCGGGCGCGAAAGGTCGATGATCCGCTGAAACTGGTCATCGTGCGCGACACGTGGCTTACGGGGTTCGATGCGCCCTGCATGCACATGATGTATATCGACAAGCCGATGCGGGTCATGGGTTGATGCAGGCAATTGCCCGCGTCAACCGTGTCTTCAAGGAGAAGCCAGGCGGCCTCCTGGTCGATTACATCGGCATCGCCACCAACCTGAAGAAGGCGCTCGCGCAGTATTCCCAGTCCGATCGAGACAAGACGGGGATTGATGAAGAGGAAGCCGTCGCCGTCCTCCTGGAGAAATACGAGATCGTCCGGGGCATGTTCACCGGGCATGACTACAGCCTGGGTGTCACGGGCAAGCCTATCGAGCGGCTGAAGGCGCTGGCGGACGGCATCGACTGGATCTTGAAGTGGCAGCAGGCGGAAGCAGCAAAAGTCGAAAGCCCAGAGATCAAGAAACAGGCGCATCGCCGATATCAGGATGCGGTTTTGGAGCTGAGCAAGGCCTATGCCCTTGCCTCCGCCAGCGATGCGGCAACGGAAATTCGTGATGAGGTGTGCTTCTTCCAGGCCTTTCGCGCCGCTCTGGTGAAAACCACGGCTACCGGCAAGATGTCCGACAAGGCCAAATCAATGGCGGTGGAGCAGCTTCTCAACCAGGCCGTAGCCAATGCCGAGATCGTAGACATCCTGAAGGCTGCGGGGCTGCAGTCGCCCGACATCTCTGTTCTCTCTGACCAGTTCCTGATGGACGTCCAGAAGATGGAAAAGAAGAACCTCGCGCTGGAAGCTCTGAAGAAGCTTCTGAACGGGGAGATCAAGAGCCGGTCCAAAACCAACGTCGTTCAGTCCAAGACCTTCTCTCGACGCCTTGAGGAGGCGGTGGCCCGGTATCATGCCAATGCGATTTCGACGGTCGAAATGATTCAGGAACTGATCGCGCTGGCGAAGGAAATCCAAACGGCGACCGCACGTGGTGATGAGCTTGGTCTCTCTCCGGAGGAGATCGCCTTTTATGACGCGCTTGCTGGCAATGAGACGGCCGTCGAGGTCATGGGTAGCGAACAGTTGCGTGTGATCGCCCACGAACTGGTCGAGAACATGCGGGGCTCAGTCACCGTTGATTGGCAACACAAGGCAAGTGCCCGCGCCAGGATGCGCATCCTAGTGAAACGCATCCTCAAGAAGTTTGGATATCCGCCAGACCTGGAGCAGGAGGCCATACAAATGGTGCGAGCTACTTTTGCATGAGATAAGTCGAGGCTGAAGAAAACGCCACTGCACTCTTTGGTCAACCAAGAGCGCAAAGCGAACTTTTTCGGGGCCTAGGCACGAAGACTTTACCCACGGTGCGACGTTCGCGACACTTATCTAACAGCCAAGCCAACGATGATGATCCTCACACAACAATTATGTGGGTCATTTTGTGGGGCGAAGGCGCAAATTAATTACAACACATTGATAAAATTACGCTTTTTTGCATCAATGGCGGAGAGGGTGGGATTCGAACCCACGATACCCTTGCAGGTATGCCGCATTTCGAGTGCGGTGCATTCGACCACTCTGCCACCTCTCCACAGTCTGGTCGGCGCTGTGATGCGCGGGCCGTTCATATCGGTGAGGATGACACCGAATGATATGTGCCAATGATGTGCCGCCATTGAACCAATTTCACAAGCCTCAATCCTTGTCAGTGAACTAGGTCTGACCTAAGACAGCACACTGATTCTAGGAGAGAGCCCATGTCGAGCACAGCCGATCAAAGAACCCCACTGGAATCCATTCGTGAGTTGACGGTTGAACTGAACCCGGCAGGTCGAATCGTCGATTACCTCGATAACACGATTTCCCGAGCGGATGGACCTGAAGAACGCGTTCGTCAATATTACGCAAAGGTGCTGTGCGAAGAGTATGGCTACCCTAAAGCGCGTATGCGCTTTGAGGTTCCAATCAATATTGGTAGCGACGTGAAATTTGCCGACATCGTCGTTTTCCAAACGGAAGCAGCGGCTACGAGTAAGTCGCAAGGCCAAATCGCCATCGTGGTCGAAACGAAAGCGCCGACTAAAACCATTGGGCATGGGCAACTGGCCTCATATATCTCAGCCAGTTCAGCATCCGGAGGCGTTTGGTTTAACGGACATGACATTGCTTACTTTCGTCAAGTTGTTGCTCCTGAAGCTCAACTGGCACCTTGGACCAATATTCCGCGGTTTGGCCAAACATGGGATACAGTAGGTCACTACAAGAAAAGTGACCTGCGTCCACCACGCGAGCTAAAAACTGTCTTCCAACGGTGCCACAATATAATTTATCGAGCAGGTTCTGACTCGGAAGATATTGCTCTCGATATGCTAAGAATCATTTTGGCGAAATATAGAGACGAGCAAAACGAGGGCGAGATATGTGAATTTCGTTGCTCGCCTGAAGAGTTCGCCACACCAGAAGGTATTCATACAGCGGCAGGGCGCGTGCATGAGCTCTTTGCTCAGGTCGTGGCTGATCACTCCGATGTATTTCCTCCCTACGAAAAAATTTCCCTTCGAGACGAGCACATTGCTAGTGTTGTCAATGAGCTGCAACCCTTCCAATTCCTCGCTGACGACGAAACGGAACAGGTATACGACGTCATCGGGACGGCTTTTGAAATATATGTATCGTCCCACCTCAAAGGAGCCCGAGGACAGTATTTCACGAATCGGCTGTTCATAAACATGATGGTCGATATGATCGATCCGGGTGAAAGGGATCGCATCTATGATCCCACCTGTGGATCAGGCGGGTTTCTCATTGCAGCTCTTCGGCATGTCCGCCGCAAAATTCTATCCTCCAATCGCGCAGCAACGGCAAGATCAAGAGCGCTTAGGACGGTCAGTGAAAAACTTTATGGCAGCGACATAGCGCCTCGCCTAGTTCGCGTAGCTAAAACAAATATGATTCTCAATGGCGACGGGCATGGTGGCATCGTTCATTTGAATGCACTTCGTAAGCCTGAAGACCCACTACCTCTTGGGTTCCCACTTCAAGATGGACTTGAGAAGGACTTGCTTCCCACGATTATCCTTTCAAACCCTCCGTTTGGTGCAAGCCACGAGCTACGAGAGAGAAATCGTGATGTCCTAACCAATTTTGAATTGGGTCATGTCTGGACTACATCGAAAGACGGTTGGCTTAAAAAAACCGACAGCCTAAACGATAGCGATGGTGTGCCACCAGAAATCCTTTTTCTCGAGCAATGCATCAAACTTCTTGCTCCGGGTGGAAAACTAGGCATCGTCTTGGCGCGAGGCGTATTGGACAATCGAGATGCATTGGCAGCAAGACAGTATGTTTTGAGACATACCCGCATATTGGGCGTCGTAAACTGCCACCCGAACACTTTTGCGCCCTTCAATGGAACGAAGGCATCGATTCTTTTTCTTGAAAAGAAGAAATCTGAAGGGTTTGCGAGAAACGAAGATTATCCTGTGTTCATGGCCGCAAGTCAAAAAGTGGGGCAAGACTCCATGGGCCGGGAGATTTACAAAACCAATGACGCTGGCGCTTTTGTGGTCGAGAATGGAGCATACGTTCTGGATCACGATCTCGATCGGATCGCTGAAGCTTGGCGGAGTTTTCGTAGTGGACGTCCCCTTGAGTATGAAGCTGCATGGATAACTTCACTCTCGAAGATCACTAGCGCTGTTGAAATGCGGATGAATCCAACTCGTTTCGCTCCGCAAGCAGAGTCAGCTATCACCAAAGTTCTCGAGTTGGCGGGAACGGAAGATTGGACAGTCGAAAGGCTTGGCGATTTCGCTCAAGTCTTTAACGGGCCTCGGTTTAAGAGACCGTTCGCGGAGGACAGTGTTACATCTGGTCCTGGCATAATCCGAATGTATACCCCCAAGGCTTTCTTCGAGGAGCGCGGTGAGAGCGCGAAATATCTCGATGTTAATAGAGCAACGTCTATTCAACGTCGCGCTTTGGACGTGTTGAGGTTGCAGCGGGATTGGATCCTGATTGTCGACAGCGGCACTGCAGGAAAACTTTTGGGCAGAGTGGGCATGACCTCCGGCGTTCATGATGGCTCGATAGGAAATAATAACCTCATCCGAGTCGTAATCGACGATCCTGTCCGGAGGGGATATGTATATCAGTTTCTACGGTCAGAGCTTGGCCAAGCACTGCTGCTGCGCAACGTTTACGGGACCAATCAGGACCACATCGAACCTGACGATGTTAAGGATATTCCAATCCCGATACCGCGTGATAACGACCGATTCAGCAGCATCAATGCTAAAGTAAAGCGTATAACGTGGATGAGAGAGCGAGCTGCTAGTTTGGATGCGCAGGCAAATGATGAGCTTGCGTCAATTTTCTCCGCAGCTCTAGAGCAGACCGAGGAACCAAACTGATAGGCTTATTGTCCCGCGCGCTATGACTGCCAAGCAAGATCGATCAAACGCCTATCTGGAAAATCGCCTCAAACGCGATCATCCTAACATATACGCCGATTGGGTAGCTGGCAGATACGGAAATGTCCTGTCTGCGGCGATCGCTGCCGGTTTGAAAAAGCCACGAACTCGGCTTCATGAGTTAAAGAACGCTTGGCAAAAAGCCAGCGCGCAGGAACGAGATGAATTTGAAAAGTGGTTGCTGGCTCAATCCGGCATAAAGACGCGGCACCCTAGCTCTGCTGGTGCGAAAGTTCCAGTCGCGATTGATCGGCGCCTCCAACCGTGGGCAAAGTCGCGTATCAAAGCGATAATGGCCATGCGGAATTTACAGATGGGCGATGTCATGGTTGAGTTGGGCGAAAAGCGCCTCAACCCGTCCTTAGGGCAAGCTCTTCACAATGGCAGCCGTTTACGACCAACACTGGTGGCCGCATTGGAAGGATGGCTTGAAAAGAACAAGCACATCTAAAATAGTAGATCGATCCCCTTTTACTGAGATGCGCGAACCTGCTCGGCAAGATATTGCAAGGCCCTCTCTGCATCAGTGCCGAGAGTGTTCTGATACCGCTGAAGAAGGGCATCGGAGCACTCAGCGTAGCTCGTCCTTGGCGCTTCCCGTTCAAATGCACGTTCGATTTCTCTATCGGCTGCAATCAAATCGATACTTGGAACACGACCGAGGATGCCAAGTAGCCGGGTCTTGTAGGAGATGTGCTCTCCGGCGGGTTTTCCACATTCGACGGAGCTGCGTTTCAGCACGACGTAAGGAACCATCGCATTCGCGTAAGCGGTGTCTAGCGGGCCTGCGATCGCCGGACTGCTGAGCACGCATATTGACGGGGTCAGCGCCGTTGCCATTAGAACAAACATTCTCGTCATTTTTTTGCTGAGCACCTGACCCTCCATAGATTTCGTGATGTAGGCACCGCACGAAAGGGAAGGGTTCCGTCATAACGAACCGACGATATGGCGCACGAAGATAACGTATTGAGATCCTTCGGAGACGCTTCTCGGTCAACAGAAAAGCCGTGTTGCACGAAAAGGTTCCTTTTAATCAAGGGCTTGCCGGGTATCATACACGGATGGATTGCACCAAAATTTAGGCGGCAGGCAGAATGAACACCTTGGGATATGCTCGCGTCAGCACCGTGGAACAAAGCCTCGACTTACAAATGTCGGCGCTGAGGGCGGCGGGATGCACCGATGTCCTTACAGATGAAGGATACTCCGGCGCAGACTTTACAAGACCCGGTCTGACGCGCCTGCTTCGAAAGCTTCGGCGCGGAGATACCATCGTTGTCTGGCGTCTCGACCGTTTGGGTCGATCTCTCTTCGAACTTCTCAAACTCATTCGCGACCTTAACGAGCGTGGGGTGGAGTTCCGATCGTTGAGTGAAAGCTTAGACACTGGCACGCCAGCCGGTCGGCTCTTGCTGCACGTTCTCGCGTCGATGGCCGAGTTCGAGCGATCGCTGATTAGCGAACGGACGCGGGCTGGTATGGCTGCCGCTCGTGCTCGTGGGAGCCGCATCGGTCGTCGCCCTGCAATGACAGACGATCAGCGCCGGGACGCTCGACAGGCTTTAGCGAACGGTTTAGCGACCGCCGAATCCATCGCGAAACAGCATGGAATTCACCCCCGGACATTGCTTCGAACTCTCAAGGTCGACGCGCAGCGTCTGGATGCTTCATATTGACTCAGAGAAGCTCGCTGGCTCGCTTTGAATGACGGGATGAGGAAATGTTCGTCCCAACGCTGGCTCTCGCTGGTGACTCTCTGTGAGGTTTTTCCTCTTCTTGCCGAGTGCCCTTTCTAACCACCGGCGAAGTTGTCGTATGCTCGGAGTTGGCTTGCAGTTTACAGGCCGGACAGTGTTTCAGGACCAGAATGTCACGCTACCAATTCTCTTCTATATTATCTTAAATAGAATATTTATATAATTGGTAGCGTGACACGTCTTCTCTCCAAAATCTGCCCCGGTTAGGAAAACCTAATCATGAATGTGGGGGAGCGTAATCGAACCGCTGCCATCCTCTCGACCGCGTTTTTTGGCTCTACAACGCTGTTGCCGCTTCCGATCCATCCGCCTCTTATAATCTCCCGCCGGGTCTTCAACTCCACACTGTCTAGAAGCTTCGCTCAGAACGAAATCACCAAGCTTTTTGCAGCCCTGTCTCTGCGGGCACGATGAGCATTCCTTCGAGGAAGGGTCATGAGTGTAGTGCATCCCGAAGCAGGTCGGCCAACGTTCCGTGGAACCCAATGAAGTGGAACCCATCTCTGCGACCGGACCATCACTGAGGTTGCTATCTGCGATCGCCAGCGCTCGTTCGAAGGCCTCCTCGGTCGTAATGGACTTGAAGATTTCAGCCGGAACCTGCTTTCTATCGTAGCTGAAAAGCTGGATTGCACGGTGAAGCGGCATGCTCACTTCTTTGACGTATTCGAGGATGAAGCGCCTGAAGTCGTCCTGTGCTGGGATGCCGCGATAGTTTTCGATCCGGTAGGAAGGATGCTCGACACGGGCAAGACCTGCGGTCACATATTCCCTCCATCTCCCCATAAGAAATTTTGCAAACCAAGGTGCCGACTTATCATTTCCGTGCAGTTGATTTGGCCGCGGAAACTTGTCGCGCTTGTCACCTCGACGTAGAGCGAACTCAAGAGCTACCTCAATATAGAACGGGTAGGGAACTCCAAAGTCGTCTGCCCGCTGCCGGGCGGCAACGAGATGACTTCTCTCGCGGGCGTTAGTAGCAATCGTGCGGAGATGAATTCCGCTGACGTTTTCGACAGATTGGGAATCAACCTCTGCCGCGAATTTCCGCCGAAAAATTTCCTGATAGGTTCGAGCAAAGAGCATGTTGGCATCATGCGGGGACATGAACCGATAATCAAACCACTTCCTGCTGTAGAGCCGCCGCTCAGCCTCAAGCACGTCAGTCGGATGTTGCTGGATCGTCTCGATGAGGGAGTCGACCCGCAATTGTTCGGGAGATTTTGGTGTTTTAGTCATAGCTCATCCTCCACGCCACTATGGCGAGTTAAGCGGGTTTCGTTTTCGGATGAGCAGCCGGCAGCTCGTTTCAGTATATAGCGGAATCTTCGGCGGATTCTTAAAAATGTTCAAGAAAACTCAGAGGTGGTCACGCGGAGCTTTTTCGCCCGACACGCAAACCAAAAAAAGCGTTCTCATCCGCCGCTCGATAGTTTGGATCACGAAAGATGCCGCAAACGAGCAAAAAACGCGAAATCGGGCGTTTCGCGTCAACTTAGTGTAAAGGTAGCGGCACCAAGTTTCTTATATATCCTTAGAAGCCGGTTGTTCATCCCACTTGTTATTCCGGTGGATTCTTGGCGTTTCTGTCGCGTCTGACGCCGCTATTTGTCAAAAGGTAAATCTCCAGCTTCTAGCGGGAGAGGTGGTTTGGATTTTGACACTCGGTGGCGACCCGAGGCATCCCCTTCAGTCGAGACGATTTTTTCTAAGACTTCGCTGTGCTCCGGCGCACGAGACACAGCGCAGCTTCACGATTGCATTTCGTAGATTAATCTATCCCAGACGGGCCACGAGATCGTCAGCGGCGAGGTGCGTGTATCTCCTTAGCATCCGCAACTCTTTGTGCCCGCTCACGCTGCTGACCTCAATCACGTTCAAACCCCGTTCGAACAAGCGGCTGACACCTTCATGGCGTAGATCATGAAAGCGCAACCCGTTTATGCCAGCACGCACCAGCAACCTTCGCCATGCCTGTTCAAGCGTTCCGGCACGCATTGGAAATATAGTAGATTGATCTACATCCGGATGTTCCTTCCAAGCTATCAATGTATCAAATGCTCGCTGTGACAGAGGAACGTCACGACGGGAACCGTTCTTGGTAAGAGCAAGAGAGAGCACCCGGCGATTGTGCGAAAAATCTGTCCACTTCAATCCAAGAAGCTCACCACGGCGCATCCCGGTCTCGACGGCAACGACCAACAGCGTCCGGAGAAAAGGTATTTTTCCGACATCGCAAGCATCAAGCAGCCGTTGCTCTTCATCAGGTGCGAGGCGACGGCTGCGTTCATTGCGGATCACCGGACGACGAACCAGCTTCACGACGTTCTTTGCAAGAGGCAGACCCCAATCCCGGATGGCGACCTCGAGGACGTGGCTGAGGATCGCAAGTTCGCGGACAGCAGTAGATGGAGCTACCGATTGAAGGCGCTCGTCGCGGAACGAGGCAATGTCCTGTTGGCTCAGTCCGATCATCGTCCGGTATGCGAGTTCGTGGCGACGCAACACATCAATGCGCTGTATCTCTTGGACGGAGCCACGCTTCAAAGGCGAAACTTCGTGCTGGTATCGTTCGAGAAGCTGTCCGAGCGTTGTGCTTTCTAGGATTTTCGTGTCCGGCGCAGCGCCGAACCGATCAACCTGCGCCTCAAGGTCGCGCGCCCACTTTTCCGCTTCGAGCTTTGTGTCAAAGCTCTTGCAGCGGGGTTTCATTCCGCGCCGACGAACCTGTGCCTGCCAGCGCCCCCTAAGTTTTCTGATTGTCGCCATCGTGATCTCCAACAGATGTTGAAAATCATGCTTAGGACGCCCTGACGAAGGGTCCAAGGTCGCTGGGTCAATTAATGAGTAGCCTCAGCCAAAGCACGTTCTGGAAGATGATCTGGCAATTCAGCAGCCAGCGCTACAGCTAATGCTTTGAACTCATCTGCGAATTTGTAGACGGTCTCGGCACCGACAGAACTGTCGACATTCAGTGCGTGAGCAATGTCGTTCCTCATTTCCATAAAATCGTTCAATGAAGTTACGAATTGACCGTGAACCTTGCCCTGTTCCTGAAGCCCATAATGCTCCTTCATCACTTCATGCTTACAAACCAAATTACAGACATCTGACAAACCGCATACCGAAAAAATTGAATTGATTTCATTGGGTCGCATATTGTTGTCGTTGTGTATCAACATCTTGTATATATCTTGAGACACATCCCCCCCTAAAAACGAGCAGACTGTATCAAATTTCAACCGCGATGATGCTGAAATATGTTCTAATGAAAGCGATGTCCCTCCTGTATCAATTTTTTCGCGAGCCAGATGCTCAAGTGTTCGCCTCCAGGCAGTAGCCGGGAGCTTTCGTGGTAGCTTTTTGGGATCCTTAGTTTGAGTAACCAAATCCTTTGCGAATTGCCGTCCCATCTGGCGGATGAACTCTTCGAAGGTTGCTGCCATCAACAAGATTGCGGAATTGATTGAAGCAACACGAGCTTTGCTGGAAACCTTACTCGCACTAATAAGTCGGACTACTCCGCATAGCGCGTCGAGATCGGCTATGAAATCCTCACCTATCAAGTCATAGTTGTTTGTCATCGGTATCACGATGCAAGCAGAATTGTCTGAAATAACGAAATGCGATCTCTGACGGACTCCGCTGTGTTGCCTCGTCCTACTAGAATGTCATACTCAGTCGGGTTGGCGAGAGCCTGTGTGAGCCTCAACATAATCGCAGCGTTGCGTGCGGCAATCTCGTTCCTGCGATCCCATAGACGATTTACAGCAACCATAGCAGCATCATAGACTGCCGCGGAAACTCGCTCTCTGTTGTCATTTGGTGCTTTGATTGAGAATGGTTCTCCACCAAACAGGTCGAAGAGGAATTTGAATCGGCTCTTAAATTCGACTTTTGCTGCCTCTGCTTGCTCATGAGTCATTTGAGTGTCCATTGCTCGGTCCAGCATGGATTTCATTGAACCACGAATATTGGCGTCATTTTTTAAAGCAAAATAACGCAGAACGAGTTCGCAATCCTTCATTGTGCTGTATAGGCTGTTTTTCTGCCGCTCTGGATTTATATAATAGTCGTCAGGATTAGTTTCATTATAGGCTGGAATTCCGAAGACTTGCGTAAATAAAGAATACCTACTTAACTCTACTATCGCATTATTAAAGGGTCCGGGATTTTGAGCGTTCCGCAACTCTTGCGCATTCAACTTCATTCCGCCGGTATTCAGTCTATCAAAGACCAACCGCCGAATGTCAGTGAGATTGAGAAGGTTGCTTCCCGTGATTTCGGTTTCGCTTTCCATTAGGAGAACGATAGCCGATATGCTTGCGCGATCTAAAGTTCGTTTCACGCGAGGCGGGGCTTTTGGATAACGGATACCGTTCAGCGGGGAGAGAACTCTCAGCCCGGTTAACGCGAACGCACCAGAGAAAAACTCACGTATAGTATTTAACCTTTGCTGACCATCCATCACTTCATAGCGGGCAGCGTCGTTTTCATAAAAGAAAACCGGTGGGATAGGTATATTGAGAAGAAGCGACTCGATCAGCCGCGATTTCTGCGTTGTGTTCCAGCGTAAACGCCGCTGATATTCTGGGTGAAGATTTATGGCTTCTCCCCGGTCAATCATATCTCTTATCTGAGGAAGTAGAAAGTTATTCGTCTGATATACAACGCGGAACGCATTTTTCGCCAAAAATTCGTCTGGATCACGCGAGTCGACTACGGATGGAGCATCATCTATCTCGTCTATTTCGCCCAGATCAACATCGACGTTCATTCTACTCGCCTTTTCGGTGGTTAATGCGTGCGGTATAAATCGATTAAGAGGAAGAGGCTAGTCTGATTCCTATTCGACCCTCGGATGTGCCGCGAGTGTGGCCCATCGGGCGCACAGGACCGATATTGGACACCAATAGATAACAGCCAATCCGGGAAACCCTTGCCCACCCAAGGCAGATTATGGCGGAGAGGGTGGGATTCGAACCCACGATACCCTTGCAGGTATGCCGCATTTCGAGTGCGGTGCATTCGACCACTCTGCCACCTCTCCGCATGCGCGAACGCTTGCGTTGCGCGCTCCTCTTAAACATCAATGGCCGGGCTGACAAGCGGAATTTCGCGTTTGTGTCACAAATTATTCGTCTTGAACGAGCTCACGGAATGGGGTTGGAGTTTGATTGTTTTTGCCGATATTTACTGATGACACGCCTCGGATTTTGCCAGGCGGGTGTGATTGATCGATCAGGTCTACAGTCGCTGATAGCGCCGGAGGATGTCAATGATCCGGTCATCCTGATCAGGATCCGGCAGGAGCGCCGGCTGGCGGCTGGCGCCGACGGAAGGGTCCTGGAGATAAAGCGAACGTTTCACCATGGCCGGCGCGAAACCGAGGGCATAAAGATCTGTGCGGAAAGCCGCATAAATGGCCTGCTGGCGTTCGGCTTCGGCGATGTCGCCGGCGTTGAAAGCATCGAGAATGCCGGCGAGCACATCCGGAAGCGCGTTGCCGAGACCGGAAATGCAGCCTGCCGCACCGTTCTGCAGCGACCACAGAACGAGATGGTCCGGGCCGGAATAGACCTCGAAGCCGGGCACATCCTTCGCCACCCGAAGATAGGCTTCGAGCGTCTGCTGTGCACCGCCGGAATCCTTGATGCCGGCGATATTGCCGTGAGTGGCGAGCTTGCGGGCGGTTTCCGGTTCTATGTGGTTCTGGGTGCGGGCGGGAATGTCATAGAGATAGACCGGCGTGTCGACAGCGTCGGCCACCGTCGAGAAATGGCGGATCAGGCCATCCTGCGTACAGGCGATGAAGAAGGGCGTGATGACGGCGATGCCGTCGACACCAATACGGTCGAAGGATCTCGCGAGCTGCAGGGTTTCGAAGGTGGCCGGCATGCCAGCATTCACGATGACCCTGGCGCGGCCGGCCACCTCATCCACCACCTCCTCCGTCAGCCGGATCTTTTCATCATGCGTCAGCGCGGTAAAATCGCCGTTGGTACCGGCGCACATGATGTTGTTGCCGGCGGCTACCTGGCGGCGCACCTGCGCACGCGTCGCCTCATAATTGATGGTTTCGTCTTCATTAAAACAGGTGACGAGCGCAACGAAGGCTTGTTTGCTCATGAAAGAACTCCGCTTGAATTTCCGGTGGCCTGGACAGGCGATGCAGCGTTATGTCCGGCCTCCCTATCGGGGTCGGGGTCGAGACTGGCTGAAAGGAGCGCGCGCGTGTAAGCCTCGCCCGGCGCTTCGAAAATCTGGCGGACGGTGCCGAATTCCACCACCTCCCCGCGCTGCATGACCATGACGTGATCGGCAAAATCCCGCACCACCGGCAGGTCGTGAGCGATGAAGATAAAAGAGAGGCCCATTTCGCGGCGCAGCTTGTCCAGCAGCGCAATAACCTGCGCCTGAACCGAAACGTCGAGTGCAGAAACCGCTTCGTCGCAGATGATCAGCTTCGGCTCCAGCGCCAGCGCCCGGGCAATGGCGATGCGCTGCCGCTGGCCGCCGGAAAACTGATGCGGATACCGGCGCATATGATCCGGTGAAAGACCGACCTGCTGCAGCAATTCGGCAACCCGTTCGCGCCATTTCGCCCTCGGCACTATGTCCGGATGGATGACCCAGGCTTCGGAAATCAGCTGGAACACCGTCATGCGGGGATTGAGCGACTGGGTAGGGTCCTGAAACACCATCTGCAGATCGCGCCGAAGCGCATAAAGCTCCGCTGGCGACAGCCTGAACAAGTCACGCCCCTTCCAGACGGCGCTGCCGGCATCCGGCTCATCGAGCCGCAGCAGGATGCGGGCGAGCGTCGACTTGCCGGAACCGCTTTCGCCGACGACGGCGATGGTTTCTCCGGCCATCAGGTCGAAAGAGACACCTTTCAACGCCTCGAAGGCGCCGTAACGCTTGCGCACATTCCGCACGCTGAGCAATGGCTCACCCGTTGCTTTCGGCTCATGCATCTCGCCCCGGCCGGGGGCGGCGTTGATCAGCTTGCGGGTGTAGGGGTGCTGCGGATTGCTGTAAACCTCGCGAACGGTGCCGGCCTCTACCAGAACGCCCTTCTCCATCACCACGACCCGGTCGGCAATTTCGGCGACTACGCCGAGATCATGGGTAATGATGAGCACTGCCATGCCCGTTTCCCGCTGCAGTTCCCTGAGCAGCGAAAGCACTTCCGCCTGCACCGTCACGTCGAGCGCGGTGGTGGGTTCGTCGGCGATCAGAAGATCGGGGCGCAACGCCAGCGCCATGGCGATCATCACGCGCTGGCGCTGGCCGCCGGAAAATTCATGCGGGTATTTCGTCAGCGCCCTGTCAGGATCGGGAATGCCCACACGCGCTATAAGCCGCCTCGCTTCCGCTTCTGCCTCGGCCTTGCCCATGCCATGCGTGGTCATTGCCTCGCGGATCTGCCAGCCAACAGTATAAACCGGGTTGAGATGGCTGAGCGGATCCTGAAAGATCATGGCGATGCGCCGGCCGTTGATCTCGCGGCGCGCCTCGGTCGGCATGGTCAGCAGGTCCTTGCCGTCGAGCAATATTTCTCCACCGCCGATGCGGCCGGGCGGCATGTCGATGAGGTTCATGATGGCCGACGAGGATACCGACTTGCCGGAACCGCTTTCGCCAAGGATCGCCAGCGTCTCACCTCGGTCGATATGGTAGGAGACATCCTTCACCGCATGCACGACACCGCTTACGGTGTGGAATTCCACGGAAAGATTGCGCACCTCGAGAAGATGATCAGCCATTTTTACGGCCCTTCATTTCCAGCCGCCAGCGCTGCACCGGGTCGAGCGCGATGCGCAGCCAGTTGGACAGCAGGTTGAGCGACAGGGTGGTGAGAATGATGGCGAGCCCCGGCCAGAAGGACAGCCACCAGGCATTGGTGAGATATTGCCGCCCCTGCGAAATCATCAGGCCCCAGGTGATTTCCGGAGGCTGAATGCCGATGCCGAGGAAGGACAGCGCGCTTTCCGCGAGCATGACATAAGCGAAATCAAGCGTTGCCAAGGTCGTCAGTGTCGGCAGCACCACGGGCAGGATGTGGCGGAAGAGGATGCGTTTTCCCGAAGCGCCCATGACCCTCGCCGCCTGCACGAACATCCGTTCGCGCACCTCCAGCACCTCCGCCCGGGTGGTGCGAATATAAACGGGAATCCGTGTGATGGCGAGTACCAGCATCAGGTTGAGGATGGAGGAGCCCAGCAGATAAAGCACGATGACCGCAATCAGCAGCGATGGAAAGGACATGATCACATCCGCAAGCCGCATGATGATCTGACCGGTGCGGCTGGAGGAAAAACCGGCGATGAGGCCGAGTACAGTTCCGGTGACGGCGGAGAGAAAAACCGCGCCGGCGGCGATCATCATCGTGTTTTGTGTGGCGGCGACGATGCGCGCGAGAAGCGGGCGGCCGAGTGCATCCGCCCCCAGCCAGAAATACCACTCGCGCTGCCAGTCGAACGGTGCAAGGTTGCGCCCGCGCAGGTTCTGTTTTGTCGCGAGATCGCCGAGCCAGGCCGGGCCGACAAAGGCGAGAATGACGACAATGACGAGAAAGATGGCCGCGCAGAGCGCAAACTTGTCCGCCCACAACATGCGCAGCATGCGGGTTGCGAAAGACGGTTCATCGATGATCTCAGTATCGGCGTTCATAAGGCTCATGGCTGGACGACCTCCTCAGTGCCGGATGCGCGGATCGAGCAGCGCATAGGCGATATCGATCAGAAGGCTCATCAGGAAGATGGCCAACGCCGTGACGAGGATGGCGGCCAGAACGACATTGAAATCCCGCTGAAGGATGGAATCGATCATCAGCTTGCCGACACCAGGGAAACCAAAGATGGTTTCAACCACGACGGCGCCGTTGAGAAGGCTCGCCGCCTGATCGCCGATAACGGTGATCACGGGCAACATGGCATTGCGCAAGGCGTGGATGAAGATGATCGGACCCGATTTCACACCCTTGGCGCGCGCCGTTTTGACATAGGCCGAGGACAGCGCGCCGATCATCGAGCCGCGCACCACCTGCACGATAATGCCGAAGGGGCGTACAAACAGAACCGCGATAGGCAATATCCAGTGCAGCACGGACCCTGTGCCCGACGTGGGAAGCCAGGCCAGGTTGACGGAAAAAACCACGATCGCAACGATCGCCAGCCAGAAATCCGGCACGGATGCCCCGATGAGTGAGATACTCGAAGCGACGCGGTCAAAAAAGCCGCCGGAACGGAACGCCGCGAGCGAGCCGATGATGATGGCCGCCGTGGTGACCAGCGACATGGTGATAACGGCAAGCCAAAGCGTCCAGACGAAAGCCTCCAGCACCACATCCAGCGCCGGGCGCGCCTTTCGGAGAGATTCACCCAGATCACCCGTCATCACATCGCCGGCATAGCGCAGAAACTGCACCATCAGCGGGTCGTTCAAACCGTGCAAGGCGCGAAACTGCTGCTTCAATTCCTCGGACGCTTCCACCGGCAGAAACAGCGCCGCAGGGTCGCCCGTCAGGCGGGACAGGAAGAAAACCATCACGATGAGGCCGATCAGGGAGATCAGGCTCGCAAATGAACGTTTTCGGATGAAGTTCAGCATTGTTGCCTCCGGTTTTTCAATGCGGCGGCGAAGCTTCCGCCGCGCCGCCGCTTCTTCATTGACAGGACGCGGGACCTTATTTGATGCCGATTTCCGAAAGCTGCAGCATCGAGTTGGTGGCAATGGTCGGCTTGAAGTCCAGCCGCTCGGAGACACGGGAGAAACCGACCATGTGGAACAGCAACACATCCGCTACCACGTCATCATGCAGATAGGCGATGAGTTCGGACCAGAGCTTGGCGCGCTCGTCACCCACGGCTGCGGAGGCGCGTTCGATCAGATCGTCCACCTTCTTGTCAGAAAAGCCGGACTGGGTACCCTTGGTGGCATATTTGAAGAACATCGTGAAGGACGGGTCGCCCTTGGAATTGTCATGCATGGCGGCGACGATCTGCGGTCCACGGCCTTCCTTGAATGGCTTCGAATAATAGCTTTCGTGCTCGGCCACTTCCACGAATTTCAGGTCGATCTTGAAGCCGACTTCCTGCAATTGCTGCTGGATCGCTTCCATGATCTCGGTAACGTTCGGGAAATTCGCCGTGCGCGCGATGACGGTGATCGGTGTATCCACCTTTACGCCGGCGGCCTTTGCCTCTTCGAGCAGCTTTTTTGCACCCTCAGGGTCATAGGGGAAGACCTTGACGTCGGGATTCCAGCCGAGCGTGGTCGGCGGAACCAGCGCCGTCGCCAGGACCGCTCCTTCGGGAACCAGCGTGCCGAGAAATGCCTGCCTGTCGATGGCAAGGTTGAGCGCGCGGCGCACCCTGACATCGTTCAAAGGCGCAATATTATGATCGAGGCGCATATAGACCGTTTCACTGTCGAGATAGGAAAAATCGGTCTTAGGATTTGTCGCGTCTAGCTGTGAAATGGAGGGGGAGAGATCGGCCTCGCCAGTCTGCACCATGGCGGCCCGCACCGAGGGATCGGCGCGAAAGAGATAGGTCGCTTCCGTGACCTGCGGCTTCTTGCCCCAATAATCATCACGCGACGTCAGTACGATCTGCTGGCCGGGAGTCCAGTTGGTCAGCTTGTAGGGCCCGGTGCCGACAGGCTCGCGGATGAATTCCATCTTGGTTTCTTCGGGAACGATGGTCACGAGCGACATCAGCAGCGGCAGGATCGGCTGGGCCGGATCCGTCTTGAAATCGATCGTATGGTCGTCGACAACCGTCGGCGTCACCGTCATGCCGCCGAAATAGCGACGGGACTCGCAGGCGTTCTTGTCGCTCATGATGCGCTCGAAGCTGTGCTTCACATCCTTGGCGTCAAAATCCGTACCGTCGGAAAATTTCACGCCCTGACGCAGGTGGAAGCGCCAGCTGCCATCCGAGTTCTGCTCCCATTTTTCAGCAAGGCGCGGCTGAACGCCGTTCTTGCCGCGCACATCAAGCTCGGTCAGGGTCTCACTGACATTTTCCATAATGATACGGCCAATGTTGGAGCGCGTGGCCATGCAGGGCTCAAGCAGGTCCGCTTCTTCCGCCAGCACGATCTTGATCGGCCCCGAAGCTGCAAACGCCGGCGAGCCGGCGGCGCTGAGGGAACCCAAAACAAGGGCGCCCGCAATCAATGACTTCTTCATTCCGTTCTCCTCCCAGATCAGAAATTCAGCAACATGGCGGTGGACCGCAAGAGGCAGTTGAAGGCCCCGTCTCCCGCATCGGGGAGCATGGCGTGCGGATGATCGTCTCCTCCACCCGTCATCAAAGCATCGACGCTATCGCATTTTTTGTCAATTTATTTTTCCTTACCGATTTCAGATCAGTCTCGGTTTATAATTTTTATTGTTGTAAATCAACATATTAGATATAAAACTCCGAATGAATATCACGATATTTTCTACATAATAAACTTGACAACTTTTCGAATATGCCATTTTCATCTGCCCAAGAGGAGATCAAGATGACCCCTGATGACATCGCTCAGGCCATGACCGGAGATATCCACGTCACGTCAGAAAAACGGCGTGAAGCCTTTCTGCCATCGCCCATGATCCAGAACCATGCGAGCTTCCTGCATCTTCTGGACGATGGCGTGCTGCTCTGCGCATGGTTCGGGGGAACGCTCGAGGGAAAGTCGGATATTTCCATCTTCGCATCCGTGCTGACGCCCGGAGCCGGACGCTGGGGAGCGCCGCAGCGCCTCAGTCATGATACGGCCCGCTCCGAACAGAATCCTGTTCTTTTCACCGCGCCGGATGGCGCTCTCTGGCTGTTTCACACCGCCCAGCCCTCCGGCAATCAAGATGAGTGCCGCATCCGCATGGCGAAAATCCATCGTAATCGGTCGGAACCGGAGAAGCTCATTTCAGAGGATGGACGATTTCTCGATCTTCCCAAGGGCTGTTTCATCCGCGCGCCGCTGCGCATCCGCGATGATGGAGCGTGGCTGTTGCCGATCTTCCGTTGCGTTCAGCGACCCGGACAGAAATGGAACGGCAGCCACGATACGGCAGCGCTCGGCATTTCCACGGACGATGGCGAGACATGGACATTGCAGGAATTGCCGGACTCGATCGGCTGCGTGCATATGAGCCCGGTGGCGGGAACGGACGGACAACACTCCGCTTTTTTTCGCCGTCGCCAGGCCGATTTTGTCTACCGCACCGAAAGCAAGGATGGCGGTCGCTCATGGTCAAGGCCGCATCCGACCGATGTGCCGAACAACAATTCTTCCATCGCCGTGACAAGGCTCGGTAGCGGCCGGCTGGCAATGATTTGCAATCCCGTCAACGCCGCCCAGTCGAGCGACCGCCGCGCCTCGCTTTATGACGAACTCGGAGAGGACGATGGCAGGCCGGATGCTGATCCAAGCGGCGGATGCGTGCCCGTCTGGGGGGTGCCGCGCGCACCCGTCACAATCTGCCTTTCCGATGACGACGGGCGCAGCTTTCCGACCCGTATCCTGATCGAGAACGGGCCGGGCACATGTCTGTCGAACGATTCGACGGATGGCCGAAACCTGGAAATGTCCTATCCATGGCTTCTGGAGACACCTGACGGTGCGCTGCACGCAAGCTACACCTATCATCGTCGCGCCATCAAATATGTGCGGCTGGAGCCCGGCTGGGCCGAAACTGCGGACGGGAGAAAAAGATGAGCAATATTATCGGCATCACGATGGGCGATCCTTGCGGGGTTGGTCCCGAGATCACTGTCCGGGCATTTGCTGAAATGTCCGCTTCCGACCAGGCCGCAACGCGGATTTACGGAAACCTCGCCACGCTGGAGGCAGCAAGGCAGGCGCTCGGTCTCGATATCGATCTTGCCCCCCACGTGGCAGACTTGCCCGTTGAGGGTGCGCCTTTGCCCTGGGGCACGCTTTCACCGGTGGCCGGCGACGCCGCATTCCGCTTCATCGAAACGGCTGTGCGGGACGCCGAGGCAGGGCGGATCGGCTGCATCGTCACCGCGCCGATCAATAAGGAAGCGTTGAACCTTGCGGGCCATCATTATGACGGCCACACCGGCATGCTGCGCAGCCTGACAGGTGCCTTGGCCGCTTATATGCTGCTCGCGTCCGAGCGGCTGAAGGTCATTCATGTTTCGACCCACGTCTCGCTGCAGGAGGCCATACGCCGGGCGACGACGGAGCGGGTGCTGGCCACCATTCGCGCCGGCAACGCCCACTTGAAGCGCATCGGCTACGAACGACCCCGCATCGCGGTGGCGGGCATCAATCCGCATTGCGGCGAAAACGGTCTTTTCGGCACCGAGGACGACGATCAGATCGCGCCGGCGGTTGCGGCCGCACGCGCCGAAGGCATCGAGGTACAGGGGCCTGTTTCCGCCGATACCGTATTTCATCGCGCCTATTCAGGCGCTTTCGATCTCGTCGTCGCGCAATATCATGACCAGGGGCATATCCCCATCAAACTCGTCGCCTTTGACACCGCCGTCAATGTCTCCGTCGACCTGCCGATAGACCGTACCTCCGTCGATCACGGCACCGCCTTCGACATAGCCGGCAAGGGCATCGCCAATCACGGCAACATGAATGCGGCCATCGCCTATGCGCGCAAGCTCGTGGCAGGCAAGGGTGGAAAGGGATGAGCACCATGCCTACGGCTCCCATTCTTATCCACCAGCCGCGCAGGCTCGCGGTTGGCGCAGGCACCGTCGCGCAGGTTGGTGACTGGGCCGGCAAAACGGCCTCAACACTGGTAATCGCAACGCCGCTGACGGCAAAATTCGCCGAACGTCTGCAACTGCAGGGGCCCTTTGCCGTCTTCGACGCCATTCCGGGTGAGCCGGATACGATGACACTGGACGCCGCTCTCAATGCGGCGCGCACTGCCAGGCCCGATCTCATCATCGGCCTCGGCGGCGGTTCGGTGATGGATGTGGCAAAGCTTGTCGCCGCATTGTGGAATTCAGATCAGACGCTCGAGGACGTCGCCGGACCTAACAAGGTCGCCCGTCGCGATACACGCCTCGTGCAGATAGCCACCACGGCCGGTACCGGCTCGGAAGCAGGCATCCGCTCGCTGATCACCGATCCCCTCAAGGGCACCAAGATCGCCGTCGAAAGCCCGTATCTGATCGCGGATTTCGCTATTCTCGATCCGGAACTCACCTACTCCGTACCATCGGCCGTAACTGCGGCAACAGGCATCGACGCCATGGCCCATTGCGTCGAAGCCTTTACCAACCGCAAGGCACATCCGATGATTGATGGCTTTGCCCGCATGGGCTTCACGCTGGTCGGGAAATATCTCGCCCGCGCCGTACGTGACGGTTCGGATACGGAAGCGCGGGAAGGCATGATGCTCGCCTCCTATTATGGCGGCATTTGCCTCGGGCCGGTCAACACGGCGGCCGGCCACGCCATCGCCTATCCGCTCGGCACGCGTCTCAGCCTGCCGCACGGGCTGGCCAACGCCATCGTCTTTCCACATGTGCTGGCCTTCAATCAGCCTGCGGTTTCCGCGAAGACGGCGGAAGTGGCCGGAGCGCTGGGGCTTCGTGACCATCTCTCGCCCGGTGATCTGCGCAAGGCAGCAACCGATTTCTGCGCGGCGCTCGGCATCGAAATGTCGCTTGCCAAACACGGAGCAGCCGAGGCCGATCTGACCCGCTATGCCGAGGATGCCCATGCCATCCGCAGGTTGATGGATAACAACCCCGTCGACATGACCCTGCAGGACGTGCTGGGAATTTACCGTCACGCCTACTGAAGCAGAACCGATGCGCGTGACCGCGCATCGGTTCTCGGGCCGTTTACTTGAGCCGCCTAATCTCCGTGCGATGACTCGAAAAGCCGGTCGCGCGATCCTGTCAGGTGCTGCAGCATCAATTGGCGGGCTGAATCGGCATCTCCATCCGCGATCGCCTTTGCGATGGCCTCGTGCTCGGCAAAAACGCGGGTCAGGCCCGAGGCCTCGCGCTTTACGGACATGCCGTGGAATTTCATCCCGACCGCGATATGATCCTTGAGAGCCTCCATCGCGGTGGAGAAATAGCTGTTCCGCGCCGCCCGCGCGATGGCAAGGTGGAACTGATAGTCGGCATCCTCGCGGTGGGACTGGCGGTTGGTCGCATCCCGCATCAGCTCAAGCGCCTTCCTGATGGCCGCAAGTCTTTCGGCGTCATGCCGCAATGCCGCGGCAGCGGCCGCCGCGGGCTCGAGCGTCAGCCTGAATTCGTAGCAATTCAGAAGGTCCGCAACGTTTTCCAGCTGTCCGAAGCCAAGCGGTTCCCGCAAACCGAAGGCCCGGACATAGCTGCCGGAACCTCTGCGGGAGTAAATGAAACCCTGCTCGCGTAATCGCCGTAGTGCCTCGCGAACGACCGGCCGGGACACTTCGAATTCCATGGCGAGTTCATGTTCGGTCGGCAATCTTTCATCCGGCTTGTAGGCGCCGGATTTTATCGCCCGGTGCATCCTTTCGAAAATAATGTCCGGAAGTGCCTTGCGCGCCGTTTCTTTCATCAGCCCCATCTGGTCAGCTCTCTCCAGCATCTGTCGCGCCAAGCATCATTTTCGCGATACGTTTCAATGTGTCAGCTTGCCCAAAACCGCCCGATTTCGCAATGATGCATTGGTTTCCCGCCCAGCCGACACCGAGGCCCGGCAGGCACTCGCCGGCAAGACGCAGCCGCAAAATGCCCATCGCCCGCAGCACCGCCTCGGCCGTTGCCCCACCCGACAGAAGCAGCCTGCCCGCGCCGGCCGTGAAGTGCGGAACGACCCCTTCCGCCAACCGGTCTGAAACTTCAAGCGAAGAAAGATACTCATTCCCCTGGGTTGCCTGAATGAGGGAAAGGTCGACGTCTTCCTCCGCGTCCAGAGGAACGACACCGTTGGGCGCTTCAATGATCGACACCAGATCCGCGCTCTTGAGGACGTCAATCTGCTCCAACGTAATCGGATCGCGGGAACCGATGACAAAGATCCCCTTTCCAGGTGGAACGGTTGCAACATCGGGCAGGACGCGCGCCGACATCACCGCCGCCAGCGTCTCTGCAAGACCACGCGCGCCAATGAAAAGATCAATCCCTTCAGCCTGCGCGGCAGAAAGGGCCTGCCTGATATCCTCAGTCGTTCGCGTATCGGGTATCGAACAACGCAGGGCATGTCTTCCCAGTTTTTCATCAATCGCGATGGCGGTTTCAACCCCAAAGCCCGAGACGGCGCCGCCGCTGACGATACGTCCGAAATCCGGAATTGCCGGCACGACAAGAGCGCGCCGGAAAGAAATTGCATCCATTTCAGCCGCAATATGTCCCTTCAGGCGGGAATCGATCTTTTTGAACAGGATCGTGTCGGCTGGAACCAGTGCCAGTAGTTCCTGTGTGCGACGTCGGGCCTCGTCCGCCTTCCCATCGCGGCATCCAAGATTGACGCTGAGAACGGCAGGGGCAGCGGCCAGCGCCGCATGCACGCCTTCCAGCCCCGTTGCCACCTCTGTCACCATTCCGCGCCCGGCAAAGGGGGCGGCCGCGTCGAGCGCGCCAGTCAGATCATCGGCAAAAATCAACAGCACGGCATCGCCTTCGAAAAGTTGTAAGGTTTTACGTCGATAAATTTATTTATATTCAATAGATAAATAGATGTGAATAACAAAATTGATCGCACGGACCTTTCAAGTCGCCGGAGAGAAATGGAAAGCAAGATCAGCCATGCCCACCGGTAGCGGGGTGCCAGCAAGGATGACGAACCCTCGCGTCGCTAAACGAAGCGGAAAGGCAGACCGGAGATAAGGGCTTTGACGAAGCGCTTTTTCTGAAAGCGGCCGTTCAGTGAAACACGCGGCAAGAGTGTGGGCTTTTCGAGACTGCCGAGGCCGAGAACCCCCGCCTGTGTGGTGACTGCCGCGGAAAACCCTGCGTCCGATACCGCCTTCGCCTCGCGCTCGCCCACCGCCTTCGTCCAACCATAGGGATAAGAAAAGGAGCGCGGTGTATGGCCCGCATATTCCTCTACCCGGCGCTTCGATTCCGCAATCTCGTAAGCCAGGCGCTCAGCGTCGATCTTGCGCATATTCACATGGGTCATGGTATGGGCGCCGAGATGCACCAGAGGATCCTCCGACAGCGCCCTGAGTTCTGCAGCATCCATGATGAGTTCGTCCACGATGGCAACCGGATCGATTCCACACTGTCGAGCGGCGCGATCGATCCTCTCCACCGCTTCATCTTCGGCGGCACTTTGGACAAAATTTTCCAGCCGCGCGAATGCATCCGCTTTTTGCAGGGGCGTTCCGCATGTGACGTGCTCCGGCCCTGCCCCGAAATCGAAATCGAACGACGCCGCCTTCTGCGTCAACGCGGCGGCGGTCTCCCACCACAGGCCGCGTGTACGCTCGACAAAACCGGGCGTGATGAAGATCGTGTAGGGAATGTTATATTTGCGAAAGATCGGCGCGGCGTAGTCTGCGTTGTTGCGATAGCCATCATCAAGCGTGAAGGCACAAAACGACCGGTCTTCTCCGCTGCCGGCAAGCAGTGCCGGAAGATCATGCAGGTGAACGGGAACGAGACCCGATTCAAGCGCCGCCTGTACGGCCTCTTCGAGGAACTCCGGCGTGACGGACAATTGTACATTGGGCGCAAAAGCCGAAACAGCGCCGCCCGGACGCACGTGGTGAAGCGTGAAGATGACACCTCGCCCGGCAAGCGAAGGGAATGCCGAGCGGACAGCCGGAAGGGAACTCACCTCCAGCCCGGCCCTTATGACGGTGTATTTCACAAGGCGTTTTACCGGCTGCAGAAAAAGTCCCGCCGGTTGTCGCGACGACAGGCCGGGTAATATCCGCTTTTTCAACACCCTGAAGGCTGTCAGCGGCAGGTCGATCAGGCCCGGCAGCGGGTCATTCAGCGCAAATGCAGCCCAACTGCGGACCTTGGCGAGGGACGCAAGATAGTCGGCAGCCCGCACCTCCCCTCTCCGCCCCAGGGTAAATGCAGCAACAAGATCACGGACAAGATAGGACCACGACGTGCCGTTGCGGGCCTTGACCGGCTCGCCGGTCGGCTCTTCGTTGGCGGCACGCCACAACAATGCGCCAAGATCAATGCCGGCAGCAGAACAGAGGCCGAACCACGACCACGGACGCGGATTCACATCGAGAAGTTTCAGCGTCCCGTCCCGGTCATCGAACTTGAATTCCACCTCGACCAGTCCGCTATGACCGGCGGACCTCAATATTGTCCGGGCGGCATCGATCGCCGACGGGTTGTCGACAATCTCGACCCGAGTGCTGGTGTAACCGAAATCGACGGGATACTGACGGATGCGCCGGGCGGTGAATTCCGCCACTGGTTCTCCGTTCAGCCACAGGGCAGCATAGGAGAACTGGTTTCGTCCGCCACCTGGAATGAGTTCCTGCACCACCACATTGCCGGCGCCGATCTCTTCGCTGGCCTCGGCAAAGGCGGCTTTCAGGGCCTCCCGATCTTCGGCGCGGACGACCTTGGCGCGGGCGATCGCAGTATCGCCGCCGCCCATATTTGGCTTGAGAATGACGGGAAACAGCACGTCAAGCGCATCGATATCAGCGGCTGATGCCAGCGCATAGGTCCTGGGAATTCTGACGCCGAGTTCCGCCGCACGCCTGTATAGCAGCGGTTTTTCGCACAGCCATTGCAGCGCTGCCCAGTCCGGCAGAACGATCTTGTAGAGAGCCGAAAGTTCATCGTGATGCTGCGAAACGAGCTGAACCTCACCATCGCCGGATGGGACCAGCAGCCAACCCTTGAGATGATGCCTGTCGGCCATCTGCCGCAGGAAAGACATTGCCCCTGCGTCGTGCGGACCGGCCCAGCGTATTGTCTCCCGCACGAAACGCGACCAGCTGGGCAAGGGTGAGTCATGGGTGAGGTAATAAACAGGCACATTCAGGGCCCCGAGGCTGCGCGCGAGGGCGAGCGTGCCATGAGCGCCGCCGACAATAACAACACCTGGAATGGTCAAAGCCTGATCCCCGTCCTACTCCATATCTTGATCGCAAAAATTGATAAATAAATTCGGTATTTCCGAAATATGGGGGTCGCGGAAAGGCCAAGGCGCTTGCGCTGCCGGTCTCTCCACGATGCGTTCCGGACAGCATCCGGAAGGAAAATCAACGCCTCATACGTCTTTCCGAACCGGGCGCGGCTCACCGTTCTCATCGACGGCGACCATGATGAAGACGGCCTCCGTCACCTTTTCACGCGAATCCCGATAGTGCCGGCGCGTCCAGGCTTCGATCTTGAGCGTGACGGAGGTGCGGCCAATCTTTTCGATGCGGGTATAGACGCACAATGTATCACCGATCTTGACCGGCTTCTTGAAGACGATCTCGTTGACTGCGACGGTGACGGTTCGGCCCCCGGCCACATCATTGGCGCGGACGAAAGCGGCAAGGTCCATCTGCGACATGACCCAGCCGCCGAAAATATCGCCGGCCGGATTGGCATCGGCAGGCATGGCAAGCGTTCTGAGCGTCAGTTCCATATCGGCGGGCGGCTGCTGATCCATCTGTCAAATTCCTTTCACAAACCTCCCGCTGCCGGACTTAAACAACCGCACCCCTTCCGCCAATAGCCGATTTGTCGCGGCAGCCCTTCCAAAACCGCAAGGAATCACAGGGTCATCGTAAGCTTCGGTTAACCATGATGGGGCACGATTCCAAAAAAGCGCGGGGGCGTACAAATGGCCTATGACTGGAGTGGAAACAACACGATACAGCAGCGTTACGATCGTATAGTTCTGGCGGTCGCTAGCGTTGTCGCCATCAGCCTGGCAACAGGTACACTGGCTTTCCGCTCACAGGTGGAGCCGAACCACACCATAAGTATCGCCAAACAACAGCGGCTCAACTCTGAAAAATGGCATTTGCGGCTGTGATACGCCTCGATCGGCACACCCGGCAGCACGACCATTGAGCTATTGCGGGGCGCCGCCATCGCGCCTGTCCGTCCCGTCCTTCTGGGAGACGTGGTCTAGATGGGCGACCGCCGGAGAAAGAATCGACAGAAAAGTCTCGGACCGGCCGATATAAACAATCGCCGCGCCCTCGATCCCGCTCAAAACCCCGGCCAGCGTGTCCTGCGTCTGTTTTTCCAAGCCTTCCAGCAGATCGTCAATGACGATGAATTTCGGTTTCAGCAACAGCGCATTGGCAACCCGGATGCTGGCCTGTTCGTCCGAATCCAGTTTTTTGTCCCAACGGATGTTTTCATCAAGACGAGAGGCCATCTCGCCGAGACCCGATGCGGCGAGCGCCGAAACATAGTCCTCATCCGCAAAGCGCTGGGGTGCACGCGGATAAGCCATGATTTCGCGCAGCGTTCCTGCCGGTAGATAACCGTGCTGAGCAATGAAAAGCGTGTCGGTTTGATCCGGCATCTCTATCCTGCCCTGGCCCCAGGGCCACAGCCCCGCCATAGCTGCGAACAAAAGCCGCCGGTTCACACCCTGCTCGCCATTGATCATCAGCCGTTCGCCCGGCCCGACCTCGACATCCGCCTCATGCAGCATGAACCCGCGTTCAATATCCTGCCCGCCCGCATCGCGGCAGATCGTAACCGACTGAAGACGGATTCTGTCATTTTCCGCACTGCGTTGCAGATCGATCGTCAGGCCGTGCTGTTCCACGCTGTCCATCTGGATCAAAGCGTTCCGGAACACGGAGACACGCTGCAACGTCGCCTTCCAGCTGGCGATCGGCCCGAAATTGTCGATATACCAGCGTAGCGCCGTATTCACCTGATTGAAGGCGCCGACCGCCATCATCAGCCCGCCGAAAGTGAGATTGCCGGAAAAATAGACCGGAGCCGCGATCAGGATCGGCGCCACCACCGCGAGCCAGCCATATCCCGCCGAGACCCAGGTCAGATGTGTCAGCGCCATGGCGAGTCCCCGGATGACACCGAGGACGGCATCGATATCGACGCCAATCCGCCGCCTCTCATTTTTTTCGCCGCGCGCAAGGGCAATGGCGGCAAGATTTTCGCTCGCCCGCATTAACGAAAAGCGAAGCTCAGCCTCTTTGGAATAACGCTCCGCGTTCAGCCCCACCAGCCGATAACCGACGAGGTTGCTGAGCAGGGAAGCGGAACCGGCATAAAGGATTGCCGCCCAGACCATATAGCCGGGGATAGCATAGGTATCGCCGCTGATGGTAATGGCAAAGCCCGCCGAGAGCGACCAGAGGACACCGATGAAGCTGACAAGCAGGATCGTCGCGTTCACAAGACCGATCGAAAGCGCCGTACTGCTTTCGGCGAGGTTGCGGACATCGTCATGGAGCCGCTGGTCCGGATTGATGGCTATCGTGCCGAAACTGGCGAGGCGGGCGGCGCGACCCGGCTTCAGCCACTGGTCCACCATATCCTTGGCAAGACCCTCGCGCATGTTAAGCGCCGTCATCTGGTTGAGCCAGGTCTGAATGACGTTGAGGAGCAGCAACAGCCCGGCGATGACCGCGAAAACCTCGAGCTGATGAAGGAAGGCGTCGAGATCGCGCCGTTCCAGCGCGTTATAAAACGGCGCATTCCATTCATTGAGCCTGATCTGCCCGTAGGCCGTCAGCAATATCACCGTGAGAAGGGCCATCGACAGCAAGATCAGACGGTTGCGCACCGGCGATGTCCAGAAGGCGCGCCCCATCACGCGCAGCTGAGCCGGAAAATCGAGATCGAAGCCCGAAAGGTTAGCCGCGCCCTTGCGCTGATCGTCGCTTACCGATGTTGCCATTCATCCATTCCGAAACGTCAGTGGGCAAAGAAAGCCGGTCGCGATTCTGCGCCTTTCGATGCCAAGCAATAACACGCCGTTCGACCATGTCCACAATGCCGGCGAAATCTCCGCGGCGACAACCTGAAAGCCCGCGCAATTCTTCGTGCAGGCAAATGAAGCGGCTTCGACCAACAATGCGATTGCCCCAGGAAATGATCCTTGCTTTCTTTTCCTGCATTGCACAAAATCCGAGTAATTTCAGAGGGGCGGACAAACCGCATAAGCCGGAAAACCGGGCAAGGCAGATTAATGGCGATCAAAGCGAGCATCTATCATCTGACGCATTATAAATACGACAATCCGGTTCGCCTTGGACCACAGATCATCAGACTGAAGCCCGCCTCACATTCCAGAACCAGCGTCATCAGCCATTCTCTCAAGGTTTCACCCTCCAATCACTTCGTGAACCTTCAGCAGGATCCCTACGGTAATTACCTTGCCCGCTTCGTTTTTCCGGAACCGGTGAGCGAATTCAAGATCGAGGTCGATCTTGTCGCCGATATGACGGTTTATAATCCGTTCGATTTCTTTGTGGAGGAAGAGGCGACAAAGTGGCCCTTCGACTATCCGCAGGAACTGCGCGACGATCTCTCCATCTACATGAAGCCGGAACCGACCGGTCCTCTGCTCGCCGCCTTCATGGCCACTGTCGACCGCACTCCAGGTCAACAGACGGTGGACATGGTCGTCGGCCTCAACGCCCGCCTGCAGCAGGAGATCGGTTACGTCATCCGCATGGAACCCGGCGTCCAGACACCTGAGGAGACGCTTACTTCCGGCAAGGGGTCCTGCCGCGATACCAGCTGGCTGCTCGTGCAGGTCCTGAGGCATCTTGGCCTCGCTGCCCGTTTCGTGTCGGGATATCTCATCCAGTTGACACCGGACCTCAAGGCGCTGGACGGCCCATCCGGCACCGAGGTGGACTTCACCGATCTGCACGCATGGGCCGAGGTTTATATGCCGGGTGCGGGCTGGATCGGCCTCGACCCCACGTCCGGTCTATTGACCGGCGAGAGCCATATTCCTTTGGCGGCAACACCGCATTACCGCAACGCCGCGCCTATTTCTGGCGGCTATTACGGCCATGCCAACACGGAATTCGCCTTCGACATGCAGGTCCGGCGGGTTGCCGAGACGCCGCGCATCACCAAGCCTTTTTCGGACGAAAGCTGGGACGAACTCAATGCGCTCGGCCAGGAGGTCGATGAGGTTCTGAATACCCATGATGTCCGGTTGACCATGGGCGGCGAACCGACCTTCGTTTCCATCGACGATTTCGAATCCGATGAGTGGAACACCGGTGCGGTGGGGCCAACAAAGCGCGAAAAGGCCGACCTTCTGATCCGCCGCCTGCGCGAGCGTTTCGCACCGGGTGGGTTTTTGCATTACGGCCAGGGAAAATGGTATCCGGGCGAAAGCCTGCCGCGCTGGACGTTCTCGCTCTATTGGCGCAAGGATGGCCTGCCGATCTGGCAGAACCCGGCGCTTATCGCCGAGGAGGGCGCGAATACCGGCGCAAAGGCGGAAGACGCGCAGAAACTGCTGGGCGGCATCGCCTCCCATCTCGGCATCGAACGGGAGCTGGTGCTGCCGGCCTATGAGGATCCGGCGGAATGGATCATCAAGGAAGGAAGCCTTCCCGACAATGTTGACCCGTCAAATTCCAAGCTGAAGGACCCGGAGGAGCGAAACCGCATAGCCCGCGTCTTCGAGCGGGGACTGACGACACCGACCGGCTATATTCTTCCCGTTCAGGCGTGGAATGCGCGCGCCGCCGGCAAGCGCTGGATCAGCGAAAAATGGAAGACGCGGCGCGGTAAAATATTCCTCGTTCCGGGTGACAGCCCGGTGGGTTACCGCCTGCCACTGGGCACCCTGCCCTATGTGCCGCCATCCGCCTATCCCTATATTCACGAGGCAGACCCCTCGATCCCTCGCGGTCCGCTTCCCGACGTCTTCACGCCATCGGGCCGCGCCTTGCCCGAAGCTTCTTTCCATGCCAGCGAAGCCGCGGGGCAGGAACGCGTAGAGCAGACGATCGGCGAAATCGGCGGCGCGGTGCGCACCGCCATGTCGGTGGAACCGCGTGATGGCAGGCTCTGCGTCTTCATGCCGCCAGTGGAACGCATCGAGGACTATCTCGAGCTGATTGCAGCAGCGGAGGCGGCAGCGGCCGATCTTGGACTGCCAGTCCACATAGAGGGTTATGCGCCGCCGCATGATGAGCGTATCAATGTAATCCGCGTCGCGCCCGATCCTGGTGTCATAGAGGTCAACATCCACCCCGCTTCAAGCTGGAAGGACTGTGTCGACATTACCACCGCAGTCTACGAAGAGGCGCGCCAGTCACGTCTCGGTGCCGACAAATTCATGATCGATGGCCGTCATACCGGCACCGGCGGCGGCAACCATGTGGTGGTGGGCGGCGCCAATCCCAATGACAGCCCATTCCTGCGCCGACCCGATCTTCTGAAAAGTCTCGTGCTGCACTGGCAGCGGCACCCCTCGCTTTCCTATCTCTTCTCAGGGCTCTTCATCGGCCCGACGAGCCAGGCGCCACGTATCGACGAAGCCCGCCACGACAGTCTCTACGAACTGGAGATCGCGCTTGCGCAGGTGCCGCTGCCCGGTGAAGGCGTTCCGCCCTTGCCATGGCTGGTTGACCGCCTGTTCCGCAATCTTCTGACGGATGTAACGGGCAATACCCACCGCGCCGAAATATGCATCGACAAGCTGTTTTCGCCTGATGGACCGACCGGCCGCCTCGGGCTGGTGGAATTTCGCGGTTTCGAAATGCCGCCGAATGCGCGCATGTCGCTTGCCCAGCAGTTGCTGGTGCGTGCTCTCATTGCGCGTTTCTGGAAAAACCCGGCCGTCGGCAAATTCGTGCGCTGGGGCACGGCACTCGCCGATCGTTTCATGCTACCGCATTATATCTGGGCGGATTTCCTGGATGTGCTTGCAGACCTCAGGGAAAACGGTTTCGACCTGAAGCCCGAATGGTTCACCGCCCAGCAGGAATTCCGTTTCCCCTTTTTCGGGGAGGTGGAATATGAAGGATCAAAGCTGGAATTGCGCCAGGCGCTGGAACCCTGGCATGTGATGGGCGAACAGGGCGCCATCGGCGGCACCGTGCGTTATGTCGACAGCTCCGTCGAGCGCCTGCAGGTGCGGCTCGAAACGTCCAATCCCGCCCGCTACGCGGTGGCCTGCAACGGCCGCGCCGTTCCGCTGACTCCGACGGAAAACCGCAGCGTCGCGGTTGCCGGCGTCCGCTTCAAGGCATGGCAGCCCGCTTCCGGCCTGCATCCCGTGCTGCCCGTCAATTCACCCTTGACCTTTGACATTTATGATACATGGTCGAGGCGATCGATCGGCGGATGCATCTATCATGTTGCTCATCCAGGCGGGCGCAATTACGAGACATTTCCCGTCAACGGCAATGAGGCGGAGGCACGCCGCCTCGCCCGTTTCGAACCATGGGGGCATACGGCAGGGCAATATCCGCTTCGGGCGGAAACCGTGTCGCCAGAATTTCCGCTGACGCTCGATCTGCGCCGGCCTTACGGAGTATAAATTGTCTAAAGCCCCGGCAACGGAACGCAAGACGGAAACGAGCGCGCGACCAAGCGGGCTTGAATATTCGCCCTTGCCTGGCGTTGCCGACGAAATGCTCGATAACAACGGCGCGGTGAGACCGGTCTGGAAGACCCTGCTCGAGGCCCTCTCGCGCATGTCTGAGCGGGAGCTGCATGAGCGTTTTGCCCGCACTGACCGCTATCTGCGCGATGCCGGCGTGTTCTACCGCGATTACGGCAAGGGCAGCAGCGAAAGAAACTGGCCGATCTCCCATATTCCGGTGCTGATCGACGACCGGGAATGGACGGTTCTTGCCGAGGGGTTGAAGCAGCGCGCCAATCTTCTGGAAGCCATGGTCGCCGATTTTTACGGCGAAAACCGACTGGTGAAGGAAGGTTATGTGCCGCCGGCGCTGATTGCCTCGAATCCCGAATATCTGCGCCCCATGGTCGGCGTAAAGCCGGCAAGCGGTCATTACCTGCACTTCTGTTCCTTCGAGATCGGGCGTGGGCCAGATGGCAACTGGTGGGTGCTGGCCGACAGGACGCAGGCGCCCTCCGGTGCGGGTTTCGCGCTCGAAAACCGGGTAGCGACCACGCGTGCGCTCTCCGACATCTATGCCGAAACCCATGTTCACCGTCTGGCCTCGTTTTTTGGTGCTTTCCGCGACACGCTGCAGGCGCAAAGAAAACACCCTGACGACCGGATCGCCGTGTTAACACCCGGCCCGGCCAACGAGACCTATTTCGAACACGCCTATATCGCCCGTTATCTTGGCTTCATGCTGCTGGAGGGCGAAGACCTGACCGTTGTCAATGGCCGCGTCATGGTCAGAACGGTTGCCGGGTTGAAGCCGATCGGCGTCCTCTGGCGGCGTCTCGACGCATCCTATTCCGATCCGCTGGAGCTCAACCAGCAATCCCATATCGGCACGCCGGGCATGGTACAGGCATTGCGCAATGAAGCGCTCACCATCGTCAACGCGCTCGGCAGCGGAATTCTGGAAACGCGGGCGCTGCTTGCCTTCATGCCGCGCATCTGCCGCCACATTCTCGGCGAAGAACTGAAATTGCCGTCCATCGCCACCTGGTGGTGCGGACAGGAGGCTGAACGCCGTCACGTCGCCGGCAATATCGAAGGCATGGTCATTGGCCCGGCCTATTCCCGGCTTCCATTCTTCGACGATAACGGCCAGTCCGTGCTCGGCTCTTCCCTGAGAGAAACTGCAAAGGAATCGATCAGCGACTGGCTTGCCTCCGATGGCCACAGGCTGGTGGGCCAGGAAGTGGTGAAGCTTTCAACCACCCCGGCCTACGTCGACAACAAGCTCGTGCCGCGCCCGATGAGCCTTCGTGTATTTGCCGCCCGTACCCAGGATGGCTGGCAGATCATGCCGGGTGGCTTTGCCCGGATAGGCAGCGGTGACGACGTGTCCGCCATCGCCATGCAATCGGGCGGAAGCGCGGCTGATGTCTGGATCGTCAGCGACAGACCGGTGGAGCGCACCACGCTTCTGCCGGCGGAAGAGAGCTTCACCCGCAACATGCCGGGCAGCCTGCCAAGCCGCGCGGCCGACAATCTCTTCTGGCTGGGTCGTTATATCGAGCGCTCTGAAGGCGCCTTGCGCATCCTTCGCGCCTGGCATGGGCGTTATGCCGAATCCGCTGATCCGCGCCAGCCGCTGCTCGCGCATGTCACGCGGTATCTCGAAGCGCTTGATGTGGAGATGAACGATGCCGTGCCGGAAAGCCTGCTTACCAACATCAACAGCGCGCTTTATTCCGCCAGCAACATTCGTGACCGCTTTTCACCGGACGGATGGCTGGCGCTGAACGACCTTGCCAAGACGGCCCGCCGTTTCCACGCGAAAGTGGCTCCCGGCGACGACGCGACCCATGCCATGACGGTCCTCTTGCGCAAGCTTGCGGGCTTTGCCGGCCTGGTGCACGAAAACATGTATCGCTTTACCGGCTGGCGTTTCCTGTCGATCGGCCGTTATCTCGAACGCGGACTGCATATGACGCGTCTTCTCGGCCATATGACCGGCCCGGACGCGCCAGATGGATCCTATGACATGCTGCTTGAAATCGGCGACAGCGTCATGACCCATCGCCGGCGGTATAACGTCAATACGGCAGGTCTGACCGTGACCGATCTTCTGGCACTCGACCCGCTCAATCCCCGCTCGATCCTGTTTCAGCTGAACGAGATCCGCACCGAGGTGGAGCAGCTTCCAAACGCCTTCGTCAACGGCCAGATGTCGCCCTTCTACCGCGAGACGATGCGTCTGCATTCCGGGTTGGCGGTCATGACGCCGGAAAACATGAATGGCGCGATCTACCGCCAGCTCGAAACCGACATGGAGCATCTTTCCGATGTTCTGGCCCGGACCTATCTCGGATAATCCTATGCTCTATGATCTTTCCCTGCATATGGGTTACACCTACGACACGCCGGCACATGGCGCACGCCACATCATCCGCGTCCTGCCGCTCTCCATCCCGGGTCGACAGCGGCTCGTCGCCGGCTCCATCGACGTTTCGCCGACGCCGGAAGAACGGGCCGTCTTCGAGGATTTCTTTCATCTCTCGGCAACATCGGTGCATCTGCGCGCACCGCATGAAAAGCTCGATATTCGCATGCAGGCGCGGGTGATGGTGGAAGCCCCGGCATTGACGGCGGATTTTTCGCCCGAGCTTTCCCGCCTGCCGCAGGACCTCGCCGGTGTGTGGTCGCTCGATTTCCAGTCACCGCACCACTTTATCGGCGCTAGTCCAAGGATCGGAATGGACACGGCGATATCCGCCTATGCCCGGGAAGTGCTGAAGCCCGGAATGACCATTCGCGAAATTGCGCTCTCTCTGTGCAAACGGATCCATAAGGACTTCACCTATGACGGCGAGGCGACGACCGTTGATACGACACCTGCGGAAGCCTTCAAACTAAAGCGCGGCGTGTGCCAGGATTTTTCGCATATCATGATCATGGCCTTGCGCAGCCTCGGCATTCCCGCCGGTTATGTCAGCGGTTTCCTGCGTACCATTCCTCCGCCCGGCAAGGAACGGCTTGAAGGCGCCGACGCAATGCACGCCTGGGTGCGCATCTGGTGCGGCGAGGCTGCCGGTTATCTGGAGCTCGATCCCACCAACGACATCGTGGCGGGGAGCGACCATATCGTCGTCGGTTATGGCAGGGATTATTCCGATGTCGCCCCCGTTATCGGGGTATTGAAGAGCTACGGCAATCAGCAGATAAAACAGGCGGTCGACGTGATCCCCATCCAGCAATGACACAACTTGTATTATTCCAGACCTTCGCGACGACAATTCTTGAAAATACTTTGAAAGCTGCGTCAATTTGACCACTGCGTAAAATTGAACCGATCACCTTAGCGGATTTTACATCGTTTGCGGGTTTCCTGCGCTCAGTCGAATATTCTAATCGGTGAGCCCCCCTATGACCGCCTCCGCACCTGACAAATTGAAGCGCCGTTTCCTGACCGATAAGAGCGGCAATTTCGGCATCATGACGGCAATCCTGCTGCCTGTCTTGCTCGGTTTTGCCGGTGCCGGCATGGAGTTGGCGAATGTGATGCAGGTGAAAGCGGACATGCAGAACACTGCGGATTCAGCCGCCCTTGCGGCGGCAACCGAGGCGCGGCTGAAAAAGGGCGATCTGACGGATGAGCAGATCAAGGAAATCGCCAAGGGCTTCATTGCCGCGCAGATGGAAAAAAGCCTGACCGAAGAAGAAAAGAAGAAACTGGAGGAGAATTCTCCAACCAGCATCACGACGACGGAAAATGCCCGCGGCAAGACCTACACGATCGAAACCACGATCAACCACCAGGTTCAGCTCAATCCGCTGCTCGGGTTCATTGGCGCAAAAACACTCGATCTTTCGGTAACCGGCACCGCAAAGAGCACCGTCAACAAGGGTGCTCCGATCTCCATGTATCTGGCGCTTGATCGTTCCGGCTCGATGTCGTTCAAGACGGATACCGTCAATGCCGCAAAAAAGTCGTGCCCGAACTATACCGCCAGCAACTGGGGCAAGAGCGAAGCGCAGGTTACGTCCAGCCCCTGCTATGTCAACAAGGCCACGTCGCTCAAAACCGCGGTCGGATTTCTCGTCGCCACATTGAACAAGGCCGACCCGACCTACACTGCCAACGGCAGTTCGCAACTGGTGCGGACAGGTGCCTCGGTCTATACGCACGAGACCTATGCCGCCCAGCCCCTTAGCTGGGGCACGAGCAGTGTTGTCAGCTATGTGGACAAACAGATTCCGGAATTTCCCACCGGCGGCACGGACGCCCGCAGCAGCCTGAACGCCGCCTATAACGCACTCAAGAAAGCCAATCCCGACGAAGCGAAGGCACATAAAACGCAGGGGAACGAATCCTTCGAGCGCTATATTGTTCTGATGACCGATGGCGAAATGACGGGAAACAGCGCCTCGTGGAATTCCAGCATCGACCAGTCGGTGCGCACCACCTGCGAGACTGCCAAGAAAGATGGAATCAAGATTTTCAGCGTCGCCTTCATGGCGCCGGACAAGGGCAAGGCGCTGCTGCAATATTGCGCATCGAGCGCTGACAATTATTACGCCCCTGAAAACATGGAGCAGATCGTAACAGCCTTTGGCGAAATCGCCCGCAAGGCTGCAGGCAGCATAGCCACGCTCACCAACTGATCCGCTTCCGGCGCCGCCGCGCCGGAGCGCCTTCTCCGCTGCATGGCTGACAGAACATGTGCGGCAGGTGACAGCGGCGGCGGCCCGTGGCATAGGAGGGCCGCTCCCATTCACAGGCCCTGTCATGATCCGCATCGAAAACATCAGCAAGTCGAACAGTCACCGCATTCTCTATATCGAGGCCTCCGCCGCGCTCAATCGCGGTGAGAAGATCGGCCTTGTCGGTCCGAACGGTGCCGGCAAGACCACGCTTTTCCGGATGATCACCGGCGAGGAGCAGCCGGACGAGGGTCAGGTCGTCGTCGAGAAGGGCATGACGGTCGGCTATTTCGATCAGGATGTCGGTGAAATGTCCGGCCGCTCGGCCGTGGCCGAGGTTATGGAGGGTGCAGGCCCGGTCAGCGAGGTCGCGGCGGAGCTTCGGGAACTGGAAGCCGCCATGTCCGATCCCGACCGGATGGACGAGATGGACGCCATCATCGAACGTTACGGCGAAGTGCAGGCGCGGTACGAAGAGCTTGATGGTTACGCGCTGGAAGGCCGTGCGCGTGAGGTGCTGGACGGGTTGAGCTTCAGCCAGGAGATGATGGACGGCGATGTTTCCAAGCTTTCCGGCGGCTGGAAGATGCGCGTCGCGCTTGCCCGCATCCTTTTGATGCGGCCGGACGTGATGCTGCTCGACGAACCCTCCAACCATCTCGATCTTGAAAGCCTGATCTGGCTTGAGGATTTCCTGAAGAATTATGACGGCGCGCTGCTGATGACCTCGCACGACCGGGAATTCATGAACCGCATCGTGACCAAGATCATCGAAATCGACGGCGGCAGTCTCACCACCTATTCCGGCGACTACGGCTTTTACGAACAGCAGCGCGCGCAGAATGAAAAGCAGCAGCAGGCACAGTTTGAACGCCAGCAGGCCATGCTCGCCAAGGAAATCAAGTTCATCGAACGTTTCAAGGCGCGCGCCTCGCATGCCGCGCAGGTGCAGAGCCGCGTGAAAAAACTCGACAAGATTGATCGCGTCGAGCCGCCACGCCGGCGCCAGACTGTTGCTTTCGAATTCGCGCCGGCGCCCCGCTCGGGTGAGGATGTCGTGGCGCTGAAGAAGGTGAACAAGGCCTATGGCAGCCGCACCATTTATGGCGATCTCGACTTCATGGTGCGGCGCAAGGAACGCTGGTGCATCATGGGCGTCAATGGTGCAGGAAAATCAACGCTGTTGAAGCTCGTGACCGGCACGGCGGAACCGGATTCCGGCAAGGTTACCCTCGGCGCCAGCGTCAAGCTCGGTTACTTCGCCCAGCACGCCATGGATGTTCTTGACGGTGACAGCACCATCCTGGAATGGCTGGAAGAGCGCTTTCCAAAGGCGGGGCAGGCACCGTTGCGCGCCCTTGCCGGCTGTTTCGGTTTTTCCGGCGACGACGTGGAAAAACGTTGCCGCGTTCTTTCCGGCGGTGAAAAGGCCCGTCTCGTCATGGCTGCCATGCTGTTCGATCCGCCGAATTTCCTCGTGCTGGATGAGCCAACCAACCATCTCGATCTCGACACCAAGGAAATGCTGATCAAGGCCCTCTCGGATTATGAAGGCACGATGCTGTTCGTTTCGCATGACCGTCATTTCCTGGCCGCCCTTTCGAACCGGGTTCTGGAACTGACGCCCGATGGTATCCATCAATATGGTGGCGGGTACACCGAATATGTCGAAAGCACCGGACAGGAAGCCCCGGGCCTTCACAGCTGAGCCATCTGCCGAACGCACCGCCCTGTGACGGCAGCTTTCTTTTGGAGACTGGAGAAGCAGATGCGGATCGTGGTTTACAGCGCCAAGCCCTACGACCGGCAGTTCCTTGACGCTGCCGCCCACCCTGGCATGAAGATGCAATATTGCGAAGCGCGCCTGTCTGCCGAAACGGTGGCGTTGGCGGAGGGAGCGATGGCGATCTGTGCCTTCGTCAATGACGACCTGTCCGGACCGGTGCTCGAGAAACTTGCGGCAATGGGTGTGCGACTTGTCGCCCTGCGATGCGCCGGGTTCAATCAGGTGGACCTTCAGGCCGCCGAAAAGCTCGGCCTCACCATTGCGCGCGTGCCGGCCTATTCGCCTTATGCGGTGGCGGAACACACCATGGCGCTCATCCTGTCGCTCAACCGCAAGATTCACCGCGCCTATAATCGCGTTCGCGAGGGAAATTTCGCACTTGACGGGCTGCTTGGCTTCGATCTTCACGGGAAGACGGTTGGTGTTGTGGGGACGGGAAAGATCGGAGCGATCTTCACGCGTATCGCGGCCGGCTTCGGCTGCCGTCTGCTCGGCCACGATATCCGCCAGAATCCGGATTGCGTGGCGCTGGGCATGACCTATGTCACGCGAGAGGAGCTGTTCCGCGCGTCGGACGTACTCACACTGATGTGCCCGCTGACACCGGAGACCCGCCATCTCATTCGTAGCGAAACGCTGCCGCTGCTGAAAAAGGGCGTAATGCTCATCAATACCAGCCGCGGCGCCATCATCGACACGCAGGCCGCGATTGCCGGATTGAAAGACGGCACAATCGGTTCCCTCGGCATTGACGTCTACGAGGAGGAAGCCGATCTCTTTTTCGAGGATCTGTCCAATGACGTGTTGCGCGATGACGTTTTCGCGCGGTTGTTGACCTTTCCCAATGTTCTGGTAACCGGTCATCAGGGTTTCTTCACACAGGAAGCACTCACAAACATTGCGGTCACGACAATCGCCAACATTGCGAGCTTTCTTGATACCGGCAAGGCGCTGCATGCCGTCTCGAGGACCTAGGTCGCCGGGATCGCTAACCGCCTGAGAACTGCAAAATTCGCCCCGGACGCAATTGCCCGCCCCTGAGACCCGGTATAGGTTCACTCGATCTTTTTCGAGCTTTCAAAGCTGACCGGTCGGGCAACAGATGCAACTCAAAGACTGCTATAATTTCCACGATTTTCGCCGCATGGCCAAACAGCGTCTTCCCGGACCGATCTTCAACTACATCGACGGCGCTGCCGATGACGAGGTGACGTATCGACGAAACACGGCCGCCTTCGAAAAATGCGATCTGGTTCCGGACGTGCTGCGCGGCGTTGCCGATGTGGATATGTCTGTCACCGTCATGGGGCAGAAGCTGTCAATGCCGGTCTATTGTTCCCCGACGGCACTTCAGCGCCTCTTTCACCATCAGGGAGAACGGGCGGTTGCTGCGGCGGCCGGCAAATTCGGCACGATGTTCGGCGTGTCCTCTCTAGGCACCACAAGTCTGGAGGAAGCGCGCCGGATCAGCGGCGGGCCGCAGGTCTATCAGTTTTATTTCCACAAGGACCGTGGCCTCAACCGCGATATGATGGCGCGCGCAAAAAGCGCCGGTGTGGAAACCATGATGCTGACGGTGGACAGCATCACCGGCGGAAACCGCGAGCGCGACAAGCGCACCGGCTTTGCCATTCCCTTCAAGCTCAATCTTTCCGGCATTGCGCAATTTGCCATGAAGCCGGCATGGGGCATCAATTATCTGACCCATGAGCGCTTCAGCCTGCCGCAACTCGACGATCACATCAAGATGGACGGTGGAGCGCTCTCCATCAGCCGCTATTTCACCGAAATGCTCGATCCTTCCATGAATTGGGAGGACGTGGAGCAGATGGTGCGCGAATGGGGCGGACCTTTTTGCCTGAAAGGCATCATGTCGGTGGACGACGCCCGGCGTGCCGTCGAGATCGGCTGCAGCGGCATCGTGCTCTCCAATCATGGCGGCCGCCAGCTTGATGGTTCCCGCAGCGCTTTCGACCAGCTGGCCGAGATCGTCGATGCGGTCGGTGACCGGATTGACGTGATGATGGATGGCGGCATTCAGCGTGGCACCCATGTACTAAAAGCCCTGTCTCTGGGGGCAAAAGCCGTGGGGCTTGGCCGCTATTATCTTTTCCCGCTTGCCGCTGCAGGCCAGGCGGGGGTCGAGAGGGCCTTGGAAACAATGCGTATCGAAATCGAGCGCGGCATGAAGCTGATGGGCTGCACAACTGTCGAGCAGTTGACCCGCCGCAACCTTCGGTTCCGGGACTAGGGAAGCGTTCCACGATCTCAGGGCAGGTCAAAGCCTGCCACTGCCACCGCAGACCATTTCAGCCGCGTTTCGTTGATGTTCTTGAAGCGCAAGACCGATGTTCCAGGTGAGCGCCAGGGATACCAGCACGCAAATGCCACCGGAAATCAGCGAACGATGGCGCCTGGCGCCAGACAGAAACAGCCAGCCGATGACGGCATAGGCCAAAAACGCCGGCATAGCAGCGACAAGAACCGATAGGGGGCCGTCGCAATCGATAGCCTCGATACCGACGGCGCGATATTCATTTGGCGTTCCCACAAGCCCGAGGGCGGCGACGGGGAACATCGCAACCAAAACGGCATAACGGAAAAAGCGGGGCGTATCGGGCATATCTGCTCCCTGACCGGATTATTGACCTCCCTGGTGCGGCCAAGAGACGCTTTATCGGTGCATGGAAGGAGGATCGCCAATATTTGCCAAGAAAGCCAGTCCTTATGCCGAGATGGCCTTGGCAGACCGTTCCGCATGTGCATATGGTTGCATGATGCAACCATATTGGATTAACCATGCCTGAACAGCCCCTTCCCATACACGATATCCGCTCCATCTCGCGGCGGCTTGTTCGCGAACTCGGCTTTATGGGAGGAGATTTTGCCGGCACTGATCTGCCGCCCTCCGCCGTGCACGCGCTGATCGAGATCGAGGCGTGCCCGGGCATCACAGCTCGGGATCTGGCGAAGTTGCTCAGGCTGGAGAAATCGAGCGTCAGCCGAATGCTTCGCAAACTCGTCCTTTCAGGAGACCTCCTGGAGGAGACGGATATCGACGATAGCCGAATCAAACGGCTCCGCCTGACCAAACCCGGGCACAATAGGGTGGGAACCATTCACGCCTTCGCAAATTGGCAGGTATCGAGCGCCTTAACACGGATCGGCCCGGCGCAAGCTCTCACGGTTCTGGAAGGGCTACGCCTTTATGCCGATGCGCTGGGAGACAGGGGCGATGTCGCGGCTCCCGCCGTCGAGGTCATCGAAGGCTACAGGCCAGGGCTCATCGCTCGCATCACACAGATGCATGCGCTTTATTACGCCCGGACATCCGGCTTCGGCCAGCGTTTCGAATCCGTTGTAGCAGAGGGCCTCGCGGCTTTTTGCAACCGGCTGGACAGTCCGAAGAACGCGATCTGGCTTGCAATGCGCAGCCAGCAAATCATCGGCTCCATCGCGATCGACGGCGAAGATCTCGGAGCGGATATTGCGCATCTGCGCTGGTTTATTGTCGACGACGGTGTGCGCGGCAGCGGTGTCGGACGCAGACTGCTCGAAACAGCACTGGCCTTTGTCGACAAAAATGGCTTCGCCGCAACCCATCTCTGGACATTCAACGGTCTCTCGACCGCACGCCACCTTTACGAGACCCATGGTTTTACATGCGTCGAGGAATATCCGGGCAGCCAATGGGGAAGCGAGGTCTTGGAGCAACGCTTTGTCCGGCGGCGGCCCGGTTGATCGTCTGCACGTGGTGCACTTTCAGGTTCGCGCCAGCCGCAAGGCGCTCCAGAAGCCACGCAACTGCGCGGTCAACTCCGCATAAAGACCATAACGCCGCGCATAATGCGAGACTTGCGCAGCATCCGGCTGGTAGGCATTCGCAACCCGTGTCATCGCCGAAACCGCCTCCTCATAATCGGGATAAAGTCCAATCGCCACGGCCGCACCAATGGCAGCACCGAGCGCACCTGTCTCGCGGGCCTCCGCGACACGCAGCGGAATTTCCAGGACATCAGCCATGATCTGCGGCCAATGCTGGCTGCGGGAACCGCCGCCGGACATCACGGCGCTTTCCACCGGCAAGCCCGCTTCGCGCAAGACGCCGATGTGGCGGCGATGCTCAAAACACACACCCTCGAACAGGGCGCGTAACATGTGCCCTTCACCATGCCATCCCGCGAGGCCGTAAAAGCCGCCGCGAAATTCCGCACCCAGCCGCGAGCCGAAAATGAACGGATGGAAGAACGGATCGTCGGCGCGCGGGGTAACGGAGCCGACCAATTCGTTGCAGCGCTCGAAGGCGTGGTCGCCGTGGTCACCGCGAACACGATGCACGTACCATTCGAGATTGGCGGCGGAGGTGGCGCTGGATTCGATATTGACATAGCGGTTGCGGCCAAAGGTCGTAACCATGAAGACATCGGGACTGATGACCGGCCTGTCTGCGAAAACCTGGTTGATGCTCCAGGTGCCGGCGATGATCGAAGCTTCCCCGGCATTGATGACGCCCGACCCCATGGCGCTGGAGACCACATCGAAGAAACCGCCGATGACGGGTGTGCCTTCGGATAGCCCCGTCATACCCGCAGCCTCGCCCGTCACCTGGCCGACGATGTCGGCCGATTCCACGCGATGGGGGAAAAACGCGAACGCGTCCTCGATATCGTAAAGAGACAGAAGCTCGCGGTCGAGTCGCGCTTCCGGCAAAGCCAAAAGTCCCGCGCCGCTGAGATCGGAAATATCATTGGCAAGGAGGCCCGTCAGGCGGAAATTGACGAAATCCTTGCAGAACAACACCGTGCCGGTCCGGGCGTAAAGATCGGGTGCATGTCGCTTCACCCAAGCCAAAAGGCTCGGGGTTTGCGCAGGCCATGGCCGCTGCAGGCAGCGGGCCTGCAATTGCGCTCCGCTTTTCCCGTCAAGCTCGGCCGCCACATCGGCGGCGCGGCTGTCGAGCGACTGGATGCCGATCAGGGGCTGTTGTTTCTTGTCTAGAAGATAAAGACCATTGCCATGGCCGGCGCAGCCTACCGCGAGGATGCTGCGAGGATCGACAGCCGCTTTTACCAGAAGCTGCCGGATCGCCTCGCAACCGTTGCGCCACAATTCCTCGAGATCGCGCTCGACATAGCCGGGCTGCGGGAATGTCGACTGTCCGTCGATCGCGTGTTGCGCAACCTGTCGGCCCGCCGTGTCGAACAGCACGGCCTTGATGACCGTGTTGCCGACATCCAGACCCAATATGTGATTTTTGTCAGCCACGATTATAGATATCCCATGCTTCCTCACCACCCGCACCCTGATGGATGATGGCCATCAACGCCGCAACAACGGCCTTGGGATTGTCGTGCTGGTAAATATTGCGCCCGTAAACCATGCCGTTTGCACCTTCGGCCACCAGAGCCGCCGATTTCGCCAATACATTGCGCAAGTCCTCACGCCCCCCGCCCCGCACCAGCACCGGGCACCGCGCCGCCTCGATCACCCTGTGAAAGTCCTGCGGGTTACTGGTCGGATCGGCCTTGATGATATCGGCTCCCATTTCCGAGGCAAGACGAACCAGCGTAACGATTTTTTCGGCATCGCCATCCACCTGATAACCGCCGCGCACATCATTCGGCAGCATGACCAAAGGTTCGATCATCAGCGGCATCCCGAAACGATGGCAATCGGCGCGCACGCGGCTGATGTTTTCAACACATTGACGAAAGAGCTCAGGTTCGTCGGGCAGCATGAACAGGTTCACGACGACGCAGGCGGCATCCATTTCCAGCGCGCCGATGATCGGGTCATGAGAATTCTGAAGCTGCGACCACATGGTCCTGTGGCGTGTTGAGTTATAGGGGTTGCCCATGTCGATGCGCATGACGAGCGCCGGCTTGTCGCGCTCCGGCCGCTGCTGCAGCAGGTCTGCCTGGCCGTAGGCCATCTGGATGGCGTCGGGGCGAGCCTCTACCAGCCGGTCCACGGTCTGCGACATATCCTCCAGCCCGACGAGGAAGCTCGGCTCGTTACAAACCCCGTGATCGATGGCCACATCCAGACAGCCGCCATTGCGGAACAGCCTGTTCATGCGCGCCTTCTTCGAAATCCGCATCATCATGCATTCTCCTTGCATCTGTGTTGAAGCATTGCCGGCGTGACCCCGTAAAAGGTCTCCAGCTCGTGAATGAGCCGCTGACGTTCCGCTGACGCCTGATTTGGCAGCCAGCCCAACTCGCGCGCTGCGACGGCGAGCATCGCGTCGATCAGATCGGCATCGATGACGCCGGTGATGGCGAGCGTCGTGCGACGCAGGACGAGATCGGTCAGGTGCCGCACCTGTTCGCAACGGATGAGCCAGACCACTTCCGCTGCCGTGATCGGCGATTTTTCTGAAAGCCGCACGTCATCCGAACGATCCCGGCAAAAACCCATCAGCTCAAACGCGCGGGAGCCGTAAGCCAGGGCCAGATGCTCCGCCCGGTCTTCGGCAATCGAAAACTCCTCCGACAACAAGGCAGGCAGGCCGCCTGCACCGGCCGGAAAATTCCTGCCGCCGCCGATTGCGCGGTCCATGGTGCCGGTCAGTCGCTTTCGTCCAAGAAAGGCCAGAACCTCGTCGGTCACCTGTTCGCCAAAAGCTCTGAAAGTGGTCCACTTGCCGCCGATCATGCAGAGCTGCGGCGGATCACCCGCAACGCGGTGGATGAAATGGCTGCGGGATATTTTCCCGGTGAAGGCGGCATCGCTTCGCGGCAATGGGCGTATACCGCTGAAACTGAAGACGATGTCGGAGCGATCGATGGCAATCTGCGGAAAGACCTGCCGGATCGCGTCCAGAATGTAGCCCCGTTCCTCGGGCTCGCAGCGCACCCGCTCGGGCCGATCCACCTTGATATCGGTCGATCCCGCAAGAACCCGGTCGAGATAAGGGAAGAGGATGCAGACCCGGTTGTCCGTGTTTTCAAAGAAAATCATGTGGCCGTTCAGCGCCTTGAGAAGTTCCTCATTGGCAAGGATCAGATGCGATCCCTTGGTGCCTGAAACGGTGGGTTTTGCCCTGTCCGACGCCGGGCCATCGGCCAATACGTCGATCGTCTCGTCGATCCAGGCTCCCGTTGCATTGATGATGATCCGGGGCCGTATCGGCAGGATTTCGTCCGCTTCCTCCGTCCGCAGACCATATTCATCGCCCACACGGACGAGTTCGGCATAGTTCAGTGCAACGCTTTGCGGCGCATCCGACTGGCTGTCGATCAGAAGCTCCAGAGCAAGCCGTTCGGGCTGGCTTATCCAAGCATCGTAATAGGTGGCGGAATATCTGATCTCCGGTGTCAGATCCGGCCAATGCTGCAAAGTATCGGCCGCGCCGCGAAAGACGTGACGGGGCAGGATGCGGTTTTTGCGAGTGACGAAATCATAGAGCATCAGACCCGCCTTGATGGCGAGCGCGCCCCGGCTTGCGGGTTTCCCACCGGAGCCGGCAAAGGTTGCTGCCGCATTGAACAGGCCGCTGAAAGTCGAAAAAATCGGGATCGTGGTCGGCAGCGGCCGAACCATATGCGGTGCGAGCCTCAGAAGTGCATCGCGCTCCCGCAGGGATTCGGCCACCAGGCCGAATTCGCCGTTTTCTAGATAACGCAGGCCGCCATGGATCATCCGCGAGGGAGCAGCGCTGCAGCCCGAGGAAAAATCGCTGCGCTCGACCAGAAGAACTCTCAGCCCCTGCAGGGCAAGATCACGATAGGCGGCGATGCCATTGATACCGCCGCCGATGACCACGGCGTCGAAATCACCGTCTTGCCGGATGCGATGGAGAGCGTCCTCGCGAAAACTGGGCATAGGAATACCGTTCGCTGGCGATGACCAGCGTCCCAATGTTGTTGAACGTTAAGCGACGTGAGAAAGGGAACGAAATTATGCGATGTGCGCCTGAAACCCCGTTCCAGCTACATAATCAGGTATCGAGACCCACGAGATGCTCCGCGATACCAGTGCTGATGAGCGCCAACTCACTCTCTGTGAGGCGAAGACGCGCGGCGGCGGCGTTTTCAACCGCCTGAGCCGGATCGCGTGCGCCACACAGCGAGAATGTTATACCCGGCTGGGCAATCGTCCAGGCAATCACCACCTGTGCCACTGAGGCGGAATGGGCGGCCGCCACCGGTTTCAGCACGCCCATCAAACGCGCGATCTTTTCACGGTTGGCCTGGCTGAACCGCGGATTGCCATGGCGCTGGTCATCTTCCGCAAAAACCCGCTCCGGCCCGACCTTGCCCGAGAGGAGACCGAGCGCCAGCGACGAATAGCTGAGAACCGAGACGGCATTCCCCCGGCAAACGGGTAGGAGCGTCGTCTCGATATCGCGCTTTACCATGGAATATTCTTCCTGAATGGCATCCAGCGCCCCGGTGGCGATATAGGCTTCCAGATCGGCCTGCGAGACGTTGCTTGCCCCGATCGAACGGATCTTCCCCTCTTCCTTCAGCCGCACCAAAGCCCCGACTGTCTCGGCAATCGGCGTCGTGGCATCCTGCCAATGGGTGACGTAGTGGTCGATATAATCTGTCCCAAGCCGTTTCAGGCTCTCTTCGACCTCGTACCGGATGGATGCGGCGCCGAGATAACGATGAACCGGCTTGCCATCCTGATGGAAGAAATAAGCGCCCTCATTCACATGCCACACAAGCCCGCATTTGGTGACCAGCACCACCTTGTCGCGTCTGCCGGCAATTGCCTTGCCAACGATTGTTTCGGCAAGCCCCATGCCATAGGCTGGCGCAGTATCGATGAGGGAAATCCCCGCATCGATGGAGGCCTGGATGGCTGCTATGGACTGCCGCTCGTCGGTGCCGCCCCACATCCAGCCACCGATGGCCCAGGTTCCAAGCCCCACGGCAGATGAGTTGATACCGCTTTTGCCTATCGTCCGGGTCAATATTGCGTTGTCCGTCACGAGGTTTCCCCTCCTTCATGATCCAATAAGTAGCCGGCTATCGCTTCATCCACGACCAGCGAGGTCAGATAGTGGCCGGCAAGCGTGGCCGCCACCGGGCCGGCCTTGATGGCGCCTGCTGCGACACCGATGATGTTTGGGCACCGGGCAAGCTGCCCGGGGTCCAGCGCCACCACGCGCGAGTTGAGATCGATCCGGGCAAGCTGCCCGTCCGCCATGGTGAGGTGGGCGAGAAACTCGCCGGCAATGCCGGCATCCACCAGCGCCTGTCCGCCACGGGCGGCATCCGGCAGAAGATCGTAATAGCCAGAGCCTGGCGCCTCCACCGAACCAATGCCGACCAGCGCCACCTGCGCCTGACGCGCCAGGTCGAAAACCTCACGGATCGATGCAACATTCATGAGGAGATCGCGCTGTTCCTCGTCTTCGGCGAATAACGGTGCGTGCAGCAGCGAGGCGCTGCCGCCAAGTTTTTCCGCCAGTTGCGTGGCGAGATGATTGACATCGGTGTAATGCTTGCCCTGCACCCCGCCGGTGAGCGGCACTACCCGCACATCGAAACGGCGCTCCGCCTGCAGATTGTCGACAACCGCACTCACCGCCTTGCCGCCCGTAATCGCGATCACATCGCCGTCGCGGATCGTTTCCAGCAAATGGTTTGCGGCCACCCGCCCGACCATTTGCAAGGCTGTTTCCGGATTGTCCGATACCGTTGGCGTAACGACGGATTGTTTAAGGCCAAACCGGCGGGTGACCTCGTTTTCAAGGTCCACAAGCCGCTGATAAGGACTGGAGATGCTGATCTTCACCATGCCCGCCTTGCGGCCGGCCGCGATCATGCGGTTCACCTTGGTGTGGGAAAGGTTGAGCCGCTCGGCGATTTCGGACTGTTTCACCCCTTCGATGAAATGCAGCACCAGGACGGAATACATCTGCCTCTGTTGATCGAAATCGTCCTTGATATCCAGCATGATCGTCTTTCTCCAGTTACCTTCGGGCGAGCGGACGGCGCTCAACGGCGGCGCCTGACCAGATAGTGGTCGAACAGTACCGCAGCCAGCAAGATGCTGCCCCTGATGATGTCCTGCCAGTAGACAGACACATTGAGCAAGGCAAGCGAACTGGAAACCACCGAGAGAAGGATGGCTCCCAGGATCGCGCCAAGAATCGTACCCGAACCGCCCGAAAGGCTGGCGCCGCCGATGACCGCGGCCGCAATGACGTTGAGTTCCATGCCGATGCCGAAGCTTGGCTGGGCAGAACCGAAGCGCGCCATGTAGATAACACCTGCAACACCGCAAAGCATCGAACAAAGCGTTGTGGTGGCGAAGACCACGCGGCCGACACGGATGCCGGAATAGGCCGCGGCCTTGGGATTGCTGCCGGTGTAAAAAACCTTGCGGAAAGCAGTCGTGCGCCGCAGCAGCAGATCGAAAGAAACGACCACCACCATAAATATGATCAGCACCAGCGGAATGCCGCCAATCACACCCTGACCGATGAACTTGAATTCCGGCGGCAGGGAGTAGAGCCCGAGCGGCCGCCCGCCGGTCGCCAGCAGGCAAACACCGCGCGCAATGACCATGACGCCCAGCGACACGATGAAATGATGCAGACCGATGACCGTGGTCAGAAATCCCATGACCATACCGACCAATGTCGTCAGGCAGATTGCCAACCCCGCCGCCACCCAGGGGTCGACGCCGTTGAGGAAAAGCCAGCCGGCTGCCACCATCGCGAGCGCCGTAACGGATCCCACCGAAAGATCGATGCCACCAGAGATCAGAAGAATCGTCATGCCCACCACGACGATGCTTTCGATAGCGAAGACCATGGCCATGGCCCGCAGATTGTCCACGGTCAGGAAGTACGGCGAGATGAAGGACATCACGGCAAAAAGCGCGAGAATGATTACGATCAGCCCGGTTTCCCGCGCCTTGAGCGCCGGCTCCCACCACGCTGTCCGGCGAACCGCCGTCCCGGCAAGGCTTGAAGGTGTTTCCGATGTTGCCATTTTCCCGCTCCCTCAGGCTTCCGCCGCATTCTGCACAATATTGATCGACGCGAGCTGCATGATCTTCTCCTCCGTCATGTCGTCCCCCTCGACCTCGCCGGTGATGCGCCCCTCGCGCACGACAAGCACACGATCGCTGACGCCGATGAGTTCCGGCAGTTCGGAGGAGATGACGACCACGCCAACCCCCTCACGCGCCAGTTCCCGGATCTGGCGGTGGATTTCCGCCTTGGCACCCACATCCACCCCCCGTGTCGGCTCATCCAGAAAGATGACCTTCGGTTCCACCGACAGCATCTTCGCCAGCGCCACCTTCTGCTGGTTGCCGCCGCTCAGGGTCGAGACGGAATCACCGACGCTGTTCGCCCGCAGTTTCAGCCGGCGCCCCAGCTCATCTGCGCGCTTCATCTCTTTGCGCCGTTCGATGAAACCCATGCCATTCGATATCCTGCCAATGTCGAGCGCGGAGACATTGGCGGCGATCGACATGTTCAGGAACAGCCCATCCCCCTTGCGGTCCTCGGAAAGATAAACGATCCCTTCCCGGATGCTGTCACGATAGTCTTTCAGGCCAAGCCGGCGGCCACGTAACATAACCTCGCCTGTCGGCTTGCCCTCCAGCCGGCAGACCGCCCGCGCGATCTCGCTTCTTCCCGCACCGATCAGTCCAGCCAACCCCAGGATTTCACCCCGATGCAGATCGAAACCGACATCGAAAACGCGCTTTCCTTCATTCAGACCCCGAACAGAGAGAATGACGTCGTCAGACTTCTCATCATCCGAGAGCTTCGGCGGGTAGAGCTTGTCGAGTACCCGTCCCACCATGCTGTTAACGACTTCCTCAGGGGAGATATCAGCAATATTCTCCGTCCTGATATGGCAACCGTCGCGCATGACGGTGATGCGGTCGCAATGTTCGAAAATCTCCGCCATGCGATGCGAAATATAGATGATGGCAATGCCGCGCTCGGCCAGCCGGTGCATGATCCGGAAAAGTGTCTGGGCTTCGGTCTCTGTCAGCGCTGCCGTTGGCTCATCGAGGATCAGGATGCGGCAATCCAGCGTCAACGCCTTGGCAATCTCAACGATCTGCTGCTGCGAAATCGAAAGGCCGCCCGCGCGGCTGGCGGGATCGATGTCGCCGATCTCCCGCAGCACTGCTGCCGCCCGCTTTTCCAGGTCGCGGTAATTCATGAACCAGGAACGGCTTCGACCGGTCTCTGACATAAACATGTTTTCGGCAACCGAAATATCAGGGCAAAGAGCGATCTCCTGATGCACGAAACCGATGCCGAGCCGGTTCGCCACATTAGGCGAGGATATCTTGACCGGCTTGCCATCCAGCAGGATCTCCCCTCCATCGGGCTGCAGAATGCCGTCAATGATATGCATCAGCGTCGACTTTCCGGCACCGTTTTCCCCGGCCAGCGCGTGGATTTCGCCGCGCCGCAGGTCAAGTGCAGCACTCCGCAGCGCCTTTACGGGCCCGAATGCCTTATGAATATTCGTCATGCTGAGGATGACCTCACCCATAACGCCCTCCCGAACCGGCTTTCCACATGGCCGGCGAGGCGTAAACCTCGCCGGGTCCAGATCGACGCCTCAGCGCCCCTTCATATATTCGTTGAGATCGAAGGAGGCGGCGTTCGCCTTGGTGATGACGGCAAAACCATTGTCCATCGAAGGCACCTGCATCGGGTTGAAGCCGGAGACCTTGTAGTCGTTGAACGGGTCGATCAGGTCCGAATGAGCACCGAGAAACGTGTTCATGAAACCCATGAAGCCCTGAACCCCCTGATTGGGATTGATGGCCATATAGATATTACCCTGCTTGATGTGTTCCAGCGTTGCCGGCGTGATATCCGCATGCAGGATCAGGACCTTCTTTTTTGCCTCGAGAACGGCGGTCGTCGCACCTTCAGCCGAACCGGCCTCAGGGATCCACAATGCACCGAGATTGGGATTGGCCTGCAGTAGTGCGGCGGTTGCCTGATAAGCGACGTTTGCATCCTGGTTGGTCGCTTGCCGGCCAACGAGCTTCATCTGCGGATAAGTCCGCCCCATATAGTCTATGAGGGCGGTAACGCGCAGATCATGGTTGCTTTGGCCCGGATTTTCCAGAACGGCATATTCGCCTTTTTCACCAAGCTTCTTGACGATTTCGTCAGCCGCAAACTTCGCCTCTGCGACATTGTCCGAGGTAATATAGGCGGTGCGCTTCGACTTCGGAGAATCGGCGGCGAAGGTGGTCACGGATACACCTGAGGCGATCGCCTTGTTGATCGGCTCGATGAAAGGATCGGCCTGCATCGGGTGCAGGAGAACGCCTTTCGGCTTCTTCACCAGCTCCTGCTCGAAGGACGCGATCTGCTTTGTGATGTCATATTCCGGCGTGCCGGTGAAAACAGCTTCGCAGCCGAGCGCCTTGGCGGCCTGCTTGAACCCTTCAAATACCGGAACCCAATAGGGATGGCTGGAAACCATGACATTCATCACATAGGTTTCGCCGGGTTCACAGGCAAACTTGCCTGCGGCGGCGGCCGGCGAACCGGCGCCAGCCGCAAGCGCCACGGCCAATACACCCGCAGCGACGGTCGATTTCAGAAAAGCCAACATATTCCCCTCCCAAGGATAATGACTTGTCGCGCAATAAATTTTAGTCTCTGTAATTTATTGCATACTGATGGCATAGCTGGAAAAACTGGAGACGTCAACGGCATTGAATTTTATTTTTCAATTCGAAATTTATTGCAAACATACCCCGCCACCGCAGTGACTTGAAGCTCATGCGCAGGAGAAAGCCAGCAGCGACAGAAATCGCTTCCGAGGAAAAAGGGCTTGGCTGAAGGAGAAACGAAAAATGGGTTTCTGACTGCTCAGAAACCCTTTTATGAATTCGGATGGTGGGCGTGACAGGGATTGAACCTGTGACCCCTACGATGTCAACGTAGTGCTCTCCCGCTGAGCTACACGCCCTCCGTGGCGGCGGATAGACCACAAAACCGGTTCATGCGTCAACTGCTTTTTTTCGGTTTTGTGAAGGTTTTTTGAGAGGCCTTACGCCACAAGGAGTTTGTTGACCTCATCCACCAGATCGCGCAGATGGAACGGCTTGGAAAGCACCTTGGCGTCCTTCGGAGCCTTCGAATCGGCATTCAGCGCAACCGCTGCAAAGCCGGTGATGAACATGACTTTCAGGTCCGGGTCGAGTTCGGTCGCGCGTCGTGCAAGCTCGATACCGTCCATTTCGGGCATGACGATATCGGTGAGCAGAAGGGAAAAGGGCTCCTCGCGCAGCCGGTCGTAAGCGCTTGCGCCATTGTCGAAGGAAGAAACCTTGTAACCGGCTTTTTCCAGCGCCTTGACGAGGAAGCGGCGCATATCGTTATCGTCTTCAGCGAGAAGAATTTTCTGATTCATGGTTAAGTGACCGTAACTGCTCAATGTTTGGAATACCCTAGCGCGATTATAGGATTTTCACGGTAAATATCCTGTGAACACGTGAATCGGTATAGCGCTACTTGGGCGACAGTATGGACTTGCCGCACCGTAACTGGCAACATGAACCTCCTGATAGTTTGCGACATGGTAAATGGCCTGAATGGACTGGGTAACAGGTGAATATGAGCTGTTCGAAGTAACGGAACCTGCCGTTCAAACCCTGCCATTCGTCTATAATTCCCCCCATAGCGGCCGCTGCTATCCCATCTCCTTCCTAGAATCGGCGCGGCTCGATTCGCATGACATCCGTCGCTCCGAGGACCACTTCGTCGACGAGCTTTTCGGCGCCGCCCCAGAGATTGGCGCGCCGCTGTTGAAAGCGAATTTTCCGCGCGCCTATCTCGACGTCAATCGAGAGCCCTATGAGCTCGATCCCCGCATGTTCGAGGGCACCTTGCCGCCCTACGCCAATATCGGCTCCATGCGGGTTGCAGGCGGCCTTGGAACCGTGCCGCGTATCGTTGCGGAAAACATGGATATTTATGCCCATCGCCTGCCGGTGGATGAAGCCCTCTCCCGTATCGAGACCATCTACAAACCCTACCACGCATGTCTGCGTCGCCTGCTGTCCCGCACGCACGCACATTTTGGCATGGCGGTGCTGATCGATTGTCATTCGATGCCCGGTAATATCCGGGTCACCGGGTCAAACCTCAGACCTGATATTATTATCGGCGACCGCTACGGCACCAGCGCCTCCCAGGAAGTCTCGCGTGCGGCCCTACATTTCCTCGAAGAACTTGGCTTCGTCGCCGTCTGCAACAAGCCCTATGCCGGCGGCTTCATTACCGAACATTACGGCCGTCCCATACGCTCGCTTCACGCGCTGCAGATAGAGGTCAACCGGTCGCTTTATGTCGATGAAAAAACGCTTTTGAAGAAAGGCGATTTCCCCGCCATTCAGGCTTCGCTGGAAATATTCATGCGCCAGCTCGGGGCTTTCGTGTCGGAATATGCGATCGAAACTTCGCTTGCCGCCGAATAGCACAGCCAAGCTTCTCAATTAAATCGTTCGCCCCTTGCCTGGCTGTGCGCCGGGCAAAAAAAACCGCGCCTTGGCGCGGTCAAGTCTAGGGAGGAAACACCCAAGGAGGGTATTTACAGTCAAAGACTGTAGCATCACGCTACGCAGTAATTGCACAATTGTCAATCATTTTATTTTTTGCATGTTTTTTGTGCTTTTGCCGAAAATATGGAAACCGCGGCTTCGTCACCATACGAGTGGACAGCGGAGGTGATTCCGGTCTATGCATTTCGCCACACAATTGAGGCCATCAATTCACGCAATGAGGTTTCGCATGCTGCCCGACCGGAATTTCTTCTTCGAACTCGCTGATGCGGCCAGCGCCGAAACGCTTCCCCGCTTTCGCACGGGCGTTGCCGTTACCAACAAGCAGGATGGCGGCTATGATCCGGTGACGGAAGGCGATCAAGCGGCCGAAAGCGCCATTCGTGCGCTCATCGAGGCTCGTTTTCCCCAGCACGGCATCCTCGGGGAAGAACATGGCAATGTCGGTCTCGACCGCGAGCATGTCTGGGTCATCGACCCCATTGACGGCACACGCGCCTTCATTTCCGGCGTGCCCGTATGGGGAACTCTGATCGGCTTCCAGTCTGCCGGCCGCGCCACGATGGGCATGATGGACCAGCCCTTCACCAGGGAGCGTTACTTTGCCGACGGCACCTCCGCCTGGTATTTCGGACCCGAGGGCGAACGAACCATCCGCACGCGTGACTGCGCTTCGTTATCGGACGCAATACTTTTTACCACAACACCTCATATTTTCACCGCCGAGGAAAAGCCCTTCTACGAAAAGGTGCAGGATCAGGTCCGCCTTTTCCGCTACGGCGTGGATTGTTACGCCTATTGCCTGCTGGCCGCGGGTCATGTCGATCTCGTCATTGAATCCGGCCTGAAGCCCTACGATGTGGGCGCACTTATTCCGGTCATCAAGCAGGCCGGCGGCATCATCACCACATGGGATGGCGGACGTCCTGAAAATGGCGGCCGCATTCTGGCCGCCGGCTCCAGATCCGTACACGAACAGGCGCTTGCCATTCTCTCCAGACTATAGACCTGCCCTGCAAGGCGGCCATCACTCCGGCGCGAAAAACGCGTCGATGGCGGCCAGTGCCTGCTTGCGGAAAACATCCCGCTCATGCAGCAGTTCATGACGCGCGCCGGTGATGGGAAGAAGCTGCGCTGCCCGGAAATTGCGCGACAGCTCTTCCTGCGCCTTATAGGGCGTTATCGTGTCCAGCATGGGCGCCAGAATAAGGGTAGGAATGGTTATATTCGTCAGATGATCCTGACGGGTCACTCGGCCCATGGTCTTCAATGCCTCATAGACCCAGCGGGCCGTTGGCGCGCCAATGAACAGTTCCGGAAACTGCCTGTGCAGCGAGAGATTCCTTGCGAAACGTTTTGCGTCCGAGGTTAGCGGATTGCCGTCAAAATCCCGTTCGCGCTGGTCCCTGCCAAGCTGAACTTTTCCCAGGCCGGCAAGGCTCAAAGCCGTGGCGACCAGCCGGATAACGGATGACGGGACGGATTGCTGACTGTCGAGTTCTATGAAGGGCGAACAAAGCGCCAGCCGATCAATCCTGTTCGCGAGCCCGGGCGCTGCGGCAAGCGCGGCAAGCGCGCCGGTAGAATGTGCAATCATGAAGAACGGCAGCCTCGTATCCGGAAGCACCACCTGTTCCAGAAAAAGGCTGATGTCGTGCTGATAATCGGAAAAGCGCCGCACGTGCCCGGCACCCGGCCTTTTGAGCAGCCGTTCGGAACCGCCCTGCCCGCGCGTATCGAACGTCGCGACCCAGAAGCCCATGGCCGTCAGACCGGCCACTGTTTCAAAATATTTTTCGATACATTCGTTTCTGCCATGCAGCAGAACCACCGTTCCGCGGGCAACATGACGATGGGTCCGAAAGATCGCATAGCGGAGCTGTTTGCCGGCATGGCCAGAAAAATATCCAACCACATGGCTGTCGGGAACCGGATTGTCTTCACTGGCGCGCAATGTGGCTTCGATCATCGGTCTTTTTCCGGCTTTTCAACTCTTTTCGGATAGGTCGGCGGCGCGGGAAGGTCAAAGAAAAAATTGCCGGAACCGTCGGTTAAAGCAGTCGCGGTTCCGGCGAGTAAGACAGAAGAAGAAGGGACGTTATTGCTTCTGTCCACGGAGAATGTCTCCGATGACTGGAGTTTTATGGCTCTCAAACTGAACGATGCCGGAACCGGATGTTCAGACATGGTTCATGTTGCATCCACCCCTTGACGCCGCGCGACGCCATTCCCATCTCCTTCATGCGGTCGCCAAAGCGGGGCCGCGCCAAATGTCCGACCGTCGCCAGAATGGGATGGCGGACTTAACCGCAAACAGTCGCTTCTTAAGGAGGACACCATGCGTCACGTTGATTTTTCCCCTCTCTATCGTTCCACCGTGGGCTTCGACCGTCTTTTTTCGATGCTTGACGGCCTCGGCCAGCCTGAGCAGGCCCAGTCCTATCCGCCCTACAATATCGAGCGGACCGGTGAGAATACCTATCGCATCACCATGGCGGTTGCCGGTTTCGATGAAAATGAACTCAGCATCGAATCCCGCGCCAATGCGCTGACCGTGAAAGCCGAGAAAGCCACGGATGAGAAGACGACGGAAGGCGAATTTCTGTATCGCGGCATCGCCACGCGCGCCTTCGAACGCCGCTTCCAGCTTGCCGACCACGTAGAAGTGCAGACCGCTTCCCTGAAGAATGGCCTGCTTCACATCGATCTCGTTCGCAATATTCCGGAAGCCATGAAGCCGCGCCGCATTGCGATCTCGTCCGACAGCGCCGATGCGCCGAAGACCATCGAAGCCCAGGTTACCCCGGCTCAGGTTAACTAAGTATTCCACATGCAAGACAGACGGCCCCCTTGAGGGGCCGTTTTTGTTGGCGGGAGCGCGTTTTATCGAGCGGAGGCTGCGGCGCCTTCTGCCGCAGCCGCTTCGGCTATCGCTGCCTTTTCATGGGCCTTGCGGGCATAACGCTGGGCAAGGACAGCGCAGACCATCAACTGGATCTGATGAAAGAGCATGATCGGTAAAACGATGGCACCGATGCTCTGGCCGGCGAAGATCGCGCCGGCCATGGGCACGCCGCTGGCGAGGCTCTTTTTCGAGCCGCAGAAGGTGATGGTGATCTCATCGGCCTTGTCAAAACCCAATAGCCGGCTGCCGAACATCGTTACACATAGGACAAGCGCCAGCAGCAGGATATTGATGACGATGACCACACCGATATCCCGGAGCGAAAACGTGTGCCATATGCCCTCGATGACCGCATCGGAAAAGGCGAGATAAACGACCATCAGGATGGAGCCGCGATCGACCGGAGAAAGCAATTTCTTGCGCGCCCTTATCCAGTCACCAATCCAGGGCTGCAGGACCTGACCGACGATGAAAGGCAGAAGCAGCTGCAGGAAGATTTGCAGGAAAGCATCCAGCGAAAATCCGCCGCCATGGCCGCCGACCGTGAACAGCAGGCCAACCAGCAACGGCGTCAGGAACATGCCGAAAATATTCGAAGCCGAGGCTGAACAAATCGCCGCCGGCACGTTTCCGCCCGCCATTGACGTGAAGGCGATGGATGACTGCACGGTGGATGGCAGCACACAGAGAAACAGCACGCCCATATAGAGCGGTGCCGGCAGGATGCTTTCGGGAATGAAGCCTATCGCCACACCGAGAAGCGGGAAAAGGCCGAAGGTCACGAGCAGGATCGCCAGATGCAGACGCCAGTGCAGGATGCCCGCAATCACCACATCCCGCGAAAGCCGCGCGCCGTGCAGGAAGAACAGCAGAGCGATCGCGAGTTTTGTCGCAAGCCCGAAATATTCTGCCGGCTCGCCGCTGATCGGCAGGATGGAAGCCAGAATTACGGTGGCCACCAGCATCATGGTGAAACGGTCGGGCAGGAAGCGGGTCATGGGAGGTCTTTCCGGCAGCGGTTTTGCTTGAAACGCGCGCCACTATCGCTCATCATGATTTCGGATGCAAAGATTAACAGTTATCATGATTTGAGATAATGCTGAACCTTCAACATCTTGCCAGTTTCGTCATGCTCCAGCAAACCGGCAGTTTTACCCTTGCTGCCGAACGGCTCGGCATTGGCCAATCCACTGTCAGCCAGCATATTCAGAGGCTTGAAGCCTCCCTTGGCCGCCGATTGATCGCACGCAACACCCATCAGGTAAAACTGACCGGCGAGGGTGAGGCATTACTCGGTTACGCTCGCAACATGCTTGAAATCGATAGCAAGGTCTCTTCGCTCTTCAGCGAAAGCCGCCTGCGCGGTCGGCTGCGGCTTGGTGTGTCGGAAGATTTTGTCGCCAGTCGCCTTACGACCATTCTGGAGGAATTCATTCGGCTTTATCCGCTGGTTGACCTTGAACTAACGGTCTCGCTGAGCGGTGTGCTTTACCAGATGCAGGACAATGGCGAACTTGACGTGGTGTTGGCCAAGCGTCGTCTTGGCGACAAGCTTGGTCATTTCCTTTATCGCGAACCGCTCGTCTGGCTGGCGCGCGATCCTGAGCGGATGCTGAACCAGCCGGATGCGCTCCCGCTGATTGCCTTTCCGCCGCCGAGCATCACCCGGAGGGCGGCGCAGGAGGCACTGGACCGGGCCGGTCTCGCCTGGCGGATCGTCTGCACCTGCGGCAGTCTCAGTGGACTAACCGCCGCAGCAAGGGCGGGCATGGGCATTCTGGTGCAGCCGCGCAGCATGGCGCCGGCTGGTCTGAAGGAGATTGCCGCAGGCGTGCTGCCGCTGCTGGAAGACGTTGAATTTGTGCTTCAACCGAGCAAGGGCGCGGAGGCGGAGCTGGTGCGCGCCCTTTCCGATCTCGTTTACAGCAAGAGCATCGCACCCGGCAGTTTCGTGTAACCGGCCTTAATTGTCCCGTTTCGAGAGGCAACGGCCGACGCTGTCGCGCCAGCCTGCGATGGCGTTCTTCCGCTCGCTCTCTTCCATCTCGGGGCTGAAGCGGCGGTCGCGCCGCCAATGGTCGGCGAAGGCCTTGCGGTCCGGCCAGATACCGGCACGTGAGGCCGCAAGCCAGGCGGCACCAAGGATTGTCGTCTCGAGAAACACCGGTCTATCGACGGGCGCGGCGAGAATATCCGCCAGCCGCTGCATCGTCCAATCGGAGGCGACCATGCCGCCGTCGACCCTCAGCACCGTCTTGCCATTGTCACCCGCCCAGTCCTTGCGCATCGCATCCAGCAGATCGAACGTCTGATAGGCAACGCTTTCGAGCGCCGCGCGGGCAAATTCCGCCGGGCCCGTCCCGCGTGTGAGGCCGAAGATCGCACCCCGCGCTTCGGCATCCCAATAAGGCGCGCCAAGACCGGTAAAGGCAGGCACGAGATAAACGCGCTGTTTCGGATCGGCCTTTTCGGCAAGCGCGCTGACTTCTGATGCAACCGAGATGAAACCAAGCTCGTCACGCAGCCACTGCACCGCCGCCCCGGCGATGAAGATAGAGCCTTCCAGCGCATAGGTCGTCACGCCGCCGAGGCGATAAGCAATCGTCGTCAGCAGCCGGTTTGTGGAGGCCACCCGGTCTGTGCCCGTATTGAGAAGTGCGAAGCAACCGGTGCCGTAGGTCGATTTCATCATGCCCGGCTCGAAGCAGGCATTGCCGATCACCGCCGCCTGCTGGTCGCCCGCAACGCCGAGGATCGGAATTTCCGCGCCCAGAAGCGACTTGTCAGTTACGCCGAAATCGGCGGCGCAATCCAGAACCTCCGGCAGCATGGCGCGGGGGATGTCGAGGATGGACAGGAGCTCATCATCCCAGACATTGTCTTCGATATTGTAGATCAGCGTTCGCGAGGCGTTGGTGGCGTCGGTCACGTGCCGGCGGCCGCCGGTGAGACGGTAGATCAGGAAACTGTCGACGGTACCGAAGCAGATTTCTCCCTTGCCCGCCCTTTCGCGAAGACCGCCGACGCTGTCCAAGAGCCATTTCAGCTTCGTGCCGGAAAAATATGGATCGAGCAGCAGTCCGGTCTTTTTAGAGAAGAGCGGTTCCAGCCCCCTTCTTTTCAAATCCTCGCAGACCGGGGCGGCACGGCGATCCTGCCAGACCACGGCGCGGTGCACCGCTTCGCCGGTGTTGCGGTCCCACAGCACCGTCGTTTCCCGCTGATTGGTGATGCCTATCGCCTCTATATCGGTTGCGGCGATGCCGGCATCGGCAAGTGCAAGTCGGATGGTTTCAAGCACACTTTTCCAGATGTCTTCGGCATCGTGTTCGACCCAGCCGGAGGCAGGAAAATGCTGCGGAAATTCTCGCTGCCCGACACCGATGACCCGCATGTCGCGATCAAAGACCATCGACCTTGTCGATGTCGTGCCCTGATCGATCGCCAGAATATAACCGCCCATTATGTCACTCCCTTTCAAACGCAATGACGGGGCGGCAGAGCCGCCCCGATTTAAGATTTTATGCAGACATCACTTCTGCCAGCTTTTCACCAGTTCGTCGTAATTGACGGTGACCGGCTTTTCCTTTTCGTTGGCGATCTTCAGCTGCGGCGCGAGATTGCCCTTCGAAACGGCGTCCTTGTTCCAGTATTCGATATCATGCTCTTCCGCCAGCTTCGGGCCGATATCGCCCTGCACGCCAGCACGTTCCAGGCGGCTCATGACCTTTTCCTGTTCAGCGCAGAGCGAGTCCATGGCAGCCTGTGCGGTCTTGGCACCCGACGACGCATCGCCGATTGCCTGCCACCAGAGCTGCGCCAACTTTGGATAATCAGGAACGTTGGTGCCGGTCGGCGACCACTGAACGCGGGCCGGCGAGCGATAGAACTCGACAAGACCACCGAGTTTGGAAGCCCGGTCCGTGAAGCTCTTGTGATGGATGGTGCTGTCACGAATGAAGGTGAGACCGACATGGCTCTTCTTCACATCCACGGTCTTTGAGGTCACGAACTGCGCATAGAGCCATGCGGCCTTGGCGCGGTCGTCTGGCGTGGATTTCATCAACGTCCAGGAACCCACATCCTGATAACCGAGCTTCATGCCGTCCTTCCAGTAGACGCCATGCGGCGAGGGTGCGACGCGCCATTTCGGCGAACCGTCCTCGTTCACCACAGGCAGGCCGGGCTTGGCCATGTCGGCAGTAAAGGCCGTGTACCAGAAGATCTGCTGGGCGATGTTGCCCTGTGCCGGCACCGGTCCTGACTCGGAGAAGGTCATGCCCTGCGCTTCCGGCGGCGCATATTTCTTCAGCCATTCGAGATATTTCTCGATGGAATAGACCGAAGCGGGACCATTGGTATCACCACCGCGCGCCACGCAGGAGCCGACCGGCTGCGACTTGTCATTGACCTTGATGCCCCATTCATCGACCGGCAGGCCGTTTGGCAGGCCCTTGTCGCCATTGCCGGCCATGGAGAGCCAGGCATCGGTGAAGCGCCAGCCGAGCGAGGGGTCCTTCTTGCCGTAGTCCATATGGCCGAAGACCTTCTTGCCGCCGACGTCGCGGCCGGTGAAGAATTCGGCGATGTCCTCATAGGCCGACCAGTTGACGGGAACGCCGAGGTCGTAGCCGTACTTGGCCTTGAAGTCCGCTTTGTTCTTGTCGTCGTTGAACCAGTCGTAACGGAACCAGTAGAGGTTCGCGAACTGCTGGTCGGGAAGCTGGTAGAGCTTCTTGTCCGGTGCCGTCGTGAACGCGCTGCCGATGAAGTCCTTGAGGTCGAGACCGGGATTGGTGACATCCTTGCCTTCATTGGCCATGAAGTCCGTCAGGTTGCGCACCTGCTGGTAACGCCAATGGGTGCCGATGAGGTCGCTGTCGTTGACCCAGCCATCGTAAAGGTTCTGGCCGGTCTGCATCTGTGTCTGGATCTTTTCGACAACGTCACCTTCCTGGATAAGGTCGTGCGTCACCTTGATGCCGGTAATGGCGGTAAATGCAGGCGCCAGAACCTTTGATTCATATTCATGCGTGGTCAGGGATTCGGATACGACCTTGATCTCCATGCCCGCGAAAGGCTTCGCGGCATCAATGAACCATTGCACTTCCTTTTCCTGCTCTGCACGGGAAAGCGCCGACATGTCGCCGATTTCCTTGTCCAGAAACTGCTTTGCTTCCTCCATTCCGGCAAAAGCCGAACCTGTCATTGCCAGCAGCATGGCTGCCGTCGTCGTCATCAGATGCCGTCGCATATCAGTCCTCCCAAGGGTTGCGATTGCATGAAGTCTGCGAGATGCGGTTTCCTCCGCCGCATCTTTTCCTGCTCTAGACAAAACGGAAAACGCCAACGGCGTAGACCACGGATAGAGCGAGAGCCCACCACAGGTTCGGGCCGACCAGCCCGAGCCATGCGAGATGAATGAAGGCGCTGCCAAGCAGCGAGATGAACAGCCTGTCACCACGCGTCGTTTCGAAGCGCAACAGGCCGAAGCGGGGATTGCCGCCGGGCGAGAGACGTTCCCAGAACCACATGCCGACCAGCAAAACCGCGATGGTGCCGAAAAAGGCCGCCGTCTGCCACGTCCACGCCATCCAGGTAAAATCGGGCATCTTCGTCATGGTCAAACCCTTCCCAGCGCAAAGCCTTTGGCGATGTAATTGCGCACGAACCAGATCACCAGAGCGCCGGGTATCAGCGTCAACACGCCGGCAGCGGCAAGCAGGCCCCAGTCCATGCCGGCGGCAGACACGGTGCGCGTCATCGTCGCGGCAATCGGCTTGGCGTCCGTCGTCGTCAGCGTACGGGCGATCAGAAGCTCGACCCACGAGAACATGAAGCTGAAGAAGCAGGCGACGCCGATGCCGGAAGCGATGAGCGGCATGAAGATCTTCACGAAGAATTTCGGGAAGGAGTAGCCGTCAATGTAGGCGGTCTCGTCGATTTCCTTCGGCACGCCGGACATGAAACCTTCGAGAATCCAAACCGCCAGCGGCACGTTGAACAGGCAATGCGCGAGCGCCACCGCAATATGCGTGTCGATCAGCCCGAAAGCGGAATAGAGCTGGAAGAACGGCAGCGCAAAGACCGCCGGTGGCGCCATGCGGTTGGTCAAAAGCCAGAAGAACAGGTGCTTGTCGCCGAGAAAACGGTAACGCGAAAAGGCATAGGCCGCTGGCAGCGCGACAGCCACCGAGATCACCATGTTCATGACGACATAAATGATCGAATTGATATAGCCGGAATACCAGGATGAATCGGTGAAGATCGTCCTGTAGTTCTGCAACGTCGGCTGATGCGGATAGAGCGTCATGGAAGAGACGATTTCCGCATTCGTCTTGAAGCTCATATTGATAAGCCAGTAGATCGGCACGAGCAGAAGCAGGATGTAGATGGTCGGCACCAGCCAGGAAAACCGGGATGGCCCGTGATGGCGGCGTGAGCGCGCCCTTGCGGCAAAGCTGGGTCTTGCCGACGTGGCAACGCCCGACGAGCCGGAGACCAAGCCGTTACGTTCCACGCCGGTCGTGACATTGGAGGCGCTCATGACTCAGGTCTCCGCGTCGTGGCTGGTCATCACGGTATAGAACACCCACGATAACAGCAGGATGATGAGGAAGTAGATCAGCGACATGGCCGCTGCCGGGCCGAGGTCGAACTGGCCAAGTGCCATCTTCACGAGATCTATGGACAGGAAGGTTGTGGAATTGCCCGGGCCGCCGCCGGTGACGACGAAGGGTTCGGTATAGATCATGAAACTGTCCATGAAGCGCAGCAGGAAGGCGATCAGCAGCACCCGTTTCATCTTCGGCAGCTGGATGAACCGGAACACCGCAAAACGCGACGCGCCATCGATCCTTGCCGCCTGATAATAGGCGTCAGGAATGGAAACCAGGCTGGCATAACACAGAAGCACGACAAGGCTCGTCCAATGCCACACATCCATGATGACGACGGTAATCCAGGCATCGACGGGATCGTTGACATAGTTGTAGTCGAGCCCGAGCTGATTGGCGTAATAACCGAGAAGTCCGATATCGCTGCGCCCGAAGACCTGCCAGATCGTGCCCACCACATTCCACGGCACCAGCAACGGCAGTGCCATGGTGACGAGGCAGATCGGCACGCCGATGCCGGATTTCGGCATTTTGAGTGCGATGAAGATGCCGAGCGGAATTTCAATCGCGAGGATGATGCCGGAGAATAGCAGGTTGCGCCCCAGCGCATCCCAGAACCGGTCCGACGCCAGGATTTCCTCGAACCATTGCGTTCCCGCCCAGAAGAACTGGTTGTTGCCGAAGGTGTCCTGCACCGAATAATTCACGACGGTCATCAGCGGAATGACGGCGGAGAAGGCGACCAGCACCAGCACCGGCAGCACCATGAACCATGCCTTGTTGTTCCAGCTTTTTTCCATGGTCAGGCCCCCATCTTTACACGCCAGGAATCGGCGAAAACACCGATGGCGGCCGGGTCGAAGCGCACACCGGCCTCCGCCGGGATTTCCTCGTCTTCCGCAACGACGATCGCGAGTTTCTGGCCGGCGAACCGGGCACGCACGATCTTCTGCCGGCCGATGTCCTCGACCTTATCGACAGTGATGGGCATGCCGCCGCGCTCCAGCCGGACGAATTCCGGGCGGATGCCGATTTCGATGCGCTGCCCCGATGCGATCGTCGGCGCACCTGCCAGCGGCACACCAAGACCGCCGACTACAGCCGTCGTCCCCTCGATATTGGCGGGCAGAACATTCATGCCCGGCGAGCCGATAAAATAACCGACAAATGTATGCCCCGGCCGCTCGAAAAGCTCAGCCGGCGTGCCGATCTGGACAATCTGGCCGTCATACATCACCACCACCTTGTCGGCGAAGGTCAGCGCTTCGGTCTGGTCATGGGTGACGTAGACCATGGTAAAACCGGACTGGCGATGCAGGCGCTTCAGCTGCGAGCGCAGCACCCATTTCATATGCGGATCGATGACCGTCAGCGGCTCATCAAAGAGAATGGCGTTGACGTCGGAGCGTACGAGGCCGCGCGCCAGCGAGATCTTCTGCTTCTGGTCCGCCGTCAACCCGCGGGCCCTGCGTTTGGCCATACCGGAGAGGTCGGTCATCTCAAGGATTTCCCGCACGCGGCGGTCGACCTCGGCCTCCGGCACATGCCGGTTGCGCAGCGGAAAAGCAAGATTGTCGTAAACTGTCATCGTGTCGTAAACGACCGGGAACTGGAACACTTGGGCGATATTGCGATCTTCAGTCGCAAAATCCGTGACGTCTGTTCCGTCGAACGCGATGCGGCCTTCGGAGGGGCGCAGCAGGCCAGAAATGATGTTGAGCAGCGTGGTCTTACCACAACCGGAGGGACCGAGAAGTGCATAGGCCCCGCCATCCTCCCATTCGTGATGAACCTCCTTCAGCGCATAATCGCCGGCAGCCTGCGCCTTGGCGTTATAGGCGTGGCGGATATGATCGAGCGTGATACGTGCCATGACCGATCCCCCTTACGCCGCTTCGCCGATGGCGCGGCCATTTGCGTCGAATGCCATCAGGTGGCTTGTATCGAGAAACAGCTCGATATCCCTGTCCGGTTCGATGTCGTGAATGCCATGCGCCAGCATGACCCAGCGTCGGCCCGAAAATTCCACATGCACGAAGCTTTCCGACCCGGCGATTTCCGAGATCAGCGTCCGCGCCCGTATGGATTGCCGTGCTTCACCCTTCGCCTGCGGGAAAAGATGATGCGGCTGGAAAGCGATGGTCAAAGGTCCATCCGGCACGGTGGCAAGGTGCGCCGGCACCGCGACAACGGCGCGATCAGCACGGGTAAAGGCTCCACCCGTCTTGATGACCTCGATGGTGTTGAGCGGCGGGTCGGCGAAAATTTCCGCCGTCACAATATCCACCGGGCGCCGGTAAACCTCGATGGTGCGACTGAACTGGGTTACCCTGCCCTCGTTGAGCGTTGCCGTATTGCCGCCCAACAGCAGCGCCTCTGACGGCTCTGTGGTGGCATAAACAAAGATCGCGCCCGACTCCGCGAAAATGCGCGGCAGCTCCTCGCGCAATTCTTCGCGCAGCTTGTAATCGAGATTGGCCAACGGCTCATCGAGCAGCACCAGAGTGGCGTTCTTGACGATGGCGCGGGCAAGTGCCGTGCGCTGCTGCTGGCCGCCGGAAAGATTGAGCGGCGTACGGTCGAGATAGGGTGTAAGCCTCAGAAGCTCCGCGGCTTTTCTCACTTCCCGGTCGATGGTTGCCTGATCCTTGCCCGCAACCCGCATCGGCGAGGCAATGTTTTCGTAAACGCTGAGCGCCGGATAGTTGATGAACTGTTGGTACACCATGGCGACATTGCGCTTCTGGACCGGCCAGCCGGTCACATCCTCGCCGTTGACCAGGATCGAGCCGCTGCTTGGCTTGTCCAGCCCCGCCATAAGCCGCATGAGCGACGTCTTGCCCGAAAGCGTCGGTCCAAGCAGAACGTTCAGGCTTCCGCGCTGCAACGTCAGATCCGTGGGATGAATATGATAGTCACCGCCCACCATCTTCGAGACATTTCGCAATTCAAGCATGGTGATCCAAAGCCTCCTCCGCTTTTGTCCGGATCGTCAGATTGCCTTCAATCGTCCACCTGCAATGTCATCGATGTAGTCCTCCAACCCACGCACCTCGTCGGGGGTCAAAAACAGCCCCTGCTTGGTACGGCGCCACAGAATATCCTCCGCCGTCAGCGCCCATTCCCGCGCCATCAGCCAGCGAACTTCAGCTTCGTAGAGCGTGCCGCCGAAATACCGCCCAAGCGCCGGCGCGTCTGTCGCATTGCCTATCATCGCCGCCACATCGGTGCCGTAGCAGCGGACAAGCCGCTCCGCATGACGCTTTTCCAGGAAGGGATAACGCGATAGCAGCGCAGAAACCTCCGCAGCATAAGCTTCTACATTGAAATTTCCGCCCGGCAGATGAGAACCCGCTGTCCATGGGGCTCCCTTTGTTCCCAGCGCATCGCCGATCTTTTCAAGAGCATGTTCGGCGAGTCGCCGATAAGTGGTGAGCTTGCCGCCGAAAATATTGAGAAGTGGTGCCTCGCCGTCGGTCCCCTCGGTCTTCAAGACATAATCACGCGTCGCCTCCTGCGCTTTTGACGCGCCGTCATCAAAAAGCGGCCGCACCCCGGAATATGTCCAGACGATATCGGACGGCTTCACCGGTTCGGCAAAATATTCACTCGCCGCGCTGCAGAGATAGCTGATTTCCTCGTCGCTGATCTTAACAGCCCGGGGGTCACCGGTATAGTCGCGATCCGTCGTGCCGATCAGGGTGAAATCCTGTTCGTAAGGGATGGCGAAAATGATGCGGCCATCCGGATTCTGAAAGAAGTAGGCGCGCGGATCGGAGAACTTCTTGCGCACGATGATATGGCTGCCCTGGACGAGGCGAACATTGTGAACGTTGTTTTTTCCGAAGGTCGCCGACAGAACCCTGTCGACCCATGGACCGGCGGCATTCACCAACATCCGCGCCCGGTGGACCTGCGTTTCTCCGGCGGCATTTCTCGTCTCGACCCGCCAGAACGCGCCGTCGCGCCGCGCGGAAACCACCTGCGTCCGATTGAGGATCAACGCGCCACGGTCAGCGGCATCACGGGCGTTCAGCACGACCAGGCGGGCGTCATCGACCCATCCGTCGGAATATTCGAAAGCCCGGGCGAAAATCGGTTTCAAAGGCTTTCCGGCCGGATCACGGCGCAGATCGAGCGAGCGGGTGGCGGGCAGAAGCTTGCGGCCGCCAAGATGATCGTAAAGGAAGAGCCCGAGACGCACGAGCCACGCCGGACGCACACCGCCCTTCTGGAAGGGCAGCACGAAACGCATGGGCCAGATGATATGAGGCGCCATCGCCCACAGAACCTCGCGTTCCATCAGTGCTTCGCGCACCAGACGAAACTCGTAATGTTCGAGATAACGCAGGCCGCCATGAATGAGCTTGGTTGCAGCAGACGACGTACCGGAGGCGAAATCGTTCATTTCCGCAAGTGCGACGGAATAGCCCCTGCCGACGGCGTCGCGCGCAATGCCGCAGCCATTGATACCGCCGCCGATCACGAAAATATCGTGAATTGCCTCGTCAGACATGCACCCTCCCGCGCTTTCATCGACGCTCTCCTCATCGATATATTGAAAGCACGACCATCTAATTCGAAGACAAAACGAATGTCAAACGAAATTCCGACAGCCCGTGGATCAGGTGCCGCGGGCCTCCGTCTCGATCAGCCGGACATCATGATCGGCGCAGATACCGCGGATGGAATCAATCGGACAATGATCGGTGATGAAGGTATGAACCTGCGAAAGATGGCCGATGCGGACAGGGGCCGTCCGTTCGAATTTGAGCGAATCCGATACCAGAATCACATGGCGCGCGTTGGAGATGATTGCCTGCGCAACCTTGACCTCGCGGAAATCGAAATCCAGCAGGGCGCCGTCCTCATCGATGGCGGACACGCCGATGACGGCGAAATCCACTTTGAACTGGCGAATGAAATCCACGGCCGCTTCCCCGACAATGCCGCCATCGGAGCCGCGCACGACACCACCGGCAATCACCACCTCAATACCCGGAAAAACGCGTAACCTGTTGGCAACATTTATATTATTCGTGATGACCATCAGTTCGTGATGATCCGCCAGCGCTTCGCCCACCGCCTCCGTGGTCGTGCCGATGTTGATGAAAAGCGACGAATTGTTGGGAATGAGAGCGGCGGCAGCGGCCCCGATCGCCTGCTTTTCCACGGAAGCAATCGCCCGCCGAGCCTCGTATTTGACATTTTCATTGCCGCTTGGAAAAAGCGCGCCGCCGTGGATGCGGGTCAGAACACGGGTATCGCAGAGGTCGTTCAGGTCCTTGCGGATCGTCTGAGGGGTGACGGAAAACCGAGATGCCAGCTCGTCGACCAGCACTCGCCCGTTCGCTTTCGCCAGCGCGACGATTTCATCCTGACGCGGTGTGAGCAACATTTCGCCCTCCCTCCTCTTTCAATTTTTTCGTTTTATTGAAGAGCGAACAAAAAACCAATGTCAAGGCATGGTTTAGGCCGACCGTGGGTGGCCGCGTCGACGTCGTGTGTCAAAAATTTGCGCCGGGGCGGCGCGTGGTCCGTCATCGAGCTATCAGAACGGGCGGAAGGATCTCCTTTGCATCCATCAAGGACAGCGCCGGGGAAGCGGCGCGGAACGCATCGCCAATGCCGATCAGAACGGGCTCGTTTACCCCCAGCCGCTCGATTGCCGCAGACAGTTGCGTGAGTGGGCCGCGCCAGCGCTGCTCATTCGCCCGGGTGACGGAAACCACGACGGCAACGGGCGTCGAGGCGTCCATGCCGTGGGCGAGCAAGGAGGACTGGATTGCCGCCGCGGTTCGCCCGCCCATGTAAAAAACCGTGGTTACGGCGGGGTCGGCAAGCGATGTCCAGTCAATATTCTCCGGCAGCTTTCCCTGACGGGAATGGCCGGTGATGAAGCGCACCGACTGGGCGTGGTCGCGATGGGTCAGGGAAATGCCGAGGCGGGAGGCCATGGCGCTTGCCGCGGTGATACCGGGCACGACATCGACGGGAATGTTTTCAGCCGCCAGCGCGGCGATCTCCTCACCGGCGCGCCCGAAAATCATCGGATCGCCGGATTTCAGGCGCACCACCCTTTTTCCCGCCTTTGCAAGCCGGATCATCATGTCGTTGATATCTTCCTGCCTGCAGCTTTCGCGGCCGCCGCGCTTGCCAACCAGCATGCGCTTGGCCTCCCGCCGCGCCAGCTCCAGCACCTCGGCTGAGACAAGATCGTCAAACAGGATGACATCTGCCGCCTGCAGGGCGCGCACCGCTTTCAGCGTCAGAAGTTCGGCGTCTCCAGGGCCGGCGCCCACAAGCGTCACCCGCCCCCCAACCTCGCAAGCCTGCATTCCGGTAGCCGTCAGCAATCGTTCTTCGCTGTCTTCGTCCAGCCTTTCGGTAAAGGCCCGATCGACGAATTTCTCCCAGAACAGCCGCCGGGACGGACCTGGCGTCAGCCGCAGGTTAACCCGCTCACGGATGGTCCGGGCAAGCGCGCCCCAATCCCTGAGCGAGTGCGGCAGCAATGTCTCAATGCGCCGACGGATGGCCTGAGCCAGAATAGGTGCTGCGCCATCGGTGGAGATCGAGACGACCACTGGCGAGCGATTGACGATGGAGCCGAACTGGAACTGGCAGAATTCCGGCTTGTCGATGACGTTGACGGGAACACCCGCTGCCCGCGCAGCGGCATGAAAGGCTGCCGCCTCCGTATCCGTTTCGCAATCCGCCAGCGCCAGTTCCGCATTGGCGAATATGCCACTATGCCAGCGCATGGCATGGAAATGCAGGCGAGTGCTTCTGGCAACGAGCCCTGCAAATGTCTCGGACAGGTCACCCCTCTCACAAAAGACATGCAATTCCGCGCCGCAGGCCAGCAACAGCTCCGCCTTCCAGGCGGCCCCATCCGATCCGCCCGCCAGCACCACGCGCTTGCCCTCAAGCCCCCAGAAAACCGGCAGCTTGGCGAGTTTCTCCATACGGGCCGGTTCATTCCGCTGCGGTTTTAAGGCATCCATTGATGACCCCCTTGATTTCGGCGCGGCACGAGCCGCAATTGGTGCCGGCATTCAACACCTTGCCGATGGCTTCGACGCTATGGCAGCCATCCCGGACTGCGGCCGTGATCTGGTTGACGCCGACATTGAAGCAAGAGCAGACCGTGGCCCCCGGATCGGGACGGCCGGCTCCCGGGCGACCGGCGATCAGCGCAAACCGCATTCGCAGATCCTCATGGCGCTCGGTCAATTGTAAAATCGCCCAGTTGCGGGCAACAGCCACCGGCCGCCTTGCGATGAACAGCGCCGCCAGCAGTATATCGCCATCGAAAAAGGCAAGGCGCAGATCGCCAGTTTGCCGGTCGCTATAACCCAGCGGCTCGATCCCGGCGTCGATGCCGAAGACCTGTCGTGCCCAGAGCATCCAGTCCTGCGGCTCTTCCGCAAAGGCAAGCTCCATGCGATAGCCGCCATCCGCCTTTGCAATCGCCCAATAGGCGCAGTCCGGCGCATCGGGCCGGGTGCGGGAAATGGCGAAACCGTAAGCCTTCGCTTCGAAACGTCTTGCCCTCACGCCCGTGTTTTTCGAGGCGGGCTGGCCGGAATAAGGGTCCGTGACCGGGGCCACAACCATATCGATCCGCGCCAGCGAGGCGAACTGGTCGTTCCAGTGCATCGGCGCGAACACCGACCCGCGCGCCTGCCTTTCGCTGATCAACGCCCGCAGCAGAACCTTACCATGTGGACTTTCCAGCTCTACCAGATCGGCGCTTTCAATGCCCAGCGCCTGCGCATCGCGCGGGTGAAGCTCGGCGAATGGCTCGGCGATATGGGCGGTAAGGCGTGCGCTTTTGCCGGTGCGGGTCATGGTATGCCACTGGTCGCGAATGCGCCCGGTATTCAGCGTCAGCGGATAGTCCGCCGACGTTCTGTCCACCTCCGGCAAGGCTGTGACGATGAACCGTGCCTTGCCATCGGCGTGATAAAACCGGCCATCTTCAAAGAAACGCGTCGTGCCGGCGTCGCCTGCCTGCGGTCTTGGCCATTGGAGGGGCGCCATCCCGTCATAGACTTTCGGGTCGACGCCACTGATGTCGAAATCGCGACTGCCCAGATTTTCGAAGCCAGACAGAGCCGCATGTTCGGCGAAAATCTCCGACGCGTGCCGGAAGGCAAAGGCTGCGCCGAAACCCATGCGCCGGCCCACTTCCGCCATCTGCCACCAGTCCGCCTTCGCTTCACCGGGTGTATCGAGAAAACCGCGCTGGCGGGAAATGCGCCGCTCGGAATTGGTGACCGTGCCGTCTTTTTCCCCCCAGCCAAGCGATGGCAGAAGCACATGGGCATGGCGCGCCGTATCGGTCTTTGCCATGACATCGGACACCACGACGAATGGACAGGCCTTGATGGCCGCTTCGACGGCACCGGCGTCAGGCATGGACACCACTGGATTGGTTGCCATGATCCACAGCGCCTTGATGCGGCCATCGGCCACGGCCCGAAACATATCAACGGCCTTGAGGCCGGGTTTTTCCGCAATGGCAGGCGAGGCCCAGAAGCGCTGCACGCGATCACGATCCCCGGCACTTTCGATGGCCATATGGGCGGCCAGCATGTTGGCCAGCCCGCCGACCTCGCGCCCGCCCATGGCGTTCGGCTGACCGGTGAGCGAAAACGGTCCCATGCCGGGCCTGCCGATGCGACCGGTCGCAAGGTGGCAATTGATGATAGCGTTGACCTTGTCGGTGCCGCTTTGCGACTGGTTGACGCCCTGGCTGTAACAGGTGACGGTTTTTTCGGTGCGTTCGAACAATTCGTAAAAGGGAATCAGTTCGGCAATCGTCAGCCCGGTGGCCTCAGCGATATCAGGCAGGCTATGTTCGGTTGCTGCCTGCATCGCAGCATCAAAACCGACCGTGTGATCTTCCACAAAGGCGTGATCGACTGCAGGACTACCGGAAAGATGCGCCAGCAGGCCGGTAAACAAGGCCACGTCTCCATCCGGGCGGATGGCGAGGTGCATATCGGCAATATCGGCGCTCATCGTGCGACGCGGATCGATGACAACGACTTTCATTTCCGGCCGTGCCGCCTTTGCCGCCGCTAGCCTCTGGTAGAGGACGGGATGGCACCAGGCGAGATTTGAACCGGTGAGGATCACCAGATCGGCAAGCTCCATATCCTCATAGGTGCCCGGCACCGTATCGGCCCCGAAGGCGCGGCGATGGCCGGCGACCGAGGACGACATGCAGAGCCTTGAGTTGGTATCGATATTGGCCGAACCGATGAAACCCTTCATCAGCTTGTTGGCGAGGTAATAATCCTCGGTCAGCAATTGGCCGGAGACGTAAAAGGCAACCGAATCCGGGCCATGTTCGGCAATGGTGTCGGAGAAGCGGGAAGCGACGAGATCAAGCGCTTCGTCCCATGTTGCCCGCTTGCCATTGATCTCAGGGTGAAGAATGCGTCCTTCAAGGTCGATGGTTTCGGCGAGAGCCGAGCCCTTGGAGCACAGCCGGCCGAAATTGGCGGGGTGGTCCTGATCGCCTCTGATGGAAACGATGCCATCGTCGTTGACGGTGGCGATGACGCCGCAGCCGACGCCGCAATAGGGACAGGTGGTTTTGGTTTCAACGGGCATGGGTTTGCCCTCTCAGCGTGTGGCGGTTACGCCGCCTCAACGTGTGGCGCTTACCCCCCTCTGCCCTGCCGGGCATCTCCCCCTCAAGGGGGGAGATCAATCGCGGCACAAACTTCCATTCACAACTGGCGTCGTCGCCGGTGGAGAGGGAACGAGGAGCCCTCCGCTTGTCGATCTCCCCCCTTGAGGGGGAGATGCCCGGCAGGGCAAAGGGGGGTAAAGCCACCGCCATCGCAATTCACTCCGCCGCAATCATCAGGGTTTCGAGCGCTATCGAAAGCCTTCCATCCAGATTACGCACCGGAATGGTCCTCACCTCGCCCTCATCCGCCCCCAAGGCCTTGCCGGTTTCCAGCGAAATGACCCAATTATGCAAGGGACACGTCACCGAAGCGCCATGCACGATGCCCTGGCTCAGCGGCCCGCCCTTGTGCGGGCAATGGTCCTCGATGGCGAAGACCTGATTTTCCGCCGTGCGGAACACGGCGATCTTGCCCATCGGCGTTTTTACGCACCGTGCGCCGCGCAGTGGGATGTCGGAGATGTCACCAATATCGATCCAGTTGACGTCCATCGTTCTCACTCCGCTGCCTCGCTGAAACCGATTGCCGCCATGGGCCTGAATTCGTGCTTGTCGTGGCCGGACACACGCTCGGACCAGGGATCGACCTGCGCGAATTTCTGGCTGAAGACGAAGCGTTCGAAATAGGCCCGACGCTTCTCCGCATCATTCATGATCTGGCGACGAACCTCGTCGTAGCCGATGCGCTTGGCCCATTTGTAGATGCGCTCAAGGTAGCGCGCCTGCTCACGGTACATTTGGGTGAGCGCCACGATATGCTCCAGCGCTTCATCCTCGGTTCTGACAAGACCCAGAACTTCAGTGCCCTTGATATCGAGGCCGGCGGCACCGGCGAAATGGATTTCGAACCCGGAATCAACGCAGATGACGCCGATATCCTTGCAGGTGGCCTCGGCGCAGTTGCGCGGACAGCCGGAAACGGCAAGCTTCAGCTTGGCGGGTGTCCACGAGCCCCACATGAATTTTTCAATGCGGATGCCAAGCCCGGTGGAATCCTGCGTGCCGAAGCGGCACCATTGCTGGCCGACACAGGTCTTCACGGTGCGCAAGCCCTTGGCATAGGCCTGGCCGGAAATGAACCCGGCCTTGCCGAGATCGGCCCAGACCGCCGGCAAATCCTCCTTCTCGATGCCGAGAAGGTCGATGCGCTGGCCGCCCGTCACCTTAACCATCGGGATTTCGAACTTGTCGACCACATCGGCAATCGCCCGAAGTTCGGAAGAGGATGTCACACCGCCCCACATGCGCGGCACGACGGAATAGGTCCCATCCTTCTGGATATTGGCGTGAACACGCTCATTGATGTAACGCGACTGGTAGTCATCGGCATACTCATCCGGCCAGTCGCAGACGAGGTAATAATTGAGCGCCGGCCGGCATTTCGCACAGCCGCAGGAGGTTTTCCACTCAAGCTCCTGCATCACGGCTGGAATGGTCTTAAGACCCTTGGCCTTGATGAGACGGCGTACATCGTCGTGGCCGAGATCGGTGCATTTGCACATGGGCTGCACGGCAGCGGGGTTATAACTGTCGCCGAGCGTCAGCGTCATCAGCTGTTCGACAAGACCGGTGCAATTGCCGCAGGAGGCGGAAGCCTTGGTGTGGGCGCGCACATCATCCAGAGACGTCAATCCCTTGGAGGTAATGGACGAGGTGATCTTACCCTTGCAAACGCCGTTGCAGCCGCAGATTTCCGCATCATCCGGCAAGGCTGCAACGGCCGCCATAGGGTCCAGCGGCGACCCTCCCTGATAGGCCTGGCCGAAAATCAGGGTTTCGCGCATGGCGGAAATATCGGTGGACTTCTTCATCAGATCGAAGAACCACGACCCATCCGCCGTCTCGCCGTAAAGCACCGCACCGATGATGCGGTTTTCTTTCAGGATGAGGCGCTTATAGACGCCGGCCGTGGCGTCTCGCAGCACGATTTCCTCGCGGTCGTCGCCTTCTGCGAAATCGCCGGCGGAAAACAGGTTGATGCCGGTGACCTTGAGCTTCGTGTTAGTGACGGAGCCGTGATATTCGGCCGAACCGCCGCAAAGGCGGTCGGCTAACACCCGGGCCGATTCATAAAGCGGGGCAACCAGCCCGTAGCACATGCCGCGATGTTCCGCGCATTCGCCGAGCGCATAGATCGAGGCGTCCGACGTCATCATGCCATCGTCAACGACGATACCGCGATTGACGGCAAGACCGGCTTCCCTGGCAAGACCGGAAGCGGGACGGATACCGACCGCCATCACCACCATGTCGCCTTTGATGATCCTGCCGTCTTCCAGCTCGATGCCCTCGACCTTCTCCTTGCCAAGAATGCATTTGGTATTGGCCTTGGTGATGATGTCGATGCCGCGCTCGGTGAGCGCCTTCTCCAGAAGATAGGCCGCTGCCGGATCAAGCTGACGCTCCATGATCGTCGGCATCAGGTGGATGACGGTGACGTCCATTCCCTGACGCTTGAGACCATAGGCGGCTTCCAGCCCGAGAAGGCCGGCGCCGATGACAATGGCGCGGCCCTTTCCTTCTGCGATCTCCAGCATCTTCGTCACATCATCGAGATCGCGATAGGCGAGCACGCCGGGCAATTGATGGCCGGGGACGGGAATGATGAAGGGCAGAGAACCGGTGGCGATCACCAGCTTGTCATAGGAAGCCGTAATACCGTTTTCGCTGGTGACGGTCTTTTTGTCCCGATCGATACCGGTGACCTTCGCACCCTTGTGCAGCGTCACATTATTGGCCGCATACCAGTCGTCATTGTGGATGACGATGTCCTCGTAGCTCTTTTCGCCTGAAAGCACCGGCGAGAGCATGATGCGATCGTAATTAACACGCGGCTCAGCGTTGAAAATGGTGACATCGTAGAGGCCGGGCGCGGTTTCGAACAGGTTTTCCAGCATGCGCCCCGGCGCCATGCCATTACCGATGATGACGAGTTTCTGCGTCATGGTCGTTACTCCGCGGCTTCGACGAAGCGGTGACGTTCATAAAGGAACTTCAGCACGGCCTCGCGGCATTTGAGGTAGGTCTTGTCGGATGCAAGCTCGATACGGTTGCGCGGGCGTGCCAGCGGCACCTCGAGCACTTCGCCGATGTGAGCTGCGGGACCGTTGGTCATCATCACGATACGGTCGGAGAGCAGCACAGCCTCGTCCACGTCATGGGTGATCATGACCATGGTGTTGCCGAGCCGGGCGTGGATTTCCATCACCGCATCCTGAAGATGAGCGCGGGTCAGCGCATCCAGCGCCCCGAAAGGCTCGTCCAGCAGCAGGATTTTCGGCTCCATGGCGAGCGCCCGGGCAATGCCGACACGCTGTTTCATGCCGCCGGAAATTTCCGAAGGCTTTTTGTCTTTCGCCTGCCCCATCTGAACGAGATCGAGATTGCGCATGACCCAGTCATGCCGCTCGGTCCGGGTCTTGGTGTTGCGGAAGACCTTCTCGACAGCGAGATTGACGTTTTCATAAACCGAAAGCCACGGCAGCAGGCTGTGGTTCTGAAACACGACGGCGCGTTCAGGTCCGGGTTCGTTGACCTCCCGGTTTTCGAGGAGCACGGCACCGGCGGAGACTTTCGTCAACCCGGCGATGAGGTTCAGCATGGTGGATTTGCCGCAACCGGAGTGGCCGATGACCGAGACGAATTCACCCTTTTCGATAGTGAGGTTGATGCCTTTCAGCACCTCGGCGCGCGAGCCGCCCTTGTCGAAATATTTGTCGATGTGATCGAGCTTGAGATATGCGTTCATAGTTATCGCCCTTTCAGTTGGCCGCAGCGCCGCGGGTGATGACCTTGCCGAGCGCCGCCACCAGCTTGTCGAGCATGAAGCCGACGACGCCGATGTAGGCGAGTGCCACGATGATGTCGGGCAGGCGCGAGGAATTCCACGCATCCCAGATGAAGAAGCCGATACCGACGCCGCCGGTCAGCATTTCCGCCGCCACGATCGCGAGCCACGAAAGGCCGATGCCGATGCGCAGGCCGGTGAAGATGTAGGGTGCTGCCGATGGCAGCATGATCTTGAAGAAGAATTCGAGCTGGTTCAGCCGCAGCACCTGCGCCACGTTGCGGTAATCCTGCGGAATGTTCCGCACGCCGACTGCGGTATTGATGATGACCGGCCAGATGGAGGTGATGAAGATCACGAAAATGGCCGACGGATTGCTGTCCTGAAAGGCGGCCAGTGAAAGCGGCAGCCAGGCGAGCGGCGGCACGGTGCGCAGCACCTGAAAGATCGGATCGAGGCCGCGCATCGCCCAGACCGACTGGCCGATGACAGCCCCGAGAATGATGCCGGCGATGGCGGCAAGGCCGAAACCGTAGGCCACCCGCTCCAGCGAGACCAGCACGCGCAGGCCGAGACCTATATCCTGCGAGCCATTATGGAAGAACGGCGATACGATGAGATCGTAGCTCTCCTCGAAAACCTGGCTCGGCGGCGGCAGGGAGGCGCCGGGGGCGGAACAGAGCAGCTGCCAGACAGCAAGCAGAATGGCGAGAACGACAAACGGTGGGATGATGTTGCGGGCCGCTACCACAGCCCATTTGCGCAGATCAATCCGCGGCGACTGTTTCGGCGCAAGCGCCACGACACTTGCCTTCTTCGCTGCCTGCTGCTGCGGCTCTTCGTTGAATTTTCGGGCCAATGCGGACATGGGCATTTCCTCTTGATGTCGGTTACGGTCTGGGCTCGCCCCTCACCCGGTCTTCAGCCGCACCGGTTGGGAAGCGCGGCCGGCGGATGAAGGGCGACGCCCGGGTCTCCTCCTCAGGAGGCCGCCTTGATGGACAGGCTTTCGAGATAGGCCGACGGGTTTTCCGGGTCGAAGACCTTGCCGTCGAAGAAGGTTTCCTTGCCGCGCGAGGTGGAAGCGGGCAGATCGGTTACGCCGAGATCCTTGGCGGCAGCGCGCCAGATATCCTCTCGGTTCACCTTCGCAACCAGCGCCTTCACATCGGTGTCGGGCGCGAATTTGCCCCAGCGGATGTTTTCCGCGATGAACCAGCTGTCGTGGCTGCGGAAGGGATAGGAGGCATGGTCCTGCCAGAACTTCATCTGCAGGCCGGTGTTTTCGAGCGCGCGGCCGTTGCCGTAATTGATATTGCCCTTCAGACGGCCAAGCACATCCTTCGGCGGCACGTTGAACCATTGGCGTTTGCCGAGGATGGTGGACATTTCTTCCTTGTTCGCCATCTCGTCGCACCATTGCTGCGCTTCCATGACCGCCAGCAGCAGCGCCTTGGCGGCGTTGGGGTTCTTTTCCACCCAGTCGGCGCGCATGCCGAGCGCCTTTTCCGGATGGCCCTTCCAGAGTTCGCCTGTCGTACAGGCAGTAAAACCGATGCCCTGATTGACCAACTGCTCGTTCCAGGGCTCGCCCACACAGAAGACGTCCATGTTGCCAACCTTCATGTTGGCGACCATCTGCGGCGGCGGAACGACGATGGTGGAAACGTCCTTGTCGGGATCGATACCGCCGGCGGCAAGCCAATAGCGGATCCAGAGATCATGCGTGCCGCCCGGGAACGTCATCGCGGCCTTGATTTCCTTGCCTTCCGCCTTCTTTTTCTCGAACGCCACCTTCAGTTTGGAGGCATCGAGTTGAACGCCGGTATCTGCATATTCCCTGGCGACGGAGATGCCTTGGCTGTCGAGGTTCAGGCGGGCGAGGATTGTCATCGGCACCGGCACATTGTTCTGGGTTACCTTGCCCGTATGCATCAGATACGGCATCGGCGTGAGAATATGCGCGCCGTCAATACCGTTCGAAGCGCCGCCGAGCACCAGATTGTCGCGCGTTGCGCCCCATGACGCCTGCTTCAGAACCTCGACGTCAGGCATGCCATGCTTGGCGAAGAGGCCCTTTTCCGCGGCGATAACGAGCGGTGCGGCGTCGGTGAGTGCGATGAAGCCGAGTTTTGCGCCTTTGACCTCAGGCTCGGCGGTGGCTGCGAAAGCCCCAGAGGGAAACGCGCCGCGTACCGCAGTGACAAGGGCTGCGTTGGCCGTGGTCTTCAAAATCGCGCGGCGGCTGACAGCGCCGGAGAATATCTTTTTCATTCGCATGTTCCCCTTATTGGGCCACCCGTGGGTGACGTTTTCGCTTGCGAAAAAACCGGAAAATAAAAAAAACGCCGCTCGGTGTTTGCGTCTGCGGACGGGAGAAGTCCGGACTGCAAAACCTTGCGACGTCTGTGTCTTTGAAAGCGCCTATGCCGCGCCCTGCTTGCTCCGATCGCCGTTGACCGGTGCGAAAAACAAAAAGCAAAAGGCGTGCCAGTTTATCAAAATTAGATTATAGCCCTGAAAAGAAAGGCGTATTCATGAGGTGGGCTGTACGACTAAATTTTAATCAGGGATTTTCTTGGCTTGCATTTGGGCAAATAGAGAAATCCAGCGCTTGAATTTTACGCAGCTTGACCAGCTTGGGTGCCGTTTATGCCTCACCGGAAGCTTGAGAAACAGCCGTAGATGTACGTACTGAGAATTCCTTCACATAGCCTTCTATGTCGGCGGGATCGAATATGAGGCCATCTACGAAACGATCACCCTCTTCCTGCCCTTCGACACGGATATCGGCATCATCAGGCGCATTGGCGTCGCCCAGCACCGCCCGGTAAATATCCGGCCGGTAGGAAGACAAGGCGGCCGCCAAGCCTTTGCGAGAAAATTCCGCCTGCCCCCAGCGGATCATCTGGCTGTAAATCCACAAAGCCTGACTTTGCCGGGGATAATTCGCATGGCCGCCATGAAAGGTGAAATATTTGTCGATCACGCGCCTATTCCCCCGGCTATCAATGCTGAATTCACCGGCAAGCACACGACGGATAATCGCCTCAGGCGCTCCGATGTAACGCGGATCGGCAAGGGCCCGGCTTAGTTCATCGTGATTTTCTGCAAGATCGCACCAGCGCGCGGCCGCATCAAGCGCCGTCAGCAGCCGTCCGACCGCTTCTTGTTGGTTTGCCGCCCATTCGGGCCGCATGCCGATGACCTTTTCGGGTGCGGAAGGCCACAAATCCTGCTTGGCGGCAACGATCCGGCCGACACCGCGTTCGGCGGCGACGATATTCCACGGCGCTCCAACGCAGAAACCGTCAATCGCTCCCGCAGCGAGCGCATCCGATGTCAACGGCGGCGGCACGACCACAAGCTTGACATCGTTGTCGGGGTGAATGCCGCCAGCGGCAAGCCAGTAGCGAAATTCGTAATTATGCGAGGAAAACGGGTAGGTCATGCCAAGCGTCGGTGGCGGCTCGCCGCGGGCACGCATATCATCAAGCACACGCTTCAGCGCCTCAGCATTTTCGAGCGCTCCCGCCGTTTCGGAAAGTCCGGTCACGGCCTTCATGCGGTCAAACAGGCGGGTCGAAAGCGTGATCGCATTGCCGCCGCGTCCGAGTGAAAAAGGCGTAATCGTCGGCGACGGGTTAGAACCGAGCCCGAGCATGGAGGCGACTGGCATTGGCGATATCATATGGGCAATGTCGAATTGCCGGAACGCCAGCCGGTCACGCACATTTGCCCAGGAAACGTCTTTCACGAGATCGAGCGTAATGCCCTCGCGTTCTGCAAAGCCGAATTCGGCCGCTGCGATAAGAACCGATGCGTCAACAAGGGGTATAAAGCCAGCACGCAGGATTTTCTGCCGGTCACTGCCGACCCTTGCCGGTGCGCCCGGGGCTTTCGTCGCTCCGCTGTCTGGTCCTGCCGTTTGTTCCGGTGCCGCCATGTTATTCACTCCACGCTGTCCGGCTGGTCTTCGTCACATCAACAGACCGGCCGCGGTGACCACGCTTTGCGCGATCTCGGAAATCTTCTTTTTCTCGTTCATTGCCGTTTGCCGCAGAAGTGCAAAGGCCTCTTCTTCAGGAAGGCCGCGCATCTTCATCAATATGCCTTTGGCGCGTTCGATGACCTTGCGCTCCTCAAGCGCCGATTTCGCATCGGCCAGCTCCCGCTGCAGGCGGCTGAAAGCATTGAAGCGGCTGACCGCCATATCGAGAATCGGTTTCACACGCTCTTTCTTCAACCCGTCCACCACATAGGCGGAGACACCGGCCTCGACGGCTGCCTCGATGGAGGCGGTGTCGGAACGATCGACAAACATGGCGATAGGCCGGCCAACCGTGCGGGTGAGCTGGAACAGATGCTCCATCATGTCACGATTGGGATTTTCAAGATCGATGAAAATGACATCAGGCTGCAGCGTCTCGATGGTGCGCGCCACCCCGTTCACCTCGTGGATGACGGTAACGCGCTGATAGCCCGCCTCGCGCAGGCCCTCCTCTATGATGGAAGCGCGGATCGCGTTTTCGTCGATAACGAGAATTGTCAGGTCGCGAAGCGTCATGTCAGCATTGATGACGCAGCGCAGCAAACTTGGCAATCGCCCTGATCGGCAAAAGTGAAACAGTACGGCACGAGACGTTTCGCCGCCGCCCGCTATGTCAGGAGGCGTGTTCCACGGCACGTTCGAGCGCTTTCAGGACCGTACGCTCTGAAAGATTGAGATAGGTGTCCATCTCGTCGCCCGCTTCCTGCGCCTTGCCTTCCTCCATCAGTGACAGAATCTTGCTGTTCATGTCGACAAATGGAGAATGAAGCTGTTCGGGATCTTTCAAGAGACCGAAACACAGCCGGAGTTCAGCGGCAATACGCTCGTAAAAATCGCTGATCCGGGCACTGTCGAGGAGATCAACGACAGCTGCATGAAATTTCATGTTGGCGCTGCCCACGCCCAGCCAATCAGCAGCCTCACGCTTCACCTTCGCATCCTCGACCGCCGCCCGCATCGTTTTGATCGCGGGGTGCTTGTGCCAGGCCTGCCTCAGCGCGCCGCATTCCACCATGCGCCGCACCCGGTAGATATCGATGACCGAGGACATGGTGGGAACTGCGACGAACACACCGCGATTGGCCTCATGACGCAGAAGCCCATCCTTGGTCAAAAGCCGGAATGCCTCGCGCAGCGAATTGCGGGAGACATCGAAACGTTCACTGAAGGCTGCCTCTGACAGGCGCTGCCCCGGCGCCAGCTCACCTGATATCAGCAGGGTACGAATACCCTTGGCCAATCGATCCGCAAGCGGCAGACCCTCTATCGTTTCCGTCATGGCGCTCCTTTCCTAAGAGCAATGCAGCATCGGGAATTCCGTGACAGGCATGTTCGGACACGGCATGTTCTGCCCATAGCACAAAGCATTAGCAAAGCACGAAAAAAACATGCTGAATTCATGCGCATAACGTCCAACAAATAGACAAAATAAGAGAACGATTATTATTTATTGTTGAACAATGTTGACAATTTCGCGGAACAGGCCAAACTCGGTCTCATAAAGCATCCGCGAGGGGCGGATTGCAAATGGAGCGGAGAAAATCCATGGAGCAGAATAAGCTCTCGCCCGCCGACCCTAACGAGGTTGCGCGCAAGGCGAAGAATCAACGGTATGCCTTGCTTTCGGCAATGTTCTTGATGTCGATGTCGGCCGTCGGGCCGGGCTTCATCACACAGACCGCAAATTTCACGGTTAAACTGGGCGCCGCATTCGCATTCGCCATCGTCATTTCCGTCCTCATCGACTTCGTCGTGCAGGCCAATATCTGGCGCATCGTCACCATTACCCGCATGCGGGCACCGGCCATTGCCAATGCCGCTATTCCGGGTTCGGGTTATCTGCTTGCGATTCTCGTCATTATCGGCGGCCTGTTCTTCAACATCGGCAATATTGGCGGCGCGGGCCTCGGCTTCAACGCCATGATCGACCTCGATCCGAAGATCGGCGGTGCAATAGGTGCACTGGCGGCCATCGGAATCTTCCTGTCCCGCCGCGCCGGCATTGCCATGGACCGCGTGGTTTTTGTCGCGGCCTTTGTCAAGCTGGCGCTGATCGTTTATGCGGCATATGTTTCCGGCCCGCCGGTCGCGGAAGCCTTCCGCCAGACTTTCCTGCCAGACACCATCGATTTCGTCACCATCACCACCATCGTCGGCGGCACGGTTGGCGGCTACATCACCTATGCCGGTGCGCATCGCCTGCTGGACAAGGGCATGGTGGGCATTGAAAATATCAACGCGGTCAATCGCGCGGCGCTCAGCGGCATCGCCATCACCGGCGTCCTGCGCTACGTCCTGTTCCTTGCCATCCTCGGCGTTGTCGCAAGTGGCGTGGTCATCGATCTCTCCGGCAAGGCGGCGAATCCGGCCGGCCAGGCTTTCCATGCCGCCGCCGGCAATATCGGCTACCGCCTGTTCGGCGCCGTCTTCCTCGCCTCGGCCATGACCAGCATCATCGGCGCGGCCTATACCTCCGTGTCATTCCTGACAGCTTTCAAGCCTGACATAACGGAGCGTCAGCGTAATCTGGCAACGGTCGGCTTCATCGCCATTTCGCTGATTGCCTATGTCATCATCACCACCCCGCCTGCAGCCATGCTCGTCTTCGTCGGCGGTCTCAACGGTCTCGTCCTGCCGATCGGTCTTTCGATCTTCATGTATGCCGCCTGGAAGCGCGCGGATCTGATGCACGGGTACCACTACCCGCGCTGGCTGCTGGTGCTTGGCGTGCTGACCTGCGCGCTCACCTGGTATATGGCCTATAAATCGGCGGGCGCGATCTTTGCCCTGCTCGGCTACTGATGGAATAAGGGAGGCAAACATGGCCGCTATCGATCTCAACAGCGATCTTGGCGAAAGTTACGGCGCATGGCGCATGGGCGATGACGAGGCGATGCTCGCCATCGTTTCCAGCGCCAACATCGCCTGCGGATTTCACGCAGGCGACCCGGCCGGCATCTACCGCACCGTCAAGGCCGCTGCCGAAAAGGGCGTGGTCGTTGGCGCCCATGTCTCCTATCCTGACCGCGTCGGCTTCGGCCGCCGCGATCTGGACGCCACCTCGGAAGAACTGATTGCCGATGTCATCTACCAGATAGGCGCGCTGAAGGGTGTTGCCGCCGCTGCGGGCACCACGGTGCGTTACGTGAAGCCGCATGGCGCACTTTACAACCGCATCGCCAATGATGCGAAACAGGGGCAAGCCGTGATCGACGGCATCAAGGCCATAGATTCGTCACTGGCGTTGATGGGCCTTGCGAACGCGCCCATCCTCGATCTCGCCCGCAAGTCCGGTCTTGCCGTCGTTGCCGAAGCTTTTGCCGATCGCGCCTATACGCCTCAGGGCCAGCTCGTTTCCCGCCGGGAAGCCGGTGCCGTATTACATGACGCGGCAAAAATTGCCGACCGCATGGTGCAGCTTGCCCGCGAAGGCACGCTGGAGGCGATCGATGGCAGTATTATAAAAATCGAGGCGCAATCCATCTGTGTACATGGCGACAGCCCCGGTGCGGTCGCCATCGCCCAGGAAATCCGCCGGCGCTTCGAGGCTGATGGCATCGACATCCGCTCTTTTGCATCCAATCGCTGAAAGGATAGCCGATGACGATACCCACATCCTATCTCAATCACACGGACGCGGACGCCGCCCGCAAGGCCCGCGCCACCTATCGCGGCGGTATTGTCGCCCCTACCTCCGGCATCGCGCCCGGCTTCACGCAGGCGAACATGATCGTGCTGCCGCGCGACTGGGCTTTCGATTTCCTGCTTTATGCGCAACGCAATCCCAAGCCCTGCCCGGTACTCGACGTGTCCGATCCGGGATCGCCGACCACTCTTCTGGCGCCTGGCGCCGATCTCAGGACTGATCTGCCGCTTTATCGCATCTGGCGTGACGGCAAGCTTGTTGAGGAAACCGCTGACGCCACCGCCGCATGGGCTGAGCGCGACGATCTCGTCGCCTTCCTCATTGGCTGCAGCTTCACCTTCGAAACACCGATGGTGGAGGCGGGTATCGAAATCCGCCATATGACGGACAAGAGCAATGTGCCCATGTATCTCACCAACCGCCCCTGCCGTCCGGCCGGTCGGCTGAAGGGCAATATGGTCGTTTCCATGCGGCCGATCCCGGCGTCGCGCGTCGCTGATGCGGCGACCATTTCGGGACGTTTTCCAGCGGTGCATGGTTCGCCCGTGCATGTGGGTGCGCCCGAGGAGATCGGCATTACCGATCTCGCAAAGCCCGATTTCGGCGACGCGGTGCGGATCGAACCCGGCGAGGTTCCGGTCTTCTGGGCCTGCGGCGTCACCCCACAGGCCGCCGTGATGGCATCCGGTGTTCCCTTTGCCATTACCCATGCGCCGGGACACATGTTCATTACCGATATTCCCGATTCCGCCTACCACGCGTGAGGATATGATGCGTTTTCTTCCCGTCAGCCTCGCCACCATTCTTGTCGAACTCGCCGATCTCGATGAAACGCTTGCGCTTTTCGCCTCGCTGCAGAACGATCCCATCGAAGGCATAGAAGAGACGGTGCCGGCTGCCCGCACGCTGATGATCCGGTTCCGGCCCGAGAAGATCGGCTCCGAAGCGCTGGCTGCGCGGCTTGCGAGCCGCGATCTCTCGGCAAATATCGCGCCGTCGGACAATCTTGTCGAAATCCCCGTCCGTTATAATGGCGAAGACCTTGCAGATGTTGCCGAACTAACCGGCCTGAGCATCGAAGAGGTTATCCGCCGGCACACCGAAAGCGAATTCACCGTTGCCTTCTGCGGCTTCGCTCCCGGTTTTGGTTATCTGGTCGGAGGCGATCCCGCGCTGCATGTCCCGCGCCGGCAAAGCCCGCGCACCCGTATTCCGGCCGGCTCCGTAGCATTGGCCGGTGCTTTCAGCGGCGTCTACCCGCAAAACAGCCCTGGCGGCTGGCAGATCATCGGCACGACGCCGGTGAAGATGTGGGATATAGACCGCGACCCCGGCGCGCTGTTTCAGCCGGGCTACCGTGTGCGTTTCTTCGACATGGACAAGACCGGTCGAACGGTAGATATCCCAGCTCCGGCACCGGACAGGAAAGTACCAAAAAAGGATGGCCCGCATTTCGAGGTGCTTGCCGCGCCAATGCCAGCCATCTTTCAGGACCTCGGCCGTTTCGGCCAGACCGGGCAGGGTGTCTCCGCCTCCGGCGCGCTGGATCGCGGCGCATTTAATGCCGCAAACCGCATCGTCGGCAATCCGGTCAACACGCCCTGTCTCGAACTGACGCTCGGCGGCTTTTCCTTCAAAAGCGCGAACCGTACCGTTATCGGCATAACCGGCGCCCCCTGCCCCGTCACGATCAAGACGGCAGAGCGCAGTTTCGTGGCAAAGGCGCATGCACCGGTTTCCCTTGAGGCCGGTGATGTTGTCACTTTCGGCCAACCATCGAAAGGTATGCGTTGTTATCTCGCGGTGCGCGGTGGCTTCGATGTCGAGCCGGTGCTCGGCAGTTTCGCGACGGATACACTTGCCGTTGTTGGCCCGGAGCCGGTCGGTGCAGGCGCCATCCTGCCGCTTAAGGGCGAGACGTCCGGCCTTTCCAGCGTATCGATCGACGAGGTTCCGGCTTTCGAGCCGCCGGCAACGGGTGAGGTCGTGACACTGGATGTCGTTCTCGGGCCCCGAACGGACTGGTTCACGCAGAGGGGTATCGAGACGCTGACTGGCCAGCTCTGGCAGGTCACCCCACAATCGAACCGGGTCGGCATTCGCCTCTCAGGCGACGTGCCGGTGGAACGCAAGGACAGTGCGGAGCTTCCGAGCGAAGGCACGGCAACGGGCGCGATCCAGATTCCCCATAGCGGCCAGCCGGTTCTTTTCCTTGCCGATCACCCGCTGACCGGAGGTTATCCTGTCATCGGCGCGGTAGCGGAATATCATCTCGATCTTGCCGGGCAGATCCCCGTCAACGCCAAAATCAAATTTCGCCCGATCGGCCCCTTTGCCGAAATCGTGGCCAGGAACATAGAATCCCGAGGAGAAAAGCGATGAAAAAAGTGCTGATTGCCAATCGCGGCGAGATCGCGGTGCGCATCATCCGCGCCTGTCGCGATTACGGCCTGAAATCGGTCGCCGTTTATGCCGATCCCGATCAGGACGCGCTTTTCGTCCGGCTGGCGGATGAAGCCTATGCGCTGGAAGGCGTGCGGCCCGCCGAGACCTATCTCGACATTACCAAGCTGATCGCGGTTGCAAAACGCGCTGGCGCGGACGCCGTGCATCCCGGTTACGGCTTTCTGTCCGAACGCGCGGAGTTTGCCCAAGCCGTCATCGATGCCGGCCTGATCTGGATCGGTCCCGACCCTCATGTCATCGAGGCGCTGGGCGATAAGGTCGAGGCACGGCGCATCGCCACCGGCGTTGGCGCACCACTGGTTGCCGGCAGTGATGGCCCCGTCTCTTCCGCCGCGGAAGTCACCGCCTTCGCCGAACAGCACGGCCTGCCGGTCGCCATCAAGGCTGCCCATGGCGGTGGCGGGCGCGGCCTGAAGGTTGCCTGGAAAATGGAGGAGATCGCCGACCTCTACGAATCCGCCGTGCGCGAAGCAACCGCCGCCTTCGGTCGTGGCGAATGCTTTCTGGAGCGCTTCCTTGACCGGCCGCGCCATATAGAAGCGCAGGTTCTGGCCGATAAACACGGCAATGTGCTTGTTCTCGGCACCCGCGACTGCTCGCTGCAACGCCGGAACCAGAAACTGATCGAAGAGGCCCCCGCCCCCTTCCTGTCCGATGAGCAGCGCCAAAAAATCCATGACGCCGCCAAGGCGATCTGCGCCGCAGCCGGTTATTCCGGCGCCGGCACCGTCGAATTCCTGCTCGGCGTTGACGGCACCATTTCTTTCCTCGAGGTCAATACGCGCCTGCAGGTGGAACATCCTGTCACCGAGGAAACCACCGGCATCGATCTCGTCATCGAACAGTTCCGTATTGCCGAAGGCAAGACGTTGCGTGTCCTTGAAACGCCCGAACCGCGCGGGCACTCCATGGAGTTCCGCATCAATGCCGAAGACCCTGGCCGCGGCTTCCTGCCGACGCCCGGCTCGATCTCGGTTTTCGACGCGCCGTCCGGTCCCGGCATTCGCATGGATAGCGGTGTCGTCAGCGGCTCCGTCGTGCCTGGTGTCTTCGACTCGCTGATGGCGAAGCTCATTGTGACAGGTGTTGACCGCGATCAGGTTCTGCGCCGTGCCCGTCGCGCGCTGAAGGAATTCCGCATCGAGGGTATCGCGACCGTTCTTCCGTTCCATCGCGCCGCGATCGAGACGGACGACTTCATCGGCACGGATCGGTTCAAGGTTCACACCCGCTGGATCGAAACCGATTTTGCGGCCATGCCCGACGCCATGGAGCGCCCGGCACCGGCCGACGATCCTTCCATGACACGAACCTATCTCGAGATTGACGGAAAGCGTGTTTCGGTCGGCCTGCCCAGCATTCTCCTTTCCAGCCTCGGCAGCGTCAACGGCGGCCAGGCGTCCGTTTCCGGCACTGCGGTCGACAGGAACGAGGGTGAAATCACTGCTCCCGTTTCCGGCACCTTGCAGTCCTTCAAGGTAAAAGATGGCGACACGGTCGCGGAAGGTGATCTCCTGGCAATCATGGAAGCAATGAAGATGGAGACGCAGATTGTCGCCACCAGGGCCGGCAGGATCCGCCTGATCGGCAAGGAAGGCGACTATCTTCAGGCCGGCGATAGGGTGCTCGAAATAGCCGGCTAATATTGAAGCGCCGCAACGACCTCATAATCGCAGATCGCGCATCCCCGGTGGCGGAACCCTTTCGTCACCGGGCCGTTTATGGCGCGACCTGCTAACCATCGTGAGGGACATATGGCCGGACGCACCTTGCTTCAATTCTTCCATTGGTATTATCCGGACGGAGGGAAATTATGGAGCGAGGTGGCCGAGAAGGCCGAAAGCCTTGCCAAAATGGGCATTACCGACGTCTGGCTGCCGCCCGCCTACAAGGGCGCCGCCGGCGGTTATTCGGTTGGATATGACACCTACGATCTCTTCGACCTCGGCGAATTTGACCAGAAGGGCACCGTCGCCACCAAATACGGTGATCGTGGCGCCCTCGAGCATGCGGGCAAGACGCTGAAAGAGAATGGCATCCGTGTCATTCACGACGTCGTTCTCAATCACAAGATGGGTGCCGACGAGAAGGAAAAGGTACGGGTTCGCCGCGTCAATCCCGACGATCGCACGGATATCGACGACGAGGATTTTTCCGCACTCGCTTACACACGTTTCACCTTTCCTGGCCGAGGCGGCGTGCATTCCAAATTCATCTGGGACCAGAAATGTTTCAGCGGCGTCGATCACATCGAAGAGCCGACCGAAGACGGCATTTTCCGGCTCGTCAACGAATATGGCGACGGTGAGTGGAACGAGGAAGTCGATCAGGAAAACGGCAATTTCGACTATCTGATGGGTGCGGACGTCGAGTTTCGCAATCGGGCCGTCTATGAAGAGCTCAAATATTGGGGCCGCTGGCTTTCCGAGCAGGTCCAGGTGGACGGCTTCCGGCTGGATGCCGCAAAACATATTCCGGCATGGTTCTTCCGCGACTGGGTCGGCCATATGCGCGAGACTATTGACCCCGATCTTTTCGTCGTAGCGGAATATTGGCACCCCGATCTTGAGGCCTTGAAGAGCTATCTCGAACTCGTCGACAAGCAACTGATGCTTTTCGATGTCGCCCTTCACCACAGCTTCCACGACGCGTCGAAACAGGGGGGTGATTTTGACATGCGCAGCATTTTCGATGGTGCGCTTGTTGCCGCCGTTCCCGATCACGCCGTCACGCTTGTCGATAACCACGACACCCAGCCATTGCAATCGCTGGAGGCCCCGGTGGAGCCCTGGTTCAAGCCCCTAGCCTATGCGATCATATTGCTGCGTGAAAACGGCGTGCCTTGCGTTTTTTATCCCGATCTGTTCGGCACGAGCTATACCGACACGGGTAATGACGGCAATGAGTACAAAATCGATATGCCGGCCATCGAATGCCTGCCGAAGCTCATAGAGGCGCGCAGCCGTTTCGCCAATGGCGTACAGACGGACATTTTCGATGACCCGAACTGCATCGCCTTCGTTCGCCATGGCACCGCCGATGCGCCCGGTTGTGTCGTGGTGATGTCGAATGGCGAACCGGCGGAAAAGCATGTCGATCTCGGTCCGGATCATGCAGGGGCGGTCTGGCGCGACTTCCTCGGGCACCGTCAAGAGGAGATCACCCTCGATGAGAGCGGCAAGGGCGCCTTCCCCACCAATGGCGGCAGTGTCAGTGTTTGGGTGCCAGCCGAATCCGGGTGAGCAACAAGGCTAACGGTCCGAAAATTATGCTCACTCTGCCGAAACGAGGCGGCGGGGACCTGCGCCGTTATCGGCGAGAACATCGTTCGGATTGCGCAACGGACAATCATCCAGCGAAAGGCACCCGCAACCGATACAGCCGGTAAGCTGGTCGCGCAGCATGATCAGGTTGTTGATGCGGAGCTGGAGCATTTCCCGCCAGGATTGGGAGAACCTGCGCCAGTCGGCTGTTGTCGCCACCCGATCCTGCGGCAGGTCGGCCATCGCGTCCCTGATGATGCTCAGCTGTATACCCGCCCGCTGTGCAATGCGGATGATGGCGATGCGCCTCAGAACGGCGCGATGATAACGGCGTTGATTGCCGGCGGTGCGCCAGCCCTCGATCAATCCCTTCGCCTCGTAAAAATGGATGGTGGAGACGGCGATGCCGCTGCGGCGGGCAACCTCTCCCACCGTCAGGCTGTGTTTGAGTATGGTATTTTCCATTCTGGCTCCTGCTTCCGGACCGATTTCCGCTCGGAAACGCGGAAACACAACGAAGAGCAGCCGGTATAATTCCTCAACTATAGTTGAGGTCAATAGACCAACGGTCAAAAAAAGAGGCGCCCGATGGCGCCTCCGAATTTCGCGGCTATGACTGGATCAGAACTTCGCTGTCATGCTGATCCAGAAACGACGGCCTTCCATGACGGTGTTGAAATCGTCGGTGCCGACATCCTTGTCGAAGACGTTGTAGACGGCGGCATTGAGATCGACATTTTCGGCGACCGCATATTTCGCGCCGATATCAAGCGTGGTGTAGGCGTCATATTTTCGACCGGCCTTGCCGTTGATCGTCACCGGCGTGCCGTTCGTGCCGATGCGCGGGCCGGCATTGATTTCCGATCCGTGGTAATTCAGCGAGGCCCAGGCTTCAAGACCATCGATCGGTGTCACCCAGTCGCCGCGCAGATTGGCCATATGCTCCGGTGTCCGCGCCAATGGAAAACCTTGGTAATCACCGGTCTTCTGTTCGGAATGCGTATAGGTATAGTTGCCGCGCAGCGTCAGTTCCGGCGTCGCGTACCAGGTCGCCGTCAATTCCACACCCTGAATGACCGCATCGTCGATATTGTAATTATACCAGAGGCGGTAGTTGCGGTCTTCGCTCCAGCGGACAGGCGTTCCATCGGGATTGAGCACCAGCGCGTTGGAAATCTTGTCCTTGAAATCGGTGTAGAAATAGGTGGCCCCCAGAGCGACGTCACCATTCTCCCAAAGTGCCGCCACTTCGTAACTCGTGCTTTTTTCCGCTTCGAGGTTGGGATCGCCGATGATCACACCGCAGGTGCCGCTCGGACCATAGGTGCAACCGCCCCCACCTGTCGTATAGGCATAACCCGGCGCGATCTGACGGATTTCCGGTGCGCGGAAACCGGTGGAAACGCCGCCCTTGATGGTCAGCTCTTCCGTGGCGCTCCAGACGCCATAAAGACGCGGGCTGAAATGATTGCCGTATTTTTCATGGTTATCGAGGCGAAGCCCGCCCGTCAGCGCGAAATTGTCGACGATGCGCCACTCATCCTCAAGGAATAGAGCCCATTGCGTGGCCGAAAACGTCTCGTCCCGGCCGGTACGGCGGCCCGGGTTCTGGTCCGTCAGCCGTGCCTCGAAATATTGGCCGCCCGTGACCAGTGTGTGGTTGCCGAAGAGCTCGAAAGGCGTGGTGAACTTGCCATCGAGCACGGTATTGCGCACCTCCGGCGAGCGTGCATTTTCAGTCACGCGGCCGGTTCGGATGTTTCTGGTGAAATTGGTGCGTTCCGCCCATTCCTGCTGCAACGAGAATTCGGATGTGGTCGGTCCCCAGCGGCCGGTGTGCGAGAGTGACCAGTGGTCACGCGTGTTGATGTTGTAGGTGCCGTCGCTATTGGCCGCGAGCGATTCGCCAGGCTCGGCGCTCCGGCGTAGCCTTGTCTTGCCACCCTCGAGATAGATGTCGTGATCTTCGTTCGGCGTAAACGTCAGGCGGCCGTTGAAATCATATTCCTTGGCGCCGGTGGTCCCGCCCAAAATGCGGTCTTCGCCGCGCGTGAAGCCCCTGCCCCAGAGCTGCAGACCAAGCTGATCCTTGAGGATCGGACCGTTCGCATACCAGGAGACCTGGCCGCTGTTGCCGAATTTCGAATGCTGTTGAACCGTGCCCTCGGTGGTGACGGAGCCCGACCAGACGTCGCCGACCTTGCGGGTGATGATGTTGATCACGCCGCCCATGGCATCCGAGCCATAAAGCGAGGACATGGGACCGCGCACCACTTCGATACGTTCGATCGCCGAAACCGGCGGCACGAAGCTCTGTTCGAAGCCGGAGTTGCCATTCGTGCGGGCATCGCGCGTGCTCTGCCGCTTGCCGTCAACGAGGATCAACGTATAGGCGCCCGGCAAGCCGCGGATGAAAACATCCTTTTCGTTGGCGATTCCGGTGACGGACACGCCCTGCACTTCGCGCAGGGCGTCAGTCAGGTCGCGATACGCCCCCTTTTCCAGATCCTCCCGTGTGACGACGGTGATGCTGGCCGGAGCGTCTTTTACATTCTGCTCGAAACCGGACGCGGTGACGACGATCTGCTCAAGAACAGTGGTATTTTCGGATGCCTGCTGCGCAAAAGCGGGCAGAGCAATATTTAACGCGGTTCCCGCCATTGCTGCCGAAAAAGTAGTCTTTATTGTCATCGAAGCCTTTTTGCAGCCCCGGTACTTCAATTCCATGTTATGCCCCCGCATTTAACTTGAGAATTTCACCCCACTTATTTACGAGGGGGGTGCGGGTGCAACAGGTTTGTTTTCGAACAGTTCTAAATTCTAGAAATTGCAAAAAGGGCTCCCTCTTAAGATGAGTGGAGTAAAAATTCGCCAGATGACAACCAGCAAGAGAAAAGACGGACCGGCTTCCACGGCAAAACCCGACAGGCTTGGGCAGCTGAAACTGCTTGTCGCTTTTGATGCGTTGTTGCGGGAAGGTAGTGTCAGCCGCGCCGCGGCGGGCATGGGACTTCCAACATCATCGATGAGCCGGATCTTGCAGCAGCTACGGGAAAAATACGGGGACCAGCTCTTTCTCCGCACCGGCCAAGGCCTGCGCCCCACCCCCTTTGCCGAAGCCATGCGCCTGCGCATCCGCTCCCTGGCGGCAGAGGCCGAAAATCTGATCGATTATTCGCAGGAAGAACCCGACGCGCCGGCCACCATCAATAAGAACGGCTGGGAGCAGCCGGCATTGATGAAAGCACCGCCACTTTCCCTTCGCCCCAGCATTCTTCTTGAAGGTCAGCCGACGCCGGAAAACATTGCCGAGCGTCTCGCCCGCATCGGCCACAATTCTGCCCCACAGGAACGGCTCGCCAAGTATATTGCAACGTCTGCGATGGGAATAGGCAACAGCCGTCCGCTCAGCCAATCGGAGGCGACGGATGCACTGTCGATCATTCTGGAAGGGGATGCCGATCCGATACAGATCGGGGCACTGCTCGCCACCATGCATTATCGCGGCGTGACGGCGGCCGAACTGGCCGGCTTCATCCAGGCCACGTGGCGACATGTCGGGCGCGACCGCTACCGGCCTGTCACCGTCGATCTCGACTGGCCGGCTTATATGTCCCCCAAACACCGCGACGCGCCATGGTTCGTGCATTCTGCCCGCCTCGTTTCCATGGCGGGATACAGGGTGCTGCTGCACGGCCATGTTGGTCAGGGCGAAAATGGCGGCAAGCTTGAACGCGCCGCACAAGCCTGCGGTATTCCCCTTTGCCGTTCGCTTTCGCAGGCGGCCGAGGCCACGTCATCCGAACGGATCGCCTATCTCCCCCTGGGCGGCCTGTCTCTGCAATTCCAGAGCCTGCTCAGTCTCCATGGCATTCTGGAAATGCGCCTGCCGGTGCATACTGTCGTCCACCTTCTCAATCCACTGCGCGCAAGGAGCACCATTATAGGGCTCGCCCGTCCGGCCTATCAGGAGCTGCATCGCGATACCGCCCGCCTGCTCGCCGTGGAGAATCTCGCAATACTCGGTAACACGCGGGATTTCGCACAGTTCACGCCATTCCGCAGCACACGGATTTTCGGTCTTTCAAGCGGAAGGGACGTGGAGGTCCTGGTCCCCGCCCGCGAAGCACCGCCTGCCGAAATGCCAACCATGTTTACCACCTTCGAATATTGGCGTGCAGTCTGGACAGGAGCCGCGAAAGACGAAAGGGCGGAAACCATCATCATATCCACCGCCGCCGCCGCGTTGATGCTCGTCAATGACATGGGGCTTTCCTTTGACGAAGCTTACGCGAAAAGCCTCAAGCTCTGGAACGAGAGGACGCGCAATCTGGTCAGCGTCTGAGCATTCGAGATCACGCCGTGGCGACTGACTTTTTCAGAGCCAGATATTCCCACAGGGCAACAAGCAGCAGAATACCCGTGCTGGCCAGCTGCAGGATGAATAGCGGAATGCCCGGCACCGGCAACAATAGGCAGAGCGCTGCCACGCCCGCAAAATGCGAGACGGGGCGCTGATAGGTCGCTGCGATCTTGACACCGATATTGCCTGCCAGAAAGAGGACGGGACCACCGACGATTGCGATGGCCTCCCTTATCGTTGCGGCCTCGTGGGCGTGGGACAGGCTGAAATCCTCTCCCACCGCCGTCAGAATGATACCGGCGACGATTGGCAAATGTCCGTAATTGAAGAGATTATGGGCGATCTTCGCCTTCTCGTCGGCGTTCTCGGCTTTTCTGGAGGCTTCCGCCTGTCCGTGATGGAAGTAAATCCACCACATCGCGACGGTGCTGATGAAGGCGGAGCAGAAAACGACAAATGTCAGCCCGGAGTTCATATATTCGGTTGCCGTCCGGCCAGTGGTCAGAATTGTTTCCCCCAGACAGATGATGACAAACAGGGCGCAACGTTCCGCCAGATGCTCTCCGGAAAGATGCAGACTGTCGTCATCGCGAGAACGCAAGCCGGGGACAACATAGCGGCAGGCCGGACCGGCATACTCGATTGCGAGCGCCATGCCCCACAGGAGAATGCGTTCCCCCAGATCGCAAAATCCGCCTGCCAACCAGAACAGGCTCGAAATGGCCAGCCAGATCGTCACCCTCACGAACACCAGAAACGACTGCCGGTCTTCATCCCTGAAGGCATAGAGAGCAAACAGGCTTCGACCGATCTGCATGACGCTGTAGATCAGCGCGAAAACCAGGCCCTGTTCGGCAAAGGCTTCCGGCAAGGCGATGGCCAGCAGTACACCGCCAAACATCAGCACGAAGAGCAAAATCCTGACCGGTTCTTTTTCGGTATTCAGCAGATTGGTGATCCAGGTGGTGTGTATCCACAGCCACCACAGGGACAATATCAGGATGCCGGCTTCCAGCACCGCCGTTGGCCCAAAGTCCTTCGCCAGAGAATGGGATAACTGAATAAGAGCGAAAACGAAAACCAGATCAAAGAACAGCTCAGGAAATGTTGCCTTTCCCGTCTCCTGGCCGTCATGCCGGATCCAGCTTTCTGCCCTCGGCGCCCGTCGGGAAATCTGGGTTCCTGTTCTCATTCTGCTTCCGTTTGCGGAGCATAGATCATCGCAATCCCTCACTGTCGCAAGACGTGGGTTTCAGCCCCGGTATTGTTATGATCTGACCCGCGGCCGGGGAATTCCAGCCCACGCGCCCTGTCGGGAAGGAACTGCGGTCCCACCAGCCGCACCGTTTTTCCGGAGACATCAATAATGTAACTTTGGGCGGAAGGCGCCGATGAAACCGCTGCGTTACCGTCTTTTTTATCTTCCAGCCGGCTGATTTCCAGGGACTGGGAAAATACCGGCACGACCATTACGCAAACGAGGCCGGCGGCGAGAAAGAGGGGCTTGGGTAACATCGAAATTCCCTGACGCTTTTATCTGCGCCAATAACAGCCATCACCTGCATTTGTTCCGCGCAGCTTCAGGTATCGCCGTCAAGGTAAGTGCGGTATTGCACGTAATCACCGCTCGATTGCCCATCGACGACTTCAGGCGGCCGCCCCTCGCCCCCTGGGAGATAGCCGGTGTCTTCGAGGACCGATTTCACGAGCTCTGCAATCGCAATATGTCGGGGCATAGCTTTATCCGCCATGTAAAGGGCGACGGCCAGTTCTATATCATCCGGAAATGTCATGAGCGTGGCGTTCCGTTAAACCATGGACTGGAACGCGCAGTGCCAGCGAAAGTTCAATTCGTCGGCGCCAAGGTAGCGCGGATTGGCGACATATCGCGGAACTTTTTTCGAGGGAGGAACTTCTGCCCGAAATGAACAGGCTGATGTTCACCGTAGGTTTTCAGTCCGGCCCCGTCGCAATTTAATTGACCCTGGAATGCGGCGAGACAGCTACTTGGCATTAAAAATGCTCCAGACTCAAGCAATTGAAACCAATCATGGAAACGCGCAAACGAAAGCTAAATTGGACTTAACTTTCGTTACTTTGCATTAACCACGGGAAGCCCCGATCGGACACAAAGTGTTCTAGCAGCTTCGTTCCAACGAATCTTTTGGTGTTTGCGTGAACAGCAAGAATCTAACCGCATAGCCGGTTTTTCGCAAGCTGCCGCCGCTCCGCTCATCACGCCCTCATGATCTCGTTCCCGCCTCCTGCTTGTCTGTCCGACCACGCAGTTGCGCCGTGAGCATAGCCTTGAGATCGAAACTACCTTCCTGGGCCTTACGTGTGAGATTGCGCAGATATCCGCCAAGCGAACTGATTTGATCAGCCTTCTGCAACAGGCAAGCGAGGATGGCCGCTGTTCCCTGCCTCCCGAAGGTGGCCAAAGCGTCCTGATAGGCCGACTGGCTGATGCTGAACATCGTTCTGATGACGGAAGTTGCCACCTCCATATCTCTCCAGCCAGTCACCGCACCTCCAGGTGCATAGAGTGAGATGTCCGGGCACGCTTTCAAAACCAAAACAATATCAGGAACAAAAAATTGCTTATGAAGATCGTTCTTGGGTGTTGGTTTTGGAGGTGTGACACCAGTGACCGCGGCATCTGCGGATGTGGACGCGACTGTTGCAGCATTTCGAACCGGCGCGGCATCCTCCAATTCCTGCGGTTCAGATATGGATTCGGATTCTGAATTCTTTATGAGGCGCTCATTTTGGCAGTCATTGCCGCTCAAATTTTCCGATTTTTCAAGATTTTCCAGATAGTTGGTCACTTCTGTGCGCAGTGAAGCCAGAAAACCGGCGATTTCCTTGAGTTCAGCTGTCTTCGAATTGCGCCCTAGAGCCCGCGCGATGTCGTTGTAACGGGCCTGAAACCCGTCAAAGATCTCGATCTTGCCGCTGGCAGCAATCATTTCGCAGAGTTTCTGGATGTCCCGACGGCAGAGGCTGATCGTCTCGCGAAGCCGTTGAAGATCGAGCCGTTCGCCAATGATGCGTTCGGCCAGTTCCTCTATTTCCGTTTTACGAGCAAGAAGCGGTGCGAGTGAGAACCCGTAGGCTTCGCTGATCTCGCCACCCCTGTGCTTCCGTGCGTAACGTTTCCCATTCGGGCTGTCCTTGCGGATGATGAGGCCGGCTTCGACAAGAGCCGAAAGATGCCGACGCAATGTCTGTTCCGCCATGCCATGTGCCCTGAGCGACAACTGCGTATTGGATGGAAACACCACCAATCCGGCTTCGCTGGAAAGCTCATTTTTGGGATAAAAGCTCAGGAGCGCGTTCAGAACGGCAAGCGAGCGATCGGTTACGCCGAGCAGCGGTCTTGCTTCACAGACCGACCGATAGAGTTTCCATTTGTCGACTGCTTCGCATTTTCTGTTTTTCTGCGCGGCAAACTGGGTTGCGAGCACGCCAAACGACATCGCTCGCCGCCCAAAGGGCGTCGTTACACATGTGCTGTCCATGTCTTTCACCTTTCACAAGGCAAAAGAAAATCGCTCACCGAAAAATTCGATGCCAAGACTCTTGACTATGATTCGCGGAAATGAGATTCTTCGGGTGCTTAAATCAAAGAAAGGCTTCCGCGCGGCAACGTTCGGGGGCTTTTTTCTTTTGTGATGCGTCTCCTGTTAGTCGTTCGGGTTAGAAATCACTGCTTGGACCGATACTCGGCAAACAGCGTCTGAAGATGCTCAAGAACGAATTCGGCAAATTCCGGTGCTTCGTTCTTGTCGATCGATATATCCAGCTTGCGGTCGCTCTCGACCACTTTCGCCAGGCGACGGCCCGTATCCGAAGACCATACGCCGGTTTTCTTGGCCTGTGCCTTTGGCTTCAAAAAGTCCAGAAGCGCCTTGAAGCGTTCTTCGGAAGGAAGCGAGGCAACCGTCGGTTCGCTGACATATGCGCGGGCCGCCTCCTTGACCTGTGAGGAGGAAAGCTGGTCGGCAAGATCCAGCCAGTTGCGGCGGCCGACAGTGGGTGCGGGGCCTATGAGATCGACCAGATCCTCTGGAATGCGTCCAACGACCGAAAGCATATTGGACAGATCGCCCTTGTGAAGCGACATTGCCGCCATGATCGTGTCTCGAGGGAACCGCATCTGCAGTTTCTGCGCAAACCGTGCTTTCTCGATATAGGTCAGGTCGCGGCGTTCGTTATTTTCCTGGCCCTGGGCCACCACCAGCTGTTCATCGCTGAGATCCCGCACAACGGCCTTGACCGGAATTCCAAGACTTGAAACGGCGCGAAGGCGGCGATGACCGAAGGCGACCTGATAACGGCCCGGGAAATCGGGATGCGGGCGCACGAGAATCGGCACCTGCTGCCCCTGCTCACGAATTGCCTCCACCAGACCGGCATCGGCCTCTTCGGAAGCGGGCATACGATCCGGTATGAAGGAGGGATCGATATCCGCGGGGTCGAGAGAGACAATCGTCAGTCCTTCGGCGAGCTGCTTTTCAATGGCTTCAGCCCGTTTGGCGCGCTCCGAGACTTCATTCAGCGATTGACCGATCATACCGACGGGGGAGTTCAAAACATCCGTCACCAGCTCAGGGGAGCCGAGGATAGGCCTGATACGGGGTCGCGAACGCTCCGGCGTGGTATCGTTGTTGTCAGTACCCGGTGTGCCAAGATTTGCGAAGATTTGTTTTCTGCTCATGCTGCCCTACCCCACGCTTTTTTAATCAGTCCTTCGATTTCAGCGTTCACATTGTTCATGGCTTCCAGCGCGCGATCATAGGTCGACCGGGTGAATTGCGTCCTCTCCACTTCGAAGAGCGTCTGGTTGGTCAATCCAGCGTCCGAGACCGCCGTGCTTTTCAGCATCGGATGATTGAGGACGTTTTCACCAAAGATCGATCGCAGGAAAGCGACCATCTGGTTCTGCGGCCCGTCGCTCGGTTCGAAACGGGTGATCAGGTAACGCATCCAGTTATAATCCGACCGAGCACCGGCCCGGCCAATTTCTGCCAGAAGGTCGCCGGTCATGGCGAGGAACTGGTTCATCGACATCACGTCAAGCATCTGCGGATGGACGGTGACGAGCACCGATGTCGCCGCTGTCAGAGCCGAAAGCGTCAGATAACCGAGTTGCGGTGGGCAATCGATGACGACAACGTCGTAGAAATTTTGCGCTTGGGCGATCGCCTGGCCGATACGGGCGAAGAACAGCGTGTCACCCGGTGCACGGCGCATCAGCGCACGCGGAGTATCGTGTTCGAACTCCATAAGTTCCAGATTGCCAGGAACAATGTGGAGATCGGGAATATAGGTGCCACGGACAATCTCGGCGATGGGGCGGCGTTCATCGTCATAACGGATCGCGCCATAAAGCGTCTCGTTCGGCCCGACATCAATCTCGGGCTGGTGACCAAAAAGCGCGGAAAGGCTGGCCTGGGGGTCGAGATCGATGGCAAGAACCCGATAGCCACGTAGTGCCAGATATTGCGCCAGATGGGCAGAGGTGGTTGTCTTTCCCGAACCGCCCTTGAAATTCATGACGGCGATGACCTGTAACTCTTCACCCTCCCGGCGGTGGGGCAGGTAGCGGCGTGTGCCACGCGCACCCTGGTCCAGAAAACCCCTGATATCGCGCATGTCTTCTACGGAATAGGAGCGACGCCCGGATACCTGCGCGGCATCAAGCTCAGGCAACTCGGAAGCGATCTGGCGCAGATAGGCTTCGCCAATGCCGATGAGCTTTGCGGTCTCAGCCGGAGAGAAATGCCGCATGCTCTTTTCGGTATGTGGGGAAAATGTATTTGCGTTATGCGCCTGCAACTGGGCTGACAACGCAGCCGAATGCTGTTGTATAAGACTCGTCAGGTCAGGTGCTCCTGCGGCACGTCTTAAATCGGCACTCTGTGTCATCGGTCTTCTTTCGCTCGAAATTGCAGTAGCGGTTTTTTTCGAAAAAGGCGGTTTTTTCCGCAACTGAGATATAAGCGCCGATTCTCTTTTTGGCGCAATAGGCTTTTTTCTCATGTACAGAGACGCCGCTAAAGCATTGTGGAAGAATCACTTTTCCCTTCTTGGCGTTTTCTGGTTTGCCGCGGCTAACTTGGCCTCGTTTTTCCCCTCGCTCCCTCGCTCCCTCGCTCCCTCGGCTTGAGTTATGACAGCAGGTGGGCCGGAAGTTTGCCGCGGCTAACTTTCGCTATCTCGCTAGGGCGGGGCAGTTGGGAAATTCAAGGGTGGACATTCGCAGCTGGTTAATCTCTACTGCATGACTAGAGTATGGGAGGCCTCGCGCTGGTTGCCGGGCAATTCCATTGTCGTTGGTTGGAGGATTGAATGTCCTATGACGTCGCTCTAGTCGGTTCGGGTTTCTCGGCCATTTGTACAGCAGCCCATCTCCTGTTATCACTGCCAGCGGAGGCGTCGATTGCCATCGTTGGTGACGAGTCGGATTTTGGCCGCGGAACCGCCTATCGCACGGAACTACCCTATCATCGGCTGAATGTGCCTGCGGGGCGTATGAGTGTCTTTCCAGACCGCCCGGACGATTTTGTCGAATGGTTGGCGCAGAACGGGCTGGGAAACGATCCCCTTCTATTCGCGTCGAGGGGCGATTATGGGCTCTATCTGCGGGACCGGCTCGCCAGTCTTCTCAGAAGCCGGGAACAGCGGGCGCGTGTGGATTTTATTCGGGCGAAGGCATCCGCTTGCCGGCCCGAATCACAAGGCGGCTTTACCTTCACCCTGGAAAATGGCGAGACATTGCAGGCACGCAATGTCGTTCTGTGTCTCGGCGTTGGTGCTGCAAGTTTGCCGGTGCAAACTGTCGCAAAACGTGAAGAGGGCGTGCAGCGCGTGGTGAGCCATTGCTGGCAGCCGGGATGGTTGTCCCGGGTGAAGAGCGGGGATCGTATCTGTATCCTTGGTTCCGGCCTTACGATGATCGATCAGGTGTTGACGCTGCGCGGAAAAGGTCACCGGGGCCCGATCCATGTCCTGTCCCGCCGCGGGCTCATTCCGCATCCGCATGTTAGTCCGCCTGTGCCGCCTAGCGCTCCGCGTCTGCCTGAAGGTTCCACTGAGATAAGCGAGCTATTACGATCTCTCCGTCAACAGGTGACCAACGGGGCGCCATGGCGCTCGGTTATGGACGGTTTGCGGCCAAAAACACAATCGCTATGGCAGAGCCTCAGCTCACAGCAACGCGCAAGGTTTTTGCGGCATGCGCTGCCTTGGTGGAATATCCATAGACATCGCATCGCGCCTGAGGTGCATGACGCCTTTGACAAGCTGTTGTCAGACGGCGTTCTCACTATCCACGCGGGTTATCTCCAGGCGATCGATGAACAGGAGGAGAGCATCTCCATTCGTTATCGCGTTCGGCATACGCAGATGATTAAGGAACTGCAGGTCGATTGGGTCATCAATTGCACCGGCATGGAACGCGCGGGTATCGGCCACTCTCGCCTTCTGGAAAGCATGCGATCTGACGGGGTGCTTCGGCTCGATTCCTTTGGCCTTGGTGTCGAGGTCGACGGCGATTCCCGGCTGCTGCGCACGGATGGCCAGGCATGGCCAGGTCTCTTCGCCGTCGGCGCGCTGACGGCAGGCCGGTTCTGGGAAATTACCGCCGTTCCGGATATACGGATCCAGGCTCGTGATATAGCGCATTTCATCACTGACAGAGTGATCGGTAAGCGCCTCATATCCGCACAAGGCTGATGCCTGTTGCGGACCCAACAATGGTGCCGGACTCTCCGGCCTCCTCATTTATAATGCGTAGTTTGCCGCGGCAAACTCGTCGGTTGAGTCACGGTCACCGCGTGGATGACGCTCTTTGGCCTGGATGCAATAGGTCATATTCGACGCGTAGCGAAAAATCGCCGGCCGTTAAGTAAATATCCGCAACATTCAAAAAATGTCGCGAAAAGCGAATGAATCTCATCATTTGCTAAATAATTTACATGGGTTATGGAGTATCGTCGTTAAACCGGCTATAAATGCAAGAAAAATTGAACATCATGAAAATAATTTGCGAGGCTTGAATGGTGAAAAATAAGTTGGTGCGGTTCGAGGTCGCAGATAGCCAGGCCGGCGGGCAGCGTCGACCCTTCGCCAAGGCCGTCCGGGCCGGTGATTTCGTCTATGTGTCCGGACAGGTGCCCACCATTGACGGCGAAGTGGTGACTGGCGGTATCGTCGCCCAGACCGAGCAGGTGGTGGCCAATCTCAAGGATGTCCTGGCGCTGGCTGATTGTACGCTTGCCGATGTGGTGAAGGTGAATGTCTGGCTGGATGACGCCAGGGATTTCTCCAGTTTTAACGCCGTGTTCCAGAAACATTTCATCGATCATCCGCCTGCACGCTCAACCGTACAGTCCCCGCTGATGGTTGACGCCAAGGTGGAAATGGACGTTATCGCTTATAAGCCTTTGGCTTAAGTATCTGATTTATTTCGCTTAGAGAGATATGATGACCTATCCATGGCCTGACGAGGGCGCAAAGCTTGATGCCATTTCGACGCCAATGCCGGTGATCGACGAAGACCGGCTTGCCGCAAATATAAAGAAGGCGCAGGCCTATCTCGACAGTCATGGCAAGGCCTTCCGGCCGCATATCAAGACACACAAGATACCGGCCATCGCCCGACAGCAGCTTCAGGCCGGCGCCATAGGCATCAATTGCCAGAAAGTTAGCGAAGCGGAGGTTTTCGCAGACGCCGGTTTTGACGATATCCTGATTACCTACAATATTCTTGGTGCCGCGAAACTGTCGCGGTTGAAAGCGCTGAATTCCCGTATAGCTCAGCTGAGCGTTGTCGCAGATAGCGACGTGACGGTTGCCGGCCTCGCTGCCACATTTGATGAGGGGCGGCCGCTCGGCGTGCTCGTTGAATGTGATACCGGTGGAAAGCGTTGCGGTGTGCAGACACCGGCGGCGGCAGCGGCACTTGCTGAGAAAATCGTCGCCGCGACGGGACTTATATTCAAGGGTATCTTGACCTATCCGGCACCGGGCGGAGCTGAAAAGGTGGAAAGCTTCCTGCGCGACACCATGGTGCTGCTTGCGGCAAAAGGCGTGGACTGCCCGGTTCGTTCCAGCGGCGGCTCGCCGGACTTCTATGCAGCGCATCTCGTTCCCTCTGCAACCGAACACCGGGCAGGCACCTATGTCTATAATGACCGGGCGATGTTGCGTGCCGGCCATTGCACGGCCGATGATCTGGCAATGCATGTTCTCGCTACCGTTGTCTCGCGGCCTGCAGCGGACCGCGCCGTGCTTGATTGCGGCTCCAAGGCTTTGACCTCCGATCTCCTCGGCTTCAACGATTATGGGCTGATCGAAGGCCATGAAGGCGCAAAAATCATCTCACTCTCTGAAGAACACGCGGTTGTCGATCTTTCCGGCTGCGCGTCCGGCGGTCCCCGGATCGGCGATGTCGTCAGGGTCGTGCCGAACCATACATGCGTCGTCAGCAACCTTTTCGACAGGATGGTGTTCCATCGAAACGGCGTTGTTACCCGCGTCGAAGAGGTCGCTGCACGCGGTACGGTCTGGTAATGTTACCCGGCTAATTAACTTGAGGAAACGAGCTCAGCCCGCAGGCAGCTCCGGCAACGAGACCCCATAAATGCGCATATTCACGGCGTCGCTCGCCACCGAAACCAACACGTTTTCACCTGTTCCCACGGATATGGATGCCTTTCGTGCGGCTTTCTATGCCGGGCCGGGTGAACATCCGGACACGCCGACGCTATGCTCCTCGCCGGTCCCTATTCTGCGGCGCCGCGGCAAGGCGGAAGGGTTCACGGTCATCGAGGGCACGTCCTGCTGGGCGGAGCCTGCCGGCCTCATCCAGCGCCAGACGTATGAAACACTGCGAGACACCATTCTTTCGGAGCTCCGGGCAGCCCTGCCGGTCGATGCTGTGGTTCTTGGCCTGCATGGCGCCATGGTGGCGCAGGGCTATGACGATCCTGAAGGGGATTTCCTGTCGCGGATCCGGGCAATGGTGGGCCCGAACGTCTTAATTGCGGCGGAGTTCGATCCCCATAGCCATCTCACGGCATTAAGGGTTGAAAGCCTGGATATCATGGCGACGTTCCTGGAATTTCCCCATACCGATTTTGAGGAACGCGGCGAACATGTCGTCGAAATGGCGTTGCGTACTCTGCGCGGCGAAATCAGGCCCGTCATCTCGACTTTCGATTGCCGGATGATCACCATTTATCCGACCAGCCGTGAGCCGATGCGTTCTTATGTGGACCGGCTGAAGGCGATGGAGGGCAAAGACGGTATTCTCTCCATCTCCGTTATTCATGGATTCATGGCGGGTGATGTACCGGACATGGGCACACGCATCGTCGTTGTTACGGATGACGACAGGACCAAAGGGGACGCGCTGGCCGAAAAGCTGGGCCGTGAACTTTATGCCATGCGCAGGCTGACCGCCATGCCGATGCTGGATACGGAAGCCGGTCTCGACCAGGCCGTTGCCATTCGCAGCGAAAATTCGCAAAGGCCGGTGGTGATCTCGGATATATGGGATAATCCCGGCGGCGGTGTCGCGGGTGACGCGACCCACATTCTGCGCCGCATGGTAGAGCGCGGCATGGACAGGATCGGCGTCGCGACGATCTGGGATCCCATCGCAGTGTCTTTTTGCCATGCAGCGGGGGAGGGCGCAGAGCTCGATCTTCGCATCGGTGGAAAATCCAGTCCGCAGGGCGGCGATCCGCTGGATTTCCGAGTAAAGGTTATGCGCACCGTCGAGACGGGCTGGCAGAGTTTCCGTAATAGCCGCGTTACGCTCGGCCGCGCCGCCGTTGTCCGGCCGCTCGGCACCGAAATCGACATCATTCTCATCACCAGTCGAACGCAAACTTATGAGCCGGATATCTTTTCCAATCTCGGAATCGATTTCGCGAAAAAAGACCTGTTGCTCGTCAAGTCGACCAACCATTTTCACGCGGGTTTTGCGCCGATCGCTTCAGAGATCGTCTATATCGCGGCCCCGACCTCCTATCCCACCGACCCGGCAAAAACACCTTACCGCAAGGCAAGCCTTGGCCTATGGCCACGGGTTTCCGACCCGCTCGGTCTCGATTGAGGGAAGCAGCTTAGACCTGATCAAACGTCACGACGAAGAAACGACCATCCTCTTCCATGCCCTTCACTGCAAATCCGGCGCCGCGCTCCAGCAAGAGGCTGTCGCGTCGCTGCAAATGCACCGTTTGGCCGGCCGATGAGACGCTGACGGGATCAACGGCAAAAATTATTGTCGCCGTTGAGCCTGTCGACTGGACAGTGAGTGTGGTGCGGTGTCTTTCGACGCGATGCGAATATTGCTCGCGACGGGACATGACATTGAGATCGACGATGGGACCGTCTGCCAAAACGGCGTCCACCGGAACATCCGCGGCGAAGGGCAGGGGATCGCTTGCCATCGTCAACACCACCGGCTCGCGTGCGTCGATGCTGAGGCTCATGCCTTTCCCTTCGAGGATGCAAAGGGTGCGATCAACTCCGGGAAATATGGAAAAAGGCCCGTCTTGCGCAACGTTCGCCATGCTGATGCGCCAGTCGAAATCCGCCATCGGGGCTTTTGCGGGATGAACGATGATCTCTGTCGTTACACCGCCGCCGTTTTTCCAGGGCATTGATGTATAGGCGGTGTTTTCTAGGTGTCTCATCTTCTGCATTCCCTGGTCGTTTGTCTGGACGATGGCACTATTTATCGCGGTCGCCAGCGATACGTTGTTCAAGCTTTTTTTGCGCGGCGCGTAGATCAACACTTTTTCCGGCGAGTTTTTCGATTGCCGCGACCACAAGATCACGCGCAACGTAGTCCGACTTGTGTCCGAGATTCCTCACAATGATCAAGCTCGACCCATCAATAGCGCGTGCAAGCTGGCGGGAATGAATTTCCGGTGAAACAACATTGTCGGTGTCGCCGGTTATAATGACGGTCGGCGCCTTGATTTTGGAGTAGTTCGGTGAGGCGCTCCGCGCCCATGTGTTCAGCGCGGCGACTTCCTGCGCGTTATGGCGAAAAGCCTGCGGTCTCAACGCCCCCCGTGCGCGCGTTGCCTCCACATAGCCGGGAGGACGATGATTGGGGGCGAAAACCCCGCGCGTCGCCCGGTCGAGCGCAAGGAAACCCACGGGCGGTGCGACGAAGATCGAAAAAAGCGGGCCTGTCACCCGGGCGCTTGCCGCCGTGTAATACCAGGCGATGCCTCCAGGCCAGGGGTAAACCGCCGGAGAAAGAAACACCAGGCCCGACACCATTTCCGGGTGGCGAAGCGCGAATGCCGCGGTAATGGCTCCGCCAAAGGAGTGGCCGACGATGATGGCCTTGCGGATGCCGCGCTTTTTCATCAGTTGAGCCACGGCGTCGGCCTGTCCGTCGGGCAGGATATTATCTTTGCCGCCGATGTCGGAACTGCCATGGCCCGGCCTGTCGACGAACAGAAGTTTTGCGCGGCCGCGGAATTTGTCCGCAAAGGACAACAGCGGGTCGTAGAGACTTGCGCTCGCGCCATGCAGGAAGACGATCGGTGGCAGCTCCGCCTGCTTTTGCGGCTCCAGCAACAGGCTGTTGAGCTTATATCCGCCAACATCGATTCTTACCGGCACAGCCTCTTGGGCCTGGGAGGATGCAGGGACGGTCAAAGAAAAAGCCGGAAAAATTGCACCAACCAAAAAGCTGAAGGCAAGTGAAGTACGCCGCGGTGCCATGCTGTCGTTCGCACTCCATTAAAAGCTTGCCGCGCCGTTATAGACGCTAAAAATGATCGGCTATGACCGACCAACAGCTAACAACGAGAAAATCGAACCGGAAGTTTCAGTCAAAGGAGCGTTGGGTAATGCCCTGAGGCTTTGCCGACGCAAGGTCGGAATGCCGCGCGGCGATGGACCGCGCGGCACGCTCATTAATTGCCGAGAATACCGGGGAGACGCAGTCCCTGCTCCTTGGCGCATTCCACGGCAATCTCGTAACCTGCATCGGCATGGCGCATGACGCCGGTTGCCGGGTCATTCCACAGAACACGCTCGATCCGACGCGCGGCGTCGTCGGTGCCATCGCAGCAGATGACCATGCCGGAATGCTGGGAAAAGCCCATACCAACACCGCCGCCGTGATGCAGCGATACCCAGGTTGCACCGGATGCAGTGTTAAGCAGTGCGTTAAGCAGCGGCCAGTCCGATACGGCATCGGAACCGTCCTTCATGGATTCGGTCTCGCGGTTGGGCGAGGCGACGGAGCCAGAATCGAGATGGTCGCGGCCGATCACGATAGGCGCCTTCAGTTCACCGTTCCTGACCATTTCATTAAAGGCAAGCCCGAGACGATGGCGGTCGCCGAGCCCCACCCAGCAAATGCGGGCAGGCAGGCCCTGAAACGCGATGCGTTCGCGCGCCATATCCAGCCAGTTGTGCAGGTGTTTGTTGTCGGGCAGTAGTTCCTTCACCTTGGCGTCGGTCTTGTAGATGTCCTCCGGGTCACCGGAAAGTGCCGCCCAGCGGAACGGCCCGATGCCTCGGCAAAACAGCGGGCGAATATAGGCCGGCACGAAGCCGGGGAAAGCGAAGGCGTTTTCCAGCCCTTCGTCCTTTGCGACCTGGCGGATATTATTGCCGTAATCGAGCGTCGGAACGCCGGCGTTCCAGAAATCGACCATGGCCTGGACGTGAACTTTCATGGAGGCGCGAGCGGCAGCGGCAACCGCCTGTGGATCACTCTCCTGTTTGGCGCGCCATTCGGCCACGCTCCAGCCGGCAGGCAGATAACCATGGATCGGATCGTGCGCCGAGGTCTGGTCGGTCACGATATCGGGCCGGATGCCGCGACGGAAAAGTTCCGGGAATATCTCCGCTGCGTTGCCGATCAGGCCGACGGACTTGGCCTCGCCGGCCTTCGTCCATTGATCGATCAGCGCCAGCGCCTCATCAAGTGTATGCGCCTTCGCATCAACATAACGGGTGCGCAGACGGAAATCGACGCGGGTTTCATCGCATTCGACGGCAAGGCAGCAGGCGCCGGCCATGACGGCGGCGAGCGGCTGCGCGCCGCCCATACCACCGAGACCGCCGGTCAGGATCCATTTGCCCCTGAGATTACCGCCATAATGCTGGCGGCCAGCCTCCACGAAGGTTTCGTACGTTCCCTGCACGATGCCCTGGGTGCCGATGTAAATCCACGAACCAGCGGTCATCTGGCCGTACATGGCTAGGCCCTTCTTATCCAGCTCGTTGAAATGATCCCAGGTGGCCCAATGCGGCACCAGATTCGAATTGGCGATCAGCACGCGCGGCGCATCCTTGTGGGTGCGGAAGACGCCGACCGGCTTGCCGGACTGCACGATCAGGGTCTCGTCCTCGTTCAAATCCTTCAGCGTCGCGACGATGCGGTCGAAATCGTCCCATGTGCGGGCGGCGCGGCCGATGCCGCCATAAACCACCAGCTCATGCGGTCGCTCGGCCACATCAGGGTCGAGATTGTTCATCAGCATGCGCAGCGGCGCTTCCGTCATCCAGCTTTTGGCATTGAGCTCGGTGCCCTGCGGTGCGCGAACCTCGCGAATATTATGGCGCGGATTGTTCATAAGATTTCCCCTTATCGTTTCGTGTCGAGCGCAAATTCTTCCATGCGCGTGAGAATCGTCTTGAGATGCTGGCGAAGGCGTTCGGCTTTGCCCGCGTCATAAGCAAAAGGCGGCACCTCGCTTTGCAGATGCGTGGATTGTGCCAGCTCCATCTGGATTGCGTGCACACCTTTCTGCGGCTTGCCATAATGGCGCGTCGTCCAGCCACCCTTGAAGCGGCCGTTCAGAACGCTGTCGTAACCTTGCGCGGCGGCGGTGGCCTCAACGGCGATGTGCTCGATGGCGGGATCACAGGTTCTGCCCATATCCGTGCCGATGTTGAAATCCGGCAGCTTGCCTTCAAAGAGGAAGGGGATGTGCGAACGGATCGAATGGCAATCATAGAGAATGGCGATCCCATGGATGCCCTTGATCCGCTCGATCTCGGCCGCAAGAGCTGCATGATAGGGCGCGTGGAAGGTTTCCAGACGGTCCGCAATGTCATCCGGCGTGGGTTCCTGCCCTTCATTCCAGATAGGCTTGCCGTCGAAATCGGTGTCCGGAACCAGCCCGGTCGTGTTCTGGCCCGGATAAAGGCTCACCCCGGCCGGGTCGCGGTTGGCGTCGATGACATAACGATGGAACGTCGCCCTCACGGTTGTCGCGTTTTCCAGAAGCCCGGCATAAAGCTCATGGATGTACCAGTCCGTATCGGCCAGAATTTTGCCGTTGTCGTTGAGGCGGCTCCAAATCTCCGCCGGAACATCCGTGCCGGTGTGAGGCAGACCGAGGATGATCGGCGAAGTGCCTTGGTGAAGGGCAAAGGGAGTCTTCATCGATTGCCTCTCTTTTCCGTGGGTTTAGCCCCTGCAAGAACAGAGTTGGCGAAGGTTAAAACGTGCCTCATCTCAAGCCTCCAGCTTCGGCAGGATGCCGTCCGAAATCGTGGCGACCAACGCACCGGAGGCGATCAACTCCGCCGCCGCCTTGAGATCCGGCGCCATATAACGGTCTTCCTCCAGCGAAGGGATTGCGGCCCGTAGCACAAAAATGGCCTTTTGCAGTTCCGGGCTGGTTTTCAGCGGCCCGCGCAGTTCCACGCCCTGAACGGCTGAAAGCGCCTCGATCCCGAGGATGGCGAATAGATTGTCGGTCATCGGCAAAAGTCGCCGCGCTCCGTGGCAGGCCATGGAGACATGGTCTTCCTGGTTGGCCGAGGTTGGCGTCGAATCCACCGAGGCCGGATGTGCCATCTGCTTGTTCTCGCTCATCAGCGCTGCGGAAGTGACTTCGGCGATCATGAGCCCGGAATTCAGCCCCGGCTTCTTGGAAAGGAAAGCGGGCAGGCCATAAGAAAGCGCCGGATCGACCAGTAGCGCGACACGGCGTTGGGCGATGGCCCCGATCTCGCAAATCGCGAGCGCCGTCTGGTCGGCGGCGAAGGCCACCGGTTCGGCATGGAAATTGCCGCCGGACACGACGGAATTGTCAGAAAGCACCAGAGGATTGTCGGTCACCGCATTGGCTTCGATTTCCAGTGTGCGGGCCACCTGCCGCAGGAGGTCAAGGCAGGCGCCATCCACCTGCGGCTGGCAGCGGATGCAATAGGGATCCTGCACCCGCTCATCGCCTTCGATGTGGCTGATGCGGATTTCGGAGCCGTCGAGCAGCCTGCGAAGCGCAGATCCCGCGTCGATCTGCCCCTTGTGGCCCCGCAGGCTGTGAATATCCGGGTGAAATGGAGCGGAAGACCCCATGGCGGCGTCCGTGGAAAGTGCGCCGGTAATCAGCGCAGCCTGCGCGGCGCGATGGGCGCGAAAAAGCCCGGCAAGCGCCAGTGCGGTGGAGGTTTGCGTGCCATTGATCAGGGCAAGCCCTTCCTTGGCGGCGAGAACCACCGGCGTCAGCCCGGCTTTCGTCAGCGCCTGGCCGGCGGGCAGCAGAGCGCCCTGATAAAAAGCCTCGCCCTCGCCCATCATCACCGCCGCCATATGGGCAAGCGGCGCGAGATCGCCGGAAGCGCCCACGGAACCCTTTTCGGGAATGACGGGAATAACGCCCTGTTCCAGCATGGCCTCGATCAGCCGCACCAGTTCCAGCCGCACGCCGGAAGCGCCGCGGCCAAGCGAAATCAGCTTCAGCGCCATGATCAGCCGAACCACATTTTCAGGAAGGGGCGCGCCTACACCGCAGCAATGCGAAAGGATGAGATTGCGCTGCAGCGTTGCCACGTCGGCTGCATCGATCTTGATGGAGGCAAGTTTTCCGAAACCGGTATTGATGCCATAGACGGGGGCATTACCCGCGGCAATCTCGGCAATGCGGGCAGCCGCCTTTTCAATGCCGGCGTCGAACGAGCGGTCCAGCTTCGCGGAGCCGTTGTTCCAGTAGATGCCGGCCAGATCGGCCAGGGCCACGTTGCCGGGGTGAAGCGTAATGATCGTCATGGTCATGGAGAAACCTTCTGTCCCTTGAATATGCGGGCATGGAGCGGATTGAAACCGATGCGATAGACAAGCTCGGCCGGGCGTTCGATATCCCAGATTGCAAGATCAGCGGATTTCCCGGCCTCCAGCGTGCCGGTTTCCGCAAGCAGGCCAAGCGCCTTGGCGGCATTGCGCGTTGTCGCTGCCAGGCATTCCTCCACGGTCATGCGGAAAAGCGTTGCACCCATGTTCATGGTCAAAAGCAGGGAAGTGAGCGGTGAGGTGCCTGGATTGCAGTCGGTGGCGAGGGCGATTGTCGCGCCTGCATCGCGCAATGCCTGCATCGGCGGAGCCTGTTTTTCACGAAGCGCATAAAAGGCGCCAGGCAAGAGTACGGCCACGGTTCCCGCCTTGGCCAGTGCCCTGGCGCCTGATTCATCCAGATATTCCAGATGATCGGCGGAAAGCCCGCCGCAGGAGGCGGCAAGCGCTGCGCCACCCAGGTTGGAAAGCTGCTCGGCATGCAGCTTGACTGGCAGACCAAGCTGCCGCGCCTTTTCAAAAACGCGTGCGATTTCTTCGACGGAGAATGCGATGCCTTCGCAGAAGCCGTCCACCGCATCGACCAGCCCTTCGGCCTGTGCCTTTTCCAGCCCGGGCAAAACGACATCGGTGATATAGTCACCATTCCTACCCTTATATTCAGCGGGTGTTGCATGGGCGGCCAGATAGCTGGTGACGATCCGCACCGGCCGCAGCGTCTCCAGCCTGCGGGCAACACGCAGCATTTTCAGTTCGGTATCTATATCGAGGCCGTAACCGGATTTGATTTCGATCGTCGAGACGCCCTCGGAAAGAAGCGTATCGAGACGGGGCAGCGCTTGCGCCATCAAGACATCCTCTGAAACCGCGCGCGTGCTGCGCACGGAGGACACGATGCCGCCACCCGCCTTGGCGATCTCTTCATAAGTCGCGCCATTCAGCCGCATTTCGAATTCCATGGCGCGGTTGCCGCCAAAGACCAGATGGGTGTGGCAATCTATCAGAGCGGGAGTGATCCAGCGCCCGTCGCAATCGGTGATTTCCTCCGCGGCGGCGAGATAAGCGGGCAGATCGCTCTCCGGGCCAGCAAATGCGATGCGACCGCTGCTGACGGCGATCACGCCTTTTTCGACTGCGCCGATGCCTTCCCTCAATGGATCGAAGGTGGCCAGCCGGGCATTACGCCACAAGGCCGTTGCGTTTCCCATCGCCGCTCCCTTTGCAGATTTGTTCCCGGGCATTGCTTTTCGCCTTTCCTTTATGGCGTAAATGTATATACATAATAATCGGCTTGGCAAGCCGCATTTTCTGTCCGAAATGGCCTTGCCCGATGTCGTAACAAGAGGAGAGGGTGGTATGACGGCAATTCACGCAGGTGCGGCACTTCTCAGCGGCGGGTGGGCGCAGGATGTCCGTATCGTCTGTAATGGCGGGGTTGTTTCATCGGTCGAAAGCGGTGTTTCTCCCGAGCGGCAGGATGAACGCCATGCCGTCATCGTTTCGGCCATGCCCAATCTTCACAGCCACGCCTTCCAGAGGGCCATGGCTGGACTTGCCGAAATCCGCGGGCCTGCCGACGACAGTTTCTGGAGCTGGCGCACGGTCATGTATAAATTCGCCCTCTCCATGACGCCTGACCATGTCGAGGCCGTTGCTGCACAGCTTTATATGGAAATGCTGGAGGCCGGTTTCGGCAGGGTCGGAGAATTCCATTACCTGCACAATGACAGGGACGGTTCACATTACGGAAATATCGCCGAAATGGCGGAGCGTATCGGCGCTGCCGCCGCCCAAACGGGCATAGGCCTGACATTGCTGCCGGTCTTTTACGCGCATTCCGGTTTCGGCGGTCAGCCGCCAATCGACGGGCAGAAACGTTTCATCCATTCGATTGACAGTTACGAAAAGCTGATGCAGGGCGCACAGGCTGTCGTCAAATCCCTTCCGGGTGCGGCGCTTGGCATCGCGCCGCACAGCCTGCGCGCTGTGACCGGTGATGAGCTTGCGGCCATCGTGCCGCTCGCAAAAGACGGGCCGATCCATATTCACGTGGCGGAACAGATCAAAGAGGTCGAGGACTCCCTCGCTTTTTCCGGTGCGCGGCCAGTGGAATGGCTTCTCGGGAACGCGCCGGTCGATAAGCGCTGGTGCCTCATACACGCCACGCATATGACGCAAGCGGAGATACGCCGTATGGCACGGAGCGGCGCGGTTGCGGGCCTCTGCCCTGTCACGGAGGCCAATCTCGGCGACGGTGTCTTTTCCGCTCCGGATTTTCTCGCGGAAGACGGACATTTCGGTGTCGGATCCGACTCCAATATTCTCATCTCGGTTTCTGAAGAGCTGCGCACGCTGGAATATTCCCAACGTCTGTCTCGGCGCGCGCGTAATGTCATTGCCGATGCGGGCAGTTCCACCGGGGAAAAACTTTTCCAGGCGGCGCTGGAAGGCGGTGGCGGGGCACTCATGTCAGAAAGTAGAATCGAAAAGGGAAAAAGCGCCGATCTTGTCGCGCTCGATATTTCGGCCGTGCCCTATCTTCCCGCGTCAAAGATCCTCGACCAATGGTTATTTGCAGGCAATGTCCGTGTCGATACCGTTTGGGTCCGTGGCGAAAAACAGGTGCAGGCGGGTCAGCATATCCGGCGCCGGGAAATATCGGATCGTTTCAACCAGGTCATGGCCGAACTTCTTAATAGCTGATATGGGCTCGGCGAGAACGAGAAAGAGCCCGTGCGGAAAGGTATCACGGACGTGACAAAGGCATCGGCCGGACAGACCCTGCATCAGACGATCCTCAGCGATATAGAGGGGCGGATCGTCTCGGGGGAATGGCCGCCCGGTTACAGGCTGCCGTTCGAGGTCGATCTTGCCACCCATTATGACTGCTCGCGCATGACAGTGAACAAGGTCATGAGTCAGCTCGCCAAGGCGGGTTTGATCGAGCGACGCAAGAAATCCGGCAGTTTCGTTCGTCAACCGCAGATCCAGTCGGCAGTTCTCGAAATTCACGACATCAGGGCCGAGGTTGAATCCCTCGGTCTTGATTACGGTTTCAAGGTTCTGAAGTGCACGCAGCGTACGGCAACGAAAGACGACCGTACACGGCTTGACATGGCAGCTGGCGCGCCGCTGCTGGATATTGTCTGTCTTCACTTCGCGGGCGAGCGGGAATTCTGTATCGAGCAGCGCCTTGTCAACCTCGTAACGGTG
>NZ_CP036359.1:0-1000000 GCF_004328495.1 Agrobacterium sp. 33MFTa1.1 | reverse complement strand
CGTGACCCTTTTGTACGCAAGTATGATGGGGTGGCACAGACCAGGGGGTAGCGACTGTTTATCAAAAACACAGGGCTCTGCGAAGTAGCAATACGACGTATAGGGTCTGACGCCTGCCCGGTGCTGGAAGGTTAAAGGGAGGGGTGCAAGCTCTGAACTGAAGCCCCAGTAAACGGCGGCCGTAACTATAACGGTCCTAAGGTAGCGAAATTCCTTGTCGGGTAAGTTCCGACCTGCACGAATGGCGTAACGACTTCCCCGCTGTCTCCAACATAGACTCAGTGAAATTGAATTCCCCGTGAAGATGCGGGGTTCCTGCGGTCAGACGGAAAGACCCCGTGCACCTTTACTATAGCTTTACACTGGCATTCGCCAAGGCATGTGTAGGATAGGTGGTAGGCTTTGAAGCAGGGACGCCAGTTTCTGTGGAGCCATCCTTGAAATACCACCCTTATCTTCGTGGATGTCTAACCGCGGTCCGTTATCCGGATCCGGGACAGTGTATGGTGGGTAGTTTGACTGGGGCGGTCGCCTCCGAAAGAGTAACGGAGGCGCGCGATGGTTAGCTCAGACCGGTCGGAAATCGGTCGTCGAGTGCAATGGCATAAGCTAGCCTGACTGCGAGACTGACAAGTCGAGCAGAGACGAAAGTCGGTCATAGTGATCCGGTGGTCCCGTGTGGAAGGGCCATCGCTCAACGGATAAAAGGTACGCCGGGGATAACAGGCTGATGACCCCCAAGAGTCCATATCGACGGGGTTGTTTGGCACCTCGATGTCGACTCATCGCATCCTGGGGCTGGAGCAGGTCCCAAGGGTATGGCTGTTCGCCATTTAAAGCGGTACGTGAGTTGGGTTCAGAACGTCGTGAGACAGTTCGGTCCCTATCTGCCGTGGGTGTAGGAATATTGACAGGATCTGTCCCTAGTACGAGAGGACCGGGATGGACGTATCTCTGGTGGATCTGTTGTCCTGCCAAGGGCATAGCAGAGTAGCTATATACGGAATGGATAACCGCTGAAGGCATCTAAGCGGGAAACCAACCTGAAAACGAGTGTTCCCTATCAGAGCCGTGGAAGACGACCACGTTGATAGGACGGGTGTGGAAGCACAGCAATGTGTGAAGCTTACCGTTACTAATAGCTCGATCGACTTCTTCGTTCCCATTGTTCATGCTCATCAAGCGAAGCTTGATGATCTGTTCTGTCTTCACGCTGACGTGGCCTTCGGCCACTACGCTGCAGACGGCGCGCCAAACGATTGGCGACGGACTAGCGCCCTGTATGGGCGCCACGCTCGACCTCGAGCAAGGCAACATACGGATAAGTCACAGAAACGACGTGTAAATTAAATAGAGCCTTGAGCTCTCCAGCTTCTCGAAAACAACGTTCATGTGAAAACATGAACAATGTTGCGTTTTGCCGACCTGGTGGTTATCGCGGGGCGGCTGCACCCGTTCCCATTCCGAACACGGCCGTGAAACGCCCCAGCGCCAATGGTACTTCGTCTCAAGACGCGGGAGAGTAGGTCGCTGCCAGGTCTGCAAAACGCATCAAAATCTTCTCATCACATCCCTCGGCCCAGCCGAAAAAAAAGGGCCGCCAAAAGCGGCCTTTTGCAGTTTAAGACAAAACTTAAGGAAAACGCCAAGTGCGTCCCTTACAGGAGATAAATTGCTCCGCAATTTACTCCGGCAAAGATCCGTCGTCGCTAAAGCAACGACGTAACCGCGACATTCGGCCTTGCCGAATGCGCTGGACGCGGGGTGGAGCAGCCCGGTAGCTCGTCAGGCTCATAACCTGAAGGCCGCAGGTTCAAATCCTGCCCCCGCAACCAAAACCCTACGCTACAGTATCCCACAATAGCCAAAAAAACTACGATCCAGCGCGCTAAACAGCTACGATCAAGAAGGCAAAATTCTCGTCTTAACAAAGCTCCTCCGCGTCAGCGTCGAGGAGCTTTTTGTGTTTCTGTTGCGTGTCGATCTCTTAACCTCCATGACCTTTGACCCTGTCCCCAGACTTTGTCCAGTTTTGAGTTCGCTCCAGCGGTTTGGGTTGCTGTATTCTGGACGGTAACGGCGGGTTGAGGTGCGGATCCATTATCGCAGCACCTCATCACGTCACGTCGCGGGTTGATTGTCTGAGCGAAGAACTCGGCGGATGTCAGCCACCGGAGTCCAGAGTTTAGTCGATCATCGTTGGAATCGCTGCGCCAGTTTGAAAGCGCTGGTCGGGCGTATTGTCGATAGGCCAACTGCATTGTTATAATTCTGTCAGTGGCCGTAGCAATCGGTTGTTTCCTGCCTCGCCGTTCTGTGCGGCCATACGGGCGTATCGAGCAGGAGGGATGCCGGTGCGTCGGGCAAAAGCCACGCTGAACGTACTTGCTGATCCATATCCCACCCGCTCGGCTACATCGTCGATTGCGAGATCACCACTCCGCAAGAACTGCCTTGCCAATGCCATACGCCATGTCAGCAGGTATTCCATCGGCGCAACCCCGACTATTCGGTTGAAGCGCGCAAAAAATGCCGAACGGGAGAGCGCCGCCTCTTTAGCGAGATCAACGACGGTCCAGGGATGGCCGGGACGGTCATGCATAGCCCGAAGTGCCGCCGAAAGGCGCTCATCACCAAGCCCTCTGCCGAGGCCCTGTGCAGAATTGGTGTCGGTTGAGGACCGTAGTGCCTCGATCAACAGCACCTCGATAAGTCGTTCCAGAACCGGTTCGCGCGCTGCGCGCCGTTCCTGCGTCTCCTCGTCGATCAACTGCATCAACGTCGCAAGCCGGGGTTTGTCGCGAACCAGAATCACGTCCGGCAACAAAGAAACGAGCAGGGCCGCATCCGGCGTGCCGAAGCTGCAATGTCCGATACGCATTCGTAGCGCGGGTGGGCCGTCATGTGGTCCCACACGAAAATGTCCCTCATTGATCTTTGTCGGGACCGTTGCCGGCAAGTCGGCTGTGGCGTTGGAGCTTTCATTGACGAGATCGCGCATGGCAGGCGCGAGAATGAAGTCTCCGGCCTGCAGGATAAACGTTTGTCGGCCACCGAAAGTGACCCGGCATTGCCCTTCCAGGATGGCACAATAAAACGGCTCGCCTGTGCCGTCACGACGTATACGCCATGCACCGGCGCACTCCACCAGTTTCGAAGCCCGGGCGGCGGGTTGCAGGAGTGTGACGATCTCGGTGAGCGGGTCTGTTGTCATATCCAGGACTATTACTAAAGAAATGAGGAGCCTGGAACATATAAAGTCTCCCTTCGGGTCGCTACCATAATGACACAGCCACTTATGGAGAAAATAATGCCCGCAGTTCTGATAACCGGTTGTTCCTCGGGCTTTGGCCTGGAAACTGCAAAACTGTTCCTTGAAAAAGGCTGGGACGTGATCGCCACGATGAGAACGCCCGACGAAAGCTTACTCCCAGCGTCGCGGCGTCTGCGTGTTCTAGCACTCGATGTCACCGTCCCGGACAGCATCTCACAGCTTGTGAAGGCAACGGGTCAGATCGATGTTCTCGTCAATAACGCCGGGTTCGGAGCACCATCTCCTGTCGAACTGACTGCATCCCAGACCGCACAGGCACTCTTTCAGACGAACACGATAGGCACTCTGGCGATGATCCAGGCCCTCGGCCCGCAAATGCGTCGTCGCCGGGCTGGCGTCATTATCAACGTTACGTCCTCGGTCACACTGAAACCGCTACCGGTCATCGGGGTTTATCGCGCCAGCAAGGCCGCAGTGAATGCGCTCAGCGAGTCCCTTGCGATTGAAATGGAGCCCTTCGGCGTTCGCGTCCACATCGTTTTGCCCGGACGTTCGCCGGAAACGAGTTTTGGCGCCAGTGCCCGCCCACACCTGCGCGGCATGGACGATGCGGACTATGCGCCTCTTTTGCACCAGTTCGTCAGGAATGTTCAGGACGACAAGGGCCCTGTGACCCACGCGCGCGATGTCGCGGAAGCGATCTGGAAGGCTGCCACCGATCCGTCTGCGCCACTGCGCATACCGGCAGGTGCAGACGCAGCGCTATGGATGGCTGAGGCGGGCCTGTAATCAGCGAAATTGCGATCCGTCGCTTCTCTGTCGAGCGTTTGCTGTACCCGGTCATTCCAGATCGGGTACAGCGTTTCGAATTCTGGCTCAGACCTGCCGCAAGCCGCCATCGATGCACAGTTCGGCACCGGCGATGTAACTCGCCTCATCGCTTAACAGGAACAAGGCAGCTGCAGCCACCTCGGCGGGTTGCGCCATCCGTCCCATCGGGATCGGAGCGACAATGGCCGCGCGCATGTCTGGCTGAACCGCAGCCATCATTTCCGTATCGGTTGGGCCCGGTGCGACGACGTTAACGCGTATACCCTTGGATGCCAGTTCTGCAGTCCAGGTTCGTGCATAGGAACGCACGGCTGCCTTGGTCGCAGCATATGTGCCATAGGAAGCATAGCCGCCGCTGTCTGCAATTGATCCGACGAGGACGACTGAGCCGCCGTCCCTCATCGCCGGCAGAGCCGCCTGGAAGCCGAAGACCATTCCTCGAACGTTAACGTCGAAGTGGCGGTCAAAGTGTTCAGGCGTTATCTCCGTGATCTGGGCGGGCTCGGAAAGACCGGCGTTCAAGACCAGCGCGTCGATACGGCCGTGTTCCCTTCTCACTTTTTCGACCGCCTCCCGCATATCTTCGGGGAGCGCGGCATCGGCGACAATGCCGACCGCACCATGACCGATGGCAGTTGCCGCCCTTTTGGCATCTTCGCTTCGGCGACTGGTGATGAAGACCATCGCTCCTTCGGCCGAAAGCCGCTCTGCAATTGCCAAGCCGATACCCTTGGCGCCCCCGACAATCAGGGCAACCTTGTTACTCATCCGAGCCATCGTAAGTCCTTTCAATTGATGGTCGCTGCATGATATACATTAGATATCTGGTATCAATTACGCACCTTAAGTAGCCTAGATATGGACGAGTATACTGACCTTGAAGCACTTTCTCAGTGCGCCCTTAGAGACATGGCGCAGGTTCGCCCCGTGCTCGACAAGATCGCGGACAAATGGACAATCCTGATCCTGACGGTGATTTGTCCCAGGCCCTCGCGCTTCAACGAGATCAAGCGCCGTCTCGACGGTATCACCCACAAGGCCTTGGCCGATGCTCTAAAGAGGCTTGAGCGGAACGGTCTTGTGACGAGGACCGTCCTGCCGACCCAGCCGGTGGGTGTAGAATACGCGATCACCCCTCTGGGCCATTCTCTGCGGCAACCGTTTGAGGCCCTGTGCTCATGGGCAGTAGCTAATGGCGATAAGGTCGAGGCCGCTGCGCTTCTTTATGACAACAGGGCAAATCATCGCTGATATCGCGATGGCCGCAGAGCCATACCCCCGCTAAGCAGGACGTTTCCGATAATCGTAGGCTGGTTCGGATCTGCGGTCGCCGAACAGTTCACCTCGTTGAACGAGAGGAGATCGGCACTATCTAGGAGAGATGCGGAAACTCGAGAAGAGCGATATCGAACTGATCAGGACGTGGATGTTGTCGCCTGCGGTGACGCTGGGATCGTCCGTGCGAGCGAAAGGCATTCTGCAGGAAATGCAGGCCCGACTGCCTGCGGCTTTGAAGAAAGCGATCAGCCTGGAGGGCAACGAGATCACGCTCGCGATGCCAGCCCGCGACAAAAACGCCTTCGACGCCGCTGCGAGGACCGTGGCCGGCGTGATGATGGAAGCCGAAACTCTTCCGGTGATCCCGCGCGAGATACAGGACATCCTCGCCATCAAGACGAGCGAGCGACATCGCTGGCTCGCGGATGGGCGTCTCAAGAGCGCCGGGACGAGAACCGTGCGGCTGAACGGCCGTGCCCGGCGCATCACCTTCCATGTCTTCGATCCGAAGGTGGTTGAGGACCTTCTCGATCGCGGGGTCGTGGAAGAGTGGCGGGTGGAGGACGCTGAGGCGAAGGCAGAGAAACGACAGAAAGCCGCCTATCAGAGGCGGCTGGCTCGATCGCTCAAAAAGAAGATGAAACCGGGAGAAAAGGCGGGTCAAAAGGTCGACGAAGGTGCGGCCGACCTTCGTGGATGGGGAGAGTTCGATCGGGATGGGTTCCTTCGCTAGGCAATCGCACCAAACATGGTGCCTCCAGCGATTTCGAGAGGCTGTCCCTCCAACGTTACGGAACGTTCTGTTGTTATCACGCAGCATTAATCGTGGCCGCGGGCCTGGGTCGACCTTCGCGGAATGGAAGGTGGCATAGACTTCCGGCCGGGACATAATGGAAGCCGCGCCAGCACAATGTGGGAGAAACTTCTGATTGAGGGAACAAACAGGGCAAAATCCCCGTTGCTCGTCACAATAATTTCTCTGGAGGCGCGTCATGAGACTCAAGCTGGCTTTAAGCGTGGTTCTAAGCGTTACCTTTACGGCGGCAGCGGCGGAAGCGCGGACCCAATTGCATCTTTACGGTACCGTTCCGGTGACGGGTAACCATGTACTGGAGATGGCCTATCAGGCAGCCCTCGACAGATGCAGTTTCGAACGTTACCCATCATATGGCGACGTGGGTTTCTATGCAGGTGCCTATGGCTCCGCCCACGTGCGCAGTTGCATGTATCGCAAGGGTTTCGTTTTTGAGAATGGTGAGCCTTTCGCATATCCTGTGAGAAAAGCGACCTACCTTTCATGGTGACGAGATCACGAAGCGTCTGACGGCGGAGCGCCCGAGGGTTGCAATCTCGGAGTGAGGCCGTCTTCGCAATTCACAAGTTGCGGGTTTCAGGAGCATGTGATTTTTCAGTCGAGTGGCCCGAATCCGTATTGAAAACCGGCGGCAGAGTATCGATTTCAGGGGTAACCTGGAGGTCGGAATGATCTACGTTATTTTCGCGTTGTGCGCGCTCGCGGTAACATTCTTTGCCTGTCGGTATTTCGCCGCCAAGGCTCTCCTTGTCGAACGCGAAATCGACAAAGCGATCGCAAGGCGGTTTGAATCGAGCGGAAAGGTTATCGAACTGGCGGAGCTGCGAGAGGAAAACGCGGTCATGCGTAATCTTCTGCTGGACCTTCTGGAAAACGAAGCCGTTTTTCCAGTCCAGTCAGCACCTCCATCAAGGGTCGATTTGCGCAGGATGGGCGCCGCAAAGGTCCAGAGGTATCGCGAAATACTTGCTGAAAGTCAGTACGTCTTGCAACAGCGTGGAGCCATTGGGGTCTTCGAAGACCATGGCGCATTCAAGGACGATCAACGCAGGTCTTGAGTTTAGGAACAGCTCACGGAGCTTCCTCGTGGGAGTGCGGTAGGAAGAAAGGCCTGAAGTTTTCCTTGTAGAGCGAGGCATCTTCACGCTCCTCGATTGCTTTACCCGATGCGACCGTCTGACGAACCGGTTCTGCGTGGACTCCATCTGGAATTCCCGACGTGTTTTGACTATCAGGGTAGCGCCTCGCGTCGCAGCTGAAGCGAAGCAAAAAGTGTATTCGCATGAGAGCTGACAAAGGAATCCGGATGTCGATCACTGTACAGAGAACAATTCCTGCCGAGCGGATGCGCCAGTTCCATCAGATGGTTGATCGCTGGCTGGAAGAAGGTCCGATCAAGCTCGCGACGAACGCAACGATAACCGCCATGGAGAACGCCGGCATCCCAAAGGCCGAACAGGCAGCGATCATCGAGGACCGCGACATCATCATGAAATACAATATGCGCCTCGGTGTAATCAGCGAGGTTTTCGGCCCCGCCATCGAGAAGGCGGTGGGGTCGTACCGCTCGGGAAGTGAAGCACAGGACGAGATCGCGCGTTTGATTGTAACTGCCATGGGTCTCCGGCAGGACGATGACAGCGAACTGGTGACGTTCACCTTCACGACCCAGAGTGAGGCAGATGTATTCGAAAATGCCACTTGAAACATCAAATTCTGCCCGCCGCGCGCGGTCGCCTGCGAATCAGAGCTTGTGAACGTGACCGTCAATGCGGCCGAAGGGCAGGCAAGATTAGCTCGGGCCTCTATCGATCAATCCATCAATCGGAAAGCGCGACTGGAAACCGATATCGAATTGCCAGACGGATCGTTGGAAGCGTCTCCATAAATTTCGATCGTGACCGGCTCGTCCGCGACATAGATCATTATGTAGCCAACTTCATTCGACGTTCCTTCTGCGGTTCAGATGCATATGCATCCCTCTAGTCGAACGCGCGCAACTCGCGCCGCATCAGGAGCCACCATGTCAGGGTCAAGAGAATGCCGATCACAGCGACGAATATGGCGCTGAACGAAAACGATACCCAGCGCATGAGCCCGACAGTCAACGCCGCACCGATGCCTATGCAGATCTCCTTGATGAACATGGTTTTCTGCCGGACAGAATAGTAGTCGATATGACCAAAGGTACATTCTGCCAGCGAAATCAGGAACACCCAGACCACAGCGCCGGTGAATGTATGGACGTGGAATGCACCCGGAAAAGCCAGACCGCTGAAGCGAACTGCGGTTTCGTCGGGCTTTCGGCAGGTCGGATTCCGTATGCGAAAGCGGCGGTCATCTTGTCGAGTTTACGAGAGGTTGCCGACTGATCTGCGGGGCGAAAGGAGATACTCGTGGATGAAAACAGCCTCGACGTCCATCTTGCGCCGATCACCAGGCGGTCGCCGAGGGTGCATTCGTCAGCCATGGCGCTCCAGTGCTCCAGCCGATTGAAATCTATCGCGACGCGCCGACCGTTGAGGTCACGTGGCATTACGCATGTTCATCGCGCCATGCGGCGCAATGCCAGGGGGTCCCATATGTCGTCGAGCGGACCTTCGAGAGCGGTTCGCGGCGAAATGAGCGTCGGTTCGATAATGGTGACTTCGGGTTCGGTCCGGTTCTCTGCCAGAAGTTCGAACCCCTTGTTGAGCATTTGCGCTATATCGGGCTTGATCATGTAGACCGGGAACGGAAGGAACGATGCGAAGGGGTCGTAGTCAAAACAGCCGACAACGATATCGCCAAACGCCTCGCCGTCATGGCGCCCCATGAAGCGCAGCAATCCTTCGAAATTGATCGATGAATTGACGAAGAAGCAGCGGGGCAGGCGGCCTTTGCGTTCAAAGAAACGTTCGAAAGCGAGTTCCGTCATGCGTGGTGAATAGCCGGTGATTTCGATATCGTCCCCGTTATCGACCCCGAAATAGGCGGCCTTGGTGGCGTGGAAGCCATCTATACGGGCGCGGCTGGCGTGGTCGTCATGACCGCCGAACAGGATGACGTCGTCAGGGCCGAGAGGTCCGTGTTTTTCCGCATGGGCAAGGATTGCCGATGTCAATATTTCCGCACCATGTCTGTTGTCGGAAATGACCGAGGGTACAAATTTGCCGGGAAGGTCAATATTGACATGCGGCAGTGCTGCGCGGGCGCAGACCTGGTGCACGCCGTCGGGATCGGTCGCGCCCGCGATGAAGAGTGCATCGATCGAATAGGCGATCAGGGTCTCCACCGTGCGGCGTTCTTCTTCAGGATCGCGCCGCCCCGATACAACCATCGGCGAAAGGCCGCGCTTGCGTGCCTGTCCCTCGAATGTTTGTGCCATCGAGGAAAAGAACCGGTTGTCATAAATCGGGACCAGTAGGCCAATAAGTCCGGATTTCGAGCTCCTCAAACCTCTCGCCTGCAGGTTGGCGGTGTAGCGGTGCGTCTTGGCGAGCGATAGAATTTTGTTGGCCGTTTCCTCGGAAATCCGCCTTTTTCGCCATGATCCATTCAGGACGGCGCTGACCGTCGACGCTGATGCGCCGGACAATATCGACAAGTCATATATAGTGGCCTTCTTGGAACTCATGCCCGTCATTGTGATCTCCCCAACTGATTCTAATTATTAGAGTAGGCGTCCCCTTGACGGAAGGGAGCTTCATGATATGGTTATTGCACCATCGATTGTGCAAGTTGGCAATATCGATTGTGCAAGATGGTTGCTGTGGGAGTGGCAAGGGAGAGTCTCGAATAAGCGAGATGAGAAATTTTGAACGCGCCAGATGAAAAATGGCTGCGGCGGGTTTCGTTTGCCTGTTTTTTGAGGAGGAACATCATGAAGAAAATTATTGCTGCAGCGGTTGGTCTGTCGCTCGCGCTGCTCTCGTCCGCAGCCTTTGCCGAAGGGCCGAAGGTGGGCGTCGTCGTCAAGATCGGCGGCATTCCGTGGTTCAACGCCATGGAGGCCGGGATCAAGGAGCAGAGCAAGAAGCTCGGCGTTGACGGTTTCATGGTCGGCCCGACTAGCGCCGATCCCGCCCTGCAGGTCCGCGCCATCGAGGACCTGATCGCCCAGAAGGTCGATTTCATCGGCGTCGTGCCGAATGATGCCAAGGTGCTGGAGCCGGTGCTGAAAAAAGCCCAGGCCGCCGGTATCAAGGTCATTACCCACGAATCGCCCAAGCAGCTCGGTGCCGACTGGGATTTCGAACTCGCCTCCGCCAAGGGTTTTGGTGAAGCGCATGGCAAGCTGCTGGCGGAGAAGATGGGCGGCAAGGGCTCCTATGCCGTGTTCGTCGGTTCTCTCACCGTTCCGCTTCACAATGCCTGGGCCGATGCCGCCATCGCCTATATCAAGGCGAACTACCCTGACATGAAGCTCGTCGGCGATCGCTACGGCGTGGCGGAGGACCTCGACAAGAGCCGCTCGACGGCGCTTGACCTTATGTCCGCCAATGCTGACCTGAGCGGTTTCCTCGCCTTCGGCTCGCAGGGACCGATCGGAGCCGGGCGTGCGGTTGAAGAGCGGCGCAAGGATGGCAAGGTCTTCGTCATCGGCCCGTTCTCGCCGGGGCAGGGCGCCAAGCTCATCAAGTCGGGGGCGCTGACGGGCGGCTTCATGTGGAACCCGAAGCAGGCCGGTGAGGTCTTCATCACGCTCGCGGATCGCATCGCCAAGGGTGAGACACCCAAGGCCGGCGACAATATCGAAGGTCTCGGCACCATCAATCCCGAGGGCAACACCATCGTCGTCGATCAGCTTCTGAAGATCGACAAGGAAAGCATCGACAAGCTCGTTTCCATGGGCCTCTGATCCTCCCCAAGGCCAGGGCGTCGCGCGAGGTTTCATACTCGCGCGACGCCTCATCTGGAAAACATGCCGAGCGCCCCGTCTGCAATGCTGCCGCGGCGAAGGAGATTTACGTTATCATGAGCGCAGAACCGCTCCTGTCCCTCAAAAATGTCAAAGTCACCTTCGGCGGTGTTCGCGCGCTGAAGGGTGTTTCTTTCGAGGTCAACCCGGGTGAAGTGCATTGCCTTGCCGGCGAAAACGGCTGCGGCAAGAGCACGCTGATCAAGGTCATAACGGGCGTTTACACGCCCCAAAGTGATGCTGAACTCTATTTCGACGGCAAGCCGATAGCCGCAATGACCCCAACGCTTGCGCAATCGCTTGGCATTCAGGTGATCTGGCAGGATCTGGCGCTGTTCGATGAAATGACGGTGGCTGAAAATATCGGCTTCCAGTACGCGGTGAATGCAAAATACGGGCTGGTCGACAAGCGCGCCATCGAGCAGGCTGCCGAAAAGGCGTTGGCCCGGCTCGGCGTCGAGATCGATCTCGACAGGCCGCTCAAGGAACTGCCCATCGCCCAGCGTCAGATCGTGGCGATTGCCCGCGCGCTGGTCGGTGAGGCACGGCTCGTTTTCATGGACGAACCGACCGCGTCGCTCACGCAGTCGGAAACGGATTACCTGATCGACATCGTCCGCAACCTGTCGGCCTCGGGTGTCGCGGTTGTCTTCGTCTCGCACCGCCTTGCGGAAGTGCTTGAGATTTCAGACCGCATAACCGTTTTGCGGGATGGCTCGCTTGTCGGTGTCTTTCCCGTTGAAGGCATGACCCAGTCACGGGTGACCGAGCTGATGACCGGCCGCAATTTCGACAGTGCCGTCATTGCCGCCGATCACGATGACAAACCCGTCGTTCTCTCGGTGCGCGGGCTGAGCCGTGCCGGCGAGTTCGAGGATGTTTCGTTCGATCTGCGGCGGGGCGAAACGCTTGGCATAACGGGCCTACTGGGAGCCGGCCGCACGGAACTGGCTTTGACGCTGTTCGGCATGCATCGGCCGCAATCGGGTGAAATCCTCATCGATGGAAAGAAGGTGGATTTTCATTCCAACCGCGATGCGATCCGGGCAGGCGTAGCCTATCTTTCCGAGGACCGGCTTTCGCTTGGTCTCAACCAGCCGCAATCCATTGCCGACAATCTGGTCATGGCCTCGCTCGACCGGCTGCTGCGCGGCGGCCTGATCTCACCGTCGAAAAAGGCGGATGTCGTTTCCCGCTGGATTTCTGCGCTCGGGGTGAAGATCGGCCTGCCCGAAGACCCGATCCGAACGCTTTCGGGCGGCAACCAGCAGCGTGTGGCGATCGCCAAGTGGCTGGCGATCGGGCCGAAAATCCTCATTCTCGACGCGCCGACCGTGGGGGTCGATGTCGGCGCCCGCGCCGGCATCTTCGAAATCGTCCGCAAGCTCGCCGCAGAAGGTCTCTCGATCATCGTGATCTCCGACGAGCCGCCGGAAGTTTATTTCAATACAGACAGGGTCATCCACATGGTCGAAGGCCGGTTTCACGCCCACCTATGATCCGCGACGCCTGTCGTTGACTGAACTGGAGGCCGCCATCTATGCGTAGGCTCATCCTCGGACATACGACCGAATTTACGCTGCTTGTGGTCATGGTGCTGCTTTGCACGGGACTGTCCTTCGCCACCGACCGGTTCCTCACCATCTCAAACGCCTTCGATGTACTGAATGTCTCTGCGGTCAACATCATCTTTGCGGTCGGCCTGCTTGTGGTGCTGATCTCGGGCGGTATCGACATTTCCTTCGCGGTCGCCGCTTCCGTCGTCCAATATGTGACGGTGCTGGCGCTCAATGCGCTCGGCGGCGGCAACTGGGCGGAAGGTTTCATCATTGCCGGCGCGGTAGGCCTTAGTCTCGGTTTCGTCAACGCTTTCCTCGTCTGGCGGCTCAACATCATTTCAATCGTCGCGACGATCTCCACCTTCAACATCTTCTTCGGGTTGCTGATGTTCTTCACCAAGGGTGTGTCGATCTACGACCTGCCGGAATGGCTGTCCACGCGTGTGGTATTTTACGAACATGAAATGCCTGATGGTTCATGGGTAGAGCTGACGCTGCCGGTCGTGGTCATGATCCTCTGCTGTATTGCAACCTGGTTCATGATTTCGCGCACCACTGTTGGGCGCAAACTTTACGCCTTCGGCGACAACCCGGAAGGTGCTCGCCGCTTCGGCATCAATATCGGCGCGATGCATTACATTTCGTTCGGCTGGCTCGGCCTGATGGCGGGCATTGCGGGTCTTATGCAGGCGCATTATGCGCAGGAAGTGGTGCCCAACGCGCTTTATGGCCGCGAGCTGGATGTTCTTGCAGCAACGGTCCTCGGCGGTGCGCGGCTTGGCGGCGGCAAAGGCTCTGTCATCGGCTGCGTGCTCGGCGTTCTCATGGTGTCGATCACCCAGAACGGTCTTAACCTCATGGGCGTGTCACCCTTTGCCTTCAAGATGATCGTCGGTGCCATCATTCTGATCGCGATCACCCTCTCTTCCACCCGGTTCGACAAGCTTTTGCCGAGTGCGCTTCGCACGTCCACGAGAAAGGGGAGCGCCCAGTGATGAGCAGCCTTGTCAGGAAATTCAACGCCATTTTCGGTGCCGATATGGCTGGACCGGTGATTGCCTTCATCGCAGTCATGCTCATCTTCGGAACGTTCGCGGATAACTTCCTCTCGCTTGCGACATTCGGTTCGGTGGCCTTCCAGCTGCCGGAACTCGGCCTTCTCACGCTGGCGATGCTGCTGCCACTGCTGACGGGGGGGATCAATCTGTCCGTCACCTTCGCGGCCAATCTCTCAGGACTTGCCGCAGCCTGGGTACTCCAGGCCCATGGCGGCGTAGATGCACCGCCGAGCGCCTTTCTCTTCGCCTGCCTTGCTGCATTTGTCACCGGCGGGGCTGCCGGTGCCATGACGGGTGCGGCGATCGCTTATACCCGCGCGCATCCCATTCTGGTGACGCTGTCGATGATGATTTTCCTGCGCGGCCTCGGCGAATTTCTGACGCGCGGCGGTGACGTGTCAGGGTTTCCCGCCTACATGGCGCCGCTTGGCCATGGCACGCTTCTCGGTCTGCCGATCCCGCTTCTGATTTTCGTCGTCTGCGTGGCGCTCTGGCATGTGCTGCTGACGCGCACGAAGCTCGGCTTCGGGCTGTTGATGATCGGCTCAAATATCGAAGCCGCGCGTTATTCCGGCCTCAACACGCGCAAGATCCAGGTGCTCGTCTACACGCTCTCGGGTCTGATGTGCGCGGTCGCCGGCATCATCATGCTTGCCCGTTTCAATTCCGTCCGTGTCGGCCACGGAGAGTCCTATCTGCTGATCACGGTGCTCGCGGCCTTTCTCGGCGGCATCAATCCCTTTGGCGGTTTCGGTCGTGTGCTTCCCGTTTTTGTCGCGCTCATCGTCCTGCAGCTCCTGTCCTCCGGCCTTAATCTTCTCGGCGCCAACCAGCATCTCGCCACGGCCCTTTGGGGTGTCCTGATGATTGTCGTCATGGCGGCGCGCGGCCTGTTCTCCAGCTACTTCGGATCTCTCAGAAAGAAGGTATGACGTGAAAGGCTTCGGTGTTCACGCAATGATGTGGTCTCTGAAATGGGACCACGAAAACGCCAGACGGTCTATCGCCGCTGCTGCGGATTACGGTCAGGATTTCATCGAGATTCCGCTTATCGATATCCCCTCCGTCGATGCAAAACACACGCGCACGCTGCTGGAGAAATACGGATTGCGCGCCGTCTGCTCGCTGGTGCTGCCGGAGCCCGCCTGGCCGTCCATACGTCCCGATGCGGCAATCGACTATCTGAACACCGCGCTCGGCAAGGCCGCCGATATGGGGGCTGAAGCGCTGACGGGTGTCACCTACGGCGGCACCAATGAGCGAACCGGATTTCCGCCGACACAGGGTGAATATGACAACCTGACAAGGGCGCTTTCGCGGGCTGCCGGCCACGCAAAAACACACGGCCTGCAATTCGGCATTGAGACCGTCAACCGCTACGAGAACCATCTGCTCAACTCCGCCGAACAGGCGGTGGCGCTGGTGGAGCGCATCGGTGCGGACAACGTCTTCATCCATCTCGATACGTTCCATATGAATATGGAGGAAAAGGGCATTGCCAATGGCATCATCGCCGCCCGCAACCATCTGAAATACATGCATATGTCGGAAAGCGACCGCGGCACGCCGGGCTGCGGAAACGTTGCGTGGGACGAAGTGTTCTCAGCGCTCGCAGCCATCGGCTTCAAGGGCGTGCTGACGCTCGAAAGCTTCGCCGCGATGCCCAAGGAGGTGGCGGGCGCGATTTCAACCTGGCGCCCGGTTGCGCCCAGCGCCGATGAGGTTCTCGACAAGGGACTGCCATTCCTGCGCGACAAGGCAAACCAGTACCGCATTTTCTGAAAGCACTCATTATCGGGGCAAGTACCTTGAACACTATTGACGATAATGCCCGCGAGATTGTGGGCCTTGCTCTTCAGCGACTGGAAGGGTCAAAGGCCCGGCGTGTGATGGTTGCGATTGCCGGTGCCCCCGGATCGGGAAAATCAACCATCGCCGAGCGTGTGGTCGATGCGTTGAACGCGGGCGAAGGCGTGTCCGCCGCACTGTTCCCCATGGATGGCTTTCATTATGACGATGCGGTGCTTGAGGAGATGAACCGCCGGCCCTTCAAGGGCGCCATCGATACGTTCGATGTTCACGGCCTGCGCCATATGCTTGAGCGCCTGAAGGCCAATCAGGACGATGTCGTTGCCGTCCCCGTCTTTGACCGCGCCATCGAGATCGCCCGCGCCGGTGGCCGCCTGATCCCGCAATCCGTCGATATCATCGTCTGCGAGGGCAATTATCTCCTCGCCGGCCAGTCGCCATGGGATCGCCTCAAGCCGATCTTCGATCTCACTGTCTTCGTTGATGTCGACGAGGACGATCTGCGTGCGCGGCTGCGGGATCGCTGGCGGAGCTTCGGTCTCGGCGAGGGGGAGATCAACCGGAAGGTAGAGGAAAACGATCTCCCCAATGGCCGCTTCATCACATCCACAAGCACGGAGCCGGACCTTCGCATCGGAAATCCGGGAAGCACTCCCGCGTCGTGAAACGGCCCGAAGGGCTGCGCCTCCCCACCCAAAGTCAAGCAAAACAGAAAAGCGAAAGAGACCCCCATGAAACACGGCATCTATTACTCTTACTGGGAACATGAGTGGAGCGCCAAGTTCGGCCCCTATATAGAGAAGGTTGCCAAGCTCGGCTTCGATATCATCGAAGTAGCCGCTCATCACATCAATGAATACAGTGACGCCGAACTCGCCGTCATCAGGCAGAGCGCGAAGGATAACGGCATCATACTTACTGCCGGTATCGGCCCTTCGAAAACGAAAAACCTGTCGTCAGAGGATGCCGCGGTTCGCGCAGCTGGCAAGGCGTTCTTTGAACGCACCCTTACCAATGTCGCCAAGCTCGACATCCATACGATTGGCGGCGCGCTGCACTCCTACTGGCCGATCGACTACTCGCAGCCGGTCGACAAGGCAGGCGATTATGCGCGCGGCGTGGAAGGTATTCACGGCATTGCCGATTTCGCCAATGACCTCGGCATCAACCTTTGCATCGAAGTCCTCAACCGCTTTGAAAACCACGTGCTCAATACGGCTGCCGAAGGCGTCGCTTTCGTCAAGGATGTCGGCAAGAACAACGTGAAAGTCATGCTGGATACGTTCCACATGAATATCGAGGAAGACAGCTTTGGCGAGGCCATCCGCACGGCTGGCCCGTTGCTGGGGCATTTCCATACCGGAGAAAGTAATCGCCGCGTACCGGGCAAGGGCAGGATGCCCTGGCACGAAATTGGCCTCGCCCTGCGCGATATCAATTACACCGGCGCGGTGGTCATGGAGCCTTTCGTCAAGACCGGCGGCACGATCGGCTCCGACATCAAGGTGTGGCGCGATCTGAGCGGCGGCGCCGATCTCGCGAAAATGGACGAGGATGCGCGCAATGCCCTGGCATTCTCCCGTTTCGTCCTTGGCAGCTGATGCCCCATGGCGCGGATGGAGCGGGATGACTTGATCAAGCGTGAGCCCGATCCGCGAGACAAGCGGTCCAGTCTGGTATCATTGACGCAGGCGGCACTTGCGCGGTTGCCAGCTGGCCGCGCTTTTTGCGCCAGGGCAATCCGGGACATGACCAAGGGATTATCGCGGGAAGAGGTGGACACACTGGTGTCTTTGCTTCGGCGGGTGCTTGATAACGTAGAGGCACTTGAGGCGTGAGTAGCTCTCCAAACGCCCTTATATGCACATTGGTGACGCATGCAATGCAAGAGGGTCACCCATGGGGCCGAGATCGCTCCACAAGGGGTCTCGATCTGCCAGTGCGATTGCCAGAGATTAACGGGAACCGCCTAGGAAGCGAGAGCATGCGGCTCGATCGGGACGACGGCTAAAACCGCTCTTCCAGAATTTGGTGTCAAGAACCGATGTCCTGACCCGCCCCACAATCGGGAAGGAGCCTCGATCTCCTAGCCGGTCCTTTCGCGCTATGAACAAGGCCTATCGGGAACTCCTTCTGCTGCTCATTCGTTCACGGGTCAGTTTTCAATGATCCGCGTTCTCGCCCCTTGATGCGAAACCTTTGATTTCTCCAATCGATGAAGTGGAACTGGCGATGCCAGGCACCGGCATATTTGAACTTTCACGCCGAAACTTACTTATATCTTCGGCCGCGACCGTCGCTGCCACCACTGTCACCAGGGGAGCAGCAGCCCAGTCAGGAGGAGAAATCATGAAACACACGTCAAGCGTATCGTTGAAGGTCAACGGACAGGTCCGAGACCTCGATGTTGACAATCGCACGTCCCTTCTCGACGCACTGCGCGAACACCTTCACCTGACCGGAACCAAGAAGGGTTGCGATCACGGTCAATGCGGGGCCTGCACCGTACTGGTCGGTGGACGCCGCATCAACTCGTGCCTCTCGCTTGCCGTGATGCATGATGGTGACGACGTGACGACGATCGAGGGCCTGGGACAGCCCGGCAATCTGCACCCGATGCAGGCGGCGTTTGTCAAGTTTGACGGCTTCCAGTGTGGCTACTGTACGCCGGGACAAATCTGTTCCTCCGTGGCGGTGCTTGAGGAGATCGCGGCAAACATTCCGAGCCATGTCACGCTGGATCTTAACGCGCAGACATCGGTGAGTGAGGGCGAAATTCGCGAGAGGATGAGCGGCAACATCTGTCGCTGCGGCGCCTATTCCAACATTGTCGAGGCTATCGTCGAAGTTGCGGGGACAAAAGCATGAAAGCCTTCACCTACGAAAAGGCCTCATCTATCGAGGCTGCAACCAGGTCCGCCTTTTCGAACTCGCAAGCAAAGTTCATTGCAGGCGGCACCAATCTCCTCGATTTGATGAAACTGGAGATCGAGACGCCGACACATCTGATCGATGTGAATGGTCTCGGGCTCGATACAATAGAAAAGACGTCTGAGGGAGGCCTGCGCATAGGAGCGATGGTTCGCAATACCGACCTTGCCGCCGATCCAATTGTTCGACGTGATTATGGGCTCCTGTCGCGCGCCTTGCTTGCAGGGGCTTCGGGCCAGCTTCGCAACAGGGCAACAACCGCGGGTAACCTCTTGCAGCGAACACGATGTCCATATTTCTACGACACCGCACAGCCCTGCAACAAGCGTTCGCCGGGAAGTGGCTGTTCCGCCATCGGCGGCTTCAGTCGCCAGCACGCCGTGGTGGGTGTGAGTAATAGCTGTATCGCCACGCATCCCAGTGACATGGCCGTTGCCATGCGCGCACTCGATGCGGTTATCGAGACGGTAAAGGTCGATGGTAGCCGCCGATCAATCCGAATCGCCGACTTCCATCGCTTGCCGGGCGATACCCCTGAGATCGAAACGGTTTTGGAAAAGGGTGAGTTTATCACCGCAGTAGTGCTACCGCCGCCAACTGGAGGAAAACAGATCTACCGCAAGGTCCGCGACCGCGCTTCCTACGCGTTTGCTCTGGTCTCTGTGGGTGCAGTCATTCAGCCTGATGGTACTGGCCGGGTGGCAATCGGCGGCATTGCTCATAAGCCGTGGCGCGTGGAAGCTGCGGATGACGAACTCTCAAAGGGAGCGAAGGTCGCAGCGAAAGCTCTCCTCAACGGCGCTCGTCCGACCGAGCAGAACAAGTTCAAGATCGATCTGGTGGAGCGCACACTCGGCGCCGTGATCGCCGAAGCGAGGGGGTAATTGCCATGAAGTTCGATACACCCGCAACGACCAATCCGATCGACCAGCTGAAAATCGTCGGTCAGCCCGTTCACCGCATCGACGGTGAGCTCAAGACAACGGGGCGGGCCATGTACGCCTATGAGTGGCATGATCCGAACCTGGCCTATGCCTACGGTTACCCCGTCGGATCGACCATCGCCAAGGGCCGCATCATCTCGATGAATATCGAAGCTGCCGAACGCGCGCCGGGCGTGCTTGCCGTGGTAACGACGCTTGACGTCGGCAAAATTGAGAAGGGCAAGTACAATACTGCGATACTTTTCGGTGGCGATGAGATCCAGCACTATCATCAGGCGATTGCCGTGATCGTCGCCGAAACCTTCGAACAAGCCCGCGCAGCGGCAGCGCTAGTAAAGGTGGATTACGCGGAAGAACAGGGTAGTTACGATCTCGCCGAGGCGATGGGTTCGGCAGTCAAGCCAAAAGACGCAGGCGGAGCTCCACCCGATACCGCCGTTGGAGATTTCGAAGGGGCGTTCAAGTCCGCCGAGGTAACGTTGGACGAGACCTACACAACGCCGGACCAGTCGCATTCGATGATGGAGCCGCATGCCTCCATCGCCGCCTGGGATGGCGACGAGCTGACGGTCTGGACTTCCAGCCAGATGATCGACTGGTGGCGGTCCGACCTTGCAACGACGCTTGGTGTCGACAAGGAGAAAATCCACCTCATGTCGCCGTTCATCGGCGGCGGCTTTGGCGGTAAGCTGTTCCTGCGTGCCGACGCTGTTCTGGCCGCGTTCGGCGCGAAGGCAGCAAGGCGGCCTGTAAAGGTGGCGCTGCCGAGGCCTTTCCTCGTCAACAACACGACGCATCGTCCAGCAACGATCCAGCGCATCCGCATTGGTGCAGCTCGCGATGGAAAAATAACGGCAATCGCCCATGAAAGCTGGTCGGGCGATCAGCCCGATGGCCAGCTTGAAACGGCTGCCATGCAGACGCGGCTTCTCTATGCCGGTGAAAACCGCATGACGGCGATGCGGCTGGCGACGCTGCACCTTCCCGAGGGCAACGCCATGCGCGCACCCGGGGAGGCGCCCGGACTGATGGCGCTCGAGATCGCCATCGACGAGATGGCCGAAAAGCTCGGAATGGACCCAGTGCAGTTCCGTATCCTCAACGACACACAAGTGGATCCGGAAAAGCCCGAACGTCCGTTTTCGCATCGCGATCTCGTCGGTTGTCTCAAGCTCGGAGCAGAACGGTTCGGCTGGCCGGGGCAAGCTCAACCCGGCTCTCGTCGCGAAGGCAACTGGATGATCGGTTCCGGTGTTGCGGCTGCGTTCCGCAACAACCTTCTGGTGCCGTCGGGCGCTCGCGTCCGTCTGGACAAGGAAGGGGTCGTCACCGTCGAAACCGACATGACGGACATAGGCACCGGGAGCTACACGATCATCGCCCAAACCGCGGCGGAAATGATGGGCCTACCGATTGATAAGGTCGCCGTGCAGCTTGGCGATTCTCGCTTTCCCGTATCTGCAGGCTCCGGCGGGCAGTTCGGCGCGAACTGCTCGACCTCAGGCGTCTACGCAGCCTGTGTCAAGCTTCGGGACGCTATTGTCAAGAAGCTCGGCTTCAACGAACAGGACGTCGTCTTCGAAGATGGTCAGGTCCGTTCCGGTTCGCGTTCGGTTCCGCTGGCCGAAGTGGCGGGTTCCGAAGGGCTCGTCGCCGAAGACACGGTCGAGTGGGAAAAGCTTTCAGACAGTCATCAGCAATCGACCTTCGGTGCGCATTTTGTGGAAGTGGGCGTCGACCTTGCCACGGGCGAGACGCGGATTCGCCGGATGCTCGCGGTATGTGCCGCCGGCCGCATTCTCAATCCGATCACGGCCCGCAGCCAGGTGATTGGTGCGATGACGATGGGCGCCGGTCTGGCGTTGTCAGAGGAACTTGCCGTCGACACCCGTCGCGGGTTTTTCGTCAACCACGACCTCGCTGGCTACGAGGTGCCGGTTCACGCGGACACCCCGTACCAGGAAGTCGTGTTCATGGATGAGACTGATCCAGTTTCCTCGCCAATGAAGGCGAAGGGTATTGGCGAACTCGGACTATGCGGAGTTTCGGCAGCGATCGCGAACGCGATTCATAACGCAACCGGCATCCGCCTGCGACACTATCCGATGACCTTGGACAAGCTTATTGGGGGCCTGCCAGACGTTGCGTAACTGCGCCATGCCCCCGGAATTCGCCATGCTCAAGCCGCTTGGCGTACAGGCGCACGCCGCTGCGTAGGCTCTGAAATCGGCATATGTCCCAAGCCCTCTGTTCAGGTTCAACATCGTCAATCACAAGATGATCCGGAAGGCGGGGTCAAAACGACGCTTATTTTCCTGCCAGTGGGCGCGTGGGTAGATTTGCCAGGGCACGCGCGCTCGTCATCAATGGTTCGCCCTACGTCGCCGCCTGATTGATTGCCGAGACAACAGTTCGAATTCTCAGCGTACTCCATGGCGTGCTTGCGTCGCTAACGGTCGCAGTGCAAAGCCGCAGTCCGGAAACCGTCATGCGGATGATGTCGCTCAACGTCTGGGCAGTCACCACCGGGGCACGCGACGTTCGTAATCTGGTTCAAAGAGCTTCATGTAGGCCGTGTCGTCTCGCTCTTTCATGGCCGTCTGTTCGTACAAACCAGCGAATATTGATAGTTTGTGTCGATCTAACGAGATCCCCAATCCTGGATTCTTTGGCACCTCCAGGCTGCCGCGTTCGAAGACAAAAGGGACTCCTTCAGTCACATCAACACCAGTCCAAGGAAAATGCGTATCGCAGTCGTAGCTTAGATTGGGTGTCGCCGCAGCGACATGGGTCATAGCAGCGAGCGTGATCCCGAGATGCGAGTTGGAGTGCATCGACACTCCGAGCCCCAATGTCTCGCAGATTTTGCCGAGATGCGTTGAAGCACGAAGACCGCCCCAATAGTGATGATCGGACAAGACGATTTGAACGGCGTTCTTTCGGAAGGCTCGAGCAATCTGGTCAAACTCAAGGACGATCATGTTGGTGGCGAGCGGAATTGACGTCGCCGCTGCGACCTGTGCCATCTGGTCCATACCGATGACAGGATCTTCGAGATACTCCAGAACGCCTTCCAATTTGCGCGCTATGTAGATAGCGGTGTCGATGGTCCACCCCCCATTGGGGTCGATCCGCAAAGGGTGATCTGGAAAGGCTTCGCGCAGTTTCAGCATCGTCTCGATTTCGAGATCGGGATGCAAAACACCCCCTTTGAGCTTCAGTGACTGGAAACCGTATTTATCCACCATCCGTCGGGCTTCCCCGACCATCTGGTCTGGCGTCAGCACTTCCCCCCATTCGTCCGGTTCTTCTCCAATATGAGCGGCGAATTTGAAAAACAGATAGGCGCTGAAGGGAACCCTGTCGCGAACCGCACCACCAAGCAGGTCACACACCGGTCGCCCGAGCAGCTTGCCCTGAATATCGAGGCATGGAACTTCAAACGCCGAGGCGACAACGTCCGTCAGTTTGTGGTCGGCAACGGCGCTTTTTGCATTGATGCCACCACCACCTGGCAAAGCGGCAAGGACCCGTGCCTTCAATTCGTGAAGGTGAAACGGATCGAGACCGATCAATGATGGAGCCGCACATCTTAGACCGTCCAGTGCTTTGATACTCCCGTAGCTCTCTCCCAAACCAACGGTGCCGTCATCACAGGTGACTTCAATGATGGTTCTCAGGGCGTGAGGCTGGTGAACACCCTTGCAGTTCAGCAATGGTTTGTCGGGAATGGCAACCGGCGTTAGCTGAATGTCGGCGATACGCATAAGTACTCCTATCGCCACCAGGCGCGCGCTGCGATCAACGCGTCATCCAGACGTGGCAGTTCGGGATGCCAGTGGCGCTCCCATTCGAGACTGAGAGGGAGGTGTCGGTCATTCGATCCGACAAACGACAGAAGATCCGCCATGGGGAAGTTACCCTGGCCTGGAAGCACGTAATGGCGTCGGCCGTCGTCTCCCATCTTGCTGTCCTTGACATGTAAATGAACGACATTGTCGACAATATCAGGCCAAAGGCGCTTGATATCGGAACCCTTGGCCCAGGTGTGATGGGTGTCCCATAATATCAGGGCATTTGGCACAAGCCTGATGAAGGTAGAGAGTTGCGTTGCATCCGCTAGAGCATCATGGGTTTCGATCATCAGATCGACATTCAGCCCCCGTGATTGCCGGTCGACCTGCCATTGATCGAGCACTGCACCTGCACGTGTCATCTCGCCGGTCGTCAACCGATTTCCGCCGTCAAATATCCTGAGATGTGCAATGCCTGCCGCTTCCGCCCACGCAATGAAGGGCTCAACGGCAGACATATCGTCGCTATCAAACAACCGGATCGATGTATTGAGGGCCGTGACCTTGAGGTCACGTTGCGCCAGAAACGCAGCAAAGATTGAAGGGCTGCCAAACTCACCCTCCAGTGCCGAAATCAGGTCGACGGAACCGCAAAGCGTGCGCAATTCCACGGACGAAATACCGTGCCGTTTCGCCAGGTCAGCGGTTTCATGCAGGTTGAGTTCAGAGCAGCCAAGCGTGGAAAAACAATAGTTGAAAGCCCTCATGCCATGCGCTCCATGTCATGTTTGCGAACGGGGTAGAGCGGTGGAAGACCCGCAACAAAGCGCTCGATTTCAGTGATTGCGACATCAGAAAGCGCGCGCAATTCATTGCCCAACGCACCGGCGATGTGTGGGGTCAGCACGACATTCGGCAAGTCGTAAAACGGGCTGTCGACCGGTAGCGGTTCGGGTTCCGGCGTATCGATCAGGATCCGCAGGCGACCGGATCGCGCCTCTGATAACAGTGCTTCGTGATCGACCAGCCAGCCACGCGCCGTATTGATGAACACCGTATGGTCGGCCATCAACGCAAGCTCTTGCGCACCAATCATGTGACGGGTTTGCGGCAGGATCGGTGCATGCAGCGAGACGATGTCGGACCATGCGAGAAGCGTATGCAGTTCCATTTTTGTCGAGCCAAGTTCCGTTGCCTCAACCGCGGACAGGAATGGGTCATAAACGCCGATTTCGAAACGGCCCCGTGTCAGCATATCGATGACCAGTCGCCCGATGCGGGAGGCACCGACAATGCCGACCTTGCGGGAATAGCTTCCAAGCCAGGGCAGGTTCATGCCACGGCGGCTGCCAAACCCACCGGTGCCGCGCTCAGCCCGGTGTTCATCTCGCAGGCGAAACACGTCCTTGCTGCACATGATGATGGCCGCATAGGTAAATTCCGCCACCGGCACGGCCATGGCAGGCGCTGCGGTTGTCACCAGAATATTGGAGTTGTCCCAGAATTCAGCAGGCGCGACGACGCGAACGGATGATGCCGCATAGGCCAACATCTTGAGGTTAGGTGCTCGGGCAAGGCGTTCTTTTGTCAGCGAAGGTGTCCCCCAGGCCGCCAGCAGAATGTCGGCCTCGGCCAAAGCCCGGCGACCTTCCTCCGTGTCGAAGTCCGTATAGGGAAATCCGTCAACGATATCGGTCACCGCATTCAGTCGCGCCCATTCGCGCGCGCCGAAAAACCCTTGCGGAAGCTCGCTGCGCATGGCGATCAGCAGCTTCGGCTTTCCACCACCCTTGCTCATGCACACACCGGACTTGAAACGGGCCGTACATCAATGCGCGCAATATCGATGCTGATCGGCTTTGAACCAGCCTGCAGCAGGACATCAAGATATAGCTCCGGCGGTGCAGCACCCGGCCGGAGTTTTAACGGCGGCGTCCGCAAAGCACCTTTCCAATGTGTATCAGGGAAGGGGAATACTGAGCCGTCTTCGGCACGAAAGGGACTTAGCGCACATGCCTCTTGCCCTTCCTCGGCAATATCTTTCAAACGTAGTGTTACGCCGAGAATGCCTGAATGCGCTGGCACGTCGATATCGCAGATTGCCTCAACCCAGTTACCGGTTCCAGGATGCACAATCTGCCCACCAAGACGGTGGCTTTGCTCCAAGCTCTCTGTCAGAGTTTTCGCGGACATTTCGGTTGCCAGATTGCCGGTCGGGTTGTTGACGGCGTCGAAACGATCATCTCTTGGCAAAACGCGGTCTGCCGCACGCGGCACAATGTTTGCGAGATAGCCTGCCAGCAGCTTGCCGACGGCAAAGGCACCGCGCACCGAAAAATGCGTTCCATCGTCGGAGTAACCGGGATAGGGCTCTCCAAACTCGCTGTTCGGATCGACCCATGCTGCGTTCCAGTCGAATACATGGCAATTGGCGTGACTGGCGGCAAATTCAGCACTCTGGCGATTGATCCAGTGTGCCTTTGCGCGTTCGGAGCCATGCGCCGGCCATTTACCCACGCCACGCGCCAGAATGGGCAGCAGAACGACCGTCTTTCCAGCCGCCAGTAAAGTGGACGCAATCCGTGCTCTGGTATCTGCAATTGTCTGGCGCGTTTCCACCATCATATCGTTGGTGCCGGCATCCAGCAGGATCAGATCGAAATCTGATTGCAGCAATCGCGGCAGTCGTCGTTCGATTTCGATCGCCTTCTGGCCAGAGACACCGAAGTTGAGGCCGGCAAAAAACCGGCTGACGCCCGGCCGATTGCTCGGCTCCCAGCCCGCTGGCACCGATGGATCGTGATGGACCGGGCAATGCAGCCTGCCGTGAGACAGAACCTCGGCCCAGCTCATCCAGCCGCGTGCCGATGTCGCAAGCATCCTGGCATCGCCAATGTGGTTTTGCTGGACGAGCGACGTGCCAAGAATGGCAACGCGGCTCGCTCTCGGTAACGATACGGACATGGTTTTACCAGGATATCAGGAGAACAGGACGCCGCCATTGATGTCGTAGCAGGCACCAGTGATGTAAGCGGCATCATCAGATGCAAGGAAGGCCACCAGACCGGCAACGTCCTCACTCGATCCTTCGCGCTTCAACGAAGTCGCACCGGCCACTTTTTCACGTACTTCGGGTTTGGTGAAGGTGTCGTGGAACGTGGTCGAGATCATGCCCGGGCAAACTGCGTTGACGCGAATATTGGGACCAACTTCCTTGGCGAGACCACGTGTGAAGGTCATTACCGCACCCTTGGATGTCGCATAAGCCAGGGCGCCGGGACCGCCGCCGTCACGACCGGCTTGCGACGAGAAGGTCACGATGGAACCGCCTTTTGCCATCTTCGGCACGGCTGCCTTGGCGATGAGGAAAAGCGACGTTAGATTGACATCAAGAACCTGATGCCAGAAAGCTTCGTCCATATCGGCCAGAGATTTCCGGGCAATCAGACCGCCTGCCACATGCACCAGACCGTGAATGTCTCCGAACTTGTCGGTCGCACCGGAAATCGCAACCTCTACATCGGCCGCCTTGGTGAGATCGGCCTTGATGGCCAGTGCCTCGCCACCGAGCTTCTTGATCTCGGAAACGGCCGATACTGCACCTTCCGCCGCGCCGTTATAGGTCAGCACAACATTGGCGCCTTCCCGAGCAAACCGGATAGCGCATGCGCGACCAATATCACGACCTGCGCCTGCGACGACGACCGTTTTGTTTTTGAAACGTAGCATTATGGAAACCTCGTATTGATTAGAACTGCTTGGCAAGAGAGAGTTTGAAGCGCTCGTCATCGACATCGCTGAAGTAGATGTCCGTCGAGAAACCCTGATCATCGATGAAATTGAAAATACGCTTGGGTTCGCTCAGGATGTAAGGCACCAGAAGAGTGACCAGACGGTGCCGCGTTGCTGCCGGCACGGTCGCGCAAACGTGGTGATGAATTTCGAGCCCTTCAAATTCCTTCGGGTCGATACCCTGGAAACCTTCAACGGCGGAAATCTGCGGTGCGCCAGAGGATGAATAAACAAACTGGCCGTAGAAGCCGGCTTTTTTGCCGGTGTAACGAAAACTGGAACGGCCGGTCTGGGGGGCACCGATCGTGTGGCAAAGCCATTGCAGTTCCTGTGGCTCACTGCACTCAACCTCATCGACGAACACAAAATAGCTGTCGTTGACGAAATGGATTTCTCGCTCTGCCTTGAGCACCAACGGGTTTGCAACCTGATAGGCCGCCGTTGCATCGCCGACGATTTTGATATGGCCAGGTTGCTCGTCTACCGAGACGATACGCCCGGCTGCACGCCGCGCCAGCGCCTTGTCCTTTTCGGCATATTGGCCTTTGCCACCGATCAGCACCGCATTTTTTGACCGGGTCTGACGGCGCCAGTTCACATGCATCTGTGAATTGAAGGCAACGTAATGACCGGATTGGATCGCGAGGTCTTCGCCGTAGGCGTAAAGCACAAAGGCGTTCTGATCGCCGTGGCTGTGGCTCAGCGAACCGTAGGGACTGGACTTGAATACGAATTGCAGATGCCGGTCCGGATCTTCCATGTGTTTCTGGATTGTCACCCAGCCAATATCGTTGAACACGGAAAGGGCTGGAAGATCGGTCGGCGCAACGGCCGCCACCTGCTGGTAATCGTGACGATAAACGAGATCGTCGAAATTCAGGTCCCACCAGCCGTAATTGTAGAAGGCCATTTCTGTGCCGGTGGCATCCTGCTTAATGCGATCGAAATACCATTGGTAATGGCCATTGCCGGTCACACCAGCAAACTGGCGCACATTGTAACCAACCTTCAGACCGGGCAGATCGCCCATGGTGGAATCGTCACCAAAATTGGCGCGACGTGTTCCGGGCGCCTTGGTGTAGAGAGGGAACCGGCCGGTGTTCTGGAAGAAGGGGCGCTGATAGAGATCGTAACCGATATAGGACCGGATCAGGTTGGCCGCTTCAATCAGATAGGCCATGCCAGTCATCCAGTAGTGCGGACCTTCGGCCCAACCACCATCGGTGCCAGCCCATGGAGAATAAAGTGTCGACAGGAACTCAACCGTATAGTCGAGCCATTCGCCGCCTTCGTCGCTTTCACCCAGCAATGAAATGCAGGCAGGTGTCAGCACGGCAGACAGGGAGCGTACTGCGTGGCTGTCATAGGGGAAGACGTGGATACGCGCATGCGAGATCACATGGTCAGCGACCTCACGCGTACGGCGCAGCAGAACGGCTTTGACCGTTTCGCGCTCTTTCGCACTCAGATGGTCGTAAAGCCAGTCATATCCCCAGGCCAGTGCAACAACGACACGAAAGGCGGCTTCATCATTATAGGCGCGGGAGGTCGGGCCAGACGGATCCCAGCCCGCCACGGTCAGCAGCCAGTCACGCGACCTGTCGAGCAGGTCTTCCCGCCCCAGAACACGTCCCGCAATCGCCAGATGGCGAATGGCATAAATCACTTCCTGGCAATCAATATACATTTGCCGCCACAAGGTCGCGACGCGGACATTGTTGGGGTAGGGTTTCGGTTCCAGGATGATCGGCCGGTCCAGCCAGGGCTGGACAGATTTTTCGAAAAAGTCAGACCACCCGCAATGATCGGCATCCTTAGCAACAGCAGCCGAGAAAGCTTTCAACTGGTCGCCATTCAGCCAGAGCCTTGGATGGCTCGTATGGGCGGCGGCACGTCGCGCCGCCCGGCCGGGTAACGGGGTTTTTGGCAATGCGGCAGTGATTTCGAAGCCCCGCGCCTTGCTCCAGTTGGAAAGAGGTTGCCGTGCATTCTGGTCCCAGAGCGCGTAGCTCCAGTGATAGTGGCCATCCTCCAGCGCCACGTCTGGGGTGAAGAAATTCCAAGCCAGATCTTCAAACACAGTTGTCTGTGCGTCAGGGAAATTGGGGTCAGTCGAGATGCGCAGCACATAGCGCGCACCATCATCAATATCGGGAAGCCAGGAAAAACGTGGGGGATTTTCGGTAGGCGGTAATTGCTCACTCGGCATGTAGCCAATGGTCAGGGAACCTGGGCGCGGTTCATCGAGATGAGCTTGTCTGGCAATCGCCGAGGCAGAGGGACGCATTGCGCTCTAACTCCTATAAGAACAAAGAGAGGAGATGGCGGCGACAGGGCCGCCATCACAATAGCCTGATTTATTGGGCCGATTTGTACTGACGGTCGTAGGCTGACTGCATCATCTTGATGACCTCATCGTAACCGAGTGCCGTCAGCCTTTTCTTGTAGGCATCCCAACCGGCATCGACGTCCTGCGCACCAAGGATCCAGGTTTGCTGCATCTCGGTCATGTATGTGAGAATGCTCGGCCAATAGCGGTCGAAGGTTGCCTTTTCCTCGGCGTTCAGCGACACGCCCATGAACTCGTCCTTAAGGCAATTGCACTTGTCGTACATATCGATACCTTCAAGCGCGATTTTGTTGGTCCACTGGCGTTCATATTCGTAGTCCATCCAGTAGCCGCGCGGTACCTGCGCACCCACAGCCCACAGCTGGGCATTAACCGGGTCCTTGTTTTCAAGAACTTCCTTTTTGAACTGCGGTTTGCCGTCGACCATCTCATAGGTCAGGCCTTCGACACCGAAGTTCGACAGGACACGGCCTTGCTGGGAGAACCAGAAATCGAAGTACTTGATCGTTTCGACCGGATGTTCATTGGCGGCCGAGATCGCCCAGCCAACCGGCTGAACACGCAATCTGCGGGCATCTTCGAAACGTTGACCGGAGACGGTCTTCGGCGGCAACATTGGCTTCAGCGCGAAACCTTCGATCTTTGGCGACAGCGCGTCGTTATAGGTCGAGGTGCTGGCGAACCAGTCATGCGTCATGCCGCCGAGATTGTTGCCTAGAAGATATTCACGCGACCGGGCGCCCCGCGTGAAGATTTCCTTGTCGATCAGGCCTTCCTTGTACCACTTGGCGACGTTCGAGATGCCGGTCCTGTAGTTTTCTTCAGCCCATGGATGGCGCAACTCGCCGTCATAGACGGCAAAGTCACCATAGCGTTCAGAACCTGAAACCCGGGCATCCCAGAGATTGATAAGGCGAACCGCGTCGATCTCTTCACGGGCAAAATACGGTACTTCGTCCTTCTTGCCGTTGCCATTCGGGTCCTTGTCGCGGAAGGCTTTCAGGACCTCATAGACTTCTTCAGGCGTTTCCGGCTGTTTCAGTCCCAGTTTGTCCAGCCAGTCCTGGCGGATGAACCAGCCACGGGAGTATTTTCCGTCCGGCACGTAAGGAATGAAATAGAGCTTGCCATCCGGTCCGGAAATCGCGTTGCGGATATCCTTGTGGCTGTCAAAGAATGCCTTGAGGTTGGGGGCGTGTTCCTCGATCAAATCATCAAGCGGAACAAATGCACCTTCCAGCCCGTAACGAATGAAGTCTTCCTTCAGGCCGCCCGACGCATCACCGCCGACGATGTCGGGAAGGTCACCCGAAGCGATCAACAGGTTGAAGGCATCGCGGCTGCTGGTGGTTGCCAGCGATGCGACGTTGCGCACACGGATATTGGTGATCTCCGCAGCCTTCTGCTCCACCGGCCACTTTTCCGAATAGACGTATTTGTCGCGGAAGTGGAAGTGGATCGTCAGCTCCAACGGGTCTTCTGATATTTTGCCCGTATCTTGCGCGAAGGCCGGCAAGGCCATTGTCGCTGCAGTCATCAACGCCAGAAGGGGCGTGCCTTTTCGCAGTTTTCTCACAGGTTCTCCTCCCTTGTGCAGCTACTCTTTGACCCCGCCCAGCAAAATTCCCTTTGTGAAATACTTCTGGGCGTAGGGGTAAATGATAAGGACGGGGATGATCGACGCGATCATGATGGCGGAGGTCACCGTCTCGAATGAATAATGGGCTGTGAGCAGGCTCGAAGCGAACTCGTCGTTCGAATTGAGGTCGACGATGACGCGCTTGAGGTAGACCTGCAGCGGGATTTTCTCCTCGCCACGCAGGAGCACCATTGCCCAGAAATACCCGTTCCAGCGCGAGACGATGCAGAACAGCGCCACCGTGACGATGGCCGGTTTGGAAAGCGGAATGAATACTTTCCACAGCAGTTGCAACTCGCTCGCGCCGTCCATCTTGGCGGCTTCCTCGAAGGATTTCGGCACGGCTTCGAAGAAGTTTCGCAACAGGATGACATTGAAGGCGCTGGCCGCGAACCCGATGATGATACCAAAGCGGCTGTCGAGCAGGCCGAGATCCCGCATGTTCAGGAAGAAGGGGATCATGCCGGCATGAAACCAGAGCGTGAAGGCAATCGCGATATTGAAGAACGTGCGACCGCGCAGACGCTTGCGTGACAATGCATAAGCGCCCGGGATCATGATCAGCAGGCTCATGAATGTACCGCCGAACGTGTAGATGAACGTGTTGCCGTAAGCGATCCAGAACATCCTGTCCGAGAGGACATGTTCATAGGCCGCCAGCGTGACATCGACCGGCCAAAGGGTGACGCGACCGGCAGTCACCGCGGCCCCTGAGGATATCGAAACTGCTGCGACGTAAATGAACGGGTAAAGCGTCGACAGAACGAATAGCCCTAGAAGAATGGCGTTAGCCCAGCCAAAAATCCTGTCGCCACGCGAATAGAGATTGAAACTTGTCATTTTCAGTTCCTCACCAAAGCGATGTCGACGAGACTCGTCGGCTGATGCGGTTTGCCGAATAGACCAGCACGAAAGCGATAACCGCATTGAACAGGCCGGCGGCCGTTGCCAGGTCGTACTGGGTACCTTGCAGACCGGTGCGGTAGATGAAGGTCGAAACGACGTCGGCAGTCTCGTAGGTGGAAGGGCGGTAGAGAAGAATGATGTATTCGAAACCGACCTCGACCAGATTGCCAATGCGAATAATGAGCATGATGACAATCGTGGGGAGAATGCACGGTAGCGTGATCCGCCACATCATCTGCCAGCGCGAGGCTCCATCGACCCTCGCGGACTCGTAAAGGGTTGGGCTCACACCGGCGATTGCTGCCAGATAGACGATCGATTCAAACCCCGACTCCTTCCAGACCGACGAGCCGATGAACACAGGCCGAAACCATTCGGGCTGCGTAAGGAAATATATCGGTTCAAGCCCGATGCCCTTCAGCAGAAGATTGACGATGCCGATGGATGGGGAGAGGAAATTGATGACGATACCCGCAACGATCACCACGGAGATGAAGTGGGGCAGGTAAACGATCGTCTGGGCCCAGCGCTTGCCGATTTCGCTCTGAACCTCGTTAAACATCAAGGCCAGAATGATGGGGACCGGAAAAGCGAAGATGAGGCCGAGGCCACTGATGGTGATGGTGTTCCAGAATGCACGAACGAACATGTCATTCTGGAAAAGCTCGATGAAATTCGCAAAGCCGACCCACGGACTTTTCTCGATGCCACGGAAAATCGAAAAATCCTGAAAAGCGATGACCAGGCCGTACATCGGCTTGTAAAGAAAGAGTGCAAACCAGATGGCCATGGGGGCAAGAAGCAAATAAAGCTGCCAGTCACGGCGCACATCTTGCCAGAGCTCGTGTAGCGACTCCTGAAGATACTGTCTCATGGCCGCGCCCTGCCGGCGGCCTTGAGAGATCTGCCGCTTGCGGCGTCAAAAACATGGATGCGCGCCGTATCGATACCGAGCCGGGTAACGCCGTTTAGCGAGTGATCCGCATAAAGCGTTTCGGCTTTGGCGATGAAGGACTGGCCATCGGCCTTCCCGTGCAACAGTGCCTCGGCACCAAGCGGTTCAACGAGGTCGATGCTGCAATTGAGCACGTCCTGTCCATCGGCCACTTCTACGGACATGATTTCGGGTCTGATGCCGAGTTTCACCGGCTGGCCTTGCACCGCGTTCCGGGCAAAGGCATCGGGGATCGTCAGGCTTTGTCCGGCATCACCCGTGAGCACGGCTTTGGCGTAGCCACCCTGCTTGTCGATTGTCGCGTCAAAAAGGTTCATGGGCGGAGAGCCGATGAAGCTGGCGACAAAAACATTCGCCGGCTCAAGAAAGACTTCCATCGGCGAGCCGACTTGCTCGATATTGCCGCGGTTCATGATGACTATACGGTCGGCCAGTGTCATCGCCTCGACCTGATCGTGGGTCACATAGACGCTCGTCGCCTGCATGCGCTTGTGCAGCTGCTTGATTTCAGCCCGCATATGGGTGCGCAGCTTGGCATCAAGATTGGAAAGTGGCTCATCGAAGAGGAAAATCTTGGGGCGACGTACGATCGCGCGCCCCATGGCAACACGCTGACGCTGCCCGCCCGACAGGTCGGCTGGCTTACGTGCCAGATATTCCGTCAGACCAAGGATTTGGGCGGCTTCGGCAACGGCCTTGTCGACCACATCGCGCTTTTCACCGCGCACGCGCAGGCCGAAAGCAATGTTCTCGGCGACGTTGAGATGCGGATAAAGCGCGTAGTTCTGGAACACCATGGCGACATCGCGATCTTTCGGGGCGATCTTGTTGACCACCCGCCCATCAATCGCGACGGTGCCGCCGGAGATATCCTCAAGACCTGCGAGCATGCGCAGTGTGGTGGATTTTCCGCAGCCCGAGGGGCCGACGAGCACGACGAATTCTTGCGGTTGAATGGAAAGGTTGATGCCATGTACGACTTCGAGAGCACCGTAGCGCTTGACGACGTCGTTGATTTGAACTGCGGACATGAAAGGCCCCTCCTCAAAAGCCTTGAATGTTCAGTCAGGCAGGGGCCTTGGCTCCTCTTGACACACGCTTCCTGGTGACGCGCGTATTGACCTGTTCGATGAAGGTCCAGATTTTGGGGTTCTTGGAGAGCTCTGCGATTTTGGATTCCAGCGATCCCAGATGACACTGTATGGCGTCACGCGCTGCCTCGACGTTGCCAGACTCGATCGCATTCACGATCGCATCGTGCTCTTCGATAACCTTTTCCGTGCGACGTACAGCAAATACCCTTTTCAGGTGGCGCATGCGGTCCATTTCACCTTTGGCCTGATTGACGACGCTCCAGGCGCCGGGCAGGCGAGCCGCTGCAAAAATCGTGCGGTGGAATTCCTCGTCGAGCAGGAAAAAGTCAGTAAACTCTTCATCGGCCGCGGCGGTACGCTGCTGCGAAAGACAGGTCTTCAGGCGGGCGATATCTTCAAGTGAGTGCCGCTTGGCAGCCTCTATCACCGCGCCTTCTTCAAGCTTGAAGCGGATGAAACACGCTTCCATGTAACGCTGCACGTCGATCGGCGAGATATAGGTACCACCCTGCGGTACAACCGTCACGAAACCTTCCTCTGCAAGGCGAATGATCGCCTCGCGCACCGGCGTCTTGCTCACATGCAACAACGCCGCGATTTCCTTTTCGGACAGAGCCCGACCCGGCAGCAGCTTCACTTCCACAATCAATTGGCGAAGCAACGCGTGGATCCGATTGGTCATGTTTCCCTCAACCGGCAAGTCCTGCGGCGTCACAAGATCGGACAGAGGCAAAGATGGGAATTCAACGGTTTTAGACATATCAATAACCAAACTGAGATATCAGAATCTAAGTTGACATATCTGTTGATTTTTCGAAAGTCAAGCTTGTGATGAGGATGGAGATGTCGACCTACCCACAATTCATCCGGATTTTCTACGGAAAGCATCTTCACCCGCAGGGGCTAACACCTTGATTAAAAAACTTTTTCAGTCCGCCTGTGAATGGCTCGAAATATTCCATCCCAAAGCAGGGCGTCCGGGAAAGTTTGAATATCCGGCACAGTTGTTCGGGAGGCTTCGACACGTTTGATCGCTGCAATCGAAGCTGGCGTGGATTCAGGCGCTGGCTGAATTCGCCACAGCAAGGTTCGTTGACAAGCTGATTTTGGGCCAGCCAACATCAGTTCCGCCAACATTGCTTCCTCAACCTTGGCTCCTTCGAAGCATGGAGCAGAGGCCCATCTTGAAGACGTGCGATCACAGCGCGCGATGATGCCGTCCAGAGGCAATATCAACGTTCCATCCATCGTACGTGCGGCGTTCTACCGGTTGATGAAATACAAAAGTCCCGAGTCCTATTGCGGGAAAAGGACGCTTAACAAGAAAGTGGATATCCAATCAGGAAATCAATTGGATCTGGATTAGTCCGCCGGAGCGCTTGGTTCGAATCTCGACAAGTGTTGATCTATCGGCGTTCGAGAGCTCCTCGCCGGATGTCTATTGAGGAATATTCGCGAAAGCATGAAGCGCCACGCCAATCTTCTGAGCCGCAGCGGCGAGGCGTTCATCCCTCGTCCACAAGCTTGATCGTCGATCGGGGAGGATTGAGGTCAACCGATGGGCATCAGTATGCCAGCGTCAGTCAACGGGCTATACCGTACGGATCGCTAAGCCTGCTCAAGTGCTGGTGCAGCCGATCTATAATCGCGACGCGCGTCCCGGCTCGCCTTTGCACGAGCCCGATAGGCCGAAATATCTGCGGCTCACCAAATGGCGCCGAGACAATCGGCACAGCGATATCTCTAAGCGCGATCCAGGGCACCACGGACACGCCGAGACCATGAATTACGCAAGAGACCACCGACGCGATCGTGTCGATCTCGGCTATCAGGTTCGGGGCGACGCCGGTTTTTGCAAGCTCGGTCTCGATGATCTGGGCCAATCTGAACCGACTGTTGAACCTGACATAAGGCATGGTCGACAGCATGTCGATGCCGGACATTCGGGGAGTGCCCTTGGGAGCGATCACGAGCAGGGGTTCGTTGATAAAGGGGTGCCACCTTAGCGCTGAAGGGATTCCAGAGTACTCGGCGACCATCGCGCAGTCCAGGCGGCCGGACAGGACGCCGCTCATCAATTCATCTGTATTGGCGACCTGTAGCTTGATCCTGAGATCAGGATAATCTGCCTTGAGGGCGACGATTGAGAGAGGCAGGAGCGAAAGCGCACTTGAGCGAACGGAGCCGATTGTGAAGGTCCCGCTGATGGCTCTGCCGGAAATCGTGTCAATGATGTTGTCTGCATCACGCACCAGAGTACGTGCTGCTTCGAGCATCTGCAGCCCATGGCCGTTAAGCGTGATCGGCCGGCTCGAGCGATCGAAGAGTTCTCCGCTGACCTCTAATTCAAGTGCCTGCATTTGCTGACTGACTGCGGATGGGGTCAAACCGACGGCCTCAGCAGCCTTTGCAAAAGTTCCGTGCTCAGCGATCGCGATGAAGGTCTTCAGTTGCCGCGTATCCAAACCATCCTCCGACTAATTAAGATTCTCTGTTCATCGTGGCCAGAATTATTCGCTTTAATCAAGAGAGGCTTATGTTAACTTCCGCTCAGGAGACGCCAGGAGGAGCTTTGGCGTATGGGAGGATGGCTACGCTGCGCGCTCAGCGCTCGCGTCCTCGCGCATTCCAGTTCGAGGTACGCATGGGAAGCCGAAACATCCTGGTCACTGGACCAGCCATCAACGAACAAGCAGTCAAGCTGATCGCCGAGAACGGCTATCACGTGTCTTACGTTCCCCCTTACACGAGCGAAGACGACCTGGTCCGGATTGTGACGGAACTTGATCCTGTCGGCGTGGTGGTGCGCATGGGGCGGTTCGGCTCCGCAGCGATTGAAGCCGCGCCTTCGCTACGTGTCCTTTCCAAGCACGGGGTTGGGGTTGACAACATCGACGTGGACGCCGCGTCTCGCCGCGAAATCCCCGTTGTCGTCGCCGCTGGCGCAAATGCGCTTTCGGTCGCTGAACATGCGATTGCACTACTTTTTGCCGTGGTAAAGCGGATTGTGCCGCTCGACAGCAGCCTGCGCGCTGGGCGCTGGGAGAAGGCGGGCTTTGCTGGCAAGGAACTGGCTGGCATGACTATCGGCCTTGTCGGGTTCGGCGCGATTGCTCGGCAAACTGCCTTGTTCGCTAAGGGTTTTGGCTTGAAGGTCCAAGCCTTCGACCCCTTTACAGATGAGGCGGCGTTTGCCGAGGCAGGTGTCCGCCAGGTGACTGATGTCGACCGCCTCCTCTCCTCGTCGGATATCTTGAGCCTGCACTGCCCTTTGACGCCCGACACGCGGAATTTGCTTGATGACCGCCGGCTCGGCCTGATGAAGCCGGGATCGTTCGTTATCAATACAGCCCGGGGCGGCCTGATCGATGAGGATGCCCTTCTTCGCGCTGTCGAAAGCGGACAGATTGCCGGGGCCGGGCTTGACACGTTCCAGACAGAGCCTCCTGGAGACAACCACCCGTTCTGGCAGAATCAGCGGATCGTCGTCACGCCGCATATCGGCGGCGTAACCCAGGAGGCGAACGTTCGCGTCGGCGTCGATGCCGTCGAGGGCATTCTTGCGATCGTGGAAGGTCGTGAGCTTGGCCGCGAGAGGATCGTGAACCATCGCGCGCTGGCAAAGACACCTGCCTGAAAAAGACAATCAAGATCATCGAGGAGAATACGTTGACTATAGGATTTAGGGTTCGCAACAGGGACAGGATCGTCGAACAGGAATGGATCGACAAGTTCAGGGAGCTTCCCGTCGCCAACATCAGCGATAGCATGCACCGCATGTACGCGGGCGGCGCTCAGCTTCGCCCGATGCACCGCCACGGCAAACTTGTCGGCCGCGCACTGACCGTCAAAGCGCCTCCGGGCGACAACCTTATGCTCCACAAGGCGATGGACATGGCCGTGGACGGCGACGTCATCGTCATGGATGCCGGCGGCGACGTGACCCACGCCCTGATGGGGGAGATGATGCTCGACTACGCTCATCGCCGCGGTGTTGTGGGCTTCGTTCTCAACGGTGCGATCCGCGATGCGGATGCGTTTCTCGAAATGAACGTCCCCTCCTACGCGGTCGGCGTGACCCACCGTGGCCCCTACAAGAACGGCCCAGGCGAAATCAATACGCCCATTGCCATTGGAGGAATGGTTGTGATGCCGGGCGACCTGATCGTAGGCGACGCGGACGGGGTCGTCGTTGTTCCGATCGACGATGTGGCGGAGGTTTACGAACGGACGGTTGCCAAGCACGCCGCCGAGCAAAAGCAGATCGAGAATATCAAAGCTGGCACGCACAAGCCGACTTGGTTCAACGACGCCCTCGTCAAGGCCGGATGTGAGCTACCGCCGACTAACTGAACGAAGCTGGCCGATGTTCCGGAGGGGAAACGTCGGCCGGTCACCGAGACCTTGGACGGTACCGTCCAAATACAAACTATCCTGGGAGGATAAGATGAAGCATTTGATTAGAAATACCGCACTGGCAACGACGCTGCTTCTCGCCATAGGCGTAGCCCACGCTGACTGGCCAACGGATCGCCCGATCGAATTTATCGTGGCGTTTGCTCCGGGCGGCGGCACTGATGTGATGAACCGTACGCTTGCTCCTTATGTGGAAAAGGAACTGGACGCGAAGATAACCGTCCTAAACCGTCCAGGTGCGTCCGGTGAAATCGCCTATACTGCGATGACCCAGGCTCGCCCCGATGGCTACACCGTTTCCTCGCTAAACACGCCTGGCTATCTGACGATGCAAATGGATCGCAAGGTGCGGTTCGACCCGAAAAAGCTCTGCCTCGTCGCGCGCATTGTCGAAGATCCCGGTTCGTTCATTGTCCAAACCAATTCCAAGTTCAATACGCTCAAAGACCTCGTCGCCTATGCGAAGGAGAACCCCGGGGCTGTTACCGTCGGCACAACTGGCCTCGGAACCGACGAGCATCTTGCCATGCTTCAGTTGGAGAAGTCTGCAGGTATCGATCTGACTGCGGTCACCTTCAATGGGGCGAACGAGGCTCGCACCGCGCTTCTCGGCGGGCACGTGGACACGATCGGCATCAACGTCGGGGAGTTCGTGGGCAGCGATCACTCCGCGTTCAAGAATCTCGGCCAGTTTGCCGAAGAGCGCGCCTCCATCGCTCCCGATCTCCCAACCGCAAAAGAACAGGGTTTTGAAGTCCTGATGAGTTCTGAGCGCGGAATCGCAATGAGCTGTGACGTGCCGGAGGAAATTCGGACGAAGTTCTCCGCCGCGGTGAAGAAAGCTCTCGACGATCCAGAGTTCAAGGCAAAGGCGAAGCAGATGTCGCTGGCCATTTCCTATCGCTCGTCCCAAGATTGGGACAAGGAGCTTCCCGTGCGCGCTGAGCGCCTGGGCGCGATCTGGAAACTGGCCAAGGAACAGAAGTAATGGCCGCTCCCCGCAAGGCTGGAGGCACCGGTGACCGGCCTGACCTCTTCACCGCAGCGTTATTCATGGGATTCGGCGCGCTTGGCCTATGGGCCGGGCGCGACCTGACCATGGGCACGGCATCCGCCATGGGCCCAGGTTACCTGCCTCGAATAGTGTGCTGGCTTCTTATCATCATTGGCGCCACGATCGGCGGGTTGGGCGCGGTCCGGGCACGGGTCGACATCGACAAACCGAAGATCTGGCCGCTTATGGTCATCCTTGCAGCAGTTGTTGGCTTCGCCTTCATCGCGGAGTTCTTTGGTTTCGTTGCGGCGTCCGTATGGTTGCTTCTGGTCGGCAGCATCGCTGACCGCGATTCACGGCTTCGCGAGGTCATCCTGCTGACCGCTGGGCTGACAGCGTTTGGCGTTTTGGTCTTCATTGTCGGCCTTGGCGTGCAAATGCCTATCTGGCCGTTCTGAGGGAGGTATAATTGAATTTCGTTGACCTTCTCATGCTGGGCTTCAGCGAGGCCCTGACGCCGACGAACCTGGGCTTCTGTCTGCTTGGCGCTCTGCTTGGCACGCTGATCGGGGTGTTACCAGGTATCGGGCCGACGGCGACGATCGCGGTTTTGCTGCCGATTACGTTCTACCTTCCGCCTCTGGCGGGCCTCATCATGCTCGCCGGCATCTATTACGGCGCGCAGTACGGTGGATCGACGACGGCTATCCTCGTCAATCTTCCCGGAGAGGCGTCGTCGGTCGTGACCGCTGTCGACGGTTACAAGATGGCTCAGAAGGGAAGGGCCGGGTCGGCGCTTGCCGTCGCGGCGCTCGGTTCCTTCTTCGCCGGAACGGTCGCGACGTTCGGTATTGCTATCGCTGGTCCGACGCTATCGTCTTTCGCCCTTTCCTTTGGCCCGGCAGAATACGTGTCGCTGATGCTGTTCGGCCTTCTGGCGGCCACTATCCTCGCCCGCGGACCAGTCCTGAAGGCGATCGGCATGATCCTTCTCGGTCTGCTGCTCGGTATGGTCGGGATCGACGCCAGTTCCGGGGAGGAACGCCTTACATTCACTGCAGTCGAACTCTTCGACGGCATCGACTTCGTGGTCATCGCCATAGGTCTGTTCGGTTTCGCGGAGATCATCGAAAATCTTGAGAACGTCGAAGCTCGTGGTGTGCTTGTCAGCAAGCTCAGCCGCCTGTGGCCGACCAAAGAGGACTTCAAACGGGCCTGGCCGGCTGTCCTTCGCGGCACGGGTGTCGGGACGTTTCTCGGCGTACTTCCGGGCGGCGGAGCCACTCTAGCCTCATTCTGCGCCTATTCGGTAGAGAAAAAAGTATCCAAGCGTCCCCAGGAGTTCGGCGAGGGTGCCGTTGAGGGTGTCGCCGGACCGGAGGCTGCCAACAATGCCGGCGCACAGTCCTCGTTTATCCCGCTTCTCACCCTGGGCATCCCATCGAACAACATGATGGCGATGATGCTGAGTGCGTTCATCATACACGGCATCACCCCGGGACCGACGGTACTGGCAACCCAGCCGGAAATCTTCTGGGGACTCGTTGCCAGCATGTGGATCGGCAACCTGATGCTCGTCGTGATCAACCTGCCACTGATCGGCGTGTGGGTGAAGCTCCTGACGGTCCCGTATCGTCTGCTGTATCCGGCAATCCTTCTCTTTTGCTGCGTCGGTGTCTACAGCATCAACAACCGCATATTCGACGTGGTACTGGCTGCCGGGTTCGGCCTGCTGGGGTATGCCTTCCGCAAGGCCAAGTGCGAGCCGGGTCCGCTACTTCTGGGGTTCGTCCTGGGACCGTTGTTGGAAACCAACATCCGTCGCGCCCTGACAATTTCGCACGGAAACCCCAGTGTCTTCGTGGAGCGGCCGATCAGTCTGGTCCTGCTGATCGCGACAGCCGGCGTGCTTCTGCTGATGATCCTGCCGTCATTCCGCAAAACACGCGAAGAAGCGTTTCAGGAAGAAGAAGCCTGAGGCTGATCTTAAATTGAGCGGCCGCTTGAAAGCGGCCGCTGTTCTCCCTCTGAACCTGGTGTCCCCCAATGCCTCATGCTTCCAGCAAGCCTCTTCGGATCGTCCTTCTCGATCGGAAGACCTTACCCGACGATATTTACTTTCGTGCGTTCTCCTTCGCTCACGAGCTCGTTCAGTTTGACCAGACGGCTCCCGACGAGGTGCCGGAGCGCATCAAGGATGCCGACATCGTCATTACCAACAAGGCCCCTGTGCGCGGCTCAGCGGTCGCGTCCGCTCCCAGACTTAAACTGGTCGCCGTAGCGGCGACGGGCACCGACGTCGTAGACGTCGCAGCATGCGCGCAGCATGGAGTCATCGTCTCAAACATCCGCAACTACGCCGTCAACACCGTACCCGAGCACACTTTCGCTCTGATCCTTGCGCTTCGCCGCAGCCTGCTCGCCTATCGCAATTCGGTGCAGGCCGGACGCTGGCAGGAAGCAAACCAGTTCTGCTATTTCGACTTCCCGATTAACGATCTCGCCGGTTCGACGCTCGGCATCATCGGTGACGGTGCCCTCGGGCGCTCGGTGGCCGATCTTGGTCGTGCTTTCGGGATGAAGGTTCTTTTTTCGGACTACAAGGGCACCAGCGGAATGGGGCCGCTCTATACGCCGTTCGAGAAGGTCCTCGCGCTCAGCGACATCATCACCTTGCACTCTCCCTTGATGCCTTCGACCCGCAACATGATCTCGACCGCGGAGTTCGCACGGATGGCTAGGCGGCCTCTTTTGATCAACACCGCACGCGGCGGACTCGTCGATGAGGCCGCGCTGGAACACGCCTTGAGAAGCGGCCAGATCAGCGGCGCCGGCTTCGACGTCGTCACCACCGAGCCGCCTGCACACGATCATCCGCTGATGCGGCTGCTCGATCTGCCGAACTTCATCCTGACGCCGCATGTGGCGTGGGCGAGCCGAGAGGCTGTGCAGTCGCTGGTCGACCAACTGATTGATAATGTCGAGGCGTTCGAGCGCGGCGCCCCCACGAACACCGTGGCCGCTTGATCATGGCGGCAGTCGCGGACAAACGCGCGCAGCCTTCGGGAATATCTCTGCCTCGATGATTTCGCGGAAGGTATCCGCCCATTTTATTGAGGCGAAGTAAACCTCTCGACAAGGGACTTTTGAACTTTAGCTGTGTCCCAGCAGTCAACCGGTTCAAATAGCTTCAAGAGTTTAAGAACGCCCAGCGTTCACTGGCATCGAACATCTGCATGCCGGTCATTCTCTTGCAAATTCGCGAGCAGCCTGAATAAATGCGGTGAACGCTGCAGGGGGGGTCTTCCTACCAGGGTAATACAACGCCAGCGGGGCCAACGAGGGCGTCCAGTCCTCAAGAACGCGCACCAGTCGCCCAGCCTCAATATCCTCTCGAACATCCGCTTCCATGAGATAACCAAGCCCAACCCCATTTTGGGCTGCTATCGTAACGAGGCTTGGCTCGTCCAGAGTGATCGCGCCTTGCACGTCGATCTGGAGTGCATTTCCGTCTTTCTCGAATTTCCACCGGAAAAGCGCATTGTTCGGAAGGCGCGCGCGAATGCAGCGAAACCTGTAGAGGTCAGTTGGTACAATTGGCTTGCCATGTCTGCGCAGGAATTCCGGTGATGCGACGACCGCATTGCTGCGCTTCAAGCCCAAAGGCACGGCGATCATGTCGGCAGGAACGAGATCGGCCGGTCTCAGACCCAGATCAAAACCCGCCGCGACAATATCGACAATCCGTCCCTCCGTGACAAGGTCGATATGCACTTGCGGATACTTCTCCAGAAATGACAGGACGAGCGGCGCCATTACTTCTCGTGCTGCCGTGGCGAAGGCGTTGATGCGCAATGTTCCGCTCGGGGTCTCCTGAAGCGACTGGGCCGCGAGCATTGCGTCGCGGATGTCGGTCACCGCTGGTCCGACCCGTTCTACAAACGTCTTCCCCGCATCGGTCAGGGACACGCTTCGCGTCGTCCTGTTGAACAGCCGGATACCGAGGCGCTGCTCCAGCTTCGCGATGGAGTTGCTCAAGGCCGTTGTTGACATTCCAAGGTCGAGAGCCGCTGCGCGGAAGGTTCCAAGGCGGGCGATGCTGAGGACGGCATCAAGGTCAGCAAGGACGGAACGGGTCATTTATCCCTCTTTTCGCAATACCTCATCCTTGTTTATCCTGCTTATCCCGTCAATAAGCTTCATCTATCTTCCAGCCAGTGGATATCGCGAAGGCGGAGCCACAGCCCAAGATACCAAAACGACGGGAGATACTACGATGATCGAACTACCCAGCGCTATCGAAGCCTATTTCGAAGCCGACAGGTCAGGCTGTCCGGACGCCATCGCTGCCACCTTCACCGAAAACGGGGTCGTCAAGGACAAGGGGAAGATTCACATCGGGCAGAAGGCCATTCGGGCGTGGATGACCGATGAGGCCCAGCAGTACAGCTACACGGTCAGGCCTTTCCTGATCGCCGTCGAGAATGGAAAGACCCAGGTGATGGCCCACGCAGCCGGCACCTTCCCCGGAAGTCCGATCGACCTTCGCTTTATCTTCGTCCTTTCGGGCGACAGGATTGCTGAGCTGGAGATCACCCTATGACGCCGTTTCTGACACTGGAGGGCCGTCGAACTCTCATCACCGGCGGGACGTCGGGCGCTGGCGCTGCGACTGTGGCTCAGTTCAAGGAGCTCGGCGCCCGCGTGCTGACAACCGCACGCAGAAAGCCGGAGGACTTTTCCGGCGCGGCCTTCGTCGAGGCCGACCTGACCACGATGGATGGCGTTCAGACAGTTGTTGACGCAGTCCACCGGGAGCTCGGCGGACTCGATATCCTCGTCAACGTGTTGGGCGGATCCTCAGCACCTTCTGGCGGCTTTGCGGCGTTGACCGAAGAGGAATGGGAAAAGGAATTCAACCTTAATTTCTTCCCTGCGGTGAGGCTGGACCGCGCCCTTATCCCCGGAATGATCGCGCAAGGAAGCGGCGTCGTCATTCACGTGACGTCGATCCAGCGCGTCCTTCCGCTGCACCAGGCGACGACCGGATACGCCTCCGCAAAGGGCGCGCTCAACACCTACAGCAAGAGCATCTCCAAGGAGGTTTCTCCCAAAGGTGTACGGGTGGTTCGGGTTTCTCCCGGCTGGATTGCAGATCCGGGCTCCAGCGGTCTTGCGCTTCGTATCGCGGAGGAAGCCGGCATCAGCTACGACGAAGCTGTGCAGACGATCATGGACTCGCTTGGTGGTATACCGCTTGGCCGGCCGGCCAGGCCTGGAGAAGTCGCCGACCTGATCGCGTTCCTTGCGTCGGATCGAGCGTCGTCAATTACGGGTACAGAGCATGTGATCGACGGTGGGACCGTACCGACCGCCTGAGCGGTGAGGCGATTTACCACTATCGAAGGTCAGGCGGGTGCGTCCCATCCGCCGACCTGGGAATAGATCGCGTTACGGAGATACCGGACATCGCGGTTAAGAGCAGCGAGTTCCTTTGGCGTCTGTGTAGAGGCCGCGAGCAAAGTGTCGCTGAGGCAGCCGGCCTTGTGCTGCAAGGCACGGCCGTCGTCGGTCAAGGCGATGACAACCTGCCGCTCGTTGCTAAGGTTGCGCGTCCTGCGCAGCAAGCCGGCAGTCTCGAGTCGCTTCAGCAGCGGTGTCAGCGTGCTTGATTCCAGAGCAAGGGTCTGGGCGATGGCGCCAACCGTCTGTCCGTCCTGGCTCCATAACACGTTGAGTACGAGATATTGCGGATAGGTCAGGCCCAGTTCATCGAGAAGAGGCTTGTATGCACGCTGGATCGCAATGCCGGCGGTGTAGATCGCATAGCATAGCTGGTCGTGCAGAGGCGGTGGATCGTTATGGCGTTTTGTCACTGTGAACTCCTGTTGCGTCAAATGTAACGAACGAAAGTACGAAAAACAATATCGCGATAATAATTATGTTGACGCGCAACTCCAAATCTGACAGCCTGAATATATCGCGATAAATGTTATCGCGAGTAAAAAGAGGAAAAAGTCATGACGCGCAAGATCCCGCCCACCGTCGCAGCAATTGCAGCCGTAGCCACATTAACTGCCGCATTGCCGGCAAACGCAGCCGATACCATCCCCAGGGAGCAGTCCGTCAGAAACGTTGTCCTCGTTCATGGAGCCTTCGCGGACGGCTCCGGCTGGAAAGGGGTTTACGATAATCTGACCAAGCGTGGTTACCGCGTGACCATCGTCCAGAATCCACTGACGTCTCTCGCTGATGACGTTGCCGCGACTGCCCGCGCGCTTGAGCGCCAGGATGGTCCGGTCATTCTTGTCGGACATTCCTGGGGCGGCACTGTCATCACGGAAGCCGGTATCGATCAAAAGGTTGCCGGCCTCGTCTACGTCTCCGCACTTTCTCCGGATGTCGGCGAAACGACGGCTCAGCAATACGACGGTTTTGCTCCTGCATCGGAGTTCGTCATCGAAACCACGAAGGATGGATTTGGCTATGTCAGCCCGGACAAGTTCAAGGCTGGGTTTGCCCATGACGTCAGTGACGCCGATGTTGCGTTCATGAAAGATGCCCAGGTCCCGATCAATATGTCGGCGTTCAGCACGAAGCTTGAACATGCTGCCTGGCACATGAAGCCCAGCTGGGCTGTTATCGCAACCGAAGACAAGGCGTTCGATCAGGCAATGCTGATCCATATGGCCGAGCGCATCAAGGCAAAAATCACAAAGGTCTCAGCAAGTCACGCACTGTTCATGACCCAGCCGGAGGTCGTGGCCGATACCATTGATCAGGCCGCCAAGGCCGTCTCCGCGAAGAAGTAATGCCAGGCACGGCGTCATCGCAACAGCCAAATTCCCTGGTCGAAACAGGTCTGGAAACACCGGAATATGGCTGGACGATGTTCAACGGACTTGCCCATCCGAAGAGTCGGGGCCGGTTGCTACTCTCCGGCTCCGACGCAACTGATCCGATCCTGATCGAATCGAATTCACTCAGTGAGCCGGAAGACATGGCTGCCGCCTTGGCCGCCGGGGAATTGTGCCGCATGCTCGGGAATAGTGACAGTTTCGCACCTCCGGTGAAAGGCGAAACTGCTCCGGGCGCGCGCGACCGATCGGGCATGATCAATTTTATTCAGCGCTCTGCCGTCACCTACTGGCATCAGTCCTGTACTGCAAAGATGGGTCGTGACAGCATGTCTGTTGTCGATAACAAGCTGAAAGTCTACGGGATCGGCGGCCTCCGTATTGCGGACGCCTCCGTCATGCGGGCATCTCAGGTCTTCATGTGTCGGCGTTGAAGTGGGTCTGGCTAGAATCTCGGACGCCGAACAGTTCGTCTCCTTCCAGATTGCACAGAGTATTTTGCATCCTCACCGAGCTCGAAGAGCAAAACCTTCGGAATGCTGATGTGATTACGGACGAGATCACAACGACTGGAGAGGGGCGGCATTGTGCGACCGATTGTTCTGCACGGTTTCGACACGTCGTTTAGCATCTTGTTTCTGCTGCGAGTGTGCGCCATGGCGGCGAGGAGGTGGGGACTTCCGATGTATAGCCCAGGTCGTCTCGCCTTTCATGGCTTTCTCAAACAACGTGTGGTGAGCGTTTTTCCTGGTAGGTTCACACGCCCGTAAGCAAGTCTCGGATACTCACTCGGCAATCCTAGTTGTGTATTCCGGGTTTCGCGCCTTGTAGACGACAGCCTCCAAAGCGGGATCTGCGTAGGCATTCACATTGGTCAGGTGACCATTATATCCGCCGACTTTCGTAAGCGTCGCACCGTTTCGCCAAACCATCATGAGGCCACGTTCGACATCCCAGCCGCACTCAGCCTGCATCACGACGTACCAGTTTTCATCCTCCTTTCGCCCTTTCTTGACGGTAACAGGTCCGGGAGTGACATGATCCCATATATCGGCGGGTGATTGTGGAACGCCCATTTCCGCGTCCAGCCATTCTGGTTTCCCGGCCTCTTCGTAATAGTCCTTGTAGAAGGCAAAAACGTGCCGCGTGTCCAAGAGCCTGTCCGCCTCCGTCAGCGCAAGAAACGAGGCCAGAGCAGCAGCGGACTCAGGAGCGTCAGGATCAGGCTCTTCGTCCAGTTCAACTTCAGCGCCATCAAAATAAGAAACGACGATCGTAGTCATAAATCTGCACCTTCAATCCTGCCGCAAGCCGATTTTCAATGCGCCTCCACGGGAGCGTCGGAGGCGCACTGTATCATGATGTTTCGCTGCCGGAAGGGATAGAGGGCGCAGGCAGCGCAGGCCGCGACGGGCGGCCTAGAGGCAAGACGCCTCTATCAGGTCCTCTGTATCTCCTTAACGGCCAATGTAACGAACATGGTCTAACTGCAGTAACTGAAAGTTCGGGGCAACTTCAAGCGCGGTGATGGGGTTGGTTTTTAGAAGACCGGTTCGATTTTGCTCAATGCTGCCAGTCAAGTTAAACCGGCCTCTGCGTGCACCAGTTTTCATCTAGGTGCTGTGGTCGAAACAGATGATTTTGGCGATGGATTAAAGGCTCGACAAGTTTTTTACCCGCCGTTCACGGGTTTCGCCGTACTGGTCACGACTTCTGAGAATGGGACATCAAATGCCCGACTTTTATACGCTCTTTCTCGTTGTCTTGCTGCTCGGTCTTTCTCAATGCCTTATTTGGGGTCTGGTGGTCTATCGCTACGGCGAACTGAAGGCGGCACGTTATTGGTTCTCAGGCAGCGTTGCCAGTGTGCTCGGAGGAGCTATTCTGGCCCTCCAGGGAAATGATGGTCTGCTCATCCAGACTGTACTCGGTAACAGTTTCATAGTTCTGGGATTTTATCTGAACTGCGTGGGCGCCCGCTGTTTCCACGGCGCTCGATTAAAGTTGCTTTCTGTCGCTTGTCTTTTCGTGATCAGCGTAGTGCTGATGCTGGCAACTTTTTGTCCCTGGTACGCGCGCAATCCTGTTTACACGGTGGCGCAGTTGTTGCCGCTAGCAATCACCGCAGTCTTTCTCTTGCGACACCATGGCGGCGAACTCGGCGCAATTGTCAGCAGCGGTGCAATGATCGTGGCCGTTTCCTCGCATGCGATAATTGCTTGCGGCAACATCTTGATCGTCACCCGCCTAACGCCAGAACTGGACCTCAAAGCGGCAGCCGCTGTTGATCTCTTGGCATTCCTTTTTGCCGCAGTGGTCTGGAATTTCGGGTTCCTGTTGTCGGCTGTCGATCGGCTTCGAGGTGAAGTCGAACGCCTCGCCAATGAAGACGAACTGACGGGTCTCGCCAATCGTCGAATGCTGATGAACAAGCTTGCAGATATGTGTGGTCCGTCCCATACCAAACGTGTTTTTAGCGTCATGCTTTTCGATCTCGACCGCTTTAAGGCGATCAATGACAAGTATGGGCATGCTGCCGGGGATGCTGCGCTCCGGCATGCCGCTGCCGTTGTTTCCGAGAAATTATCTGCCAACGATGTTTTTGCTCGGCTTGGCGGGGACGAGTTTTGTCTGCTTCTACCCGGCGTGTCACCCGTCGATGCCGCCGCCAGGGCGAGGACGATGATCAAGGCGCTCACGGCAACACCGATGATATGGAATGACTGTCCCTTGGTGATAAAGACAAGCATTGGCATTGCCTGCTGCACGACCCTGGATAAAATCGATCCCGAGGAACTTCTCGACCAGGCGGACCGTGCATTATACGAGACCAAAAAACGTAGTCGAAACGGATACTCTGTCTATAGAGGTTCGTCTGGCGCTGCGATCAGCGGTAACGTGATACAGCTTAATGATTTCGTCGCAGCAGAGGCAAAATCCAAGTCTTGAAAGTGGAAGCCGAGGGAACTCCCACGACTTGCGTCGCTCCCTCGACCGAAAACCCGCTTTTAATCTGCAAGCGAAGTTTCCGATCCAAGGCACTCGTGATGATGATCAACGGCCGGGCGGTTGGTCTGTCGCGCCGCGGCCGTAGATTTTTAGAACTCCTCCCAGCTGTCTTGCGCAACCGCGGCAGCCGAACCACCCCCGAACGCGTTCGCAATCTTGCGGCCAAGGGCTCTAGCCGGTGATGCTGCAGGTCGTGAAGCTGGCGATGCCGAGCGAACGGCCGCAGGGGCTACAGACGAACGACTTGTGCTTGCGCCATCGGCTAGATTGAAACGCGATAGCAGCTGGTTGAGGGATGCCGCCTCCTTGGCGAGGCTGTGGCTTGCGGCTGTCGACTGTTCGACCATGGCGGCATTCTGCTGTGTGCCCTGGTCCATGGTGTTGACGGCCGTGTTGATTTCCTGAAGGCCAACCGACTGTTCGCGCGAGGATTCGACAATCGCGGCGATATGACGGTTAATCTCTTGCACTTCCGTGACGATCACTTCGAGTGCCCTGCCGGTTTCACCCACCAGTGTCACGCCGGAGCGAACGTGTTCACCGGATGTCGTGATCAATGCCTTGATCTCTTTCGCAGCCTTTGCAGACCGCTGGGCAAGTTCGCGGACTTCCTGTGCGACGACCGCAAAGCCCTTGCCGGCCTCGCCGGCGCGGGCGGCCTCAACGCCTGCATTCAAAGCCAGAAGATTGGTCTGGAAGGCAATTTCATCAATAACGCTGATGATGTTGGTAATTTCACCGGATGAACGTTCGATTTCGTTCATGGCGGTAACGGCCTGACGTACGACTGCTCCGGACTTTTCCGCACCCTCACGGGCCCTCGCGACCAGATGGCCGACTTCTTCGGCACGGTTGCTGCTGTCCTTCACGGTCGTGGTGATTTCCTCCAGAGCGGCGGCTGTTTCTTCGACTGAGGCAGCCTGCTGCTCAGTGCGCTTGGACAGGTCGTCGGCGGCAGAGCGAATTTCGTTGGCACCGGCATCGATGCCGCGAGCGTTCTCGCCGACGGCGCGCAACGCGTCATTCAGATTCGCGACCGAGCCATTGAAGTTGTTCCGCAGAGTATCGAGATGGGCAACAAACGGTGTCTCGATGCGATACGCGATATCACCATCGGCGAGACGGTCGAGCCCCTTGGCCAGTTGGTCAACGGCAAATTGGGTGTCGGCAGCGTCCTTCGCCTTTTGGGCCTCGCGTTCCAATCGTTCCTGTTCGGAAAGGCTGCGATTGGCATCAGCTTCTTTTTCCAGACGGATTTTCTCAAGAGCATTGTCGCGAAAAATGGAGACCGCCTTTGCCATCTGACCTACTTCGTCCTTGCGATCCTGACCATCGACGAGTGCAGTGGTCTCCCCCTGCGCCAGAGTGATCATGCGCTCGCGCAAAGAGGCGATAGGCGTCGTGATCCCCTTGGCGGCAACAACGAGTGACGCGATGATGCCGAGTGTGAATGTGATGCCGACAACCATCAGCGAGGTAAAGATGGTGGAGTTTGTTTGGTCGGTCAGTTCGTCACTTCTCGCAGCCACGGATTTCAAGACCTGGTCCAGAAACGCTGCGTTGTCGGTCGTCAGGGGAAGAATCAAAGAGTCCGCTTTTGCCAGGGTCGCCCTTGCCGGTTCGTCCTGATCAGCTTTACCCAGTTGAACGGCCTGGTCAGTCAAGACGATGACTTCTTTCGTTCTCTCAATGATTTTGTCTATCGCAGCGCTCTCACGTGGGAGAAGTTCTTTCGTGTGCTGGAGACGCTCAAGAAGCTTGCCTTTGCTATCGCTGTAAAAGTCGATAGCTGTTTTCATGGCCGGATCGTCTTGGCGGTAGGTCAGGATTTGATAGGCGGCGTAAGCAGTTGCGACGACATTTCGGTTTACGCGCGACATCTCGACACTGGCGCCAGCATCATTGGAAATGAAATCGGAGTAGCTCGTATCTGCTGCTTTGTATCGGGTTGCGATAAACGCCGTGGCACACAGGCCCACCACGCACAGAGGGATGATCAGGGATAGAATTTTCGTGCGAATGCTCGCATTTTTAAGAAACGACATATTTCCTCGCGGTTCTGTTTTGAAATCGCGAACACGAAGCAGGGAGCATTGCGACCGGGAACTGGTCGAATGAAAAAAGAACTCTGCTGCAGGGGATTCGGCATGGATATGAAGAATTACAGAAGGTGCATGCCGTCATGGCAACCTGATTTTGCTCTGTCTGCTGTTATGGTAAATTAGTTATCGTTTAAATGTAATTAAAGAAACGGCGGCGCTCATAACAAAAGCCGAGGAGACAGGACTTCGCTTTTCGAGCCGAAGGGACCTGTATCCACGAAGTGCAATTTGGCACGTCACCGGATCATCTCTTCAAGATCGAGGACGCCGAAACGGCATTTTCTTGCGCGGTATGCCGACCGCCAGTTGCGACCGTTTTGCGCCTTCATGCCGGCCACAGAAACCAGCTTGGCCGCTGACCGAAAGCAGACGTCACCAGCGATGCGCGCCTTGACATCCGACAACCGTCGGAGCCCGGCGCGCTGCTGTCACCGGATTCCGTTGCTTGGGGAGTGTCACAATGTGCCCATGCCACCGTCGATCATGATCTCGCTGCCGACCGTGTAGGCGGCTTCGTCCGATGCCAGGAACACTACCGCCTTTGCAATCTCGGACGGTTCGCCAAAGCGGCCGGCCGGGACCAGATTTTGTATGCTCTCAGCGACATTCTTCAGGTCAGTCTCGGTGAAACCCAGCTTGCCATAGAGCGGTGTAGAAATGGGACCTGGGCTCACCGCATTCAGCCGGATACCGCGTGTGATCAGTTCGCCGGATAACGTGCGGATGAATGACTGTAGTGCCGCTTTCGAGGCGGCGTAGACACTCGAGTTAGGCATGCCGATGTGGGCATTGACCGAGGTGTTCAGTACGATCGAAGCCGGATTGGCCAGTATCGGCAGTAGTGCCTGCAGCAAAAAATACGGGCCTTTCACATTGATGTCGAAGACCCTGTCAAAACCTTCTTCGTCCCATGCTTCCAAAGGCTTGAGAAGGGCGACGCCTGCATTGATGAAGACGATGTCCAGGCTCCCGAATGCCTCCCTGATCGTTTCAGCGACGACCTTCTGGCCCTTCACGTCGGCAGCGTCTGCCTTGATGACCAGTACACTGGGACCAAGCTCCCGCCGTGCAGCTTCCAGCGTCTCGGGATTGGTTCCCGTGACTGCTACCCGCGCAGCCTCACTGATGAATTGACGTGCTGTCTCAAGTCCGATGCCGCTGGTGCCACCGGTGATGAGCGCCCGCTTGCTTTTGAGCCTACCCATAATCCGAATTCCTTCTCGTTGTGTGGGTTTTCGTAAGTGCGAATGTGGCGCAAGCATGCTGTTCGTACTACTGTGCCAATGGCGGACGTACCTTTCGGAAAGGCCGAACAATGAAGCTGGATGGCATTTCGAGTTTCGTGGCTGTCGCCGAAGAGGGCTCGATCAGCGGGGCGGCACGCACGCTCAGGCTGTCAAAATCGGTCGTGAGCGAACGTCTGGCGGAATTGGAACGCAGCCTCGGCGCTACTTTACTCCACCGTACGACACGTCGCGTTTCGGTGACGGAAGATGGCGCTGCCTTTCTCGAACGCGCCAAGCGCATCCTGCGAGAGGTCTCTGAGGCAGCGGCGGATTTGTCCGAGCGGCGTGGAACGCTGGGCGGTCCAATCCGCATTGCTGCGCCTGTTACCTTCGGGCGGATGCACCTGGGACCGGCTCTGTATCCGTTTCTGGCTGCCAATCCCGAAATTGAGATGTCGCTCGAACTCGACGATCGGCGAGTCGATATTGCATCAGACGTTTACGATGGCGTTGTGCGCCATGGGGCGATTGACGATTCGAGACTGATGGTCTGGCGTTTGGCGCCAAGCCGCCGTGTCCTGGTGGCCTCCGAGGCCTATCTGTCGGTCAACGGGATGCCTGCAACAACTACCGAACTCGCTGCCCATAAGGGTTTGTTCTACACGAACCGGGGTGTTGCGGATTGGCGTTTCCTTACGCCTGGAGGCATTGAAATCGTTCGTGCACGCATTGGATTCAGAGTGAACAACGGCGACATGCTGCGAGATGCGGCAATCGCCGGTCTCGGTATTGCACTCCTTCCGCTCTTCATCGCAGGACCGGACATTCGCGATGGGAAGCTCAAGATCGTCGATGTCGGCGTTCGGCCGGATGCGGAATTCGTCTTTCTTGCGCACCCCGAGGGTCGCCGTCCTTCGGCAAAACTGCGCGCACTGGCGGCTCACTTGAAAGCGTCGTTCGGGGACCCGCCCTATTGGGAGGATGGCGTGGGTTAAGGGACGCATCATAACGGCCCCGCGCGCCTGCGCCTCGTCAGAGAGTTATATATACTAACCCGATGAAAAGTTACGTATTGATCGTCGCGGTGGCATAGGGTGGATTAGATCAAATATCTTCATCGATCGGCCGGTGTAACGTAAGTACGGTTGCCGGCCGGGCGCAGACAAGCTGGGTCAACATAGCTCGCCGCTGAATTGTCGATGGTGATCCAAATTCCGAATGTTGAGCTGGAGTGGATCTGGTCGCTTTCACGGATTTGTCAGGCCCTGAACACGCACATTATAGATTCGTACGGTGCCACGCTGATTTTCAGCGTATGCACGTAGCGAGCCTGCAATTCCGGTTTTGATGAAGGCTTCGAACATCGTCTTCGCATCTTCAAGGACCGAAACCTGCGTCGAGAGGTAAGCCTGGTCGAACTCACTTTGTGAAGCGGTTTCTAAAGCTCTCATCTTCTCGGCATATTCGGCGCTCAGGTCCGTCGGGACCGAGGTACCGTCCTTTTTAGCAGCATCGGCGAGATCGACGAGCGCTTTCTCATGGTCGCGCATGATGTCATTAGCGAACATTTTCGTCGCGTCATCCTGCGCGCTTTTAAGCGCCAGCCTGCTCGCCTCCACCTCAAACTGATTGAAGGAAGCCGCCTCGGCAGTGAAGTCCGCGGGTGATTGCGCGTTCGAGAAAGCGGGCATTAACATCGAAAGACACAGAGCGGCGCAGCAGGCACGGAATGGCTTCATGTTAAACTCTCCCTCAATGACTATTGTGGTCAGGGCGTCGTGTTCTGGCTGCCCGGCAGCGCATTCCTGTCAGCAGGCCCCGCAGGTGCTTGGTCTTCCGTCTGCCCCCTGTCTGGTGAATTTGACGGTGCTGTATCCGGAGTCGTCCTGACGAAGTAGACGGCCACGGTCATCGCGAGAGCCACAGCCGCAGCCCCTACCAAGGGCCATATGGTTCTATAGTTCATATCAGTCTCCGCTTCCGGTTACTTTCCGTCGTAAAGCTTATGAACCTTGCGAGCTTGTTCTTGTTGCTCCTTGGCGGATAACCTGCGCTGACGCAGCAGGACATAAACGACCACGGCACCCAGCAGCAATGGGCCTCCAGCGACAACAACCAGCCAAAATACATCCGCCATAATCCGTCCTGTCAGTTCAAGAGGTTGGTGCCACGACGAACCACAGACGAGGGCCAATGTTCCTGGAAATTTGGAAAGCAAGCAGATGGGACAAAAATCGCCTGTCGGATGAGGCGCTGAAGCAACGCTCAGACGGTGGATTTCATCGCGGAAATTTCGCCAGCCCTTTGGCCAAGATCGGTCCGGTCGGTCTGCCTGTCGGCGATCCTCCCGCTTGTTCGAGCGTGATCTCGTATAGCTGGTTGTCACGCGGGGTGGGCAATGCGGGTCCATCAAGGCGAGCCGAGCGAACGCCTTTCAGCAATCCGAGCGAAACAGGCCCAATTTCTCGAGACGGAAGCGTCCATACCTCTATCGTCTTATCGTTCGGCACCGCAAAGTCGGCCAGTATACGGATCATCGCCCGTTCATCGCCAAAGTCCTCGACAACCGCCTGAATATCTCCAGCCTCATTGATCAAAACGGCGACGACAAGCGGCTCCGCCTTGTGAATGAGGCTGTATCCAAGACCGATGGCAAGCAACAATGCGGCGGCAATTGACGAAAGCGCAGCGATCTTCCAGCCTTTGCTGTTATTGTCATTCGCGAGCGTGGAAACAGACATGTAGCGGGTCACAGGCTGCGAAGTCAGCCCAGATTCAATGCGATGCCACAGGCTCTCGTTGACGGTTGCCGGTGTGATAGCGGTGTCGAGCGGCAGGAAACGCTCACGGCTTGCAGCAATCGCGGCCTTGAGTTCGGAATCTCGTTCCATGGCGTCCTCGATTTCCGCGGCGGCGGTGCTTTCGGTCAAGCCCAACACATACTCGTCAGCGAGGTTCGGTATATCCTTGCGGTCGTAGATCATCCCATGCACTCCCGAAGCGTCAGAAGCCCGCGCCTGATCCAGGATTTCGCTGTGCCAAGTGGAACGCGCAGCCTTCCGGCGATCTCGCCGTGAGAATAGCCTCCAACATAGGCCATCAGAATACCGTGCCGCTTTGTCTCATCGAGCGATCCCAGGCATTCGCGCAGGCGCGATTGTGTGTCCAGACGGTGCCACGCACCCATGATCGCGTCTGCCTGTTCGGCTTCCTGAAGCGCTTCTACCTCTTCGACCGAATGTTCAAGTTTGCCATCCCGCAGGAGATTGAGCGCTCTGTTTCGAACAATGGCATAAATCCATCCGCGCGCGGAGCCACGGTCCGCACTGTATTGATAAGCGTGGGTCCATATTCGGATAAAGGCTTCCTGCACGACCTCTTCGGCAAGTTCGCGACGTCCAACGATGCGTTGCGCCACGGCGACCAACCGCCCGGCCTCCTGATCGAAAATTCGGCGTAATGCCGAACGGTCACCCTTAGCGCAGGCAGCAAGCGCCTTATCCAGATCGTCCGGCCCGGAACCCATTAATATCCTTCCATGATCCAGCGGTGAAAATCGTCAGCTTTCACGAACTATACCCATCCGGCGATCAAATGGATGCATCCTGAGAATTATTTTTACGACCTGCATCCATTCGCCTCCCTTGCGGTGTCTTCAATGATGAAGGGTCAAGCGCCGAGTGCCTGACGCCTTCTCGAATGTTAAACGCACGGGAGAAAGACATGAAGACCATCCTTTTCGCACTGACCGCCTCCGCCGCCTTTGCTGCCATGGCATCGACAGCCTTTTCGGCACCCGTTCTCGGGCTGACGAGTGACAAAACACTTGTCATGTTCGATACCGCGAAGCCCGCCGTTACAAAGACCATGGAAGTAACCGGCGTCGATAAGCTCGTCGGCATTGATTACCGCCCCGCCAACAAGACAGTGATCGGTGTTACTGCGGACCATCGTATCGTTACCATCAACCTTGAAAGCGGTGCTGCCACTGATCTCGCAAAAATGGACAAGACGCTGACGGTGACACAGGCTCCGATCGTCGTCGATTTCAATCCGGTGGCTGATCGTCTTCGTTTCATGACTGGCACCACCAACCACCGTGTCCATCCTGACACCGGTGCAGTGACGGTCGACGGTGTCCTGGCCTTCGAAGATGGTGACATGCACAAGGGCGAGACGCCGAACATTGTCGCAGCCGCCTATACCAACTCCATCGGCAAGCCTGAAAAGACCGCAATGTACAATATCGATGCGACGATTGGCGCCTTGATCCAGCAGACCAAGCCGAATGACGGCACTTTGAAAGCAATTGGCAAGCTGGGTTTCAAAGACAAGCCAGCCACCTATGCTTTTGACATTCAGGGCACGGAAGCCGGAAAGAACACTGCCTATCTCGCTGCAAACAAAATGCTTTACACCGTTAATCTCGATACCGGCAACGCTACCGAAGTAGGCGCTATCACCGGCACGGACAACGAAGTCCGCGACATCGCTGTTCTTCCCGAAATGTGACACAGGAAGACGGGCGGAGGCTGATGACCGGCAATCTGCCTCCGTCCGATTTACTCTTCAAGTAATCAGGCCTCAATTGTCCTTGCGAGCTCGACCTGTCAACGGTCGAGCCGAGCCTTGCAGGTTTTTGCCGACCTCAGGACAAGATCCAGGTCTGCGGCACTCGCGATGCAATCCTCAACATGCGAGAAGTGCTGGCCATTTTTGTCGAGAGTAGCCCGAATCATGGCGCAGTTGCGATCGCCGCAATTACCAGCTGTACAAATACTTCGTATCCCCCGTTTGCTAGTTGCGCTGGCTTGCGCGCCTGGAAAGCGACGGAGCTTGGCATTCAGCCAGCGGAATGGGTCGAGACCTCACTGGCGCGAGGCTCGCTTACCGCGGAGCGATATCTCCGCCGCGCGGGCTTCCTGCCGATCTGGAAGCTTTGGGTTTGGGGGTGGTGCGAATGTCACCCGCACCGTGCGAGGATCGGCTTTGAGGAAAAAGGCCTCCTTCCGTTCCGGTCGAATAAGTCCCACCCAAATTTGGGCACTAAGTCCCAATCGATGAACCCCTCCGCATAATGAGTGTTGATTGTTTGGAAGTTGTCGCTCGAGGAACTCCAGCCGGAAACGATCCGGAGAACTCGACACAAGCCAATCATGGGCGCATTTCGCGCCCGGCGTCTCGGATACGCAATCGATCGCACAGCATCTGATTGCAGAACGTAAAGAGGATAAGATGGACCAGAGCTTACGACCCGAGCCTTACACCGTTGAGCAACTTCAACAAAAATACTCTCTGAGCATTTCGAAGGCAGTCGACATTCTGGATCACTGTAACGGAGACAGGGCCCTGATCGACAAAATGTTGAAGAGATGCCACCAGAAGCAGCTCGATGCTCATCCGAAAAGCGATACGGACGGGAGCTGCTGACGCTTACTTTTGAGACGACGTTGCTTTTTTGGTCGCGCTGAGCCAGCGGGAAAGTGCAGGGTTTCTTCACTTTGTTTTACGCGCGGCTCTTGTGCAACCATCACGTCAGTCGCTTTCAGACGGCGATTATTTCAGAACAAGCGGGTTCAAGACTACCCCAGGTCAGTTCTCAACCGAGCCAAACTCTGGCAGCCTGCGCAGAGATAATTGGTTCGCGTCCATTCCGGCAGGACGGCAGATATGGAGAACGGAGTGCGTACAAGAAGAAACATGCTTAAGTACCTCTTCACCTTTCCCATGGTCGGACGGCCCGTGGTTGCGTTGATCGCTGTCCAATTCTTGCAGGCCGCTGGTGTTCGGGTTGCTGTCGCTCAAGGCAATGGCGGCGGCAACGGTAACGGGAATGACGGCGGTAATGGCGGAGGGAACAACGGCGGCGGCAACGGTAACGGGAATAACGGCGGTAATGGCGGAGGAAACAACGGCGGCGGCAATGGAAACGGAAATGGCGGTAACAGCGGCGGAAACGGAAGCGCGAACGGTGGCGGCAACGGCAACGGCGGCAGCAATGATGGCGGACATGGAAATGGAGGTGGCAAAGGGAACGGAAACGAGAGCGGAAGCGGAAGCGGGAAAGCACCAGATCCTGGAGCAGCCGGAAATTCCGGTCAGAACCGGGCTGGCGTTCAGCAGTCTGGCCAGGCTCTCGAAGTGCGCCACGCCAATGGCATCACCGAGACTTTACGAAAAGGCCGGTATTCGATGCGCGACAATAAGGGCCGTGTCATCGTTGATCGGCTTGCGACGGTCAAGGATCGTTCAAGGTTTCAGGGCTCACGCTGAGCAGAGATACGATCTCTCCAAAGAAGTGCCGCCTCCGTGCGATTGCTGACCTTTAACTTGGCAAAAATCCTTGTCACGTGATGCTTCACCGTTTTCTCGTGGAGATCCAGTTTGCGGGCGACAAGCTTGTTGCTCATTCCGATGGCGATGAGGTCCATGACTTGCCGCTCTCTTCTGCTCAGATCCTGACGCTGCTCGATCAGTTCCGATGCGGCCTTTCTTTCAGCCAGCAACTTGGCGCCCAGTTCGGGTGGAATGTAACGCCCGCCGTCTGCGATGGTCCGCAGCATCTGTACCAGCTCACGAGAGCCGACGCCTTTCAAGGCGTATCCCGCCGCGCCCGACTGGATTGCTGTCTGAAGATCATCCACGCTCTCAGATGCTGTGAGAATGAGAATTCGAATGGACGGAGACAGGCTCAATATGGATTTGATCGCCGCTAGGCCGTTGCCGGGCATCGAGATATCCAGAAGGATGATGTCCGGCGCTAATCTGGTCGCAAGGGCTAGTGCGTCGTCGGCGTTTTCTCCTTCGCCCAGGACGTCGAAACCACACTCTTTCAGGCTCTGCGATACACCCGAGCGAAACATCGGGTGATCATCAACGATGACGACCTTTATATTTTCTGTCATGGATCGCTCACATCGACGGTGTTCAGTCTCATGGTGAGGTGCGTTCCGCGTGCCGATGTCTGCACTTCGAAACGGCCTCCCAGACTTTCAATTCGTTCTTTAAGGCCTGACAACCCGATGCAATCGGGTCCAATCTCGTCGAACGAAAAACCACTGCCGCCGTCTGAAACAGTAGCGACGATCTCTGTGCCTTCCTGTCGGAGTGACACGCATTGATTTGTTGATGCTGCGTGGCGCCAACCGTTGTTCAGACCCTCCTGGACGAACCGATAAGCGCAGATTTTAACGGGAACTCCGACTTGCGCGTTCACATCCTCAATTGAGGTCGTTATTCGCGTACCAGCACGGGACTGATGATGTTCAACTGCCCGACCAACAACGTCTTCGATGGGCAGATTTTCTATATCCGGCAAAACAAGGCCGCGGCAGATGTTGCGGATATCCCGGATAGCTTCATCCAGACTGGCCTTGATCGATGTCGTCTCGGATTCTCGTTCATTCCGACTTGTCTGGTCACTGACGAGCTTCTCGCTGTCCACCCGAAGTGCTGCGTAGGCGATGAGCTGTGCAGGCCCATCGTGCAGATCGGCACCGATCTTGCGCAACAGCCGCTCGTTCAAGGCCACCGTGCGCTGCGATCCTTTCTGCACGCGACGCGCCAGGTCCTCGATCTCACGCAGTTGATGCCGGATCATCCTGCTGCCCTTGAGCACAATTGTGGAAAGAACGGCGAAAAATGCAGAGGCAACCGCGATGACGACGATCCAGCTCTTCCAGCGCGCTCGCGCCAGGCTTTTCTCAAGATCCGTTGCCCGCTCATAAAACTCTGCGACGGCAACCACCTCTCCCGACCATGGCTGCAAGACGGGATTATATATCTCCAGGAGGGGTTCCCCGAGCGCTCGCTCCGCGTCGCTCTCTGGGTCTCCTGCCTCTTCGAAATTTGCGACGAGCTCGCCGGCAAACGCTTTTGTCCTGTTTTCGCCAGGTGGCACGACCATGTTCATCAGCCGCTTGTCGTTCGAGTAGATAATGGTTCCGTCTTTCGTCCACAGCCGGAAGGAAACCAGTCGTCTGCCCAGTGCACCCTGTCCCAGAGTTTCATCCAGCGTTCGTTCGATGGAATCGTCGAGTTTTGCCGCGCGGGTAAGATCCGGCAGGATAGGCGCAATGATGCTGTCGACATAAAGCGCGGTTGTCGAGCCTGCATTCCTTGTTACAGTCTCAACAATCTGATCTGTCACCAGCAATCCAATCAAAACCGTCGCACCCAACGTAACAAGACCGCCGGCGAGGAAAAACTGTTGGGCGAGTGACAATGAGCCCAAGGTCTTCGATGAAAGACGAGTGATTGTGCGACCTGACATAGTGACACGCGTGCCTGTGACTTTGCCGCCGAGGGTCAGCCCAGCGAACTTCAGACAACAGTAAATTATGATCTCGAGGACGGAAAGCGAAGCCTGAAGGCATTAAGATTTTTTATTTCTGAAAATACTAATTTATTCCCCCAGGAAAAGGCCTGCCGGGAAGAAAACCCGGCAGGCAATGCCATCAGTTGATAACCTGCACGACTTTGCGCGTGGTCGGTTCAACGATTACTCGCTGCTTGTTGACGATGGCATAAGAATATTTCGGTTCGTCCGGAACCTGATGAATGACCACAGTCGAAGGAAGCGGCTCGCCCACAACGACCTTTTCCTTCACGACAACTGTCTCGGCCGGCATCGGAGCCTCCCGAACATAGGTAACGACGCGCGGGGGCGGCGGATCGATAGCTGTGCCTGCGACGGCGCCCACGACGCCACCAACGGCTGCGCCGACCGGGCCGCCTACGATTGCCCCGGTAATCGCGCCGCCAGCGGCGCCGGTTACAGTCGATTCCTGAGCCTGAGCTCCGCCGGCGACCAGTATTGCGAACGTCAGGAAAGAAAGCTGTTTCATCTGCATGGGTGTTCCTCCTTCAGGCAGAATTTCTACAGCCAAACAATATTTTTCGATCTGCATCAGTTCCGGGCATAGGACTTTGTGCCCTGTCTGGAACACTTTCCGCGCAATTTGCTTGAAATCCCACCTGCAACCGCAGGCAAAAAGCAACACTTGCCAAGGTGGAATGATATGAAAACCCGAGTCCTCGCAATGACGGCTGCAATGATCGTTATGGGCACGTCGAGCGTTCTGCACGCGCAGACCGTCGTGATCAGCCCGGAACAGGAAGTTGTGATCCAGAAATACGTGACTGCGCACACGGTCACCTCAGTGGATGTGCCAAATGTCGATGTCGTGGTTGGCACTGCCCTTCCGGAAACGGTGGAGCTGCACAGGATTGATGCACCGGATGTGACCTACAGCTACGTCGTCGTTAACGGAAAGACCGCGATCGTCGATCCCGGCACCCGCAAGGTCATCAGGATCATGAACTAAGCCGGTAACCCGGGCGATCGATGGAGGCGAGATGTCACGTCGTCGTTCATCGATCCTGCAGGCTGTAAGATCATCGACGTTCTTTCGATCTGACAGCTTTCCCGGCCACTCAGCGTTGGTCGCGGTGGCGCGACCAACAATTTGATCGGCTACCCGTGTGCCGAGCGGCACGAAATTTTCCGTCCTGCTGCTCTGGCGATATTTCGATGCTTTTTAGTGATGCGCCATGCAAAACGTTATCGTCGGCTCCCTACTGTTTCTCTGCTCATTACCCGTTGTTGGCGGTGGAATGAGGATTGCATCCGATCTCAGGTCACAGTCCCAGCCACCTGTCATTCTTGATGTAAATGAGGAGCCGTTGTGGACCACGCAGGTCAAGCGTGTTGATCCAAATGAGCAAGCCTATGAGCGTTTACCGGCTGACGTTGATGACGCGCTCCTCGCTTCCAATGATGTCCCGCGAAGGAAGCCATCCATAGAAGATAGCGGTCTACCGCTTGGAAAAGCGACTGAGATTGATGTCGCGGAGCACAAATCAGATGAATGGTGCTCCCGCAAATACCGGTCGTATGTGAAGGCCGATAAAAGTTACCAACCCTTCAGTGGCGGGCCGCGCAGGCGCTGCGTCCCACCGATAGATCTGGTCGAGACGGAGAAGCGACCGCAAATCGCCTCGCTGAACGACGACCATGTTGCCTGGTGTATGAGCCGGTATCGGTCTTACCAGCCTGAGGACAATTCTTATCAGCCGTTTTCAGGTCCAAGGAGAAAGTGCCAATCTGGTCTAGAAACGCCAGATCAGCGCTACCGGACAACTCTACTCGCCCAACAGGTTCCCAATTAGACAGACGACCTCTGCCGTCCTCGATGGCGGCTCTTTCAGTAGGCCAGCCAGCCAAGAAATTGCCGATACTCCAACATCATTGTCTGAATTCCATTGGTTGTCTCCTTCCCCTCGCCGTTGCGCGCTGTCATGAGGGCGCATAGAGGAAGAGGGAATGCCGATGCGCCGGGCGAAGGCCACGTTCAAAGTGCTTGCTGAGCCATATTGGAGCTGTTCGGCTACATCCTTAACTGCAGGTTCAGCGCTAAACTAGCAGGTATTTCACCGGTGAGCCCTGGTGCTGACAGTTGCAGTCGGCAGCCATGGACGGTCGGTCGAAAACTGGTTTGCCGATCATGGTTGCCCCTCATTATGGCTTCGGCTCGATGTCACTGCTCAAGCTGTGAAACCAGCGCCTGCATGGTCACACGCAGTCCGTCAGGATCGTAATTGATCTCGACGCCCCCGGTTCCCAGGAGGCCCATGCGGATCAGCTTCGATCCAAACCCTTTTGCCGACGGCAGTTCCACCGGCGGGCCGTCCTGTTCGTTCCACTCGACAACAACCATGCCATCGCCACCGACGGGCTCAACCCTCCAGGTCACGATGACCTTTCCACTGTCGCTCGACCAGGCGCCATATTTCAGGGCGTTGGTGCCGAGTTCGTGCATGAGAAGGCCAAGGCTGAGCGCAGTCCGCGGCCCGATTTCAAGGTCGGAACCTGACAGACGGTAACGATCCGGAAGAGAGAGTTGTCGAAGTGAGGTATCGATCACGGTCATCATACGCGCCGATGACCAGTCGTGAGTGAGCAGTACTTCATGCGCTTTTGAAAGTGCGTGCAGTCTGCTGACAAACGCTTCGACGGGCGCTCTGTCGGTGACGGGCCGAAGGGTCTGGGTCGCAATTGCCTGAACCATCGCCATCGTGTTCTTTAGCCGATGGCTTATCTCATGGTTGAGAACCTGCTGTTCCTGTTCCGCACGTATCCGCGATATTGCTTCGCGGGTGCGATCGGCAATCGTCCGCACGAAATCCCGTTCTTCTGAAGAAAATTCGTGCGGCTTTTCGTAATGCACAAACATGACGCCGACGAAAGCGCCCCGCTCAAGAATAGGGACGTTGACGAGGACGGAGATGCCCAGCGAGTTCAAAAGCTCCGCTGACGCCGAGGTTCTTGGATCGGCCGCAACGTCAGCTATGATGACCAGTTCGCCACGCTTCAGGTCTTCAATATAGGAACCGTAATCGCGAAATTGATGCTGGCCGGCAACGGTGAACATCCCGGGCGCGCGCCAGTCAGGCAGCATCTCCACGGTCTCGGCGATCGGATCGACGATGCCATAACCGGCTCGCGTTGCCCCTTGCAGGTTTCGAGCCATGATTTCCGCTGCTGCGAAAGCGACCTCGGCGACCGAGTCGAGTTCGCGGATCTTTTCGCCCAGCTCCAGAAAAGCGAGCTGCCGGTCTTCCGACAGCTTTTGGGCTGTCGCGTTTCTCGCAACCTTGATGAAGCCGGAAAGATGGGATGAGGAGTGATTGGGCATCGGGCGTATGGTGCCGTCAAGAAAAACCCGCGTACCATCGGCGGCAAGATGCCATCGGCGATCAAGTGCAACACCGTCGCGGCCCGCCGTTTCGATCTCAAACTGCGGAATATTCGCCGCCCGATCTTCCTGTGTAAAAATTTCTTCGAACGGTCTGCCGAGCATCTGCGCTTCCGACCAGCCGAAAGTCTCCTCCGCGCCGCCGAACCAGCTGGTGATGCGTTGGTTTTCATCAAGCGTCAGGATGATGTAATCCTTGGCGCCTTCGACGATCAGTCGCAGCTTCGTCTCGCTGTTGCGTAGCGCCTCCACCGCCCGCATCCGATCGGTGACGTCAACGAAGATGATGACGAATTTATCGTTGCCAGTCGCCTGGACATAGCCGTCGAACCAGCGATCCAGGGAGCGAATCTTGCGAGTGAAACGCTTGCTTTGCCTGGTCTCCATCGCTTCGGCGACATCGGAAATCCATTCTTCCTCGAAGTCGGGGAAGACATCCCGCATTGTTCGGCCCGGGACACCATCTCCGGGCAAGCCAAGGAGAACACTCCAGGCCGGGTTGATTGTATCAAACCGCCAGTCGATGATCGATCCTTCAAGATCGCGGATCACGGAGCCGACGACGATGCCTTCTTCCAGCTGTTGAAAGAGTGTTCCCCATCGACGCTCGGAGAGGAAGGTCGCAATCTGATTGGAGACGACGCGCCCGATCCGGCTCAGCAACTCCAGCTCGCTTTCGGTCCAGTTTCGCGGCTCTCCGTCGATTGCCGCGAGCGCACCGATTACCAGGCCATCCGGCATGGTGACCGGAACACCCATGTATGAAATCACGCCGAGATCGGCGATGGCCAGATTGTCCCTGACGAGGTCGTGGAGCGTAGCATCCCCGATAATGAGGGGTATCTTGTCGCGAACCACGTGCTGGCAGAAGGAATGCGTCAGCGGCGTTTCTGCCGCCTCGGCCCATTTTTCCGGAAGGCCGAGATGGGCGATGAAGACCTGCCGGTGCTCATCAAGAATGGAAATCAGTGCCACCGGAGATTTCAGCCCGGCTTTGACAACCTCGATAATATCCTGGAATTCGGATTGGCCCTGAACATCAAGCAAACCAGAATTGCGAACGGCTTCAATGCGTTCAGATGGTGAGTTCAAGGTCAATCCCTAATCACGCGTGCGTTTCACGCCGACAGAGCGGCGAGCAAACGGGGTGACAAAACGAGGCTAGGAGGCGCGGTGACGGACTGGTGCTCACCGTTCACAATGGTGTCGATGAATTCCAGCGCATTTTGCAGTCCGTTCATGGTGTAAGGTTTTTCGATCGCACCAAGGGCGCCCGCAAAATCCTCAGGAATCCGCTTCAGATTTCCGGAAACGAAGACATAGGGAATCGAACGGGACGCAAGATGACGGCCGACGTCGATACCCGTGGGACCGTCCAGCAACTGAATATCCACAAAGGCGAACTGTGGCGAGGACTTTTCGATCAAGGATAGAGCCTGCTTGCTTTCGGCGGCGACGCCGACGATCTCGTGCCCGGCCTCTTCGACCTCGCTCTCAAGCTCCATAGCCAGCAAAGCCTCGTCTTCAACAATCAAGATTTTCACGCGATATCCTTTCAGTCTTTTACAGAGAGCGTGACCCGCACGTCAGTACGGCGACCATCGACGGTCCTTACGATCGTTGCACGCAACTGCTTTAGTGACGCTTCCAGCATCTTCTTGCTGAAGGCGGCTTGTTCGCTATCCACTTCCACCGGGACAACGGTGTCAACGACCCGAATGAGGAAGTGACCGTTGAGTCGCTTCACTTCCAGATGCAGTTCACCACCGCCTTCTTTCAGTCCCCGGCCAATCGCGTCTCCAATGAGTTCGTTGATGATCAAGGCCAGAGGAGATGCCTTGGTTGCTGGAACCACGACCTCGTGAAGGTCTGTCGTGAGACTGATATCGGTCCGTTTCAAGGCACCGATTTTGTCCAGCATCAGGGTGTTGGCGAAATCCGCCACGTCGAAATGGCCAACATCCTCATCGTTCAGAAGTTTGCGTTGAACGGTGCTCAGTGCTTCGACGCGGTTCAGCACGGACATCAGTGTCCGCTCGACGACCTCGTTATCTGTCATTCGTGCCTGGAGCTTGACGATGGAAGCGATCGTCAGAAGATTGTTTTTCACGCGGTGGTCGACCTCATGGACGAGCGCCGTTTTTGCGCGCAAGGCCTCGGTCAGATCGGCCGTTCTAAGCGCTACTTCTTCCTCGGCAATGTGCCGGGCGCGGGCGAGTTCGGCTTCCTTACTCTTGATATTGGTGAAGTCGAGCTGCGAGGCGAAAAAGTAGATCACGGCTCCGGACACGTCGCGCACCGGGCTTACGAAAAGTGCATTCCAAAATTTGGATCCATCTTTCCTGTAGTTGAGGATATCGACGGCAATGTCTTTTTGCGATGCAACGGCGTCACGAAGTTTGGTGACTGCGTCCGGATCGGTCTGTGGTCCCTGCAGGAGTCGGCAGTTGCGTCCAATTAGCTCGCCAACCTCGTAGCCGGTGAGGGTGCAGAACGCTTTGTTGCAGAAAATGATGGGATTGTCTGGCTGCCGTGGGTCCGTAATCAGCATCGGCATGCGGGTGGCCTTGAATGCGGCCGCAAACGGATCTTCTGATGCATGGGCTGACACAAGACGCTCACCGGCGTCTTTGGCGTCCTGCCGGGAGTTCTGGTTGTCGATCATTCAGCGCCCTGAGAATTGTACGCCGATGAAATGGGCCACTTCCGATTTTGTTCCAATGTCGCGGAAAAAAGAGCTTCGGCCCTTCTTGGATGCTCCAACGGACTCGCTTCTTATGACGCCTGCGACAAGCTGCCAGTACACGGGACCAATTGGAGGGGCGTTCCCCTGGCGGGATTTGTCGCTCCAGGCCAAGACGCCTGGTTTCCAAGCCAGGTTAGGGAGGCCGTCACGCCATCTCAGGATGCGGGGATGCCGTCCCCTGAGCGACGAGCGGCGCAGAAGACTCAGAATGCAGGTGGGAAGCGTTAAGTCGCCGGGCAACAATATCGTGATTGAGCCAGAGGACGGGACCCGCGGGTTCAGACGATTCGCTAAAGATCAGTTGCCCTGTTGCAGTCACAACGAGACTGCTCAGGAGATCACTAATCATCGTCTTGCCATCCCGATGCATCCGGGTGATCTCGTTTGACGTGCCGATGGTCAAATCGGCCTGTGCCTGGCTGTTTGCCATTGGCCATGCCGAAAAATCATAGAATGGACGCATGACATCGCTGGCCTGCATGTCGGTGATCTTCCGGAAAACATCGTTCATGGTTAAGCCGTCCATGAGTAGCTGCTCGCAGGCCTGCCATTGTTCGTCGGCCCATTCGCTCCCGTTTTCCTTCTTCAACGCAAGCAGCAGCGGTATCAGGGGCAGCTCGATACCGGTGAACACGTCGGACGAATTGGTCCGGATTTCAGGGCAGTTGTAGACGGTTGCCTTAATGCCTTTCGCCCAGGCATCCTCGGCGATGCCTTCGAGACGCATCTTCGCATATCCCTGGGTGTAGTTGGTATAGGTTTGCCAACGATAGCTCCCATCGATCAGGACCGCCGATCCGTGATAGCCATAGGCCGTATATCGCACTTGTCCGCCCGAGGCTTCGATGCGCTCGCGGATCGCTGTGCTGAAGTCGATGAGATGGCGAAAGGTGTTCGCAGAAACATCGTCAAAATTCTGCAGAATGAGCTTTCCCATATCGCTGTCGAGCAGCGTCTGAGAAGACATGTGGCGGGGGCCGGTTCCCTTGTAGATTCGATTGGCGACGACCAGGAATGTCTTCGCCTTCGGAATGCCGCCGGCCATTGTGTGGGCGAAGAAAACATTGCGGCCATTAGCGATCATTCCGTCCAGAGCGGTCATGACCTTTGACAGCGATGCCTTGAAACGCGCAGTGGCAATGTCACGGCAGTGCTCCAGATAGTCCCAGTCGAGCCTGTCGTGTTCCCAGCTCTCAAGCGTCATCTTTGCCAGAAGGTCGGTTGGAGTCGGGCCACCTGCTGGCGCATCGAGTTCGAAACCCGCCATAAGCGGTATGTTGATGATCCTACCGCCCAACTGGGCCTCCGCAGAAGACAGTTCCTCGGCGTCGAGCGGCCGCAGGGCGTTATTCTCGTCCCGCCGTCCGACGGTGATCCCCACAATCTCCATTTCAGCCCGTCTGGCTTCGTCTAGCAGGCCGGTGGCATACCCGCGACCGAACAATTCGCCGAAGAGTACGAAAACATCGCCCTTACGGAAGATCGTGTTTTCGGAAAGACGATTCAACGCAACCGGATTTTCCATATTGTCAACTCTTTGCTTCGCGTTTCGTCGAGCAGGTGCCCATACGATCTGAGCAAGACATGACCGCATAGTTCGCCGATGGGAACTCATTTTCGGTGACTGCTCATTTCAAAACGTGAAGAGCCGCGCAATCCGAAAACACCTCGGGATTACATCCGCCTTTCGCCGCGGTTGCTTCAGTACGAATTAGCGACAGCATTGCCGGCGAAGAGTTGGGAATGATACCCATATTGCCGGTTTTCTATACGCAGACAGATTTTCGCTAAGCGGTTTCAGCGCGTTATTTCTCGGCGGCCGCCAACCTGCTCTTTTCACGAGTACTCGGAAGCGCCGTCTATAAACGGCTGTCCTTGACACAATCGAATTACAGGCGACCGGCCAGTTCCCTTGCACGTTGCTCTCGATCACCTGAACCGACTTTGGCGCGGCCGTATATTCGCCTGGCGAATGATGAATGGAAAAAACATTCATTTGATAAATCAGGCGGAGGCCGGAATAATACTTTACGAGCCAACGTGGCCAAGGCGGTTCATCGCTCAAAGAAATCAATAAAAAAGGGAACGAAATGAGGAAAAGTGCGGTTTTTCTATGCTTGGCGGCCTGCGCCAGCTTTGCGGTTTCTCCGGCTATTGCGAAGGATATTAAGGTAGGATTGAGCGGCACCGTGACATCGGTTGATCCGCATTTTTATAATGCCTCTCCAAACAACAGTATCGCCATGCAGATATTCGACAGGCTGACCGAGCGGACAGCCGAAGGGCAGCTTGTCGAGGGCCTTGCGACGAAATGGGAGGCCGTTTCGCAAACCAAATGGCGTTTCACCCTTCGTGAGGGAGTAAAATGGCATGACGGAAAACCCTTCACCGCCGATGACGTTGTTTTCACGCTCAGCCGCGCTGGAAATGTTCCAAATAGCCCCGGCGGGTTCGGCGGTTTCATCAGAAATGTCGCAAGCGTCGAAACCGATGGAAATCTTGCGGTCCTAATCACCACTAAGGCACCGGCGCCTACCCTTCCGGGCGATCTTGCCAATATAGCGGTCATATCCCGGCACGTCGGGGAGGGCGCGGACACAGCAGACTACAATTCCGGAAAAGCGGCAATCGGCACCGGCGCCTTTCGCTTCTCGACTTTCAAGCAGGGCATCGAAGTTGGGCTGGAGCGCAATCCAGACTGGTGGGGCAAGAGAGTGGCCTGGGACCATGCGACCTACCGCATGATCTCCAGCGCCAGCGCGCGCACCACGGCTATTCTGGCGGGTGATGTCGACATTATCGACGCCCCCGCCGCAACCGATATCGCGCGATTCAAGTCGACAGCAAATCTTTCCTTCGTCTCCACGCCCGGTCTGCGCGTGATCTATCTGGCGCCGACGACCTCGGGAGAGAGCTGGAAAGCCAATGTAAAGGGGCCGAATGGTGAAGCGCTGCAGACAAATCCGCTTGCCGATGCGCGCGTCCGCAACGCTTTGTCCGTGGCGATAAACCGTCAAGGTATCGTCGATAAGATCATGAAAGGTACAGCCACGGCATCCGGCCAGTGGCTGCCCAAAGGTGCCTTCTCCTACACCGACGACATTCAACCACCGAAGCCGGACGCGACAAGCGCCAAGAAGATGCTGGCCGATGCTGGCTTCCCGAACGGTTTCCAGCTGACGGTTCATGTGCCGAACGACCGCTATCCCAATGCGCCTGCCGTCGTTCAGGCCGTCGCGCAGATGTGGACGCGCATTGGCGTAAAGACGAATGTGGAGGCCCTGCCGTGGACCACCTTCTCTTCGCGTAAATCGGAATTCTCCATGAAGCTGCTGGGGCTCGGTAACGCCACCTATGATGCAAGCTCCATGTTGGTGAACGTTATCGGAACCGTTGATCCGAAGCGTGGACTGGGTGCTTCAAATGACAGCGGATACTCCAATCCGGCACTCGATGATCTCGTCGCGAAGGCGATGACGATCTACGACGACAAGGCTCGCGAGACGGCCCTTGTGGAGGCGGTCAAGGTTGCGGTAAATGACGGCGCCATCATACCGCTTTACCAGCAGAGCAATGCCTGGGTTACGCGCAAAGGCCTGTCCTATGCACCGCGGATCGATGAGCGTACGCTCGTGAAGGATATATCCGAATAAGTCTGCCTGACGGATCGGAATTGTTTCGATCCGTCACCGTCACCTCCTGCGCGCAGATGAGCGGCTTTTGCAAGAAGGCAAAGCCTGAAATGCGGTATATCTGACAGGGCCCGCATGTCGAAATCGGCGGGCCTGCGCCACATCATCAATGTTTTGAGGGTATCATGACCCTATGGATTATCCAGCGCCTGTTGCAAGGGATACTGGTCGCTCTGGCAATGGCCGTGATCGTGTTTGTTGGTCTTCACCTGATAGGCAGCCCGATCGAAACCCTGCTTCCGGCGGAAGCCACGCATGAAGACCGCCTCCGGCTGATCGCCGATCTCGGCCTTGATCGCCCGCTTTACGAGCAGTTCTTTCTGTTTCTGAAAGGCGTCCTCCAGGGAAATCTCGGCATCAGCTATGTCTACAAGGAGCCGGCTGTCGAGCTGATCCTGTCCCGCCTGCCGGCCACGTTGGAGCTTGCCTTTGCGGCCGTCCTGCTGTCGCTCGTCTTCGGCGTGCCCCTCGGCCTCATGGCGGGTTGGAAGCCCGAGAGCCCATTTTCCCGCATGATCATGGTCGGTTCGATCTTCGGTTTCAGCCTGCCGATCTTCTGGATAGCCATTCTGCTTATCATGATATTCAGCGTGCAGCTGGGCTGGCTGCCGAGTTCCGGTCGCGGTGCAACCGAAACCCTGTTTGGCATTCCATGGTCCTTCGTCACGCTGGATGGCCTCAGGCACATGGTGCTGCCGGCAATCAGCCTTTCACTGTTTAACATTTCCATGGTGACGCGCCTGACCGAAGCCGGTGTCCGCGAGGCGATGTCCAGCGAATATGTGCGGTTTGCCAAGGCCAAAGGCCTTTCACCACCGCGCATACTCGGCATTCATGTCCTCAAGAATGTCATGATACCGGTCGTGACCGTCGTCGGGCTCGATATCGGTCAGACAATCGCCTTTTCTGTCGTCACCGAAACGATTTTTGCCTGGCCCGGCGTCGGGAAGATCATCATCGACAGTATCGCCGCGCTCGATCGCCCCGTGATCGTGGCCTATCTCATGCTTGTGGTCATCATGTTCGTCATCATCAATCTCGTCGTCGATGTCACCTACAGGCTGCTCGATCCACGTATCCGACTTCAGGGAGAGTGACATGCAAGCTATCCCCGTCTCCGCAAAATTCCGACCCGGGCTGCAATTCCTGCGGCAGTTTTCACGCTCACCGCTTGCGCTCATCGGCCTCATCCTGATCATACTTATTGCCCTTCTGGCGATCTTCGCTCCGATGTTATCGCCTCAAAACCCCTACGACCTGATGCAACTGGACATCATGGATGGCCGCATGCCGCCGGGATCGGAGGCGTCCGCCGGATTCACCTTCCTGTTCGGCTCGGACGATCAGGGGCGCGACATGCTCTCCGCCATTCTCCACGGTCTGCGGATCAGTCTGATCGTCGGTCTGGGATCTGCGGCCATCGCGTTCATCATCGGCACTGCTTTCGGCCTGACAGCCGCTTATGTCGGCGGCAAGGTGGAGACGGCGATGATGCGCATTGTCGATCTTCAGCTCTCCTTTCCCACCATCCTTTCGGCGCTCCTCATTCTTGCGCTGCTCGGGAAAAGCGTCGGCAACGTCGTTTTCGCCATCGTGCTCGTGGAGTGGGCGACCTATGCCCGCACTGCCCGCGGCGCCGCACTGACCGAACTGCGCCGCGAATATGTTGAAGCGGCAAGGTCGTTGCGCCTTCCCCACCGGAATATCCTGTTTCGCCAGCTTCTGCCCAACTGTCTGTCGCCGCTGGTGGTCCTGCTGACCATGCAGGTCGCGCGCGCCATCACGCTTGAGGCGACGCTCAGCTTTCTTGGCCTTGGCGTGCCCGTTACCGAACCGTCGCTCGGGCTCCTCATTTCCAGCGGCTATGAATTCATGTTGTCGGGCACCTACTGGATCGCGCTTTTCCCGGGAATAGCGCTGCTCGTAACCATCTTTGCGATCAACCTCGTCGGCGACCGCCTGCGTCAAATGCTCGATCCGAAGGCTGCACAGAAATGACCGCCATGCTCGAAATCAAAGGTTTGAAAACTGAAGTCGTGACCGCCGAAGGCCGCGTCACCCTTATCGACGACATCAATCTCGACCTCGCGGCCGGTGAAGTGATGGGCCTTGTGGGAGAATCGGGATCGGGAAAATCGGTAACCGGCCTGTCGATCATGGGATTGATCGATAAGCCAGCGCAGGTGACGGGCGGCCAGATACTTTTCAAGGGCAGGGATCTGCGGACTCTCTCTGAACGGGAGTTTCGCTCCATTCGCGGCAACCGGATTGCCATGATTTTCCAGGATCCGATGTCCACGCTCAACCCCGTGCTGCGTATCGATACGCAGATGATGGAGGTGGTGCGTGCCCATGAAAATATCAGCAAGCAGGTGGCCCGCGAGAGGGCGCGTGATGCCTTGGGCATGGTCGGCATTCCAAGCCCTGAGGAGAGGCTGAGCGCCTATCCGCATCAATTCTCCGGCGGCATGCGACAACGAGTGGCCATCGCCATCGCACTCTTGATGTCACCGGATCTCATTATCGCCGATGAACCGACCACGGCACTTGATGTCACCATCCAGGCGCAGATCCTCTCGATCGTGCAGAAGCTCGCGCGCGAAAGGGGAACTGCTCTCATCTGGGTTACGCACGACCTCTCGGTCGTCGCTGGCCTCGCCGACCGCCTTTCGGTCATGTATGCCGGCCGCATCGCCGAACAGGGCAAGACGGCCGATCTGCTTCGACGCCCCATGCATCCCTATACGAACGGCTTGATGGCGAGCCTTCCCGCGCACAACAAACGCGGTTTCAGGCTCAAACAGATATCGGGCACGACGCCCTCCGTTGCCAATATGCCGAAAGGTTGCGCCTTTCACCCCCGCTGTTCGTCAGCGACCGAGCTCTGTCTCAGTCCACCGCAACTTGAGCCCGTAGAAGGCCGACTTCTTCGCTGTTTTCACCCCGTCATGGAAGGAGCGCCAGCATGAGCAATCGACTGGAGGTCCGCAACGTCAGCAAGCGCTTCAGCCGCAAATCCGGCCTGATCGAACGTGGCGCCGAATTCATCGGCCTGAAATCCCCAAATCCCGTCGTCCGCGCTCTGGATGACGTCAGTCTTACTGTCGCAGAAGGCGAAGTCGTCGGTATCGTCGGAGAATCCGGCTGCGGGAAGTCGACGCTCGGACGGGTGGTGGCCGGTCTGCTGCAGGCGTCAGACGGAACCGTGCTCTTTCGGGACAAGCGCCTTCAGGACATGCAGGGCGACGAGGCGGAGACGGCGCGGCTGAAGGTCCAGATGATCTTTCAGGACCCGTCCTCCTCCCTCAATCCGCGGCAGCGGGTGCGTGAGATCATTGGTGCTGCGCCACTGCATCATGGGCTGACCACGGCGCGGGAGCTGGATGACTACGTCAACCAGCAGATGGCGCGCGCCGGCCTTGATCCGTCAATGGCGTCCCGCTTCCCTCATCAGTTCAGCGGCGGGCAGCGCCAGCGTATCGGCATCGCACGCGCGCTTGCGGTTCAACCGGACATGCTGATCTGTGACGAGTCGGTCGCGGCTCTTGATGTGTCGATCCAGGCGCAGATACTCAACCTTTTTCTCGACCTCAGAGAACAGCTGGACCTGACTTACATCTTCATCAGTCACGACCTCTCCGTTGTTGAGCATATCTCCGATCGTGTCGTGGTGATGTATCTCGGCCGTGTCGTGGAAGAGGCGACCGTCGAGGAGTTGTTCGCCCATCCCAATCACCCCTATACCCGCGCCCTTCTTCAGGAACGACCAAGCCTCGATCCCGTGCAGCGCAGTTTTACCGCCATCGAAGGCGAAATACCAAGCCCGCTTTCACCGCCGTCAGGATGCCACTTCCACCCGCGTTGTCCGCTGGCGATGGAGCGCTGTCGTGTCGAGCGGCCGGAGCTGCGTTCGGTCGGTTCGCGACACAAGAGCGCCTGCCATCTGAACGACTGACGTCGGCAAATCCAAAACCAAAACCGCAAAAGGAAGAAATATGTCTGTTTCAGCACCTCTGGAACATTTGTCTGCCGAGCAAAGCCAGGAATTTCCCTCACAGGAATGGAAGCAGGTAGCTAATCCTGCCGACCACGGTCTTTCCGCCGATGTTCGCTCGAAAGTCGATGCGGCTCTGGACGCCTTGCCGACCACGTCGTTTATCGCGGTTGCCGGTGGCGAAATCCTCTATAGCTACGGTGATATTTCCGAGGTGAGCTATCTTGCCTCGACCCGCAAGAGCATCCTGTCGATGCTGATGGGCAAAGCCGTTGCCGAAGGAAAGATCGATCTCGATCTGACCATGGCGGACCTCGGCATCGATGAGGATCACGGCCTGTTGCCTATCGAAAAGACGGCGACGCTGCGGGACCTTCTGATCAGCAGTTCCGGCGTTTACCATCGGCCTGGGAGCCCCGGCAGCAATACCAAGAACATTCCCGAGCGCGGCTCGAAGAAACCCGGCACGTATTTCCACTACAACAACTGGGATTTCAACGTTCTCGGGGCCGCTTTTGAACAGTTGACCGGCCGCAGTGTCTTCAAGGCATTCGAGGAAGATTTCGCAGGGGCGATGCAAATGCAGGATTTCGACCCTTCTCGCCAACGGATGATGGGTTACGAGGGCGCATCGCGATACCTTGCCTATCACTTCTTCCTGTCCGGGCGCGACATGGCGCGGCTGGGGCTTGCGATGGTCCGACAGGGTCGCTGGGGCGACAGGCAGGTGATGCCGACCGAATGGGTTGCAGAAAGCACAAAGATCCGCGTTCCTGCGGAAAGCATGAATGAGAGCGAAAAGTCGCGGATTGCCGGCTACAGCTATCTCTGGTGGATTCCCGTGGTGACGGATGAGACGCCGGAATGGCAGGGCGCCTGTGTTGCCGCCGGCCATTTCGGGCAGTTCATCCTGTGCCTGCCGGCGCTCGACATGGTTTTCGTCAACAGGAGAGCAATCCCTGATCATCTGGCGATTGCCCGCAATGACGGCAGCTTCAAGGAAGAATTGCCGGCGGTGACCATGGAAAATTTCCTTGGCGTCGCCGATCATTTCATCCGCGCAAAGTTGACGACCGGATGATGCTGCAAGGCCGCTGATCCATCAGGGCGCGTCCCCGATGAAACAGTCGGAAATCTGCTCCCGCAGCCACTGACTTGCCGGATCGCGTTCTTTTTCGGCAAGCCAGATCATGCTGGTCGACTGTTTTTCTTCTGCAAAGGGAGATTCCAGCAGCAGCAGTTCGTGCGAGCGTTCGAAGAGTTTTGCAACGCTTTCCGGCATGATCGCCACAAGATCGCTGCGGGCGATGATCGCCACCGCTGCAGAAAAATGCGGCACGACGGCAACGACTCTTCGCTCAAGCCCCATGGCGTCCAGCCGCTCGTCGATCCAGCCACGACGGCTTGGCGCGGAGGTGACCTTGACGTGTCCAAGCGACAGCAGCGCGTCCAGCGTCAGCGGCTTCTGCGCGGCCGGATTGGTGGCCGACATGATGCAGACGCGCCTCTCCGTAAAGAGTGAGGTACAGCGGTAACGGGCCGGAAAATTGTCCGCCGTCATGACGGCGACATCAATCGTGCCTTCATCGAGATGCTCCTGTACGACGGGGAGGAAGTTTCGATTGTTGGCTACGCCCGTGCGCGGCATGTGAATGACTTCCAGCACACAATGCTTAGCCCTCGCCTGCACACGTTCAATCAGGCGAGGCATCAGGACGACGGAGAAATAGTCGTTCATTCCGATCCTGAAGGCGCGGTGCGATGTTTCCGGTTCGAATTTGAGATGTGACAACATCACGGTTTCGGTATCTTCGATGATACGCCGCACTGCCGGAAAAATCTCAGCGCAGAACCGCGTCATCACGAAGCCGCCTGACGTCTTCCGGAACAATTCATCACCCGTGATGGCACGAACGCGCTTCAGCGCATGGCTCATGGCGGGTTGGGAGAGACCGATATACTCGCCTGCGGCCGTCATGTTGCCTTTGACGACGAGGGCGTAGATGACTTTGAGTAGATTGAGATCGATGGATCCCAATGAAAATCGCTGCATGCGAACCTGCCTTAGCCTTCAAAACGTGCATGAACACAATGGCATGGACCGCGCCTGGCGAAAATAGGCGGCAGCCCTTCGCTTGCGGTCTCAGGCGTTGGCTGCTTGCTGCCGCAGCTCGGCTCCGTCGAGACATGACAATTTGCCTCATGCTGGCCTCCTTGCGGATCAGTCAACGCAACACCGCCCGGCATGCCGGTTTTATTCTCTGTCCCGCACGTTTCCCAGCCACCTGAAGATCGTTGGTGCATACAGCCCGCCGGCGAGAAACGCCGCCAGCATGACCAGCGATACGCCGAGCTGGACGATGTCGAACCTGACCGTTCCATCTGCGACGAACCACCCCGTAATGATACCCGCTATCGCAAAGGGAAGACGTGCCAGGATTGGAAACCACATTTTCAGGCTCCTATTTGCCAGGATGATCAGGAGAGGTGCCCCGCCGCCCGCGCGAGCCAGGCACGCTCTTTGATCCCTTCAAGGCGTGGTCCGGTTCTACCACGTCATCTTCAATCCCAACTTCCCGTTCCAGGCGTACTGGTCGGCGTCGAAAGTCGTGCTGAAGTTGAGGTTTCCATAGAGCGATGTGCTCTGCGATAGCCGTGTGGTGCCGCCAATCCCGATTTCGAGCCAGGTTTCCTTGAGGTCGCTTGCGAAGGCAACCGGGCCGTTGGCGGACGATATGTCCGTCTGCGCTTCCGCCGCGAATTCGTGCCACAGGCTCGCGCGGCCCCACACCGTATAAGATCTCTGGGACGTTTTATCCGTGCCGTCTGCATTCCAGGATCGCGCGAGCCGCGCTCCGATCCTGCCTGTAACCGAGTTCGACGTGTCGAAGTCGATATCGGCCGCCCCGTCGTTGAAGTCCCCCATCCGGATCGTCTGCAGCACCAGCTGTGCCTGAGGTTCGATCTGCCAGCCGTCCGCGAGATGAAAAGCACGCCCAGCCTCCAGCGATGCGGCAAGACCCACGCCATCGGCGTCCTGTTCCGGAAAGCCAATTGCCGTGCTGCGGTTCGATCTCGTATTGAAGCCGTACCAGGTTCCCTGAAGCACGCCGTCCAGATACCAGCCGTCGTCTGCCAGACGGGTCCAATATCCGCCGAGCGTGACGGCGTCGAACTGGTTGCGACCTGCGCTCCGCTCTTCGAAAATCCGGTCCTGGGTCACATCCATGATGCCATGACCGTAGGCAAGGTATAAACCCGCGCGATCGGTCAACCCGTTGGCTTCATTGGAATAAAGGTCCAATCCCGCCTGAAACGCAGCGAAGCGATAGTCGAACTCAGGCGCACCGTCATATATCCCCCGGGGATCGCCAGAGCGATGTCCCCAGTGGCCGATCGCGCGCATCCATGTACGCGGTTCGGTCGATAGCGACTGTGCATCTTCGGAGCGCTGACGTTGCTCCTCGTCACCAACGCGCTCGTGAAGCGTATCTATCATATGCCGACCGTAAATGGCCGCCATGGTGGGAATCGCCGCATAGAGCGACACCTCGGGGCGATAATCGGGCAGAGGGTCAGGTCCGGGAGGCGTGGGATCGGGGCCGGGGGGCACAGGTGCCAGTTCCGAACGAAGATACCAGTTTTCGGCCGCAGTGCCGTCCGCCGCTCCTCTGAACAGGGAATATTCGTAAGGTCCTGCCACGACGGGTCCGGCGAGCGTAAAGGCCTGTGCACCGGTGTTGCCTCCGTTGATGGCGTCGACGAGAAGGATACCGTTTCCGGTTGTGAGCGCTCCGCCGCCCCCTGTATTGTTCACTGACACACCGGTGCTGCCCGATGCCGTCCCGCCGTTTATGATCAACCTGTCGGAAGGAGATGTGTCATCCTCGAGATAGGCGTTAAAGCCGATACGCCCATCAATTCCGCCATATGCGCCGACCGAGAGCGTCTTGTAGCTCGGCAAAAGCAGCGGATCGGAGGATGGCGCCGAAAACTGGATCAGACTTTCGGTGTTTGACAAGGCGGTCAGGTTCGAGGATCCTGTGATGGTCCAGATGCTTCCGTTCGTCAGCGAGACATCGGAGGTGCTGCCTGTAGCCGTCGTCGCCGAACCCGTCAGGCTGCTGCGGGACGCGTCGAGATCAAGCGACCCTCCGCTTCCGACTTCTATCACTCGGCTATTGCCAATCATCGTTGAACCTGAAAGGTCGAGATCGAAGGTGCTGCCAGCACCCCATGCCAGAATGGCGGATGAATTTTCCGCTTCCACCAGCGCATTGGTAAGCGTCGCCGTGTTCGCGCCGCCCGCGCTCCAGAGCGCTCTCGCTCCGGTTCCGACCGTTCTTATGGAGCCACCTTCCATTACGACGTTGCTGCCACCGAGAAGATAAATCCCGTAGGCGGATGTGCCGGAGGTGACCACATCCGTGTCAGTCAGTCGGATTGTCGCCCCGGACGCGGTCTGAATGCCTATCCTCATCGCAAAGTAGCTTCGGTGGCACGCTCGCTCATTGCATGGCGGTTTTCTGCGGGAAAAGGAACGTCACGCCCGCCTTGATGCCCCATTGAGGCCCATCGTCAGGGCCTTCTATATAGTACTTGGCACCGAGCGAAAGGCTGAGGGTCTGCTCGCCGACCTTGACGATCTGGGAGAATGACAACGACACCGGCAGGGTGTAATCGCTTTCCACCCAGTCGTAATTGAAGTCCAGATTGGCGGAAATGGTCTTACCACCGCCAATGTGCCACGCGATGAATGGCTGCAGTTCGGTCTGGCTGACGCGTGGTCTGTCGCCCGCACCTGCGACCGACCAGAGATGGCTTGCCGATAAACCCAGGCTCATTGATTTTGTCTGAAGAAGTAACAGCCCTGAAGGACCTATCGACAATTTTCCGGTTCCGAAACGGTCGTCCGTGGCCGTCGGAAGGGAGAATTCCGGTCCAAAGGCCCATATAAGCGGTCCATGCCGCGCGGGTGTGAAGGAGAGGTTCTGACTGATATCCCCGAGCCCCAGTTTTCCCCCCGGCGTACCGATTGGATCATTGTAGACAATCGGGAAATCTGTGTGAGAAATCATGTTCCAGTCGTCGTTCAGCGCGAAGGGTATGACCGGCTCAATGTCCAGGGTTGCCGAATATGTGTCGCTACCGCCCCAGCGACCGATGTCGAAATCCGAATGGACAGGGACGCTTATCATGAATGATGCAGGGTTGGAGACCTTGCGGGCCAACTCGTCGACGTCATCTTCCGCTGCCGATACCCCTGACATGGCACTCAAAAGGAAAAGCAAGGACAGACCTGCGTGCACTACCTGACCCCCGTTGACGCTTACATCCTGCTTGAGATGAAAAGGAAGGATAAGTACGCAACAGTAAACAGGGCTCTGTTTACGCTGCAAATGCTGGGAATCGCGGTCCGTCTCAGAGGGTCACCCTCGTCGAAATAGTCGTCGGGAACCGGATGCCATGTCTGGTTACCCGTCCGGGAGGCGTGACGGGTCGATCAACCCGTCCTGATGTTGAGTACACGAAGGGCATTGAGAATGACGACCACGTCAATGACCTGCTGCAATAATGCGCCTTCAACGGCTGTGAGGTAACCAAATGCAGCAGCAAGCATGCCGAGCGTCGACAATCCCATGCCGGCGACGACGCTCTGTGTGGCAATCTGCCGACACCGTCTCGAAATTCTGATGCCTTGAACCACCAGGTCAAGGCGGTCCACAAGGAGGACGGCATCCGCGGCCTCGGTTGCTGCGGCTGAGCCATGGACCCCCATTGCAAGGCCGATATCCGCTGCGGCGAGGGCTGGCGCGTCATTGACGCCGTCGCCAATCATCAGAACGGGCTGTTTCCTTTTTTCTGCGTTTACGATCTCGATCTTTTGTGCCGGAGAAAGTTCCGCACGGACCTCGTCCAGAGGCAGATCCGCACTGATCATTTTTGCGACATCCTGCCGGTCGCCGGTCGCAAGGATAATGCGGTTTACGCCAATCTCCTTGAAGTTTCTGAGAACGGCATCGCTTCCGTCTCGGAGCCTGTCCGAAAAGAGCAGAATGCCACCGAAGTTGCCATCGATTGCGACCGCAGCTGCCATGGTTCCGGGGCGATCGGCGTGTGGTATGTCGATGCCAAGCTTATCGGCGATATAGGCTATTCCCCCAATCGCCACGTTTCGACCGTCAACGATGCCGGAGACACCTTCGCCAGGATTTTCGGCGACGTTCGTCGGTTGTGAGAGTTCCATGGTGCGGGCCTGGGCTGCCTGCACCAGGGCTTTTGCCGCCACATGGTTCGATGCCTGATCCAGGGATGCGGATAATCTCAGAAGCTCTGCCTCAGGGATTGCTGCATCGATCCCCGAAAGTGTTGGTGAACCTTCCGTCAGTGTTCCAGTCTTGTCGATAACGAGGATACGGATCGTTCCAAGGCCTTCCAGCACACGGGCGCCTTTTACGAGAAGCCCCAGACGCGCCACCCTAGATACGCCGGCCGTCCAGGCGATTGGAACGGCCAATATCAGCGGGCATGGGGTAGCGATGACGAGAACTGCAACCGCGCGAACGGGATCTCCGGACAGCATCCACGCTAGCGAGGCAAGCCCAATCGTCACCACCAGGAATAAAAGTGCGTAACGGTCAGCCATTCGCGCCATGGGTGCCTTGCTGCGTTGGGCGGTTTCCACCAGGCGCAAAATTCCGGCATATGTGCTGTCCGCGGCGCGTGTCGTCGCGGTCATTTCGAAGAGGTCGCCGGCGTTGGCAGCGCCACTCAGAACTGTTTCACCCCTGTTCCGCTTGACTGGCAGCGGTTCGCCCGTCAGGGCAGATTCATCGAGCGTTGCGATGTCATCGCCAATTATCCCATCGACGGGGACAAGGTCGCCACGGCGTACGACGAGGACATCGCCCATGTCGATTTCCTCAATTGAAACTTCCTCGATGTGATTGCCGTTTCGCCGGTTGGCTTTCCTGGGGGCTCGCGACAGGAGGGCGGTCATCTCGCGTCTGGCGCGTCCTTCAGCTGCATGCTCAAGATATTGCCCGCCGGAATACATGAGCGCCACGACGGCCCCCGCCATGTATTCGCCAAAAACAAGCGCGCCAGTCATCGATATCATGGCGATCAGGTCGAGCCCGAGTTCACCCGCGCGGAGACTTTTCAGGATTTGAAAAACCAGAGTGAGGAGAACCGGAATTGTCCCGGCGATCAGCGCGAATTTTGAGAGTCCGATAAGATTGCCGTATTGTGCCCCGACGCCTACCGCGAGCCCGAGGATTGGGAAGATTGGCAATAGCATCCGGATTATTCTTGTCGTTTCATACGGAAGCATATGCGACCTTCTGACGATTGCTCGACATTGAACAGGTATTTTACATATATTAAAAATTGCATTCGAAAAAGATATCCACCTTAAGACTTGATATGTAGGAGTTGTCGAAAGAGCGGTTGAGCAGGATGCCAGGGGCGGAGGGCGGCAGTGACAGACCTAGCTATTTTACACGTATGCAGTCCCAATATTGGCGAAGCCCAAATATTGTCCGTGGTAAACGCCACGAAGGCCCTCTGCGGATATCTTTCCGTTTTTGTTATTGGCACATCCGCCGTTCCTCCCATCGGTGCACACGTCAGCAATGTCTCTGTTCCCTGGATGAAGGAAAGGCAAAGGGACCAAGCGCAGATTGATAAGACGGTGCGGGAACTCGAAGGTTTCCTGGCTGGCACGGGTATCCCCTACAATGTGGAAAGTGCCTATACGGAAGTGTTCAGCGTTGATAACGAGGTTGATCGGAGGGCGAGACTAGCCGATCTTGTCATGATCGGTGCCGATCTTCTCGGCGATCAAAACACCTTGGAGGCCGTTCTTGACGGTGCCTGGTTTCATGCCGACGTGCCTGTGCTGTTCGACCCCGCAGCATCGCTGGTTTTCGACAATCCGACTGTAATGATTGCCTGGCAGGAAACCGCGGAGGCGTCTTCTGCGGTGAGGGCCAGCGTGCCCCTTCTGAAGCTCGCCGGGTCGGTCCACATTGTCATCGTTGACGATAACCGCGATCTACGCGATCCGGCGGCAGGCTTATTATCCTATCTTTCTTCTCGCGGCGTCGAAAACGTGTCAGCAGAAGTCGTGCCGCGCAATGATCGCCTGGTGTCTCACGTTTTGGATGATCACGCCGAGAGAGTAGGTGCGAATCTTGTGGTGATGGGAGCCTATGGCCACGCAAGACTTCGGGAATGGGTGTTCGGCGGGGTTACGCGTTCCGTTGTCCAGCATCTGACAAGGCCGACATTTATGGCCCGCTAACCGGCGCAGGCATCGCTGGAGCCTGCCCCGCTCGGTTCATGCCCGGCGGAACAGCGGGATGGCGGAAACCTCTAGCCAGCTTTCTGCCCGTTGACATGAGCTGCAGCCCTTTCCGGTACGAAAAGATTATCAGCCATGAAGTCAACGAACACGCGGATTTTTGGCGATAGATAACGGCTTGTCGGCCAAAGGACGCGGAAAACACCCGCTTCTGCTGTGAAGTCTTGGAGTATCGAGACCAGCGTGCCTTGTTCGATCTGTTGAGCCACGGCGAAGTGTGGCAGGCAGGTTATGCCAAAGCCGTTTTCTGCAAGGTGGATAAGCGGTTCAAGCGTGCTGGCAACCGTCGTCGTCGGCAGCGCGATGCGCAGATCTTTGCCGCTTCTGGCCAGCGGCCATGGCTCCAGTTTGCCCGAGTTGGCAAATCGGTGATGCATGCAGCGATGACTTGACAGGTCCTCGGGAACGAGCGGGATGCCTTCTCTCTCCAGATAGGCAGGCGAGGCGACTATCCGGTGTCGGAAAGAACCAAGTTTGCGGCTCATCAGCCGCGTGTCGCGCACCTCGCCAGTGCGGACAACGGCATCGAAACCTTCTTCTATCACGTCAACCAGTCGGTCGGTAAAATCGAGATCCAGCGTGATGTCGGGATATGCTTTCATGAATGCGCATATTGCCGGCATAAGCAGCATTCCCGTCAGCGGAAAACTCACGCGCAACAGGCCATGAGGTTCGCTGTGGGACCTTGAAAGCTGCGCCTGCGCCCTGTCCAGCTCAGACAGAACGCGCCGACAGGTATCGAGAAAAAAGCTCCCTTCCTCCGTCAGCGTCATGCTGCGGGTCGAGCGATGGAAAAGCCGTACTCCCATCTCCTGCTCAAGCCGCGCAATGGCCTTGCCAACGGCGGAGCTGGAGAGCCCCAGCCTTTGAGAGGCTGCAACGAAGCTGCCGCCTTCCGCCGCCTGAACGAAAATACTCAGCGTCCCAAGCTTATCCATATCGTTCCCATTAAGGAATATTATTCCGCTCTGATTGGAATACGCGACTGTTTATCGCTTATCGCTCGGCCGATATCCAGTGGGACCCGACAATGGGTACCGATTTTCACGAAAGGAAAACATATGGACAGCACATTCACCGCCGGATTTGCCATCGCCCCGGAGCCGACAACTTTCATCGTCAATGTCATTCATGCCCATCCGGGCAAGCAGGATGAAGCGTTTCAAATCATTCAGGACGTGGTCCACTACGTGGCAGAACGAAAGCCCGGGTTTCTGTGGAGCAATCTTGCGAAGAGCACTGACGGGCTGACCGTGGTCAATATCGAAGCAATTCAGGGGGCGGGCAACGTAGACGAATTCTTTTCAGATCCGGTTTTCGTTGAAAAATTCCGTAAGCTCGACACCGTCTCCACCAGCGAATTCCATACATACACTGTCGGTGATGTCGTTTTGCCCAAATTGGGCAAGACGGGCTGACACCATGTCACATTCGTTCCCGGACAACCGCAAAACGGCCGCAGGATCAGATGGCAATCGATTGCCGATGGCGGCGCTGCTTGCCCTTGCCACGGCTGGCTTCATAACCATTTTGACGGAGGCCCTGCCAGCAGGGCTTCTTCCACAAATGAGCACGGACCTTGGCGTCAGCCCCGCTGTTGTCGGCCAACTCGTCACGGTTTACGCCATAGGGTCTCTGGTGGCGGCAATTCCGCTCACCGCAGCCACCCAGCGGTTTCGCCGCAAACCACTTCTCCTCTGCGCCATTGCCGGTTTTGCCGTTGCCAATACGATAACATCCGTCACGGACAGTTTTGGCATCCTGCTGATGGCGCGATTTTTTGCCGGCGTATCCTCAGGCCTGCTTTGGGCGATGGTTGCCGGTTACGCGGCGCGCATGGTTCCGGATGAGCTGAAGGGGCGCGCCATCGCTGTCGCGATGGTCGGTACGCCGCTGGCCCTGTCATTGGGTATTCCCGCCGGGACGCTGATAGGGTCTGAGATCGGTTGGCGAAGTACATTTTCGGCCATGACCGCGCTCACTGTGGTTTTGATCGGCTGGGTGTTGGTGAAGGTGCCCGATTTCCGGGCACCACGATCAACGAACGGATCACGATCAGCGGAGCGTTGGCAACAGGTGGGATCAAGTCTGTCTTGATGGTGACGTTGCTGTTCGTCCTGGCGCACAACATCCTCTATACCTACATCGCCCCGCTCGTGGCTCCCGCGGAATTAACTCAGAAGCTCGACGTTGTTCTGCTGTTGTTCGGGGTAACGGCCATCGCAGGGATTGGTATAGTCGGCTATCTGATTGGGCGCTGGCTGCGCGAACTTGTGCTGGCAAGCATCATGCTCTTCGCTGGCGCCGCCTTGACCTTCGGCCTCGGAGGAAACGTGCCTGAATTCTTCTGGCTGGCAACCGGTGTATGGGGATTGGCTTTCGGTGGCGCAGCCACACTGTTTCAGACCGCTGCCGCCAAAACCTCGGGAAAGGCGTCGGAGGTAGCGCAAGCCATGATCGTGACCGCCTGGAACCTTGCGATTGCGGGCGGCGGCATCATTGGTGGCCTGTTGCTCGAACACTCCGGCATCAACTGGCTCGCCTGGTCGGTTTTGGCGCTGCTGTCTCTCGCTTTTGTTATTGCTTACCTGGAAAAGGAGAGGGCATTTCCGTCGAAGCAGTCTACTTGATGACAGACGTGAGCCGAATGCAAACATGATTTCCGCAAACGGCTCACATCGTTCATAAAAGCCGTCATCGCGGGCGCCTCGGACCAACTTCAAGGCGCCGCGCCTGGTGTCTGTCGCCATCGTTGCAGCTCAGCAAGTGTAAAGCGCGGCGTTATGTGCTGGGGGCAGTTCCAGTCGAAAGCCTCTACGCCGATGAGGACAAGACGTTCCACCCGAGCGGAATAGTCTGGCATGGTCAGCCTCTCCGCCAGCGACGGGTCATCTGCTGCGTCGATGATCCGGATGCGTCCAAAGATTTTCAGGCGTTGCCGGTGCGCGTAGTCCATCAGGAACAGTGACACACGGTCATTTGCCGTCACATTACCTGTCGTAATGTATTGCCGGTTGCCGCGAAAATCTCCAAAGCCCAGGAGTGCCGGCTCGAGAACGGTGAGAAAACCGGCTGGTCCGCCCCTGTACTGGACGTAAGGCCAGCCCGTTTCCGAGACACTGGCAAGATAAAAACCGTCACGCTCCCCAATGAAGCCTGCCTCTGCGGGGCCAAGGCGCTGGCCCCGGGTCGTTTCATCCACGCCACCGCGCGCGGCAATCCGCGCCCATTGCTCCGCGCTTCCATACTTATCCTGCGCGGCCGCGACGGAAGGAGTCGTGGCAATATCGAGATATCTGCTCATTTTCGATCTGCCTTTCCAGAGGCCTGAACCGGCCTCAGTCTTGCAAAGCCCAGTCCGCAACCTGCCAGCGGATTTGTCCCCGATCGGCAACGACGTGGCCCAGCCCCGGGAACGGCATGTGCGTCGCCGCTATGAGTGTGCCTTCCGAAGCGGCGCGGGGAAAGAAGCGGTCGCGCATTGCCTTGGCCGCTGCCCGGTCCTGTTCGAACAGAAAGAACACGTCAGTCGCTGCCGGGTGTACGACCGGGAAGATCATGTCTGAAACCATGATAAGGCTCTTTCCCTCATCTTCCACGCGAACACCGATATGGCCGGGTGTATGTCCGCTCAGGTCGACAATCGAGACGCCCCGCACGATTTCGCGCTCCCCGTCGATCGCCTGAAGTCTGGGGTAGAGACGCACGACCTCTTCCGCCATCTGAAAGCTGGTCTGAAGGTAATCCGGTGCGCCACTACGCTTGGCCGGGTCGGTCCAATGCTTGACGTCGCGCCGATCAATATAGACTTCCGCGTTCGGATAGTTGTTCCTGCCACCGGCGATCAGGCCGCCCATGTGGTCCTGATGCATGTGCGTCACGATCACCGCGTCAATCTGATCAAGCCGCAGACCGAGCCTGGCGAGGGACTGCGGCAGGTTGCCGGTTTGCCCGATGGAGCCCGCTGCGCCGGCATCAATCAGGATGCGGCGTTGGCCATCATCGACGAGATACTGATTGAACAGAAATCGCACTCCGCTTGGCCTGGCGGTGAACTGGGCGGCAGCCGCCTGTTCCACCTCGGCCGGATCCCGCCCCGGGAAGAAGTTATAAGGCATATCCGCATAACCATCCGTCAGCGCCGTCACCGTAAAGCGGCCGATGCGGATCTGCGCCAGCGGGGTTACGCTGGCCAGCGTCGCGACCGGTTCCGGCGTTGCGGCGATGGCCTGCGCACTATGGATCAGTCCTCCCCCGAGGAGGCCAAAAGGAAGGGCGCTGGCAAAGGCACGACGCGAAAGATCGGGCATGATGTCTTTCTCCTTATTGTGGCAATGGGGGAAGATCCCCGACGTCATGAAAGCTAGGATATCCAAAACCGATAGGGTATCCTGCGATTTCAGGAGATTACCTCTCAATTTATGGAAGGATGGAATGGATCGGTTCGAAGCGATGTCAGTGCTGCTCGCGGTGGTCGATGCCGGCAGCCTCTCGGCCGGCGCACGTCGACTGCAGGCCCCGCTCGCCACGGTCAGCCGCAAGGTCGCCGACCTCGAAAAGCATCTTGGTGCCCGTCTGGTACTGCGTACCCGCCGCGGGCTGACCTTGACGGAGGAAGGGCGAAATTACGTCGCCGCTTCCCGGCGTATTCTGGGGGAACTGGACGCGGCTGAGCGGCAGGCAAGCGGCGATTACGGCGCGCTGCGCGGAGGGCTGCATATGACGGCTCCGATCGCGTTCGGGGAGCGCCACGTTCTGCCCATAGTGCTCGGATTCCTGAGGGAACAACCCGAAATCGACATGCGGCTGACGCTGACGGACCGTCAGATAAGTCTGGCGGATGAACCCGTTGACGTAGCGCTGCGTATCGGCCATCTGGCCGATAGCGCGCTGATCGCAACCCGTGTCGGTTCGGTCCGTCGGGTCGTCTGCGCCAGTCCTGACTATATCGCGCGACGAGGCGTTCCGCTTGATCCCGATGACCTCGCCCGGCACGACGGTATAAGCTTCCAGGGCTTCGCGACCGCGCCCGAAGTTCGTTACCGCCGCGACGGGACGACCTTCAATGTCGAACCCCGCCCCAGGCTTGCGGTCAACACGACAGAGGCCGCAATTCAGGCAGCCATGTCCGGTATTGGCATCATCCGGGTGCTCTCCTACCAGGTCGCCGATCAACTGCGTTCCGGCGCCTTACAGGAAATTTTGACCGAGTTCGCACCTGAACCGCTGCCTGTTAATGTCATTCATGGGCCGGCCGAGCCCTTGTCGATGAAAGTGCGGTGCTTTCTCGACTGGCTCACACCCCGCCTGCGCGAGCGGATGGCTCAATGAGTTCCGCTCCGGAGCCACGACCGAGCTTCATTTCTGCAGCCAACCGAGCGCAAGGTTGCCTGCCTCATGTCGTCGGAGGCGTCCGAGCGGTCAGTTTATTTCCATCGGGATCGCGAAGATATGCGACGAACGCCCCGTTCGGACGCGCCGTCGGCGGGCTCTCGATTGCCGTGCCGCCATGCGCGACGCCGGCGGCATGCCAGGCTAAAACATGATCGGGGGTCGCCGCCGCAATACCGATCGTTCCGCCGTTGGCGGCAGTCGCCGGCTTGCCATCGATCGGTTTCGTGATCATGAGCCGCCCACCCTCATGGGCGTAAATCAGTCGGCCTCTTGCATCCATTTCGCCGGGCTTGCCGCCCAGTGCGACAAAGACGGCATCGTAGAATTTCCTGGCCCGCTCCAGGTCGTTGCTGCCGATCATGACGTGGGTGAACATGTTTTATCTCCTCTCAGATGTTGCGGTGTTTTCTGACGTTCAGCGGTCGAAATTTCCCAGATATCGGGCAGGTGATGTGCCAAGCGCTTTCTTGAACATGGTTATGAACGCAGACACGGATTGATATCCAAGATCGCCCGAAACCTGCTGCACCGTTGCCCCCGCGGCAAGGCTTCGGATCGCGACAATCACCTGCAATTGTTGTCGCCAGCGGCCGAAGGTCAGGCCCGTCTCGTTTTGGACGAGGCGGGCAAGCGAATTCTCGCTCATCGCCATTCGTTTTGCCCATTGTGCCATCGTACTACGGTCGGATGGATCTTCCGCCAGTTCCGATGCAATGCGTGCAAGCCGGGGCTCATCCGTCAGCGGCAGATGAAGATGCTCAACCGGCATCCGCGACAAGGCCGACAGAAGCAGCGTTGCCATGACTTCCGAGTCAGCAGTCGCCACAGCGGACTGGTCGGCCATCTCGATGATCAACTCCCTGACGAGCGGGGACAGGGAAAGCGTGCAACACCGGTTCGGCAGATCGGCGGCCCCCGGCTCGATGAACAGGAAGAACAAACGCGCGTTGGCGGTCGCCACGTTGCTGTGACGCATGCCTCCTGGAACCCAGACGCCACAATGAGGCGGAACCATCCACATGCCGCTTGGGACGCGACATGTCACGCCTCCCCGCAGGGGCATGACAAGCTGGCCTTTGCGGTGCTGGTGTTCCGGAGCCTCGCGTTCGTTCTGCGACACGTCGATCCTCACAGCGCGAACGCGCGACGAGGAGCTTTCGAGATCATGGTCGGCGAGGGCGCCGGACAGGGATATCGGCGTCTGGTGGTATTTAGTGATCATTAGAGAGAATATCTAAATTCTTCTTCTGGTTTTGTCGATAGGGTCATCCGGAAAGATGCTGGAGAAGAAGATTATGGCACTTCAAAAATACGACGACCGCTGGTGGTCGGATATTATCCGGACTGAAATTCGTCTTCCCCTGAAAGGACCTCGCAGGTTCTGCGTCCTTCTCCCGTTACGACCGGGAGCAAGGTTGGCCCGCGCTACGGTGCTGAAAAAGATGACAGACGGGCTCGTTTCGAAAGCCCGAGCGCTCGTTGCCCGCCATCTACCGGCCATGTCGCCCGGTGAGTCCGCCGACCCGGCCGAAGCCTATCTGCACGCCTGCCTCGCCATACCCTTCTTTTGTTATGTGTCGCCAGCGACTTATGGCCTCGCAGACGAGATCACCAGCAATAAACAAGGCATTGAGCGCAGCGCCCCCGCGCCGGAGGATGCGGTGTGAGCAGCCGGCCAGTTGTCACCAGCGGGAACGTCATCTTTTCGCTAAAATCATTCCTTGCGGCCATGCTGGCATATCTTGTTGCCATCAGCTTCGATTTGAACCGACCGTCCTGGGCAGTTGCAACCGTCTATATTGTCGCTCATCCCCTCTCCGGTGCGATATCGTCGAAATCGGTATATCGGCTTCTGGGCACGGTCATCGGCGGCGGTGCGACGATCCTCATGGTCCCGAACCTTGTGAACGAACCGATATTGCTTTCCGGCGCGATCATCGTATGGGTCTCCGGGTGCACCTTTGTCAGTCTTCTTGATCGCACACCACGCAGTTATGTTTTCCTGTTAGCCGGCTATACCGTTCTTCTCGCAGGACTGCCGCTCGTCAACGCCCCGGCAAACACCTTCGATATTGTCGTTTCCCGCACCGAAGAGATCGGGCTCGCGATCATATGCGCGTCGATTGTCAGTCACGTTGTTTTTCCGGTTCACGTGGGGACAGCGCTTCTCAACCGGATCGATGGATGGATGGCCAGGGCGCAGAAGCTTTTCGAAGTCACAGCAACCGGCAAAATGGACGAAACCCAAAATCGGATGGAACGCCACGCCCTGGCGGGGGAGGCGGCCGATCTGCGGTCGTTCGCGGTGCATCTTCAGTATGACGGATCCAGATACCGAAGCAGAGTGGCGCTGGTGAAGTCGCTGCAGCACCGGATGGTTTCCTTCCTGCCCCTACTGAGCGAACTGGAGGATTTGCGACGATCGCTGGGAAGGTTGGACCCTGCCGGCCGGGACAAGGCATTGGCGATAGTCGCGGAGGCGGATTCGCGTCCGGGAGGCTCCTTCTCCACGATCGATGCGCTTGCCTTCCCCGCCTCGCTGCCGACATGGGAAAAACTCCTCCTTGTCAATTTCGCCCGAGACTTGCGGACTGTTTCTCGGCTCTCTGACGAGTGCCTTACTCTTCGAAAATCCATTGAAGATGAAAACGGAGCAAGAGGCGCCCGCGCGCCCGACAGAGCGCCCGCACCGCATCGCGATATCGGAATGGCGTGGCTGTCGTCGGTGGCGGTTGCAGTATGCCTCGTAACATCGCTCTTCTTCTGGATCGCCACCGGCTGGTCCGACGGAGTTACCTTCGCCCAGATATCTGGCGTCCTTTGCTGCCTCCTTGCCACCATGGACGACCCGGTTCCTGCCATGCGCAAGTTTGTTAATGTGACGATCGGTGCAGCCATTGCGGCATTCGTCTACGGCTTTGCAGTCCTTCCGGTAATCGACGGGTTTGCATCGCTCTCTGCTGCTTTGGGGTTGTTTCTGATACCGGCGGGCATATGTCTTGCAGTGCCTTCACTCGCCATTGTCGGCATGGGGCTTTGCATAAACTTTCCCCTTCTTCTCACCCTTCAGGCATATCCCGCGACAGACTTCGGCACATTCGTGAATGCCGCGGGGGCGACCATACTCGCAATGGTCTGGACGATCACGGTTTGCGGTCTCTTTCGATCCGTGCGAGTTGAGACAAATGCGAGAAGGCTTCTTTCTGTTGTCCGGAAACACGTCGCGAACATCGCCGTTGGTAAACAGACCGACGTTCTCGCCGCCCATTATCGCATGATTGACGTTGCCGGCCTGTTCGCCTCAAGACTGGCGAAACTGCCTCCGGTGTCGGAGGTCGGCGGCTATGACCCGTTAAGGGATATCCGGGCAGGGCTGCATCTGATTGCAATGCAGGAGCTTTTACCCAAGGTTTCGAACGGTATTCACCTTGCTGCACAACCGGTCTTTCAGGCGGTCACAATTCTATACCGCGGCCGTGCCGGTAAAGGTGGAAAAATCCTGGAAAGCGCCGTCCGGGCGCTGGATGATCTGATCCTTTCCCCTGCGGCCATCACCGTGATGGATAACGAACTTCTGCTGCGCGCCGCTGCTCTTCGCCTGTGCATTGCTCCGGACGCTGACGCGCCCGTTCCCCAGATACCCGGGTCTTGGAGGAAAGCCGCTTGAAGGAACAGCTCGATCTCTATGGCATTTTTCTGCCCTCGTTCGCAGCGCTCGCATTGTTTGCGTATGCAGGATTTCGTCTTCTCACATCACTTCTCGAAAAGATGGGGTTTTACCGGATGGTATGGCACCGCTCCCTGTTCAACCTTGCGCTTTACATTACCCTTGTCGGCGGATTTTCTGCCGCTATCGACTGGTTTCCATGATCATGAAAAATCTGATGTTTACCGCGGGTCGAGTGCTTCTCACCTTCTCCATGACGGGATGCGCTGCGGTGCTGGGCTGGCACCTATGGTCTTTCTACATGGAGGCACCATGGACGCGTGATGCCCATGTCCGGGCGGATATCATCCGATTGGCACCAGATGTTTCCGGGCCTGTCGCCGAGGTTCTGGTGTCGGACAATGCACAGGTGGAGAAAGGAACGCCGCTGTTTCGCATCGAAACAGATCGCTTCGAGCTCGCGCTGCGCGAGGCAGAAGCGCAGGTTACAGCGACAAGGGCGGCGGCGGAGCTGGCGAAAACCGATTTCGAACGGTATCAACTGCTTGCATCAAAGGAGGCGGCAAGCCTCAAGGAGCGTCAGTACGCGGAAAGCCGGATGTATCAGGCAGAGGCCGCCTATCAATCTGCGCTGGTTGCCCGGGATCTGGCAAGGCTCAACCTGGAGCGCACAACGGTCAGGGCACCGGCATCCGGTGCAATCACCAACTTTTCCCTGCGCAGGGGTAACTATGTCGTTTCCGGCAACGCCGTGGGAGCCCTGGTGGAAGAAGAATCCGTCTATGTCGCAGGATATTTTGAAGAAACGAAGCTCCCCCGGATCCACATTGGCGATCCGGTAACGATCAGTATCATGGGCGAAGCTCAGTCGGTCACCGGACGTGTCGCAGGCATTGCCGCGGGCATTGAGGATCGGGAGCGAAGCGATAATGCGGGTTCTCTGGCAAGCGTCGCCCCGACATTCTCATGGGTCCGACTTGCCCAGAGAATCCCGGTGCGGATCGAGATCGATGACGCCCCAAAGACGGTTCGGCTCGTTGCGGGAAGGACCGCAACCGTTTCGATCGAGCAGAGGAGTAACCGGGTGGCACTTCGTCATCCGTTACCCTCCGCCATCACACCCTGATCGCTACCGAAGCAGAGTTTTGAGCGGACCCACGGTTCCAAGCCACGGCAGGCCGAGATGGAACCGCTGGTGGCAGAGACCGTTCGTTCCATGATCCAAGGGGAGCGCGATGTTTGAAAATTTCAGGCTGGAAATGATCAATGTCCCGGAAACGACACTTCGGGTTCGCCATGGCGGCAAGGGCCCGCCGCTTCTTCTGCTTCACGGACATCCGAGAACACACACAACCTGGTACAAGGTGGCTCCCATTCTGGCCGAAAAGTTCACGGTTGTTTGCCCCGATCTGCGAGGTTTTGGCAAGTCTGGCAAGCCGTCCGACCCCTATGATCATGAGGCGTCGTCAAAGCGGGCCAAGGCTCGTGACTGTGTCGCGCTCATGGAACATCTCGGTTTCGACCGGTTCTTTCTGGCCGGCCACGACCGTGGAAGTTACACGGCATTTCGCACCGCGATGGACCACCCGGCAAGAGTTGAGAAGCTCGCGATCCTCGACGGTGTTCCGATCCTCGAAGCGCTGGAGCGATGCAATCTTCGCTTTGCACAGCAATGGTGGCACTGGTTCTTTTTTGCTCAACACGACAAACCCGAGCGGGCCATCCTTTCCGATCCCTTGGCATGGTATGGCGGGAGCGAGGCTTCGATGGGAAAAGAAAACTTCGCGGACTTCCGCTCGTCCGTCGAAGACCCCAGGACTGTTCAGGGCATGCTGGGTGATTATCGCGCGGGTATGCACATAGACCATCTCCACGATCTTGATGATCGAAATTGCGGAAGAAAGCTGACATGCCCACTTCATGTCCTTTGGTCGCTGCAGGACGATCTGGAAATGTTGTACGGAGATGTCCTGTCGGTATGGCAGCCCTGGTCAACCCTTCCCGTTTCGGGTCTGGGAATAGACAGCGGACATCACATGGCAGAAGAGGCTCCAGCGGAACTGGCGCATGAGCTCATCTCGTTTTTCACCGCATGAGGCTATCGATTTCGTCCGCCCCTTGCTGTGTAGGCGATGGGCGTTGTCGCCGGATTTTACCGCCCCGCAGTCGAACACCCGAGACCATAGAGTTGCACCTCTTCCATTCGATCAGGACCGCGACCTCAATCCGGAACGGAGCAGCAGCATAAAGGCGGGCGCACCTATAATTGCGGTGATGATGCCCGCCGGAAGTTCAAGTGGCGCTATAATGCTGCGACCGATCGTGTCGGCGAAAGCGAGCATCACAGCGCCGAGCGCCATCGCGACAGGAAGGCTTTTGGCATGGCGCGCTCCGGCAAGGAGCCGAGCCGCGTGGGGCGCGAGCAAGCCAACGAAACTGACGGCTCCGATGGAAGAAACGGCGATTGCCACCGCGACGGCGGCATAGAGCATCGCGTATTTGCTCGCATTTTCCGTCGCGAGGCCCAGTGAGCGGGCTTTTTCGTCCCCAAGCAAAAACGCATCAAGATGACGGCTGAACAACAGGCCGATGGCCGACAGGGCGAAGACCCATGGCATCAATACGACTGCGTCGGCGTAACCACGGGCGTGCGTGGAGCCGATGAGCCATGAAAGTGCCTGAGCCGTTTGCAGGCGAGCCTCCACGACGATGATCGTTGCGGCCGCGCCCAGGCTTGCTGCGATTGCGACACCGGCCAGAACGAATTTCTCGGGAGAATATTTTGGCGCCAGCAACCGGAGCAGCAAGAGCACGGTAATGGCCCCGACCAGAGCGACCGCCTGGAAAGTTGGCGTTGCGGGCGCAAATCCCAACAGGAGCGCGACGAGGCTAAACAGCGCTGCTCCCTGTGTAAGGCCCAGCGTCTCCGGCCCGCACAGCGGATTGCGCGCCACCGCCTGAAGGACGGTGCCGGCAGTAGCCAGCAATGCACCACAGCCAAGTGCCACAAGAAGGCGAGGCGCGCGCAGGTCGAGGTTTCCCGTCACCTCGGCAATCGTCAGTGAAAGTCCGTCGCCTGTCGCGAGACTTGCCGCGATGACTATCAGGCCCAAGGCGGCAAGTGCTGTCGCGGCAAGGGGCAGGGGCGGGGGCGCTATCCCTACGGGCAAGCCGATTCGGCGCTCTCCCCCGATCTTTGCCTTCCGGAGCAGGAGCAGCATGGCCGGTGCACCAAGGCAGGCAACCGTAACGCCTGTGGGTATGCTCGTGCCATTGCGCGCGAGGGACTGCGTGACGATATCTGCGAGGAGCAGGGTGTTTGCTCCCCAAACCATCGAAAGCGGCAGATGGCGATGATGCCGCATTATACCCAATGCGCGCAAAACATTCGGGACTGCAAGGCCGATGAAGCCAATCGGCCCTGCGAGGGTAACGGCGGCGCCGCAGAGAAGAACGCCGACGAGCAGACCGAAAAGTGTGACGGCCCGCGTCACCCCGAGACTAGCCGAGGCCTGATCTCCCAGTCCCAGCAAGTCAAGGGCGCGCGCCATCACCATCAGCATCAGGAAAGACAGGAGCACCAAGGGGATCGCCGTGGCGACCCTGGCCCATCCGGTCTGGTCCAGGATACCGGAGGACCAGAGCAACAGACCGGACGCCCGTTCGTCGGCGAGAAGCACGATGGCCGATGATATGGCGGAAAAACAAAGTGATACGGCGATACCCGAAAGAGCCAGCCGGCCGGGCGCGGCTTGAAAGCCGCCTGCCAGCGCGAGACATGCAGCTGCGCCGGCGAGACCGCCCGCGCTTGTCGCGATGATGGGTGGCAGAGCCAAGGGCAGCAACAAGGTTGATATGACTAGGAAAAGCTGCGCGCCGCTGGTAACGGACAGTATATCCGGAGCCGCCAAAGGGTTTCGCAAGACGGTCTGGAGAACCGAACCTGCCAGCGCGAGGGCGGCGCCAGTTGATATTGCTGCGACCATACGGGGCGCCCGGGTCGTTTCCAGAATTGCCTGCGCGAGTGTTTCCGGGGCTGTCGGAAAAAGAAACACGTCCCTCCAGCCGACCAGCCTGCTCCCCACTCTGAGTTCCAGCGCCGCCAGGAGCAGCAAAAGGATCACGCCAACGGGCCAGACAAGGGATGGAGCCAATCGATGAAGGGCGAGGCGAGACAAAGTCATGGTTGAGCCGAAGCCGGGCGGTTTTGCCGATTGCCGGTGCCGACCCAGTCGACCATGCAATAGGTTCGCCCGCTTCCGTCGGGATGTGGGACGAGATCGACGTGGCACTCAAAGGCCTGCCGCAGCAGGTCAGCCCGAAGCACCTTGTGTGTCGGCCCAGCCGCGAGAACCTCACCCTTCTGCATCAGGACGACGTCATCGGCGACATCCATAACCTGATTGAGATCGTGAAGCACCGCGATGATCGTGAGCCCTTCCTCCGAGTTGAGTTTGCGCAGGAGTGTCAGCAGCTCGGCCTGATGTCTGATGTCGAGAAAGCTCGTGGGTTCGTCAAGAAAGAGGACACGCGGTTCCTGCGCCAGAGCCATGGCCAGCCAGGCGCGCTGCCTTTCACCGCCGGAGAGGGTCGTGAGTTGACGCGCACGTAAGTCCTGGAGGCCGACGCGAAAGATGGCGCTTTCGATAATTCCGCGGTCCCGTGTCGACAGGCGTCCCAGCCAGGGGCGATGAGGATAACGGCCTTGTTCAACGAGTTCCTCGACGCTCAGACCGATCGGAACCTCCGGCGTCTGGCTCATGACGGCAACCTGACGGGCGACGGTGCGCCGTGACAAAGCGTTGAGTTGCTGCCCGGACAGGTGGACCTCGCCCTCCGTCGGTTGTTCGAGCCCGGCGAGGCATTTGAGCAGCGTGCTTTTCCCGGAACCGTTCGCGCCGCATATGACGGTAATACGGCCTTCGAATGCGATCGAATCGACCTGCCGAAGCGCTTGAGTCTGATCATAGATGACGCTGAGACCAATCGCCTGAGCGGCGATTGTCTGCGTCTTCTGTCTGCTTGCGAGCCCCGTCATCCGGCAGCCTCGCGCATGGCTTTGCGCAGAGAGGACAGGCTGCGATAACCGACGTCTGCGGCCGCCTCTTCCAGGCGCGCTCCCTCCGCCTGCCGGCGCATGACATGCGCCATGCGCAAGCGACGCCGCCATTCGGCGAAACTCATGCCCGTCTGGATTCGGAATTTCCGGGTCATGGTGCGCCGGCTCATGCCGAGATTGTCTGCCCAGCGGTCAATATCAAGATCGAGCGATGGGGTTTCGGAAAGATCCCGGCACAGCCGCTGCAATCGCCTGTCACTTGGCGTTGGAAGCGCAAACGGGCCTTCCTCCGCATTGGCAATTTCTTCGAGTATCAGAGCTGCCAGATGTCCGCCGCGCCCATTTTCGTCATAAAGAGTTGGTTCCTTCAGGAACGCTCCAACCGTGGCCGAAAGGAGCGTCGAGGTCGAGATGACACGTGGCGGCTCCCACGGCATGGCGATCCCCGGGTCCGGCTCGATATAGACCGACTGCATGGAAACCCGCCCGTGTGAATGGACGGCATGTGGTATCTCCGGCGTTATCAGCAAACCGTAACCACAGGGGATGATGAACGAGGTGTCGGGGGTGCGGGCGGTCATGAAGCCGTCGATGATCTGGAGCAATTGCCCTCGGCGATGGCTGTGCCAGCCAAAATCGACGCTTTGCTCGTAGGTCCGCGCCATGGCAGCGACAGGCCGCGGCACATTTTGAAGATCGGCTGCCCTTTGCGGCTGTTTCATCGTGTTTCCAGGCAATGGGATTCCTCACGGGGGCCTTGCCGCCGCATCCAACGGGAAGAGCCATAGTCGCGTCGCGTCCGTATTTCAAAAGGAAAAATTGGCCCGATGGAGCAGAATAATATCATCTAACAGGATCGGGCCACAAAATGGCCCGCAAGAGCTCGATTTTGACCTGACAATGCTGATAAAAAAAGTCTAGTTAAGCGGCCAAGCGTGCGGGAAAAGAAAATCACTGCGGACAGTCCGGAGTAGCCCTTACGCAGTATTCCTATCACAGGTCCTCGAATGCAGAACACCCACCTTCGCCTTCGCACATCAACCTGCCACGTCACCAGACAGCAGCTCCTGTTTCTGGTGTCAGGCGTTGCGTTGGGGGCGCTTGTCCTCCAGCCGGGAAGGGTTGAGGCGCAAGAGGCAAATGGGTCCACCGTGCTTGAGCCAATCGTCGTACAGGGAAAGACGGGCGCCAAAGGGGCGCGTGTCGAACAGCGTGGCTACGTTGCGACGCAATCGGCTTCGGCCACCAAGACGACGACGGCGATTGCCGAGACGCCGCAATCCGTCTCCGTGATTACCCGTGGCGCGATGACGGATCGAGCCGTGCAGACGGTGGCGGACAGCCTGCTCTATAGCGCGAACGTCAACGGCCAACGCTACGGTAACGACCCCCGTTCGGATTACTTCAGCATCCGCGGCTTTAGCGCCGATCTCTATCTCGACGGCTTGCGCGTGCCGCAGATTGCAAACCAGACCGGTGGCTATGCCGGCTTTCGAGTGGAACCCTACTTCCTTAATCGCGTGGAAGTGCTGCGCGGACCAAGTTCGGCGCTTTTTGGACAAACGAATGTCGGCGGCGTCGTCAACATGATCAGCAAGGATCCGTCAGAGACCGCTGGCGGAGAAGTCTACGCGCGCTTCGGAAGTTATAATCAGAAGGAAGCAGGGTTTGACGTCACGGGCCCTGTCGGTGCGGATTCAAATCTTACCTATCGCCTGGAAGGCATTATCCGCGACAGCGAAACAATGAACGATTTCGGCAAGAACGACCGTTTCGCCATCAGCCCGACAGTCAGGTGGTCGCCGGATGAAGATACCAGTCTCACGGTTTATGGCGCCTATATGAAGGATGACGCCGGCCAGGTGCCCTCGCTTATTCCAGCACTCGGGAGCATCTATTTCAATAGTCTCGGTTTGACGATACCGCGCAGCTTTTCGGACGGCGATCGCTCGTTGGCGATTTACGACAAGGAAACGGCCTATATTGGATATCGGCTCGAACACGCAATTAACGACGATCTCGTTCTACGCCAGAATTTCCGGTACTCATATCTGGACGTCAATTATCAAAACCTTTTCGGCAACGGCCTTTCCGCCAACCAGCGCACGCTTTCACGCCTCGTTTACAATGCGCAGCCAACGCTCAACGCCGTGGCGCTGGATACCAATCTTGAGTACAAGTTTGACAGTGGGCCAATCAGCCATACGCTTCTCGGCGGTATCGACGTGCAGTGGCAAAACCTTGTGAACAGGACAGGATCACGCAGTGGCCCCACACTCGACCTGTTCAATCCGGTCTACGGCATTGGCGTACAGCCGGCAGCACTGACGACACGTCTTGATCAGACGCAGCGTCAGGTCGGTTTTTATCTCCAGGATCAAATGGAACTCGGCGGGCTTCGACTGACGGTTGGCGGCCGCCAGGACCATGTCAGCAACGATTCCGACAGCACCACGCTTGCCAGCGGTCTTACCACCCGATACCGGCAGGACGATAGAGCCTTCACCGGCAGGGTCGGTGCCGCTTATGTCCTTGATAACGGCCTTGTGCCCTACGCGCTTTATTCCACGTCCTTCTCCCCGGTGCTGACATTGGCGCCAACGCCGCTGAAGCCAACCAAGGGCGAGCTGAAGGAAATCGGCGTGAAATTTGCGCCACAGGGCGAGGACTTCAGCCTTACTCTTTCCGGCTTCGAGGCGACGCAGCAGAATGTCGTCAACCGTGTTGCAGGCGTTTATTACCAGACTGACGAGGTGCGCGTCCGCGGGATCGAACTGGAGGCCAACGCCACCCTTTGGGACAGTCTCAATGTTACTGCGGCGGCGAGCTGGCAGGATCCTGTGGTAACCGAGAGCCAGACGCCCACCCAGATCGGGAAAATGCCGTATACCGTTCCAAAGCAGCAGCAGTCGCTGTTCGTGAGTTATGATCTGCCGATGCCGGACAGCTGGAACGGCAAGCTGACAGTCGGTGGTGGTGTCCGACGCATCGGCAAGACTGCCGGGGATACCGCGAACTCACTCTTCGTTCCCGGTTATACGCTGGTCGATGCCTTTGCCCGTTACGAACATGATCGCTATTCGTTCCAGCTCAACGGCTACAATCTCGGAGACAAGACCTACGTCGCCGGTTGCAACACCACCACGCAGTGCTATTACGGGCAGGGTTTGACCGTTGTCGGAACAGTGAGCGTGAAGTGGTAGCGGGTATAGGCAGACGATCGTTCTTGAGTGGCGCGGTGGCTTTGATCGCGGCGCCAGGGTCGCTTGCCGCCTCAGGAACCTCACGCCTGGTCACGCTGGATTGGACTGCTACCGAGATTGCGCTTTCCCTTGGAATATCGCCGGCTGGATGCGCGGAAATCTCCGGGTACAGAACATGGGTCGATGTCGCAAATGAAGGCCTCTCCGATGCCGTCGACGTCGGACGACGACAGCAGCCCAGCCTCGAGGCAGTCCGCAAACTTCAGCCTGACCTCATCTTGACGTCGCGGTATCGGCACGCGTCCATCGCTCATGCGCTCGGTGAGATCGCTCCGGTTCATCTGATCGATGATCAGGAAAATGGCGGTGACATGCTGGCGAGCGTCTGTCAGAGCGCCCGTCAGGCGGGCGCAGCGCTTTCGCGATCGGATGACGTCGCAAGGCTCCTCGGACGTTTTGATGATGAGATCGAAAACCTGAAATCGCGCCATGCCGGGCAGGTGGCAGGCCGCAAGCTGGTCGTGGCGCAACCGTTGCCGGGCGTTCCGCGGTTGCGCGTCTTTGCGCCCAACGCCGCAATTTCCGGCCTTCTCAGGAAGATCGGCTTTGCCGATGGCATTGAAATGTCAGCGCAACCTTTCGGTTTTACGACAATCGATCTTGAAGGACTTGCCTCCCTTGGAAGCGACAGCACCTTGTTCATCCTTGGCGAGACCGTTCCGGCTGATCTTCTCAATGCTTCGCTCTGGCCCATGTTGCCGGTCGTAGCGCAAGGAAATGTCCGTTTGACCGGCATGCCATCCTGGCCATTCGGTTCCACGGCCTCACTGCAGCATCTGGCTCGCCAGATTGTCACCCGGCTCGTTTAGGCCGCGGGAGCGTATGCGAAGGTCGGAGGTTCTTGGCGAATTGCTGCGGCAGTCGGCACATTCGCAGTGGCGGGATTGCTTCCGGCGCAGGCGGCCCACTGATCTGGCTTTCACTGAATTGCTGGAGCCCGATTGTCTTTTGGCTGTCCTCAACAGTTACGGTCGCCGCCACGGGGCGAACGCGCCCATTGCCGCCGTTGCCGGGGAGTGGTCAAAGCGGTACTTCGCAAGGGTGATGAGACCGATTGCCACCGCAGCCATGTTACTGGATTGGCGGGTAACTCTGACGCCGGCGGACTTGAGCATCGAAATAAGCGGTGAAGGGGAGGTCGTTTCGCTCGGCCTGACTGATTTCGGCCACCCGGTCCGAGCGAAGTCCGCAGAGGACCGTTTTGATTTTCTGATCAGGGGCAATATCGAAGCAGTTATCCGAGCTGTGTCCGAGGTGAGCGGGCTGTCTCGCAACGTCCTTTGGTCAAATGCGGGCAACCTATTCGAAGGTATCGCCCGCGGTTACGCCGTGGATAATGATTGCCCTGGTGCAGGCGTCGTGGATGCACTGGCATTGCTTGAACTGCCTCAGATGGCAGATGGCTCACGTAACCCGCTTTTCAGACCTATCCTTTACCCTGAAAGCGATGGCCAGCCGGAGCGGCTCCGCCGCGTCTGTTGTATCCGATATCTGATCGACGGACTGGATTACTGCAAGACGTGCCCGTGCCCGGGGCGGCACTGTTCTTCGGGAAAAAATTAAGGGCCTGCCGAAAGCAGATAGCGTGCCCCCTTTCAACAAATTTGCAGGACCTCAAACAACCGAAACGACGGGGCGCTGGCTCACGGCACCACGCAGCGGCCCTGTCGACCAAACTGGCGCGCCATGGTACGGTTGCGATCTGTCCGGTAGGTAACGGCAAGTTGAGGATCAATCCGGGACGCCGTCGCGGCCGATCTTCCGGCTTTCCTTCGGACGTGTCGACCGAGGACGGCCCAGACGGGCAAGGGAACTGTCAACTGCGCATCAGCCGGGCGCCGCGGCATGCCGATTTAGCTTAGGGGATCTGAATGCTCATTCTTCTCGCAATGCTGATAGGGCTTGTCGCCGGTCTGCGCACCATGACTGCCCCGGCCGCAGTCTCCTGGGGCGCTTATCTCGGGTGGTTCGATATTTCTCCAAGCGTTCTCTCCTTCATGGGCTCGCTCTGGGCTGCGGCGATTTCGTCTGTGCTTGCCATCGTGGAACTGATTGCCGACCAGCTTCCCGGCACGCCCTCACGCAAGGTACCCGTTCAATTCGGAGCAAGGGTTATAATGGGCGCTCTCAGCGCTGCGACGGTCGCCGCAACTGCAGGAATGGTGGTTCCCGGGCTTCTCGCGGGGGTCATCGGCGCTGTCGTCGGAACCTTCGGCGGTGCATCCGGCCGCGCTTATCTCGCCAGGCATTTCGGCCGCGACCTTCCCGCCGCCCTGATCGAGGATGCGGTAGCCATCCTGCTCGCGCTGATCGTCGTGGTGTCCGTGTCATGAGGGAGTATGACGCGATCTTCATCGGGGCCGGTCAGGCCGGACCATTCCTTGCCGCCCGCATGGCGGCGATGGGCCGCAAGGTGGTCCTGATCGAACGCAAATATCTTGGCGGCACCTGTGTCAACGCCGGGTGCATGCCGACCAAGGCATTGGTCGCCAGCGCCAAGACCGCGGAGGTTGCGCGGCGCGCATCCGAATTCGGCGTCACCATCAGCGGTGAGCCGATAGTGAACATGCCGGCCGTAGCGGCCCGCGCCAGGAAGGTGACCCTTGATGCGAGAAACGGTTTGGCATCCTGGTTTGACAGTCTCGAGACGATGGATGTGATCCACGGCCAGGCCAAATTCGTCGGTGCGAAGGCCGTGTCCGTGGACGGGACAGACTATACTGCGCCGCAGATTTTTATAAATGTCGGCGCGCGGCCACACATCCCCGACATTCCTGGCCTTGAGGACGTGCCATACCTCACGAGCACGTCGGTGATCGCGCTCGAGAAATTGCCGAAACATCTGATTGTTCTTGGTGGCAGTTACATCGGACTGGAATTCGCCCAGATGTATCGGCGCTTCGGCGCCGAGGTTACGGTCATTGAGCGTGGGCAGCAACTGGCGCCCAGGGAGGATACCGATATCTCGCAAGCCATTGCGGAGATTCTGAGTAGGGATGGCATCGAGGTTCTTTTGAACCGCAGACTCCTGTCCTTCACCAAGGAAGATGTGGGCGTCGTCGTGCGGACCGATCAGGGCGAAGTCAGTGGGAGCCATGTCCTGGTCGCCCTCGGACGGCGGCCGAACACCGATGATCTCGGTCTCGATCTTGCTGGCATCGAGGCTGATCAACGCGGCTTCATCACGGTGGATGAGCGCTTGCAGACCACCGCAGAAGGCATTTGGGCCCTTGGTGACTGCAACGGGCGAGGCGCATTCACGCATACGTCCTACAATGATTTCGAGATCGTCGCGGCGAACCTCCTTGATGGCGGCAACCGAAAAGTGTCAGACCGCACCCTCGGTTACGGCCTCTACATTGATCCGCCGCTCGGACGCGTTGGCATGACGGAGCGTCAGGCGAAGGAGGCCGGTCACCGGATCAAGGTCTCGACCCGACCGATGAGCCGCGTCGGCCGGGCCGTTGAGAAAGGTGAAACGCTTGGCCTCATGAAACTCGTCGCCGACGCCGAAACCGACCGGATACTCGGTGCCGCTTTCCTGGGGGTCGGAGGTGACGAGGCGGTCTATGGGGTGCTCGACGCCATCAACCTGGGGGCCACAACTGAAGAACTGCGCTGGGCGGTGCCAATCCATCCAACGGTCGGAGAGCTGGTGCCGACACTGATTGGCGACCTCAGGGAAACCTGACATCCAGCCGGCCCGGCGAGGAGCGCAAAGGCTTTTCCGGATCGATGAGGCGACTGTCGCTCGTTTCGTTGGTTCAACGTCGGCCTTACGCTCCACACGTGTCCGGCTGAGCTGCTCACTCGATTTCGGGAATGGCTTCTGCAGTATCCATAAACCGCAATCAGGAGCTGATATTTTCAGAAATAGCGATTTCTTTGCAACTTGCCAATCGGCGAGAAGTGAAGTTAGTGATTTGTTAAGCATAATCCTCCCACCATCGCAGTTGCTTGGTTCAATTTTTCAACTAGGTCTGCGATGCAGAACAGCCGTTTCCTCCATAACGTTCTTGCATCCCGCCAATGCCTCATGTCGACGGCACTGTTGGTCGTGGCGCAGGCGACGCTTTCGCCCGCCTGGGCACAGGTATCGATTGGCGGCGACAGCACACCATCGGATCCCGCGCTCGTCGATGGCAGTGTCGACCTGGACATCGGTTTTACCAGTTTCGGCAGCTTGACCGTTTTCAATGGCAGCATATTGACGAACAACGCAGGCTACGTCGGCGGCGATGCGGGAGGATTTGGCGTCGTAACGGTCTCGGGCCAGGATTCGCGATGGGACAATCTGGAGAATGTCGTCATCGGGCAATATGGCCGAGGAACCCTCGACATCCTGGCAGGTGGGCTCGTGACCGGGGAAACCGGCTACATCGGCGCCAGCACCGGCGGCATCGGCATCGTGACGGTTTCGGGCGATGACGGTTCCGGCACTGCATCCAGCTGGTCTCTCCGGCAGGACCTGAATATCGGAGAGGAGGGGGCCGGTACTCTGAACGTCACGCAGGGTGGTCATGTTTCTATCGCCGGGCGGGTCAGCGTCGGTTCCTGGGGGCAAGGCAATGTTGAGCTTTCCGATAGTGCCACAATCTCAAGCTATGACGCCATTATCGGTATCAGCGGATACGGAGAGGCCCTTCTAACGTCGGGCTCGTCCTGGATCGTCACGGATCAGTTCACGGTGGGGTTGTTCAGCCAAGGCGATCTGCGGATCGAAGACGGCGCCAGCCTGACCAGCAGCCAGGGCTATGTGGGCGCCAATTCCGGCGGCAATGGCAACGTCACCGTCACCGGCGCGGGATCGAACTGGGAAATGACCAGCTTCAACCTTAACCTGGGCAATTACGGAACCGGCGTCATGACCATCGACGATGGCGCGAGGGTCTACGCGAACAGCGGCGTCTATCTTGGCATATCGGACACCACGGCCAGCGGCACGCTGAATGTGCTGGGTGCGCCGGGCGCGCGCGGGGTTCTGGAAACCAGCGGTTTCCGAGGCGGGCTGGGCACGGCGAACGTAACGGTCGATGGCGGCATTGTCCGCGCCATCCGAGGCAATACGAATTTTTTCAGCAATTATGGCACGCAGCAGGTCACCCTGGGTTCTGGCGGCGGTATCATCGATACCAACGGTCACAACATCCGCGTCGCTCCGGTAATGACCGGACCGGGTAGTCTTACGAAGGACGGCCCAGGCACGCTGACGCTCACGGGTGCCAATAGTTATGGTGGCGGTACGACGATTGCAGCCGGCGTCCTGCAGCTGGGCGATGGCGGGACGCGCGGCAGCATCCTCGGAAATGTCGACAACAGCGGCGTCCTGGCTTTCAATCGCTCCGACATAGTGACCTTCGGCGGGACGATTACCGGGACGGGTGGCGTTTGGCAGGTGGGTCCCGGGCAGACCATTCTCAGTGCCGATAGTTCAGGCCTCTCGGGTGTCTCTAGGGTGTATGGTGGCATCCTTTCGGTTAATGGTGTGCTTGGTGGGTCGATCGAAGTCATAGGCGGACGGTTGCAGGGCGTTGGTCAGGTAGGGACGACGACGAATTTTGCCGGCGGAACCATCGCGCCGGGCAATTCGATCGGCACCCTTACAGTCGCCGGCGATTATGCCGGCAATGGCGGCGTGCTGGAAATCGAAACGGTTCTGGGCGGCGACAATTCGGCCACGGATTTGCTGGTGGTAACCGGTGGTACGTCGGGCAGCACAAATGTTCGCGTCATCAATCTCGGCGGCGTCGGTGCGCAGACCAGCGAAGGCATCAAAATCGTCGATGTCGGCGGCGTATCCACGGGCGATTTCCACCTGCTTGGGAACTATACCTTCGAGGGGGACGCTGCCGTCGTTGCCGGAGCCTATGCCTATCGTCTCTACCAGGAGGGCATAAGCTCACCCGCCGACGGTGACTGGTATCTGCGGTCGGCATTGCTCAATGGCAGCGTTCCGACTGGTCCGCTATACCAGGCGGGAGCCCCGGTCTACGAGGTCTACGCCGCGGCGCTGCAGGGGCTCAACGAGCCTGAAACATTGCAGCAGCGCGTCGGCAACCGTTCATGGATGACCGGCACGAGCGAGACAGGCGCGTTGACCGAAGCAGCTGAGGACAAAACCGGCATATGGGGCCGCATTGTCGGCCGCCACGCCAGCATGGATTCCCGGTTCTCCACCACCGGCGCCAACCTCGACATCGACACATGGCAATTGCAGGCCGGCCTCGACCAGCAGCTGTTTTCAGGCGAGGCAGGCAATCTTTTCGGAGGGCTATCGGTACGGTATGGCACCATTGCAGGTGACGTGACGTCGATTTTCGGGAACGGTTCAATCAGCAGCGACGGCTATGGTGTGGGTGGATCGTTGACTTGGTACGGGTCTGGCGGCTTTTACCTTGATGCCCAGGCCAGCCTGACCTGGTATGACAGCAGACTTAATTCCTCAACTGCGGCAACCCGTCTGGCATCGGACAATGGCGGCTTTGGCTATGCGATTGGCGTCGAGGCCGGCCAGCAGATCGCACTTGCCGACAATTGGTCGATGACTCCGCAGGCGCAACTTACTTATTCCAACGTTACGTATGATCGTTTTACCGACGTCTATGGCGCCGCCGTTTCGCTGGACGAGGGTGACGATCTTACTATCCGGCTGGGCCTTTCGACCGACTACCAGAACAGCTGGAAGGATGAGGGCGGCGACACCAGCCGTATTCATGCTTATGGCATTGCCAATTTCTACTACAACAGTCTGCCGGATAGCAGGACCGAGGTCGCCGGCACGGCGCTCGTCAACACCCAGGACAACCTTTGGGGTGGTCTCGGGATCGGCGGGACATATGCCTGGGGTAACGAAAAATACGCCATCCACGGGCAAGTGGGCGTCAACACAAGTCTCGTCAGTTTCGGCAGCAGCTACAATCTTGTCGGCACGGCAGGACTGACCGTCAGGTTTTAAGACGGGCCAGGGAATTGCCGACACTCGGTTCAATTTTCCGGGAGTGACTTGGTCTTGCTCAGCGTGAAACCGTGTCTGAAGGTCCGTAGATCTTGAGAAAGAGGTCCACGCCCCTTGCATCCTTGTGCTGGATCTCGGCGTCCGTCAGAGGCTGGCGGGCTCCGAGCTTTATCTCCAGATTGACAAAACCCAGCCACAATCCGGTCAGGTCTTCCGCAGCGACGCCGGGATCAAGAGCACACAGTTCATCTTTGGACAAAGCCTTTGCGATAATCTCGGTGAGCATTTTTTGGCCGCGGCCGGGGCCAGCGTCGAAAAATTTGCGCGGTAGATCGGGATGGGCCGTTGATGCCGATGCGATCAATCTGTCCCATCCGTGCAGTTCACGTCCATTGATGAAATTAAGATAGCGCGTGCCGAAAGCGATCAAAGCTTCCTTGATCGACAGTGACTCGGACGCTCGAAACTGCCCGCCGGTGATCGTGAGGTCGGATTACCGCTTCGATGAGTTCTTCCTTGTTTGCAACGCGCGAATAGATTGTCGCCCTTGATACGTTTGCATGGCGGGCAATTTCTTCAAGCGTGAAGGATGGGGCCGGCCATTTAACTCAACAACGGAGGATGCTTACAAAAAGAGCGCCAGTAAAGCCGACGCTCTTTTTGTGCTTAGGCCAGGTGATGCGGCTTGGTCATTCCGTATATGGGTGTCTCGATGCCCACTTGGCGGGCTTTCAACTGCAGCGACAGATATTGGGAGTAATGGCGTGACTGATGCAGGTTGCCGCCGTGAAACCACAGCGCTTCCTGCTGTGTCGGTTTCCACATGTTGCGCTGCTCGCCTTCCCAGGGGCCTGGATCCTTGGTGGTGTTGGAGCCGAGGCCCCAGCATTTTCCGACCTTGTCCGCCACGTCGCGCGAGATGAGATCGGCGGCCCAGCCGTTCATTGAACCGTAGCCGGTGGCGTAGACCACGAGGTCAGCCGGCAGCTCCGTCCCATCCTTCAGGACGACTGCGTTCTCTGTCAGATGCGAGACGTCGACGCCAGACTTCAGTTTGATCGAACCGTCGATGACCAGATCGCAGGCCCCCACGTCGATGTAATATCCCGATCCCCTCCGGAGGTATTTCATGAACAGGCCCGAATCGTCGTCGCCGAAGTCGAGCATGAAACCGGCCTTTTCGAGCGCTTGGTAAAACTCGGCATCCCTTTCCCGAATCCTGTTGTAGATCGGGATCTGGAACTCATGCATGATCCGGTAGGGCAGCGACGCAAAGATCAGGTCGGCCTTGCGCGTCGTCATGCCGCCCTGAACCGCCCGCTCGGAATAAAGATCGCCAAGGCCGATCTCCATCAGCGAGTCCGACTTGACGATATGGGTAGACGAGCGCTGCAGCATGGTGACATCGGCGCCGGCTTCCCAGAGCGCTGCGCAGATATCGTGGGCCGAGTTGTTGGAGCCGATGACGACCACCTTCTTGCCGGCATAGGCATCCGGACCCGGATGCTGGGAAGAATGCTGCTGCTCGCCCTTGAAAATGTCCTGACCGGGGATTTTCGGCACATTGGCCTTGCCCGACATGCCGGTTGCCAGCACGAGCTGCTTCGGCTTGAGGACGACCTCTCTGCCGTCGCGATCGACGACGACGGTCCATTCGCCGGTCTTCTCGTCGTATTGGGCGGATTTGCAGGTCGTGGAGCCCCAGTAATTCAGTTCCATCACCTTGGTGTACATTTCCAGCCAGTCGCCCACCTTGTCTTTTGGGGTGAATACCGGCCAGTTTTCCGGGAAGGGAATGTAAGGAAGGTGGTCGTACCACACAGGGTCGTGCAGGCAGAGTGACTTGTAGCGTTTGCGCCAGCTGTCACCGGGCCGCTCGTTCTTCTCTATGATGATCGTCGGAACGCCGAGCTGGCGAAGGCGTGCGCCGAGCGCGATGCCGCCTTGGCCGCCACCGATGATGACGACATAGGGCTGGGACGTGTAACCGAGTTCCGCCGCCTCGCTTTCGCGCTTTTCCTTCCAGGTCGTGCGGTTTCTGTCATGGCCGTGCTCCGCCCCCCTCGGGCGGCGGAAGCCCTTCGGCTCCTCATGGCCCTTCAGTTCGGTCATGGTGGTCAAGAGGGTCCAGATCAGACCATCCTTCAAACGGATATGGCCATAGCCGCGGGCAACCCCCGTTTCGAATTCGAACCAGCCTTCGGTAACGCCGCCCGCTTCGGAGGCGGCCTCCCTGGTGTCCTGCACAAAGTTGGACGGTTTGGTTGCGGCAAGCTGGCTGGAAAGCATGTCGCGGACCTGCTCGCGGCCTTCGAGGGTCTTCAGGTTCCAGGTAAAGGTCACCAGATCTCGCCAGTAGCAATCCGCCTGAAACAGGTTGGCGGCGGCGTCCACGTCGCCTTTCGCCAGCGCTCCTTCGAGCTTCGCAAGGGCCGTGTCGATCTTGGTTCCGGGGCTGATATCGAGCATTTATTCTCCTCCATGATTGCTTGGTGAGGGTCACGGAACGCCGCTGCCGGGCGTTCCGTCAAAGCCTCCAAACCGCCGCCTTCAGGGCTCCTCTCCCTTCAGGCCTTGGCCGAGATGCTTATTTCGAGAGATCGATCAGGATCTTCAGGTGGGTGCCAGCCGGATCGAGGAGGGCGTCGAAGCCCTCTTTCACGGCCGTTTCAAGCGTGACGCGCTTGGTGACAATCTTCGTTGCCGGCAGGAGGCCGGATGAGATCAGGCTGATGACACGCGGCCAGTAATGGGTCGGATAGGCCCACGAGCCTTTGACCTCGAGATCGCGGAACGTGACCTGGAACCAGTCGATCGGATTCTCATGCGGATGCAGACCTGTCTGAACGACGACGCCCTGCTTGCGCACAGCATCCACGCATGCCTTCAGGGCGTGTTCGTTGCCGACGCATTCGATCGCAACGTCGCATCCCACCTGGCCCTCGGTCTGGGCGCGGACGACATCGCCAACCTTCTCGCGCTTCGGATTGATGGCGACAAGGTCGGGCAGGACTTTCTTGGCAAGCTCGAGGCGGGCATCGTTCAGGTCCGAGACGAACAGCTTGGTGGCACCGGCCGCTCGGGCCGCCAGCAGCGTCAGCATGCCGATCGGGCCGGCACCCGTAACGAGAACGCTGTTACCGGCGGTGACGCCGCCACGGTCGCAGGCATAGACGGCAACCGCCGTCGGCTCGACGAGTGCGGCCTCTTCATCGGTCATCTCGTCTGGGATCTTCTGGACATTATATTCGTGAACCAGCGCGGCTTCAGCCATGCCTCCGCTATTCCAGCTGAGACCCACGAGTGCGAGTTGCGGGCTGAGATGGAAAAGGCCGCGGTCCGCGAAGTAGTCGCCGGAGCGCGGCATGACGAGAGGCTGGATCGAGACGCGGTCGCCGATGGCGACCGAGGTCACGCCTTCACCGATGGCTTCGACAACGCCACCGAACTCGTGGCCGAGGACCTGCGGGCCGTGGGCGCCGGTAAACGGATGCGGCTCGGTCGGGATGAAGATCGGGCCATAGCTGTATTCGTGAAGATCCGTTCCGCAAATTCCGACGAAGCGGTTGCGGACGATGACCTGGCCCGGTCCCGCCTGTTTCGGCTCGGGAATGTCCTCGAGCCGCAAGTCCTTTGCGGCGTGAAATCTGAGGGCGCGCATGTTTCCTCCTTAAGGCTGCTTTTCATGCCATCAGGAGGAGCAACCGCCGTGCCAGCCGAGCCGACCGTCGAGAGGGCTGGAAATCACAGCGTTTTCAGGGAAGGTGACGACGATTGCGCCACAGCTGTGGCGCAACAGGTGTGGCGGATGCCGCAATGAATGGCTCAGTGCGGACGCTCTATACCGAACCGCCTCATCCGGCGATGGAGCGTTGTGCGATCGATACCAAGACGGCGGGCGGCTTCGGAGACGTTGCCCTTGCAACTCGTGAGGACGGCACGCAGGTCTGCTTCGACGCTGTCGCCGATGCGCACGCTGGCAGGCTGCGACAAATGATCCGGCAGGTCCGTGATCTCGATCACACCATCGTCGCACAGTGCTGCGGCAAAGGCGATGGCATTGTCGAGTTCGCGGATATTGCCTGGCCAGCGATGGTTGAGAAGCAGCAGCCTCGCTGCGCCCGATAACGTCAGGTGGCCGTCCTTCGTATTGTGTTTATGGAGCAGCTGCTCGAGGAGCCACGGCAGATCCTCGCGTTCATGGAGCGGCTGTAGCGACAGGACGGCGGCGTTGAGCCGATAATAGAGGTCTTCGCGGAACCCGCCTGCCGCGACCATGTTGGCCAGCGATCGATGCGAAGCGGAGACGACACGGAAACCGACCTTGCGCGCGACCGAGCCGCCGACGGGAAGCACCTCGCCCTCGGCGAGAACCCTGAGCAACCGGCTCTGGGCGGCATAGGACATGTCGCCGATCTCGTCGAGGAACAGCGTTCCGCCCTTGGCCTCCTCAATCAAGCCCTTTTTCCCCTTGGCCAGCGCCCCGGTAAAAGCCCCCGGGACGTAACCGAAAAGTTCACTCTCGATCAGCTGCTCCGGAATGGCCGCGCAATTGACTGCCACGAAGCGGCCAGAAAGCCCACTCATCTCATGAATGATGCGGGCAAGATATTCCTTGCCCGTCCCGGTCTCTCCCTGCAGCAATATCGGCAGTCTGCTGGGTGCAAGTTTGACTACCTTGCGCCTGAGGTCGTCGATCGCCGGCACATTGCCGCCGAGCCTGTTGATCGCCGGCGATCGGCCGGAAGTGCGGGCAGAGGGCACGTTGCCTGTGCGTTGCTGCGGTTCTATGGCATGGGCAAAGAGCAGCGAGCCGTCTCGAACGGCGATCCGCCGTTCCTGGGGCAGGCTGGCCCGGGTCAGCGAGGCTAACTCGTCGAGCCCCGCATGGAAGAAGTCCGTAACGGGCTGGCCGATCAGAAGCTCGGGCGTGCGCCAGTCGAGACCGCGCGACGCGGCAAGAAGCCGGGCGCCGCCGTGGGTCATGCCGGTGATGCGCCCCGCACCGTCTACGGATATCGCCGCTTCCGGATCGACGTCGAGAAACTCCGGCGCTCCCGCAAAGCGCAGGACCAGATCGTGACGGCTGTTTGCCATGAGATTGGCAAGCTCAATCCGCCGCACCGTCGACGAGACGAGATGACGCGCCATGTTCTGGCTGGCTTTCAGGATTGGCGAACTGAGGAGTGAAATGTCGAGAACGGCCGCCAATGATCCTTGCGTATCATAGATAGGGGCTGCCGTGCAGGACAGGGGTGTGTGGGTGATGTCAAAATGGTCGGTCTGGTGGATCGTCAGGGCCTCGCCCGTGGCAATGCAGGCGCCCACCGCGCAGGTGCCGGCCCGGGGCTCGGACCACTCGGAACCGAGATAGAGCCCCGCTTTGCGCAGATTGTTGTTGAAGGAGGGGTCACCCAGGAATTCAACGGTGACACCAAGCCGATCCGACAACAGCAACACATAATTCTGTTCGGCAACCTGCCGGTAGAGCCGCTCCAGGCCGGAGCGGGCGATGTGTACCAGATCTTCCGCCTGCTGACGGTGTTCCCGCAGCCGTGTTTCCGAAACGATCACTGCCTCGCGCGCCTGCGCCGGATCGAGCTGGTAGGCGTCCAGACAGCGCCGCCAGGACTCCAGGACAACGGCGTCGCGGCCCGTGTTGGTTCCCTGTCCGACCCGCTCGATTTCCTTAACGTGGTCCGTAAAACCCATCAATCACCGGCCCTCGAAGGCCGCCTCCCGTGATCTGCCACAATAACATAGCCGCAATTGTTCAGTGTGACCAATGCTTCGGCGAATGCCGGACATCATTTGGAACCTCGATCTCCGCGCGGGACGGAATGAATGATTTCCGTGGCGCTCTCGTTGACTGTCCAGTCAACTTCAGCCAGCTTGCTGAACTCTGGGCCTGCCGGCGCCGGCAATGTCGAGCAGGCACCATGCAATCGCAACCGGCGTCTTAATCCTCCCGCAAGCAGCGGTGTGTAGTATTAGAGAATGAGAATAAGCGCGATCACCAACTGGGCTTACGGAGTGACAGTCGTCTTGACGGCTTTGTCTGGCGCGGCCTTCATCATGTCGTCTCGCAGCGCCGTCGAAGAGCGTGTCGCGGTGGAAGAGCATCTGACGCTGGATAGTCTGGCGGAAGACCTCGCACTTGGCGCAGAGGTCCGGTCCGACGAGGCTAGGCTGTTTGTTATGCGTGGCGAAGAACGTCATCTCAACGCGTTCCGGGCCGAAGATGGAAGCGAGCGAAGCCGGGAAGCCGCAGTTGACCAGCTCTTGTCGAAGGCGCTGCCGAAGGCCGAGGTCGATGCGCTGCGAAAGATCGAAACGGATGCGGACGCACTCGACAAGTTCGAGATCGCGGCGGTCGAAGCATTTCAGCGCGGTGAGAGGAGCGCTGCCCAGTCCACGTTGTTCGGCCCCGAGCATGAAAGACTGCAAGAGGATCTTCTGGCGACTGTCGCGCATTTTCGCGATTTGACAGCCGCAAGAACCGGATCGCAGTTGGCCGCGGCGCGAGCGCGTAGCGACTGGTGGAGCGTGATCGCCAAGATCATGCTGGGGCTGACGGGGGGGCTATTCTTGGCGGTGCTCTATTTCATCCTGAGACGCCGGATCGCCATGCCATTGGTGCGAATGAGCGGGATCATCGATCGGCTTGCAAAGCAGGATTATTCCGTCGAGGTGCTGCCCGACAGTCGCCGGGACGAGATCGGCGAGATGAACACCGCGATTGAAATCTTCCGGGCGAGCGGCATCGAGCGCGATCGGCTCGACGCGGAACGACGGGCAGACCAACAGACCAAGGACCTCATCCTGCAGATGATGCACCGCCTGCAGGCCTGCCAGAACCAGGGGGAGCTCGCCAGCATCGTCGCGCGCTTTGCGCCGCAAATCTTTCCCGGCATTGCCGGCGGCCTTTATATCCTGAACGAAAGCAAGAATATCCTCAACCGCAGTTCGGACTGGCTAGCGCCTGACAATGCCGGAGACAGTTTTCCTGCGTCTGCGTGCTGGGGGATGCGCCGCGGGCGGGCGCACGCCAACGGGTTCTCCGACACCGATGTGCCGTGTCAGCATCTGGATGATCCGGATGCTATCGCTCTTTGCGTCCCGTTGACCGCGCAAGGCGACATGATCGGGCTTTTTTACCTGGAAGAAAAAGAAGGGCAGGCGCTGCACCTCGATGCGTCACGGCTTTATCTCGAACTGATTGCCGAAAATGTCGGGCTTGCTATCGCCAATCTGCAGCTGCGTGAGAAGTTGACGCTGATGGCTATCGAAGACCCTTTGACCGGGTTGTTCAATCGCCGGCATCTGGATGAAAGGGTGCAACGTTTCGCGAGCGACGAATTAAAGACACCACTTGCCTGCCTGATGATCGATATCGACCACTTCAAGCGCTTTAATGACGAATATGGTCATGATGCCGGCGACAAGGTCATGCAGTATGTGGGCCGAACGCTTCGTGACACGCTGGGCGATCACGGTGAGGCTTACCGTTATGGGGGAGAGGAATTTACCGCGCTCTTGCCGGGGATGCTCAAGGGCGACGCTGCTGGCTTGGCCGAAAAAGTCAGAACGGCAGTAAGTGCTACAGCCATCTCCCATGCTGGGAAACTTCTTGGAACCGTAACAATTTCCGTGGGTGTGGCAACCTCGCCGGAGGCCGGGCCGCTGGACACGCTGCTGGCACGGGCCGATGCGGCCCTTCTGCTCGCCAAGGCACAAGGACGCAATAGAGTTGTGGCCTCGTGAATAACCGGCAACATCCGCGTCGGGCCAATTACAGCCATGACGGAAAGCGCTCACTTAGCTATGCCGTAACGATGACTGAGCCTGCCCAGCTGCTCATGTAATCGATCCAGGACTGCGGTTCGCGTGCCAGCCCGCCGTTGCAGGAAGCCGATCTCTCTCAGGATCTGTGGATTGCCAAAGGCCCGCTGAAAGGCCCTCGGCTCCTGCCGCTCGGGATCACGGGCGGCTCCTCTGCTCCGTTAAAATCCGCTCTCGCAAAGCTCCCGCAGCTCGCTCGGACCGAGATGATCAAGTGAAAGCTCCGGCAGCAGGTCATTGTCTGCCTCCAGATTGTGTGCGACCGATGCGGTAAAGATGCGAACGCCTGCTTCGTGCAGGATCGCAGGCCGGTTGACTATGCGGCCGAGAAGCACGGTTGGCAGTAGACCGAACGGCACATCTTCGAAAATGTAGCGGCTTTCGATGGAGGAAGGGCCCATTCCGCCTCGTCCTTCACGATGCATCTGCTGGTTCATTTCGGAAACAGAGGCGAGGGGCACGTGGAAGGAGAGAGAAAAGTGTTCGCGAACTGTTTTAACCTCCAGCCCGAAGCTCTCGGCAATTGACAGTCGCTCGGCGTCGAGCGCCTCAATCAACTGACCGACCGCCGGTGTGACATGTTCGCCCTGTCCCCAGCTCTCCGCCTTTTCCATCCGTGTCAGGTTGAGCAATGCGATCCCGAGATGATTTTGAGGATTGAGGTTTGAGAGCGCGATGGCAAGCAAACCGTCACGTTCGACGAAGCGATCACCGAAGAGTTCAGTGCACAGGCCCCGACCCTCAGCGGCTGCCGACTTCGGCAGGGTGGCAAAGTCCACCTTCTGGCGGATGGTGTTGACGACGACGCTGCGCCCGTCGGTTTGGCGGCGGGCCGTCAGAAGCGTGGTCCCCCAAGCAATGATCGGCAGACGGAGCTGTCGTTCGGAAAGCCGCTTCGACAGATAGAGCGCTCCAAAGGAGCTATGGGAGCTGATGATGACGGGCAGTCCCGACCGCAAATGCGGCAGCGCCGCGTCGATGGCGGCACGATGACCGTTTGCGGGCATTGCAATGATGACCGCATCTGCATCCGCAATGGCGGTCTCGCAGGTTGCCGCGACCTCGACCGGACCGACGAAGTCCAACGCACCGGTAGCGACGAGCGGTTCGCCTTCCGACAACGGCTTGGCACTGCGGCCGGAGGGCGACCATAGGCACGGATGATGCCCCGCATTGGCGAGGAAAGCCGCCATGCCATAAGCAATCGAACCCGCACCGAGAATGGCTATCCGCATGTCATCTGTCCTTTCGGTTGTAGGAGTGGACATGGCGCCACCCTCTGGTCTCTATCTTTCGCGTAGAACACAAACCGGTTCTGTACATTGCCTGCCGATCGTTGCGCAAATGCATCATTTTTTCTGGCGCGCCAGAGGCTGTGTTTGCGGTTCCCCTGCCTCATTTATCCGCGCGCCTGCCTACGCCCTCAGCAAATTCTGGCTCCTTCCAGTAAATGCATGTGCTGCACGAGCAATAGCCACGCCCCGAGGCTTAATTTTCTGCACAGTTCGAAGTCAGCAAGCCATCTTTTTCATCTTCCGCGTCCCAAACGAAAAATTCTCTTTTGTCACTAGCAGACATCATGCGTTTAATGCACATTAAATTTGTCATAATGCAAAGGATGCATGATAGCGATGGAGATACGCGAACTGGAGGCATTTCTTGCCGTTATGTCCGCAGGCAGCATCACCGGTGCTGCGCGCCTGCTTGACCGTTCGCAATCCCAGGTCACACGTCTTATCCAGGACCTTGAAACGTCGCTTGGATTTCCGCTGTTTGATCGCAATGGCCCGCGCATAACGCCGAGTGACAAGGGGATCGCTTTTCATTCTGAAGCGGAGCGCTTCATCAGCGGCATCGAGCATCTGCGCAACCGCGCCCAACGCATCAGTCTCAAGGAACCGGAGCCGGTGGAGATCGCGGCGACCCCTGCGTTTGCAACCGGAATGGTGCCGCTCGCGCTTGCGGAGTTGCCCGAAGCGCTTCTGCCGCACACTGTTTTTTTAAGAAGCATGCCGGCCGAGGCTGCGGTCCAGGCGGTGCTGGGACGGACTGCGGATTTCTGTGTGACATCGCTTCCGGCCGAGCAACCGGGTCTCGAAGCGCATGGCTATTTCCAGGGCCGCTGTGCAGCCGTTCTGTCCGTTCACGATCCGCTGGCCGTCAAGGATGTCATTTCCGTTGCCGACCTGGCCGGCCAGACAGTCATTACGCTTGCAAATCCGTTCCGTCTGCGTCGCCGGGTGGACAAGGCTCTGCAAGAGGCAAATGTTCGTGCACGACGGATCATAGCGACGAGCGCGGCGATGAGTGCGGTGCAGATCGCTTCGACCGGGATGGGGATCGCGATTGTCGAACCGGCAACCGCTTACGGTCCCCTGACCGCGGGCGTGACTGTGCGACCGCTCGACGTCGACATCCCGTTCCTTTGGGGCATCTTCTCGGCAACAGCGCGCCCGCTGTCGGCCACTGCCCAGGAGCTGATCCAGCTCATCATCCGTGTTGCTTCCGCACGCATGCCCGATTTCACCGCTCACGATCCTGGCGCATCAGGACGTGTTGCGGATGTCACCTATGGGGGAACCGTCGAAGGCGACGTTCCCTAAAAATGCAAGTGCTCTGCCCATCAAACCGGTCAAACAAAAACAAGGAGATTGCCATGAAAGAGTTTAAAGCGACCCGTCGTTCCGCCCTCAAGCTGCTCGCTGCCGGCTCTGGCATCCTGGCGGCGCCCAGCCTGATGCGCTCCGCCCACGCGCAGGGCAAGGTCGTCAATATCACGACCTACGACAAGTTCGTGCCGCAATCTTTCATCGACCAGTTTCAGAAGGACACGGGGATCGAGATCCGCATCCGTCTGACGGACGATCAGGGCAAGCAATATAACATCCTGACGGCTGAAGGCGCCACACCGTCGACCGATATCGTGACGGTAACCGGCCACCGGCTCTCCCAGTTCATCGGTTCCAACCTCCTTTCGCCGCTTGATACCAGCCGACTGAAGAATTGGGACAAGCTGGCAGCAGCCTACAAAGGCGCACCGCAGCTCACCATCAACGGCTCCACCTACGGCGTTCCGCTTCTGGCGGGCTTTGAAGGTCTGGCTCGCAATACGGACTATACCAAGCCTTCCGACAGCTGGGGCATGATGTTCGATGACGAATACAAGGGGCTGACATCTTACATCATTTCGGACTTCCTTTCGCTCACCATGCTGTATCAAGGCAATGACGGCGATTATGTCACCTATGAAGGCAAAGAAGCCGTTGCCCAGGAAGCCACCAACAAGGCGCGCGACTTCCTGATCAGCCAAAAGGACAAGGTTCGCAAATACTACGATGCGGGCTCCGAGGTGCAGCAGATGTTCCTGAATGAAGACATCTACGTCGCGCAGGCCTGGTCCGGTCCGACGTCCAAGCTGATCATGGACGGTCACCCCATCGAGCTATCCGTTCCGAAGGAAGGCACTTACGGGTTCCTCTACTCCTTCAACGTGGTGAAGAACGGTCCGAATGCGGACGCTGCCTATGCCTTCCTGGACGCCATTCTCGCCTCACCGGAAATCGGGGCTGCCATGGTTCGGCAGTCGGGCTTCGCCTCGGCCTTTGATGGCGTCGACAAGCTGCTCAACGACCGCGAACGGGCCGCCATGGCGCTTCCACAGGACCAGATGGAGCGCATCAAGTTCTTCAGCTCGGTCAACCGGGCCATGAAGAACGCGATGATCGACAAGGCAGCTGCCGAAATCAAGGCTGCCTGAGTTACGGCTGCGATGCGAACCCGACCTCGGCCGGGTTCGCAGGACCCCAATAAAAGCTTGTCCAGAGCTGGGAACGATCATGGTGAACACGACAATGACTGAACTGCGAGAGGAAGGCGCGCCAGCCCCGGCGCATTATTCCGGATGGATTGGCAAGGTGACAGGCTCAGCCCTTTACCGAACCACGATAGGCCGGCTGGCAGACAGTCGCCATGCGCGCCTTGCACTCCTTGCCGGGATACCCGTGATATGGCTTTTCGTCCTGCATGTCGGGCCGATCCTGCAAATGGCCAATATCAGCTTCACGGACAACTATCCGCCTCAACCGAACGAGGCCACGCGCTATACGCTCGCCAACTATGCCCTGTTCTTCTCGGATTCGATTTACGTGCTGCCCTTCATACGCAGCCTCGTATTTGCCGCCGTCGTTACCGTGTCGACCCTGGTGATCGTTTATCCGGTTGCCTATTACGTGGCGAAGGTGCTTCAGCCGAAGCAGCGTATGCGGGCGCTGCTGCTCCTGCTCATCCCGTTCTGGGCCGGAGAACTGATCCGTACCTTCTCGGTCATCATGCTTCTGGCCAATCGGGGAGCCGTCAACGTCCTGTTGCGCGAGATCGGCGTCATCGATCGGCCCATCCCGATGCTCTACACGTCCTTTTCATTGAGCTTCGGCGTCATTTACCTCCTGGCGCTCTACATGCTGCTCCCACTCTATTCAGCCATAGAAAAAATCCCGGTACAGCTGGTGCACGCCGCTGCCGATCTTGGCGCAAGCCCTTTCCAACGCTTTCGTCGCGTTATCCTGCCGCTGTCGAAAGACGGTATCGTGTCCGGCTGCAGCCTGGTTTACCTCACCGCCGTCGGTGTCTTCGCCGCTCCGCTGCTGCTAGGTGGCCCGAACGCCGTCATCTTTCCGGAGGTGATCGCAACGCTCTTCCACTCCTCCAACGACAAATGGCCTGAAGGCGCTGCCTTCGCCATGCTGATGCTCGCCGTGTCGCTGACAACGGTTGGTCTCTTCATGCGCGTCGTTGGCGGTCGCTCTGTCCGGCTGATGTAGGAGATGATGATGCGGTCTCCCTTAAACGACCTTCCGAAGACGGCACTTGGCGCCTGTTATGCCGTTTTCGTTATCTATCTGCTTTTGCCGCTGGCCCTGATGATGGCGATGAGCTTCAAGGATGCAAACTTCATCGCCTTTCCGATCAGTAACTGGACCCTGGACTGGTATGGCAAGGTACTTCAGGACAAGCAGTTCATCGAAGCCTCGCTTTATTCGGTCGGAATAGCGTTTGCCACCACGATCGGAGCGACCGTCATCGGTGTGTGGATTGCCCTGCTGATTTCGACCGAGGGCATCCGCGGCAAGGCCATTCTCTTTGCGCTCGCCTGCCTGCCTGCCGTCGTTCCCGGTCTCATCAACGCCATCTCAATGCGGATATTCATCCGGATGGTCGATATCCCCACGGGCACCTTCGCGATTATCCTCTCCCATACCGTCCATGCGGTGCCGTTTGTCGTGATCATGGTGCTGACGCGCCTGCGTTCCATGCCCGCCAATCTCGTGGATGCGGCAAGAGACCTCGGGGCTGACGCATTTATCGCCTTCATGCGCGTTACGGTCCCCTACATCCTGCCGGCCCTGATCGGCGGCATGATTTTCTGTGTTTTGACCAGCATCGACGATTTCGTGCGCACCTTCTTCCTGGGTGGATACAAGCCGACGCTACCGATGCTCATCTTCGCCAAAGTCCAGGGCGGTATGTCGCCAGAGATCAATGCGATGGCGACCATCGTCCTCATCGTCACCGCCGCCGTCGGCCTTTATGCCGAGCACTTTACCCGCCGTTCGAGGAGCTGAGTTATGCAGCCGGTTGTTCATTTTAAAAACGTCAACAAGTCTTACGGCGCTTCTCTTGCTGTCGATGATCTGGACCTGGCGGTCGCGCCGGGCCAATTCGTTACCCTGCTTGGCCCCTCCGGTTGCGGCAAATCCACGACGCTGAGAATGCTCGGAGGGTTCGAGACGCCATCTTCCGGCGAAATCTACCTCGACGGGCAGCCGATCTCGCATCTGCCGCCCAACAGGCGAAACGTCAATATCGTCTTTCAGGACTATGCCCTGTTTCCGCACCTGTCAGTCCAGCGCAACATTGCCTTTGGACTTGAACTGAAGGGGCTGGATTCGGCGTCCATCCACCGCCGGGTCATGGAACTCCTCGGTCTCGTCAAGCTGCAGGATTTTGCCGGGCGGATGCCTGAGCAACTGTCGGGCGGTCAGCGCCAGCGCGTGGCCCTCATGCGGGCGCTGGCGCCGGACCCGAACGTCTTGCTGCTCGACGAGCCGCTATCGGCACTCGACGCCAAGCTGCGCCATGAGATGCAGATCGAGTTGAAGTCGATCCAGCAGACGACCGGCAAGACCTTCATCTTCGTCACCCATGATCAGGAAGAGGCCCTGACCATGTCTGACGTCGTGGTGGTGATGAACAAGGGGCGGATCGAGCAGATGGGAGCGCCTGATGATCTCTATGCCCGCCCCCGTAGCCGCTTCGTCGCCGACTTCATCGGTCAGAGCAACTTTCTCGAAGGCCGATTGGTGTCTGCCGAGGGCGATGTTGCAACAATTGAATGGCAGGGCAGTCTGATCCGGGCCGATCTTAACGGCCACCATCACGCGGTTGGCAGCCACGTCACGATCGCGCTGCGTCCGGAAGCCCTGTTCTGTCTTCCCGAGCAGCCGAGTGATCGTTTTGCCCTCAAGGGCCAGATCGAGCGGCGCGTGTTCAAGGGCGCTCATACGACGTTGACGATCCGCCTCGACAACGGCGCACTCCTGTCGGCCCAGCTCGATCCGGTGGCGCTCTCGCATCTTGATGGCGAGACGGTCTGGGTGGGTTGGCGCGATCGCGACGCCGTAGTGCTCGCCGATTAATCCTCATGCCCGTCGGTGCCGATGGGCAATAGTGAATTTCAGGAGATCACCTGATGACTTTAGAACAGCAAGACCGGACCGAGCAGCAGAGACTAGCTGCGCTCAACGCCCGGGTGAGGCAGGATTTGTCCTACCTCAATTATCCCGCAGCAAACTGGTCGAAACCGGTCTCGACCTCAGACGGTCAGCTTGCCAGCGATGTCGTGATCATCGGCGGCGGCATGTGCGGCCTCGTCGCCTGGCATGCCCTGACAAGGGCAGGGATCGCCAATATCCGGATTGTGGACCGCGCCGCAAAAGGTGAAGAGGGGCCCTGGGTGACTTACGCGCGCATGGAAACCCTGCGCTCGCCGAAGAACCTGCTCGGGCCAGCGCTCGGTATGGCATCGCTCACCTTCAGGGCTTGGTACACCGCCCGCTTTGGCGAAGAGGCCTGGGAAGAACTCTTCCGCATTCCGCGACCGATGTGGATGGAATATCTGAGCTGGTACCGGCAGGTGATGGAGATCCCGGTTGAAAACAACATCCACGTCACCCGCGTCATACCACGGCCCGATGGGCTTCTGGAGCTTGAGATCGACGGCGGGAAGGCTGACCCGATCATCACGCGGAAACTGGTGATGGCAACAGGCCGTGATGGCCTGGGAGAACCGACGATCCCGGATTTTGTGAAGGGCATGCAACGTCACGTCAGCTGGGCGCATTCCGCCGACATGATTGATTTTCAGCGTCTGAAGGGAAAACGCGTTGTTGTCATCGGGGTAGGGGCGTCCGCTGTGGACAATGCAGCGGAAGCGCTCGAGCAGGGGGCCGGTGAAGTGCGTCTCCTTGCCAGACGCAAGACAATGCCGACGATCAACAAGTTGATGGGCATCGGATCATACGGTGTCACCGCCGGCTTCGCGAAAATTGACCCTGAGTGGCGCTGGCGTCTCATGGATTATTCCGTCAAGCAGCAGACCCCCGCGCCACACAATTCAACGCTGAGGGTGAGCCGACATCCCAACGCCTATTTCCATTTCGGCTGCGGTATCCAATCGATGAAGGAAGAGGGCGGCGAGGTTGTGATCACCACAATCAACGGCCGCGTTTTTCGGACCGATTTCGTGATTTTGGGAACGGGATTCTCAATCGACCCCGTCAGTCGTCCCGAACTCGAAATGTTCAACGGGCAGATCGCCTGCTGGGAGGACCGCTACACGCCGCCACCAGGTGAGGAAAACCCTGGGCTTGGGCGATTCCCCTGGCTGCAAGACGACTTCTCTTTCACCGAGAAAGAGCCGGGTACCGCCCCTTGGCTGCAGCAGATCCATTGTTTCAATTACGGTTCATCGGTCAGTCTGGGCAAAGTCAGCGGCGATATTCCGGCCATCAGCGAAGGTGCGCTCTGGCTTGCGCGAGGTATCGCCGCTTCGCTGTTCATCGCCGAAATCGATCATCACTGGGAGGCGCTGAAGGCTTACGAAAAGCCTGAACTCGATGGGTCCGAATGGACCGATGCGGATGCCGACCCCACCATGCAGAAGACAGCCTGAGGTTAAGGCGATGAGCAGAAAAACCGTTTATTATTACCATGCGCTCAGTTCGCCCTGGGCCTATCTGGGCTGGCCACAGTTCAAGGCGCTGATTGAAAAGCACGATCTCGATGTCGTCGTCCGCCCTACCCGCATCGTCACCGAAAACGGTGGTGTTCCACTTCGTTCCAGACCTCAGCCGCGGCAGGACTACCACGCCGTCGAACTGGAGCGCTGGCGCAAGCGTCTCAGTATGCCGTTGGTGCTGAAGCCCAGATATTATCCCACCAACAACGAGTTTTCCGCGCGCATGGTGATTGCGGCCGACAGGCAGGGTTTGCCTGCACTGGAACTCAGTCATGCGCTTCTGCGGGCACTGTGGGCGGAGGAGCAGGACGTGACCGATCCGGACGTTCGCATCGCCGTGGCAAACGGCCTGGGTCTTGATGGTCGTGCGCTGCGTGCGCTCGAAGACACGCCCGAGATCATGGCGGCCTGGCATGACAGCCACGCCGAAGCACAGGCGCGCGGTGTCTTTGGAACCCCCACCTGGATTTACCGCGACACGCTCTATTGGGGGCAGGACCGCCTGACCTTTCTGGATGACGCTCTTTCCGAGGATTGAAAAAACAATGACAGCTACACCTCCAGAAGACGTGATCGACCGCGTCCTCGGCCTTGATGAAAGCTCCGATCTGCTGAAACTCCGCGAGCGGCGGTCTAAGCTCAAACACCTGACGCAGACCAGCTATCTTGCGGCTTTGCGGCCGGCAGAGCCACGCAACTTTTCCTACGCCCTGCGGGCGGCACTTGCCGCGCGTATGTCCGCTTTGTGGAAGGCGAAAGAACTTCATGCGCACTACATCGAGCGGCTTGCCGAGGAGGAGGGAGGCTCCGACCACGCATCAGTCGCTGATCCGTCATCGGTCCTTCAGCACGCGGATTCCCGCCTGCAAGCCATCCTGAACCACGTCGATCTCGTGACCCTTACGCCGAAGAACGCGACCCGGGAAAACATTGAGAAACTCTATGCCGTTGGTCTCGACGACCGCGATATCGTCACGCTCGCCGGCCTGATTGCCTATGTGAATTATCAGGTGCTGGTCGTTGCCGGCCTCAAGATGATGAGGGACAATTGATATGTCACAGCCCGTCCATGAATTCACCCTCGATGCGCTTGACTGGCATCCTTACGTCCAGCCTGTGGACCTTGCAAACGCGACCCCCGAGCAATTGTCGGCCCTGAAGGTCACCCCTTCGAATACCAAGGTATCGGCCTATGTCCTCGTACTCGCTAACGAGGCGGAGGCGCTGAACGAGCGCACCCCGCTCTTCAACGATATCATGTATAGTGAAGGTGGATTGTCACGCGGTGGGCGCGAGATCGGCGCGCTGGCGGCATCCTTCGTCAATCACTGCATTTACTGCGCCGCTGTTCACGCCAACCGTTATATCCAGCTGGAGAAACGGCCCGAGGTCGTGGACGAAATATACAAGAACGGGCTGGATGCGGACCTTCCTGATTTCGAGCAGGCGCTGTTCAATTTCGGTGTCGATCTGACCGCCCATCCAGACAATGTGGGGGTCTACCAATTTTATCACTTGCGGGAAATCGGTCTGGATGATCTTGAAATTCTCGACCTCATCCATTCCATCGCCATCTTCGGCTGGGCGAACCGGCTGATGCATACGTTGGGTGAACCACATCGGAAAGAATAAGTGAAGGCAACGGCAATCACTGGGACCGAGGCAGCTGTCCGCCCGTTCGGCGTCGCGCATCGCGATGTCCTCAAAATCGCGATACCAATGATGATCGCCTATCTGTCGACCCCGCTTGTGGGTCTTGTGGCGACGGGCGTCATCGCGCATATGCGAAACGAGGCGCTGGTGGGCGGGGTGGCGCTGGCCTCCGTGATCTTCGATGTCATCTTCGTGACCTTCAATTTTCTGCGCGGTGCCACCACCGGCTTTACGGCACAGGCAATGGGTGCCGGCGACCGGGTAGGTGAACAGCGGATGTTGCTGAGCGGCCTTATCATCGCACTGGTGGCCGGTCTGTTGTTGCTGCTGCTCCAGGGCCCGATCGGTGCGCTCGGCATGAGCGTTATGGGCGCGAACGGGATTGTCGCCGAAGCCGCCTCGACCTATTTCCACTGGCGAATCTGGTCGGCCCCCTTCGTTCTCTTCAATTTTGTCGCCTTCGGCTGGCTCATTGGCCGCGGTGAGGCCATGTGGAGCATGATCCTCCAGACGCTGCTGAATGGCCTGAATGCCGCCCTCAGCGTTCATTGGGTCATAGGGCTCGGCTGGGGAGTGGAAGGTGTTGCGATCGCCACTTTGGTTGCAGAAGCCGTGACCGCCGTGGCAGGCGCAGCTTTGATCCTGGCCAAGACCGATCGCTCCTCCTGGCGGCTTCCTGATATACCGGCGATCAGACGATCCTTTGCGGTCAACGGCGACATGATGATCCGCTCGTTCGCATTGCTGATCGGCCTGTCCTTCTTCACACGCCAGAGCGGCTTCCTCGGGATCGACGTGCTTGCCGCCAACACCATTCTGCTGCGTTTTTATTTCTTCGGGGTCGCCTTCCTTGACGGTGTTGCTACGGCGGCGGAACAGCTTGCCGGCCGCGCTGTCGGTGCACGTTATCGGCCGGCCTTTGACCGCACGATCAAGCTGACGACATTCTGGGGCCTGATTTTTGCAGCGCTGGTTTCCTTGGCCTTCCTGGCTGCGGGGGATTGGGTGATTGCGCTGACGGCGCCCTCCGACGCCGTTGCGAGACTGGCCGATACCTACCTGATTTACGTGGTGGTTTTGCCTGTTGTCGGCATCATCGCGTTTCAGATGGACGGCGTCTATATCGGGTCCACCTGGTCTCGGCAAATGCGCAACCTCATGGTGGCATCCCTGATCATCTATTTCGCCGCCTGGGCAGTCCTGCAGCCGCTTTATGGCAATGACGGCCTGTGGATTTCGCTTCTCTTGTTTCAGGGCGCCCGCAGCATCGCCTTCCGGTTCATGCTTCCGAAACTTGCGGCGGCGACGTTCCGGTAAAGATGAGACAAAATGAGTTCCCCATCACGGCTGTTTCTTCCTTGCCAGATTGAGGAAGGCTTCCGACGCCCCCACCAGATGCTTATGTGAAACGTCGGCGCGGACAATCAAGCCCTGCTCAATTCCGCCTTTGTCGATATTTTCAGGGGTATGGCCGGCGTTTTCCTCCGATCCCTGATCGTAGGTTTTGACCTTAATGATGCGGCGATCCACGCCGATGTTCTCGAGATATTGGACGGCGCGCTTGGCGCCTTCTTCGTCTTCAAATAGTCCCGTAACGATTGGCATTGTTTCCTCCTTCCTCGCGTCCCGGCTGATGGTGAACCACGGGCGTGCCTCATCGTTCCTTCACATTGATCACGGGTTGTTGTCCCGATCGTGAGCAAAGAGGGGAACGCATCTCCGCAAGCGGAGTTGGGTGAGGGGTAGAATTGACATGGGGGCTCGAGACTTTGAGCGAAACAACTGTTCCGTACTGCGGACCAGCACCTGATTTCACCGACCTTGCATATGCATGGAACCTCGATCCGGTTCTCATCGCGATGATAGCGCTCGCAACCGTTCTGCTGTTTGGGACAGCGACCCGCCAGGGGTCCTTCTTGCAGCGTGCCGCCATAATGTGCATTCTTGTCGTTGCGTTCGTATCGCCGCTTTGTGCGCTGACGACGGCCCTTTTCTCCGCACGGGTTTTCCATCATTTCATATTGATTGCTGTCCTTGCGCCATTGCTTGCGCTAAACCTTGAAGGACGCCTGCCGCGCTTACCCTGGCGGCTCCCAGCCCTGCCGGAAATTCCGTTTCTCGCGCATACCATCGTCTATTGGGCCTGGCATCTGCCGCCGGGTTATTCATTCGCGCTTTCAAACTCCCTTGCTTACTGGGGCATGCAGCTCGCCTTGATTGTAACCGCTGTCTGGCTATGGAGGACGATGCTCGTCTCTGCCGGACCGGGAAGGAGAATTGCGCTCGCACTTGCAACGATGGCGCAGATGGGCTTCCTCGCAGCCATCCTGACATTTGCTCCTTATCCGCTTTTTGCAGAGCATCTGCTCACGACCGAGTCGTATGGGATGACAGCGCTCGAAGATCAGCAGCTTTCGGGCCTCATCATGTGGACATTCGGTCTTGTCCCCTATCTCGTCGTTGCGCTTTCCTCCGTCGGGACCATGCTGCACATGACTGCATGGCGGGGGGTGGAATGATCGCGCTCTTCAAGTTTGTCCATTTTTTAGCGATCTCTGTCTGGATCGCAGGCCTTGTCAGTCTTCCCGGTCTCTACGTGCAACGTGCGCATGTCCAAAACGATGACGATCGTTTCCGCCTGCAAAAGATCGTGCGGTTTTCCTATGTAAAGGTATTGTCGCCAGCCGCTTTTTTTGCGGTCGCGTCCGGAACCACGCTTATTTTCCTGCAATCCACATATTTATCATGGTTCAGCGCAAAGCTCGCCCTTGTGGCTATTCTCGTGTTTCTACACGTGCTTACGGGGCTGGTCATTCTCCGTCTCTTTAACGACGGCGAGATCTATCCTGTGTGGCGTTTCATTGTCGTCACGGCGTTCACCAGCATCATAGCCCTTGGCATCGTCTATCTGGCGCTCGCAAAACCGGAGATACCCGCACTGCTGCCTGACTGGTTCCATGAGCCTGGGGCACTAAAGCGTAACATCGCCCCCCTCATTCCTTGGGAGACACCATGAGGCCGATGCCGTGATCGAATATCAGCTTTCCGCCGTGCCAGCCCGCGAGCGCAGTAAGGACCGAAGCAAGGAGGGACAGGCCGAGCCCATGCGGCAAAATCTCGATCATGCCGAATGTCCGCCCTCCCCAATTGGCGCCTGCCACGGAGATCAGCGCTATTGCGGCCACACCATGCGCCCAGCTGGCAACCCGGGCGCGAATTCCCGCGACAAGAAGCAGTTCCGCCGTGCCGATGATGCCGGCTGCGACGCCGCTGAAAAAAGCGCCTCCCGATGCCCAGACACCGGCGCGAACCCAGAACTCGTCTGCGGACCACCAGTAAAGGAGGTCGCAAGCCAATGTCGTGATGACAAGGGCAATAGGGAAATGAACGGTCATTGCGTGCAGTGGATGGCCGGCAACGGCGATTGCGGAGTCGGTCGTCTTCTCCTCCACCTTGGAGATGACCGGGTTGGGTGCGTCGCTTTTTTCCATCTGATAGTTCCTTTTCGACCGCTAACCCGCGGGAGAAGCGCGGGGTTCCGTTTGATAGCGCTCATTCCTCTGCTTTTGCTGGTTTCCGCTTGCTCCGGTGACCTCTCGACACTGGCGCCGGCAGGCCCGGCCAGTCGCAAGGTCGCGCTGCTGTGGTGGATAATGTTGGGCGGCGCCTGCGCAATCTTCATGCTGATTGCCGTTCTGTTGGCGTTGGTCTTTTTCAGCCCGGCTTCCCTTGCTCGGGTGAAAACGCACCATTGGCTGGTCGGCGGCGGCATCGGGTTCCCCATACCGGTCCTGACGGCCCTGGTGGCTTTTTCATTCATGCAAGGAGAATCCCTGCTGCCACAGTCCGGGAGCGATCCGCTTCGCATATATGCGGTTTCGCGCATGTGGAAATGGGAGTTTGCTTACGAAACACCGACCGGAGAAGTCCGCATTTCCGACGTGATGCATATGCCGGTGGGCCGTGATGTCATTGTAGAGGTCACCAGTGACGATGTCATTCACAGCTTCTGGGTTCCAAGGCTTGGCGGAAAGATCGACGCCATCCCCGGACTTTCCAACAAGATTGCCCTCAGGGCGGATCAGACCGGCACCTTCGGCGGCATCTGCGCGGAATATTGCGGTACCGGCCATGCCGGCATGAGTTTCCGCGTTGTTGCTCACACGGAGAGCGAGTTTTCAAAGGTGATCGGGGGTTTGGGACAACGCTGATGAATGATGTGCGCACACCGAAGAAACACTCGTCATTAAGGCTTCACCGGGAACTCAATGAGGTCTGGAGTTCGGGCACCGGATTTCGGCGTCTCGCAGCGGTCAACCACACCGTCATAGGCAAACGCTTCATGGTGACCGCGCTTGTTTTCTTCGCCATCGGCGGGTTCCTGGGCATGCTCATCCGGACACAACTGGCCACGTCATCAAACGCCTTCATGGATGCCGAGCAATATGCGCAGGTCTTCACGATGCACGGCACGATCATGATGTTTCTGTTCGCAATTCCTTTTTTTGAAGGACTTTCGATCTACGTCCTGCCGAAGCTCATCGGCGCCAGGGACCTCGCTTTTCCCCGCCTGTCCGCCTATGGCTACTGGTGTTACCTCTTCGGCGGCGGAATGCTGATTTTCGCCCTTATTGGCGGGGCTGCCCCTGCGGGGGGCTGGTTCATGTACACGCCGCTGTCGTCATCGCAATACAGTCCCGGGATCAATGCCGACATCTGGCTTCTTGGCATTACCTTCGTGGAGATTTCCGCTATCAGCGCGGCGATCGAAATCATCGTGACGATCCTGAGGTTGCGTGCACCCGGCATGTCCCTCGACAGGATGCCGGTCTTCGCCTGGTACATGCTCGTTGTCGCCGCGATGATGCTGATCGGTTTTCCGCCGCTGATCCTCGGTTCGATATTGCTGGAAGCTGAACGGGCCTTCGATATCCCGTTTTTCGACCCGCAACGCGGCGGTAGCCCGCTTCTGTGGCAACACCTCTTTTGGCTGTTCGGCCACCCCGAGGTCTACATCATCTTTCTGCCGGCGGCCGGAGCCCTGTCGACAATTATCCCCGTTCTGGCACGAACGCGCCTGATCGGTTACAACATCATCGTTGCGGCGTTGATCGCCATGGCTTTCCTGTCCTTCGGACTGTGGGTGCACCACATGTACACGGTGGGCATCCCCCATGTGGCGCTGTCGTTTTTTTCTGCCGCGAGCGCGCTTGTCACCATCCCGACAGCGATCCAGATATTCGCCTGGCTTGGGACCATCGCAAGCGGCAAGCCGACGATGAGCGTCCCCATGCTCCACATCCTCGGGTTTTTCTGCGTATTCCTCATCGGCGGCCTGACCGGCGTCATGCTGGCCATGGTGCCCTTCGATCAGCAGGCGCATGATACACATTTTGTGGTGGCGCATCTTCATTATGTCCTGGTCGGGGGATTTCTCTTTCCCATGCTCGCCGGGCTTTATTACTGGGTGCCGCATATCAGCGGGCGCCAGCCCGTCCAGCACCTTTCCAGGGCCGCGTTCTGGATGATCTTCATCGGCTTCAATCTCACATTCTTCATGATGCACCTGACCGGGCTGCTCGGCATGCCGAGGCGTGTTTTTTCCTATCCAGAGGCTTCCCCCTGGGAGTGGCTCAATCTTCTCTCCTCAATTGGCAGCTTCATAATGGCCGCGGGCTTCATGCTGGTGGTGCTGGACTTCGCGCTGCTGTTTCGCTACGGGCGCGCCTTCAGGCGCAATCCGTGGGATGCCGGTACCCTTGAATGGGCCATGCCGACCCCGCCAGCGGCCTATGCCTTTGCGTCACAGCCGGAAGTGACTGCTAGAGCGGACAGCCTTCCGATCAACCGGATCGCGGCGACGCTCGCCGCGGGTAAAGGGTACCTCGGCTTTGTGAGATCCAGGAAAATGGAGACCATGGGGACGGATGCCGTAACTGGTGCGCCGCTGCAGATCGTCGTGTTGCCGGGGCCGAGCTTTCTTCCCTTGCTGACTGCCATGTCCACGGCCGCCTTTTTCATCGCATTGCTTCTCAAGGCGTATCCGGTGGCGGTTTTCGCTCTCGTCATTATTGCTTTGCTCTTCTTGGCGTGGACGCCGAACGATGATGCCAGACAGGAACGCGGACCCGTCGTCGCGCGTGGAGAAGAACGTTTTCCGCTTCATTACGAATGCGCCGATGCTCCGTCCGTCATGGCGGTGAAACTTGCCCTGATTGCGGATACGACGCTTTTTTCCTCATTGCTTTTCGGCGGGCTTTTCCTCTGGATTTCCGCTGGTGGCGAAAAGATCGTCTGGCCGCAGTCGATACCACTGCAGACGGTTTTTCTGTTGAGCGCCGCTGTAGCCGCCATCTTTGGCGCACTGGCGAGACATCTGAGAGCGGCTGTGACGATGTCGATCATCAGCACGATTGCCTACGTGGCGGCGATCGTCTGTGGTGCAATGGTGCTGCGGGCGGAATATACGGCGGTAAGCCATGCAATCCACGGCGTTTCGGTTGCGGTCAACGTTTATCTCCTTTTGCACGGATTCGTCGGCCTGATCCTTGTGGCATTCGGGTGTTGGCGTCTGTCGAATGGCTACGTCTCGGACCGTCGCCGAAACGACCTTCGCATAGGCACCCTCTGGCATGTTCACTTGCTTTTCGCGACAGGCATATCGTTTCTTTTCCTGCAGACACTACGGTCATTAACGGAGGGAGGCTGAGATGCGCTACCGAACAGGCTTCAGTCTTGCCGGGCCCTTCATCACCTGGGCCCTGTGCTTTCTCACATTATATGCTGTGCAATTCGTCGGCTGTGCCTGGGGGTGGGATACGCGCTCCTGGGCCGGTGTTTCGATTCTTCGATCCGTACTGCTTGCTCTGTTCGGCTTATCGCTTTTCCTGCTTGTGCTGTGGATGAGGAAATTGCGGAGCAATCAAAAGTTGGGGAGCGATATCCTTTCGGTAATCTCTCATGCGGCAGCGCTCGCGGCGTTTGCTTCCACCGCTTTGGTTTTTCCCGGCGTGTTTTGGCTTAGCCTGTGTTAAGGCGATAACATCCGTCGCCGCATGTTCAAAGCTGCATCTGCGCTTCCAGCGGGCGGGAGGGAAGCGGCGCGATGGGGTCAGCGGGGTGAACTCTGAGCCAGAAGTCTGGCAACCGCGTCGGCGTCTATTGCCTCGATGCGGTATCGATCGTGGGGTGTGCCACCTGTTGTTTCCGCGGCGACCATCGCATTGATCACCGCCTCTTCCACGCTCTGCACCACGGCCTGATAGACCGGATCAAGCACATCGTCATTGACCATGTCGATGCTCAACAACGGCGCGGCCTTATGGCGCATCGGGTATGGATTGGCCGTCGAAAAAGCGAGAAAAATGTCGCCGGAACTATTGCCGCCGACTGTGCCGTTGCGGCCGATGCCTATCGCGCCGCGCCGCGCCAGCTTCCGCAGCTGGTGCGGCGCAAGTGGCAGGTCCGTGGCAATCACAACGATGATCGAGCCTCGTTCGGACAGCCCCGGGTTTTCTTGTTGCAGCAGTTTGCCAACGGGTAGACCGCCAATTGTCAGCCAGTCCCGCTGGCCGTGATTGGCCTGCACCAACGCCGCGACGGTGAACTCCTTGTCGTCAATTGCGATCAGGCGCGAGGCAGTGCCCGTGCCGCCCTTGAAACCGTAGGCAATCATGCCCGTGCCGCCGCCGACATTGCCCTCAGCGACCGGACCGCTTCTGGCAGCGTTCAACGCCTCCAGGACGTGCTCGACCGCGACGTGTTGGCCGTTGATGTCATTGAGCATGCCGTCATAGGTTTCTGCCACCACGGGCATGATCCATAGGTGGTCGTCTCCCTCGTAGGTCGATGCAAATCGGTCAATCATCCATCGCACGGCGCTTTGATGGGCGATACCTACGCTGTGCGTGTTGGTAATCAGGACAGGCCCGACAAAGTAGCCCCCGTCCTCGATCCAGTGAGATCCCGTCATCTCACCATTGCCATTGAAACGATGAATGCCAGCGAATACCGGTACTGGTTCGCCCGCTGCGGCGTGCGGCAGTATCGCGGTCACGCCGGTACGCACCGGCAACTTGCGACCGGGGCGGGGTGTTTCTTCACGGATCGTCGAAAAGCCGACATGGATACCGGCGATGTCGGTGATGGCGTTGAGTGGGCCGGGCGTGCCGTCGAAGGCAATACCGAAGTCACGCGCGCGTTTTTTGCCTGCTGAGGTCGTCTCGCTGATCATTGGTCCCTCCGATTTTCAGGCAGCTTTCAACAAATGGTCAGTTTCACGTCGTTGTTGTCCAGGCTTTCTGTCAAATCTTCGCCCAGCGCCTTATCGGTAACGACGTGCGTGATGTCCCGCCAAGCGGCATAGCGCGCGGGGAAGAGGCGGTCGTGCTTGGAATGATCGGCGACCACGACGGTGCGCGCTGCGCGCGAGACCATCGCGCTGTAGACCGCGCCACACTCCAGGAGGGCGTCCGAAGGGCCGTCTGGACCCAGACCGCTTGCGCCAAGAATGGCGAAATCGGCGTAGAAGGAATTGAGGAATGACACCGCATAAGCACCGACCGTCGCGCCCTCGGTGGCGTGATAGTCGCCGGGGAGCATGACCACCTTGATTGTCGGGTTGATGGCAAGCACGGTCGCCACACCAAAGGAATGAGTGAGTACAGTGATGTTCTTCATCTCGACTGCTACGCGTCGCGCGGTGTGCACTGTCGTCGAGCCCGAGCCGATCATAAGCACCTGAGCGCCTTTAAGTATCTGGACGGCCGCCTTGGCGATCCTTTCGCGCTCGCCGACAAAGAGCGCATGGCGCTCGGTCACCGAAGGCTCGGTGGAAAGCGAGCGCACGGCTCCACCATAAGTGCGATTGAGCAGACCCTGTTCGGTCATCTCGTCCAGATCGCGCCGGATTGTCTCTGTCGAGACGTCTAGGCGCCGGGCAAGTTCAGCAACGCGCAGGCTCGGTGCCTGGTTAAGTTCAGTCAGGATGCGCGACTGGCGCACGCTTTTTGGTTTTTTCATCGCGCCTCACTCCCAATTGCTTTCCAGCGCAAAACTCGGCCGCGTGAGGAACAGCTCAGTGCGCCGTGTTCAACTGCAGCAGAGACGGAGGAATTCTTGTCGGCATAAAGGGCTTCGAGTGCTTTCATCGACCAAGTTGTGTCAGGAACACTCTGGGCGAACAAGCCCGGGGCGACTTTCGTCCCCGATTGTTTCATGCTTTGGCTGCGGCAGATAGCCGATCAACTCTTCCGTGGTCATCACGTTGGCATAGATCATGTGCAGTCTGGTCAGTTCACTGACGTGGAGTTCCATGGAGCCTGCTGCACACGCGTCATCGACGACGATGACGTCGAAGCTCTCGTCAGCGAGGCTGCGGACGGTGGAAGATACACACTGGTCGGTAAAAATCCCGGCGCAAACAACGTGGGTGATGCCCATATTGGTCAGCAAAAGCCTGAGATTCGTGCCCGTCAGCGCACTGTCTGTGGTCTTGGTGACAACGATCTCGCCGTCCTGCGGGGCAATTTTCGACAGGATCTGCGAAGCTTGCTCATCCTTCGGAAGCAAAAGATTGTTCCATCCCGGCTTCTTCTGGCTGAGCGAACGATCCCGGCCATCGGTGCGCAGACAAGCAATTCGCGCGAAAAACACGTCGAGGCCGAGTGCGCGAAACCGTTCCATGAGACGCCGGGTATTGGGGATGACGGTGTCATGCATGCGCTCGTGAAACGGCGTCCAGGCGTGATAGCGGACAAGATCATCACCAGAGAGCATGTCGGGAGCTGGGCGATCGAGATACGTGTTCTGCATGTCGATGACGAGAAGCGCCACCTTGCCCTTTTCAAGCATCGGATCGTCGGGTTCCGGAGCGCCCTGATAATAGAAGGAACGGCGGTCGGTTTTCCAGTTCATCGAGGCGTCCTCATGTATCCGCCTGACGACGGCGGACCAGCATGATGGCGAGACCGCCAGCCAGCAACAATATGGCAGCCGATACAGTGCTCATCGTGCCGAGCGCCGGCACCATTGGCGAATACCCGGCGACCATCTTCGAATAGAGCCATTTCGGGATCGTAGAGTCGACGCCGGCTGTATAAAGCGACAACGGAAAATTGCCCCAGGAAAGCAGGAACGCGAAGAGCGCGCCGGACCAGATGCCCGGCCACAGAATAGGCAGGGTCACCTCGCGCAGAATGAACCAGCGGCCCGCTCCGAGGTCACGCGCAGCCTCTTCCAGTGTTGGATCAAAGGAATAGACCTGGATGGCAATGACGAGCGTCACCACCGGAACGATCCAGACGAGATGCGCAATAACGGCCGTCTGCCAGCTCGGGTTGATGCCAAGCGCGTTGAACCACAGGAGGAGAGCGAGCCCCAGCACTGGCTGCGGAAAGAAGACTGGCAGAAGGATCGCCTTCTGGAAAAGCTTGCGCCCCTTCCAGTCGTAGCGGGCGAAGGCGAGCGCGCCGAAGAAGGCGAATATCACGGAGACAAGCGTGACGATGAAAGCGATCAGGAGGGAGTTCTGCACGAGAGCCTGAATCTCGAGCGAGCCAAGGGTCTTGCCCCACCATTCGGTCGAAAAAGCGTTAATCGGGAAGCCGAAATAGCGTCCCCTGGACAGGCCGGCCATCGCTCCGCAGAGGATAGGAAGGTAAACGGCAAGGACGACAAAGGATGTCCAGACCTTGACGAAGGCTCGGGCGCGGATTTGCGAGCGGGTTTCCATGTCTTACTTCTTTCCCAGAATGCGGTCGAGATCGAGCTTGGACAGAACGTAGAGGGCAAGCCCGCTGACGATGGCAACGAGCAGGAGGGCGAGCGCCGAGCCAAGCGGCCAGTTCTGTGCATACGTGAAAGCAACCTCGATATCCTGCGCGACGGTAATGACCGACTGGCCGCCGAGAATCTTGGATTCGGCGATCGCGCCGGCGCCGAGCACGAAGGTGAGCAACATGCCGATCAGGATACCGGGCATGGCGAGTGGCAGCTCGATCTCTCGCCAGATCGTCAGCCTGTTAGCCCCAAGGTCGCGGGCCGCATCGACAAGGTCCCGGGGGATCATGGCAATGCCAAGCGACATCGGGAACAGCATGAAAGGCAGATAGACATATGTCATGCCGAAGAGGATGGCGCCGGGTGTGTAAAGTATCTCGGGTCCGCCCGAGAAGCCGAGCCACTTCAGGCCGCCGTCGAGCACCCCGTTCTTGATAAAGAACAGCACCCAACCGTAGAGGCGTACGTTTTCCGAGACGAACAGCGGAAAGACGAACAGCACGCCGACCAGGCCAGACCATTTGCCGAACATACGATTGAGACCGTAGGCGATGGGATAGGCGATCATCGCAAGCAATATGACTGTCGCAAAGGCATAGGCGATCGACCAGGCAAACGACATCCAAACGGTATTGGAAGGATCAAGGATCACCGTGAAGTTGGCGAGGGTAAAAGAGCGAAACACGTCGAAGCTCTTGGGCGTGGCGAAGGCATAGGCAGCTACCGTAAGAAGCGGTGCCAGAAAGCCAAGCAGCAGCAGGATCGTGACAGGAGCGGCCGCGCGCAGTCCTGCAGGGATAGACGGAAAATGCCTTTGTTCACCGGCCACTTCAGCATGGGTCATGGTTACCATATCAGTCTCCCACCACGATCGCGTTGCGGGCGTCCCAGCCGATAGTGACTGTGTCGCCCGACGTGATGCCGGTCGCGGCGGCGCGTCCGGCCTCGACCAGATAGATCCGGTCGCCGGAATGAATCTGATACTGCATGCGCGAGCCGAGAGAATATTCGTTGTAGATCGTGCCGGAGATCAGATTGTCAGCGCTCGAGGAGCCGGTGACGAAGCGCATGGTTTCGGGCCGAACGATGACAGTTGCCGTCTCGCCAATCGTTTGTGCTACCGGGGCTACAGTGATCGGCCTGCCGTCGGCGAGCGTCCACACGCCTTGGTGGCCGCGCCTGACTTCAAAACTGTTCACCTCACCAAAAAATTCCGCGACGAAGCGCGTTGCCGGCTTGGTGTAGATTTCCTCAGGTGTGCCAATCTGAACGAGGCGGCCAAGACTCATCACCCCGACGCGATCAGACATGACCATGGCTTCCTCGAGCGAATGGGTAATGTAGACAAAGGTCTTCCCGCTTTCGCGGTGCAGGTCCTTGAGCTCCTTTTCCAGAACTTTCTTCAGTTTGTAGTCGAGCGCCGATAGCGGTTCGTCGAAAAACAAGACGTCGGGGTCATAAGCAAACGCGCGGGCGAGCGCCACGCGCTGTTTTTCACCACCCGAGCAGCGCATCACGTTCTTGGAATAGTAACTCTCAGGCAGGCGCACCATGCGCATGAGTTCGAGAGCGCGCGCTTTGCGTTCTGCGGCCGGCATTTTGCGAACTTTTAGCGGGAACTCGATGTTCTCGCCGACGCTCTTGTGCGGGAAAAGCGCAAGCGACTGGAAGACGAGACATGTCGGACGCCTGTCGGACGGCACGTTATTGATCGTTTCGCCGCGCAGCGTGATATAGCCTTCTGATGGTGACTCCATGCCGGCCAGCATGCGCAGAAGTGTGGTCTTGCCGGACCCGGAGGGTCCGACAATGGTGACGAATTCGCCTTCTCTGATATCGACACTTATGCCATCTACCGCGGCAAAATCGCCGAAAATCTTTCGAACGTCGACAAGTTGCAGCACCGGTTTCGGCGTTGGATGGATCGGATCCTCGATTTTCGGCAAGACGTCGGATAGGGTGGGCGAGATCATCGCAAGGCTCATGTTCTGTTCTCCGTCGGGACAGGCTTTGCTCAGCCGCGCAGGCGCCTGGCGGCGGTCATCAGTTCCAGTGCCTTGTCATAGTCAGGCACGATGTCGTATTGCGCCGAACGCGCCATATCCTCCTCGAGGCTGTCCCATTGGATGGCTTCCATCTCGTCCTTGGTGAAGAGTTCGTAGCACTTCGGGTTGCCCATCTGGCTGACCGGGTTGAATGTGCCTTCAGCAAAGGCGACGGTGTGGGCGACGTGCGGATCCTGGACGTATTTCAGAAATTCCAGGGCGAGTGGCGAAAGTTCGGGATTGTTGACCGTCGAGGTGATCTCGATCCAGGAAATACCGCCCTTGCCATCCATCGGGCCCTTGAGTGGCGTAATGGCGCGCAAGTTCGTATAGCCGTCGGCACGCGCCGGAGAGACGGAATAAGTGCCACCGGTCATATAAAGGTCGATCTCGCCCGAGACGAGAGCCTGATTGAGTGACGCCATGTCCCCGACCATCTTGGCGCCCTTGAAAACTTTTTCTGCGGTTTCGGCAAAGGCCTTGAACTCCTCCTCCGTGTGCTCCCTGAAGGGGTCAATTCCGGCGATGAGGAAGATGTTGAAGACGTTCCAGTCGTCGGATTCCTGTATGCCGTACTTGCCGGCGATCGAGGCGTCGTTGAACAGGTCCCAGCCCTGTTCCTCCGCCGTTGCTTTGCTGACCTTGTCGGTGTTGACAACAAAGCTGTAGGGCCCGAAGCGCTGCGCCATGCCGAGCAGGTCCTTGCCGTCGTCGCTCATTGCCCAGCGATAAGGCGCCTTGAAGTTGGGGAGCATGGTCTCGAAATAGGGCTCGAACTCGGCGCGCGGCAGCGGCTTTATCAGCCCGGCCGGCCCCATCACCTTTCGGGCCCAGGGATTGTTGACGTTGATCAGGTCCCAGATTTTGGTCTCGCCCGCGCGCAGGCGGTTGATCATGGTCGGGTCGTTGGTCAGGCTTTCAGCCTTGACGGTCGCTGACTGGCTGGATCGGAAGGGATCCAGGACCTGTGCGGAATTGTAGCCTTCCCAGCACAGGATATTGAGCTCTTTTTGTCGACCCGCAAAAGCGCGGGTCGCGCTTGCCATTGGGCCGGTAAAAGCGGCCGCACCCATCATCTGCATCATGTTGCGTCTGGAGATTTTCATCATAATTGTTCCCCTTTTTCTTGGCCGCTTCCGTGGCTCGTGGATCGCTTATGTTGGAACCTTGTCGTAAAAATGTGTGATTTACAACATCTATTTTCTGCTTCATGGTGCGGAGTGTGATTGGAGCGGTAGCACCTGGAGGCGAACGCAACTTCTGCAAAAATGGAGTGCTAAAGGACTAATATTACTGTGCATTTGTTTTGTGCAGGCAGCGCCGGTCGTGTGCCGATGTTTTAATCTGACGCCTCAAATTAAAGCAGCAGCGGCACGTGAATTTGTGGAAATTACAACAAAAAAGTGAGTGGAACATGTTGAAGTCACTGCAAGGGAAAACGGTCATTGTCACCGGCGCAAGCCGGGGGATTGGCAAGGGCATAGCATTGCGTTTCGGGGAGGCCGGCCTGAACGTCCTCGTTGTCTCGCGCAGCCAGGTCGACGCCGACAGGGTTGCATCCGAAATCGGAGCCAATGGCTCGGGATTTGCCGCGGATGTGAGTACAGAGGAGGGCTGCAGGGCGATGGTCGATGCAGCCATAACCCGCTATGGCGGCGTCGCGATCCTCTGCGCCAATGCCGGCATCTTTCCGGCGGCTAAGCTGGGCGAAATGACGGCAGCCGACTTCGACCAGGTGATTTCGACCAATCTTAAAAGCACCTTTTTCAGTGTTTCCGCCGTTTTGCCAGCAATGACGAAGGCTGGCTCAGGCCGTATCATCATAACCTCATCAATTACCGGCCCGATCACTGGATATCCCGGCTGGTCGCATTATGGGGCGAGCAAGGCGGGCCAACTCGGTTTCATGCGGACGGCTGCGATCGAACTGGCGCCGAAGAACATCACGATCAATGCGGTCATGCCGGGCAATATCATGACCGAGGGGCTTGAGGACAACGGCCCAGACTATATCGCCGCGATGGCGGCCTCTGTTCCGTTGCGTCGTCTTGGCGCGCCGGCGGATATTGCGAACGCCGCTCTGTTCTTCGCATCTGAAGAGGCTGCCTACATCACCGGTCAGTCAATTGTTGTCGATGGCGGCCAAACCCTTCCGGAATCGCTCGGAGCGCTCGACGCGATGGGCTGAAACCGGAAGAAGTCCGGGCGACATCGTCGCCCGGTGTACCTGAAAGATTTCAGGCGGCTCAACGCGCGTTCAGGATGCTGTCCAGCGTAGCCGAAAAAAGATCGGCATCCTCATTCGAAAAACACAGTGGCGGGCGGATCTTCAGCGTTGCGCCATACTTGCCTGCTGCCCCGATCAGGATACCGTTTTGTTTCAATTTATTGATCACTGTCGTTGCGAACGCCGTGTCCGGCTCCCCCGTGGCGGGGTCGACAAAATCGAGGCCGATAAAGAGGCCGGCCCCCCGCACGCCGCCGATGACCGGATGTCGGGTTTGTAAAGCCTGGAGCGATTGCTGGAAATGACCACCGACAGCTGCCGAACGTTCGATCAGATTTTCTTCCTCGATCACCCTGAGTACGGCATGGCCAGCGGCGGCCGCCACAGGATTGCCGCCGAAAGTATTGAAGTATCCGGTTTCCTCGCAAAATCTCTGGAGTAAGTCAGGACGCGTTACGACGCCACCCATCGGGAAACCGTTCCCCATTGGCTTGCCCATCGTGACGATATCGGGCGTCACGCCGTGGCGCTCGAAGCCCCAAAGACTGCCTCCCGTCCGGCCAAAACCCGGCTGGACCTCATCGGCGATCAACAGGCCGCCAGCACGGTGCACCACATCTGTCGCCTCCCTGAGAAAGCCGGCAGGATCGGCGTAGATACCGTCGCTTGAGAAGATCGTATCAACGATCAAGGCGGCGAACTTGATGCCGCGCGATTTGAGTTCGTTAATCGCCTGTTCCACAGATGCGGCAAAGCTTGCAGCAACGCTCATGCCGTCACGGGGCGCCGGCGCCGGAATGACCGCCACAAAGGGTGCGGGCTTGCGCTTGCGTAAGGACGAGGGGGAAATCTCGGTCACCAGCGCAGTATTTCCGTGATAGGCTGCTTCGGTGACGACGAAACCTTCGGCGCCAGTTCCGATGCGGGCGATGCGCATGGCAAGATCATTGCTTTCGCTGCCGGTGCAGGTCAGAACCACATTGCTGAGCGCCGCCGGGAATTTTGACAGAAGCTCTTCGCTATAGGACTCGACGACGCGGCTGAGGTAGCGCGTGTGGATGTTGAGTTCGCCAATCTGGCGCGCAACGGCCTCGACCACCCGCGGATGGCAGTGGCCGACCGACGGTACATTGTTGTAGACGTCGAGATATCTGCGTCCGCCGGCGTCATACAGGTAGGCGCCCTGTGCACGCACCATCTCGATCGGCTGCTCGTAAAAGAGCACGGATGACGCTCCAAACGTTGCCTGGCGCTTGGCGACGCGCTGCGCAAGTTCAGCCGGGAAGCCCTCGGCACGGCTTGCATCGAAACGGTTGAGATCTAGAATTTCCTTGGTGGCGACGCTCATCGGGCTCTCCTCAACGGTGTTCGGCCAGATAGCGCTCCGCGAGCGCCACGGTACCATCGGTATAGCCTGTGCCCATGGATTGGGCCGTCGGCGTTTCAGCATGGGAAGCGATCCACGCGGTGAGTTGCATGCGGCGAAGCATGATGAACATCGGCAGGGCCGCCTCATGTTGCTCATCAAGAGCGGTGACGCGCCGATAACCTTCGAGCCAGGCGGCTTTGAGATCGGGGATGAAAGGCTCATGTTCCATGAAGCTGATCGAGGCTGCAAAATCGTAGGCGTACCAGGACAGACCGCAATCATCGAAATCGATCACTCCCAGTCTGCCATTATCGACCAGAAGGTTGGCGGCGCGCATGTCGCAATGAACGAGGCCGAAGCGGTCCTCACCATAGCCGTAGGCGGAGGTCTGGGCTTCGAGCAGCTTGTGCGTTCTCTCTAAAACGGACTTGCCGCCGAGCGTCAGTCCGAGGGCGTCACGCCAGTCACCCCAATAGGCACCGTCCCCCAGAATCCGGTTGAAGCTCCATGTCTTGCGGACGAAGTTCTCCGGTCGCGTCCATCTGCGGCTGTGGGCGTGCAGTTTCGCATTGATCTCCCCGAGTGTCCTGTACCAGTGGACGAGGTCGGACTCAGCATCTGGCTCCTTGCCCGCCATATATTCGAAAGCGACAGCATGGCGCATGGTTTCGCCGTCCGAGAAGACTTGAAGGAGGCTGCCGTCGTTTGCCGTGACTGGCCGCGGTGTAACAACCACCCCATCTTGCCGTAGCGCATCAATCCATGCGAGCTCGGACAGTATCTCCGCTTGGGTATGGTAGTCAGGGCGATGCACACGCACGATCAGATCGCTTCCAGTGGTCTCGTCAGCGATACGGAAGGTCGCGTTCTCGGAAATCGTCAGGAGCGTCAGGGTTGCATCCGGCGAGACGCCCCATACTGGTGAGAGGTCCTTGAGGCCTTGTCCCAACCTGGAAAGAAAATCTGTATGATACAACATTTATCGCGCCTGTTTTGATCATGATTGGCAAATCCAACAATATTAATGTTGGATTTGCAACATTTAATCCAAACCAATTGATGTTTTTGGATGTTCAAAGCGGCTGCTCGTCGCGACGTTCGCGACATCATCGGAAGGCTGATGAACATCAGTGGGGTGGTGACGACCGCCCGGCGTCCGGTCGCCATCAGCGGCCGCCTCGGCGCTCCGGGGGCGATCGATCAGGGTCGCCGCTCCGAGGACTCTCGGATACTGCTCTTTCCTCGCTTTGCCTGCGGAGGCAGCGACGCGATCAAGCCAACCCAGCTGATGCGCCCATCGCCTAAATCAACTCAGGCCCCGAAGCACATTCTTGTGATCAAAAACCCAGGCCCAGCTGCGATTGGTCCTCGTATTCAGCCTCTTTGTCATTGGTGAGAGACGATAACGTTACCCCAAGGAGCCGGACCGCCCGTTTGAATGGATAGACACCGGCCAGCAGGGTATTGGCCGCGTCTAGAATGTCTTCGGCGTTCGAATAGGGGATGGCAGTTGTCCTGCTCCGCGTCGCCTGGGTGAAGTCGGAATATTTGATTTTCACGGTCACCGTCTTGCCGCTGAAACCCTTGGCCTCGCAATAGGACCAAACCTTTTCCGCAAGTGGCCGGAGTTCCTTGGTTGCGAGCTCGAGGTCATCGATGTCCGCGGTAAATGTATCTTCCGCGCCGACCGACTTACGCACGCGGTCCGGTCTGACCTGCCGCTCATCGATGCCCCGGGCGATGCCATAGAAATACGGACCGGACTTCCCGAAATGCTCAACCAGAAACGGCAAGGATTTTGCTTTCAGATCCGCTCCGGTCTCAATACCAAGCCGGTGCATCTTTTCCGCCGTAGCCGGGCCGACGCCATGGAATTTCTTGACTGCGAGCTGTTCGACAAAGGCCGGACCGTTCTTCGGCGTAATCACCGCCTGACCGTTCGGCTTGTTCAGATCGGACGCCATTTTTGCCAGGAACTTGTTATAGGAGATGCCGGCCGAAGCGTTCAGCCCGGTCACCGCCTTGATCCGGGCGCGGATTTCCAGAGCGATTTCAGTGGCAATTGGCATATCCTTGAGATTTTCGGTGACGTCGAGATAGGCCTCGTCGAGCGACAGAGGTTCGATGAGCGGCGTATATTCCGCAAAAATCTCGCGTATCTGCTGGGAGACGGCGCGGTAGACTTCAAATCGTGGTTTCACGAAGATCAAATCAGGGCATTTTCGAGCCGCCGTGACCGACGGCATTGCCGAGCGCACCCCAAATTCCCGTGCCTCGTAACTTGCTGCTGCAACGACGCCACGGGCAGCCGCTCCGCCAACAGCGAGGGGTTTGCCGCGCAGTTCAGGATTGTCGCGCTGCTCAACCGAAGCGTAGAAGGCATCCATGTCGACATGGATGATTTTTCTGGCGGCTGAGGCGGTGGTGAGGTCCATTGCAACCAAGTTCGCGGAGAGAAACGAAACAAGAACATAACAGCTTGCGACGTGACATCCAAGTCACCATTCGCAGTTAGGGTCATAATGGTGTTGCCGGAACGGAAGCGACGTCGTCTGATTACAATGGGTTTCAGAACCCATACATTGCCGAAATCGGTCAGGGCGGCATCCCAGGAGGCGCGGACAAATTTGCGAGGATCGTGTGCCGTGCAATTCACTCTCCTTATGGCGTGTCCATGCTGTGAGGTTAAGATTCAGTTTGGCGGCGTGCCGATGAACCTGTTCATGATCACGATTGGCACGACATAGCCGTTGTCCACCATGAGGATCCGCGAGAGCACTCTTACACTCTCTTGATCATCAGGGTGGTCGGCGACAGAGGCGTCCCGCCATCTGGACGATGGCAGGAAGCGCGTTATCGATGCGTTTGCTGGAATTTCGCGTAGTACTCGTCAGCCATCTTACGGAGCGATCGGCCAATCGCCGCGTACTCGTACTCGTTGAGATTGGCAAGCGACGCCCGACCAGAAGGGTGCTGGGTTCCAAAGCCGCGTCCCGGCAGCAAAACGATTCCGGTCTCATCGGCAATTCTGAACAGCAGCTCGTTCGGCGAAAATTCGTGTCTGACCCATGCTGCAAACTCGTCGCCAAAAAGCCGGCGGGAAATCTTCTCAAGATCCAGCAAGGTATAATAATCGACCGAATTTTCGTCGTCGGGAGTGTCCAGGCCGAGCTCAGCGTAGAGGGCTGCCTGTCTGCGCCGGATAAGTCGCTTCAGTGTTTTCTTGTAGTTGTCGTTTTCGTCCATAAGCGCGAATAACGAAAACAGCACCGTTTGGACCTGCTGAGGCGTTGAGAGCCCTGCGGTGTGATTGAGCGCCACGGTACGGCTGTCAGCAACCAAGCGGTCGATAAACCTCAATGCCGAAACGTCTGTGACAATCGATGAATACCGCTTGTCGAGCGACGCTTTGTCTTCCTCCGGCAAGTTCCTGATCGCTTGATCGATCACGTTGTCCCGTCTTAATGCGATGGTTCCCAGCCGCCAACCCGTAGCTCCGAAGTATTTCGAGTAAGAGTAGACCAGGATCGTGTTTTTTGGGCAGACGGAGAACAGCGATTTGAAGTCGTCCGCGAAAGTCCCGTAGACGTCGTCGGTTAATATCATCAAGTCTGGCCGATGATTGTCGACGATGTCGGCGATCTTTTCCAGGCTCCGTTGATCGAGCTTTACCGATGGAGGGTTGCTTGGGTTGATGCAGAAAAAAATCTTGATCGAGGGGTCTTTAAGCTTTTCGAGTTCGGAGTCCGGATACTGCCAGCCAGCCTCTGGGTCCGCACTGATCGAAACCTCTTCAAGCCCGTATGCGTCCAGTTGTGGAATCTCGATATACGGCGTGAACACAGGCATACCGATAGCCACCTTGTCCGATTTTTTGATCAGACGGTTTTTCTGCAGCGTGTCAAAAACATACGTCATTGCTGCCGTTCCGCCCTCAGTGGCAAAAACGTCTATGTCCTGGGGCGATATTTGTCCGCCGATCATCTCTTTCGCTAAATACTGACGGACAATCTGTTCACTGACACGCAGCATGCGCGGCGGAACAGGATAGTTGCAGCCCAATATGCCTTCCACCATCTCGTGGAGGAAATCGGAAGCGGAAAGTCCGAGCTGGTCACGCACGTAACTTATGGCGCGACCAAGAAACACGACGCCTTCCTGGTCTCGATTGTCTGAGACGAAGCGTTCGAATCGCGCTTCGATGCCTTCTATGCGCGGTAAGCCACCTAGGTGCTGCTCCATGTAGGAGTATGAGAGCTCTGATTCCGCAACAGCGAATAGGCCGAGCCTGAAAAAGCCTCGCCGGGGCAGGGTTGCCAGAAAATTCGGGTTGCCGCGTCCCGCGTTCAGCATTTGTTTTTCTTTTTTCGTGGACGCCAGTTTGATGAGCTCGTCTTTGAGTTCGAAGGGGCTGAGTTTTGCGAACTGACTGTAATCGTTCATACTTCTCTCTCCTGTCTGTTAAACGAGTGCCACCACGAGTGGGCCCAGCAACGTCAGGAAAACGTTGGCAAGTGCATACGTTATGGCAAAAGGGGTCGTGGGAATGGAGTTTCCGGCTTTATCGAGGATTTCTCCGAAGGCGGGATTGGCGCTTCGAGATCCACTCAGAGCACCAGCGAAAACCGCGACGTTGTCGTACTTTAGAAGGTAGCGACCAACGAGCATTGTTATCAACAGCGGGAGCACCGTGACGACGACGCCTATCGCAAATATCGAAAGACCACTTTCGGCGACGGTGTGTACCGCTTGTTGACCTGATTGTAGGCCGACCACGGCCACGAACCCTGCCAAACCGAGATCTCTCAGGAGAGTTGATGCGGGTGTTGGCATGTTGCCAAGCGTCATATTACGGCTGCGATACCAGCCAAATACGAGACCGGCGAGCAAAGCCCCGCCGCCCGCGCCAAGCGTTAGCGGGACCGAACCGATCCTCAACACGAGAAGACCAACCAGCAGGCCGATGGCCACACCAAACCCGTGGTATACGAAGTCTGTCTTGTCACTGGGAGTTATGACGTTGCCAACTTTGTTCGAGAGGCGCTGTAAATCCTCCTGTACTCCGTGCACGGTCACTATGTCGCCGGCACGTATAACGGTATCGTTGGTCAATTCCAGTTTCACACCGGCCCGAGTTACCTGGATCACGTAGATCCCGTGGCGCAGGTCTTTGCTTCGCTCCAATATCCGGGCGACGGTTTGGCCGGCGAAGTCCCTGTCTTTTACGACGATGTCGCGCGTTGTGACCACGAGTTCCAGGCCTTCCGCCGCGGCCACCTCCCTGCCGATCAGGTTTTCAAGACCGACGACGCCCGCACGACGTCCGACTATCAGCACGAGATCACCGTTCTGCAGACGAAGCTCGGGTTCAATGCCAACCAGAGCGCTGCCGCGTTTCACGCGTTCGATCGTGATGGGCCCTTTTGTCGACAGTGCTTCCAATTCGGCAATGCTTTTCCCAGCCGCATCCTCGACCCTGAATATCCGTCCGACGAGGTCCGGAAGGGCAGGTGCTTCACCGACGCCATATACTCGGGCGCCCTTGAGCATCTCTGCTTCCGCTTTCACGGCGTCATCCCGTATCCCCCGTTTCATGAACCAGGGAAGAATATTCACGCAGACGATGATGGCTCCAAAAGAACCAAATATGTAGGTGACCGCGTAACCGATCGCGACGTTCGCCTGGAGCCTCTGCGTCTCATCGGCGGCAAGGCCAAGTTTTTCAATAGCGGAGCTCGCCGTTCCGATAATGGCCGATTGTGTCATTCCCCCGGCGGCAATCCCCGCGGCGATACCCTTATCAAGGCCTGTCAACTTTGCGAGCACGACCACGGTGGCAAGACCGCTGATCGCAAGAACCGCAGCCAAGACGATCTCTCGTATAGATTGTTTTCCCAAGGAGCGGAAAAACTGTGGCCCGCTTTCAAAACCGACCGCGTATATGAAGAGCGCAAAGAGAACGGATTTGATCCCATTGTCGATTTGAACTCCCACCTGGCTTATCACGACCGCTACAAGAAGGGAGCCCGCGACGCCTCCGAGCTGAAACCTGCCGAACTGGACCTTTCCGATCCAATAGCCAAAAGCCAGGGATAAAAAGAGCGCGATTTCAGGGGATTGGCGGAAAATTTCGGCAACGAACGACATTCGACATCCTCTCAAGATGTGTAATCAAGCGTACAAACCGGCCGGGCTAGAGCTACGCGCATGACGAGCAAATTGTCTAGGGAATGCCCTGCAAAAATCCCCTTCAGGAAGATCGTGGTTACCAAAACATGACGGCTGAGCGGTCTGTGCGACCAGATGCAGCGATCGAGGCACAGGAAAACGTATCAGTAAGTATTTTAGCAACCAAAAGTTCCATGGCCTGTTCGTTTCGCGAAGCGATTAAACAACATCATCGACTGATGGCGAGCGAAGAGACTGACCTGAAATGGCGTGAGCCTCTTGGAGCGGCGGTTCATTTCGAGATGCGGAACGAAGCAACCAAGGCCCTTGAAAGTAGCCGAGACAAGTGGGCACCCCGTCGGAACCACGCAACTGGCCCATTGGCCAAAATCGCGGCTTTGAAAGCGCTCTTCTTTTCCACGATCGAAGTTTAAAGGCGGCCGGCTTTCACATTGCCGGTGGAATTTTGAGTGAAGGTCTGTATCACGCGCAGTCCATACAATATTTGCGCCGACAGCTCTAATTAAAGATCGGACAGCGCGAATGTTATTGTTCCATCCGAGACATCAGATTTCTCGGAGACACCGTAGATAATTGTTATGACAGATAATTAAGAATAACGGGGTATTATTTTCCAAGGCCGAACTTGGGAACAGTGTCATGGCATCCATTCAGCAGAAGATCATCTTTGCGGGCGTGGCAATATTTGCAATAGCCGGGGGCACCGCCGGGGTGGGGATATGGTCGGCATCGACGCTGACGCACAACTCTGAAAACGTAACCCGATCGGCTCAGGTCCTCCGCAACCATATGCAGGCGGACATGATGCATGACGCCCTGCGCGCAGATGTGTTTGCGTCTCTCCTTGCTTCCAATCCAGCGGCCGGCGTCGCATTCGACAGCGTCAAGGCCGATCTTTCAGAACACGTTGCGTCATTTCTCAAAATGATCGCCGCGAACAAAGCGCTGGCAACCGATGCGGCCACCCAGACGGTACTCGCCGGGGTCGAGAAACCCTTGCTCGCCTACATTGATAGTGCGAACAAGATCGTCGGTACGGCAGAAAAGGATCCGATCGTCGCCCTGGCGGCATTGCCCGATTTTATGAAGCAGTTCTCAGCCTTGGAAACCGCCATGGAGGAGACGGGCGACCAGATAGAGCAAGTGTCGGAATCTATCTCTGCCGAAAGCGCCCAGACAGCCGCTGCCATGCAGGATGTGCTGCAAGCTCTTCTCGGTCTGGCAGGATTGTTTTCGATCTTGCTCTTTGTCCTGTTCCGCCGCACCGTGAGCAAACCCATCCTCGCGCTCTCTGCCGACATGACAAGGCTGGCTGAGGGTGAGACCAACATCACCTGCGCGGGTACCGGACGGAAAGACGAGATTGGGACGATGGCGGCGGCTGTCGAGGTCTTCCGCAAGGCGGCAATCGTCAACAGGCAGCTGGAGGAGGATGCGGAGCGTGCACGCGGGCAAGCCGAAGCTGACAGGCTCGAGGCGCAGCAGCAGGCTGAGGCCGATGCCGCAGAACGGCTGCAGGTGGCGGTATCCGGTCTTGCCAATGGTCTCAAAAGACTGTCCTCCGGTGACCTTTCCTTCCAGCTCGATGAGCCTTTCGCTCCGGATTTCGAAGCCCTCAGGCATGACTTCAACACGTCACTGAAGCAACTGGGTAGGACGCTGAGCGCGATTTCCGAGAGCATTACGGTCATCGACAACGGCACGCGGGAGATCGCATCCGGTGCCAGCGACCTCTCGCGTCGAACGGAGCAGCAGGCTGCCTCGCTGGAGGAAACTGCTGCTGCCCTAGATGAGATCACCGCCAATGTGACCAATGCCAGCAGACGGACAGAGGAGGCACGCGGGGCGGCGACGGAGGCCGATCGGAGCGCTTCCCGCTCGGCTGCAGTGGTCAGCCAGGCTGAGGAAGCCATGCAGCGGATCGAGAATTCCGCGCAGCAGATTTCCAATATTATCGGCGTGATCGATGAGATCGCCTTCCAGACCAATCTTCTGGCTTTGAATGCCGGCGTGGAAGCTGCCCGGGCCGGCGACGCCGGCAAGGGTTTTGCGGTCGTTGCACAGGAGGTGCGCGAGCTGGCGCAACGTTCCGCGACGGCGGCAAAGGAGATCAAGACATTGATCAATACATCCACCGCCGAGGTCGACGGCGGCGTGAAGCTTGTGCGCGAGACTGGTGTGGCACTCAAGGAAATAGGTGAGCGTATCTCCGGCATCAACCGGCATATGGAAGCCATCGCGACGGCGGCCCGGGAACAGTCGACCGGTCTTTCCGAAGTCAATGGGGCGGTCAATACGATGGACCAGACGACGCAGCAGAACGCGGCGATGGTCGAGCAGTCAACGGCGGCATCCGCTGCTCTCGCGACCGAGGCGAGAAAGCTGCGGGAGCTCGTCTCGCAGTTCCACCTGGAGGCGGCCGGCTCCGTTACCTCTGCAGCGCTTAGACAAACCGCCCGCGCCATGGCAGAGCCAGCAGCTCGCGTTGTGCCCGTCGTGGCAGCCGTTAGGTGACTCATTTACGGTCTTTGGGGCATCCTGACTCAAGCGCAAGCGATATATCGGCAGGCTGGTCGAAACCATCCGGCCCGCCGAATGCCAAAAACTATCTCGAGAATACAGGGTGAGGCGAAATGCTCTAAGGCGAGCTGGCCGCGTATTTTACCGCAGGCGCTGCGCCGCATTGGCCTGCGCCTCGCGGATGAGGCCGGAATACATATTCTCCTTGCCCGGGTACCATGGCATCGTGCCGATGGAGCCGAACCCGGAAATTGTTTCCATATGCGCGACCATCCGGGCACGCATGCGCTCGTCCGGAAGCGGGCCTGTCATCGCCTGGACATTGTCACTCATATGGTCAGGGTTTGACGTACCGCAGAGCACGCTCGTAACGGCGGGGTGTGCCATGACCCATTTCAGAAAGAACTGCGCCCAGCTGGTCGCTCCAAACTCGGTTGCGAATCCGGGAAGCGGTCGCCCCTCGACGACCTTCATCAATCGTGCCTTTTCCAGCGGTAGATTAATGAGGACGCCAACGCCCTTGTCGGCGGCGGCTGGAAGGAGGCGTCGCTCCGCATCGCGATTGAAGATCGAGTAGTTCGTCTGAATGAAATCGACATCGTCGCGTTGAACAATCGCCAGCAGCTGGTCCTGTGCCGCCGACTCGTGATGGGTCACGCCGACATGCCGTATAAGACCTTCCTTCTTCCATGCCTTCATCAGCGGAATAACGACCGGCGCATTGGTGATGCTGTGGCATTGCATCAGGTTGATCGTGTCACGCCATGTCCGCATGCGTGATTGCCGAAAGCTTTCAACGGCATGGCTTTCGTCTCCGAGATATTCTCCTGTCGACCAGACCTTGTTGGCGAGGAACATCTCATCCGATCCCTCAAATTCGCCCATGAACTGACCGACGCTGACCTCCGCCGAGCCGTAGAGAGGCGATGTGTCGACCACGCGACCGCCTGCAGCGACGTATCGCTCAAAGACCTGTCGCAGGGCATCGCGGCGATCCCCGGGCTTTAGATCAAATGTCAGAAAGGTGCCGAGACCGAGGGCTGTGACCCGTTCCCCGGTGCGAGGCAAGGTCCGGGTCAGCACCTCCGGGTTCGAGGCAGATGCGGCCGACGACACGTTCGTGCCTTGAGCCTGCGCGGTAGTGCTGCTGGCGAGTGCAAGTCCGGTTGCCGCCGCACCCACCGTGCCGAGAAAGCCGCGACGATTGATCTTTGACTGATCCATGGGAGATTTCCTGCTCGATTGTTGTTGACGTCAAAACTGCCAGTTGGCGGGGACCCAGGCATAGCCGTCATCGGTCTTCAGCATCCGGCCAAGACCGGGGAAAGGATAATGAAAGCCAAGAACCGGCATACGCTCGGCGGCCGCCCTGTCAAATATGCGACGACGGGAGGAAAGGGCTGTTTCCTTATCGCGGTCGGGGCCTGGCACCCAAGGCCTGTCGACGTTGACGACAGGGTGATAGGCAAGGTCTGCCGTCAGCAGCAGCTGGTCATTTCCGGAATGAACGAGGAAGGTCGCCATGCCGGGTGTGTGGCCAGACGCGACGATCGTCGCCAGACCCGGCGCAATCTCGGTGCCGGCCTCATATAGTTCAACATCGTTCCTGAAGGGTTCGAGGCTATTCTTGATGTTTGCCGCAAATCGTGTCCGGAAATCCTCCGGGACAGGCATGTAGGATAGGTCCGGATCGGTGCGGACAAAGAAGTCCCAATCCGCCCTCGGGACAAAGACTGTGGCACGAGGGAAGGCCTTGCCACCGCCTGCAGTTCTTAGGTTGCCGACATGATCCGGGTGGGTATGCGAGATGACGATCACATCAATGTCAGCGGCATCGAGACCGATTGCCGCGAGGTTATCGAAGATGCGGCCACCGTTCGGACCCATGGTCTTGCCAGCGCCGGCTTCGATCAGAATCCGCCGGCCACCGGTTTCGATCAGCAGCGTGTTGAGATAGAGTGTCATGTGGTCGGTCGGCAGAAATGCCTGTCGCAGCACATCCTGAAGCTCGGCCTCCGGGGCATCACTGGCGTAAATGCGTGGCGGACCACCAATCACCCCATCGCTCAAGACGGTTGCGCTGATCTCTCCCACCCGAAAGCGATAATGACCGGCATTGCCGGCCGCTGCCGAAGCCGTCTGGGCACGGGCATTGCCCGGGCCGCCCAGGCTTGGGAGGATCATGCTTGACGCGCCTGCAACCGCGGACAGCATGATGGCACGTCTGTTCAGAGTGAAGGCGTTCATCTTTCTTTCCTCTTTCGTTGAGCGCACTGCCTCGGTTTGCCCCTCAATGGGGCAGAGGTGCACCAGAGCGCAGGCCTTAACTCAGGGAACCATGACATGACGTCATTGATCTGATAACCTGCATTAACTTTATCAACTTGATTAGAAAAACTTAGCAATGGACCCTGTTCGGCTAGACAGCTTCGACGTGTTTGTCGCCATCGTGCGCTGCGGCGGCTTCCGAGCCGCGGCATTTGAACGGGGGGTTTCTTCATCGGCCTTGAGCCAAACGATGAATGCTCTGGAGGAAGCTCTGGGCATCCGGCTTCTTAATCGAACAACGAGGAGCGTGTCTCCGACCGAGGCAGGGCAGCGTCTTCTCGAGCGTCTTGCGCCTGCGTTGAGCGACATCAGGCTCGCCATCGCAGAGGTCGATGAATTACGCGATAGCCCGTCGGGGACCCTCAGGATCAACGCGCCTGCGCCTGCAGTCGATCACTTCCTCTGCCCACTGGTCTTCGATTTTATGGAGGTATACCGCGAGGTGAAGATCGAAATTATCAGCGACGCGGCCGTCATAGACATCGTGGAACAGGGTTTCGATGCCGGTGTCAGGTTCGGCAAGCAACTGGCGCAGGATATGATCGCTCTGCCGCTTGGTCCTGCACTTCGTTATGCAATCGTTGCTTCTCCTGATTACATCGAGAGGTGCGGGCAACCACAGACGCCGCACGAACTTGTCAGTCATGACTGTGTCAAACGCCGCTTTCCCGGCGGCACGCTGGTCACCTGGCGATTTGCCGAGGGCGACGAGGAAATTGAAGTCACCCCAACCGGCCGCCTGACGGTCAGTTCGGCGCACAATGAACTACAGGCAGCACTTGCGGGAAGAGGTATCGCCCATGTCTTTGATGATTACGCCAGGCCCTACCTTCAGGATGGTCGACTGGTGGAGTTACTCCCCGACTGGAGCCCGACCCTGCCGCACTGGTTCCTGTATTATCCCAGCCGCCGCCTTCCGAGCGCGGCCATGCGTGCGTTCCTCGACTATATGAAGAACTATAAATGGGAGAAGGCGAGATCTTCAATCTAAGAGTCCCTGACATTGCACTGATGAACAACGAGCGACGGGTCTTGCTACGCTGACCGACGATGGCGCTAGGACTAACCTTTCAGCGTTCCCCCCGCGGCGTGTATCGCATCGGGCGTGTCTACGTCGAGCAACGCACCTTCTCCGATCTCCACATAAATGATGGGTAGGCCGGATGTTTCTATGATCCGACGAGCCCCAACATCGCCTTCGAGGTGGGTGACGGCCTCAAACAGCGATTTAGGAAGTATTACGGGATTCCCCGGCTTCCCGTTTCCCGTCGCACGTACAACCGCCTCACCATCGGTCGTTCGAAAAGCCGCAATGAGCCGATCGAGATCGCCGCTTGCCAAGCCCGGCATGTCGGCAAGCTGGACCAGAACTGCATCCGCTCCCCGAGCATGGCAGTATGAGACCCCCGCCGCAATCGAGGTCGCCATGCCGCGGCCGTATAGCGGGTTTTCGAGACACTCGACTCCCAAGCCATCAAGCGCAGCTTCGATTTCAAACCGGCGGTGCCCCGTTACAACGACCACACTGTCGGCAGTCGAACCGAGCGCGACCTGCGCAGAACGTCGTACGAGAGCAACGCCGCCAAATTCCGCAAGCAACTTGGATGCACCTGTCTCTCCCATGCGACTGGAACGCCCTGCGGCAAGCAGGATAACGAAAACACGGGGCCCGACGGGGCGTTCTTTGGGCGGCCGATCATTGTCGTCTCTGTTGGACACAGTTTTCCTCCCATGGTTTGCGGGCTTTCCATGAGCCTCTGTGACGAGGCGCTGCTGGAACCTGCAATATCCTATGGACGTGATCAATGGCTGGATTCCGCGGGGAGCGGAAGTCGTGCATCTCGTCGCTCAGCAACCGTTCGGTCTGTCGGTTTAACCTCGCGGGTTTGGCGGCCCCGTTACGGCGTTCAAGTTGTTGACCGGCGGTGGCGATGCGGATTGCACAGGGGTGGACGGATCAGCGCGACAAGCCGAATTCAGCCTCATGCGGGATTGACTGCAACTAAATTGCGGAGGCTTGATCGTCTGGCATGCAAACGCGCAGTCGATGCGCTAAACGAGGTGATGACCAGAATCCGGGCTGGCTTAAAAATAAGTGCTGGGCGGGCACCCGAGTGATCGGCGAAACACGGCAGAAAAGGCGCTTGGGCTATTGTAGCCACACTCAAGGGCGACATCGAGGACGCTTCTGCCTTCTGCCAGCATCGTCAAGGCATCGAGCATCCGGGCCTGTTGGCGCCATTGCCCGAAACTCATGCCGGTTTCACGCCTGAATGTCCGCATAAAGGTGGCTCTGCTCATGTGAAGCCTGGTCGCTGCATCTTCGATGGAGAGATTTTCCGCCGAATTGGTACGGAACTGCTCGCACATTTGCGCCAAGCCGGAATGCTTCGGTATCGGCAGGTTGAGCGGCTGCGCTGGCTGAAAGGAAAGTTCCATCAGGAGCAGCCTGACGACGGCGTCCGCTTGCTCCCGACTTTGTGGCTTCTCAGCAAGCTCGGCAAGTTTCAGAATCAATTCCCGCAAAAGAGGGGTGATCGTCACCACAAGGCATTCGTCGGGAAGCCCCCCTATTTCGCTCGTGTCAATCAGAAGTGACCGGAACTGCACGCCTGAATGGCTCGACGTTTCGTGCGCCAGCTTGGGCGGTAGCCAGACCGCCCGGCTTGGCGGAACGACCCAAGTGCCCCGATCCGTCCTGATCGATACAACCCCGCTGACGGCATATAGAAGCTGAGCCTCTTCGTGACTGTGCCTCGGCCCCGAAAAGCGGTTTTCGTCGTGGGTGATGACGGCGATCTCGTTGGTAATGTTTATGCCGCTTTTCAAAACTGATCCTTTTGCGACGATCGATGATCACCCGGCGTTAGAATATCAGCTTCGCGCTCACTACGGTAGGCCATCTAACAGCAGAGAGTTTTCGCCAGGTGACCGACCGCAACCGCCTTATTGACTGCATCGAAGAGCCGTATCCTGCGGCGCTCGGCGTGGCCGTTGGACGCGCGGCCCATGCGTTTGCCTGTTTAACGGTTTGCGACGTGTTGCGACTTACCGGCGATCGTCGGGCCTGACGGCTTCCCGGCGATCGTAATGGCCGTGTCGAATCCTTCACAAAACGCATCGCAACGGATCGCGCCATGTTGACCAATCCTGAAATCAAATACCGCCCTTTCGTCTCTCCCATCGAGCTGCAGGACCGCAGGTGGCCGTCCAACCGGCTCATGAAAGCGCCTCGCTGGTTGTCCACCGACCTGCGCGACGGCAATCAAGCGCTTGCCGATCCGATGGATGTGGAACGCAAGCTACGCTTTTACGACATGCTGCTCGCCGTAGGCTTCAAGGAAATTGAGATCGCCTTTCCATCGGCGTCACAGACCGAATTCGACTTTGTCCGTGCGCTGATCGAAGAAGATCGGATTCCCGACGACGTAACGATTCAGGTGCTTACCCAATCCCGTAAAGATCTTATTGTCCGCACCTTCGAAGCGCTCGAGGGCACGCGCCGGGCGATCGTTCACCTCTATAACGCAACGGCTCCGCTGTTCCGCCGTGTGGTCTTCGGGATGGAGCGGCATCAGATCATCGATCTGGCCGTCACCGGCGTCACGGCGATGCTGGAGGAAAGCCTGAAGCGACCCGACACCCACTGGACCTTTCAGTATTCACCCGAAACCTTCTGCTTCACCGAGCCTGATTTTGCGCTTGAGATTTGTGAACGGGTGTTGGACGTTTGGCAGCCGACCTCCGAACGTCCAGCGATCCTCAACCTGCCGGCAACGGTCGAAGTCGCGACACCCAACGTTTATGCAGACCAGATCGAGTGGTTCGGCCGCAACATCTCGCGCCGTGATGCGGTGGTTATCAGCGTGCATCCTCACAATGATAGGGGAACGGCCGTGGCGGCGGCCGAGCAGGCGTTACTTGCCGGGGCCGACCGTGTTGAGGGATGCCTGTTCGGGAATGGCGAGCGGACCGGCAATGTGGACCTGGTGACGCTGGCAATGAATTTCTACACCCAAGGGATCGATCCGAAACTCTATTTTCCCGCGATCCGCGATGTCGTGAATACCGTCGAGCATTGCAACGGACTGCCGGTGCACCCGCGCCATCCCTATGCCGGCGAACTGGTGCACACGGCCTTCTCGGGCTCGCACCAGGACGCGATCCGGAAAGGGTTCACGGCCCACAGAAAACGCAATGACGGTATCTGGGAAATGCCCTATCTGCCAGTTGATCCGGCGGACATAGGCGAGACATACGAGGCAGTCATCCGCGTCAACAGCCAGTCCGGCAAAGGAGGTATTGCCTGGGTGATTGAACAGGACAAGGGTTTGAAACTGCCGCGCTCGCTTCAGATCGATCTCAGCCGCCGTGTGCAGGAGTTCGCTGAGAGCACCGGCAGGGAAATCACGGCCGCTATGATCTGGTCGATCTTCGAAGATGCTTACCATCTAACCGGGCCGCAGCCGTTTGAACTGGTTGATTATCAGGATGAAAGCCGTCGGAGCGCCGGGAAAGAACGCGTGTTTGTCGGGCGCATCCGTCACAGAGGTCGTGTGATTGCGATCACAGGCCGTGGGAATGGCCTGATCTCCAGTGCGGTCTCGGCGCTGGAGGAGGGCTGTGGGGTGACGTTGGAAGTCCTCGACTATCACGAACATTCTCTGAAACGCGGCGCGAATTCCCAAGCGGTCGCCTACCTGGAATGCCGCACTCGTGATGGCGTCACGGTTTTCGGGATCGGCATCGACGATGACATCGCCACGGCTTCGGTCAAGGCCGTCCTCAGCGCAGCCAACAACGGCTAACCTCTCGCTATGACTGCCGCGTGATCCGCGCAGGAACAAACGAATGCCGTAGGTCATGCCCGGAGCGCTAAGGAGGCCGCCAGAGCGGCCAACTCGACGGTATGCAAACCGCAAAAACCATAGGCGAAGGGTAATGCCGGTGGTCTCTGCGCTCTTTGCCGATGGGCAGGGCTTACTGCCCATCCAGGCAGACAGATTTTGTGGACCGTTTACCGACATTGCTGTCGCTTGCAGGCGGGGTCGAGGTCCAAGCTCGACCTCGAATTTTAGCGCTCCGTGTCGGCGGCGAGCGGTTTGGACCGCGGCGGAAATGCTGAGGGCGTTGATGTTGTCGAACGCGTCAGTCGAGACCGGCCATCAGCTTGTCCAGGGTGACGGGCAGATCGCGAACACGAATACCCGTTGCGTTATAGACTGCGTTTGCAACGGCTGCGCCAACCCCTGTTATACCGATTTCACCGATGCCACGTGCGCCCATCGGCGCCTGCGGGTCGGGCTTGTTGGTGTAGAGGATTTCAATAGGCGGTACGTCCATTTGCACCGGCACATGATAATCCGCCAGGGAGGCGTTCACGATGCGTCCAGTCCGCTCATCGAAATAGGTTTCTTCGGTCAGGGCAAGCCCGATGCCCATTATGATGCCGCCTTTGAACTGGCTGGTCGCCATTTTGGGATTGAGGATCTGCCCGGCGTCGAAGGAACCCAGGAAGCGGGAGACGCGCGTCTCGCCGGTGAGTGCGCTGACGCGCACCTCGCAGAACTGCGCACCATAGGAATGCATTGAAAAAGCTTCCATTTCGGCTGGCGCTGGTGCCTCTGCCTCGCAGACGAGCTCTTCTCGACCCGCCCTCTGGAGGATCGATTGGTAGCTCTCAAACCGGCTGCTATCGCTCACATGCGATAGCCCACCATCTCTCGCCTCGACTTCAGAAAGCGACAGCCCCGCAAGGGGCGAGTCATTCCCGGCAAGCTTGATCAGCTCTTCCATGAAGACCTCGGTTGCGGCAATGATCGCCCCGCCTATGGAGGCGGTCTGAGTGGAGCCTCCGGCGATCACGCCTCTCGGCAGTCTGCTGTCGCCATACTCGAACGTGACATGCTCGAGCGGCAGGCCCAGTCGTGCCGCTAGGTGCTGCACCTGAGCCGTGGCGGTGCCCATACCCATGTCATGGACGGCCGTCGACACGGTAACATGGCCGTCTGCTGTCAGCTTGATCCGGGCCGCGCCGCCGGGAAAGCGATGGTAAGGATAGGTCGCGGTGGCGCATCCCATGCCGATAAGCCATTCGCCTTCACGTCTTTGACGTGGTGTCCGGCTCCTTTTATCCCAGCCGAATTGCTCTGCGCCCTTGTCGTAAGCTTCGATGAGAAAGCGCGACGAGAACGGCTTGCCGGTCGTCGGGTCCTTTTCCGGCTCGATCCGCCGGCGCAGCTCGATGGGATCCAGTTCCAATTTCTCCGCGAGTTCATCCAGTGCACATTCAAGTGCGAAAGTCCCGACGGACTCGCCCGGCGCACGCATGAAAGTATTTGCCAGCATGTCCAGATCGGCGACATCTTGACCGATGCGGAACGTTCTGGCGCCATAGAGATGGCGGGCCGGAAAGGTGAATTGTTCCGGACAGGAATTGTGCGTCGTCATCGCCGCGGTTCCGGTGTGGATCAACGCATTAAGTGTTCCATCGGTCCTGGCACCCAAGGCCACACGCTGTTCGGTTACGGTGCGACCGCCTATGATCCTGAAGACACCTTCCCGCGACAGCATGATGCGCACGGGGCGCCCCGCAAGTTTGGCTGCCGCGCAAGCCAGGATCTGATGATCCCAGAAACATTTCCCACCGAAGCCACCGCCGACATAGGGCGAGGTTACATGGACCTTGCTGATATCTAGCCCGAATATATCCGCGAGCTGGCCTGTGGTAAGGTCTAGCAGCTGGCTCGCATCATGAACGCGCAGCTCATCATCGTTCCAGACGATCGTTGCTGCATGCAGTTCTATGGCATTGTGATTGTGGCGTGGTGTTCTGTAGATGAGATCGACCTTCACCTGCGAACTTGCAAGCGCGGCTTCCGCGTCGCCGATTTCAACAAATGGAGGCTGACCAAGCAGGTTTTCGAGCTGCCTGGGCGATTTCTTGGCTTCATCGAAGGACGTGACCGCCGGCAGCAGTTCATACTTTGCCGTGACCAACGATGCAGCGTAATCCGCCTGTTCCTGCGTTTCGGCCAGAACCAGAGCGATCGGCTGACCGTTCCAGTGGATTTCGTCGTTTTGCATTACGGGAAGATTGCTCGCCCCGGCAGCTGTCGGAGACGACATCATCAGCGACGGCGCCTTCATCCTCGGTGCGTTTCTGTAGGTCATGACGAGAATGACGCCGGGCGCGGCCTCCGCTGCACTCACATTCAGCTCGGAGATGCGTCCGCGGGCAACGGTGCTGAAAGCGAGCGCCGCATAGCTGATGTTGTCATAGGGAAACTCCGCCGCAAATCGCGTCCTGCCCTGAACCTTCATGGGACCTTCGATGCGCGATATGGATTGCCCGAGGGCGCCATGTTTGCGCAGCAGCGGATCTTTCGTAACGGCAGGTTGCCAGCGACCTTGTCTGCCCGCTTCCGGCAGCGTGTGGGTATCAGCGCTCATGCGTTTTCTCCCTTCAGTTCTTCCAGAACGGCGACAATAGTGCGTTTTGCCAGTTCGATCTTGAAAGCATTGTCTCGCAGACCGACAGCGTCCGCGAGTTCGGCCTCCGCCGCAGCGCGGAAAGTCTTCGCGTTTGCCGGCTGACCTTTAAGATGCGATTCAGCAGTGAGAGCGCGCCACGGCTTGTGCGCGACGCCGCCGAGCGCCAGCCTCACGTCGTTCACGTTACCTGCGCTATCGACATCAAGCGCCGCGGCGACGGAAACGAGAGCGAAGGCGTAACTCGCACGGTCCCTGACCTTTCGGTAAGCGGATCTTTTTGCAAAAGGCAGCGCTGGGATTTCGACGGCCGTGATGAGCTCGTCCGGATGAAGTGCCGTTTCTATCTGGGGTGTGTCGCCCGGCAGACGGTGAAGATCGCGCAGCGGCAGGCTGCGCGTGCCGGATGGCCCCTCAAGGTGCACCATTGCATCCAGTGCGACGAGCGCAACGCACATGTCGGAAGGATGGGTCGCGATGCAGCTTTGAGATGCCCCAAGGATTGCGTGGTAGCGGTTGAAACCTTCCAGCGCGTCGCAGCCCGAACTCGGTTCACGCTTGTTGCAATGGGCGGCATTGTCATAGAAATACCGACACCGGGTGCGTTGGAGGATATTGCCTCCGACCGTCGCGACGTTTCGAATCTGCGCGCTTGCTCCTGCCAGGATGGCCCGGGAGAGAACCGGGAATTGGGTCCGCACCGCGCCATGGGCCGCGAGCGCCGTGTTCTTCACCCCCGCTCCGATCAGCAGGCTGCCATCGGTGCGCTGTTCGATGCTGCTCGATAGCCGCGTGACATCGATCAGCGTTTCCGGTCTTTCGACCGTCTCGCGCATGAGATCGACAAGATTGGTGCCGCCGCCCAGATATTTCGCCGCCGGCCCGGCCTGTTTGAGTGCGATCGCCGACCCAGCATCAGATGCCTGGTGATAGGAGAAGATATTCATGCCCGTGCCCTCTCATCGGTTTGGACCGCCGTCTGCTGCACCAGCGTTTCAGATATGGCTTCAACGATGCCGTTATAGGCTCCACAGCGACAGAGATTGCCGCTCATGCGTTCGCGAATCTCGGTGTCGTCGACGGCGATGCTGTCGCTCGAAAGATCGGCGGTGACGACGCTCGGAATATTTCGTTCAATTTCTGCCGCCATGCCGACGGCGGAACAGAGTTGGCCGGGTGTGCAATAGCCGCATTGAAAGCCGTCATGCTCTATGAAGGCTTTTTGCAGGGGATGAAGGTTGCCGTTTGCGGCGAGGCCCTCGACAGTCGTGATGTTACGCCCCTGATACTGGACCGCGAGCGCGAGACAGGAGTTGATGCGCTCGCCATCCACCAGAATGGTGCATGCGCCGCATGCGCCTTGATCACACCCTTTCTTGGTGCCGGTAAATCCCAGATAGTTGCGCATGAGATCAAGCAGCGAAGTGCGGATGTCTGCCTCGACCTCCACTGCCGTTCCGTTGATGTTAAATCGCATTGGACATCTCCCTCGTCTGAAGGCCCGCGCTGGAGGATCTGTCGCGGCACCCATGGAACTCACGGTAATGGTTTGCCTGTGACCAGCCGTCGGCTTGTTGATGCGACGGTCTTCTGCTCTAGCTGTTTGTTACGTTGAGCTGTCGCGACGCTGCGATGTCGGCGATGACCGACAGCGCCAGTGACTGAGCGTCTCTTGCCCGCCCGAAAACGCCGATCGGAGCCTTGATCCGGGCGATTGACTCATCCGAATGACCCCTCTGGCGCAATCGCTCGACGCGTTTCTCATGAGTGCGGGAGCTACCGAGTGCGCCAATGTAAAAAGGGGATGCGCGCAGAGCGGCCTCAAGTAACGGGATTTCCCGATCCAGGTCATGCTGGAGAACTGCAACGGCCGTGTCGGGATCAATCAACGATGCATCGATTTTGGTTCCCGGCGAATCCTCAAGGAGAACAACGTCGTATCCTGCAGCTCTCGCGACGCTGACGGCGTTTTCCACTTCGAGCGAGCGCCCGGAAAAAACCGTCCGTACTTTTGGCCGATAGTGGGTGACAAAGACATCGCCATCCCAGCCGGTCGGCTTGCTCTGGAGACCGGGCGAAAGTTGCTCGAGACCCGGTGCATAACAAAGCGATGCGCATTGCCGGTGATCGACCTGCATGTTGGTGGAACAGAGCGGTTCAACGTTCCTGACAAGATGAATCGCAACCGTAATACCGCCTCCGCAGGGCAGCACGATATCGAAGAACGGCGAGCCTTCGCCCAGCATGACGAAGCGATCATGGCCGCTCTTCATCGCTTGCAAGGCTTCGGCTGCGATAGCCGCTTCCGTGCATCCGCCAGAAACATATCCGCAGTACCTGCCATCCTCCGCTACCGCCATATGCGCGCCAAGCGGCCGGGACGAGCCTCCGCGTATTTCCACCAAGGTGCACAGCGCCACCTCAAGCCCTGCCTTCATGGTCTCGATGGCAAAGTCCAGGACGTCGTAGGCCCTGTCAGTGGAAAAAGCTTGCTGAGGTGTTGCCAAGATTGAGGCATCGGCACTGCGACGCAACCAATCTGCGGGATTATCGTTATGTCTGATGCTATCGGCCGATCGTGTCATAAGTGCCTCCTGCATTGTGACATCAGAATGAGCGACAGAAGGTTAAGTTCCTCAGGAACTCTGGAGTTGTCGGGAGCTCATCAGCGCCAATCGTTGATTTCGGCATGACATCCGCCTCATATCTGATTTAAAGAAGCGAATGGCGCACCCATAAACGGAGGCGCCTCCGTTTAACTTAGTGGCTTGCAGTCGTCCGTCAAGCTATTTTTTAATGGAGCGGCCTTTCACGTGCCCAAGGAGCAGACGAGTCCGGTTGAACCGGCCCCTTTGCGTGCAGACGCCCGGCGAAATCGGGAAAAGCTGATTGAAGTCGCGGCGCTGGCATTTTCAGAGCAGGGCGCGGCGGCTTCGCTGGAAGATATTGCCAGGAGTGCAGGCGTTGGCATAGGGACACTGTACCGGCACTTCCCGACGCGCGAACATCTGGTGGAGAGCGTCTATCGGCGCGAGCTGGAAATTCTTGCGACGGCCGCGCGCGACCTGATCCGGGAAGAAGAGCCCGCGAAAGCCGTTGAAGAATGGATGAACCGGTTTGTTAGCTACATGGCGGCAAAAAGGGGCATGGCCAACAGTCTGAAACTCCTGTTCACCTCCAACTCCGCCCTTTTTGCGGAGGGCTCGAAGCTGTTGCATACGGCGTTCGAGGAGCTACTCGACAATGCCGTCAAGGCTGACGCCGTAAAGGGAGACATCGCAGGTGCGGATGTCCTGAACGCGCTCTTCGGCATCTATTCCATACCGGAAGGGCCGGATTGGCGTGACCGCGCGCACAGGATCGTCCGGCTGGTCATGGATGGGCTGCGGCGTTAGTCTGGTATCCAGATCATACAGGCGGATAGACACCCTCCACGCTGTTCTGGTGCTCGTGGCCGTGACGCATTCACTCTCCGACAACGGCTCCCTCGCGCCGGGGATCGGCGCTGCCGGCCAACCCGTTTGCGGTCATCTCAATGGCATGCAAACCGGAATTCATTTCACCCGGTTTTACCTCGTAACCCAGCGCCTTGAGCGATCCCACCAGATCTTCTGCGCTGGTGCCGGCCTCGACATCGTATGTGCCGAACCGGTTGATGAGATGTGGCTGGGCGACGATCGCCTCAACGGGCATGCCCCAGTCAATGTAGGCGATCAGCGCCTGTGCCACATAGCCGATGATCTGGCTGCCGCCGGGTGAACCAATGGCGAGCAGGGGTCTTCCATCCTTCATCACGATAGTCGGGGCCATCGACGAGCGCGGCCGTTTACCGGGCTCAACGCGGTTGGCGACCGGCAGGCCGCCGTCGTGAGTCTTGAACGAGAAGTCTGTCAACTCGTTATTGAGCAGGAAACCATTCGTCATCAGACGCGAGCCGAAGCCGTTTTCGATTGTCGTCGTCATAGAGACCACATTGCCGTCCTTGTCGGCAATGACAAAATGGCTCGTGGAGGGCAACTCGAGCGCCGCATCCCGGCCCAAAAGGAGCGCGTGGTCCCATTCAGGTTCGCCGGCCTTGACGGCATCCTTGGCCAACGCCTTGTCGCCATCGAGCAGCTTTGCCCTTTCGCTTAGGTAGCTCTTGTCCAGCAGGCCCTTGATCGGCAGGGGGACGAAATCGGCGTCAGCGACATAACGCTCGCGGTCGGCAAAGGCGAGGCGTTGCGCATCGCCGATAATGCGCCAGCTTTCGACATTCTTCGGCCCTAGGCTCTTCAGGTCGAAATTCTCCGACAGGCCGAGTATTTGACCGACGGCGACGGCACCCGAAGACGGCGGTCCCATCCCGCACACATCAAGAGCGCGATAATTGAAGCAGACCGGTGCGCGCTCGATCACACGATAGTTGGACAGGTCGGTCAGCGACAAGACGCCCGGATTGTCGGCGGCTTCGCGCACGGTCTTGACAATCGCTTCGGCGATTGTCCCCTTGTAAAAAGCGTCGGCACCGCCTTTGGCAAGCACGGCAAGCGTTTCCGCATAGGCCGGATTCTTCAACACGGCACCGGTTTGCAGGGCGGCCCCTGAGGCGTCGAAGAAATATGACCGGGCTTCTGTATATTTCTTCAGCCGGTCGCCCTCCGAAGCGATGAGGGAGGCAAGACGCGGTGATACTTTGAACCCCTCGGTCGCCAGCTTTTCGGCGGGCTTCAGAAGGCTCGCCCATTCCGCTTTTCCATAGCGTTTATGGGCTTCCTCCAGAAGTCGCACCGTCCCCGGCGTGCCAACGGAACGGCCGCCAATGACTGCGTCCAAGAATTTAAGCGGCTGACCTTTATCATCCAGGAAGAGCTTAGGCGTAGCTTCCCGTGGCGCCGTCTCACGGCCGTCCAACGTCGTCAACTTGCCGCTTTTTGCATGGTAATAAACCAGGAAGGCACCGCCGCCGAGACCGGAACTCTGCGGTTCGACAAGGCCCAGCACGGTCTGCACCGCCACCATCGCATCTATGGCGTTTCCGCCCGCTGCGATCACCTCGCGTCCCGCCTCAGCCGCGAGGGGATTGGCCGCGGCGACCATGAAGCTCTTTGACTCGACACGTCTGGCAGTTGCAGCTCCCGTCGCTTTTTCGGGCGCGACAGTGTCAGAGGCCTGCTGAGCGGAGGCAATTGCGGTGGAGAGCACCAAAGCGAGGACAGTCCCACCGAGAAATCTCGTTTTCATTCGCCTTGTCCTCCAGCGCGGCGCACCGCGTTAACATGAGAAGAGCATCCAGCTGAGCCGGCAGGCCAGTGAATCCCATAATGGCCGAGGCAGGGATGGTTGCCCGAACTTTCTCTTCGCTCTCGGAAGAGCCGGCCTCTGCCCGTGACGCCATTCAGTGACGGACCGTAGCGTCGCTCTATTGCTGCACTATGATGACTGTTTCGGCCTGTGTCCATCATGCCGGAAGGTGACACATGCGTTGAGGGCGCGTCATGGAGCCTCCGCCGCCAGCACTGTCGCGGTGGTGATTTGCCTGGGCGTCAGTTGTCTTGCGTGATCGGTCCGCTGGCGGACAATCTCATTTTTATCTCGGTGCCAGGTCAATCCTCAAGAAGAATGGCGTCGCTCAGGAGCTCCCGTTTAAGCAATGCCTCCAACCAGTCTATGAAGACCTGCAAACGATGGGAGAGGTGCTGCCTGTGTGGATAGAGCAACGCCATGGGCAGGGATTGGGCCCTGTAATCCGGCATCACCTCGATCAGGGCGCCGTTTTGCAAGTGATCTCGGACGTCGTAGGCGGGTATCTGAATAAGACCCATTCCTGCCAGACAACATGCAATATAGGCCTCTGCACTGTTGGCCGTCACGCGGGCGCGCATAGACATCGAGCGAACGGTGTCGTTTTCCAGCCATTCCCAGCTTTCAATTCTCCCCGTGGAAGGAGATGCGTAGTTAATAGCCCAATGTTGCGACAGATCGTCCGGGGCGAAAGGTGTGCCATGCGCGGCAAAATATGCTGGGCTGCCGACGTTGATGAGTGGCAGCCTGCCTATCTGTCGCGCGATCAAACCGGAGTCGGTCAAGGCACCGACCCGCAAAACACAATCCACACTCTCTTCAATGAGATTGACTGCGCGGTCGGTAACCCCCAGCTCGATATCGATCAAAGGGAATCGATGAAGGAAATCCGGCAAGGCCGGCGCGATTATCAACCGGCCGATCCGGCCCGGAACGTCGATCCTCAGCCTGCCCGATGGCCGTGAGATGGTTTGTCGGAAGATGTTCTCGGTGTCCTCGACATCCGAGACAATGCGCTGGCACCTCTCGTAAAAAGCCAACCCATCCTGCGTCGCTGAAACCTTGCGGGTGGTCCGGTGAAGCAGGCGGGCGCCGACCCGCGCCTCCAGTTCCAGAACGGCAGCCGAAACCGTAGACCGTGGCAGGCCGAGTGTGTCTGCTGCACGTGTAAAGCTTGAGCACTCCACAACGCGGGTGAACACACGAAAGAGGTCGACGCGATCCACAAGAGCCTCAGATTGTGCGGGGTTTCAAACAAGTGAAACCAGAATGGATGACTTTATCACGAAAATCCAGACGATACTCTGGCTGGCGACGGCGGGCGCAGATGCGGCTGCCCATCTGCAAAAGGAGGCCATCCATGACCGATCACAGTATCAAGGGTAAAACCGTCATCATCGCCGGGGGCGCCAAGAATTTGGGCGGGCTGATAGCACGCGATCTCGCCTCACACAGCGCAAAAGCAATCGCGATCCATTATAACAGCGCTGCCACCAAAGGGGAGGCGGATGCAACAGTGACCGCAGTCAAGGCGGCCGGTGCCGAGGCAGTGGCATTGCAAGCCGACCTGACAACGGCGGGCGCCGTCGAAAAGCTGTTCGCCGAGGCTGTGGCTGCCATCGGCCGGCCTGACATTGCAATCAACACGGTGGGTAAGGTCCTTAAGAAGCCAATCCTGGAGATATCTGAAGCCGAATATGATGAGATGAGTGCCGTCAACGCGAAAACCGCATTCTTCTTCATCAAGGAAGCCGGCAGGCACCTTAATGACAACGGCAAGCTGGTAACGCTGGTGACCTCATTGCTCGGCGCTTTCACACCTTTCTATGCGAGCTATGCCGGCACCAAGGCGCCGGTCGAGCATTTCACCCGCGCAGCCTCGAAGGAGTTCGGTGAGCGCGGCATCTCGGTCACGGCGATCGGGCCCGGCCCGATGGACACCCCGTTTTTCTATCCCGCCGAAGGCGCGGATGCCGTCGCCTACCATAAGACCGCGGCGGCGCTCTCCGGTTTCTCCAAGACGGGACTTACCGACATCGAGGACATCGTCCCCTACATCCGTTTTATGGTCTCGGATGGTTGGTGGATGACGGGCCAAACCATTCTCGTCAACGGCGGCTATACGACCAAGTAACGACTGGTGGAACGGGCTTCAGCGCCCGTTCTCGCCTGCGAGGCATGAAAGGTTGGCATCATGCATATGATGTTGGTGATTCTGGGCGGCATTGCCCTGTTCGGTGTATTCTGCCTGTTCGGTTGGCTGTGGGGCGAGGATTCGGCAAGTGTGGCTGTCGCCGCGAAAGCTTTCATTCCCCTCTGGCTTGCGATGGCGCTGGTTAACATGTGGGTGGGCGTGACCAAAGCGGGTTACACGGTGATGCAGGAACTGCCCATCTTCTTGATTGTCGCCGCAATACCGGCTGCAATAGCTGCGATCGCTGTATGGCAAATCGCAAGGGCCTGATACGTAGCGGCACGTGGCTGCCGGTTCGGCGCACGATTCCTTGTCTTGCGTATGGTTGGCGCGGGCGACAACAACGCCATTCCATTCGGTCGGCGGAACCTGATCGATAGCTGCAAGCGGCATCCAGGCAGCAGTCCAAAGGTGAGGATCGGGAGAAACTGATACTGGATTGGGCCGTCTGTCATTTACCGTTGACTGCGCAACGTGCGCAGAAACCAGCGTGCACGTTCAACGGTCACCTGTGCGGGGTTCACGGTAAAATTTGCTGTCTCTCGAAAGCCGAAAGTCTTGCATATTCATCCGCCAGAAAGTCCAGAAGCGCGCGTACGGATGGCAGCAGCCCGCGCCGTGAAGGGAAGGCGGCATGGATCATGCCGCTTCGTAGCGCCCACAGGCGCGGCGCGATGATAAATCTGCCGAGAGTGCCGAAGCAAGATTCAACAGCAACTTCCAATGACTGCAAAGATAAATGATGCGATAATTCTTCTTGGGCGCCTTTCGATCAGCGCGCTCTTCCTGCAGGCCGGTGTCGGCAAGCTCTTCGAAATTTCCGGCTTTGCGGTTTCTTTTGCCGCAAAGGGCGTGGAAGAGCGCGCTCTGCCCAGCAGGGGCAATTCTTCAAGAATCTGGCGATCGTTGGGGCCCTGTTTTTGTATTTCGTGACGGGGCCCGGCAGGTATCGTCCGCGGTTCGGGGCGAAGTAGCCAATCCTAATACGGTTTGGCAGCACTCCGGTGCCGCACGGAGGTTTATTTAAAAGGCAGCGCGGTTATCGCTGACGTGATGTGTATCGTTCTTAAGCCGGGCCAAATAGCTTGCAAGCAGTTTCATCTCGTTCCTTCATGCGTGTATTCATGCAGGGCAGCGAGACGGTCCAGTGACACACCGAAAAGGACTCTGGACTGCAGGAGGCTGGCGGAGGTGATCGGGGGTGGGCCGCTCGGATTGAGATATATGGGGCTTTGATTGAGATACGATCGGCCATGATGACTTTCGGCTGATATCGACGGTCAGACACAGGAAACATGCCGCAACCGTGACAGACACTTTGCTCGCACCCGAAAGTTCTATAGGCTAACTTCTATAAATCCTCAGGTGGAGATCGTCGTCCTGGACAAGGTTAACACGCTCGCAGTTCCCGTATCCAGCCTCCTCGACACAGTGGACTGGACATCAGGGCCACTTGGTCCGAAATCGGAATGGCCTGCCTGTCTGCATGCCGCCATCGGCATCATGCTTCCCTCACAGGCGCAGATCGTGATGTTCTGGGGACCGGAGTTTGTCGCGTTCTACAACGACGCCTACGCGCCAACCATAGGCAATAAGCACCCACACGCATTCGGCAGACCCGCCCGAGAATACTGGAACGAACTCTGGGATGACCTCGAGCCGCTGCTGCAGCGCGTCCTCGCGAAGGGAGAAACGGTCGCCGCAAAAGACAGGCCATTTTATATCGAAAGACACGGTTACCCCGAAACGGTGTACTTCGACATTTCGTATTCTCCGGTCGCGGATCAGGATGGCACCGTGCGTGGTGTGTTCTGCATCGTCAACGAAACGACCGAGCGGGTGAAGGCGGATGCGGCTTTGCGAGAGAGCGAGGAGCGTCTAAGGGCCATCTTCGCGCAGTCAGCCGCTGGCATAGCCCTCGGCGATCTGACCGGAAAACTCCTCAGCGTGAACGATCATTTCTGTCGGATCGTCGGTCGGCCGAGGGACGAGCTGATCGGCATCCGCATGCAGGAGATTACGTTTGCCGACGATCTTCCCGAAAACCAGCGCCTGTTCCAGCACATGGTTCAGACCGGTGAAAGCTTCGAGATAGAAAAGCGCTACGTCCGTGGTGACGGAAGTCTGGTGTGGGTCGCGAACTCGGTCTCCGCAATCCGCGATGACGGGGGAAACATGTCGCAAGCTGTCGCCATTTCGGTCGATATCGGCGAGAGACGACACGCGCAGGAGATCGAGAAACACCTCGCGTCGATGATCGCCTCTTCCAATGACGCGATTATGGGCATCGATCTCGATATGAAGATCACCAGCTGGAACGCAGCTGCGGAAAAGCTCTATGGTTATTCGCAGGATGAAGTCGTCGGCCGGTCGGTGCTGATGTTGGTGCCGGATGGGAGGCAGGAAGAGGAGCCGAGGATCCTCACGGAGGTCAGGGCAGGCCGTTTCGTTGAACCCTACGAGACGCAGCGTCGTCGAAAAGACGGGCGGCTTGTCGAGGTGCTTCTCAGCGTGTCGCCGATCCGCGACGCCAACGGACGTGTTATAGGCGCCTCCAAGACGGCGCACGACATCACCGCCCGCAAGGATGCAGAGCGGCTGAAATCCATTCTCGTCAATGAACTCCATCATCGCGTCAAGAACGTCCTTGCGACTGTGACGGCAATTGCGAGACAAACGCTTGGTCGCGACAAGGCAAACCACGAGGAGGTGGAAGCCTTCACCAGCAGATTGGCGTCGCTGAGCAGAGCGCAGGACCTGCTGGTGCACGCCGATTGGCAGCACGCAGATCTCAAGGCCGTCATGCAGCAGGCCTTGTCACCTTATCCCGTCGACGCCTTTCAGATTGGCGGGCCTAGCGTTCCCTTGCCGCCGAGAGCGGTCGTGTCTCTTTCCCTTGCTCTCCACGAACTGGCGACCAACGCGGCAAAATACGGTGCGCTGTCCGCGCCTGGCGGCCAGGTATCCATCTCGTGGCAGTTCGAGCCTCTTGCAGACAACCGCCTCCGGATTGTGTGGGAGGAGCGAGGGGGGCCGGAGGTTGCTCCGCCCCGGCGCAGGGGTTTCGGTTCGACCCTCATCGAGCGGCTTCTGTCCGCCGAATTGAAAGGCGAGACGAAATTCGTCTATGAGAAGAGCGGTGTGATCTGCGTCATTGAGGCGGAAATGTCGAAGGATGATGATGGCGCGGCGTAATGAGGCCGAAGAGCGCGGATTGGCTTATGGTCGGGGCCCCGCCCGAGACGGGCGGGACTCCTTTGCAGATATGAAGGGCTATCTCCTGTAGGCGAGGCCGCCCCAGATTCGTCCTTCATCCCTATGTCGTCCACCGTGAACAGCGCCGATGTAAGCCGCTGCAGAGGACACGATTGCTGAAGCCGCCAATAAAAACGCGGTCAGAATGCCGGTGATTCGTGCTTTCTCCGCGACGTCAGCCGCCTGCCTCTTGGCATCCTCCAGCGCTTTCTCTGCCTGCGCCTTCATTTCGTCGACGCGCTTTTGTGCCTCATCGACTTTTTGCTGCGCTTCCGTCCGTACGGCCTGCACCCGCTCCACCGTCTGATTGACCCTGTTCTGGGCATCGGTCTGGCTGATGCCGGTACGCGTAGCAATCTGTGTCGTGAGCCAGTTTCTGTCAGCGTCGGAAATTTCGCCTGTCGACAGCAGATTTCCCAGGATGCCGCTTATTTGCCGCTGGTAGTCACCGACGGTTTGATCGGCCTGCGGCGACGCTGCCTGTCCATCCGTTCGCAACAGCGTATCAGTAAAATAATCGAGCGGATTGGCCCTGAGGCCCTGCGGAAGCATCTGCTCGATGCTGGGCGCTGCTGCCTGCCCGGCCCCTTGCGCGATACCGCCAGCGGCACTGCCGGCTCCTGAAACGATTCCCCCGGCGACCTGTCCGACGCCTTGCGCCGCTCCACCAACCGCCGTTCCGGTTGCCTCAATTGCTGTCTGGGCGGCGCTTCCAACAGCTCTTGCACCACCTGAAATAACGCCCAGGGCCAGGAATGACGAGACGACCGTTCCAATCCCCCAAACCACCAGCCCATTCAGGCCGTCACGAACGGTCAATTCGTTTCGGTCCGCCTGCCCTGCGGGTCTGCGCATCCGGCCGGTGATGTAACCGCCCAGCATGTAAGAGCCGACCATGGAAATGACTACGAAGAGGCCGGTTATGATCAGCCAGACTGAACTGATCTCACCGCCATTGTCCGCCGAGATTGAACTCAGTCCCAATCCGCTGGCAAACGCGGTGAGAACCGCCATGGCCCCGGAGGCAATAAACGCTCCGGCAAAAATGGCAGGCCAGTCGACGTAGCTCCGATTGGCGTCAGTAACGATTGGATCAACCATTAGCGTAACCCCAACAGTGAGAGAATGAACAGGACGACCACGACCAGCCCGACTAGGTAAATGATAGAGTTCACGGTATCTCCTCCGAAAGGGGGCAGATTCTCCGCATGGCGGATGACTGCATGCTGTGGGAAATGCGAGCTTCATTGCTCGTGAACCAAACTCGTCGCGCTCAAAAAAGTTTCACCCCCCGATCGCCGTCGCTGGCAAATCCGGATTCAAGACCGATTCCCTGTCTGCGATGTGTCTTATCTCGCGTCGCCGGCCTCTAAAGAACCTTCGACAGTTAGACCCATTGACGGCGACGTCTGACGAGGCGCGGTCCCGGTGTTGTGCGATAGCTGAAGCAAGTGTTCGCAAGACCCACCGGCCAGGGCTTTACGCGACGCAAAGCAATCATTCTTGCTGGAACATCCGAGAGAGGCGCGGGTTAGATGCTGATCAAGGAGGCTTCGATGAACCAAAATACCGTTCAACAACATGGCAGTTCTGTTCCCGCGCCATCAGAGGGCGACGGACAGCCGAACAACGCGGGTGTCCAGCCGCAAATCTCCGACGCTCCCCTCGTTGACGCGGCGCTTGCAGAGGTAGCGGAGCGCGATGACAGCCTTGCAGCGCAATTGAGCGATGAGATGAACGCACTGCGCGCCGAGATCGACAGTTTGAAAGTCCGTGCTGGCGAAACCGCTTCACGGGCTTTGGTGTCTGTAAATGCGGTTGCCCGGATCAATCGCCGCGCCGCACGTAGCGCTATCGGCAGAAGTCCTTGGGCTTCACTTTGCCTGGCCGCGGGTGTGGGTTACGTGTTGGGCTGCAGCACGTTGCGAAAAGACGGATGGCGGTGGCGGTAAAATTGAGAACGGCCGCAGCAGCGCGGCGTTTCGCTTCAGATACGGCGGATCACCCTTGCCAGTCCTGGGTTCTGCGCCATGCTGGACACGGAATTGCGTCTTTCTTTTCCGGCGGCAGCGTGACAATACCACGGCTGCAGACGGCCCAGTGGGGCATCAACCCCACCGGGCGGTGCCGACAGCAATGACCGGACCGGTTGCCTGACCAGTCGGTGAACCACCGAATGGTTCGACACTGATCGCGAAAGTCGTACCTTCCTTTATATTGCCACGCATGTCGGCGGGAATGACGAGGTCGCCATTCGTGCCGGGCTGGAAAACGCCGAGCGAGCGGGTCTTGCCGCCGTCCATGACGAGCCATAGTTCCAGTGACTTTTCGTCCGTCTTTCCGGTCGCCACGGGAACGATACGCATTCGGCCCGATTCCGCGTCGTAGGACGCGAGGAGATTGACCTGGCTGTCGGTTGTCGCAAGCTCGGCCACAAGCGGGCTTGTGCCGTCCCGTTGTTCCGGGAACGCGGCATAAACGACGGCAGCCACGGCGGTTGCGCTGGTGGCCACAGATATCCAGCGCCAGAAAGATGCGGAGTTCCACAAGGTGCCATTCGTGTTGACCGCTCTGCTGCCGAATAGACGCTCTTGAATACGGGCAAGAATAGCGGCGCTGGGCGTCTCTTCCTGGTAATCGGCGTTAAAGTCCGAAAACTCGGTCTCCCAGCGCTGCACCAGTTGCGCGAAGACCCCGTCCTCCTGGATACGCTGTTCCACTTCGCGGCGCTTTTCAAGCGGCAGGACACCGAGCACATATTCGCCTGCGAGTATTTCATCGCGCGAGTGCATTCCGCCGCTGTGGTCGCCCGTCGTCATCGCTGCATGCACTCTCTGAGTTTGAGAAGACTGCGCCGCAGCCAGGTTCTAACCGTATTCAGTGGCACGCGTAATTCGTCGGCGAGTTCGAGATAGCTCAGACCCTCGACATAGGCCCGGCGTATTGCCTGTGCGTGCACAGTTTCAAGTTCCCGCATGCAGTCGTCGATCCTGCGGCCTTCATCCGCCAGAACAACATGCTGTTCAGGATCGCGAACGCTTTCGTCGACGAGGTCATATACCTCGTCAATGTCATCGCCAGCAGGTCTGCGGGCGCGAATCGTATCTATGGCGTGGTTGCGCGCGATGGTGGCGAGCCATGTCGCCGGTTTGCCGGCACTAGCGGCAAATGTGCGGGCGCGCTGCCACACCTTGATATAAATTTCCTGCAGCGCCTCCTCGGCGTCCGTTCTGTCCCGCAGGATTTTCAGGCAGATCGCAAAAAGCTTCGGGCTTGTTGCCTGGTAAAGCGAGACGAATGCTGAACGATCACCCATGCCGACGCGGTGGATAAGGCTTGCGATCTCTGTGCCCTGCATTCGAACCTTCCTTGCTATTCTTCCTTTATAAGATCGTCTTTCGAAGGAAGACAAGAGATGCTTGGAAAGTTCGTTCCGGACACGCCCTGTGATCATCGGGCGCAGGCTGCAGGAGGCGACGGTCATCATGGCCAGCCTGCCGAGTTTTCCAACGGGCCAATGATGCGTACCGTGACAAGAAAGCCGATGACGGCCGCTGCCGCGGAGACGAAGGTGCCCCACAGCAGATCGGCAACTGTCAGGGTCGTCGACCAGCTTTTCAGCGTCGCCTGATTGGTCAGATCATATGTGGCATAAGCCATGAAGCCCACGGCAGCGCCGTAAAGCAGCGCCGTGCTCCATTGTCCCGAAATAAGTGCCGGACGCACGGCGAGAAAAGTAAGGCCGGCGGCGTAGATGAGATAAAAGATGATCGCCGGAGCGAGACGGAAATTTTCCGCCAGAAGATCGCCGATGGCCGGTCGATAAAGTCGTGACGCCATGGTGCTCAACCAGATGAAATCGATCACCAGAAAGGCAACCAGGGTGAAGAAATAGGCGGCAAGATATGTCTTCATCGATTTTTTCCTTTGCCATTGATCAGGCGACTTTTTGGTCTGGTTGACGAGAGAGGGAGGATCTGGGACGTGGCTAGTCGATCCTGGTCCAGCTTATGCCCTTGCACAGCAGACCGGCGATGATGCAGCCTTTCGTAGTCATGTTGTTGCCTGCCACCGTCACCGTTATCTTGTAGGATTTATCCCGCTGCGGGTCGAAGGCCGTGCCGGTGTAATTGCCCGTCTCGCCCGGCCTTATGTCCATGATCAGGCGGTCGCCGGTCTTTTCTTTCTGGGTGCCGGGTTTGATCCATGTGTTTGTCGCACATATTTTCTCGCCGCAGGGTGCGATCAGCACTTTCGCCTTGCCGTCGCCCCGCGCCCAGTTGCCGTTGATATCGGCTGCGGTCGCACTCGCTCCCACCAGCATCGGAGAGAGGGCGGATGCAATTGCCAATCCAAGGATCTTCATCGTGGTTCTCCGTTTTTTAGTCCCGCCTCATCCGTGTTCTATTGTGTACAGCCCGACGTTAATGGTTCCCTCGGCAAAACCTGCTTCGCAATAGCAGAGGTAATACTCCCACATCCGCCGAAAGCGCTCGTCGAAGCCGAGTAGGGAAATAGTCTGCCACCGAGCATGGAAACGCTGGCGCCATTCCGCCAGTGTGAGCGCATAGGACTGGCCGAAAAGCTCCTTTTCCGTGAGTTTGAGGCCGGCTTGCCCCACGGCTTTTTCCAGAGCTGAATCGGAGGGCAGGAAGCCGCCAGGAAACACGTATTTCTGAATGAAATCGGCCTTGCGCCGATACGTATCGAAGCGGTTTTCTTCAATGGATATGATTTGCAGCACCGCCCGACCGCCGGGTTTCAGGCAGCGCTTCAGCGTCCCGAAATAGCTTGGCCAATAGGCTTCACCGACGGCTTCAAACATTTCCACGGAGACGATGTTGTCGAATTGACCTTTGACGTCGCGGTAGTCCTGCAGCTTCAGTTTGATCCGGTCAGCCTTGTCTGCTTTTTCCGCAGCATTTTCCGCCCAGCGCAACTGGGAGGGCGACAGGGTGATGCCGGTCACGTTGGCATTGTGCTGCGTGGCGAGGTGAATGGCGAGCGCGCCCCAGCCGCAGCCGATTTCCAGCACATCCTTGTTGCCGGTCAACTGCAACTTTTCCGCAATACGCTCGAGTTTCTTCTGCTGCGCTGCCTCGAGGGTTGGTGTCATCAGGTCGAAAATCGCCGATGAGTAAAGCATCGAGGGATCGAGCCATTGCCGGTAAAACTCGTTGCCGAGATCGTAATGCGCCTCGATGTTGCGGCGGCTGCCACGTCTGGTATTGGCGTTCAGTCCGTGCGCAAGCCGGTTGATGAGGCGCATGGGCAGGCTGCCGCGCATTGATTTCGTAAAAGCATCACGATTTTGCGCGGCGAAACGGATAAGCGCGGTCAGGTCCGGTGTGGACCAGTCGTTCTCAATGAAGCCTTCCGCAAAGCCAATATCACCATTGACGAACAGACGGCGGATTGCCCGCCAATTATGCAGAACGAGAATGGCGTCGATGCCTTCCGATGTCCCCGATTTTTCGATGGTTCCGCCGCCGGGGAGGGTGATGCGAAGCCGGCCGCGGTGAATATTGTTCAGCAGCCGGGTGATGAGCCAAGTGCCGAGGCCCATACGGCCGCTGACGCGGGTGTTCTGCACCGGTAATTCCGAGAGATTGTCAAACGGGGTCATGAATTCTGGCCTCGATTTGCGACGATGAAGGGTGAACGAAGGATATTGGCTGTGCGGGTGGCGGCGGGCGCTTTCTCAGCGCCACCCCCTTCAGCCAGATTTTCAGCGCTTCCCAGTGAATGCCGAGAACGACTTTCAGGGTCAGGAAAGGAATGGTGACAAAGGCTCTCAGCAAGGCTCGATCGGTCAGTTCGACCCTTCGGGCAAGATGCCGGGCGGTCAGGACGGCGCCATCATCGTCGAATGTTTCAATGACGATCTTCAGCCTCTCCCCAGGCGGGATGACGCGGAAAACATAGTGAAGGTTCATGTCCATGAAGGGCGAGACATAAAAAGCCTTGTCACAGCGCTGTACGATCTCCGCGCCCATGCCGGCCTCTACGGGGATCAGATAGGAATGCCGTTGGCCGAAAGTGTTGTCCACTTCCCAGAGGATGGCTTTGAGTTCCATGTCGCGGCCATGGCAGAAGAACACGCTGAGCGGATTAAAGGACCAGCCAAGCAAACGCGGCATGGTAAGCAGGCGCACCGGCCCTCCATCCGCTGTCATGCCCGCCGCCGTCATTGCCGCATCTATCTGCTGGCGTAGCCTGAGCCCGCTGCCGTTGCCTCGGTCCTTGCGATGAAATGAAAACAGGTTGAACCGGTCCACCGAGAAAAACCGCAATTTCCGGTCCAGCGTCTCCAACTCATCGAGATCGAGAAACAGCGAATAGATCCGATAGTCCAGTTTGTGGGTTTTCGGCTTGAACCGGGCGTGGGTAACATGGCCCGGGAAAAGCGCAGAGACGAGGGGAGGCTTCATGCCGTCGCCTCCATGGATCGCGTGTCCCTGGCGATCGTCTCCAAATCAAGGCGGATGATCCGGCCGCTGTCGTCCGCCACCTTCCATGGGCGGGACAGGCCACCGAGATCTTCAGCGACGGCAAGCCCGGCCTGGAGGCCGTCTTCATGAAAACCGGAACCGAAATAGGCGCCGCAGAACCAGGTGTTTCGCAAGCCCTGCAAGGCCCATAGTTCCTGGCGCATCTGTTCGGTTCCGGCGTCAAAGACGGGGTGGTGATAGGTTTCCTCGGCGATGATCTTTCCTTGATGCGGTTCCCGCGCCGGGTTCAAGGTCACGAAAATATCCTCGGCTTCGCCGAGCGGCTGGAGCCGGTTCATCCAGTATGTGATGCTGGGCTGGCCCGCTTCGGTGCGCGTGTCGGCCACATAATTCCAGCTTGACCAAGCCGCGCGGCGGCGCGGCATGAAGGTGTTGTCAGTGTGAAGCACGGCCCGGTTTCGCGTATAACCAAAGGCACCGAGAATGCGCTTTTCGACACGTGTCGCATCGGCCAGCAAGTCCAGGGCCTGATCCGCATGCGTCGCGATGACCACGTCATCGAAGCCGGCAATCTCACCCTGCGCAGTTGTAATTTCGACGCCGTGCGGCAGGCGGCGAATACGCGTCACTGGCGTTGACAGGCGAATTCTGTCTGCAAACGGTGCCGTGAGGCGTTTTACATATTCGCGCGAACCACCAACGACGGTGCGCCAGACCGGCCGGTTGCGCAGCAACAGCAAACCGTGATTGCGGCAGAACTTGATGAAATGCGCCGCCGGATAACGGCCTACTTCCATGGCCGGTGTGGACCATATCGCCGCAGCCATCGGGTAGAGATGATCGTCGCGGAACGCTGCGCCGTAGCGATTACGCGTCAGATAATCGTCGAGGGACATGTCAGCCATCGAGTGCAGGTCACGCGGGGCGTTGCGATAAAATCGCAGGAGGTCCGCAAGCATCGACCAGAAGCGGGGTTTTAGAGCATTTCTCTTCTGTGCGAGCAGGCCAAACCCGTTTCCGCCGGAATATTCAAAGCCGCCATTATCAAGGGAAACAGCGAACGACATGTTCGAGGCTGCGGTCGGCACGTTCAGCTTTCGAAAAAGCGCGGTCAGATTGGGGTATGTCCAGTCGTTATAGACAATGAAACCCGTATCGACATGGATCGGGCCATTCTTCGTATCGAATGTCACCGTGTTGCTGTGGCCTCCGACGCGGTCTGCCGCCTCGAAGACCGTGACATCGTGCCTTTGCGACAAGAGCCAGGCTGCTGACAGACCGGAAATTCCCGTTCCCACTATTGCGATGCGGCGCCGGTTGTCTCGTCGCATTGTTTCGGTGTCGGTCATCGATCCTCGCTATCGCATTGTAGAAATTGTCTTTGGACAGCGCAGATACGAAGCGGCCGTCTGATAAGTTTCAGCGGCAGGTGGTTTTTCGAATTTTTTTCTAACCCTGAAACTCTTTTGCTGGTTAAGCCGTATTTGCCATCACGAAACCCGGCCTCGATCGATTAAAAGTGGTGAGCGAAGTAGTGATGTTTTCCGTGATCCTGACGCTTGCCATTCTGATGTCGCTGCTGATGGCAGGAGCCTGGGCATTACAAAGAGCGACCGGCTCGAGCGGCTGGATCGACACTGTCTGGTCGGCAAGCGTCGGGCTCGGCGGCATCTTGGCTGTGTTGCTGGCGGAGGGCGATGGCGGGCGGCGCAGTATCGTATTCTGTCTCGTTGTCGTATGGTCCCTGCGGCTTGCTGGACACATAGGCCTGCGCACGCGGGGTGGCGGGGAAGATCCGCGTTATGCAAAACTCATGGAGCAATGGGGCGAAACCGGTCCCCGGCGGCTTTTCTTCTTCCTGCAAATACAGGCGGTTGCCGCCTTCGTGCTTGTTTTGGCTGTTTATCTAGCCGCCAGCAACGACCAGATTTTCCCGCGCACAATAGATATTCTCGCCACCATGGTTGCGCTTGTTGCACTGGCAGGTGAAGCGCTCTCGGACGCCCAGCTGTCGAAATTCAGGAAAACCCCCGAAGCGAAAACCGGTATATGTGAAACCGGTCTCTGGCGTTATTCACGCCATCCCAATTATTTCTTCGAATGGCTTTTCTGGTGCAGCTTGCCGCTGCTGGCCCTCCAGGCGCACGGCTTGTCCTGGGCGTCGCTTGCCGCGCCCGTCATGATGTACTGGCTGCTCGTCCATGTATCCGGCATTCCGCCGCTTGAAGAGCACATGCTGAAATCGCGCGGAGAAAAATTCCGTGCCCTGCAACGCCGCGTCAACGCCTTCTTTCCGGGGCCGCGCAAAAACGAGGAAACGCCATGAATATGCTCGCCTTTGCCATCAATGCCGCAGAACGCGCGGCGCTCAACGACAGCGTTACACTCGCCGGAATAGATATGCTCTGCGCAAGAACGAAACGGCGGCTCGCAAAAATACCGCCGGATGCCGAGGCGGCTTTTGCGGCGGATATGGCGAAATTCCCCGTCGCCAGCCATACCGACGAGGCGAACAGGCAACACTATGAAGTCCCCGCTGAATTTTTCGCACTGGTTCTCGGAGCCCAGCGGAAATATTCCTGCTGCTATTATCCCCATAACAAGACAAGCCTCGGTGAAGCGGAGACAGCTGCTCTCGCCGAGACGGTAGACCATGCCGAGTTGGAGGACGGCATGGACATTCTCGAACTCGGCTGCGGCTGGGGTTCGCTGTCGCTTTATATGGCAGCGTGTTTTCCCAATGCGCGGATCACGTCCGTCTCCAATTCCGCATCGCAACGGGAATCCATCCTTGGCCGCGCGCGTGAGCGCGGGCTGTCCAATCTTTCCGTGGTGACCGCAGACATGAACGATTTTGCGACCGGCGATCACTTTGATCGCGTCGTATCGGTCGAAATGTTCGAACATATGTCGAATTGGCAGGTGCTCTTCGAACGCGTTCGTACCTGGTTGAAACCTGATGGCAAGTTTTTCCTCCATGTCTTCAACCACCGCAGCCGATCCTATCGTTTCGACCACAACAACCCCGCCGACTGGATTGCCCGGCATTTTTTCACCGGCGGCATCATGCCCGCTTTTGATCTTCCCCATCGTTTCAGCGAGGTTCTTACCGTCGAAAGGGAATGGAACTGGCCGGGATCGCATTATCGGCGCACGGCTCTCGCTTGGCTTGAGAATTTCGATCGGGAAATCGGCCACATAAGGCCGATCCTGCAGCGGGTTTATGGCGCTGACGCGCGGTTATGGGAACGCCGCTGGCGTCTGTTTTTTCTCGCAACGGCCGGGCTATTTGGTCACGAGGACGGTAACGTCTGGGGTGTGGGTCATTATCTCATGAAGCCCGCTGTTGTTGCCGAAACCTGAGAGGGACGTGGCCGACGGCGAAACAATTTCGCGTAAGCAAACGTTTACATCCGTAGAATAATGGCTAGGCTGGCCGCGTTTTGAGCAGGCCGTCGATCACAGAGCGGCTGGAGAAAGTCATGAGTTCAGTCACGCCGAAGCTGGATAGTTGCGGCGCCGAGCCCATCCACATTCCCGGCGCTATCCAGCAACATGGCGCACTCTTCGTGCTGTCCGCGCGTCAGATGGCCGTCGTGCAGGCGAGCGATAACCTGCAGGATTTTCTAGATGCGCCTCTATCGATCGGGGTAATTCCAGACCGGGGAACATTGCCTTTTATCGAGGCGTTACCGGCTTGGTATTCCGGTGACGACAGCAGCTTCAGATATGTCTGGACCGAAAAAAAACTCGATGTCTCGGCGCATCGGTCGGGAAGCGTGATCATCGTCGAGCTTGAGAGAACAGGCCCGGGCGCATCCGCCGAAGCGCTGATGAGCGAGTTAACAGGCCTCGCCCAATATCTCAACAGCACGCCGTCGCTGAGCGACGCACTGTCTCGAGTTGCACAGCTTGTTTCCTCGATCAGCGGTTATGACCGGACCCTCATTTATGACTTCGGTCCCGACTGGAGCGGTCATGTCGTGGCGGAAGCCGGCAGCGGGGCGTTGCCTTCATATATCGGGCTTCGCTTCCCGGCCGGCGACATCCCGCCGCAGGCGCGCAAGCTTTATACGGTCAACCGTCTGCGTATGATCCCGGACGTCGATTACAGGCCCGTGCCTGTCATGCCGCAGGTCAACTCGGAAACGGGCGCAGTGCTCGATATGAGCCTTTCACAGCTCCGCAGCGTTTCGCCCGTTCATCTGGAATACATGCGTAACATGGCGACGGCGGCCTCGATGTCGGTGTCAATCATCGTCAATGGCAAATTGTGGGGGCTGATCGCATGCCATCACGCCGCCCCGCACTCCGTCTCGCTCGCCGTGCGCGAAGCCTGCGATTTCGCCGCCCAGCTCCTTTCGATGCGGATCGCAATGGAGCAAAGTTCTCAGGATGCTTCGCGCCGGCTGGAACTTGGTCATGTCCAGGCTCGCCTGCTCAAGCGGATGGCGGCGGCACAAAGATGGGTTGACGGCCTTCTGGGCGGGGAGAGCGAAAAGGACGATCTGCTGGAGCAGGTGGGGGCTGAGGGAGCGGCACTCCTTTTTGGCGATGAGTACCATCTCGTGGGCAAGACTCCCTCGCAGGAGCAGGTCGAAGGATTGATCCGCTGGCTCGGCGAACGCGAGGTTGCAGACCTGTTTGCCACAGACAATCTTGCCGGCGATTATCCCGCTGCTGCGGCGTTTGCGTCCGTGGCGAGCGGGATCATAGCGATGCGGGTTTCGGAATTGCACGGAAGCTGGCTGATCTGGTTTCGGCCGGAAGTCGTAAAGACGGTGCGCTGGGGCGGGGATCCGCACAAGACAGTGCATGAGAGCGGGCGCATTCATCCGCGCAAATCGTTCGAAACCTGGAAAGAGCAGGTGCGCAACACAGCCTCACCGTGGTCAGCCCCCGAGCTTGCAGCGGCGCGGGAGTTGCGTGGCGCGATCATCGGCATCGTCCTGCGCAAGGCGGAGGAAATGGCGGATCTGACGAAAGAATTGCAGAGGACCAACAAGGAGCTGGAGGCATTTTCCTACTCGGTTTCGCATGATCTCCGCGCGCCCTTCCGTCATATTGTCGGTTTCGCCCAGCTCTTGCGCGAACGCAGCAACGCCCTGGATGAAAAATCGCTCCACTATCTGCAGATGATCTCCGAAGCGGCACTCGGCGCAGGCAGGCTCGTGGACGATCTTCTGAATTTCTCGCAACTCGGCCGCACGCAAATCACAATGGTGCCGGTAGACATGGAGAAAGTCGTGAACGAGGTTCGCCGCTCCCTCGCTCATTCCATCGCTGATCGGCAGATCGAATGGCATATCGGCGATCTGCCCGTGTCGCTCGGAGATCCGACCCTGCTTCGGCAGGTGTGGTACAATCTCGTTGACAACGCGATCAAATATTCCCGCCAGAAACCCGTTTCGATTATCACCATTTCCGCGGCAGAAACCGAAGGTGGCGTGACCTACTCGGTCGAGGATAACGGTGTTGGATTTGACATGGCCTATTACAGCAAGCTTTTTGGTGTGTTCCAGAGATTGCAGCGGGTAGAGGATTTTGAGGGAACGGGAATTGGACTTGCGCTGGTAAGACGAATTGTTGAACGCCACCACGGTTCGGTCAGCGCAAAGGGAACTGTCGGAGAGGGAGCCACGTTCTCCTTCACATTGCCGGTTACGAAAGTTGAAGAGGAAAAAATTGCCTGAACTCAGACCTATTCTTCTCGTGGAGGATAATCCACGCGATCTGGAATTGACGCTAACTGCGCTGGAAAAATGTCAACTGGCGAACGAGGTCGTCATTGCGCGTGATGGTGCAGAAGCGCTTGATTATCTCAACGCCTCGGGTAACTTCCACAACCGGCCTGCCGGTGACCCAACCGTGGTTCTTCTTGATCTCAAGCTGCCGAAGGTTGATGGGCTCGAGGTCCTCCAGACCGTTAAGGGCAGCGATCACCTCAAGCATATTCCGGTCGTCATGCTGACCTCCTCCCGTGAAGAACAGGATCTCGTAAAGAGCTACGAACTCGGCGTGAACGCCTTTGTGGTGAAGCCGGTGGAGTTCAATCAGTTTTTTAAGGCGATACAGGATCTTGGCGTGTTCTGGGCCCTGCTGAACGAACCGCCGCCGGGCGCGCGCCGCAATGGTGCGTGAGGCGATGCCGCAGATGGAGCAAAGCAAGCTTCTTCTTCTCGAAGACAGCTCGGTCGATGCCGAACTGATCGAGGATCAGCTTTCACGGATCTCTCCGCCCCCTGTCGTAACCAGGGCGGTGGGTAAAACTTCCTTCATCGAGGCGCTGGAAAATCAGCAGTTCGATATCATTCTCGCAGATTTTTCCCTGCCGGACTTTGACGGCATGGCTGCGCTTGATGTCGTCATGCAAACGAGACCCGACACGCCCTTCATTTTCGTTTCCGGTGTTCTCGGCGAAGACGCGGCGATCGATGCCTTCAGGCGCGGCGCAACTGATTATGTCCTGAAGCAGCGACTGGCGAGGCTGCCCTCCGCAGTCGGTCGCGCTCTCGCGGAAGCACGGGAAAAGGAGGAGCGGAGACGGGCGGAAATGCACAAGGAGCTGCTCGTCCGCGAACTCAGCCATCGTGTCAAGAACACAATGGCGATGGTCATTTCCATCATTCGTCGCACTGCAAAAGGCAGTTCTTCCGTAGAGGATTATCAGGAGAGGCTCGTGGCCCGCGTAAGTGCGCTCGCCGAGAGTCATGCCCTGCTTTTCCAGAGCAACTGGGGACAAACCGATCTCAAGGATGTCGTGAAGCGGGCAATTGAACCCCATAACACTTTTGCCAGCCGCGTCGAGCTCGACGGTCCGGACGGGGTTAGCGTATCGCCTAAATCCGCATTGGCACTTGGCATGATTTTGCATGAACTGGTGACGAATGCGCAGAAATACGGTTCGCTTTCAGAAGCGACCGGGAAGGTGCAGGTCTGCTGGAAAAGGCTTCGTAACGATGAAGGCCGGGACCTTATCGAGCTGCGCTGGCATGAAAGCGGTGGCCCGCCCATTTCTGTTCCGCTGGAGACCGGTTTCGGAACGACCCTCGTTACACGGGGAGCCCAGTACGAGCTGCAGGGCGACAGTGAAATCCGCTATGATCGCGACGGCCTGAAATATCGGGTGATTTTCCCTCTGGACTGAAGTGTCGCATATCAGCGTTACCGACGTTGCGGGTATTTTCCCGCTAGCCGGTATGCGCGAATTCGGTCGCCAGAACATTCGGGAGATTATCAAAATCGCACGGCTTGGAAATGATCGTCAGCCCTGTCAATTGCGTGCGAATACCGGGTATCTCGGCATATCCGCTGCAGATGACGAACGGTATGCTCTCGGCCCTCAGTCGTTCGATCACGGGAAAGGATAATTCGCCCTTGAGATTGAGGTCGATGACCGCTCCATCCAGATCGGTTGCGCTTATTTTCTCCAGCGCTGCGGCTATATCGGAAACCGGCCCGATGACGTCGACACCGAGGTCGGACAGAAAATCCTCCATATCCATCGCCAGAAGGGCGTCGTCTTCCAGAACGAGGATATGCTTTCCCTGAAAATCATATTGCATAGCTTACCGCATTCACATGGTCGCAGGCGCGCCCGGACATTTTACCAACAGCGCTGAACGCCTGAAGATCGAGGTGGTTCCACCCTTGTGCAAAAAGAAATCATTCGCATCCGTCGCTTGCGTACTCTAGTTTGTGCCGCGAACTAACTGCCTACCGGGAATGTTACTGCTGTGACTGGTTTTTCACCGTTTGCCCAGCGAAGCCTTTTGATGCTTGCTGTTGGCGTTGCAATTTTGATCGGCATGGTCTCCACATCTTTGTGGCTGGTACAGGTGAATAATCGCTATTCCCAGGAAACGGCGGAACTGCGCCGTGTCCGTGCCGCAATTCTGGATGTGCTGACGACGATGCAGGACGTCGAAACCGGCCAGCGGGGATATCTGCTTACCAACAATCGCGAATATCTGGGACCTTACGAAGAGGCCCTTCAGGGCTTGCCCCAACGCCAGGCGCGACTTCTCGATCTTCTGAAAGGGGAAGAGCGATATAAGCAATCTCTCGCTGGCTTGAAGCAGGCGATCGACGCAAAGCTCTCCGAGACACGCGAAACAATCGATTTGCAACGCGCGGGTCGCATTACCGAGGCAGCCGAGGTCGTTCGAAATAACGACGGCAAACGCTTCATGAATGAGATCAGGAGTGTTCTGTCGGACCTTCAGTCGGATACGGACGATCGCCTGCGCGTCATCGTTGCGGATCAACTGGGCGCCGCCAATACACTTCGTTGGGTAACGATTGGCGGTGCCCTTGCAATTCTCATCGTGGTCGGCGGGTCGATACTGCTCGTCTTTACTTATATTCGCGCGCTAAACAGGTCGCGGGACGATGTGGACGAACTTAATCGCCATCTTGAGGAGCGTGTCGAGGAAAGAACACGCGATCTGCGCCGGGCCAACCAGGAAATTCAGCGCTTCGCTTATATCGTTACGCATGATCTGAGGGCGCCGCTTGTCAACATCATGGGTTTCCTTTCCGAATTCGATACGTCGCTGAAGCCGGTCACCAACTATGTCCTCGCAGATGGAAAAACGCTGACGCAGGATGTGATCCGAGAGGCGCGGCTGGCGGTTGAGGAAGACATACCCGAAGCCATCGGGTTTATCCGTTCATCGACCCGCAAGATGGACCAGCTGATCAACGCCATTCTGAAGATATCCCGTGACGGCCAGCGCAAGCTTCAGCCGGAGAAAGTCGATATCGAAACTTTGCTCTCCTCGCTTTCAGAGACCGTGCGCCATCAGATCACGGCCAATGGAGGCGAGATTCATGTCGACACGCCCAAGCTGACAGTCGTGACGGACCGCATATCTCTCGACCAGATTCTAGGTAATCTTCTCGATAACGCGGTGAAATATCAGATGCCTGGGCGCCCTCTGAGGTTAACGGCACGCGCCTATCCGGCCGGGCGCGGCGCGATCGCCATTGAAATTGGCGACAACGGGCGCGGTATCGGTGAGCAGGATCTTGAGCGTGTCTTCGAACTGTTTCGTCGGGCGGGCGAACAGGACCAGCCCGGTGAAGGAATAGGTCTCGCACATGTCCGTTCGCTAATCAGAAATTTAGGAGGTGACATTAGGGTGGAGTCGCGACTCGGGGAAGGCAGCACATTTATCTTGCTGCTTCCGAGTGACCTCAGAAGAGTAACGAAGGAAGGCGACAAATGAAAGCGACCGGTCAGGAAGTAACGATCGTGATGATCGAAGACGACGAGGGACATGCCCGTCTGATCGAGAAAAATGTGCGCAGAGCAGGTGTCAACAACGAGATCGTGCCGTTCACACTCGGTGCAAAGGCGCTGGATTACATCCTGGGCCAAAGCAGGGATGGGCTCGTCAGCAAGGATCGCTATCTGCTCGTTTTGCTCGACCTCAATCTCCCCGATATGTCCGGCATCAGCATTCTCGAGCAGATCAAAAGCAATGAATACACCCGCCGTCTGCCTGTCGTGGTTTTGACGACCACTGATGACGAAACCGAAATTCAGAAATGCTATGATCTCGGCGCGAATGTTTATATAACAAAGCCGGTCGACTATGAAGGCTTCGCGAATGCCATCAAAAATCTCGGCCTTTTCTTTTCCGTAATACAGATACCCTGAAGGCATGATGGCTCTGCGCGTTTTGTATGTCGATGACGACCCGGCTCTGGCGCGGCTTGCGAGCCGTGTCCTTGGTCGCCAAGGAATGGAGGTGGTCCATGCCGCGTCCGTTGCTTCCGGGCTTGAGCTTTTCCAAAACGGGCAGTTCGATGTCGTCGTTCTCGATCACTATTTTCAGACGGCGACGGGAATGGAGTTTCTGGCGGCTATCGAGACGGTGCCGGCCCGGGTTCCCGTTCTTTACGTAACGGGGTCCAACGAGGCCCAGATCGCCATAGACGCGCTCAAGGCTGGTGCCGCCGATTACGTCATCAAGAATGTTGGAGACGACTTTTTTCCGCTGTTGCTGGCAGCCATCAACCAGGCGCTTGAAAACCATCGCCTGCGCCAGACAAAAGAGGAAGCTGACCGTCTGCTGATAAAGGCCAAAGAGCATGCGGAAATGATGGTGAAAGAGATGAACCATCGCATCGCGAATAGTCTCTCACTGGTTTCCGCCATGATCCGGCTGCAGATCAATACGCTGAAGTCCCAGGAAGCAGAAACGGCGTTGCTGGAAACGCAGAGCCGGATTTCTGCGATCGCCGGCGTTCATCGCAGTCTCTACAATACCGCGAATGTGGGGCTCGTATCCCTGAATTCCTATCTCACCTCGATCATAAGCGACCTGTTCCAAGCTGTCCCGGGCTCTTCCTCCATCACGGTCGAAACTTCACTCTGTGAGGTTGATCTGAACGCCGACCATGCCGTTGCGCTCGGTGTCATCGTCACTGAACTTCTGACAAACGCGCTCAAATATGCCTATCCGGATCAAGAAGGCACAGTGCGCATTAACCTGTCCGCCCAGGACGGCCGGTTCATTCTTGTTGTGGAGGATGACGGCGTCGGTGTGAAACCGGATTCAGCCCCTCGCGGCACCGGTCTCGGCACCAAGCTGATCATGGCGATGGCGCAGAATATTGGCGCCCGGGTCGAGCAGACGCACACGCACCCGGAACTCAAAAAAGGCACCCGTTTCTCGATGATATGGAATGAACGGTGACGGCATGGCCGCCGTGCCTCGCGATTATATCTCGATATAACGGCTGTCTAGCGGGAGCGATTGGACCTCCTGGCCGTCCCCATAGCCTTCAGCGCGAACGAATGGTCAAAATATTTTGCCCGAAGCACGCAAGAGTGAAGCCGCTTTCGGCGCTCAGAGCAGAGCGACCTGCCGCCAAAGCGATTCTTTAAAATTTTCTCTCTGCCATAGTGGAAACGCGGTACATTCTCAGGTTGTGCACCCCGGTCGAGCAAAGTGCACAAGGCGGGTGCCGGCTGCCGCTATAAAGGCACAGCTAATATGGAACCACTGAAATTTGACCCAGGAAGTTTTCATGGGTGAAATTTTGCGTTCATAAAGCCGGCAGATGCATAGTATTTCGGCAATTTCGGAAAATGTCTTAATGCAATCTTAACGATGTTGCGCTGCAAAAAAACTTGATGGACTATTTTAATACTGCGGGAGGAAATGCTGTTCAACAAAACAGGAGTTCGTGCCATGCTGTTCCGCAATAGAGATAAAGAAAAACCTCAAGGCGCCTCGGTCAGGCTGGCCTCATATACTGTTCTCGGTGTTGTCGCCACAGTGTTTTCCTCCTCCGTGTTTCCACCTGTCTTCACTTCGCAGACAAACCGCGCCTTGATCAATGCTCCCGTCATTCCGCTGACGACCCCCATCAGTGGCGTGGTGAAAATATCCGGTAACGGCAGGGCGGCTGTTGAAAACGACAAGGTCGACAACACCACTCTGATCGGCCTGAAAGTGCAACTGGCGGCGCTCGACAATGAACTTCGCCAGAAAAACGCGATTATCGGCGATTATGCTAGCCGGGTCGACAATCTGAACAATGATCTTCTCAGCCAGCAAGCGGCTTTACTGCAGAGAACAGAATCCGACCTTGAAGCGGCAAAGGCTGCTTTGCAGATGGTGACCTATTCGACCCGCATCGCGAAAGCAGAAGCGGTGCGCAAACAGAAGCTGGTTGCCAAGGGTGTTTATTTCGGAATTGGCGACGACATCGCCGATACGATACAACTTGAAGATACAAAACTGCAGGCCGCGAAAGTTGCCGTCGACAAGCTTAACAAGGAAATGAGCTTCGCGCGCCAGGGCATCTATATCGGTTCCGACCTGCAATCCCTGCAAAATCTTCAGCAGGAAATCCGCACGAGGTCCGCCGATCTGCTGCAAATTCAGATGCAGATGACGACCATGCAGACGCGGAAAAGCGAACTCGAAGCGCTTGCCTCCGCGGAGGCCGCGCGTATCGACAGACTGACCCGCGCCGATCTCGCCATTCCGCCAGGCACGACGCTTTATAAGCCGGTTGCCGTGACGGGACGTGAAGTGGTGGCCGGCGACACCTTGGCGGAGGCGCTCGACTGTCGCAACGCTTTCGTCGTGGCAATTTTTTCCGAACGTCAGGCGCAGGCCCTTTCCGTGGGTTCAAGGGTAAAGGTAAATGCCGATGCCTGGGCGCAGGAAGCGGACGGGGTGGTAGAGCGGCTGGTGCCCCGAACCACCGAACGCGTCGACCTCGATTATGCCGTACCGTTTCCCCCCACGGAGCGGCGGGAGCTTTACGCTTATATCCGCATGGCCGGGACATCCGAGAGCCAGTTTATGAGAAACGGCGTCTGTTCGGTCGGCACCTGGGTGAGTGTAAGTCTGCCGCGCGAATGGCTCGGCAAGACCCGGGAATATGTTCATGAGGCATCGGCAAGCCTCTTCCAGTTTGCGCAGGCATCCGCCAGCGAAATGCCCGACGTGAGGCAGGCCGCCTGGACGCTCATCGAGACATCACGAGAGAAAATATTCGAGCAGATGGGCATGGGCGGGCAGCCGCAACAGCCGCCGGGAATAGCGGCGCCCACTACAAAGCCGGATATCATCACGCAGCATGCGATCAGCGGTGCAGATGCCACCGCGAAAGCACCGCGCACCCAATCCTAACACCCGCATGGATTGGGCAAGCCCCTGCGGGCGCGTCCACGACGCCCGCAGGGCGACCCACCCGTTTCACACAGTCGAAGCAGCCTCATTCGCGCACGCTATCGGGCGCGGCTTTTGGGACGTATCCGGTCAACCATGAGGACAAGCGATGTATTTCACTTCAGAGGGCGATGTTCAGTCCGTCCTTTATGTCAATCTCATCATCGCCCTCTGCGCGATCCTGTTCACCATGCTTGCCGACCCGCGGCGAACGCTGGACCGGCTGGCGTTCAGCACCATCGTGCTGCTTTCGCTCAGCGTCTATATTTTGTGGCGCGCCACCGATACGCTGCCTCCCTTCGAGCTTTCGCTGGAAACCGCCTGGAATTACATCTATTTCACTTTCGAACTGATCTCCGTGCTTTATGCGATGGGATCGATCCTGATCCTGACAAGACGAACGGACTGGTCTTCCATTGCAGACGAAGCCGAAGCCGGGATTACGGGCGATCCCAATGCGCCACTGGTCGATGTGTTCATCTGCACCTACAATGAACCTTTGAACGTGCTTGAAAAATCGATTGTCGCGGCTCAGGCAATGCAATATCCGCGGTTGCGCGTTTTCGTCTGCGACGATACGCGCAGGTCCGAGGTTCGGGACTATTGCGAAACAGTCGGCGTCAATTACGTGACGCGGCCGGACAATAAGCACGCAAAGGCGGGGAACCTGAACAATGCGCTTGTCCACACCAATGCGCTGTCGGAAATTTCAGATTTCATCATGGTTCTTGATGCTGATTTTGCGCCGCAGGCCAATTTCCTGTCACGCGTGACCGGACTTTTTGCCGATCCCAAAGTGGCCGTGGTGCAGACACCGCAATTTTATTTCAACAGCGACCCCATCCAGCATAATCTCGGTATCCGCAATTCCTTCGTGGATGATCAACGGGTATTCTTCGACGTATTCCAGCCTGCAAAGGACGCGGTCGGTTGTGCGTTCTGCGTCGGAACGAGTTTCGTTCTGCGGCGGGCAGCGGTGAACGAACTCGGAGGTTTCCCGCATGATGCACTTTCGGAAGACATGCTGCTGACCTACCGGTTGATGGAACGGGGGTATGTGACACGCTGGCTAAATGAAAAGCTCAGCGTCGGATTATCGGCAGAAGGCCTGCCGGAGTATATCACGCAGCGCACGCGCTGGTGTCTCGGTACCATCCAGATTGGACTTTTGCGCACCGGGCCGCTGTGGCGCGGCAATTTTACCCTGACGCAGCGGCTGCATTATCTGCACGGCCTGTTCTGCTGGCTTTCGAAACCCTTCATCCTTTGCCTGCTGCTCGCGCCTTCCATCTATTGGCTAACCGGCGTTTCCGCGCTCCAGGCTGATGAGTTGATGTTCATGCAACTCGGCCTGTCATCGCTTGCGCTGTTCTGGGCCTACTCCACCTGGATATCGGGAAAGCGCACACTGCCACTTTTCACCGAGGTAACACACGCACTGACCGCCGTTCCGATCACGATCACGCTTTTTCAGGCCATGCGAAAACCTTTCGGACGCCCCTTCAAGGTCACGGAAAAGGGCGGAGACAGGTCACAGGTGCGCGTTCACGGCCCGACGGCGCTATTCTTTGCCCTTGTAACCCTCGCTTCGGCCATCTCCGTGCTGATTGCCGTTTATGGATGGGACGCACCCGTGGAATTTTCGGCGCGCGATTGTCTCAACCTTATCTGGTCGGCCGTCGCCATGGTGATTGCCTTCATCAGCCTTATCTGCTGCATCGAATTGCCGCGTTTCGACAGGGAGGAGCCGATCAGCGTAAACCTTGGCGGACAATTACGGCAGGGCAATGCGGTGACAGGGGTGAAGATCGTGGCACTGTCGACTGAAACCGTGACGCTTGCGGGTTTCACTTCTTCTACAGAAGCGCAGGCCATATTCGTGCCGGAGGTGGGCTGGTTGCAGATCGATGCAACAAAAGACCAGCAAATATCCGGAAAATTCTGCCTTGCTGCAACCGCCGAGCAGCATCGGGCTATCCTGCGGCTGCTTTTCCGCACTGCACCGGAAAATGTGGCGGAACAGGGCGACCTGATAAAATCCATGCAGATGTTGCTCGCGAGGGCCTTCAGCTAATCAGGGGGCGATTGAACAGGACTTTGCCGGACACAACACGGTCCCGATGGCCGGCTGCCGCCTTGAAAGGTTTCGATCAAACGGGAATTCCGCTCATGCCTCTCAGATCGATCATCCCTGCGATCCTGATGTCCTGTGTCATGACAGTGTTGGCTGGAGGTGACGGGCGCGCTGCATCCGGATCCGTCCGCGATATGCTCGCTTCGCGCTTATGCGCGGGTCTTGCCGGGAAGATGGATGGTTCTCCCGCGCCCTTCGTGTTCCGCAGCTTCGAGCCTGCGCCCGGTGGCAAGGCGCTCGATCCGGCGCTTTCGAATACGGGTTTCACCTATGACAATGCGCTGGCATCCATCGCTCTTTTTGCATGTGGGAAAGACGCAGAAGCAACAAGGGTTGCCGATGCGCTGCTGCTGGCCGTGAACCGTGACCGCCGTTACAGTGATGGCCGCCTGCGCAACGCCTATCGCTCCGGCCCGGTCGTCAGCAAAACGGAGCTTATGCTCCTGCCCGGTTTCTGGAATGCCGCCAGCAATGCCTGGGTCGAAGACGGCTATCAGGTCGGCAGTGCGACAGGCAATCTCGCCTGGGCGGCCCTTGCCCTGCTTACCGCCTCTGAGCGCTCCGACAATCCAGCCTATTTGCAGGCCGCGGCAAAAATCATGCGCTGGATCGATGCATATACCAAGGGTGACAGCGACATCGGTTACACGGGCGGCACATTCGGCCACGAACCGTCTCCGGTGAAACTCGACTGGAAATCGACGGAGCACAATCTTGACGTTTACGCCGTTGCCAGCTGGCTCACCGAGAGTGGGGACGATAAAACCTGGCGGACGATGCAGGACAGGGCAGGCAAGTTCCTCGACGCCATGTGGAATGAGCAGCAGGGTCGTTTTTATGTTGGTAGCCTGCCCGGCAGCGATCGGCCCAATTTAACTCAGTCGGGAATAGATTCCGAACTCTGGCCCATCCTCGCCGTTCCGGAATTCCGCGGCCGCGCCGAGCGCGTGCTGGAATGGATCGACCGGCACTATGCGGTCGGGGAAGGCTTTGATTTCAACGATGACCGGGACGGCATCTGGCTGGAAGGCACGGCGCAGGCAGCGCTTGCGTTTCAGCATGCAGGCCACGCCGGGCGCGCCGAAGCCCTGCTTGCCATCATTGATGCTGAGGTATCGCCCGATGGTCTGGTCTATGCCACTGTCGGGCCGGAGTTGACGACGGGGCTGATGATCGGGCCTGCCTCGACCTCTGCCGATTTCAAATATTTCAGACTGCCGCATGTCGGCGCTACTGCCTGGGCAATCCTGGCGGCGAAAGACTGGAACCCGTTTTTGAGAGAAAGCAGTTGCACGCGTCCCTGTCGGAATTATGCCCGTCCCGGCAGGGGGTAAGGAGGATGTTATTGTCGTGGGATCGCGAGAAGACCGGATGGCGGCGGGCCTTGCGGTTTAAGATGCCGGGCAGTCTTCAAAACGCTATCCCTTTATCCCGCTTGCTGCGATGCTGGAGATGAAAAGTCTCTGCAGACACAGGTAAAATATTAGCACGGGCAGGGTAATAATGGTGAGATAGGCCATGACTTCACCCCAGGGCGTGTTGAGCTGGAAGAAATACTGCAGCCCCACCATAACCGGCCGGTAAGCCTCGGACTGCGTGACGAGAAGCGGCCATAGATACTGCTGGCTGTACATGACGAGAAACTTCAAGATCGCAGCTGTTGCGATCACCGGCCCGCTGAGCGGCATTACCACCTGTGCGTAGATACGCAGCCAGCTGGCTCCGTCGATGCGTGCCGCCTCCAGCAATTCCCTCGGCAGATCCTTGAAATATTGGACGAAGAGAAAAATCGTCAGTCCGTCCGCGATCCATGGAATGATCTGCACATGCCAGGAATTGAGCCAACCCCAGGTAAACCCGCCGCTGCCGATCCATGGCAGATTGTTGACCTCCAGCAGCAGCGGCACGGCAATCGTCTCAAACGGAATAATGAGCGTGGCGAGAATGATAGAGAAGAGAACGTCCTTGCCGCGCCAGTTCAAAAACGTAAAAGCGAAGGCGGCAAGCGAGCCGAGCAGCAGGGCGAGAAATACGGTGACGCCAGTTACCACAACGGAATTGAATATGAAGGTCGCAATCGGCGCCCGGGCGAAAGCCGCAGTATAGTTTTCGAGCGAAAGATCTCCGACCGGCAGGAAGGCTCGTATCGAAGTCGCATCGCTCAACAGCTGGTCGTTCGGTTTTAGCGATGAGAACCCCATGAACAACAGGGGCAGGATGAAGATCGCCGCGAAGGCGAGCATGAGCGCGTAATTGCCGATGAGAAAAACGGGACTTTTGCGGCGTCCGGCCTTCATCATTGCTTCTCCCTTGTCAGGTAGCGCTGGGTCAGCGAAATGCACAGGACAAGCAGGAAAAGGACGACAGAAATTGCGGAACCCGCGGCTATGTCCTGCTGGCGGTATCCTCGCTCAACCGCCTGATAGACGATGCTCTGCGTAGAGTCGCGAGGCCCGCCTTTGGTCATCACATCGATCTGCGCAAAAAGCGCAAAAGCCTGCATGGTGATGACGATGATAACGAGTACGGCCGTGTTGCGCAGCAGCGGCCAGGTTATCATGCGGAACTTCTGCCAGCGGCTCGCGCCTTCAATGTCCGCTGCCTCGTAGAGATCGGGCGAGATGGTCTGCAGGCCGGAAAGCCAGATGACCATATGGAAACCGACGCCCTGCCAGACTGACATCACCAGAATGGCCCATAAGGCGGTATCGGTTCTGCCCAGCCAGTCGACAGGCTGGAAGAGCCCGAAACTCATATAGCTCAGAAGGCTGTTCAAGAGCCCATTATCGGCGGCATAAATAAACCGCCAGAGAAGCGCCACCACCACCACCGACAAGACCACCGGCATGAAATAGATCGCACGAAAAATCGTGACGCCGGGGATTTTCTGGTTCACCAACAGGGCAAGAAACAGCGCCAGCGCCGCCTGAACCGGCGCGACCACGACCACGAAGGAAAGGGTGTTTACGACGGCGGTCAGGAATACGACGTCGCGTGCGAGAATGACGATCCGGTTCTCGCCCCAGCTGAAGTTCTTATATTCCCGCATTCCGTCCAGATGAGGATAGTCGGGGTTGTTGCGGGTGAAATTACGAATTCTCGGATAGGAGATGGAGCCATCCGCATCCCGGCTGATGCTTCCATCGGCCTGCCTTTCCGGCTTGAGCGTCAGCACACCGACGCCCAGCAGCCGGCTGTAGTTTTCAAAGCCGACGAACTCCGTCGGGTTGGGAGATGTGAGCCGCTGGTTGGTGAAGGAAAAACCCAGCCCCAGCAGAAATGGTGTGATCAGGAAGAGCCCGATCAGCACCACCGCCGGTGCGGCCATGAACCAGCCCGTGAAGCTGTCCCGGGCCGGTTTTCCCTGTGAAGAAAAGAGCGCCATCGATCACGCCCCTATTTGGGTTGGTAACCGGAATTGCGTTCCAGATTGTTGTTTATCTCGTCCGTTGCATTATCGAGGGTATCGGCCACATCCGCACCGTTGGCAATGTCGGAAAGAGCCTTGGAGAAGACCGGCGAGATGAAGGCGTAGGCCGGGGTGACAGGACGCAACGTACCCTGGCGTCTGGATAGTTCGAAGAAAACTTCGAGCGGGCCGCCCTTCTTGTAATTCTTCGTCATCTGGGCTGCCGAGGACGTGGCCGGGATAAGACCGATCGCATCCGAGAACTGCGCGAGATATTTGTCCTGGATGGCGAATTCGATGAAGGCGGAAGCGCCTTCGGGATGCTTGCTGGTGGCCGAAACACCAAACTGCCATGACCCCGCGCCGATTTTCGGACCCTGCCCGAAATCAGGCGCAGGCAGGAAAAGCAGATCGTCTCCATATTTTTCCAGAGCCTTCACCGCAACCCAGTTGCCCATCCATTGCAAGGCGTGGCGACCTTCCAGAAATCCGGTTTCGTGGTCGGCGGGTGATTGCGATGTCCCGGGGGCAAGCTTCTTGGCGAACAGGGATTGCCACCACTCCCCGAACTTGACGGCATTGTCTCCATTGAGGAAGTCCTCGGCGGTTCGATAATTCTCCTTGTCGATCAGGCTGCCGCCGAAACTTTCCAGAAAGGGGCTAAAGGCATAGCTGTACCATTCGGTTTTATCGGCCATGCCGAGATCGATGGCATATTCGAACTTGCCGCTGGCAGCGAGCTTCTCAAGGGCTGCGTTGAATTCCTCGCCGGTCCACGGCTGTTCAAGAGTTGGAATGCGGATACCGTTTTCATCGAGCACCGATTTACGGGCGAAAACCGCCACGGCAGCGTCCCACAGACCGACCGAATAGAGCTTGTCTCCCCACCGGCCCACGGCGCCGGGCAGGAAATTCGCAAGCTTTGCCTCGTCGATCTTCAGTGGTTGCAAATATCCGGACCACGCCCAGTTGGGCATGTTCGGACCGTCGACATCCAAAATGTCCGGCAGCTTGTTGGAAAGCGCAGCAGCGGTGACGGATTCATTATATGCATTCTGGGGGAATTCCTGAAGCGAGACCCGCCAGTCCGACTGGGACGAGTTGAAGTCCTCGATGATGCCGGCCAGAATCTTACGTTCTTCAACATTGCCTGCGCCGTGATACCACATCGTCAGGTCGGTCTGGGCCAGTGCGGCGGTGGAAAAAAGCATCGACAGGGCAGTTGCTGCCCCCGCAAAAATGGCTCTGCTGGTCATAGATGGTCCTCCTCCTCACGAAGGGTAACTTCAACATCTACAGATTGTTCCGCAGAAATTTGCGTCCAGACGCTATGCGGAGAACCGCGTTTTAAAAAATGCAGACAGGATCGCGGATTTGCCCCGCCCGAACCGCACCAGCAGCCAGGCGTTCAGATCCCGCCATTTGACGGCTCTGTCGCCGGTGCATTGTTGCTGAAGGAGAGAGCCTCTTTCACCGCCAGTTCTGCCATGGCCAACGCGGCGTCGCGGGTCTTTGCAGCTGCGACAAACCGGCCGTTATGGCAGAAGCTCGCGCCTTCCACGCCACAAACCGCTTCCAGATCCTTGTCAGTCAGGCCTGCCCAGGCCGCCGGCAGATCCGCCCGCAACGCGAAGCCCTCGTCGGCGCGCCGGATACCGGTCAGGCACCAGTCGTTGTTACGCGGATGAACGACGAAGAGCAGATGATCGGCGCCTGCCTTCACGATGGCGGGCCGGAACGGCATTCCCATCGGCAACTCGAGAACATGCCCTTCGCCAGCATCCACGATAGCCTGCTTTACTAGCGCTTCGGCGCGCAACTTTGCGTCACTGTTGGTTATTTTTGCCTCAACGAAGCTGCGGGCAATGCCCAGCGCCGCGTGGAAATTGCGATTGTCCGCTTCGGGATCGGTGTCATCAAAAACGGGTTTCAGAGTTTCCAGCAGGACGGGCAGGGTCAGTCCGGCGAGCGGTCCGGCGGTCGAGGGGCTGAGCGCCCCATTGTCAACCAGGTCAACAGGCAACACAAAACCGGCATCGAAAGAAGCGTGAATGGTTTCGATGTGGTCTTCTGGAACGCCGAAGGCAGCAAGATAATCGCGGCCGAAATGCTTCCAGATCAGCCCGAATGAACTGTAGGGCTGTCCGTCATCGCGTAACGGCGCGCCGCGCTGGTGGTGGTCGAACATTCCTCTTGCTGCGTCGTAGGCGCCGCCCACGTCGTAGATGATGCGGTCCGCACCGGCAGCGAGCCATTCCGGTGCCCTGCTGCGAATGAGGCGGGCCTGCGGGAAAAGCCGTGTCAGCACAACGCTCGACAGAAGTTCATCGGCATGGAAGCCGCCGGAATGGGTGACGAGGAAGTCCGGGTTCATGTCAGGAGGTGCCTTATTGCTTGCGGAAGAGCCGCCGAGAATGGGGCACCTGATACCCTTTGCCGTACATCATCTCAACCCGCCACGACCCTAATTCGGATCAAAATTTCCCCCGGAAGGTGCGGACAGCATGCAGCCAGCGCGACATTGTCCGCGCGTTACGACGACCAGATGCGCCGCGTCTTGATCGTGTTCATGACGAAGCTGGTCTCGATGGTGTCCACGCATTTCAGCTTCGCGATCTTGTCCTTGATGAAACGCTCGTAATCCTCCAGTCCGCTGCACATGACCTTCAGCATGTAGTCCTTCGTGCCCGTGACAAGATGACATTCGAGAACCTCGTCCCACTCAAGAACCGCCGCTTCGAACATCCGGATTTCATCATCGTGCTGGCGGCTGAGGCGAATGGATGCGAGAGCGGTCATGGTCCATCCCTCGATCGCCGGGTCGATGATGGCGGAATATCCCTTGATGGCACCCATTTCTTCCAGGCGTCGAAGCCGGCGTAGACATGCGGATGCCGACAGCCCCACGCGCTCGGCGAGTTCGTTATTCGTGATCCGTGCATCGGCGGACAATTCCCGAAGTATCCGCCGGTCGATCGGATCTGCAATTTTCTGCGACATAAATTACAATTCTCCGCAATATATTGCTTCATGGGGCATATAAACGCTCCAAAATGCAAGGCATTTCGACTTCATTGCGTGTAACCTGCAGGAAGTTCAACGCCAGCTGAGGGATCATCGGAAATGACCGCGCCGCATCCGTCCAAAACCCATATCGGCAACCATGCTCTTCATCCCGAAACCCAGATGCTCAATTACGGGTATGATCCGGAGTTGTCGGAGGGCGCCGTGAAGCCTCCGGTGTTCTTGACATCCACCTTCGTTTTCAAGTCGGCAGAAGATGGCCGCGACTTCTTCGATTATGTCTCCGGGCGCAAGGAGCCGCCGGAGGGCAGGGGTGCCGGTCTCGTGTATTCGCGTTTCAACCATCCAAACAGCGAGATCGTCGAGGATCGTCTTGCAGTTTATGAACGGACGGAGAGCTGTGCGCTCTTCTCCTCGGGCATGTCCGCGATTTCGACGACGCTTTTCGCCTTCGTGCGACCCGGCGATACGGTGCTCCATTCCCAGCCCCTTTACGGCGGCACGGAAACGCTTCTCGCGAAGACCTTTCATAATTTCGGCGTGTCCGCAGTGGGTTTCGCCGATGGTGTCAGCGAAACCTCGGTCATGGCGGCGGCAGAGGAGGCGATGGCGAAAGGCAGGGTGTCCGTTATCCTGATCGAGACCCCCGCCAATCCGACGAACAGCATTGTCGACATCGCCATGATAGGCCGAGTCGCCGAGGTGATTGGCAAAAGGCAGGGGCACAGGCCGATCATCGCCTGCGATAACACGCTTCTTGGTCCTGTATTCCAGCGGCCCATAGAACATGGCGCCGATATTTCGCTCTATTCGCTGACAAAATATGTTGGCGGGCATTCCGATCTTATCGCCGGGGCGGCGCTGGGGCGCAAGGATGTGATGAAGCAGGTGAAGGCCCTACGTGGGGCGATCGGCACGCAGCTCGATCCGCACTCGTGCTGGATGCTCGGACGTTCCCTGGAGACGCTGCAAATCAGGATGGAACGGGCGGACAGCAACGCCAGGCTTGTGGCTGAATTCCTGAATGCCCATCCCAAGGTCGAAAAAATCCACTACCTGCCATTCAGCGATCCGGCATCCGCGGTTGGCAAGGTGTTTGCCGCCCAATGTTCGGGGGCAGGATCCACCTTCTCGTTCGACATTGTCGGCGGGCAGGCCGCATCTTTCAAATTTCTCAATGCGCTCAACATATTCAAACTTGCGGTAAGCCTTGGCGGCACGGAGTCCCTTGCTTCTCATCCCGCAACGATGACGCATTCAGGCGTTCCTGCCGATGTCCGTCAGCGTATCGGTGTGCTTGATTCCACGATCCGGTTGTCAATCGGCATCGAACACCCCGACGATCTTATCGCCGACCTGACCCTTTCATTGGATCAGGTCTGACGCTTCACGTGCCAACCAAGAGGTTGTCCTGTGCAGGCGGATCGATATATCTGGGGGTAGTATAGTCACGTGAACCTTCAGGCATATGGAAACTTCGCTTTATCTGCCCGTGAAAGATTTCCTCGAAGAGGCGGGTTATACCGTCAAGGGCGAAGTGGGTGGCTGTGATCTTGTTGGCTTGAGCGATGACGATCCCCCCGTCGTCGTCATCTGCGAGCTAAAGCTGAGCTTCAATCTGGAGCTCATTTTGCAGGCTGTCGATCGCGCGGCTATCGCAGATGAGGTGTGGATCGCCGCCCGGGTCTCTGCCAGGGGTAAGGGCCGCGAGGCTGACAGGCGTTACCGCGATCTTTGCCGCAGGCTCGGGATCGGTATGCTGGGAATCTCCGATGCCGGTGACGTCAGCATCATCGTCGGCGCCGTTTCGCCGATGCCGCGAACCAATCCGAAACGGCGGTCGCGGCTCATGCGGGAACACCAGAGGCGGCGGGGCGATCCCACGGCGGGTGGGAGCACGCGCATGCCAATAATGACAGCGTATCGCCAGCAGGCGCTTGGCTGCGCCGTGGCGCTGGCGTCGGGTCCGATGCGCGTGCGTGAGGTCAGGTCCAATATACCCGATGCCGGGAAGATACTGCTTTCGAATGTTTATGGCTGGTTCGTACGACTCGACCGGGGAGTCTACGGTCTGACCGAGGCCGGACACGAAGCCCTGCAGCGGTGGCCACAGCAGGACGTGCCGGCAAAGGCTGTCGACGGGATTGTGCGAGGCACGATCGGCTTCGAAGAAACCTGACGGCGAAAAACCTTTCCAAGACTTCAGGAGATCAGGATTGCGGGGTCAGGGGCCCTCCCGGGCATCCCCGACCCATCAGGTGACTACTGTGTCTTCCAGGTCTCCAGCAGCAGCCGGACGAATTTTTCCGCGGCGGGCGAAAGGGCACTGCTTCGCCTTTGTACAATGCCAATCGTACGGGAGACGACGGGATTGACGATCGGCCTGGTGATGAGAAATGGATGTTCGTCCTGCGGCGTGGCCAGCCGCGGCAGAACGGAAATCCCCAGCCCGGCTTCGACCAGCCCGAGCGACGTATTGAGATGAGTCACCTCATAAAACCAGTTCAGCTTTAGATTGTGTCTCGCAAGCGCGCCGTCTAGAAGGGTCCTGTTGCCGCTCGAACGGTCCACGACGACGAGCGGATAGGCTTCCAGCTGATTCCATTCAATCGTTTCGAAATTTGCCAACGGGTGATCTTTCCTCATCGCCAGCACGAACGGGTCATCGATGAGCGGTTCGAATGACAGTTCGGGATCGGAATTGCCCATCAGGTTGATGCCGAATTCCACCTCGCCTCTCGCAACCGCCTGCAGCCCCTCATTTGCCGTCAAATCCCTGATGCGCAGCCTGATATTTGGATATTGCTGACTGAAGGTCTTGATAACCGTGGGAAGAAAGTAGAAAGCGGCGGTGGGAACGCAGGCCATCGTGATGAGGCCGCGCCGGTGCGCGCCATCTTTCATGGCGAACAGCGACCCATCGAATTCTTCCAGCATACGCCGGACAAGCGGCATCACCTCCTGGCCCATGGCGGTGGGAGCGACATGTCGAGTCGTTCTCTCCAGAAGCGGTGCGCCGATGGCCTGCTCCAGCTTCTGGATGCGGCGGGTGAGCGCCGGCTGGGAGATATGCAGCGCCTCCGCTGCCCTGTGAAAGCTCTCAAGTTCAACTACGGATTGAAATGCGCGCAAATCCAGTATTTCGCAATTGATGCTCATTTCGCAATAAACCTCCAAAACATTGCATTTAACAGATTAGACTCTTTTGCCCATATTGCAACAACGCGGCGCATTGATCCGCAAAATGCAAGATTGAGGCTAATCATGAACGATCTGATGAAGATACCCTGTGTGCTGATGCGCGGCGGAACGTCTCGCGGACCGTTCTTTCTGGCTTCCGATTTGCCCCGAGATCCGGCGGCAAGGGATGCGGCTCTGCTGTCCATCATGGGCTCAGGCCATCCGCTGCAGATCGACGGTATCGGCGGGGGCAATCCGGTTACGTCGAAGGTGGCGATCATCGGACCTTCCACGGTCGCCGGCGCCGATATTGATTATCTGTTCGCACAGGTGCGCACCGACAGGCAGCATGTCGATTATTCCCCCAATTGCGGAAATATGCTGGCCGCCGTCGGTCCCTTCGCGATTGAGGCGGGGCTCGTGCCGGCGCAGGGTAACGATACGCTTGTCAGGATTCACAACGTGAATACCGGCAAACTGATCGAGGCGAAGGTGCCGACGCGGGGCCGCGAGGTAATTTATCTTGGTGACGCATCGATCGACGGTGTTCCGGGTCTTGCGGCACCCATCGCATTGACATTCATGGATGCAGCCGGCGCGAAAACCGGCAGGCTGCTGCCGACCGGAAAACCCGTCGATGTGATCGACGGGGTGGATGTAACGGCGATAGATTGCGCCATTCCGATGGTTCTCATGCGGGCAGCTGATCTCGGCGTCACCGGCTACGAAGATCCGCAATCGCTCTCCGCCAATCGAGACCTGATTGAACGGATGACCCGCATACGCATCGAGGCTGGAACGATGATGGGGATGGGAGACGTTCGGGATATGGTCATTCCAAAGCCGGTGCTCATTGCGCCGGCGCGGCGGGGTGGAACGTTTTCGGTCAGGTATTTCATGCCGAACGAGTGCCATCCTGCCCTCGCGACAACCGGCGCTGTCGGCATCGCGACGGCGGCCGTAACGGAAGGCACCGTCGCCTATAGTGCGGCAGGAGGGCTTTCCGTGCCGACCCAGATCCGCATCGAACATCCCGCAGGCCGTCTGGATGTACAGCTGGAAATGCGAAACGGAGCCATAACAGCCGGACTTGTAAGGACGGCGCGCAGGCTGTTCGAAGGCTTTGCCTTCGCCAAGCCGATGGCTGCGATTGAAGACGCAGCATAGACAAGGCCATAGTGGCTAAAATATCGCGAAACGGGAGGAGACCCTCATGCGTAAATACCTGCTTGCAACGGCTGCGCTCTGTGCGCTGGCGGCAACCGCCAATGCCGAATCTGTCAGAATGAGCGTCGGCTCATACAACCTCAACAACCTGCCTTTCCCCGTTGCGGCCAGCCTCGGCTTTTATAAGGAAGAGGGGCTTGATGTGACGACCGAGAACTTTGCCCAGGGAGGCTCGAAGGTGCTACAGGCGCTCGTCGCCGGCTCCACGGACGTCGCCGTCGGTTTTTATGACCACACCATTCAGATGCAGTCCCAGAACAAGCACGTCGTGGGCTTCGTTCAGCTCGCCCGCAACTCGGGTCTGGTTCTTGCAGGCAAGAACGATACTGACTTCGATCCTGCAAAGCCTGAGACGATCAAGGGCAAGAAGGTCGGTATCACCTCGCCGGGCTCTTCCTCGGACTTCTTCATTCGCTACTATATGAAGCAGCACAATTTAAGCGACAACGATATCTCCATCATCGGCGTCGGCTCGGGTGCTGCCGCCGTTGCGGCCCTGCAGCAGGGCAAGATCGATCTGCTCGTCAATTATGACCCGGCGGCCACGATTGTCGTCGAACGCGGGCTGGGCAAAATCCTCATTGATGCACGCAGCGATCAGGGCGCAAAAGATGTTTATGGCGGCATCTATCCGACCTCCGTGCTTTATGCGACCCAGGAGTATATCGACGCGAATCCCGAAGTGATCCAGAAGGTCACCAATGCCACGGTACGGGCGCTGCACTGGATGAAGCAGCATTCGGCGGAAGAAATCGTCGAGAAGCTTCCTGACGACTTCGTGTCCGGGGACAAGAAAACCTACATCAAGGCCGTCGAAGCCGCGAAGGCTATCTTCTCGGAAGACGGCAAATTCGAGCCCGGCGATCTCGAAACGCCGCTTGCCGTTCTCAAGACCTTCAACGAGGCAGTGGCAAAGGCGTCGATCGACCTCAACACCACCTATACCAACAAGTTCGTCGAAGCCGCGGCTTCGAAGGCTGCAAACTGAGAGGCCGCCATGTCATCCCCAGTCAGAAAGCTAGAGCCAGTGGCGGACTTCAAACCACAGCCCATGGTCGCGATCGAGAACGTCACCATGGCATTCGGTGCGTTTGTTGCAGTCCAAGACGTTAACCTCAAGGTCGGCGATGGCGAGTTTCTTTCCATTGTCGGACCGACCGGGTGCGGAAAGTCGACCATCCTCAATGCCATTGCTGGCTTACTGAAGCCCGCGCAGGGCACGGTTTCCATCGACGGTTCAGCGGTCCAGGGCGTGCAGAACAATATCGGATATCTGTTTCAGCAGGACGCCCTCCTTCCCTGGAAGACCGCATTTCAAAACGTCGAGCTTGGTCTGATGTTCCGGGGCGTTGCCGAGGACGAGCGGCGTGCCAAGGTCATGGCATGGCTTGAAAAAGTCGGCCTCAAGGGTTTTGGCGACCGTTTTCCGCATCAGCTTTCCGGCGGGCAGCGTAAACGCGTACAGATGGCGCAGGCGCTGATTACCGAGCCGAAGGTCATCCTGATGGACGAGCCCTTCTCGGCACTCGATATCCACACCCGCCATCTCATGCAGAACGAATTGCTGCGCCTGTGGCAGGAGGATCGCCGGGCGGTGGTCATGATTACCCATGATCTGGAGGAGGCTATTGCGCTCGGAGATCGGGTCGTCGTTCTGGCTGCGGGTCCGAAGAGCCGTGTCATCGAGAGCTTTCCCGTCGATCTCGAACGACCCCGCAACGTCGCTGAAATCAAACTCGATCCGAAATTCATGACGCTCTATCGCGATATCTGGGCGTCCCTGCGCGGCGAAGTGGAGAAAAGCTATGCAAGCCGTTAATGTTCGTATCATCCAGGTCGTTCTCCTGGTCGTGCTTCTTGGCGGATGGCAACTCGGTGTGTCCTCCGGCGCCATTGATCGCTTCTTCTTTCCCGCACCCTACGATATCGTCAGGCAGGTGATCGACTGGGTTGCGGATGCCGGCTTCTACAAGCATGTCGGCATTACCCTCAGCGAAACCGTGCTCGGTTATCTCATCGGCACCGGTCTCGGGGTAGGTGCTGGCGTCTGGCTGGGCCTCAGCCCCTTCGTCGCCCGCGTGCTCGATCCGTTCATCAAGGCGGTAAATGCCATTCCCCGCGTCGTCCTGGCTCCGATATTCGTTCTCTGGCTTGGCCTCGGTCTGTGGTCGAAAGTTGCCCTTGCGGTTACGCTCGTCTTTTTCGTCACCTTTTTCAACGCCATGCAGGGTGTGCGCGAAGTAAATCCGGTCGTGCTGTCAAATACCCGCATCCTCGGGGCGCGGCGCACGGATCTGCTGCGTCATGTCTATTTTCCCGCTGCGGCGAGCTGGATTTTGTCGTCGCTGCGCACCTCCGTCGGCTTTGCGGTGGTTGGCGCGATCATCGGAGAGTATCTTGGGGCTTCTGCAGGCCTTGGCTACCTCATTGCCCGGTCGGAAGGCAATTTCGATGCGGTCGGCGTTTTCGCAGGCATCATCATCCTTGCGGTCTTCGTCCTCATCATCGACCTCATTCTCGATGTCGCAGAGAAAAGGCTGATCACGTGGAGGCCCAACGCAGGCGAAGAGCGGCCTGCATGAGGCCGAGGTAGCTGAAATCCAGCGGGGCAGCCATTTGGCTGCCCCGTTTTTTTGAACCGTCCCGGCGATGTGGGCCATGGCCTTTCCGACATTACACGGCAGAGCTTCGAGTTCTGGAGCTGGACGATCGGGGATCGTCAACCGAAGATGATCGGCGTCCCGCTTCGCTGCGGTTCACCCGTTTACAGGCCAGCGCCTGTCTCTTCATCGAAGAGATGCATATCGGACGGGTCAACGTCGAGGCCGATGACCTCGCCGGCCTTGACCAGGCTGCGGCCCTGTATCGCAATCACCAGTTCCGTGGATGTGCCAAGTGTCAGGAAAGTTGCCGAGCCCGTTGTCTCCACAGCGGAGACGGGCAGTGTCAACACCGCTCCCGTTGCAGTAGCGGGGCTGATATGTTCGGGCCTGATGCCGACGATGAGATGTTTGCCCGGCTGCAGGGGGGCGGGGCTCCTGATCGACTGCCGGGGTTCACCGTCGCCGAACCGCAGCTGGAGCGATGCGCCATCCGGACTCACGGTCGCCGGGATGAAGTTCATGGCTGGGGAGCCGATAAAGCCTGCGACGAAGCGGTTGACGGGATGGTCATAGAGCTCCAGCGGTGTCCCCTGCTGCTCGATTACCCCGTCACGCATCACGACGACATGATCGGCCATGGTCATCGCCTCGATCTGATCATGGGTGACATAGACCGAGGTGGCGTGCAGGCGGTCGTGGAGGGCGCGGATTTCCTTGCGCATGTGAACCCGCAAGGCCGCATCGAGGTTGGAGAGCGGCTCATCGAACAGGAACGCCTGCGGATTACGGATGATCGCCCGGCTCATGGCGACACGCTGGCGCTGCCCGCCAGAGAGTTCTCGGGGATAACGCTTCATGAGCTTGGAAAGCCCCGTCGTGGCGGCAACCTCTTCCGCGGCCTTGCGGGCTTCTGCCTTGGCGACACCACGCATGCGCAGCGAATAGGTGAGGTTTTCCTCGACCGTCATATGCGGGTAGAGCGCATAGGACTGGAATACCATCGCCACATCGCGCTTGCGCGGCGGCACACCGTTCATCAGCGTGCCGGCAATGCGCATGTCACCGGCCGAGATGCTCTCCAGGCCGGCGAGCGAGCGCAGAAGCGTGGACTTGCCGCAGCCGGATGGTCCCACAAGGGCGACAAAGGTGCCCTTCTTGATGGAAAGGTTGATGTTCTTCAGGGCATGGAAAGCGCCGTAATATTTATTGACGCCTGATAGTTCGATCTGAAGGGTCATTTGAGCGCTCCTGATGTCAGGCCGGATACGATGCGGCGCTGCAAGAGAATGAAGAGGGCGAGAATGGGCGTCACATACATGGTCGCATAGGCCATGATGTTGTTCCATTCGCTGGTGTTGGGCCCCATGAAGGAATTGAGACCGACGCTGGCGGGCTGCAGTTCCGCCGCCTGGATCATCGATTTGGAGTAAACGAACTCACCGAATGCCTGCATGAAGATGAGAATGGCGCTGACGAGGATGCCGTTTCTGGCAAGCGGCAGCACGATATTGAAAAACGCGCCGACCCTCGAATTGCCGTCTACGAGCGCTGCCTCCTCCAGTTCCTGCGGCACGGCCATGAAGGTGGCGCGCACCAGCACAACGAAGAAGGGCATGCTTTTCGCCGCAATGGCGAGGATGACGGACAGGCGTGGATAATCCAGAAGCCCGAATTGCGAGAAACCGACGAAGATCGGCGTGATCATCAATGAAGCTGGAAGGACTTGCAGCATCAGGATGAGGAACAGACCGATATCCACCCAGACATTGCGATAACGGGCCAGCACATAGGCGCAGCCGACGCCGAGGATGGTGATCAAAAACACCGCACTCGAAGCGATCAGCACCGAATTCCACAGGTAACGGCCCATGTTGCGGCTGTTCCAGACATAGGCATAGGTCTGCCATTGTGGTTCACCAGGCCAGAAGGAGGGCGGGTTGGCGAACATCTCCGAGCCGCTTTTGAGCGAGGTCAGATACATCCAGTAGAGCGGGAAGAGGTAGATGATGGCAAGAATGATGGCGATTGCCAGCATCAGGCGGTTACGGTTGTTGATGCTCATCCGCGTACCTCATGCCGTGTGGAGCGCACATAAACGATGGAGGCCAGCATGACGAAAACGATCATGATGACTGAAATCGTCGCGCCCTTGCCGAAGTCATATTGCCGGAAGGACAGATCCCAGGCCCAATATTGCGCCACGTTGGAACTGTTATTGGGTCCGCCATCGGTAATGGCGGCAAATAGATCGAATTGCTGCAAGGTGAAGATCAGCCCGAGCGAGATGATCGCGCCGATGGTGGAGCGCATCATGGGCAGCGTGATGGTGTAGAAGCGCTGCCAGGCGTTGGCGCCATCAAGCTCGGCGGCTTCGTAAAGATCGCCGGGAATGGAGGCGAGGCCGACGGAAAGGAGGATCATGTTGAAGGAGGTGCCGAGCCAGATATTGGCGATCACAACCGCCCAGAGCGAAAAATTCGCATCCGAACGCCAGAAAATATTGCCTGATATCAGTCCGCTTTCGCGCAGGAAGAAGTTCAGAACCCCGAAGTCGCCGGACAAAATCCAGTTCCAGATGGCACCGACAACGAGGCCGGGCATGACCCATGAAACGAGGAACAGGCCCCGCAGCCAGGTGGCGCCGGGGAAATTGACCCAGAAAAACAGAGCCAGACCGAAGCCGATGACAAATTGCCCCGCTATGGAAGCGACGACAAAGGTTACCGTATTCATCAGGATGGGCCAGGTTTCCGGCTGCCGGAACAGATCGACATAGTTCTTGAAACCGACGAACGGGCGCACGAAGGTGCCCAGGCTGAACATGTCGACTTCCTGAAAGCTCATGACGATGTTGTAAAGCAGGGGTAACCCCGCCATCACGAAGAGGAAAGCCAAAGGAAAGGCGACAAGGGCGATATCGAAACCGCGACCATCGCTGATGCTGGAAAGCAGCTTTTTCATAAGAAATCCTCGCAAGCTCCGCTCGGGGCCGCCGCCGCTTATCACGGCAAGCGACCCCACCGGGAGGAACCCTGCGGATGGGGCCGGACATGCCGGCCGCCTCCCTGATCAACCATCGACGAGCTTGATTTTCTGTGCAGCCTGGTCGAGTGCGTCCTTCGGAGACATCTGTCCCGTCAGCGCGGCCTGAATGGCATCCTGAATGGCCTTCGAGATTTTCGGCCATTCGGGCGAGGGGCCACGCGGCTGTGCATATTTGAGCTGCTCGACGAAGGTCTTGAGCGCTTCATCCTTCAGAGCATTTCCGGTGGGCGGTACGGGAATGTCCGAACGCGCCGGCAATTGGCCGAAATTCTTGAACATGTCCTTGTCCTGCGAGACAAAGAACTCGATCGCCTTGAAGGCCTCTTCAGGATGTTTGGTCTTCGAGAAGATCGCCCAGTTATAGTCCCCCATGGCCGATGAGCGCGGCGCATCGGGCGCCGGAACCGGCAGCAGCGTGACGCCCCAGTCGAACTTCGCGTCCTTCAGCATGCGGTCGATTTCCCATGGGCCCGAAATGACCATGGCGGCGTTGCCGGCGTTGAAGGTCGCGGTAGAATCCCACTGGCTGCGTGTCAGCGTATCGGGCGAAGCCAGTTTTTCGTCCAGCATCAGCTTCCACGTCTCGAGCGCTTTCACGGCTCCCTCGGTGTTGATGTTCTTGTAGGTGGCGCCAGCCATCTGCGCCCAGGGCAGGAACTGGAATGTGCCCTCCTCATTCGCCTTGGCGCTGAAGCTGATGCCATAGACGTTCTTGGAAGGGTTGGTCAGTTTGCGTGCCGCGTCAACCAGCTCATCCCAGGTTTGCGGCGGCTTTGCCGCATCCAGCCCGGCGGCCTTGAACAGATCCTTGTTGTAATAAAGAGCGATCGTGTTGGTCGCCTTCGGGACGCCGAAATATTTTCCATCCCACATCACCGATTTCAGCGGGCCGGGGAAATAATTCTCCGTCTTGATGACATCGGACTTGGCTATCATGTCGGTCACATCGAGGAAGGCTCCGCGTGCGGCGAACATGGCGTGGTTGGGGTTGTCGATGGCGATGATGTCGGGCGCATTGCCGGTCGAATAGGCGCGCATGGATTCGCTCACCACGTCATCGAACTGCAGTTGCCGGTATTCGATCTTGATGCCGTTATTGAGCGCGTTGAACTCCTTGATGAGATTTGGAGCAGGCTGGATATCCCGGTCCAGCGACCACAAGGTCAAAGTCACGTCCTCTGCCTGTGCCGCAATCGCGCCGGCGGACACGCCCGCCAACAGAAACACGCCGGCCATCATGCATTTTGCGATATCCATAATCTCCTCCTCTTGGTTATCGTCTCTGCAATCTCGGGAACCTTCTCCCAAAAGGTTTCCGTTATGTCGGATCGACGACGAAATCGCCGCCTCGGCATTTTTTCAGATAGTTCAGGCCATGCACCTGTCCGGTCATTTCCAGCGCATCGCGATAGACCGGGTCATGCCAGCCTTCGATATCGATCGAGCCGGACCAGCCGGCGAGGCGCAGTTCGGAAATTATGTCGGTCCAGTTGCTGTCGCCAAAACCCGGCGTGCGCATGAAGACGAACTTCTCCTTGCCGAAAATGCCGTGCTCGCGGATGACGTCCCAGCGGATGGTCGCGTCCTTGCCATGCACGTGGAAAATCTTCTTCGCCCATTTGCGGATCTGCGGTAGCGGATCGATCAGATAAACCATCTGGTGGCAGGGTTCCCACTCGATGCCGATATTCTCGTCCGGCGTTTCGTTGAAGATCAGTTCCCAGGCATCGGGATTATGCGCAATGTTCCAGTCGCCCGTCTGCCAGTTGCCGTCCATGGCGCAGTTTTCAAAAGCGATCTTTATGCCCTTGTCGGCGGCACGTTTTGCAAGCTCGCTCCAGATTTGCCTGTATCGGGGAAGGCTCTCCGGCAGCGGCCTGCCGCGCAGCCGGCCGGTGAAACCTGCCACGCAATTCGCACCGAAATGATGGGCGTTGTCGATGCAATCCTTCCAGCCCTGCAATGTCTGAAGGTCGATATCGGTTTCTTCCAGCGGATTGCCGAACATGCCGAGCGTACTGATGGTGATATCGCGGTCGCCAATTGCGTCAAGGCAGCGCTTGCCGAGTTCGGCAAGGTCCTGACCGTTGGTCGTCTGCCAGAAGAAGGGCTCGAAGCTTTCAAAGCCGAGATCGGCGATCTGCCCGATACGTTCGGCCGCCTGACCCTTGGTGGCGCTGATCATGGTGCCGATGCGGATGGATGTTGCCGGATTGCTCACGTCTGTCGGTCCTTATGCTGCAATGGAAACGCGCTGGCCAAGACGCGCGCTTTCGATCGCGCCCATCACCATTGCGAGGCTGTTGATATTGTCGAAGGAGGCTGTTTCCGGCATCTCGCCGGTACGCATGGATTCGAGAAATGATAAAATGACACTGGCATGGCCGCGCGCGACCTTGTCTGACACAGCATCGGAAACGTTTACGGTCTTGAAGCCACGCAGAAGACCCTGTTCGTTGCCAGCCACAGAGGCGGAAAAACCGTCTTCGCCATCCCAGAGAATCATGCCTTTGGAGCCGATCAGCCGCCAGCGTGCTTCCCAACTTGTCCGCTCGCCTTCAGCGCACCACGAGCCGCGATAGGTGAAGACGACATCGTTGGAGAACTCGAAAATCGCGTTGGCGCTGGCCCCATGCGCATACCATGAGCCCGCCGGGTTCTTCTCCACACAGAAGACGGAGAGCGGCTTTTCATTGGCGACGAAACGGGCCGCGTCGAAGGTGTGAATTGCCATATCGAGAAGCAGGACGTTTTTCATCTCCTCGCGAAACCCCCCGAAATGCGGCCCCAGGAAGAAATCGCAGTGGATGGCGGTCAGATCACCGATGACGCCGTCCTCCAACGCGCGGCGTAGACGTCTGATGCCGGCCACGAACCGACGGTTTTGCACCACGGCGTGAATTTTGCCGGCTTTTTTCGCCAGTTCCACCAGCGTCGCGGCTTCCTCCATCGAGGCTGCAAGCGGCTTTTCACTCAGCACATGGCATCCAGCTGCGAGACCGGCTTCGACTACGGCGAAACGCGCCTGCGGGATGACGATGTCAAAAAGAATGTCGGCTTTCGTTTCGGCGAGAACCGCTCGAAGATCGGTGCCGATGACCGCGCCGGTGAGGGCGAATTCCTCGGCAAGCGCGCGGGCCGTGCCCTCGTTCAGGTCTACCAGACCCGCGATCCTGATTTCGCCGGCGATTTCCGGCGAGGACTGGATGGCGCGCAGCCAGCCTTTGGCCATAGCTCCGCACCCGCATAAAACGGCATTAAAAGTCATCTCATCTCCCCGGGCTCTTTCGCAAACTCCTCTTTGCGCAGAGCGTCGTAAACGTTTACGAGACTATGCCGATGATGTTAGATATGTCAAGACCATCAAGTGGCGCGCAGATTGCGGGCCGGGATTTGGAGGGGAGCGCATGAAAGGAATTCGCCAGCTTGCCGATTACCTCGAGATATCGATCGGCACTGTTTCCCGTGCGCTGAACGGCAAGCCCGACGTGAACGAAGAGACACGGCGCCGCGTTCTCGAGGCTGCGGAAAAACTGGGTTACGTCGCCAACCAGTCAGGCCGCAGCCTACGGCAGGGAACGACCAATGTCATTGGTCTGATGACGGGCAGTGACGCGCAGACGGTGGAGAATGCCGATAACTTCTTTCTCGGCTTGACGGATGGCCTGCAAAGCGTGTTTTCCGGTCACAACCTCGATCTCATCGTTCTGCCTTGCCCGGGAGAAGAGGACCCCGACGAATATCTCAAGCGTATGGTGGCGCGCCGCATGGTCGATGCGATGATCATTTCCGCCACCCGGCGAATCGACAGGCGTGTCGATTTTCTCAAGCAGAATCGGCTTCCATTCGTGGCGCTCGGGCGGACCGCCTCCAGTACGGATCATGCCTGGGTGGATCTCGATTTCGAGGGCGTCGCGAAAAGCGCGATCGATCGCCTCGTGGCCTCCGGGCATCGTTCGATCGCGGTAGCCGCGCCCGACAGCGATATCAATCTCGGGCATGTGTTCCTTGATGGGTACAGGCGTGCGCTGGACGATAATGGCATCGCTTATGATTCCTCTTTGGTCATCCGGGCGAAATCGAGCGAGCAGGGCGGTTATCACGCCGCCAGCGAATGGCTGCAGATGCGGCCTCGGCCGACGGCGATTGTGCTGATCTATGAGTTGATGGCCGTCGGTCTTTATCGTCGTCTTGCGGAAGCGGGGCTCGAACCGGGGCGGGATCTCGCCGTCATCGGATTCCGTGACGGCCCGCGCGGACAGTTTCTCGAACCGCGTCTGACAAGCTTCCGCATGTCGCTGCATGATCTCGGCGTTACGGTGGCGCAGACTCTGTTGTCGACAATGCCGGCCTATGCGCCATTTTATCCCGCCCAGGCCCGCCATTGCATATGGCCGATGGTGCTCGTGGCGGGGGAGAGCGATCCAGGTCCGGTATCGTAGGTCAGCCAAGTGGGGTTCCATCCAACCCGCGGCGGGCAGGATGTTTTGGCTGCTCAGGGGAGCAGGCCGTGCATGAGCACGTCGAGGTGCACCTTGATGACGGCCTCCTTGTCCAGGCTGCGCCGGTCGTCGAAAATCAGCCTGAAAACCAATGTTCCGACCATTGGTGACATGACGACATGCGCAAGTTCGGGCGCGTTGGCCCTGAATCTCTTTTTCGCGACACCTTTGTCCAGGATAGCATTGATGCGGGCGAGCACCGGCGCCATCAGAATATCATGGTGGTGGTCTATCAGATCCGGAAACTTGGCTCCCTCGGCCACGACGAAACGAAAGAGTTCCCGCATACGCCGGTCATCCACCAGCGTTTCGAACAGGAATTCGAGAAGCAGGCGAAGCTCCTCGACCGGATCGTCGGAGGTGCGTTCGTAGGCTTCGAATGCCTCTTGGAACGGTCTGCCGACGTGCTCGATCATCGCGGCAAAAAGGGCTTCCTTGGTTTCGAAATAGACATAGACCGTGCCTTTCGTCACTCCCACCCGGTCGGCAATGTCTTCGACCCGCGTTGCCGTAAATCCCCTTTTGGTGAATTCCTCAAATGCGGCGTCGAGAATTTGCAGCGGACGTTGTATCTTCTGTTCTGCACGTGAGAGTTTCGTTTTCGCCATTACCCCGGATCCTTACATATTGTCGGCGCGTGCCCTTCTACCCGTCGTGATCGGCGGAAGTAACAGGTGGTCTGCCTATCGCACCAGTGCAAAAACCGGAACCGATTTCCGCAGGTGGTTTGATGCTCGATATGTCAACATATGCCTTTGCTTGCCAGCGAATGCGTCGGGCAGTCTGCAATGATCCTTCTCTAGGGCAGCGATACCCCGAAAAGCTCCCAGAGCGACGGCATAAGAATTTCATTGACTATACAGTCAGTCAAATATTATGGATGAGGGCGAAGATCAAGAGGTCAGCATGAGAACCATTCTTATCGCATGGGCGGTGGGCGGCGTTTTTGCCCTGTCATCCTGCAGCAATGAAGAGCCGCCGGCCGAAAAGCCGCTGCGAACTGTCGATATGGTCAAGGCGGAGAAGCAGCCGATCGACCGTGGCAGCATCATCACCGGCGAAGTGAGGGCGAGGGTTCAGACGGACCTGTCGTTTCGCGTCAGTGGCAAAATCACCGAAAGGCTGGTGGATGTGGGCGCGCGGGTGGCGACAGGGCAACTGCTCGCCCGCATCGATCCGGAGGAGCAGAAGGCCGACATCGATGTTGCCCTTGCCAACCTGCAATCGGCAGAAGCACAACAGACGCAGGCACAATTGGCATTCGATCGCCAGCAAAGTCTTTTCCGGACGCAGGTCACCTCGCGCTCGGCCGTCGACAAGGCCCAGGAGACGCTGCTTACCACGCAGGGCGCGGTCAGATCGGCCCAGGCGCAGCTCGATACGGCGCGCGACGCGCTGTCGTATACGGAACTCAGGGCCGATGCGGATGGCGTGATCACGGCGCGAAATGTCGAAGTGGGCCAGGTGGCGCAGGCTGCCCAGCTCGTGTTCACGCTGGCGCATGACGGGCCGCGCGACGCCGTGTTTGATGTCTACGAATCTCTTTTCCTGGAGCGCGACATCGACAATCTCGTCAATGTCAGCCTCCTTTCGGATCCCGCCCGCGCCGTGGCGGCCCCCGTGCGGGAAATCTCTCCGACGATCGATCCGGACAATGGTACGATAAGGGTGAAGGTCGGTCTTAACGGCGATCTGACCATGCCGCTTGGTGCGCCGGTATCCGGCCATTTCCGCTTCAGGCAGGTGGATGCCATCGAGCTTCCATGGTCGGCAATGACGTCGCAAAAAGGCCGACCCGCCGTCTGGGTGGTGGATCCGCAATCCTCCGAAGTCTCCATGCGGCCGATCGAGGTTGCGGATTATGAGACCAGTCAATTCGTCGTCTCGGCGGGGCTGAACCCCGGCGATCTCGTGGTCACGGGCGGGACAAAATTCCTCCGGACCGGTGAAAAGGTCGCCTATCAAAAGGGGCAGGCACAATAATGTTCAGGATAAACAGAAGCTTGTTTTTGCTGCTGCCCGCGATGGCGCTCTCGTCCTGTCAGGAAAAGCAGGAGGCCGCCGCCGAGGCGCCGCGACCGGTGCTCTCGGTGGTGGTCGAGGAAAAGTCGGCGGATGCGCTGCAGCTCACCGGAACGGTGGAATCGCGCATTCAGACGGATCTCGGTTTTCGCGTCCTCGGGCGGATCATAGCGCGGAACGTCGATGTCGCCGATCTGGTCAAGAAGGGCGATGTGGTGGCCTCGATCGATCCGCTCGCGCTTGAACTGTCGGTGAAGAGCGCGCAGTCGGATCTTTCCAATGCCGAAGCGCAGCTCGCCAATGCCGTGACCACCGAACAGCGCCAGCGTGTGCTGGCGGAGGCGCGTAGCGGCACCGAGGCGGCGCTGGAGGAAGCCCAACAGGCGACGCGCACCGCCAACGCCTCCGTCGCCAAGGCCCGTGCAAACCTGGACAAGGCGGAAGAACAGCTGGGTTACGCGCAGCTCCATGCGGAATTCGACGGTGTTGTCACGGCCACATCGGGTGAAATCGGCCAGGTTGTTTCCGCCGGCCAGACGGTCGTCACCATCGCCCGCCCGGAAGTGCGCGATGTAGTGGTGGATGTTCCGCAATTTGCGGCGCAGCGTCTGGATATCGGCTCGACCTTCGAGATCGCCCTGCAGCTCGATCCAAAAATCCGAACCACCGGCGTGGTGCGGGAAATCGCCCCGGCAGCCGAAACGGCAACGCGCACACGACGGACGAAGATCAGTCTGCAGGATGCGCCGGCGGCATTCCGCCTCGGTTCCGTCGTCACGGCTTCCGTGCTTGCTGCTTCCGAACCGCGGATCATGCTGCCGGCATCGGCCCTGCTGAAAACGGAGGGCGGCTGGTCCGTCTGGATCGTTAATGTCGACACGGCGACCGTCACGGCGCGCCCGGTCACGATAGAGGGTGAACCTGCCGAAGGCGGCAGCGTGCGCATCACCGGCGGCGTCAAACCCGGCGAGCGCGTTGCCAGCGCCGGCGTTCACAAGCTTAAGGATGGACAGGCCATCAGGATCGATCAGGAGGTCCGTCAGTGAAGAAATTCAATCTTTCAGACTGGGCGCTCGAACACCGTTCGCTTGTCTGGTATTTCATGCTGGTTTTCGTTCTCGCCGGCGTTTTTTCCTATCTCAACCTCGGTCGCGAGGAAGACCCGAACTTCACCATCAAGACCATGGTGATCAGTGCCCAGTGGCCCGGCGCCTCGGCGGAGGAAGTGGCGCGGCAGGTGACCGACAGGATCGAGAAGAAGCTCGAAGAACTCGATAATCTCGATCATTTGCGCAGCCAGACGGTGGCGGGCCGCACGACGATCTTTGTGGAGCTGGTGCCGGAAACCAAGGCGCGCAATGTCGAGCCGACCTGGGTGCGGGTGCGCAACATGATCGGCGATATCAAGGGCGAGTTTCCGTCCGGCGTGGTCGGCCCCTTCTTCAACGACCGTTTCGGCGACGTTTATGGCAATATCTACGCCTTCACCAGCGACGGCCTCAGCCAACGGCAATTGCGTGACCTGGTGGAAGATGCCCGCGCCAAGGTCTTGACCGTCGACAATATCGGCAAGGTCGATGTCATCGGCGCACAGGACGAGACGATCTATCTGGAATTTTCCACGCGACAGATCGCAGCGCTCGGCATTGATCAGCAGTCCATCATCAAGACATTGCAATCGCAGAATGCCGTCACCCAGTCCGGCTTCGTCAATGCAGGACCTGAGCGCGTGGCGCTGCGCGTCAGCGGCCAGTTCACGTCTGAAGACAGTCTGCGGGCGATCAACCTGCGCGTCAACAACCGCTTTTTCCCGTTGACGGAAGTAGCGACGATCCGGCGCGGTTATGTCGATCCGCCGTCCTCGCTGTTCCGTTTCAACGGCCAGCCGGCCATCGGCCTTGCAATCGGCATGAAAACCGGCGCGAACCTGCTGCATTTCGGCGAGGCGCTGGATGCGCAGATGAAGCGCGTGGTGGCGGATCTGCCAGTTGGCGTCGATGTGCACCGGGTTTCCGATCAGCCTGCCGTCGTCGATGAGGCGGTCTCGGGCTTCACCTCGGCGCTGTTCGAAGCCATCGCCATCGTCCTTGTCATCAGCTTCATCAGCCTTGGCCTCAGGGCCGGCATGGTGGTGGCGGTTTCCATTCCGCTCGTGCTGGCGATAACCTTCGTCTACATGGAATATACAGGCATTTCGCTGCAACGCATTTCGCTCGGTGCTCTCATCATCGCGCTCGGGCTTCTCGTGGATGATGCGATGATCGCCGTCGAAATGATGGTCGCGCGGCTTGAGGTCGGAGACGATCTCAGAAAAGCGGCGACCTATGTCTACACCTCCACCGCCTTCCCGATGCTGACCGGTACGCTGGTCACCGTTGCCGGCTTTATTCCTGTCGGCCTCAACAACAGCGCAGCGGGTGAGTTTACGTTCACACTTTTCGTGGTGATTGCGGTTTCGCTGATCGTGTCATGGATCGTCGCGGTTTTGTTCACGCCCCTGCTCGGCGTGACGATTCTGCCGAAGACAATGAAATCTCACCACGAGAAGAAGGGCCGGTTCGCCTCGGCCTTTTCCTGGCTTCTCGGCCGGGCGCTGCGCTGGCGCTGGGTGACGATCATCCTCACCATAACCCTGTTCGGCCTGTCCGTGGGTGGCATGAGCCTCGTGCAGCAGCAGTTCTTCCCGTCCTCGGACCGTGTGGAGCTCATCGTTGACTGGAACCTGCCGCAGAACAGCTCGATTGCCGAAACCAACCGGCAGATGGCGCAGTTCGAGCAGGAAATGCTCGCCAAGAATCCGGATATTGACCACTGGACGACCTATGTCGGTGAAGGCGCGCCGCGCTTCATCCTCTCTTTCGACGTGCAGACTCCTGATGTCACCTTCGGCCAGACCGTCATCGTCACCAAGGGGCTGGACGTGCGGGACAAGGTGCGCGCCGAATTGCAGGAATATCTGGACCGGACATTCGTCGGCACTGACGCCTTCGTGAAACTGCTCGATATCGGCCCGCCGGTCGGTAAGCCGGTGCAATATCGCCTCAGCGGCCCGGATATCCAGAAGGTCCGTGAGCTCGGGCAGCAATTGTCGGGCATTGTCGGCGAACACCAGCTGTTGTCCAACATGGTCATGGACTGGAACGAACCGACACGTGTGGTGAAGGTGGATGTGCTGCAGGACAAGGCCCGCCAGCTCGGCGTCTCCTCGGAAGATATCGCCAACGCCATGAACAGCATTGTCGAGGGATCTACGGTCACCCAGGTCAGGGACGACATCTACCTCGTGAACGTGGTGGCGCGGGCGCAGTTGTCGGAGCGCGGGTCCATCGAAACCTTGCAGAATCTGCAATTGCCGGCGACCAACGGCAAGGCCGTGCCGCTTTCGGCCATTGCCAATTTTCGCTACGAGCTGGAGCAACCGACCATCTGGCGTCGCGACCGGATACCGACGGTCACCGTCAAGGCTGCCATCATCGGCCCGACGCAGCCCGCAACGATCGTGACGCAGCTGAAGCCGAAAATAGAGGCTTTCGAGAAAACGCTTCCTGTGGGTTACAAGGTGGAGACGGGCGGTTCGGTGGAATCCAGCGCGGATTCGCAAGCGCCGATCGTCGCCGTGGTGCCGCTGATGTTGTTTGCAATGGCGACGATCCTGATGGTTCAGCTGCAAAGCTTCAGCCGGTTGTTCCTGGTCTTCGCCGTGGCGCCCACGGCCCTGATTGGCGTGGTGGTGGCACTGCTCTTCTCCAATGCGCCAATGGGCTTCGTTGCCATTCTCGGCGTGCTGGCGCTGATCGGCATCCTCATCCGCAACTCGGTCATCCTCGTCGTGCAGATCGAGCATCTGCGAAGCGAGGGTGTCTCGGCCTGGCGTGCCGTCATTGAGGCGACCGAACACCGCATGCGGCCGATCATGCTGACGGCGGCGGCGGCAACGCTTGCCCTCATCCCCATATCCCGGGAAATCTTCTGGGGGCCGATGGCCTATGCGATGATGGGTGGCATTGTGGTCGGCACGGCGCTTACCCTGCTTTTTCTGCCGGCGCTTTACGTTGCCTGGTTTCGTATTCCGCGCGAGGATGAGAAGCCGGGGGGCGCAGAAATCCAGGCGTGATATCGGATGCCGGGCGAGGTGGTGGCTGCACTGCCTCCTCGCTCCAATAAAAATATCCACCGTCGTTGTTCCCGCGTGCAGGATGATGTTAGGAAGGTCGGCTTAGCCGCGAGAGCGGCAGCCGTCCTTTTGTATTTGGGCGGTTGCGTCGATATCGCGGACATATTGAGAGTGCGGAGGATTTAAAGATGGGCGGTTTGTCGGATTGGCTTGCGGATGGACAGCCGATCAATCGCAAGAATGCCGCGGAAGCGGTGTTCGATGATATCCGTTCCGCCATCACGACAGGCCAGCTTGCGGTCGGTACCCGGCTCCCTTCGGAAGCACATCTCGCAACGCGTTACGGCGTCAGCCGTCCGATTATTCGCGAGGCCCTGCGGTCTCTCCAGACGCTCGGCCTGACGCAGACCCGCACAGGCAGCGGCACGTATGTGATGACCCCGACGCCGCCATCGGAACTGAATTACGGTGCCTATTCCGCACGCGACCTGATCGAGGCCCGCCCCTTCATCGAAGTGCCGGCTGCAGGGTGGGCCGCCTTGCGTCGCACGGACGCCCAACTGCAGGTTTTGCTCGATCTCTGTAGCCGCATGGAAACCGAGGAAAGGCCGCATCCCTGGGTATTGCTGGACGGCCAGTTTCATTGCGCCATCGCGGAGGCCTCCGCCAACCGCCTCTTTGCCAAGGTGGTGGCGGACGCCCGCGAGGCCGTCGCCCAGCAATCAGAGATGGTTAACCTTATGGCCGGTCGCCGCGTCGCTTCCAATTTCGAGCATCGCCGGATCGTCGAGGCGATCCGGCGCGGTTCAGCGCCTGAGGCGCGTGAGGCGATGGAGCTTCACCTCGGGCAGGTGAAGCAGGTAGTGACGACGATCATTGGCGAAGATCGGCTTCGCCAGCCGTGACCGCTGGTAGATTGGCAAGGTGCCGTGGACTGAGCGCTTGCTGCAGTTCGGCCTCTGTCATGTAACCACGTTCAAGAACCACCTGCGGCACGGTACGCCCGCTGGCAAGCGCTTCCTTGGCGACTTCCGTCGCCGCATAATAACCGATCAGCGGGTTAAGCGCCGTGGCGAGACCGATTGATTCTTCCACGCGCTGCGCCATGATGGCCGGATTGGCGACGATGCCGTCCACGCATCGCTCTGCCAGTGTGCGGCAGGCGGCGCTTAGCTGGCTGATGCTCTGGGAGAGCGCACGCACGATGATCGGCTCGAAGGCGTTCAACTGCAGCTGCCCGGCTTCTGCGGCCATGGTGATGGTGATGTCGTTGCCGATCACCGCATAGGCCACCTGGTTGACCACTTCGGGAATGACCGGATTGATCTTGCCCGGCATGATACTTGAGCCCGCCTGAACGGAGGGAAGGGTAATTTCGCCAATTCCGGCGCGCGGGCCTGACGAGAGCAGGCGAAGGTCGTTGCAAGTCTTCGACAGCTTTACGGCGACGCGTTTCAGCACGCCGGAGAGGTGCACGAAGGCGCCGGGGTCCTGTGTGGCTTCGATAAGGTCTGCGGCCGTCACCAGCGGCCGGCCGGTCAGTTCCGCCAGATGCCGGCAGGCAAGCTCGGCATAACCGCGCGGTGCGTTGAGCCCGGTGCCGATGGCGGTGGCGCCCAGATTGATCTCATGCAGCAGAGCGGCGGATTCGATCAGACGCGCCTGGTCTTCGCCCAGCATCACCACGAACGTGCGGAACTCCTGGCCGAGCGTCATCGGTACCGCATCCTGCAATTGCGTGCGCCCGATCTTGATGAAGCGGGCAAATTCCTGCGCCTTGCGGTCGAAGGCGTCCTTCAGAACGCCCATCGAGGCGGCCAGGTCGTCAATCGCTTCGATCAGGCCCACATTCACCGCGGTCGGATAAGCATCGTTGGTCGACTGGCTGAGATTGACGTGATCGTTCGGGTGAAGCCGGGCATAATCGCCCTTTTCGTGCCCAAGCAGTTCCAGCGCGCGGTTGGCGATGACCTCATTGGCGTTCATGTTGGTGGATGTGCCGGCTCCGCCCTGGATTTCATCCACAACGAACTGCTCATGAAGAGCGCCGGCGCGGATTTCGCGGCAGGCTTCCGCAATCGCCTCCATCCGATCCCTGTCGAGCAGGCCAAGTTCGTGATTTGCACGTGCGGCCGCCTCTTTCACATAGGCCAAACCCCTTAACAGGTAAGGGTTATGGCCAATGGTCACCCCGGTGATCTTGAAGTTTTCCACCGCGCGCGCGGTGTGCACGCCCCAATAAACATTCGCCGGAATTTCCTTCGACCCGAGCAAATCATGCTCACTGCGCGTCACGCTCACTTCTTCCTCCACTGGCTTCAAGCGTTGCAAAATCTGTAAAGCTGTCTTACAGATTTAATGACCATATGCCTGCGGGGGAGGAAGGTCAATATTGGCGAACAGCTCTTGACGAAAGCCATTGTCTCGACTTATGACGGCAAAAATCTGTCATGCAGCTTTACAGCATGAGCGCATTCGCTGGCCATATTTCCAGCCTTGGGGACGACGCCAGTTCCACTTTGATTTCCGGCTAATTGCCGACTACAAGCGTTTTATCGGGAGGATAAATCCATGCATTCTGGAAAAACGGCACCCGCCGAACGTGAGGTCTTCGCCGAAGAGGATCTCGGTTACCATAAAGCCCTTAAGCCGCGCCAGATTCAGATGATTGCCATCGGCGGCGCCATCGGCACGGGTCTCTTTCTGGGTGCCGGCGGGCGTCTCGCACAGGCCGGTCCGGCTCTGGTTTTCGTTTATGCACTCTGCGGCTTCTTCGCGTTTCTCGTGCTGCGTGCGCTCGGCGAGTTGATCATGCATCGCCCCAGCTCCGGTTCCTTCGTGTCCTATGCCCGTGAGTTCTACGGTGAGAAGATGGCCTTTGCGGCCGGCTGGATGTATTGGCTCAACTGGGCCATGACCTCGGTGGCCGATGTCACCGCCGTTGCGCTCTATATGAATTTCTTCAAGCAATACGTACCGTGGCTTGCGGGCATCGATCAGTGGGTATTCGCGATGACGGCGCTGGTGGTCGTACTGGCGATGAACATGCTGTCGGTGAAGGTGTTCGGGGAACTGGAGTTCTGGTTCAGCCTGATCAAGGTGCTGGCGCTCGCGATCTTCCTCGTCGTCGGCGTTTATTTCGTCATTTTCGGTACGCCCATCGAAGGCCACGTTACCGGCTTCAGCCTCATTACTGACAATGGCGGCTTCTTCCCGAATGGCATTCTTCCAGCCTTCGTCATCATCCAGGGCGTGGTATTCGCCTATGCCTCGATCGAGTTGATCGGTACGGCGGCAGGCGAAACCGAGGACCCGCGCAAGGTTATGCCGCGCGCCATCCGCGCCGTCGTCCTCCGTCTCGTTGTGTTTTACGTCGGCTCGGTGCTGTTGTTCACGCTGCTCCTGCCCTACACGGCCTACAAGGCCGGTGAGAGCCCTTTCGTTACCTTCTTCGGCTCGATCGGCGTGCAGGGTGCCGATGTCATTATGAACCTTGTTGTTCTGACCGCCGTCCTGTCCTCGCTCAATGCCGGGCTCTATTCCACCGGCCGCATCCTTCACTCCATGGCTGTCTCCGGCTCTGCCCCGGCAGCGCTGGCGAAGATGAACAAGAATGGCGTGCCTTATGGTGGCATCGCGGTCACTGCCGTCGTTACCGTGTTCGGCGTCGCACTCAACGCCGTTGTCCCCGCCGCCGCGTTCGAAATCGCGCTCAACCTGTCAGCGCTTGGCATCATCTGCGCCTGGGCCGTCATCGTGCTCTGCCAGCTCAAACTCTGGCAGCTTTCGCAGCGCGGTGAACTGGTGCGTCCGGATTTCCGCATGTTCGGCGCGCCCTATACCGGCATCCTCACGCTCGTTTTTCTGTTCGGCGTGCTGGTGCTGATGGCCTTCGACTATCCCGTCGGCTCCTGGACCATCGCTTCGCTGCTGATTATCATCCCGGCGCTCGTCATCGGCTGGTATCTGCTGCGTGACCGCATCTATCGCCTTGCGGCTGAACGCGCGGGAGCATCGCATTGAGCGGGCAGGGCGCGATACCTCTGGTGGCGGTCATCGCCACCGGCGGCACCATCGCCAGTCGGCGCGGTGCCGATGGTGCCAGCACGCCCAGCCTTTCCGGTGAAGATCTGCTTGCGCTGGTACCGGAAATCAGCGCCCGGCTGAAGCCGGTGGACCTCATGGCGAAGGATTCGTCCAGCCTGACGCTTGCCGACATGCAGAGCATCAGCGATGCCGTTCGTATCGAACTCGACGATCCCGAAGTGGCGGGTATCGTGGTTCTGCACGGAACCGATGCAATGGAGGAATCCTCGCTACTCGTCCATTTGCAGCACGCCATCACGAAGCCGGTGGTCTTCACCGGCGCACAGTTTACGGCAGACCATAAGGACGCAGACGGACCGGCAAATCTGGCTCGAGCCATAGAAACAGCGCTCGATCAGGCGAATGCTGCGAAGGGTGTGCTTCTCTCCTTCGGCGGTCGCTGTCTCTCGGCCTGGGGGCTCTACAAGCTGAGCGCGGACGAGGCAGACGCATTCCGCTCGACCCGGCCACTGGCTGCCGCCCGAACACCGTTGCTTGCCGCCCCGGTGGCCGATCAACGCGTCGATATCGTTGCCATTCATCCTGGCTGTGATGCCACCCATATCGATGCAAGCCTTCAGGGGGGCGCGAAAGGCATCGTTCTTGCCGCACTTGGTTCCGGGAATGCCAATCCGCGTATCGCCGAAGCTGTGAAGCGCTGCGCCGAACGCGGCGTTCCGGTCGTCGTCTCCAGCCGCGTGCCGGAAGGGCGGCTCGTGGCGAGTTACGGCGGCGGCGGCGGTGGACATGATCTCGTCGCAGCGGGCGCCGTGCATTCAGCCACACTTCGTCCGGGCCAGGCGCGCATTTTGCTGGCCGCGCTGCTGGCGGACAAAAGTCCGGCGGAAACCATCGTTTCCGCTTTCGGTGACAACAGCTGACTTGATTGGCGGAAGCGATGTCCGGTCAGCGGGCATCGAAATTCCTATAGGATTCCTATTTTATTGCCCCTGTGGCCGTCTCGAACCTTTATGCGGTTCGGGTGCATTCTTCTGTGCGGGAAGGGATGGTGTTTCTTCCCAGCCAGAAAGAATGAAAAGCGACGTCCCACATGACGGCGCTTTTCTTCCTGTCCGGCTCCTCGATTAAAAAGGAGTCCCATCAATGATGGATATTGTTCTGATCGGCGCAGCCACGGTGTTCTTCGCCCTCTGCTTTGCCTACACGCGCGCCTGCGACCGGCTTTAGACGGAGGCTGCGATGACGTTTGATTATATCCTGAGCGGCGCCGTCACGGTCTTTATCGCTGCCTATCTCACCTATGCTCTCATTCGCCCCGAACGTTTCTGATCGGGAAGCGGCGGCTGTTGAAAGTTTGATACCATGACCCTCAATGGATGGTTCCAGATCCTGCTTTTCTGCGGGATCATTTTTGCGCTGGTGAAGCCGCTTGGCTTCTATATGGCGCGTGTCTTCAATGGCGAGCGCACGCTGCTGTCGCCGGTTCTTGTGCCGGTCGAGCGCGGACTTTACGCCCTTGCCGGGACAAGTGAGCGGGAGGAGCAGCACTGGACGACCTATGCGGTCTCCATGCTTCTCTTCAATCTTCTCGGTTTCGCCCTGCTCTATGCCCTGATGCGCTTTCAGGCCGTGCTACCCTATAATCCGCAGGGAATGGCGGCCGTCGGACCAGAATTGTCCTTCAATACGGCCGTCAGCTTCGTCACCAACACCAACTGGCAGAATTATGGCGGCGAAAGCACGCTTTCCTATCTGACCCAGATGGCCGGTCTCACCGTGCAGAACTTCGTTTCCGCCGCAACCGGCATGGCAATTGCCATCGGCCTGATCCGCGCATTCTCGCGCGCTTCCGGCAAGGCGATCGGCAACTTCTGGGTGGATATGGTCCGCTCCACGCTCTACGTGCTATTACCCCTCTGCATCGTGCTGACGCTCGTCTACGTCTGGCTCGGCGTGCCGCAGACGCTCGGCGCCTATGTGAACGCGCAGACGCTGGAAGGCGCGCAGCAGACGATTGCCGTCGGCCCCGTCGCATCGCAGCTCGCGATCAAGATGCTGGGCACCAATGGCGGCGGCTTCTTCAACGCCAATTCGGCGCATCCCTTCGAAAACCCCGATGCCATTTCCAACATGATCCAGATGGTATCGATCTTCGCCATCGGCGCAGCTTTCACCAATGTCTTCGGTCGCATGGTCGGCAACCAGCACCAGGGCTGGGCTATCCTTGCGGCCATGGGCGTGCTGTTCATCGCCGGCGTTGCCGTCACCTACTGGGCGGAAGCAGCCGGAAACCCGCTGATGCACAGCTTCGGTCTTGCAGGCGGTAATATGGAAGGCAAGGAAGTCCGTTTCGGATTGGCGCTCTCGTCGCTCTTCGCGGTCATCACCACGGCTGCGTCCTGCGGCGCGGTCAATGCCATGCACGGCAGCTTCACGGCCTTGGGTGGTCTCATCCCGCTCATCAACATGCAGCTGGGCGAGGTGATCGTCGGCGGGGTCGGTGCGGGCTTTTACGGCATTCTGCTCTTCATCGTCATCGCCATCTTCGTGGCAGGGCTGATGGTCGGGCGCACGCCGGAATATCTCGGCAAGAAGATCGAGGCCAAGGAAATGAAGATGGCGGTTCTGGCCATTCTTTGCCTGCCGCTCGCCATGCTGGTCTTCACCGCCACGGCCACCATCCTGCCCTCGGCTGTGGCATCGATTGGGACGGCGGGCCCGCACGGCTTTTCCGAAATCCTCTATGCCTACACCTCGGCGGCCGCCAATAACGGTTCGGCCTTCGGCGGCCTGACCGGGAACACGACCTGGTACAACATCACGCTTGGTCTCGGCATGTTGATGGGCCGCTTTCTGGTCATCATTCCCGCACTCGCCATTGCGGGTTCGCTGGTCACCAAGAAGACCGTTCCGGCCTCTGCAGGCACCTTCCCGACGGATGGCCCGCTTTTCGTTGGCCTGCTGGTCGGCACGATCCTGATCGTCGGCGGCCTTACCTTCCTGCCTGCGCTGGCGCTCGGCCCGGTTGCCGAACATCTCGTCATGGCGGCAGGTCAGCTTTTTTGAGGTGATGTCATGAACGAAGGCAAATCCGCACGTCGCCGCATCGTTCCCGCCCGCAACGGCGCTCCCGTCAGAGGCAGCGCCACGCCCGGCGGCTGGTGCGCCTCCAATCTCATTCTCGCGATGATGGCGGCTCTGTTCGCCGCCGTTGTCGCTCTCGAAGTTATCACGGGCTGATCGACCCTCATCGGTCGCCCTGTTCAACGCTGGAGCCTCTTCATGAGCCAGTCCAAACAAGTGAGCATCCTAGATTCTCGCATTCTCGTGCCGGCCATCGCCGCCGCATTCAAAAAGCTCAACCCGCGCACGCTTGCGCGCAATCCGGTCATGTTCGTTGTTGCGACGGTGTCAGTGCTGACCACGGTGCTGTTCATCCGCGATCTCATCACGGGCGGTGCCAATCTGGGCTTCTCCTTCCAGATCAATCTCTGGCTTTGGTTCACCGTGCTGTTCGCCAATTTCGCCGAAGCCGTCGCCGAAGGGCGCGGCAAGGCGCAGGCGGATTCGCTGCGCCGGACCCGCACAGAAACCCAGGCGAAACTGCTCACCGGCGATGACCGTAGCCAATACAGTATGGTGGCGGGTACGAGCCTGAAGGTGAACGATGTCGTTCTTGTAGAGGCGGGCGATATCATCCCTTCCGATGGTGAGGTCATCGAAGGTGTTGCTTCGGTAAACGAGGCGGCGATAACAGGCGAATCCGCCCCGGTCATCCGCGAATCCGGTGGCGACCGCTCTGCCGTCACCGGCGGCACGCAGGTGCTGTCGGACTGGATAAGGGTACGTATCACCGCTGCTGCTGGCTCCACCTTCCTCGACCGGATGATTTCCCTGGTCGAAGGTGCTGAACGCCAGAAAACGCCGAACGAGATTGCGCTCAACATTCTTCTCGCAGGCATGACGCTGATCTTCGTTCTGGCCACCGCGACCATACCGAGTTTCGCGGCCTATGCCGGCGGTTCGATCCCGATCATCGTGCTGGTGGCGCTGTTCGTCACGCTTATCCCCACCACCATCGGCGCGCTTCTGTCGGCGATCGGCATCGCCGGCATGGACAGGCTGGTGCGTTTCAACGTGCTCGCCATGTCCGGCCGCGCCGTCGAGGCTGCTGGCGACGTTGACACGCTGTTGCTCGACAAGACCGGCACGATCACGCTCGGGAACCGGCAGGCGACCGAGTTCCGCCCCGTCGCCGGCGTTTCCGAGCAGGAACTGGCCGATGCGGCCCAGCTTGCGTCCCTTGCTGACGAAACACCTGAAGGTCGCTCCATTGTGGTTCTGGCGAAGGAGAAATATGGCATCCGTGCCCGTGACATGCAGAAGCTGCATGCCAATTTCGTCCCCTTCACCGCCCAGACCCGCATGAGCGGTGTCGATTTCGAAGGCTCCTCCATTCGCAAGGGGGCGGTCGACGCCGTTCTTTCGTATGTTAACGGCGGCGCTTCGCAACAGGGCAATGTGGCGCTTGCCGTCAAAACCGAAACGGATGCCATGCGCGGCATAAGGACAATTGCCGAAGAAATTGCCAAGACCGGGGGCACGCCGCTCGCCGTTGTTCGGGATGGCAAGCTTCTCGGCGTCGTGCAGCTGAAGGATATCGTCAAGGGCGGCATTCGCGAGCGTTTTGCGGAGCTTCGCCGCATGGGCATCCGCACTGTCATGATCACTGGCGACAATCCGATGACCGCCGCCGCAATTGCTGCGGAAGCGGGTGTCGATGATTTCCTCGCCCAGGCGACACCGGAAAACAAGCTGGAGCTTATCCGTGAGGAGCAGGCGAAGGGCAAGCTCGTCGCCATGTGCGGTGACGGCACCAATGATGCTCCCGCGCTGGCGCAGGCCGATGTCGGCGTTGCCATGAACACCGGTACCGTGGCCGCCCGCGAGGCGGGCAACATGGTCGATCTCGACAGCGATCCGACCAAGCTCATCGAGATCGTCGAAATCGGCAAGCAGTTGCTGATGACGCGCGGTGCACTGACCACCTTCTCGATTGCCAACGACATCGCCAAATATTTTGCCATCATTCCGGCAATGTTCCTGGCGCTCTATCCGCAGCTTGGCGTCCTGAATGTCATGGGACTTTCGACGCCGCAGAGCGCCATCCTCTCGGCCATCATATTCAACGCGCTTATCATCATCGCGCTGATCCCGCTCTCGCTGAAGGGCGTCAAATATCGCCCGATCGGTGCAGGTGCGCTGCTATCGCGCAATCTGGTCATCTATGGCTTCGGCGGCATCATCGTTCCCTTTATCGGCATCAAGGCCATCGACCTCGCCATCACGGCGCTCGGTCTCGCCTGAGGAGTAAAGACAATGTTTAGACAGCTTCGTCCCGCACTGGTGCTGATCCTCGCCACCACGGCCATCACCGGCCTTGCCTATCCGCTCGGCATGACGGGCCTGGCGCAGGCGCTTTTTCCCGCGCAGGCCAATGGCAGCCTGATCGAAAAAAATGGCACGGTGGTCGGATCGCAATTGATCGGGCAGGCCTTCACTGGCGAGACTTATTTTCATGGCCGTCCTTCCGCCGCCGGCGATGGCTATAATGCGGCCTCGTCCTCCGGCTCCAATCTCGGGCCGACGAGCGCCAAGCTTATCGACCGGGTGAAACAGGATTACGAGGCCGCGAGAGCTGAAAATCCGGCCTCGTCGGTGCCGGCCGATCTGGTGACGGCCTCGGGCAGCGGCCTCGATCCGCATGTTTCGCCGGAAGCCGCCTATTTCCAGGTTCCGCGTGTCGCCAAAGCGAGGGGCATGGATGAAGCGGCGTTGCGCGCCATCGTTGAGCGTCATGTCGAAGCTCCGGAACTCGGCTTCATGGGCGAGCCCGTTGTAAACGTTCTTGCGCTCAACATGGCTCTTGACGCAGCCGGCTCATGAATTGAAATGGCTATGGCTTGTTCGCAAGCCATAGCCTCGACCACTGGTGGTTAAATGCCTGACGATATCAGCAACATGCCCGGCCGGCCGTCGCCCGATGCGCCACTGGAAAACGCCAGGCGCGAGGCGCGGGGCCGGTTGAAGATTTTTTTGGGCGCCGCACCCGGTGTCGGCAAGACCTATGAAATGTTGATGTCAGGCCGGGCGAAGCTTGCGGATGGCGTCGACACCATTATCGGCGTCGTGGAAACGCATGGCCGCAGGGAGACCGAGGCATTGGTCGAGGGGCTGGACGTCGTCCCTCGCAAACGTATCGATTATCGCGGCCAGATGCTGGAGGAGATGGATATCGACGCGATCCTCGCGCGTCGCCCCGCCCTGGTTCTGGTCGATGAACTTGCTCACACCAATGCTGCAGGCAGCCGCCACCCCAAGCGTTATATGGATGTTCAGGAAATCCTCGCGCAGGGCATCGATGTCTACACAACGCTGAACATCCAGCATGTCGAAAGCCTGAATGATGTGGTGGCGCAGATTACCCGCATCCGTGTCCGTGAAACCGTGCCCGACAGCATCATCGACCGGGCCGATGATGTCGAAATCATCGATATTACGCCTGACGACCTCATCAAGCGGCTGCAGGATGGCAAGGTTTACCTGCCCCGTACGGCACGGCGCGCCATCGAGAATTATTTTTCGCGCGGTAACCTGACGGCATTGCGCGAGCTGGCGCTCCGGCGCACCGCGCAGCGGGTGGATGAGCAATTGCTCAATCACATGCAATCCCATGCCATCTCTGGCCCCTGGGCGGCCGGAGACAGGGTTCTGGTCTGTCTTGATCATGGCGGCAACGGCCCCGGTCTTGTGCGTTATGCCCGAAGGCAGGCGGACCGGCTGCGCGCACCATGGACCGCACTGCATCTCGACACGCCGCGGTCGCAGCAATTGTCGGAGGCGGAGAAGGACCGGCTGGCCGGCACCATGCGGCTTGCCCAGCAGCTTGGCGGCGAGACGGTAACCCTGCCGGCGCTAGACCTGACGCGGGAGATCATCTCCTACGCCAATACAAACAATTTCACCCACATCATCATCGGTCGCCTGCGAAAATCCTGGTGGCAGCGAATTTTTCAGCGCTCGCTGACGCATGATCTGATCGACCATGCCGGCGATATCAGTGTGCACGTCATTTCCGGCGACAAGAATGAAGAGAAGCCGGCGCAATCCGTGAAGGCCGCACCGTCCCGCTCGCGCTGGTCGATAGGCTCCTATCTCAACAGCACGCTGTTCGTAGCGCTCGCCATCGTTGTCGGCATCGTGCTTGACCGGACGCTCGACGTTCAGAATCTGGCGCTCGTTTTTCTCATGGCCGTGCTGGCGGCCGCTGTTCGCGGAGGACTTGGACCTGCGTTATATGCCTCGCTGCTTGGTGCCGTCGCATTCAATTTTTTCTTTCTGGAACCACGATACACGCTGACGGTCAGCGCGCCGGACAGCGTTCTGGCGTTGCTTTTTTATCTCGGAGTGGCGCTTGTTGCCTCCAACCTCACGGTTGCGGTGCAACGGCAGGCGGCCTCGGCGCGGGTAAGGGCGCGCACGACGGAAGATCTCTACCTGTTTTCCAAAAAGCTTGCCGGAACGGCCACGCTGGATGATGTGTTGTGGGCCACCGCTTACCAGATGGCTTCGATGTTGAAGGTGAGGGTGGTGCTGCTTCTGCCGGAGAACAACGCCATCGCCGTCAAGGCCGGTTATCCGCCCGATGACACGCTGGTGGATGCCGATATCGCGGCCGCGCAATGGGCATGGGAACACGACAAGGCGGCTGGTCGCGGCGCAGACACGTTGCCGGGCGCCCGGCGGCTTTATCTGCCGCTCCGCACCGGCAGCGGTGCCGTCGGCGTCGTCGGGTTGGATGATGACCGAAGCGGGCCGCTTTTGACACCTGAACAACAGCGCCTGTTTGATGCGCTGGCCGACCAGGCTGCACTCGCGATCGAACGTATCCAGCTTGCCTCGGATGTCGACAAGGCAAGGCTGGCCGCGGAAACCGACCGACTGCGCACAGCACTCCTCACCTCCATTTCCCACGACCTCAAAACCCCGCTCGCGGCTATTCTGGGTTCGGCCGGAACGCTGAAGGACTTTGCCGAGGACATCCCGCCCGATGCGCGCGCCGATCTGCTTTCGACGATCGTTGAGGAATCCGAACGGCTGAACCGCTTCATCTCCAATCTTCTCGATATGACGCGAATCGGATCGGGTGCAATGGAGCCGAATTACGGGCTGCATTTCCTTGGCGACATGGTCGGGACAGCGCTTTCGCGTGCCGCGAAAATCATTGTGCGGCATGAGGTTGTCCTGGATATTCCGCCTGATCTGCCGATGCTTAGGGTCGATCCCGTGCTATTCGAACAGGTCCTGTTCAACCTCATAGACAACGCGGCCAAATATGCTCCCGAACACACGGTCATCGAACTCCGGGGCTGGCAGCAGGGAAGGCACGTCTTCCTGTCCGTGGCCGATGAGGGGCCGGGCTTTCCTCCCGAAGATGCGGAGCGGGTGTTCGACAGCTTCTACCGGGTGCGCAAGACCGATCAGGTGCAGGCGGGAACCGGACTGGGGCTATCCATCTGCAAGGGTTTCATCGAGGCCATGGGTGGCTCGATTCGTGCGGAGAACAGGCAGGATCGGGGAGGTGCGCAATTCACGGTAACTTTGCCCGTTCCCGCCAACGCGCCTGTGCTAGATCATGAAAAGGGCGCCGCCTGAGCCGAAATGGCGACCCCGCTCCCACTACGCCGCCAAAGGAGACCCTGGAATGACCAATTCCGCCGTTAACATTCTGATCGTTGACGATGAACCGCCGATCCGCAAGCTTTTGCGGGTGGGGTTGTCGACGCAGGATTATACGGTAAGCGAGGCGATGAATGCGAAGGTGGCGATGGAGCTGGTCGAGCAGGACAAGCCCGATCTCGTCATTCTCGATCTCGGCCTGCCGGATATGTCGGGACACGATCTTCTGGCGAAATGGCGCAGCGAGGGGGTGGCGTTGCCGGTCATCATCCTGTCCAGCCGAACCGATGAAGCAGGTATCGTCAAGGCACTCGAACTGGGAGCCGACGACTACATTACAAAGCCCTTCGGCATGAACGAACTCGTCGCCCGCATCCGTGTCGCGCTGCGCCACCGGCTCCAGAGCCAGGGTGAACGGCCTGTCTTTCAGACCGGCGATCTTTCGGTCGATCTTGTCCGGCGTATCGTCAGGGTGGAGGACCGGGAGGTGAAGCTCTCCCCGAAGGAATACGATATTCTGCGGGTGCTGGTTCAGCACGCAGGCAAGGTGCTGACGCACCGCTTCCTGCTGGAGCACGTATGGGATGAACTGACCGACGTGCAATATTTGCGGGTCTATGTGCGCCAATTGCGCCAGAAGATCGAAAAAATCCCCGACCAGCCCCGTTACATCCTGACAGAAACCGGGGTGGGTTACCGGTTGCAGGAGGTTTGAGGGCGCCGCAAGGCGACGCCCTCCGATATCTCAGACGGCAGCGCAGATGGACAGGAATTCATCTACATCGGCCTCGGTCGTCGCAAAGCTGGTGACCATGCGGATCAGTACTTCGTCCTTGCCGACTTTTTCCGGCATGTCGCGCGGTTCCAGCCAGTCATAGAACCTTGCGCCTTTTTCCGTCGCTGCTTGCGCGGCTGCCTTTGGCAAAATGGCGAAAACTTCGTTGGCCTGGGTCGGCCAGGCGAGGCGCGCGCTGTTCAGCGAGCCGAAGCCCGCGCGCAGCCGGTTAGCCATGGCATTGGCATGGCTGGCGAGACCGAGCCAAAGATCATCCTGCAGATAGGCTTCAAACTGCGCTGCAATGAAACGTGACTTCGAAAAAAGTTGCGCTGTGCGTTTGCGCAGGAACGAGAAATCCCGAGCGAGCGAAGGATCGAAGAAAACGATCGCTTCCGCGCACCAGCAGCCATTTTTCGTGCCGCCGAAAGACAGCACGTCAACGCCGCGTTTCCAGGTCATTTCAGCCGGCGTGGTGTCAAGCGCGGCCAGCGCATTGGCAAAACGCGCGCCGTCCATATGCAGCGGCAGGCCGTTTTCCTTGGCGATTTTGGAGATGGCTTCAATTTCGTCGAGTGTGTAGACGGTGCCGGCTTCGGTCGCCTGCGTCATGGTGATGGCGGCGGCACGGCCGTGGTGAACGGCATCCTGCGGATAGCGGGCAATGCGCTCGATCAGGTTTTCCGGCAGCATCTTGCCGTTCGGCCCTTCGACTGCGACCATGCGCATGCCGGAAAAGAAATCCGGCGCGCCGCATTCGTCCTCGATCACATGGGCTTCCGAATGGCAGAAGGTGAGGCCGCCGGCGCGAGCGATGCTGGCCAGCGAAAGCGAATTGGCCGCCGTGCCGGTGGCGACGAAAAACACCGCAACCTCGCGCTCGAATATCTCGTTGAAGCGCTTTTCGATGGAGAGATCGAGTTCGCTGGTGCCATAGGCGGAGGCAAACCGGGTGGATTCCCGCGAAAGCCGTTCATTGACGGCCGGGTGGGCGCCAGCCCAATTGTCTGAAGCAAAAAACATCTCTGAACGCTTTCCGATAGCTGGGGTTCTGATTGGGAAATGCATGGAACGACGACTGGCAAAGTTCTAGGACCTAACTACGCGATTGGCAAATCCGGCAATGAAAGCAATGGGGAGGCGGGATTTGCGACAGAAAGTTTCGCGCAATGGGTCAGTATCGAAACTTCGCTATAAAACGACGGTCTCACTAATTGGATTCGCGCCCTTGCCAATTCCGCCGGTTTCTGCCAAAATCCTCGGGAATTGAGACAGTCTTACTGTCCTAAATTTGATCCAGCCGGCGAGAATGCGGATTTTGCCAAAGAGCGAAATTTGCGTCGCGCCGGACCTTCGCATGAAACCGTGCAAGTAATTTGCAGGAGGGACAAAAATGACAAACAAGCCGCAGGCGGACATCGCCGCCGCAACCCTGACCACTGACTGTCCCACCGCGGCTACGGCTGCACCCGTTTCTGCGAAAGCGCGTTTCGCGGGCGGCTTGCCGGAAAGGCAGGGTCTTTACGATCCCGCCAATGAACATGATGCCTGCGGCGTCGGCTTTGTCGCCCATATGAAAGGCGTCAAGTCGCACCAGATCGTCAAGGACGGCCTGTTCATCCTTGAAAACCTGACCCATCGCGGCGCCGTCGGCGCAGATCCGCTGATGGGCGATGGTGCGGGCATTCTCGTGCAGATTCCCGACCGCTTCTTCCGCGAGGAAATGGCCGCGCAGGGCGTGACATTGCCGAAGGCTGGCGAATACGCCGTCGGTCATATCTTCATGCCGCGCGATCCCTCCCGCATCGAGCACTACAAGAAGGTCATCGTCGACGTCATCGGCGAAGAGGGCCAGCAGTTCCTTGGCTTCCGTGATGTCCCGGTCGACAACTCCTCGCTTTCCAAGGCGCCGGATATCGCAGCGACAGAGCCGCACCACGTGCAGGTCTTCATCGGCGCCGGCCGCGATGCCGCGAGCAATGCCGATTTCGAGCGCAAGCTGTTCCTCATCCGCAAGGTTCTCTCCAACCGCATCTATGACGAAGGCGGCGGCAAGGAAACGCAGGATTTCTATCCCGTTTCCCTTTCTTCCTCGACCATCGTCTATAAGGGCATGTTCCTCGCCTATCAGGTGGGCGCATATTACAAGGACCTTTCGGACCCGCGTTTCGAATCGGCTGTCGCGCTCGTGCATCAGCGTTTCTCCACCAACACCTTCCCGTCGTGGAAGCTGGCGCACCCCTATCGCATGGTCGCCCATAACGGCGAAATCAACACGCTGCGCGGTAATGTCAACTGGATGGCGGCGCGTCAGGCATCGGTTTCGTCCGCGCTGTTCGGTGACGACATCTCCAAGCTCTGGCCGATTTCTTATGAAGGCCAGTCGGACACGGCCTGTTTCGACAACGCGCTCGAGTTCCTCGTCCGCGGCGGTTATTCCATGGCCCATGCCGTGATGATGCTGATCCCGGAAGCCTGGGCCGGTAACCAGTCCATGTCTGCCGAACGCAAGGCATTCTACGAATATCACGCAGCCCTGATGGAGCCGTGGGACGGTCCCGCCGCCGTTGCCTTCACCGACGGCAAGCAGATTGGCGCGACGCTCGACCGCAACGGCCTGCGCCCGGCCCGTTACCTCGTCACTGATGACGACCGCATCATCATGGCTTCTGAGGCCGGCACGCTGCCGGTGCCGGAAGAGCGCATCGTCAAGAAGTGGCGTCTGCAGCCCGGCAAGATGCTGCTGATCGACATGGAAAAGGGCGCGATCATTTCCGACGAGGAAGTGAAGCACGAGCTTGCCGCCAAGCATCCCTATCGCAGCTGGCTTGATCGCACGCAGCTCATCCTCGAAGAGCTGAAGCCTGTCGAACCACGCGCGCTGCGCCGCGACGTGTCGCTGCTCGACCGCCAGCAGGCCTTCGGTTACACCAGCGAAGACACCAAGCTCCTGATGTCGCCGATGGCGACGACGGGCCAGGAAGCCATCGGCTCCATGGGCACGGATACGCCGATTTCGGCCATGTCCGACAAGTCGAAGCTGCTCTACACCTATTTCAAGCAGAATTTCGCGCAGGTCACGAACCCGCCGATCGATCCGATCCGCGAAGAGCTCGTCATGAGCCTCGTGTCGTTCATCGGCCCGCGTCCGAATATTCTCGACCACGAAGGTGCTGCCCGCGCCAAGCGTCTGGAAGTGCGCCAGCCGATCCTGACCAATGGCGATCTGGAGAAGATTCGTTCCATCGGTCACACGGAAGACCGTTTCGACACCAAGACGCTCGACTTCACCTATGATGTGGAGCGCGGTGCCGAAGGCATGCCCGAAATGCTCGACCGCCTCTGCGAGCGGGCCGAATCCGCCGTCCGCGGCGGTTACAACATCATCGTTCTGTCCGACCGCCAGCTTGGCCCGGATCGCATCGCGATCCCCGCACTTCTGGCGACAGCCGCCGTGCACCACCACCTGATCCGCAAGGGTCTGCGTACCTCGGTCGGTCTCGTCGTCGAAACCGGTGAGCCGCGCGAAATCCACCATTTCTGCCTTTTGGCCGGCTATGGTGCGGAGGCGATCAACCCCTATCTCGCTTTCGATACCCTGCTCGACATGCACAAGCACGGCGCCTTCCCGAAGGAAGTGTCTGATGATGAAGTCGTTTATCGCTACATCAAGGCGGTGGGTAAGGGCATCCTCAAGGTCATGTCCAAGATGGGCATCTCCACCTACCAGTCCTATTGCGGCGCGCAGATTTTCGACGCCATCGGCCTGTCTTCGGAATTCGTCGAGAAATATTTCTTCGGCACCGCCACCTCCATCGAAGGTGTCGGCCTGACGGAAATCGCCGAAGAAACCGTGGCGCGCCACACAGCGGCCTTTGGCAAGGACCCGATCCTTGCCAACACGCTCGATATCGGCGGCGAATACGCCTATCGCATGCGCGGCGAAAGCCATGCCTGGACGCCGGACGCCGTCGCCTCGCTGCAACACGCCGTGCGTGGCAACAGCCAGGATCGCTACCGCGAATTCGCCGGCATGGTGAACGAAACGGCGCTGCGCATGAACACCATTCGCGGCCTGTTCAAGGTCAAGTCGGCGGAAGCACTCGGTCGCAAGCCAGTCTCCATCGATGAGGTCGAACCGGCAGCCGATATCGTCAAGCGTTTCTCGACCGGGGCGATGTCCTTCGGCTCAATCAGCCGCGAGGCGCATACGACGCTCGCGATTGCCATGAACCGCATCGGCGGCAAGTCCAACACGGGTGAGGGCGGGGAAGAATCCGACCGCTACATGCCGCTGTTGAACGGCCAGCCGAACCCGGAACGCTCCGCCATCAAGCAGATCGCATCCGGTCGCTTCGGTGTGACGACGGAATACCTTGTCAATGCCGACATGCTGCAGATCAAGGTAGCGCAGGGCGCAAAGCCCGGCGAGGGCGGCCAGCTGCCCGGCCACAAGGTGGATGCGACGGTTGCAAAGACCCGTCACTCCACCCCGGGCGTCGGCCTCATTTCGCCGCCGCCGCATCATGATATCTATTCCATCGAAGATCTGGCGCAGCTGATCTACGACCTGAAAAACGTCAATCCGGAAGCCGATGTGTCGGTGAAGCTGGTGTCGGAAGTCGGCGTCGGAACGGTTGCGGCCGGTGTGGCCAAGGCCCGCGCAGACCATATCACCGTCGCCGGTTTTGATGGCGGCACGGGCGCGTCACCACTGACGTCGCTCAAGCACGCGGGTTCGCCCTGGGAAATCGGCCTTGCCGAAACCCAGCAGACGCTGGTGCTGAACGGTCTCCGCTCGCGCGTCGCACTGCAGGTGGATGGTGGTCTGAAGACCGGCCGCGACGTCATCATCGGCGCGCTGCTCGGTGCGGATGAATTCGGCTTCGCCACCGCGCCGCTGATTGCGGCCGGCTGTATCATGATGCGCAAGTGCCATCTCAACACCTGCCCTGTCGGCGTTGCCACGCAGGACCCGGTTCTGCGCAAGCGTTTCAAGGGTACACCGGAACACGTCATCAACTACTTCTTCTTCGTGGCCGAAGAAGTGCGCGAAATCCTTGCCTCGCTTGGCGTGACCAGGCTGGACGAGATCATCGGCGCTTCCGAACTGCTCGAGAAGGATGAGATGCTGGCGCATTGGAAGGCGAAGGGTCTGGATTTCAGCCGCATCTTCCATAAGGTCGAGGCACCCAAGGAAGCGACGTTCTGGACCGAACGCCAGAAGCATCCGATCGATGACATTCTCGACCGCAAGCTGATCGAAAAGTCCCTGCCGTCGCTGGAAAACCGCGAACCCGTGGTCTTCGAAGTGCCGATCAGAAACGTTGACCGCTCCGCCGGTGCGATGCTCTCCGGCGCGCTCGCCAAGCGCTGGGGCCACAAGGGTCTGAAGGATGACACGATCCATGTGACGCTGCGCGGCACGGCGGGCCAGTCCTTCGGCGCGTTCCTCGCTCGAGGCATCACCTTCGATCTGGTGGGTGACGGTAACGACTATGTCGGCAAGGGTCTTTCGGGTGGCCGCATCATCGTGCGCCCGCCGGAAAACGCCCGTATCGTCGCGGAAAACTCGATCATCGTGGGCAACACCGTGCTATACGGCGCCATAACCGGCGAGTGCTATTTCCGTGGCGTGGCTGGCGAGCGTTTCGCGGTGCGTAACTCCGGCGCGGTTGCGGTTGTCGAAGGTGTCGGCGACCACGGCTGCGAATATATGACCGGCGGCATTGTGGTCGTTCTTGGCGAGACCGGCCGCAACTTCGCGGCCGGCATGTCCGGCGGCGTGGCTTATGTTCTCGACGAGAAGGGCGATTTCGCCACGCGTTGCAACATGGCCATGGTTGAGCTGGAGCCAGTTCCGGAAGAAGACGACATGCTGGAAAAGCTGCACCATCACGGCGGCGACCTCATGCACAAGGGACGTGTCGACGTTTCCGAAGACATGACTCGCCACGACGAGGAGCGCCTTTACCAGCTGATCTCCAACCACTTCCATTACACGAACTCGTCGCGTGCCAAGGATATACTCGATCGCTGGAGCGAGTTCCGTCCGAAGTTCCGCAAGGTCATGCCGGTTGAATACCGTCGTGCGCTTGAGGAAATGGAGCGCATGCGCATGGGCGTGGCGGCGGAGTAATCCGTCGCGTGAGGACACTACACCACCTGATCTCGCTGATAACAGCGGTCGCCATTCGTGGCGACCACTTGGACGGGCGGCGAGACCGGATTTGAGTTCATCGTGCTGGGGCGGCTTTAGGTTTCGCCACCTGGTACTGGGGCCCGACAGGCGCTCCGCTTTGATGTGAGGACATAAACGTGGGCAAGGTTACAGGTTTTCTGGAGATCGACCGGCAGGTGGGCAAGTATCAGCCCGCATCGGATCGTATCCGCCACTTCCGCGAATTCACCATTCCGATGTCGGATGCCGAGGTGCAGAAGCAGGCGGCGCGCTGCATGGACTGCGGCATTCCCTATTGCCACGGCCCGACAGGCTGTCCCGTGCACAACCAGATCCCCGACTGGAACGATCTGGTCTACAATAACAACTGGGAGGAGGCGATCCGTAACCTCCATTCCACCAACAACTTCCCGGAATTCACCGGTCGCGTCTGTCCCGCCCCTTGCGAGGAGGCCTGCACGCTGAATCTTGAGGATGCGCCGGTTGCGATCAAGACCGTCGAACAGGCTATTGCCGACAAGGCCTATGAGCTGGGCTTCATCGTACCGAAGCCGGCGACGATCCACACCGGCAAGAAGGTCGCCATCATCGGTTCCGGTCCTTCGGGCATGGCGGCGGCGCAACAGCTTGGCCGCGCCGGCCACGAGGTTCACGTCTATGAGCGCGAATCCAAGCCCGGCGGCCTGCTGCGTTACGGCATCCCCGATTTCAAGATGGAAAAGAACTTCATCGACCGCCGTGTCGAGCAGATCAAGGGCGAAGGTGTTACCTTCCATTGTGGCGTCAATGTCGGCGTCGATGTGACGGTGGAGGCGCTTCTCGCCGACCACGATGCCGTGCTTTATTGCGGCGGCTCGGAAACCCCGCGCCCGGCCGGCATCGGCGGTGCGGATCTGCATGGCGTTTATGATGCCATGCCCTATCTAGTGCAGCAGAACCGGCGCGTCGGTCGTGAAAACATTGACAGCGTTGGTTGGCCGGCCGATCCGATCCTCGCGGGCGGCAAGCATGTCGTCGTTGTGGGCGGTGGCGATACTGCATCCGACTGCGTTGGCACGGCGTTCCGCCAGGGTGCTGTTAAAGTCACCCAGCTCGACATACGCCCGATGCCGCCGGAAAAGGAAGACAAGCTGGCGGTTTGGCCTTTCTGGGCAACCAAAATGCGCACCTCGTCTTCGCAGGCCGAAGGCGCCATCCGCGAGTTCCAGGTGGCGACCCTCGAATTCGTTGGCGAAGACGGCGTGCTGACAGGTGTGAAGTGCTGCCAGGTGGATGACCGACGCAAGCCCATTGCCGGCACGGAGTTCATCATCAAGGCCGATCTCGCCTTCATCGCCATCGGCTTTTCCGGTCCCTTCACGGACAGCGTTCTGAAGGAAATGGACGGCAAGTTGACACTCAACACGGACCGCCGTGGCTCCACAAATGTCGTCGCCAACGAGACGGATTACAGGACCTCTGTCGACAAACTCTGGGCGGCGGGCGATGTGCGCCGTGGCCAGTCGCTGGTGGTCTGGGCGATCCGCGAAGGCCGTCAGGCGGCGCGTGCTATCGATGAAGCGCTGATGGGCGCGACCGTTCTTCCGCGCTAAGCCGGCAAATGGATAAAAATGGAAAGGCCTGTCGCACCCGCAACAGGCCTTTTTTTGATGTCAGAAAACGAGCGCTCCTTTTTCAGCAATAGGGAAGCGTAATCCGGAAGCAGGCCCCACCGCTGGATGAATCGCCGATAGTAATATCTCCGCCGTGATACCGCACGATTTCCTGCACGAGATTAAGCCCGAGGCCCGTGCCCCGGTCTCTGGGTTGCAGGCGATGAAAGGCATCAAAGACGAGTTCCCGCTCCTTTTCAGGAATGCCGTTTCCTTCGTCGGCGATCTCTATCACCCGATTGGCCGCCACTGTCATCGTTATGGTTCCGCAGTTGCCGCCGTGTTCTATGGCATTCTGCACGATATTCATCAGGGCTCGCCGCAGGGAAGGGTCGTCCGCAAGTGCAAGGATCGGTTCTTCCTCCGGTTCAAATGAGAGCTCATAACCCTGCGAGATGGCAAGCGGTGCCATATCGGCAACAACCGATCTGCAGAGATTGACCAGATCGAGCGGCACCAATGGCGCCTTCTGGCCGCCGAGACGCTGCAGATCGAGCAATTGTTCGGCCAGCACGCCGATACGGTTGGCATCCGCCAAAATCCGGCTGCGTGCGGGCCCTTCCAGCAGAGTTTCGACACGCGTCTGTAGAATGGCGACCGGCGTACGCAATTCGTGCGCGGCGTCGAGAATGAAGCGCTTGTGCCGTTCATAGCCATCGTCCAGGCGCTTGAGTGCACCATTGACGGCATGCACCAGCGGCTGCACTTCCCGTGGAATATCATTGTCGGGCAAGCGATATCCGCGTCTGTCGATATCGATCGCTTCCGCGGTTTTGGCAATCGTCGAGAGTGCCCGAAATTCTCTGCGGATGATCAAGGGAATTGCTATCGTGGTCGCAATGGAGATGAGGACGAGGACCGGGAAAATCATGATGTTGGAAAAGAGCAGAACAGGGAGCGTCATGCTGAAAAGATCGCCTTTTCCGACCATCACGAACTCTCCGGCTGGCCCGGATGCACGGCGAACAACCGCAAGGTAAAGAACGGCAAAATAGGAGTAGGACATCCCGGCTTCGCGAATGTTCGAAATCTTGATGTCGTTTAACTCCTTCTCCATGTTGCTGTAGGCCTCGGGCACAGGGCCACCCTGGATGAGCTCATCCTTGTCGCTCAGCGCAACAAACCAGAAATCGGGCATTTTTTCCCGGAGTTTGGCATATTCGGCCGTCTCTTTCAGCGTAAGCTTCCCCTCCGTATCGCGGATCAAAGCGTTTGCAGTTATCTGCGCCGCCTCCGAGCTAAGAAGAGCGCTGCCGACGCCGTCGCTCAACAGATAGGCAAAGAACGCGACGCTGACGATCAACAGACTGCCGATCTGGAAGAGGAGCAGTTGAATGGTCAATCGCCGCTTCAGTGACTTTCTCTTTGACAATCTCATCCCGTCACCCTCAAAAGATATCCCACGCCGCGAATGCCATGCACCTCCACGGCGGCGTCCGCGGCCTGCAATTTGCGCCGCAAGCGGGAAATGTGGGAATCGAGCGCATTGGACTGGATTTCATCGTCAAAGTTATAGACGGCCTCTTCGAGCAGCGAGCGCAGCACTGTTCTGCCCTGTCGTCGCAGCAAGGCTTCGAGAATCAGCAACTCCCGTCTCGTCAGCGGAAGAAACGCGCCGTTGATACGCACTTCGCGCGTCTCGAAACAAAACTCCAGCCTGCCGAGTTTCGCCGTCATCGCCACGGTTCCGGCGGGTCGGCGCATCAGGGCGCGAATGCGGGCAAGTAGCTCCTCGACAGCGAAAGGCTTGGCCATATAGTCATCTGCACCGAGGTTCAGGCCCTTCACCCGATCCACGAGCCCGCCCTGGGCCGTCAATACTATGACGGGTGGGGTGACTGGCAGCAGACGCAGATTTTCTATCAGTTCGATGCCGTCACCATCGGGCAGTTGCCGGTCCAGCACAACGAGATCGTGGACACCATCCATGATGGCGTGTCGAGCGAGATCCAGTGTTCCGACCGTATCCACGATAATATCGAACCGATGGAGCGCGGCAGACAGGGCCGCTGCCATCTCACGTTCGTCTTCAACAAGCAGCAGGCGCATGAATTCGTCTCGGCATTGTCGGCACGCTTAGGGTGAAGCGCGCACATGAAGTGAAAAACGACGGTGCCGGTGACGCTCAAGGGCAAGCGACGCGTCGCCGTCGAATACATATCGCCGTGCGAAATCGGTGGAGCGGCGGAGGTTTGTGACCGATCTCCGCATTCCTGCAAAGCTGCAGCTATCCTGTCATCGTGGGATTGCCTGAACATTACGCCGACCGACTGGGCGGCAGACGGCGGGCAAGCTTCTATTGCTTTGCCTGTGTGGTATCGGGCGTCATCCGATAGTCATCGATGCGGCCTGCCGGCGCATCGGCCATTTCGCCACGCTTGGTCAGCCTTTCGCGCGGGGATTCCACGACGGAGACGCGTGTTGGTGCGGCCGAAAGAGGGACATCACCGAGCAGTTTGTCGCCGCCATCGAGAGCGGGATCGGTAAGGCTGATCGGCTGGGTGCGCACCTGTCCCGCATCGATGCCAAGTGCCGGCAGGGAGGTGAGTGCCGGCAGATTGCTGCCGTCCAGTTTCACAAGGTCCGGTCCGGCGCCGTCGAGGTGCCGGCGGACGAATTTCTCGACGTAAAAGGCAAGCTTGCGCTTTCCGGCCTGCGTCATGCCGATACCGTCGGCCTCACGCAGGCGGGCCTGCTGACCGTTCATGTCGTAACCGGTGATGACGAATTTGCCGGCTTCGTCGACAAAACCGTCCCAGACATCCACGAACTCGCCGCCGAATTTTTCCACATGGCTGCGGTAAAGCCGGTTGAACCCAACGAGATCCGCAGAAAGCGAGGGAGACTGGAAGGCGGGCAGACCCACCCATAATAGCGGCACTTTCGGGCGGCCGGCGAGGGTGAGAAGCTCATCGATCCGCCTCTCATATTCCTTGAGCCAGACCTCCGTGCCGAATTTTTCCTTGATATCGCCGATCTGCATCTGCTGGCGATCGTTCGAGCCCATCATGATGACAATGGTGGCGGGGTTGGTCTCGCTTATGAATTGCGGCAGGTTTTTGAACCAGTCGTAATAATCGGTGCGCACCAGGCCGGAAGAGCCATTGGCACGCACATCGACCGCAATTGCCGGCGAGCTGGCAAAGGCATTGACCAGCTCTTCCCCCATTCCGCCGGCGAGGAAATCACCGATAACAAGGACGCGCCTGGCATTTTCAAGCTTGGCGGCAGGCTCCGGCTTAGCGGTTCGCATCTGCACCACCGAAGGCGCTTTCCTTGCTGGTTGCGGGCGGGTAACCGATCTTTCACGCGGCGCGGACGGGAAATCGCGCCGGTTGCGGGGCTGGTATTCGCGGCCTGATCCGCCATCGCGTCCCACCGGCCTGCCGAAGAGCATTTCAAACAGGGTGCGCCGCTGTTCCTGTGCCAAGCTCTCGGAGGGAACGAGCGGCATGGCAAGAACAGCGGAAAGAAGGACGGCGCAGAAACGCCAGCCGGTTCTTCCAGTTTTTTCCGCAGGTTTCGTACTCATGACATCGGCCCTTCCGGATATTTCGGCGGCGTTTCGTAACTGCCGCCGAACTCGCCGGCACACTATCAGTTGCGAAGGGCTCTCAGCAACCGCTGCGACGGCTGGCCGTCCGCGTCCATCCCCATGCGTGACTGGATGGCACTGATGGCGGCCTTGGAACCGGAGCCGAAGTTGCCGTCGACTTCACCGTCATAATAGCCGAGTTCCTTCATGCGGGTCTGGAGTTCGAATTTTTCGCGAATATCCAGCGTACCGTCCGGACGCGGCCACTTCTGCTGCATGCCGCCGTAACCGGCGATTTCATCCGCGAGCAGTCCGACGGCGAGCGCATAGCTGTCGGAGGCGTTGTATTTCTTGATGGTGAAAAAGTTCTTCATCATCAGGAAGCCCGGGCCGTTTGCCCCGCCCTGTAGTTTCAGCATCGCGCGGTCGGAACCACGGGTGAAATTCTTGCCGTTGGGGCGGGTGAAGCCAAGCTTTGCCCATTCCGCGATGGTCTTCGTCTGGCCTTCATACCGCGCGCCGCCACGCGGAACGGCGGTTTCGTAACCCCATGTCCGGCCGGGCTCCCAGCCGTTTTTCGCGAGAAGATTGGCGGCAGTTGCGAGAGCGTCCGGGACGGAATGCCAGATGTCCCGTTTGCCATTGCCATCCGCATCTACCGCGTAAAGCAGGTAGCTTGTCGGGATGAACTGGGTATGGCCCATCGCGCCGGCCCAGGAGCCCGTCAGCTGTTTGGGGGTGACGTCACCCGCCTGAAGGATCTTGAGCGCGGCAATCAATTGCGTACGCGCGAATTTGGCGCGCTTGGGATCGGAATAGGCGAGCGTTGCCAGCGCCTGCGGGATGTTGTGCAGACGCTCCGGCTTTTCGAGAACCGCGCCGTAATTCGATTCCATCGACCAGATGGCGAGAATGATGTGCTTGTCGACGTTGAAGTTGCGCTCGATCCAGTTGAGGGTCGTCGCGTGCTTCATCTTCATTTCGCGGCCAATCCGCACCGTGTACGGATTGACGCGGGAGTCGAGATAATCCCAGATTTGCGTTGTGAATTCCGGTTGGAAAGTGGCCTTGCGCAACGCGTCGGGATCCGGCTCGCTAACGCCGGCAAAGGCTTTCTGATAGGTCGCCTTGCTAATGCCTTCTTTCGCGGCTGTTGCATAGAACTGGTTGATCCACTGACGGAATCCCGCATCGGCGCGGGCCGAAACCGGCGCCAGCGAGATTACGAGGCCAGCAGCCACCATGCAGCCGAATTTGCGGACATCTGAAAGGATCATCTTTGTCATCGTCTGTCTTTCGTTCTCTCGAATGTCATTTCGATTGCGAAAACGCATCGGGCGTCATCATGGATAACAAAAGAACGTCAACAAATTCTTTACCATTAATAGATGGTAGCGTCACCCTTTACAAAACGTTGTTGTTTTTGAAATAACAACAGCGTGCGGGGATTGTGATCAAGTGTTATCTCTCAGGAGGAATATGTGGTAGAACATAAGAAAATTCGGAAGGCCGTATTTCCCGTCGCAGGTCTCGGCACGCGCTTTCTGCCCGCAACCAAGGCAGTTCCGAAGGAAATGCTCACCGTCGTAGATAAGCCGGTTATTCAGTACGTCGTCGATGAAGCGGCAGAAGCCGGTATCGAGCATTTTGTATTTGTCACCGGCCGCGGCAAGGCGGTGATCGAAGATTATTTTGATATTCAATTTGAACTTGAACAGATGCTGCGCGAGCGCAACAAGAATGCCGAGCTGACACTGCTGGCCGGCCTTCTGCCCAAGGCAGGTACCGCAAGCTTCACGCGCCAGCAGGTGCCGCTCGGCCTGGGCCATGCGGTCTGGTGCGCCCGTGATATCGTCGGTGACGAGCCTTTCGCCGTGCTTTTGCCTGACATGATCATGCATTCACAGAAAAGCTGCCTGAAGGGCATGGTCGAACTTTACGACCAGACCCAGGGCAACGTCATCGCCGTGCAGGAATGCGCTCCCGACCAGACGCATAAATATGGTATCGTCGGCGTGGGCGAGACCGTGGGTGAGGGTTTCAAGATCACGGAAATGGTTGAAAAGCCTGCAAAGGGTACAGCGCCTTCGAATTTCTACATTAACGGCCGCTATATTCTTCAGCCCGAGATTTTCGATATTCTCGAAAATCAGGAGCGTGGCGCCGGTAATGAAATCCAGTTGACAGACGGCATGCTGACGCTTGCCAAGTCGCAGGAGTTTGCAGGCTATCATTTCCGCGGTCAGACCTTCGATTGCGGTGCCAAGGATGGCTTCATTCTGGCCAATGTCGCTTTCGCTCTCGAGCGCGGCGATATCCGTCCGGCAATCGAAGAGCCGATCAAGGCCCTGATCGACGGGCTGAAGTGAGAGACCAGAGAATAGATGACAAAATCCCGGCCTTCGCGCCGGGATTTTTATTTGGCGCTTATCGCTTCAGGACAAGCCCTGCACCGACGCGAAGTTCGCTGCTGTCATAAACCGGTGTCCACTGGTAGCTGACATCGGCAGTCAGATCGAGATAACGGTTGAGACCCCAGGTCAGGCCGGCTCCCGCCGTATATTCCACGGCGTCCTCCGTGTCGGAGGAGGGGAATGTGCGATGCACGATTTGGCCGGTCAGTCGCGCTACCAGATTGCTGCGCAATTCGTGGGTCAGCCCGGCATCCAGGCGATAGGAAACCCATCCGCCCTGCGGGCCGCCGGCGAAATCCTCTATTGTCGTGCGCAGGCCAAGATTGACATTCGTGCCGCGCTGGGGTGACCAGTTAAGGTCGCCGTCCAGCGTCAACGCGCCGATCGACGCAAGGCGATCATCGTCATATTGTTTGCGCAGATAACCGATGGCGGCTTCGCCACGGGTCTTTTCGCCAAGGTCGACCTCTGCCCCAATCTTCGCCCCATAGGCATTGGAGGAGCGGGCATAACCGGAATTGTCGAGGCGGCTGTCATATTTCGTTGTGCCGGCGTTCAGTTCGAGGAAGGGGATCAGCGCTGGTGACAGCTCATAGCCGAGGCGTCCGCGCAGATTCGCACCATTCTGGTCACGGTCACTGAGGCTTATCGGCCGGCCATCGATACCCTTCGCGTCGGTATACACCGTACGGGACAGGTCAAGCGCGGCCAGACCTCGGAGCTTGCCGAAATCCCGCTCTATCGATGCTCCGGCGCTGAAACGGTGTTCGCCACCCTGCACGGCGGCGCCGGTCAAGGCATTGGGATCGGTCGTGTCTTCACGGCTGAATTCGTAACCGGCCTTGAGGTTGGCGGTTGTTTCTGATCCGAGGTCAAGACGCAGATCGGCCTCTATCCGCGCCCTTGGTTCTTCTCCGTCCTTATCACCGAAGTTTTTCTCCCACGCGCCGTCTCCGGTGACGGTCAAAGCATGGCGGGACCAGTCGCTGGTGAGCGTTCCGCGTATGCCCGTCGTCAGATAGTTTCGTCGCGAGGGACCACCCGTATTCCTCTGTTTTTCCGTGTTGATGGTCTGACTGATCGAAGGCCGGAGCAGAAGGGTGCCCAGCCGAATTCCCGGAGTCTGTCCTGGGTCGGTAACAACGCGTGGGTTTTCGCCCCCGTCCACGGTCGGCTCATAGGGGTTGTCTGCGTCGGCATAGGGCTGCCCCGCTTCGTCCTGCTGCTCGGAAATCGCGTCACCGGGATTATTTGAGGGACGCCAGAGTTGGGGCGTGGGGACAGGTGCCGTTGTGGCCTGGGCCGTACCCACCATTGTCCCGGGGGTCGGCGCGGGAGCGGCGGAGCCAATGCCATCGGTCGTGGCAGCGGCGCCCGGCATTGCCGGGGCGGCAGTCGCCGTCTGTGCGGAAGCATCTTCGTGGTGGTAAAAAAGCGTGCAGGCGAGCAGCAGGGTTGCTGCTTTCCGCGACGTCGGCAGACGTGTGGCGGTGCCCTTCACAGTCATTCCTTTTCACCCGGCGAATGGGCCGAATGCCGGACCGACAGTCCGCCAATACATTGCCGCAGGCCCCAGTCAGAAAGGCCGACGAAACGACATGGACAAACCAGGGACCAAACAGTCGACGCAAGTTTTAACATCGCTTTAACAATAGGTTTTTTATGGTTAACAGTTGATAAAGATCGCGGGAATTTCCTGATGTCACGGGGAGGCGTCCTGGAGTGTCGTCCACTCCCGTTACCTGCGCGCACCGGTCAGAGCTGGCGGCAGCGGGGCTGTTCGCAAATGCAAAATATTCCTAATATGAAAAGATTAAAACGTTTCAATTTGGCACGGAATCGCCCTATGATTAACGAAAGTTGACCTTCCATTGCCCGGCAAATCGTATTGAATTTTATTTTGTGTGACAGTGTCGTTTCATGAAAGCCGTTTTGAATATCAAACAGGTCGGTTTCTATTGTTGGGATATTACCAATGACCGCTTCTATTTGGATGAAGTGTGCGCTGAACTATTCGGAATTCCACTAAGACAGGCAATGCAGGGCATCAGTATTTTCCAGATACTCGAAAAAGTGGATCTGGATCATCGGAATCGGGTGATAGAGACCGCCTTGAACACCCTGAAGGATGCGAGCTTCTACAATCAGGAATATGCCGTGCGCCGCACCGACGGTTCGGTTTCCTGGGTGAGGACCGCTGGCCGATATCTCGTCGATGAAGAAAACATTCCCTTTAAGCGGCTGGGAACCATGGAGGAAATTTCTCCGCCGGATCTGCGCCACTAAAGCAGGCGGCTTCCGGCAGGGAGTGGACTTATTCCGGCTGAAAGAGTAACAGTCCCCCATGATTACGCGCGCCGTCAACTTGGTCGAAGACAATGCCATCGAATCCGCCGTACGGACGATTTCGATGGAGCGGGCGGGCCTTGCCGCCCTCGAGACGGCTCTGCGAGACGGTCTCTCGGTCCCCTTCTGCAAGGCGATCGAAACAATCGGCCAGTCGAACGGCCGTCTCATCATAACCGGTGTGGGCAAAAGCGGGCATATAGGTGCGAAGCTGGCGGCCACCTTTGCGTCCACTGGAACGCCGGCATTTTTTGTCCATGCGGCGGAGGCCAATCACGGCGATCTGGGCATGATCGGCGGCGACGACGTGGTTCTGGCCATCTCCAAGGGTGGGGAAAGTGCCGAATTGCGCAGCATTATCAATTATTCGCGCCGCTTTTCCATTCCGCTGATCGCGCTCACCTGTTCCGAGACATCATCGCTGGCGAAGGCTTCCGATATCGTATTGCTGGTTCCCAATGAGCAGGAAGCCTGCCCGCTTGGCCTTGCGCCCACAACCTCCACATTGATGCAGCTTGCACTTGGTGATGCCCTTGCTGTTGCGCTGCTGGAAGCGCGCAATTTTACGGCGGGCGATTTCAAGGTATTTCACCCCGGCGGCAAGCTGGGCGCCAGTCTCACGCTGGTCAGCGACATAATGCATACCGGTGATCGTGTGCCGCTGGTCAACAGGGGAACGGCCATGCCGGAAGCCGTGGGTGTTCTCTCCCGCAAGCATTTCGGCTGCGTCGGCGTTCTCGATGAGGACGGGCGTCTGTGCGGCATCGTCACCGAGGGGGACATGGCGCGCAACCTGTCGCGCAATCTTGCCGAATTGACCGTGGACGATATCATGACCCGGACGCCCAAGACGGTCAAAAAATCGGTCCTGGCAACGGGTGCGCTGGCAACGCTCGAAAAATTCCACATCGGCGCATTGATCGTGGTTGATGACGATAACCGGCCGATAGGGCTGGTGCATTTCCACGATCTGCTGAGAATCGGCGTGGCCTGAGGCCCGCCGATCCTGAGAAGGCTGATCCTGAAAACCTATCGCTCTAACGGCTCGACTGTCAGCGTTCGTCCCCGGGCGGAAGCGATCTTCACCCGGGTTCCCGCCGGCAGGTCTTCACCGTTGACCGGCCACCAGGTATCGTCCAGCCTGATACGGCCCCGCCCTTCGACAATCGGTTCCTGAAGCGTCGCCGTGCGGCCGACAAGGCTTGCCTCTCGCTGGTTGAGGAAGGGCTCGTCGCTTGTCGCCCGGTTTCTGCCGAAGTATTTCCGGCCGAGCAGAGCGAAAACGACGGAGAGCGCGGCAAACATCACTAACTGCAATTGCCACGCCCAAAACGCTGTTTGCCAAAGGAGCAGCGAGAGCGCACCGATGACCAGTGCGGCAAGGCCGATCCAGATCAGAAAGACGCCGGGGGCGATGAGTTCGGCAGCGAGCAGCACGAAAGCGACGATCCACCAGCTCCATGGTCCAAGTTCCGTGGCAAGCCCTTGCAGCATCGTCACTTCTCCGAGGAAGAACCGAAGGGATTGCCGGGAGCCGTGACGTTAATCGTCTGGCCCGAAGCCCGTGTCGGCGGCACGGAGCGGGAGGATGCGGGGGCGGCGGGAGCAGTGGGCGCGTCTCCGTCGTTGCCGAAGACCTCTTTAGCAATCGTGCCGATACCGCCGAGAGAGCCGATCAGCGCCGAGGCCTCCATCGGCATCAGCACGATCTTGGCGTTTTTGGCCGTGCCAATCTCTGCAAGTGCTTCGGTGTATTTCTGAGCAACGAAATAGTTGATGGCATGGACATTGCCGGCGGCAATGGCTTCCGACACCATCCGGGTGGCGTTGGCTTCGGCCTCGGCGAGACGTTCGCGCGCTTCGGCGTCGCGGAACGCTGCTTCGCGCTGGCCTTCCGCTTCCAGAATAGCGGATTGTTTTGCGCCTTCCGCGCGCAAAATCTGGGCATTGCGGGCGCCTTCCGCCTCCAGCACCTGCGCGCGTTTTTCGCGCTCCGCCTTCATCTGCCGCGCCATGGAATCGACGAGATCCTTCGGCGGCGCGATATCCTTGATTTCAATGCGGGTGACCTTGATGCCCCATGGTCCCACGGCCTCATCCACCACGCGCAGAAGGCGGTCGTTGATGGCGTCGCGGTTCGACAGCAATTCATCGAGGTCCATCGAACCCATGACCGAGCGGATATTGGTCATGGTAAGGTTCTGGATGGCGTTTTCCAGATTGGCGATCTGATAGGCAGCCTGCGCCGCGTTCAGAACCTGATAAAACGCCACCGCATCGGCGGAAACGCTGGCATTGTCGCGGGTGATGACTTCCTGGGTGGCGATGTCGAGCACCTGCTCCATCACGTTCATGCGGGCGCCGATGCGCTCGAAGAAGGGTACGATGAGGTTCAGGCCAGGCTCGAGCGTGCGCGTATAGCGCCCGAAACGTTCCACCGTATAGCGGTATCCCTGTGGCACGGTCTTGATGCCGGCAAACAGCACCAGAATGACCAGAACCACGGCTGCCAAGACGACGATGTCGAAACCGCCCAATGCGATCATCACTTTACCCTCCAGCACATCATGATCAGGGTTTTACCCCCGTATCGTTATGGCAAGATTACACCCAGCCTTGCAACTCCCGCCGCACAACCTTTTCGAGAACGGTCATGCCCTCGACACTGTCATTCAGGCATGGGATGTGGGTGAATTTCTCGCCGCCATTATGCAGGAAGATTTCTCCGGCTTCACCGGCAATTTCCTCCAGGGTCTCAAGACAATCCGATACGAAGCCGGGATTCATCACGGCTATACGTTTGATGCCTTCCGAGGCGAGTTTTTCCACGGTCTTGTCGGTATAGGGCTGGAGCCACTCTTCCGGTCCGAAACGGGACTGGAACGTGATCATGAAGTTCTTTTCGGTCAAGCCCAGAGCCTCGCGCAGCAGACGGGCGGTTTTCTGGCAATGGCAATAATAGGGGTCGCCCTTTTTGAAATAGGATTGCGGAATGCCGTGGAAGGAGGTGATCAGCATCTCCGGCTCCCAGTCCAGCGTCGCCAGATGGTTTTTGACGGAGGCGGCGAGCGCCCCGATATAGGCGGGATCGTCATGATAGGGCGGCACGGTGCGGATCGCTGGCTGCCAGCGCAGTTTCATCAGATGTTCAAACGCCTTGTCGTTCACGGTCGCCGTGGTGGACGCGGCATATTGCGGATAAAGCGGAAAAAGCAGGATTTTTTCGCAGCCCTGTTCTTTAAGCGCGTCGATCTTCGAGGCGATGGAAGGCTGCCCGTAACGCATTGCCCAGTCCACAACCACGTTGGGCAAATCCTTCAATGCCTGCGCCATCAACTCGCCCTGGCTGCGCGTATATGTGCGCAGGTAGCTTTCGTTGCGCTCGTGGTTCCAGATTTCCTCGTAGGCCTTGCCAACCTTCTGCGGGCGCTTGTTGAGGACGATGCCGTAAAGGATCGGGTACCAGTAGAGGCGCGACCATTCGATAACGCGCTTGTCGCTCAGGAACTCCGCCAGATAACGGCGCATCGGCCAATAATCCGTACCATCGGGCGTGCCGAGATTGACGAGCAGCACGCCCACCTTGCCAAATGCGACACGGGGATGGTTCGCGGGGAGTGCGGATAGTTCTGTCACCATGAATGATACCCTGAAACTCGAACTGGTTGTGCGAGGGACGCTCCGCCTCGGATAAAGGCTGGAAACGCTCCATCGTCTGTTTATTGACCCCAACGCAAACAGCAATGAAGTTTGGCTGGACGTGCCCGAGCTATACGCCCGTGGCGTTACTTTGTTCATCGTGTTCTAGACGAAATTCTTCAGGATTAAACCACCGCCACCGGCTATTTCCGCCATTCCGGCAGGCACATGCCTTCAGGCGGCAAAATCATTACCGTAAGTATCTGTTTTTAATTAGAAAAAAGAAGCCGGCCCAGAAATTCGAGGGCCGGCTTCGTGTCTGCGGCATATTGCCCTGTCTGCTGTAGCCCCGCTTATTGAGCCGGCAGTTCCAGCTCCTCGCCGATTTCGATGTGGTTCGGATGCTTCAGCGTGTTTGCCTTGGCAATTCTCTGCCAGAGCGCGCCGTCGCCATATTTCTCCGCAGCAATTTTCCAGAGCGAATCGCCTTTTTCCACCACATATTTGCTGGCGCCTGCAGCAGGCGTCGTTGTGGGCGGTGCGGGCGTGGCAGGGGCTGCAGGCGCGGGTGCCGGTGTGGCGGCCGGAGCGGCTGTCGTCGCTGCCGGCGCGGGTGCTGCGGGCTTCGCCGGGGCGACGTAACCTGCGGGCGTCACTTCGGCGATGCGGCCATCCGTATAGGGCTTATAGGGGCTGTTGGCGGTAATATAGGCCGCGACGGCCTCCTCGAGATTGGGGCCGAAATCATAAGCGTTGATGGCTTTGGTCGCAAAAACCTTGAAGCCGTCACCCCCGGTCCGCACGTAGTTATTGGCCGCAACGATATAGGTCTTGGCGGGATCGAGAGGCACGAAGGCATCGCCTTCCTTGACTTCGACGGAAACGACGCGGCTGCCGGCCGGCTTCGAGCGGTCGAAGGAATATTTCATGCCGGAAACCTGCATGAAGCGGCCCGCACCGTCATCGATCTGGCTGACGCCGTTTTCGAGGGCGGCACGAATATCCTCGCCCTTGAGCTGGAAGGTTGCGACGGTGTTCTGGAACGGCAGAACCGTCAACACTTCACCCATGGAGACATCGCCGCCATCGATGGAGGAACGCAGGCCGCCGCTATTTGCAAAAGCGATGGTGACGCCCTGATCCTTGACGCGGGCCAGCGTTGCGTCGGCCACCAGATTGCCCATCGAGCATTCCTTCACGCGGCAAATCTTGCGGTCGCCCTCGATCGGGCCCTCAGAAGTGCCGACCACCTTGGCTTTCAGGGCTTCGATCGGCGCCTTCAGTTCATCGATACGCTTCAGCGTGGCTTCATCGGGCTTGAAGGAGGAATCGACGAGGATCGGGTCTCCCTTGCTTTCCTTAACCACGCCGTTGTCGTCGAAGACGACTTTGAGGTCGCCAAGATATTTGCTGTACTGGCCGGCCTGCACGACAGGAACCTTGTAGCCGCCGGGATTGTCAACGAGCGTCGGATAAGGGCCTTCGGCTTTCTGGTCGGTGTTCGACAGCAGCGTATGCGAATGGCCGCCAACCACAACATCGACATCGGGAATTTTGGCGATGAATTCCAGATCGCGCGGGTAGCCGACATGGGTGAGCGCGATGATCTTATCGACGCCGTCCTGCTTCAGCTTCTGTACCTGTTCGCTAATTTTCGCGACATCTTCGGCAATGGTGATGTTGGGACCAGGTGTTGCCAGTTCGGCCGTATCGTTGGCAACGGCGCCGACGATACCGATTTTCTGTCCGCCGACCTCGAGCACGACGGACGGCTTTACCCGGTCGCCGATTTTAGAGGCGGCGGTGGCCACCACGTTGGCGGTCACGACGGGGAATTGGACCTTGTCGAGGAAGCCGGCGAGCCCGTCCTCGCTATCGTCGAATTCATGGTTGCCGACGGTCATCGCGTCGAACTTCATGGCATTCAGCATTTCCGCTTCCACCGTGCCCTTGTAGGTGGTGTAGAACAGCGAGCCCTGGAAATTGTCGCCGGCATTGAGCAGCAGGACGTTTTTCCCCCCGGCCTTCAGGGCATCCCTTGTCTGGTTGATCGCTGTCAGCAGGCGCGCGGCACCGCCGAAGCATTCATTCTTGCCTTCCTCTTCCGCAGAGCAGGTTGAGTCGAATTTGTTGATCGATTCGATACGGGAGTGAAAATCGTTGATGTGAAGAATGTTGAGCTCGTAATCGGCCAGAGCCGCGCCGGCGGAAAGCGTTATCGCCGAAACGCTCAGCATGCCCAGTCCCAAAATTTTCTTCATGGTCCCTCTCTCCTGTTCAAAGCGGAAGCCCTGGCCGGTTGATCATTCTCCGACCGCGCTCATTCTTTAGTCCGAAAACATGTCAGTCTTTCGAAAACCGGATGTTTCCATTTAGCGGCAGTCGCCGCAAGCGAAATTATGACAGGTAGGCAATAAAGAAAAACGCACGCCAAAGGCGTGCGTCTGAGGGGTTTATCTTATTGAATAGGTGATATTATCAGCCCTGACGCGTGAGCGAGAACTGGCTGTTTGTGTCCGTCGTGCAGTTCAATTGTGACGGGGAGACGAGGGCGCAGTTGACGCGCGACTGCGTGTTGCGCACCAGCGACGTCATATTGATTTCGTAAAGCGTCGGCGAAATGGTGACATAGGTGCCGGAGGCCAGCAGCGTGTTGGTGTCGGTTGACCGGGTGGAGAAGGCGCCGTTCTGGAAGGTCGATACGATGCCGTTGCGGTCGATCCAGCGGCCGTCGACAGCCGGCCCGCGGGACAGGGACGGCGCCATCGAGGTTTGCTGCGATGGACCCGGCGCGACGCATGAAGACACCGCGATGGCGGCTGAAAGCAAAGCCGCGCTTGTCTTGAAGTTCATGAGCCTGTTCTCCTGCGATTCGATAAAAGCTTCTTGCTTCGACCATGCCGTGAAGCGTTCTTTATTTCAAGGCAACGTTGTTCGCTCTCCCCGGTTCCTGAGGTCGTTCAGGAAAGTCCCGGCGTGGCAAATATGAGACTCTTCCATCAGCGCACGAGGATGTTGCGGAACTGCCAGGGATCGGACTTGTCGAGATTTTCGGGGAACAGGCCGGGACGACCATCAAGCGGTGTCCAGTCGGTATAATGACCCTCGACCGGGCCGAGATAGGGGCGCTGCACTTCAAGGCAGCGGCGATAGTCCATCTCGTCGGCTTCGACGATGCCAACCTGAGGATTTTCGAGCGCCCAGACCATGCCGGCCAGCACCGCCGAACTGACCTGCAGTCCGGTCGCGTTCTGGTTCGGGGCAAGCGACCGCGCCTCTTGCAGGCTGAGCCGGGAGCCATACCAATAGGCGTTTTTTTCGTGACCATAAAGCAGGACGCCCAGCTCGTCGGCGCCATCGACAAGCTCGTCTTCGCCCAGCACATGCTGAACCGGCTGGGGAATGCCGCCATTGCCGAAGAGTTCATGCAGGGAGAGAATCGCGTCGTTGCAGGGATGGTAGGCATAATGACAGGTGGGTCGGTATGTCACGTCGCCACCATCATTGCGGACGGTGAAATAATCCGAAATCGAAATCGCCTCATTGTGCGTGACGAGAAATCCATATTGCGGCCCAAGGCCCGGGCACCATGTGCGTACTCTTGTGTTGGCGCCCGGCTGATCGAGATAGATCGCTGCCTTGCTGCCCTTCTTCTGTTTTTTTGCGTTTTTCGGCATCCAGTTCTCATGCGTTCCCCAGCCGAGCTCGGCCGGCTGAAAACCTTCCGCGATAAAACCTTCGACGGACCACGTGTTCCAGAAAGCGCCGAAGGGCTTGGGTTCTTTCGCCCGCTGGGTGTCGCGTTCAGCCACGTGAACACCCTTGACGCCAAGCCGCTCCATCAGTTTCGCCCAGCCTTCCCGGTCATGGGACTGCGGCTCCTCGATGTCGACGCCGATATCCTTTGCGAGATTGACGAGTGCCTGTTTCACGAACCACGAGACCATGCCCGGATTGGCGCCGCAGGTCGAAACGGCCGTCGTGCCGCCGGGTCTGCGCGCCTTTTCCTTGAGCATGGTCTCGCGCAGCGAATAATTCGTTCTCGCGGCATTGTCGGCATCGGCATCGAAATAAAAGCCGGGCCATGGCTCCACGACGGTGTCGATGTAGAGCATGCCGTGTTTACGGCAGATACGCATGAGATCGACGGATGCGGCATCCACGGAAAGGTTGACGCAGAAACCTTGACCCCGCACGCCTTTAAGAAGCGGCTTGAGAACCTCCTTATAGTTCTCCTTTGTCAGGTGTGTCTGGATATGACGGATGCCCTTCTCGGCCAGAAATGGGGCGATGTCTGCGCGCGGATCGATGACCACGAGGCGGGTCCGGTCGAAATTGAAATGACGTTCGATCAACGGAAGGGTGCCGCGCCCGATGGAGCCGAAGCCGATCATGATGATTGGGCCATCGATATCGCCATAAATCGGGTGGTTTGCGTCCGTCATTCGTCAATTTTCCTTTTTCAGCCAATAAGTAAGCTAGATCACAAAAGCGTGCCACAATAAAGGGCAGGCAGATGACGGACATATGACGGTGCTGCCCGCAAGGTCGGTTCAGCTTCTCTTCCCTTCATTCTGCCTCTTCGCATTTTGGAGGGCGCGTTTATAATTGAACTCTTCTTTTCGCCATCGACCAAGGCTCGGGGAGGGCTTGACGGGATGATGGAGGAGGGATTTCTCCATCACAGGAGTTGCCTGTTGAGTGATCTTTTCGCGCGTGTAACAGCGCTTCAGAGTGCCACCCCCGTTTTGATCGCCCTCTATGATTCCGACGATCGGTTGCGGCATGCCAATCCGTCGTTTCGGGAGAGCTTCAGGCTTGCCGAAGATGATTTTCCGACCTGGGCGGATATCATGCGGCTGAACCACCGGCTGCGGACCGGTGTCGTCATTCGCAACAATGATTTCGAGGGATGGCTGCTGTCGGCGCAGTCCCGTCGCGGCAAGCTGCCTTACCGCGCCTTCGAGATGGACATGTATGACGGCCGCTGGTTCTGGATGACGGAAACGGTGCAGCAGGATGGCTGGATGCTGTGCGTTGCAAGCGATGTCACCGAATTGCGCCAGGGTTACAGAACGCTGAGGCAGGACAGGGATCTGGCCGTACGCGCCTCCCAGACGGACGAACTCACGGGAACGGCGAACCGTCGCTTCGTCTTCGCCAAGCTGGCGTTGCAGGTCGAGCAGGTCTCAAAGGGGCTGGAGGCCTCTTTTTGCCTTTGCACGCTCGATATCGATTTTTTCAAGCAGATCAATGATCGTTTCGGTCATAAGTGCGGTGACGCGGTGCTGCGCGATTTTGTCGGCGTCGCCCATTCCGTCATCCGCAGGGTCGATTGTTTCGGCAGGATCGGTGGTGAAGAATTCATGCTCGTCCTGCCGAGAACGTCTCTTGCCGAGGGGCGGGACATTGTAGAGCGGCTGCTGCAGCGAGTTCGGCTTTCGCGACCTCTCGCGGATTTTCCGGATTTTTCCTACAGCTGCTCGGCCGGCATGACGGCCTATCGGACGGCGGAAAGCGCGGACGATATTTTCACGCGTGCCGATCAGGCCCTTTATGCGGCCAAGGAGAAGGGCCGCGACCGGCTTCTGGCGGTAACGGTTTAGATGAGTTCCGCCGCAACCAGCCCATGCAGCGAATTGCCGACGAAGAGCCTGCGGCCGGCAATGTCTTCCGGCCTCAGCGCCTGGCCACGCGCCTTGCGTTCGCGGATCAGATCGGCGCGCAGCACGCCCGGCAGAATGCCGCTGTCGAGCGGCGGCGTCAGCAATTGCCCATCTGGCATTTCCACGAAAATGCTGGTCGATGATCCCTCGCACAATTCACCGCGTTCGTTGAGCAGCAGCACCTCGTCGGCCTCTCCGGCTGAAAATTCAGCACGGGCGGCGTCATAGGGTTCGCGGCGCGAGGACTTGTGGCGATAGAAGGTATCAGTGGAATCGAGTGTGACGTTCCGGGCGATACGAACCCGCCAGACCGCATCCTGTCGCAGGGGCTCGAACTCGGTGGTTTCGATGTCCAGTTCCCCCTTGTAGTTCATCACCAGCCTGACGCAGAGCGGCTTGTCGCCGCCCACCGCCTTTTCCAGCGCCTGAACCGCATTGGCCGGGGCACGGAAACCGAGCGCGTCGGCAGAGCGCAGCAGCCGGCGGATATGCTGGTCAATGCGCTGAAAGCCGGTCTGTGGCTCCCAGCGCAGCGTTTCCCTCAAGGTCAGATCGGCGGGTTTGCGTTTCATGGCCTGTGCTCGTCGTCCGAAATTGATGACCGGCATCCTGTGCCGGCACCATCAACCGGCAAAGCTTGTCCGAAACAGGATAGCCCTGCCGGTGGATGAGATTAAGCCTGCCTGTTATCCAGCGCTTCCAGCTCGTCGATCAGCCCCTCGATCATCGAAAGCCCCTTGTCCCAGAAGGAGGGATCGGTCGCATCAAGGCCGAAGGGCTTCAGGAGTTCCGAATGGTGCTTGGTGCCGCCCGCCCTCAGAAGCTCGAAATACTTCTCCTGAAAGCCCGACTCGGCCTTCTGGTAAACCGCATAAAGCGAGTTTACCAGGCAATCGCCAAAGGCATAGGCGTACACATAGAAGGGCGAGTGGATGAAATGGGGGATGTAGGTCCACCAGGTTTCATAGCCTTCGGAAATCCGGATCGCCGGACCCAGGCTCTCGGCCTGAACCGAAAGCCACAAGTCGCCGATCTGCTCGGAGGTCAGTTCACCCTGCTTGCGCGCGGTATGAAGCTTGCGCTCGAATTCATAAAAAGCAATCTGGCGCACGACCGTATTGATCATGTCCTCGACCTTGCGGGCGAGCATGGCCTTGCGTTCCCGAACATCCTTCGTGTCATCGAGCAGTTTGCGGAAGGTCAGCATTTCCCCGAACACCGAGGCCGTTTCAGCCAGAGTGAGAGGCGTCGCGCACATCAGGGCCCCCTGTTCGCCGGCCAGAACCTGATGCACGCCGTGGCCAAGCTCATGGGCAAGCGTCATCACGTCGCGTGGTTTGCCGAGATAGTTGACCAGCACATAGGGATGGGCCGAGGGCACGGTGGGATGTGCGAAGGCACCCGGCGCCTTGCCGGGGCGGGCAGGGGCGTCGATCCATTCTTCATCGAAGAAGCGGCGGGCAATATCGGCCATTTCCGGCGCGAAGTCGCCATAGGCGGAAAGTACGGTATCCTTTGCCTCATCCCACGAAATGATCGTGTTCGACGTATCGGGAAGGGGTGCGTTGCGGTCCCAATAATTCATCTGCTCCATGCCAAGCCACTTCGCTTTCATGGCGTAATAGCGATGCGAAAGGCGCGGATAGGCTTTTTTGACTGCCGCCGCCAGCGCATCGACAACCTCGCGCTCGACGCGGTTCGCCAGGTGGCGGCTATCGGCAATATCCTCGAATTTGCGCCAGCGGTCGGAAATATCCTTGTCCTTGGCGAGCGTGTTGGTGATGAGCGTGAAGACCCGCAGATTGGCCTTGAAGGTGGCGCTCAGCGCTTCCGCCGCCTTCTTTCGGGTTTCCGGTTCCGGCTCCTGAAGCATGTTGAGCGTCACTTCCAGCGGCAAGCTTGCACCGTCTATGTCGAAACGCAGATCTGCCATCGTCTCGTCGAAGAGGCGGTTGAACGCCGCCGCGCTGGTCATCGATTTTTCGAGGAAAAGCTGTTCAAGCTGATCATCGAGCTGGTGCGGCTTGTCCTTGCGCAAATCCACGAGCCAGGGGCGGTAATGCCCTGCAGCTGCATCATTCGCCATGCAGGCGTCCATCGTGGCGTCGTCGATGCGGTTGAGTTCGAGCGTGAAGAACAGGAGGTGGGAGGAAATATCCGTCAGTTTCGCCTGGGCGTCGCCGTAGAGTTTGCCGTTTGCCGGATTGGATGTGTCGGAAAAATAGGTGAGCCCGGCAAAAGAGCCGATGCGGCCGATAAGATCGTCCAGCGCTTCATATTCCTTCAGCGCCGCGCCGATGCCCTTTTCGCCTGTCGCCTTTGCGGCGGCCTCAAGCTTGCCCCTCCATTTCTGCTCAAAAGCAGCCGCCATCGACGCCGCTTTCTCCAGGTCACCCCTGTATTCGGCCGAATCTCCCGACGGATAAAGGTCCGAAAGCTTCCAGCCGGGCAGGTCGCCGAGCACTGGGGCGGCTGTTTCGGCGAGGGCGAAGACAGGCTGCGGAACGGGTTGGTTGAGGGTCATCGGATATGTCCTTCTGATTATGCTTTGCGCAGCATATGGGGCCTTTGTTTCCCGCGGCAATGGATAAAATGCAAGCAATTCTCAAAACTGGATGTTCAAGTCTCCCGTGCCAGAGTGCGGCACAAGGGACCGCATGACGCAGGTCCATAAACCGGAAACCGGAGCTAAAAATGACCGCGCATGTTCTTGTGATAGACGACGATCCCGTCCAGCGCCGCCTGCTCAAAAATGCGGTGGAACGTTATGGGCACCTGGCCCTGCTTGCCGAGAACGGCAAGGCCGGCCTGGAGCTCCTCAAGCAATATAGCGGTGAAATAAATGTCGTCGTCCTCGATCTCATGATGCCGGAGATGGATGGTCTCGGTTTTCTGAAAGCCGTTGGTGAACTGGGCGTCGACGTTCCGGTCATCGTCCAGACGGGGCAGGGCGGCATAGACACGGTGGTGCAGGCAATGCGCGCCGGCGCCTTCGATTTCGTCGTCAAGCCGGTCTCACCGGAAAGGATCGGCGCCGCCATCTCCAATGCGCTCAAGCTCGACAGAAGAGAGGCAAAGGCCCGCACGGGCAGGCGCGGACGGAGCAATGCAGTGAATTTTACCGATATCGTTTCCGCAAGCCCCGCAATGCTGAGGGTGATCGAACTGGCGCAGCGCGCCGCCCAGTCCAGCATTCCCGTGGTGCTTGAGGGTGAGTCGGGCGTGGGCAAGGAAATGGTCGCCCGGGCCATCCAGTCCGCCGGCGACCGGGCGAACAAGCCCTTTATTACAGTCAATTGCGGCGCTATTCCCCATAATCTCGTGGAAAGCATTCTCTTCGGTCACGAGAAGGGCGCCTTCACCGGCGCGACGGAAAAGCACGTCGGCAAATTCATGGAAGCGGATGGTGGCACGCTGTTCCTGGACGAGATCGGCGATCTGCCGCTGGACGTGCAGGTCAAGCTGCTGCGCGCCGTCCAGCAAGGCGAAATAGAAACCGTCGGTTCCGCTCGGGTGCAGAAAGTAAATGTGCGGCTGATCTCGGCCACCAACAAGAATCTCATCGAGGAGGTCAAGGAAGGCCGCTTCCGCGAGGATCTTTATTATCGCCTCAACGTCTTTCCGATTACCATTCCCGCCTTGCGTCGCCGGAAGGAAGATATCCCCCACCTCGCACGGGTGTTTGCCGAACGTTTTTCCGCGGAGCAAAAGCTGCCCAATCCCGTCGGCCTGGATGCCAGCGCGCTGGCGCTGCTGACCGCTTATGACTGGCCCGGCAATATTCGCCAGCTTGAAAATGCCGTCTTCCGCGCCGTCGTGCTGTCGCAGGGCGGGGAACTGTCGGATGCCGATTTTCCGCAGATCGCGCTGCAACTGCCGGAATTCTCGACAGGCGATGACGCGGAGGATGTCATCCGCTCGCCATCCGGATCGTCACTGAAGCTCGCAGCCTATTCGCCACCGGCACCAGCCGTCGAAAACCATGTCGTCACGGATGAACCGGCGGATGTTTCCACCACCATTTACAGGGGAGGAAGCCTGATCTCCAGCACGGATGAGACAGGCAACATCCGCAAGCTGGCGGAGATCGAAGAGGAGCTTATTCGTTTCGCCCTGCGTTTCTATCGCGGGCAGATGAGTCAGGTCGCCAGAAAGCTCGGCATCGGCCGCTCGACACTTTATCGCAAGCTGAAGGATTACGGCATCGATCCCGATGATCCGCTTCGAGACGTCGCATGATCGCGCAAGGCACTTATTCGAGGGCAGATCGCAAAATTCGTTAACTTCTGAGCAAGGATATCCGCTTACCGTCTATAAACCTCTTGTTAGTGGCTGATTCACTATATAGAGGAAGGTTGTATGTGTGTGGCAATTTTGCCATCGTGTCACCGTATTTGACGTTCATTTGAGGCAATGTGACAGAAATTGTCTTCCAGGCGGGGATCGAATTGCCATATCTGCATCGGAATAACGCGCTTTCAGGCAAGATGGCGCGCGGCTTGATCAAGGATATATGCACGAAGCTGTCGGCACGCGCTGTCACCTTTGCCTGCCTGATGCTCGCCGCAATGCCTTTCGTTGGTGTTTCGGCGACGGAAGCCGCCGCCGAAACGCGCAGTCTCAAGCTGTATTATATCCACACACGCGAGAAGGCGGTCATCACCTTCAAGCGCAATGGAAAATATGACCAGAAGGGTCTGCAGGAGCTGAACCGATTCCTGCGCGACTGGCGTCGCAACCAGCCGACACGCATGGACCCGCGCCTTTTCGATCTCGTCTGGGAAGTCTATCGCCGCAGCGGTGCCACTGATTATATCAACGTCGTGTCGGCTTTCCGCTCGCCTGAAACCAATGGTCTTCTGCGCACGCGCACCAAGGGTGTCGCAGAAAAGAGCCAGCACATGCTGGGCAAGGCCATGGACTTTTATATCCCCGGCGTGAAACTTTCCCGTCTTCGCGAGATCGGCATGCAGATGCAGATCGGCGGCGTCGGTTTCTATCCGACATCGGGATCTCCTTTCGTGCATATGGATGTCGGCGGCGTTCGTGCCTGGCCGCGCATGAGCCGCCAGGAACTCGTCCGCATCTTCCCGAATGGCAATACGCTGCATCTTCCTTCCGATGGTAAGCCGCTTCCCGGTTATGAGCAGGCGCTTGCCGATTACAAGAAGCGCGTCAGTTCCTCTTCCATTCAGGTTGCTTCCAGTGCCGGTGCCGGTCCGGCCTCTTCGGGCGGCGGCAAGCGCAAGACCCTGTTGCAGGCCCTGTTTGGCGGCGGTGACGAGGATGAAGATCCCGATAGCATCGCAGCGCCCGAGCCCGCCGAACGTCCGGCGGTTGCTCGCCCGGCAGCTCCGCAGCAGGCGGCTCCTGAGCCCGAACCGACAATCGCCGTTGCTTCGGCCCAGGCACTTCCGGGTGTGACCGATGCCCCGTTGCCCACGGCCCGTCCCGCATTCGGCAACCAGCCGCCTGCCAATACCGGCCTTGCGACCGCGCTTTATTCGCCGGCGCGTAACGCAGCCCAGGATGCGCTGCAGGCAGCGACCACACCGACGCCCACATCCGCGCCTGCCGAGCGTCAGCAATTTGCCGATCTCGCCGAGGTTTCAGTTCCGGTGCCGACGCTTCTCGGGCCGCGTGGCATGAAGGGGGATGCCGAGGGTTCTGTTCTCACCGCTTCCGCTGAAGGCGCAACGCCCGCAGCAACGAGCGAACTGGCCTCTGTTCCGGTCCCCGCCAACCGTCCGGCTGTTGCGGAAGCCCTGCTGGCGGCCGCGAATGCCGATCCGGAGGGTGAAGACGACCTCGCCGAGACGCAGCAGGACACCCTTTCACCAACGGTGGTCGCAGCTCTGGAACAGAGCGGTCAGGCTGCCCGGTCGCAGGTTCAGTCAGCCGTCACGCCGACAGCCGCTCCTTTCCCGGCCGCCGTCAATCACAAGGTCACGGTCGCACCTGCTGAAACGGCCAAGGCAGAACCACAGTCCGGCTTCGGTGACGCTTTCGATCTGAAACCTGCCATCAATAGTGGTCTCACTGCCGGCCTGCCGACCAAGGGTGCACGCCCGAGCAAGCAGGATGCTGCGGTTTCCCACCAGGCCATGGTCGGCGGCGGGCGTCTGACACAGGACCTGATTTCGGATTGGGCCCTCAATCAGAACAAGGGCACGACCGGGCGCTCGGTCAAGGCGCCGCGGGTTGTCGCCAACCGCATGCTGAGCCACGATATGTCGGCTTCCGCGACGTCGGCAAGCTTCAAGCCGGGCGCGGTCGCCATCGAATCGAGCCGCTTCAGCACGCCGGTCAAGATGCACTGAGCCTTCATTGCCAATGCGGCCCGAGAGGCCAATAAAAAACCCGCCGGTGACGGCGGGTTTTTTTGTTCCTGATATCTGTCCGTCAGACGCCGCTCTGGCCGTCCGAGCCGATATAGGCAATACGCACCATGTTGGTCGCGCCGGGTGTGCCGAGCGGAACGCCGGCGGAGATGATGATACGGTCACCCGGCTTGCCGAAGCCTTCGGAAACGACGATGCGACAAGCGCGGTTCACCATGTCGTCCAGATCGCTGGCGTCGCCGGTGACGACGCAGTGCAGACCCCAGACAACCGACAGTCGGCGTGCGGTCTGGATGATCGGCGAGAGGGCGATGATCGGAACCTGCGGCCGCTCACGCGACGCGCGCAGACCTGTCGTGCCCGACGATGTGTAGGTGACGATCGCCGCAAGCTTCAGCGTTTCGGCAATCTGGCGGGCGGCCAGCGAAATCGCGTCGGCGCCTGTCGGTTCCGGCTGGGCGCGCTGCGCGTAGATGATGTTGGAATAATGCGGATCCTGTTCCACGGTGCTTGCGATGGAGGCCATGGTGGAAACGGCTTCGACCGGATAATCGCCAGAGGCAGACTCGGCAGAGAGCATGATCGCGTCAGCGCCTTCGAAGACGGCGGTGGCGACGTCGGACACTTCAGCGCGGGTCGGTACAGGCGCTGTTATCATCGATTCGAGCATCTGCGTGGCAACCACGACCGGCTTGCCTGCGCGGCGGCAGGCGCGGGTCAGCTGCTTCTGAATGCCGGGAACTGCTTCCAGTGGCATTTCGACGCCAAGGTCGCCACGGGCAACCATCAGGGCGTCAGAAAGCTCGATGATTTCTTCGATGCGCTCGACCGCCTGCGGCTTTTCAATCTTGGACATAAGGCCGACGCGGCCGCGTGCGATCTTGCGCACTTCAGCCAGGTCCTCAGGACGCTGGACGAAGGAAAGCGCGACCCAGTCTACCTCGTTGGTTTCCAGCACGGCATCGAGGTCGACGCGGTCCTTGTCGGTGAGAACGCCGACGCCGAGCAGAGTGTCGGGCAGGCTGATACCCTTGCGGTCGGAAATGCGCGTGCCGGAAATGACCGTGGTGACGATGCTCTTGCCGTCGCTCTTTTCAGCGCGCAGATGCAGCTTGCCGTCATCGATCAGCAGGCGATGGCCCGGTTTGACCGCCTCGAGAATTTCGGGGTGCGGCAGGAAAACGCGGGTGTTGTCGCCAGGTGCGTCGTTGTTATCAAGGGTGAAGGTCTGGCCAGGTACGAGCTCGACCTTGCCTTCCGCAAATTTTCCGACGCGCAGCTTGGGACCCTGCAGGTCGGCCAGAATGCCGATGGGGCGGCCGTTGCGGCTCTCGACCGAACGGATGCGCTGAATGAGCGTCCGCATCAGGTCGTGGCTCGCATGGCTCATGTTGATCCGGAAAAGATCCGCGCCGGCGAGATGCAGCTTTTCGATCATGGCCTCATCGGAGGAGGCAGGGCCGAGAGTTGCAAGAATTTTGACTTTGCGGTTACGCTTCATCAGTTTTGATTTCCCTGTGTGCCTGGCGTATCGGAAAGCTGGACCATCCAGCTGCCCTGTCTGCCCGTGTCATATTCCTTGAAACCCATTCTCTGGAAGCTGCGGGCATAACAATCATCCACACCGGTGATCTTGAACTCGTTTTCCGCCACGCACATGTTGACGTCACCGGTCCAGCGGCCGCCATGAGCGGCATCCTCGGCATAGAGATAATAATAACGTGACTGCAGTTCACCTTCGATCAGCGTCGCGCAGGTCGAGGCGGGGACCTGCCACCAACCTTCGCTGACCCAGCCCTCCTGTGCCCGATAGCCAATTGCGACCCCCACGAGATTCTGCGTGCTGTTGCAGACGCGAAAATCCGCATACGCGGGCGCCGCGATCATGAAAGGGGTCAGAAACAATGCCGCTATGGAAAAAAGACGGGCGAGGTGCCTGATGTGGCGGGGACGAGCGAGAGATGACTGAGTCACGGCTTCCATCCGGATTCCATGGTTATAATGAACACACTTCTTGGCGTGGCCGCCCAAGAAAGTCAACGCGAGTTTAATCGATTATATTGTTCGTGGGATCGTGAGTGCGATAAGGTAGATGGCTGTTCTTCCGCCGTAACTTGCGCCCGGCCTCAAGCCATGCCATCAAGCTTCTCTCCTCAATGCTGCCCCAGAAAAATCATCGATGAACGACTTCATACCCTATGAAATCATAGAAGGCGATTATGACAAAGGCATGGTTCTGCTGGCAGACCACGCCATGAACCTTCTGCCGGCACACTACGGCAATCTTGGTCTTCCGCAAACCGCTTTTCATCGCCACATCGCATTTGATATCGGTATAGAGGGGCTAACGCGCTCGCTGGCTGCGCGCCTTGGCGTGCCGGCGGTGCTCGGGCGTTTCTCGCGGCTGCTGATCGATCCGAATCGTGGTGAGGATGATCCAACTCTCATCATGAAAATCTCGGACGGAGCGATCATCCCCGGAAACCATCCGATTTCCGACGAGGAATGGCAAAGGCGGATCGAGACTTTTCACCGGCCTTATCACAATGCCGTGGACAGCGTGCTGACCCGTGTGGCCGAGGCCTCGGAAGAAGCGCCGCTCGTCCTGTCACTGCATTCCTATACACCGTTCTGGAAGGAAACGCCGAGGCCATGGCATGCGGCGGTTCTGTGGGATACGGATCATCGCGCGGTCGATCCGCTGCTGGCGCATCTGCGCGCTACCGGCGACATTCTCGTCGGCGACAACGAACCCTATGACGGAGCACTCAAGGGCGATACCATGTATCGTCATTGTATGGCGAAGGGTATACCGCACGCACTTCTGGAGGTCAGGCAGGATCTGATCGGGAACGAGGAGGGGATCGCCGAATGGTCAGACCGGCTCGCTCCCATTTTTGCCGCAATGAATGACGATCCGGTTCTGCATGAATATCAGCTGTTCGCTTCCCGCACCGGCCCCTATTGAGCCTGGAGTTTCGCCATGACAAATGAGAACGACAACGGGCAGATCGAGTTTGAGGCGGCCGCATTCCGGCGTCTCGTCAAACATCTTCGTGAACGCCACGATGTGCAGAACATCGACCTGATGAATCTCGCGGGCTTCTGCCGCAACTGCCTTTCCAACTGGTACCGTGAAGCGGCCGAGGAAGCGGGTGTTCCGCTCAGCAAGGAAAAATCCCGGGAAATCGTCTACGGCATGCCCTATGAGGACTGGAAAGAGAAATACCAGGGCGAAGCGAGTGGCGACCAGAAAGCCGCTTTCGAGCAGAACCGGCCCAAGGAATAAGTCTTCACCGACGGAATCGACTTGACGGGACGCCTTTCAGTGGGCAGTTCACAGGCCTGAATTTTGCTGCCTGCTGGCAGCGACCGGCGAACGCCTTGCCAGTTTGAATGAACAAGGCCCACATGCGGGCCGCCAATGAAGGATGATATGATGGACGAAACCAGCACCACCGAAACCGTCGCCGCCGCCGAACTGCGTCAGTTCATCGAGCGCGTCGAGCGCCTCGAAGAAGAAAAGGCTGCTATTCAGGGTGATATCAAGGATGTCATGGGCGAAGCGAAGGGGCGTGGGTACGATACCAAGGCCATCCGCACCATCATCCGCCTGCGCAAGAAGGATGCCAACGAGCGCATCGAGGAAGAAACGATTCTTCAGACTTATATGGCCGCGCTCGGCATGGAATGATCGGCTGAAAATGCCTCAATGAAAAATCGCCGCTTCTGCGGCGATTTTTGTTTAAACTGCCCTCGACATCAGCCGCGCGTGCCAGCCAGCTTTTCTGAAAGGTCGATGGCTTCCTTGCGGGCATCCTTGTCTGCAGGATAAAGCGCCAGATAACGCTCCCAGGCTTTTAGCGCCAGCTCGTCGCGGCCGGAGGCTTCGAGGATGTTGGCCAGGCTTGCGAGGGCAGGGAAATAGCGCGGCTCTTTTTCCAGCGTCAGGTTGATATCCGCCATTGCCTTGCGGGTGTCGCCATCGGCGAAATGGACCATGGCGCGGCGATAGGGCGCCTGCACATAGTCGGGATCGAGCAAAACAACCTGGTCGAGAAAATCGTAAGCGGCGGCGTTGCGCTTTTCGTCGGCAGCTTCGCCTGCCCATTGCATCAGGAGATTGATCGTTGCGCTGCCGGAATCATTCCATTCGGAGGCGATCTGGTTGGCGATGCTGCGCGCCTTGACCGCATTCCGTTCCTTTTTCAGCGAAGCGAAAAGCGTGTCGATTGTCTTGGCGGGTGATGGCGCTGATTCGACAGCAACAGCTGGCTTTCCGTCTGCCGCTTGAGCAACAGCAGCCGTTCCCGCAAACGCGAGGCTTGAGACCATGAAGCCCTGAGCAATAATAAGAGCGGTGCAAAAACGATTTGGGCGCATGGGTTAAAGCTTAACCCGACTGCGCCCAATATCAAATGCAAACTTCTGGTCTGTCAACAAAGTGATCCGCGATCTGATCGCGAACCGCAGTCGCAGTCAATCAGCCCTGACGAGCCTTGAAGCGCGGGTTCTGCTTGTTGATGATGTAGACGCGGCCCTTGCGGCGAACCAGGCGGTTATCGCGATGACGGGCCTTAAGCGCTTTAAGCGAATTCTTGATCTTCATTTTACTGGTCCGCAGTTTTGCACGGTTTGTGCCGTGCTATTCAAACAATCAAAAGCGCGCAACGGGGCGCGCTCTTTTCGGTTGGCAGGCAGATACCTGTTTGAGCCCTGCCTGTCAACACTTGCCCGCGTCTTTGCCTTAAAAGACTAGGCTTTTCCTGTGTGCAGAAGCTGCGTCACGTGGCCCATCTTGCGGCCCGGCCGTGCTTCCGTCTTGCCGTAGAGGTGGACGAGACAGTCTTTTTTCGACAGCCATGCCGGTACGTCGTTGATGTCATCGCCGATCAGATTGGTCATGATGCAGTCGGAATGGCGATCAGTGTTGCCGGGGTTAAGGCCCGATACGGCTCGGATATGCTGTTCGAATTGCGAGATCACACAGGCCGCCTCCGTCCAGTGGCCAGTATTGTGCACGCGGGGCGCCATTTCATTGGCGACCAGCGATCCATCCGGCAGGACGAAAAACTCAATGCCGATAACGCCGACGTAATCCAGAGCGGCCAGCAGCTTTTCCGCCGATTTCACGGCAATATCCCTTGCGGCATCCGAAAGTGCGGCCGGCACGGTGGATGTGTGCAGGATGCCGTTCAGATGAACGTTCTCGGCCGGATCGTAACAGGTCACGGTCCCGTCCCGGAAGCGGGCGGCGATGATCGAAATTTCGCGTTCGAAGGCGATGAAGCTTTCAAGAATCAGGGGCACGCCGCCAAGCGCTGCAAACGCGCCCGCGAGGTCTTCGCCACCCCGGAAGAGGCGCTGGCCCTTGCCGTCATAACCCATGCGACGGGTTTTCAGCACACCTTTGCCGCCAAAGGCGGCCAGCGCGGCTTCCAGTTCTTCCTGGCTATCCACGGCGCGGAAATCGGCGGTTGGAATGCCGCAATCGTTGAGGAAGCGTTTTTCCGTCAAGCGATCCTGTGAGGCGCTGAGCGCCTGTGCCGGCGGATAAACGGGAACCGAGGCGCTGAGTTTTTCTGCTGCGGCAACGGGCACGTTCTCGAACTCGTAGGTCACGACATCACAGCGGCTTGCGAGTTGCGCAAGTGCGTTTTCGTCATCATATGCTGCCACGATCTGGTCGTTGCAGGCCTGTGCCGCGGGACAATCCGCCTGCGGCTCCAGCACGATGGTACGATGGTTGAGACGCGCCGCGGCCATCGCCAGCATGCGGCCGAGTTGCCCGCCACCGATGATGCCGATGGTGAGGTTGGTTGTCTTTGCCATGTCGTGTGTCGTCACTGGGCGCTGTCCATGGGGTATTCCGCGACAGCCGCCGACTGGCGCGCACGCCAGGCGTCCAGACGATCGGCAAGGTCTTCATCGCCAAGCGCCAGCACCGCGGCCGCGAGAAGGGCCGCATTGATCGCGCCGGCCTTGCCGATCGCGAGCGTGCCGACAGGGATGCCGGCGGGCATCTGCACGATGGAATAGAGGCTGTCCTGACCGGACATGGTCTTCGATTGGACCGGAACGCCGAAGACCGGAAGCGGCGTCATGGCAGCTGTCATGCCCGGCAGATGGGCAGCGCCGCCGGCGCCCGCAATAATGACCTTGAAGCCTTCGTCTTTCGCGCCGTTGGCGAAATCGTAAAGCCGGTCAGGGGTGCGATGGGCGGAAATGATGCGGGCTTCGTATTCGATGTCGAGCGCATCCAGCGTGTCGGCGGCGTTCTTCATGGTCTCCCAGTCGGACTGGCTGCCCATGATGATGGCGACGGGGGGCGTTTCTGCTGTCACGTAATGTCTCCGGGCTCAGGCGATGATATCGGGAATGACCTGATCTTCCAGCTGGGTCATCTTGTCCTTGACGGCCAGCTTCTTCTTTTTCATGCGTTGTATCCGCAGCGCGTCGCAGCTGGTCTGGATCATCGCATTGATCGCCGCGTCATAATCCTCATGCTCCTGGCGCAGCCGCGCCAGCGTGAGCCTGATGTCCGCCTGGTCCTGATCGGGCATCTTGTCATCCCCATTTTATGCCAGCCGGATAGCCTCCGGCGCGTATGTGATCGTTCACGAGCCTCTATCATCAAATCGCGGTAACGGGAAGTTATCCGTTGCGACCAAATTGCCCACTTATTGCCTTCATTTCGCCTTCGACAAGCCGACCGATCCGTGTCACATTGTCGTCGCAAACCTGAAACTCCAGCGATGGAGAGCTGGAGGTAGGTTCAAAAAGGAAGGACGTGCCGCATGACCATTCAGGCTCATATTGCATCGCTCGAAAAGAAACACGGTGCTCTGGAGGAGGAGCTCGAAAGTATTCTTGCTTCCCCGTCGTCTGACGATAGAGAGATCGCGGACCTTAAACGTCGTAAACTGCGCCTGAAGGATGAACTTCAGAGGCTCAAAGCCTCCACAAGACATTGATTTATGGCAGATCGCTGGCCCTCGATGAATGAGGGGTCGGCGGTCTGACCCTTTCGAGCTCTGGCGGCGAAAACCTGCTGCCAGAGCTTTTTTATTGCCGTATTAGAACGGCAGTCCGTCCCACAGCAGTTTCAGTGCCGCAATCAACGCCATGGCATACATCAGCGGGTAAAACACGGATGGTTTAAGGTATTTCACCACTCTTGCACCGGCCAGCGTCGCCAGCATCGCGACGGGCAGCAGACTTGCCGATGTCTTGAGGTTGGTGGCGTCGAGCGCGCCAAGTGCGAAATAGGGTATGAGCTTGATCGCATTCATGATGGCGAAGAAGCGCACGCTCATGCCGGTATAGGTCTTCGGGTCGAGTTTCAGCGGCAGAACGTAGATCTGGAAGGGCGGTCCACCCGCATGGGCCACGAAACTCGCATAACCGGACAGGCTGGACCAGAGCGTGGCGGCGGCCGGCCTTTGCGGTTTTGCCGGAATTTCCTGACCGTTGCGGCTTTTGAAACTCTCATAAAAGTAACGCAACACGAACAGGATCGTGACCGAGGCGACGACGAGACGCATGGCATCTGCGGAGATCATGCTCGAAGTTGCCCAGCCGAGCGCAATGCCGGCGATAGCCCCCGGCAGCATGATAAGGAGCGTCTGGCGATGGTTGTAGTGCCGCCAGGCGAAGAGCGCGACAATATCCATGACGATCAGGATCGGCAGGAATATCGCCGCCGCCTGCACGGGCGATACGGCAAGCGCCATCAGTGGCACGCCCATCAGCGCCAGCGCGCCGCCCAGTCCCCCTTTGGAAAGGCCGACGAGAACCACTGCGGGAATGGCGACGAGATAAAAATGAAAATCGGTCAGCATGGATGTATGGTTGATCCTTTCGCCGGTCCGGTTTATCGGATTTGTCATATGAAAACGAGTGCAGATCGCGTCGGAAGCGTCGTCTGCCTGAAATGGACGAAACGATGAGCATTGTTGAAGACCGTTGCCGCCTTGTCCTGATCGTCCCGCAATCGGACGATGCGCAAAAGCAGGCGGCAGATGTGGAAGCCGCGCTGCGGGGAGGCGATGTCGCTTCGGTCATCATTCCGCAATACGGCCTGGATGACGCCGCTTTCCAGAAACGCGCCGAACTGATCGTACCCCTCGTCCAGGCGTCGGGTGCCGCAGCGCTCATTGCCGGTGACAGCCGTGTCGCCGGCCGGGTGAAGGCGGACGGGCTGCATGTGGTCGGTAACGCCGAGGCGCTTTCGGAGGCTGTGGAAAAATTCACCCCGAAACTGATCGTGGGCGGCGGAAATGCCGATGACCGCCACAAGGCGCTGGAGCAGGGCGAGGCCAATCCGGATTACGTGTTTTTCGGGAAGCTCGAAGGCGACATCAAGCCCGAGGCGCATCCCAAGAACCTGGCGCTCGGTGAGTGGTGGGCGTCGATGATCGAAATCCCCGCCATCGTCATGGGCGGCACGGACCTCTCGTCCGTGGTTGCCGTGGCGGAGACGGGCGTGGAGTTCGTGGCTATGCGCAGCGGTGTTTTCGATAATGTCGGTGGCGCCGCCCAGGCCGTTTCTGAAATCAACGCTTTGCTTGACGAAAAAGCGCCACGGTTTGACGGTTGATACAGGCGATGATCATGCGCTCGCTTCATTTCTGCCTCTCTGTTTCGCTGCTGGCGTTTGCTTTCGCCGCGCCGGCGGGTGTCGCTCTTGCTCAATCCGGGCCGCAGAGTGAAAACAATGCGCTTTCCCGACAGCTGGAAAATGAGGCTCAGCCGACCCGTCAGGGCAGGGTGCAATCTGAAGAGCAGAAGGACTTGCAGCCCTCAGCCGGCGTGAACGTCTATCAGCGCATGGGTGCGGATCTGCCGGCACTGCCGCCTGAGAAGGAATTCAAGGGCCGGGTGGATGAGGCCTATGGCCATTTCCAGCGCGGCGAATATGTGCAGGCGCTTGATAAGGCACTGAACCGCGCGCAGAACGGTGACGCACCCGCCCAGACGCTGGTGGCGGAAATGATGTCGCGCGGACTTGGCATTGCGCGTGACGAGAAAACAGCCGCGTTCTGGTATCAGCAGGCCGCACAGGGCGGCGATCCCGTCGCCATGTTCAAATTTGCCCTTATCCTGATGGAAGGAAAATTCGTTACGCGTGACAAGGCGAAGGCCGATGATTTCATGCGTCGTGCAGCGGAAGCCGGCAACGCCTCTGCCCAGTTCAACTGGGGCCAGATATTGGTTTCGGAAAATCCGGGCGCCAAGGGTCTGCTGATGGCTTTGCCCTTCTATGAAAAATCCGCCGAACAGGGCATTGCCGATGCGCAATATGCGGTATCGCAAATTTACTGGTCCGTGAAGGATGTGCCGGCCGAGAAAAAGGCAAAGGCGCGCGACTGGTTGATGCGCGCCGCAAAGGCCGGCTATGACACTGCACAGGTCGATCTCGGTATCTGGCTGGTCAACGGATTTGGTGGCGAGCGTAATCTCGACGAAGGCTTCCGCTGGCTCTATGGCGCAGCACAGCGCGGTAATGTCGTGGCGCAGAACAAGGTTGCGCATCTCTATATTCAGGCACTCGGTACCCGGCCTGATCCGGTTGAGGCAGCCAAATGGTACGTGCTTTCCCGCCGCGCCGGATTGAAGGATCCGTCCCTCGAGGACTTCTATCTCGGCATCAATGACGAGCAGCAGAAGAAGGCGATCGAGGCCGCAAATCGTTTCCGTCCGACCTAATGGAAGGGTTGCGTTCCCTGACCGGGGTTGACCCATGGGCTTTTTACCTTGAATTTCCGCGCGTTTTGTGGTCTTGAACCGCAAACTTTCAATTCAAGAAAATAATGACGTGCCTGCCCGGTGAGCTTCCGGGCGGTTCGCAAGCTTTCCAGGAAAAAACATCGATGGCCCGTTCAGCCCTTCTCAATGTCATGGTTCAGGCCGCCATCAAGGCGGGTAAGTCTTTGTCGCGTGACTTCGGCGAAGTGCAGAACCTGCAGGTCTCGGTCAAGGGACCGAGCGACTTCGTTTCGCAGGCGGATCTGAAGGCCGAGAAGATCGTGCGCGAGGAGCTGATGAAGGCGCGCCCGACCTATGATTTCCTTGGTGAGGAAGGCGGCGAGGAAAAGGGAACCGATGGTGCACATCGCTGGATCGTCGATCCGCTCGATGGCACAACAAACTTCCTGCACGGCATTCCGCATTTTGCGGTTTCCATCGCACTGGAGCGTAACGGCGAAGTCGTCGCCGGTGTGATCTTCAATCCTGCTACCGACGAACTCTACACCGCCGAGCGTGGCGGCGGCGCGTTCCTCAACGATCGCCGCATCCGCGTTGCCGCGCGCAAGGCGCTGACGGATTGCGTCATCGGCTGCGGCGTGCCGCATCTCGGCCGCGGCAACCACGGCAAGTTCCTGGTCGAGCTTCGTCACGTCATGGGGGAGGCTGCAGGCATCCGTCGCATGGGTGCGGCGTCGCTCGATCTCGCCTACGTTGCCGCTGGCCGTCTCGACGGTTACTGGGAAGCCGATCTTTCGCCGTGGGACATGGCGGCAGGCCTCGTGCTGATTCGGGAAGCCGGTGGTTTCGCCTCCGACATCAAGGGCGGCACGGATATCTTCGGCAGCAGTTCCGTTGCTGCAGGCAACGAATATATCCACAAGGCGCTCGTTGAGGTGGCCAACCGCCCTATTCCGGGCCGCTGATTGGTTTTCAGCAGAAAACCTGCCGTTTTCTGCAAGTTTTCGATGCCCGGCGAATGTTCGCCGGGCGTTTTTGTTTTCCCTCGCTCGGCTCCATGCCTTTTTTCGTGAAAGGCCTGTCACGAAAGACCGGCTTTTCGCTTCAAATCGTCGCAATTTTCAAATAGCTTCCGCTGGATAGCTGACCAAAGGGAATGCGAACGTTATGGCGGATTCGGAGCTGCTCGATCTTGGCGTCGAGAAACCGGTGACCACACGGGAATACAGCCACAAGCTGTCCAGCCCCACACCGTTTCTCTGGACGATGGTTCTGTTTCTGATCCTCGTCGGTTTTCTGGCAGCGATTCTCTATCGGCAGGCGCACACCGCCTTCATGACCAATCCGGGGCTCAACGGCTTCATTCTCGGTGTGCTCGCCATCGGCATCATTCTGGTGTTTACGCAGACGATGAGCCTGCGTTCGGAAGTCCGCTGGTTCAACGCCTTTCGTGCCGCCGGCAGCGTCGAAAAGGTCGGTCGCGCGCCCAAACTGCTTGCGCCGATGAGCACGCTGATCGGCAAGCGTGGTGAAGTCCGCCTTTCTGCCGTTACGCAACGCACGATCCTCGATTCCATCGCAACGCGCCTCGACGAGACGCGTGATACTTCGCGTTATCTCGTCGGCTTGCTGGTATTTCTCGGCCTGCTCGGCACCTTCTGGGGTCTTATCGGCACCATTGGCGCCATCAGCAACGTCATCCAGTCTCTCGACCCAAGCGCCGGTGACAGCAATGATATTCTCGGTTCGCTCAAGGCCGGTCTCACCGCGCCGCTGGCGGGTATGGGAACGGCCTTTTCCTCGTCACTGCTTGGTCTCTCCGGTTCGCTTATTCTCGGTTTTCTCGATCTTCAGGCCGGCCGCGCCCAGAACCGTTTCTACACCCAACTCGAAAACTGGCTTTCCTCGGTGACGGATACGACGGACGCCCCAAGGGAGTCCCGGGGCGACGCAGGGGCCGTGGTGAGCACCGAGCGTTCGCTCGCGGCCATGACCAGCCTTGCCGAAGGCATTCAGGGTCTGGTCAAGAACATGCGCAGCGAACAGCAGATGTTGCGCGACTGGATCGAGGCGCAACAGGAGGAATCCAAATCGCTCCGCCGCACGCTCGACCGGCTTTCGGCGCGGATTGACAGCGATACGAAGTCTTCCGGACGCACCCGGCACGATAACGGGAGCGAATAGCCATGGCGCTTGCGCGCAACCGCCGCCGCGACAGGGGTGTGGATTATTGGCCGGGCTTCGTCGATGCGCTGTCGACGCTGCTGATGGCCATTATGTTTTTGCTGACGGTCTTCGTGCTCGCGCAATTCGTGCTGTCGCGTGAGATTACCGGCAAGGACGAGGTGCTGACGCGTCTCAACAGCCAGATTGCCGAATTGACCGAACTTCTGGCCATGGAAAAGGGCAACAAGCAGGATGTGGAGGACGCCTTGGCGAGCCTGCAATCCACTCTTGCCGCGTCTGAGAATGAACGGTCGCGGCTGCAGGCACTGCTCGACGCCGGCTCGGGCAACAATGCCAGCGCCAACGCCCGTATCGGCAGTCTCACCGGTGAACTGGACGAGCAGCGGCAGGCCAATTCCCGCGCCTCCGCGCAGATCGAGTTGCTCAACCAGCAGATTGCGGCGCTGAGGGCGCAGATTGCCTCGGTCGAAGCCGCGTTGCAGGCTTCGGAAGCCAAGGATGCCTCTTCTCAGGTCAAGATCGCCGATCTCGGCCGCCGCCTCAATGTCGCGCTGGCGCAGCGGGTGCAGGAACTGAACCGCTATCGGTCCGACTTCTTCGGGCGGTTGCGCGAAATTCTGTCCGATCGTGAAAACATCCGCATCGTCGGCGACCGATTTGTCTTCCAATCCGAAGTGCTCTTCCCTTCCGGCGGCAATGAACTCAATCCGGAAGGGCAAGCGGAAATGGCGAAGCTCGCAACCGCGCTGCTTGATCTCGCAAAGGAAATCCCGGCGGAGATCAACTGGGTCCTGCGCGTCGATGGCCATACGGATAATGTCCAGCTCTCCGGCTCCGGCCGCTACCGCGACAATTGGGAACTCTCCTCGGCCCGTGCCACTTCGGTTGTGAAGTTCCTGATCTCCAAGGGCGTGCCGGCAAACCGTCTGGTCGCCGCCGGCTTTGGAGAATATCAGCCGATTGCAGAAGGTGACTCACCGGAGGCACGGCAGCAGAACCGCCGTATCGAGCTCAAGCTGACCGAGCGCTGAAATCGCGGACCGCATCCGGGCGGTTGCCTTCCGACGAAAGTAAACTTACGTTCGCGTAAAAGTAATTCCGTCATATCTGGGAGGGGCTGATGGAACGCTATGATGTGATCGTTGTCGGGGCGGGGCTTGCCGGGCTGGTTGCGGCAACGGAGGCTGCCGAGCGAGGTCTCAGCGTCTGCGTGGTTGATCAGGAGGGTGAGCAGAACCTGGGCGGACAAGCCTTCTGGTCGCTTGGCGGCCTGTTTTTCATCGATAGCCCAGAACAACGTCGGATGCGCGTGCGAGACAGTCTCGACCTTGCGAGGCAGGACTGGTTCGGTTCGGCCGGTTTTGATCGCCCGGAAGATCACTGGCCGCGTCGCTGGGCAGAGGCCTATCTCGATTTTGCTGCCGGTGAGAAGCGGGAATGGCTGCACCGCATGGGTATGCGCTGGTTTCCCGTTGTCGGCTGGGCCGAGCGTGGCGGCGGTTTGGCCGATGGCCATGGCAATTCTGTTCCACGCTTCCATGTCACCTGGGGCACAGGCCCCGGGGTGCTTGCTCCCTTCGTTAAAAAGGCAAAGCTTATCGCGGCAGATGGGCGACTATCCTTCCGCTTCCGCCACCGGGTTGATCGGCTGGATATCGCCGATGGCGGGGTGACCGGCGTTTCCGGCGCGGTTCTTGCGAGCGATCCCGTGCAACGCGGAGAGGAGAGCAGCCGGGAAGAGCAGGGCGAATTCAGTCTTTCCGCTGCTGCGGTCATTGTCAGTTCCGGCGGCATCGGCGGAAATCAGGAGCTGGTACGGCGCAACTGGCCCGTGGAACGACTGGGCCAGCCGCCGCAAAACATGGTTTGCGGTGTGCCGGCGCATGTGGACGGCCGCATGATCGCCATCACCGAGGCGGCGGGTGGCGGGGTCATCAACCGTGACCGCATGTGGCATTACACCGAGGGTGTCAAAAACCACGACCCGATCTGGCCAGGTCACGGCATCCGCATTCTGCCCGGTCCTTCGTCCTTCTGGTGCGATGCGAATGGTGACCGGCTTCATGCGCCGGCCATGCCTGGCTTTGATACGCTTGGCACACTGAAGATGCTGGGTGAACGTGGCAGCGGTTACAGCTGGTTCATTCTGACCAAAGCGATCATCAAGAAGGAGTTCGCGCTTTCAGGTTCGGAGCAGAATCCTGATCTGACGGGCAAGAATATGCGCCTGTTGCTGAAAAGGTTGGGAAAGGAGCCGCCTGGACCCGTGCGGGCTTTCATGGAAAGGGGCGAGGATTTCGCCGTTCGTGATACGCTGGAAGAATTGGTGCCTGCGATGAACGCCATCGCCGGAAATGATCGTCTGGACACCAGCCACATCCGCCGGCAGATCGAAGCGCGCGACCGCGAGATTGAAAACGGCTTTAGCAAGGATACGCAGGTAACGGCGATCCACGGTGCGCGCCGTTACCTCGGTGACCGGCTGATGCGAACGGCGAAACCGCATCGCCTGCTCGATCCTGCCATGGGGCCTTTGATTGCCGTGCGTCTGCATGTGCTGACGCGCAAGACCCTGGGTGGCCTGCACACTGACCTTGAGGCGAGGGTGCTGGACGCCGGCGGTGAGCCGGTACCGGGGCTTTATGCCGCTGGCGAGGTGGCTGGTTTCGGCGGTGGCGGCATGCATGGATATAACGCGCTTGAAGGCACTTTCCTTGGAGGATGCCTGTTTTCCGGGCGCGTTGCGGGGCGCAGCGTGCTGACGTAACTCAGGCCTGTGCGCGCAGTTCTTCGGGCCCGGTCTGGAATTGCAGACGGGCGAGCCGGGCATAGAGACCGTTCTGGCGAATGAGACTCTGATGCGTGCCTTCCTCGATGATGCGGCCTTCATCCATCACCAGAATGCGGTCGGCTTTGAGAACGGTGGCAAGGCGGTGGGCGATGACAATGGTGGTGCGGCTGCTCATGAGCTCATCGAGAGCCTTCTGTACCAGTGTCTCGCTTTCCGCGTCGAGCGCCGAGGTGGCCTCGTCCAAAAGCAGGATAGGTGCGTTGCGCAGGATGGCGCGGGCAATGGCGATGCGCTGGCGCTGCCCGCCGGAAAGCGTCACGCCGCGCTCTCCCACCTGGGTGTCATATCCGTCGGTAAGGCGTTCGATGAAGCTGTCGGCCTGCGCGGCGATGGCTGCGGCGCGCACTTCTTCCCGTGTCGCGTCAGGCCGCCCAAAGGCGATATTGTCATGGATGGAGGAGGCGAATATCGCCACATCCTGCGGAACGATGGACAGGCGCGCCCGCAGATCGGCGAGCTTGACGTTGCGGATATCAGCGCCGTCAATGGTGATACGGCCCTGCTGCGGATCGTAAAAGCGCATCAGCAGCGAAAAGACCGTGCTCTTGCCCGCACCGGAGGGTCCGACGATGGCGACGGTTTCGCCGGCGCTGACTTTGAAGGAGAGGCCGGAGACTATCGGCCGTCCTGCCGCGAGCGGGTAGACAAAATCGACATTCTCGAATGCGGCTTCGCCACGCGGTGGCTGGGGCAGAGTGACGGGCGCGACGGGATCGAGAACCGGCGAGCGCTCGTCCAGCAGTTCGGACAGCCGTTCCGCCGCGCCGCCGGCCTGCGCCAGTTCTCCCCAGACTTCCGAGAGCTGGCCAAGGCCGCTGGCCGCGATGACCGAATAAAGCACGAACTGACCGAGCGTTCCCGCGGTCATGCTACCGGACAGGACGCTTTGCGCCCCATACCAGAGAATGCCGACAACGCTGCCGAAGACGAGCGTGATGGCGACAGCGGTGAGGATGGAGCGTGCGCCGATGGCGGCGCGTGCGCCCTGATAGGCCGCTTCCACCGAAGCGCCATAACGGGCATTCGCCAGCGTCTCGGCATTGAAGGACTGTACGGTGCGGCTCGCCGCAATCGTCTCGGAAGCATAAGCGGCGGAATTGGCCAATGTGTCTTGTGTCGTACGGGAGCGGGCGCGGACCGAGCGCCCGAAGGCAATCAGGGGAAAAACGATAAAGGGAATGGCCAGCAGCGCGAGTCCGGAAAGACCGGGGCTGGTATAGATCATCATCGCCACGGCGCCGCAGCACATGATGATGTTGCGCAACGCCACCGACGCAGATGAGCCGAATGCGGAGCGGATCTGCACCGTGTCGGCCGTCAGTCGCGAGGTGAGCTCGCCTGAGCGGTTGGCATCGAAGAATTGCTGTGACAGCGTGGTGAGATGGGCGAACACATCGCGGCGCAGATCGGCAACGACCCTCTCGCCGATCGTCATGACATAATAATAACGCATCGCGCTGGCGAGTGCGAGAACAACCGCAATGGCTAAAAGCATGGCGAAGTAGCTGTTGATCATACCGCCATCAGGCGTCTGAAAACCGTGATCGATGATGCGGCGAACGGCGAGCGGCAAGGCGAGAGTCGTGGCGGAAGACAGAACAAGTGCAAAAAGAGCCGCAGCCATCAAGCCACGATAACGCCTGAGATAAGGAAACAGGCCAAGGAGCGGTTTCAGGCTTCTCTGTTTCACCGCTTTATGCTGTTCGATGTCTGCCACGTCCTCTATGCTCCTCGTTCTTCGCCATTTTTCGGCCTTTTGCGGGCGAATTTCCGGTCTGCGGTAAAATTCCTGCCCGGCGGCCATCTCCTTTCACAAGGGGATAGCAGGCTCTTGTTATCTCGGCGACCTTCATGTATAGGCTCCGCATCGAATTGGGAAGCCATAGCCCATCTGGACTATGGCTTCATTTATTGAATTGGCTCAGTTGACGCAATTGCGGCAAATGGACCGCACGTCACTTAACCAGGAAGATTGTCATGAAGGCTGATATCCATCCCGATTATCACACGATCAAGGTGGTCATGACCGATGGCACCGAATACGAAACCCGCTCTACCTGGGGTTCGGAAGGCGCCGTCATGAACCTTGAAATCGACCCCAAGTCCCATCCGGCATGGACGGGCGGCAACCAGCAGCTTATGGACCGCGGTGGTCGCGTTTCCAAGTTCAACAAGCGTTTCGGCGGCCTCGGCCTCTGATTCCCTTGCGGACGGATTGTTAAAAAAGCCCGGTTTTACCGGGCTTTTTTGTTGCGCTGTTTTGGCGACGGCATCTACCCGCATGACCGCTGAAACAAAAAAGCAGGCCGGTGAGCCTGCTTTCAAATTGTCCACTCAATGTGGTGTTTTCTCAGTTGATCGAGAAAGCCGTGCGCAGAAGGTTGAGCTGCGCCTGAACGCTGTTCTCATTGTCCGGCACCTTCGCGGCTTCGGAGGGGCGATAGATTTCGCGGTCGAGCAGGGCGATGCGGTTCTGGAGACGCAGCGAGCGCTCGATAAGATCGCGGAAGGACTCCGGCAGGTCGTTCCAGCCGGGCGCGTTGCGGTCGACGTTGAAGCTGTCGAGGCGAACCTTATTCTTCTCGCTCAAAACCTGATCGCGGGTCATTTCACCGTTGTTGACGGCGCGCTGGAGAAGCAGCCAGGAGGCCATCTGCATCAGGCGAGTCGTGAGGCGCATCGATTCCGCGGCATAAAGCACTGAGGCCATGCGCGGCAGAACTTTTGAGGCAGCGCGGCCGGCGCCGTCGAGATAGCTCGCAGTTTCCTCCACCAGGGTCATGCCTTCGGTATAGAGGGTCTTGAACTGGTTGGAAGCAGCCGCGCGCCCCGCAAAGCTTATGGTATTTAAAACCTGTTCCGACATTTCTTTAAATCCCTGCTCACGCACCACACTGTCAGGCAACGACGATCCGGATATTTTGTTCCGGCCTTTAGTATTTTCAGGATGGTATCTTTACCTGAAATGCGCAAGGCAATTATTAAAGAAGGGTTAATACCCACAGTTTTACCGAAGCCGGCGGCGGCAAAAAAAGAGCCGCGAAAGCGGCTCTCAAGGTAAAACAGGGAGAAAAATCAGACCAATTCGCCGAATGGAGAAGATGCCTGAAATCCAGAAGAACTGGACATGTATAGTAATCTCTCAGAAAGCTTAATTTTTGGTTAATGGTAAACGAAAGACTGACCCAAAACCTCTTATTTTGGAACGCACGTTGAACCGAGTCTGCCATTAGGCACGTGCGGGCCGGGTTTATTGGTCACCGCGCATCAGGATCGGAAAAGATTCTCCGCCGCCTGTCTTCCCGCGGATTTCCGCTTTCTTTCCTCTTCGAGTCGGGTGATTTCGGCCTGGAGAAGCTCGATCCGGCTGTCCAGTTCGTCCACGGAGAGAAGGCTGAGATCGCTGCCAATCTGGTGTGCAGCGGGTTTTTGCGGGCGGTCGTCGTCAAAGAGGCTCATATGCCTGCTCCTTTTTCCACGTAGTCCCCATCCTCGCCGGGATATTGCGGCGCGCGCGGGTCAAGCGCAATACTCTCCGGTGTCACCAGCGGCGAAGGCGTCGTCGGCATCATCGTCGAGAAATTGTCTTTCTCGTCGGTTGAAAGCGCGGCGCGCCTGCGGCTTCTGATAATGGCATAGGCAGTAATCAAAATATGGGCGACGGCTGTGACCAGAAACAGCGCATAGGGCCCGGAATAGGTCATGACAGCGCCGCCGAGCGTCGGTCCGATAATGGTGCCGACGCCGTAAAGCAACAGCAACCCGCCTGAAACCTTGACGAAATCCTCGGACGCCGCAAAGTCGTTGGCGTGCGCCACGGCGATGGGATAGAGCGCATTGGCGGCTGCACCGTAAACGGCGATCATCGGAATCAGAACGTAGACGTGATGCGGCTGCACGGCTGCGACCGCAAGTCCCGCGACGGCGCCAAGCCCCGCGAGGCCGGCCAGCACGTAACGACGGTCTATCCTGTCCGAAAGGCGACCCGCCGGGAACTGCGCCAATGCGCCGACGAAAATCGTGACGGACACCATGATGGCGATCATGGTCGGATCCAGGCCTGCCCGGGCACCGAAGACGGCGCCGAGCGTGCCGTACGCACCGTTGGCGATGCCGATCATCAAAATGCCGACGAAGGAGACCGGGGAGTTGCGATAGAGCGCCGGCAAATCCAGTTTCACCTTCTGCAAAGGCTGTGGACTGGCCGCCTTTGAAAGCGTTGCCGGCAGAATGGCGATGCAATAAATGATGCCGCAGATCATGAACAGCGAGGTATTGCTGATATCTCCCATCGGCACGATCATCTGTCCCGCCACGACGCCCAGAAGCGTGATGGCGATATAGAGCGAAAAGATCATGCCGCGGCTTTCGTTCGTGGCACGCTCGTTCAGCCAGCTTTCGATGATCATTGAGGTGCCGGCGGTGCAGAAGCCGGTAAGAGCACGTAGCGTAATCCACCAGACGTCATCAACGATGAGACCGGTCATGAGCACGGTCAGGCATACCAATGCGACGAAAGACGCAAAAGCCCGCACATGGCCAGCACGGCGCACGATGGCCGGCGCGACAAAACAACCAACAACGAAGCCCGCAGCCCAGGAGGTTCCGAGGAAACCAAGGATCTCGTTGGAGTAACCTTCTGCCGAGCCACGCACTGGCAGAACGAGGCCCTGAAGACCGTTGCCGAGAAAGAGAAACAGAGTGCTGGATAAAAGAGCGAATACGGGTAGAAGATTTCTGCTCATGACAACACTCTCATGCGTTCGGACGGACGGTCGGACAGGTCATACAACGGGAGTTACCCGAATGAGTTGCACTCTTCTGGTGAACGGTAAAAATGTCCAGCCTGTGACGATGCAGAAATAAAGAAAAGGCTCAATAAATGACGAAGGCGATCGGCCTTTTTTTACTGCTGGCCATGGCCGTCCAGATTATCCGGCCGCTCGGCCTGCCGGGGCTGAAGAAACGGGGCGATTGCTGGAAGATAGCGGTTGCCGCCTTTGTCATCTGGTCGGTAACGCTGCTTCTGCGCCCATAAGAAAAAGCCGCCCCGGGAGGCGGCTTTCATTCACTAAAGCTCTGGAGCGAAGCCTCAGGCTGCCTTTTCGAGTTCCTGCTTCCAGTTGCCCTTGGCCGCCAGGCTGTTCATGGCGGCGCGGTGCGTGAAGGCGCGCTGGCCGGCAGCGACATTCTCCTGCTTGCCGCCCCAGGTCTTGAGGGCCGTATCCTGAAGCGCACGGCCGTAGGAGTAGGTGAGAGACCAGGGCAGGTCATAGCCGGAATTCATGGCGGAGAGATGCGCCGTTGCTTCTTCGGAGGACTGGCCGCCGGAAAGGAAGGCAATGCCCGGAACGGCGGAAGGTACGGTCGCCTTCAGGACCTTCACTGTCTTTTCCGCCACTTCCTCGACGGAAGCCTTGCGGGCCTTCTTGCCGTCGATGATCATGTTCGGCTTGAGGATCATGCCTTCGAGGTTCACGCGGGCGTCGAACAGGTCCGCGAAGACGGTCTGCAGAACCCATTGCGTGACTTCCGCGCAGCGGTCGATGTCATGCGTGCCCGGCTCGCCGTCCATCAGGACTTCAGGCTCCACGATCGGCACGATATCCGCCTGCTGGCAGAGAGCGGCATAACGGGCGAGCGACTGGGAGTTTGCCTTGATCGAACCCCAGCTCGGGCGCTGTTCACCGATGGTGATGACGCCACGCCACTTGGCGAAGCGCGCACCGGCTTCGTGGTACTTGCGCAGGCGCTCATAAAGACCGTCGAGGCCTTCGGTAATGAATTCATGCGGGTGGAAGGCCATCGGCTTGGCGCCGATATCCACCTTGATGCCCGGCAGGCTGCCAGCCGCCTTGATGATATCAACGAAAGGTGTGCCGTCGGCAGCCTTCTGGAACAGGGTCTCTTCATAGAGAATGACGCCGGAGATATATTTCTTCATGGCGTCGTCGGAACGGAACAGCATCTCGCGATAGTCGCGGCGGGCGGTCTCGGTGGACTCCAGATTGATGCTGTCGAAACGCTTTTTGATCGTTCCCGTGGATTCGTCGGCGGCGAGCAGGCCCTTGCCGTCGGCGACCATTTTGATTGCGATGTCTTCGAGACGTTCGGTCATTTGCTATTCTCCCAAGGCACAATAAATTTCCGATAACAGAAGTTCCAGGGCAGGGAAATGGCACGCTAACTCATTGAAACGATTGAAATGATTTCAATCGTTTGAAACTTTTCCTCCCGCGTGCACCTACCAAAAAACAAGGCCGGACAAGCATCGCTTGTCCGGCCTCGTGTCAGGCAAGTGAGATAAGTTTACTTGGCGGCGTTCAGGATGGCAACGCCCGGCAGTTCCTTGCCTTCCATCCATTCAAGGAAGGCGCCGCCGGCGGTCGAAACATAGGAGAAATCCTCGGAAACGCCAGCATGGTTGAGCGCGGCCACGGTGTCGCCGCCGCCTGCGACGGAGACGAGCTTGCCGGCCTTCGTGCATTCCGCGGCATGTTTTGCGGCAGCCACGGTGGCTGCATCGAAGGGTTCGATTTCGAAGGCGCCGAGCGGCCCGTTCCAGACCAGCGTTTCCGCGCGTGAAATCCAGGCCTTGATGCTTTCAACCGATTTCGGGCCGACATCGAGCACCATGGCGTCAGCGGGAATGGCATTGATGTCGACCGTTTCACTGGCCGCACCGGCCTTGAATTCGCGGGCAACGACGCCGTCTTCCGGCAGCACGATGGCACAGCCGGAAGTCGCGGCCTCGATCATGATCTGCTTTGCGGTTTCGGCCAGATCGTGCTCGCAGAGCGATTTTCCAACCTGGGCGCCACGGGCGGCGAGGAAGGTGTTGGCCATGCCGCCGCCGATGACGAGGGCGTCGACCTTCTTGACGAGGTTCATCAGAAGATCGATTTTGCTTGAAACCTTCGCGCCGCCGACGATGGCGACGACGGGACGCACCGGCTGGACGAGGCCCTTTTCCAGAGCCTCAAGCTCGGCCTGCATGGTGCGGCCGGCATAGGCGGGCAGGTGGCGGGCGAGGCCCTCGGTGGAGGCGTGGGCGCGATGCGCGGCGGAGAAGGCGTCGTTCACATAGATATCGCCATTGGCCGCCAGAGCCTCGACGAAGGTGGGGTCGTTCTTTTCTTCGCCCTTGTGGAAGCGCGTGTTTTCCAGAAGCAGGATGTCGCCGTCATTCAGTTTCGCAACGGCTTCCGCCGCCGGCGCGCCGATGCAGTCGGACGCGAAGGAGACGGCGTGGTCCAGCACTTCCTCAACTGCTGGTACGATCTGGGAAAGCGACATGTCAGCCACGGGTTCGCCCTTCGGACGGCCAAAATGGGCAAGCAGAATAACCTTTGCGCCCTTCTTGGAAAGTTCCAGAATGGTCGGCGCGACCCGCTCGATACGGGTCTTGTCCGTAACTTTGCCATCCGCGACCGGCACGTTGAGATCAACGCGGACGAGAACGCGCTTTCCGGCAATGTCGTTGAGGTCATCGATGGTCTTGAAAGCGGGCATAGGTCGATCCTGATTTGTTGCGAGTTCGGCAGGGACCATACTATGCCTGATTGCCGACGCAAGCCGGTCAGGCTTCATTTTCTCTCACGGTGTTTGAAGGTACGACCACGTCTTGTGCGGTAGCGGTGGAACGCGACTGACGCCGCTGCGCCAGATAGTCGCGCACCCGTTTGAAAATTTCCGAGAAGCTGATGAAGATCGGCAGGGTGGTAGCCGGTTCGACCGGCTCCAGCGAAATTCCGACACCCGCTATCGCCTCATGTTCGTCCAAAGTTCGCACGATCAGGACGATGGAGCCGAGGCGCACGCGGTCGGCATAGTCGGCCCGTCCGGCAAGACGTGTCTCGATGAGTTCTGCGATGCTCATTGCCTGTTCTGCTGGCGCAAGCAGGCCGGGACCATAGGCGGCATCAAGCTCCTTCGCCGGGCGGGCGGGAGAGATCGCGAAGGTGCCGAAGAAATCGGCGTCGTCATCGGCGACGGGCAGGGCGCTCGCGAAGAGCCGGTCGATCAGGCGGGAGTAACCGGGGGCGATGAAGAGATAGACAAGATCATTTTCACGCAGTCGCCCGGCATATTGGTAGCGAATCGATTTACCGTCACGCACCACCAGCGAAGGCATCGCCCAGCGGGGAATGCGCTCGCCCTGCAGGATGGCGCTGCCCTTTGCCACGCGGTAGGAAATCAGTTCGTGATTGGCCGTGCCGGGAAGGTCAACCTCCAGCTTGTCCACCTCGCCCATGCGCGGCGGCACGATCAGCCCCAGCCTTGTTGCCACTGGTTTGATGGTCCAGCCCTGCACGAGGAGCGATACCAGCACGATGATGAAGGCGGCATTGAAATAGATCTGGGCGTCATCAAGTCCGCCGAGGATGGGCATGATGGCAAGCAGGATGGAGACGGCGCCGCGCAGGCCCACCCAGGCGACGAAAGAGGTTTCCTGTTGGGTGTAGTTAAACGGCATGAGGCTGAGCCAGACCGCGAGCGGACGGGCGACGAAGATCAGGAACAGCGCCAGCAGGATGGCTGGAATTGCGATTGCAGGAAACTGCGACGGCGTGGCAAGCAGGCCGAGCATCAGGAACATGATGATCTGTGCCAGCCACGTCAGCCCTTCGTGGAAGCGACGGATCGTTTCCTTGGCGAAGATTCTGCGATTGCCGGCGACAATGCCGGCGACATAGACCGCCAGAAAGCCGCTGCCGCCAATCGTGCCGGTGAAGGAAAACACGAGCAGCGCCAGCGCAAGCACAAAGATCGGCGCCAGCCCGCGATCGGCGGCAAAACGGTTGACCACGGCGGCGATCATGAGACCGCCCAGCACGCCGACGATCACACCGAGGCCCATTTCCTCAACAAAAAGCAGCAGAAAACCGCTGTCGATACCGGCCAGGCCCTGTCCTTTGGCGATGATCTCGACCAGGGCGACTGTGAGGAAGATGGCCATTGGATCGTTGGTACCGGATTCGACCTCCAGCGTGGAGCGCACCTGATCGCGGATGTGGATGCCGCCGATGCGCAGCAGGAAAAACACCGCTGCCGCATCGGTGGAGGCGACGATGGCACCGAGCAGCAGGCCCTCTAGCCAGGAGAGCCCGAGCAGGAGGGCGGCTGCGCCCGCGAAAAAGACGGATGTGAGAATAACGCCGACCGTGGCAAGCGCCATTGCCGGTGCCGCGGAAAGCCGGAAAGACTGGATCGACGTGCCAAACCCGGAGTCGAACAGGATGACGGCAAGTACCAGCGAACCGAGCATATAGGCGAGAGGGTTGTTGGTGAATTCGATACCGAGTCCGTCCACACCCGCCGCAAGTCCAATCACAAGGAAAAGCAGCAGCAGCGGCGCGCCGAAGCGGTAGGCGATGAGGCTCGAGAAGGCAGCGACGAGGACAAGAACAGTTGCCACCAGCAACAACAGATAAAATGATTCCACGTCCACCGCCTCTTTCACGCCGCGCTGGCCACCGCAATGATTGCTCTGCACGTTCGCAGTCAATGCGCCACGGGTTGCGGTCTGTCAGCGCTCGGTCGGCGGCGTTGAAAGGTAACGCAAGGCGGGGTGTATCGAAAGATACGGCAGGGCCGAAGTGCATTGCGCACGACCGTTATCCCTGCGTCCCTTGTCCGTTTCAAAATGGACCAGACAAAGGCAGGAAATTGAAAACATGGCGGCACTGTAGAGGAAAACCGGGAATAAAAAATCCGGCGGGATTGCTCCCGCCGGAATGCATCGACTGATGGGTATTTGTTAGATGGTCTTCGCGAAGGCGACAGCCGTATCCGACATGCGGTTGGAGAAGCCCCACTCGTTGTCGTACCAGGACAGGACGCGCACGAAGTTGCCTTCCATGACCTTGGTCTGGTCATTGGCGAAGATCGACGAGTGGCTGTCGTGGTTGAAATCGCGGGAAACCAGCGGCTCGTCGGTATAGCCGAGGATGCCCTTCAGCTGGCCGTCGGAAGCCGCCTTGATGGCTGCGTTGATTTCGGCAACCGTCGTGCTCTTCTTGGCCACGAACTTGAAGTCGACGACCGACACGTTCGGGGTCGGAACGCGGATCGACGTGCCGTCAAGCTTGCCCTTGAGGTGCGGCAGGACGAGGCCAACAGCCTTTGCGGCGCCTGTCGAGGTCGGGATCATGGACAGGGCTGCGGCGCGGGCGCGGTACAAATCCTTGTGCATGGTGTCCAGCGTCGGCTGGTCGCCGGTGTAGGAGTGGATCGTGGTCATGAAGCCATGATCGATGCCAACGGCGTCATCGAGAACCTTCACGACCGGCACGAGGCAGTTGGTGGTGCAGGATGCGTTGGAGATGACGAGGTGATCTTTCGTCAGCTGGTCATGGTTGACACCGAAGACGACGGTGAGGTCGGCGCCGTCAGCGGGAGCCGAAACGATGACGCGCTTGGCGCCGGCCGTCAGATGGGCAGCAGCCTTGTCGCGGGCTGTGAAGATGCCGGTGCACTCAAGCGCGATATCGACGCCCAGTTCCTTGTGCGGCAGCGTTGCCGGGTCGCGAACGGCCGTCACCTTGATCGGCTTGCCGCCGCCAACGATGATGGTGTCGCCTTCGACCTTGACGTCGGCCGGGAACTTGCCGTGGATCGAATCGTAGCGCAGCAGGTGAGCGTTGGTTTCAACCGGGCCGAGGTCGTTGATGGCGACGACTTCGATATCGGTGCGGCCGGATTCGACGATGGCGCGCAAAACATTGCGGCCGATGCGGCCGAAGCCGTTAATGGCAACTTTTACAGTCATTTACAGTCTCCCGATCAAGAATGGGCTTGGTCTTTGCTGAATGGTGAGGGCTTGGGAAGCCCTTACGCAAGTTTTGCCTCGACTGCGGCGACGACAGCTTCTGCCGTGATACCGAAGTGCTTGAAGAGATCCTTCGCCGGGGCGGACGCTCCAAAGGAGTGCATGCCGACGAAAGCGCCATCGTTACCGATGAAATAATCCCAGCCCTGGCGGATGGCGGCTTCCACCGCGATCTTGACCGGAGCCTTGCCGATGATGGCGTTGCGATAGGTTTCCGGCTGTTCCTTGAAGAGTTCGAAGCAGGGAACGGAAACGACGCGGGCGGATACGCCCTTGTCCTTCAGCGTTGCGGCCGCTTTCAGAGCCACTTCGACCTCCGAACCGGAAGCGAAGATCGAAACCTTGGCGTCGCTGGCGGAAACGAGTTCGTAGGCGCCGTAAGCAGACAGGTTCTTCTCTTCATATTCCTTGCGCGAAGGTGCAAGGTTCTGGCGGGTTAGGGCCAGCGCAGACGGACGATGCTTCTGTTCCAGCGCCAGCTGCCAGCATTCCGCCGTCTCGGTTTCATCCGCCGGGCGGAAGACGAGCAGGTTCGGAATGGCGCGAAGGGCAGCGATCTGCTCCACCGGCTGGTGGGTAGGGCCGTCTTCGCCAACGCCGATGGAATCATGCGTCAGAACGTGGACGACGCGGATGCCCATGAGGGCAGCAAGACGGATCGACGGACGGCAGTAGTCCGAGAAGATCAGGAAGCCGCCCGCATAAGGAATGAGACCGCCATGCAGTGCGATGCCGTTCATGGCAGCAGCCATGCCGTGTTCGCGGATGCCGTAGTGCAGGTAACGGCCGGAGAAGTCCGTCGGCGTGATGGACTTCATCTGGCTGGTCTTGGTGTTGTTGGACGGCGTCAGGTCGGCAGAACCGCCGATCATTTCCGGCAGCACGCCGTTAATGACTTCGAGCGAGTCTTCCGAGGCCTTGCGGGTCGCAACGGTCGGGTTGTTCTCGATGATCTTCTTCTTGAAAGCATCGATCGAGCTATCGAAATTGCCCGTCAGGTCGCCGGCGAAGCGGCGCTTGAACTCGGCTTTCTTGCCGGCCTCAGCGGCTTCGAGGCGGGCTTCCCAGTCCTGACGCGTCTTGGTGGAGCGCAGACCGGCAAGACGCCATGCATCCAGCACGTCTTCCGGAATGACGAAAGCTTCGGCTTCCCAGTTCAGGCTCTTGCGGGCCGCAGCGATTTCTTCTGCGCCGAGCGGGTTGCCGTGAACCTTATGGGTGCCCTGCTTGTTGGGCGCGCCGAAACCGATGACGGTCTTGCAGGCGATGAAGGTCGGGCGGTCCGATTTCTGTGCGGCTTCGATGGCAGCGGCGATCGCATCCGGATCATGGCCGTCAACACGGATGGTGTTCCAGTGAACCGCCTGGAAACGGGCAATCTGATCGGTGCTGTCGGAGAGGCCAACTTCGCCGTCGATGGTGATGTTGTTGTCATCCCAGAAGAGAACGAGCTTGTTAAGCTTCAAATGGCCGGCAAGCGCGATGGCTTCGTGGCTGATGCCTTCCATGAGGCAGCCGTCGCCGCACAGTACATAAGTGAAGTGGCTCTGCAGGTCGGAGCCGAACTCCTCTTCCAGCTTGCGTTCGGCGATTGCCATGCCCACGGCGTTGGCGATGCCCTGGCCGAGCGGACCAGTGGTCGTTTCGATGCCGGTGGCGTGGCCATATTCAGGATGGCCGGCGGTCTTGGAACCGAATTGACGGAAACGCTTGATCTCGTCGATCGTCATGTCCTCGTAGCCCGTCAGATAGAGCAGCGAGTAAAGAAGCATCGAACCATGACCCGCCGACAGCACGAAACGGTCGCGATCCGGCCAAAGCGGCGCCTTGGGATCGAATTTCAAGTAACGGGTGAAGAGAACGGTGGCGACATCAGCGGCGCCCATCGGCAGACCGGGATGGCCTGAGTTGGCCTTCTCCACTGCATCCATGGCAAGAAAGCGGATCGCATTTGCCATCCGGTTGTGTTTGTCGCGAGAAATCATGGCTTTTCCGTCTGTTTCCGGGTGAAAGGAGATAGTTTTACGCAACTATCCAAAAAGCGGGTTGATCCATAGCAGGTGAGGCAGGCAAGTCAATAAATCGACGGGCAATTGCGGTTCTGCGGTCGATAAAAATCGTTTCGCAAAGCGGGGGCTGGAACGGATTTCGTGTCCCGCCCGGCCCGGTTTCTTCGTTCATCCACAGAGCAAAACGCCACAATGCACTGGTTTGATTGACGGGATGGTAAATCGGGTAATAACCTCGTGAGCGTTTAAATGGCCTGAAACCGGACGATTCGGCCGGTGGCGTGCGAGTTGGAAAAAACGATGTCGGCTGAGAAGACCTTACAATCTGCGCTGACGGAGCTGAATGCTGCCATCACAAATCTCGAAAATGCCATCGATATGCGTATCGAGCGGCAGAGAGAGACCGGCGAGATCGATAACGAGGTGAAGCGCGTCCATGTCGACCGCGCCAGACTGGCGCAGGAACTGGACCAGGCCGAGTTTCGCGCTAACCGTCTTGAAGAAGTCAATCGCGAGGTTTCGCGCCGGCTGGTGACGGCCATGGAGACGATCCGCGCGGTGCTGGATCGATAGGAGCGGGTATCATGGCGCAAGTTACTGTTATGATCGACGGAAAGGCCTATCGCATGGCGTGCGAAGCAGGCCAGGAAGACCACCTGACCGACCTTGCCACCCGTTTCGACCGGTATGTCGGGCATCTCAAGAGCCAGTTCGGAGAAATCGGCGACCTGAGGCTAACGGTGATGGCTGGTATCATGGTGATGGACGAGCTTTCCGAGCTCAACCGCAAGATCGAGAAGCTGGAAGGTGAGGTCGCATCCCTCTCCCGCAATCGCGATGGCATGGCCGAGCACAAGGCGAAGTCGGATGAGATGGTGGCGCTTGCCATCGGCGATCTGGCTGACCGGCTGAACGGCATTACCGAAAAATTGCTGGACCGCCCAAAACCGGCGGCACACTGATCATCCGGAATTCCGAAGCGATAAAATTTCGCTCTGCGCCTCTGGCGGTTTTTCCCGATCCGTCCTATATCTTGAATGCGTTCTGCGCTTCTCGACAGGAACCACAATCCCTGGGGCCATACTCGATCCAAAGGGAGCTGTCCCTGGCCAGTCCCGTGGGGCTGGACACACGGTGCCCACCTACTTTTGTAGGCACCCAGGATCGTAAATCTCCATCGGTCGCCGTGGAACGCGCTTGAAGTTTCGGGACAATTCCGATGCTTCCCTGTACCCTCGAGATAGTCGACAGTCATTTTTCATAACTGCCGGGCACGGCTTTTTTATATTCCTGTCATTGCAATGGCGGAACAATTCCCTATTATCCGGATTGGTATGTCTGTCATGCCCTTTAAAAAGGGGCGCTGCGGCCAAAACCGCGACGTGCCGTTCAACAGCCCAAAGAGCTAAACTTGTTTACTGAAATTATGATCGTGGTCCTGCTCACCGTATTGAACGGTGTGCTTGCCATGTCCGAGCTTGCCGTTGTCTCCTCCAGACCGGCGAGGCTAAAGGTGCTTGCCACGCAAGGCAGCAAGGGCGCCACACAGGCGCTCAGCCTTTCCGAAAACCCCGGACGCTTTCTTTCTACAGTGCAGATCGGCATCACGCTGGTCGGCGTCCTCTCGGGCGCATTTTCCGGCGCCACGCTCGGTGCCCGCTTTACGGCGTGGCTTCTGGAGCAGGGTGTTCCTGACCGTGCGGCCGATGCAATTGGCGTCGGCTCGGTCGTCGTCGCCATTACTTACCTGTCACTGATCGTCGGGGAACTGGTGCCAAAGCAGATTGCGTTGCGCGATCCTGAAAAGATTGCCGCGCGTGTTGCGCCTACCATGATGCTACTGTCCAAGGTCGGCGCGCCGCTGGTGTGGCTGCTCGACCGGTCGGGTAAGGCCATTCTGGCGCTTCTCGGCCATAGTGGCGAATCCAACGCGTCGGTTACCGACGATGAAATTCGCACCGTCCTGGCCGAAGCCCATAGCGCCGGCGTGATCGAGACCGAAGAATCGGCGATGATCACCAGCGTCATGCGCCTTGCTGACCGCAACGCGCGCGGCCTGATGACGCCGCGTCGCGACGTGGAGGTGGTCGATATCGAAGACAGCGCCGAGGAAATCCGCGAGCAGCTTCGCGGGACGCAGCGTTCGCGTCTGCCGGTGCGCAACGGCGCGTCCGACGAAATTCTTGGCGTGCTTTTCGCCAAGGACGCCTTCGATGCGCTGGCCTCCGGCAAGGAGCTCAACATTCGTGAGCTTCTGCGCGAGGTGCCCGTCGTGTCCGACCTGACGAGCGCCGTTGACGTCATCCAGTCGCTGCGTCGCTCCACCGTGCACATGGTCCTCGTTTATGACGAGTACGGCCATTTCGAAGGTATCATCAGCTCCGGCGACGTGCTGGAGGCCATTACCGGTGCCTTTCAGGAAGATGACGACGAAGAGCCGGCCATGGTCGAGCGCGAGGACGGTTCGTTCCTCGTTGCCGGCTGGATGCCTGCCGATGAGTTCGCTTATCGCATGGGCTTCCAGATCAATGAGGACGCCGAGTTCGAGACCGTCGCCGGACTTGTCCTGGACGAGTTCCGTCGCCTGCCGGAACTGGGTGAACATGTAACCCGCAACGGCTGGCGTTTCGAGGTCATCGACCTTGATGGTCACCGCATCGACAAGGTTCTCGTGAGCCGGGCCGCCTGATGCCCGGTGACGTTGCCGAAAAAGCAAGGTTGCGCGGCGAACGGCTCGCCGCGCGAGATGCTCTGACGCTGGCGGAACGGCACGAGAAGAGCCAGTCCATTACCGCCCACGGTGCCGCGGATATTCCCCTTGTGCCGGGGACCGTCATCTCCGGCTTCATGCCGATCCGCTCGGAGGCGGATACCCGTCCGCTGATGGAAGCGTTGCGGGCAAGGGGTGGACGTCTCGTCCTTCCCGTTGTGCTGGATCGTGAAACCATTGTCTTCAGGGCTTTCGAGAGGGGTACGCCGCTGGTGAAGACCGGCTTCGGCACGACCGGTCCGGGTGAGGATGCGGAGCTTCTCGATCCCGATATACTGCTCGTACCTCTTTCCGTCTTCGATGGACACGGGCAACGGGTTGGTTATGGCGCAGGCCATTATGACCGCGCCATCGCGCGGTTGCACGCCAAGGGCAAACAGCCCGTTCTCATCGGTGTCGCCTTTGACTGTCAGGAAGTGGCAGACATCCCCGCGGAACCGCACGATGTCTCGCTTCACGCCATTCTGACAGAAAGCGGTCTGCGCTGGTTTTCAGCCCCGTTGTCGATCTCCGATAGTGGGCAAAAGGCGCTTTAGCACTTTTTAAAAGATGGATTACCCGTTAGAGGGGACGAAATATCGAAACATGCGCAAGATCGGGGCGGGTGAATGAGGCTTCTTTTTCTCGGAGACATGGTTGGCAAGACCGGACGCACGGCTGTCTGGGAGCGATTGCCGGGGCTGATTTCCGATCTGAAGCTGGATTTCGTCATCGTCAACGGTGAGAATGCTGCTGGTGGTTTCGGTATCACCGAGGATATCTATCTCGAGACCATCAATGCCGGTGCCGATGTTGTCACCACCGGCAATCACGTCTGGGATCAGAAAGAGGCGGTTTCCTTCTGCGAGCGCCATGACCAGTTCCTGCGGCCCGCCAATTATCCCGAGGGTACGCCGGGCAAGGGCTCGGGCATTTTTTATGCCCGCAACGGCGCACGCATATTGGTCGCCAACATCATGGGGCGGGTCTTCATGCATCCGGAGCTGGACGACCCCTTCAAGTCGGCGGAAAGCATTCTTGCTGCCTGCCCGCTGAAGGAACAGGCGGATGCCATCATCTTCGATTTTCACGCCGAGGCGACCAGCGAGAAACAGTGCTTCGGACATTTCGTGGATGGCCGTGCAAGCTTCGTCGTCGGCACCCACACCCATGTTCCGACGGCTGACGCACAGATATTGAACGGCGGAACCGCCTACATGTCGGATGCGGGCATGTGCGGCGATTATGACAGTTCCCTCGGAATGGACAAGGAAGAGCCGATCAACCGCTTTATCTCCAAGATGCCGAAGGGCCGCTTTGAGGCAGCGAGCGGGCCTGCCACGATCTGCGGTGTCGGGGTGGAGATTTCCGACCGGACTGGGCTTGCGGAAAAAATTGCGCCGCTGCGCATCGGGCCGCGACTTTCGGAAACGCTGCCTTCCTTCTGGGTTTGATCCCGCCGAAGCGTTCACAATGACGAGAGTGCCAGCCTTCAGTTGCTGATGTAACTGGACGCTCGGCAAAACCTGTCCCATCCTCTCAGCTTCGCAAGTTCAGGGGAGTGGCATGATGCTGCGCGTGCTAATGCTTGCAATAACAGGACTGATCGCCTGTTCGGGAGCGGCCTTCTCCCAGTCGGCGAGCCGTCCTCCCGTCAGCCAGTGCCAGGCGATCGCCAGCGCCATTCCGGGCGTGATGTTCGCGCGCTTCGATGCGCGCAATGTTCAGCTGGCTCAGGCCACGGCGAAGGAAGAGGTGAAAATCAGCTTCATCGGCCACTCCACCTACCTGATCGAAAGTCCCGGCGGGGTAACGATTGCCACGGATTATAACGGCGTCTATCGCCCTCCCGTCATGCCGACGGTGGTGACCATGAACCGGGCGCACTCCACACATTTCACCCTCAATCCGGACCCGGCCATTCAATATGTGCTGCATGGCTGGAGCGATACGCCGGGAGAAAAAGCCGAGCACAAGGTGCTCGTGGGCGACGTTTACATCCGCAATGTCTCAACCGACATCCGCAACCGCTGGGGAGATTATGAGTCTTTTCAGGAAAACGGCAATTCCATCTTCATCTTCGAGGTTGCCGGGCTGTGTATCGGCCATCTCGGCCATCTGCATCATGAGTTGACGGACACGCATTATGCCGAGATCGGCCGCCTGGATGTGTTGATGGTGCCTGTCGATGGTGGTCTGACCATGGGGGCCGACAGCATGAGCAGGGTGGTCAAGCGCCTGCGCTCTGCGCTGATCCTGCCGATGCATCGCACCGGCCCGCCGCTGGAGCAGTTTCTGACCATGTTTGGCGAAAATTTCGCTATCGCCTATGCGAGCGATCCGGTCATCCGGGTCTCGATGAGAAACCTTCCCCGCCAGCCGCAGATACTGGTGCCGAAAGGCATGTAAATGGCGACGGGCGGGGAAAGGCTCGGGGAGCGGGTTCTCAGGCAAAGGTGAGGTGCTGGCGAACGCCGACGTCCGGCGTCTTGTCATCCGACATGTTTGCCTTGGCGATTTCCCAGCCGAATTTCAGCGTACTGTCCGTCGAAGCCCAGATATCGGCATCATCGACATGCAACGCCAGCATGGTCAGTTGCGGATCGCTCTTGCCGTGCTCGTACCAGGCGGCGGTGACTGAATTCCAGTATTCGTCGATCTTTGATTTGTCATCGCGCGCTTCGAGTACGCCCGAAAGGCAGGCGTGATAATCATGATCCTTGCCCACGAGGCAGAAATGCGCGCGGGATCCGGATTTGAGCGATTTTACCAGATCCGTGTCTTTTTTGGAAAAAAACCAGATCGTGTTGGTCTTGGGGTCAGCATGGGGCGCCATAGGCTGCATGTGACTGTGCAGGCCCTCAAGGCCGAGCATGCCGGCATGGACGGAATTGATCTCGTCCCAGAGCTGGCGGGCCGGGGCTTCTCTTGCTTCAGTCAGGCTGACCATATGTCTTCTCCTTCCGGTTTGGGGCTGCGGCGGAGTGGACAAGATGGCCTTCTCCGTCGCGTTCATGATCAGAACGAAGAGCGGATAAATCAGTTCCTTCTGTTGTTGCGGCAAGAGAAAGCGCCTGCGGGCTTGAACGATGAGCCTATCGCACTTATAAGGCCCGCAATCTCCAAATTACGATAAATCAGGTTTTCCATGGCTGGTCATTCACAGTTCAAGAACATCATGCACCGCAAGGGCAAGCAGGACTCCGTGCGGTCCAAAATGTTTTCCAAGCTTGCGCGCGAAATCACCGTTGCGGCCAAGACGGGCATGCCCGACCCGAACATGAACCCGCGCCTGCGTCTGGCCATCCAGAACGCCAAGGCCCAGTCCATGCCGAAAGACAATATCGAACGTGCCATCAAGAAGGCTGCGGGTGCCGAAGGCGAGAACTATGATGAGGTCCGCTACGAAGGCTACGGCCCTGGCGGCGTCGCCGTCATCGTCGAGGCGCTTACAGACAACCGTAACCGCACTGCCTCCAATGTACGATCCATCTTCACCAAGGCTGGTGGTGCGCTGGGTGAAACCGGATCGGTCTCCTTCTCCTTCGACCGTGTCGGCGAGATTTCCTACAAGGCGGAAGTCGGCGATGCAGACAAGGTGATGGAAGCGGCCATCGAGGCCGGTGCGGACGATGTTGAATCTTCCGAAGACGGCCACATCATCATCTGCGGTTTCGAAGCGATGAACGAGGTATCCAAGGCGCTGGAAGGCGTGCTGGGCGAAGCCGAAAGCGTCAAGGCCATCTGGAAGCCGCAGAACACGGTACCGGTAGATGAAGAAAAGGCACAGTCGCTGATGAAACTCATCGACAACCTCGAAGACGATGACGACGTGCAGAACGTCTATTCGAACTTCGAAGTGTCGGAAGAAATTCTCGCCAAGCTTTCAGCCTGATATTTTCACGTTCTTAAAAAAGCCCCGGCAGCGATCCGCTCCGGGGCTTTTTGTTTAGGCGGCCTTTTTGATGGATGTCCGCACGTCGGCGAAAATCTCGACCGACCGCAGCCGCTTTTCGATGTCGTGGATCGGCATCGAGACAATCAGTTCGTCAGCCTGTGTTTCAGCCAGAAAACCGTCGAGATGACGCTGGATCGTTTCAGGCGCGCCAACGGCGGCAAAACGCAACGTATGCTCCACGGAGAAGCGCTCCATCTCGTTCCAGTAGCCTTCCATGCTGTGCACGGGCTTCGGGAACTGCGTCCGCACATTGCGCCGCAGATTGACGAATTGCTGCTGTGACGAGGTAAAGAGATGCTGCGCCTCCTCGTCGGTATCGGCGCCTACACCCATCACGCCCACCATCACATAGGGCTTGTCCAGCACCTCGGAGGGCTGGAAACGCTCGCGATAGATATGGATCGCTTCCATCAGCATGTCAGGGGCAAAATGAGATGCGAAGGAATAGGGCAGGCCAAGGGCTGCGGCCAGATGCGCACTATAGGTGCTGGAACCGAGCAGCCAGAGAGGCACGTTCGAATTCATGCCGGGTACGGCGAGGATCGCCTGATCCTGCTGGGGCGGGCCGAGATATCTTTGCAATTCGACGATGTCGTGCGGGAAATTCTCCGCACCGGCGTCGAGATTACGGCGCAGCGCCCGTGCGGTTCGCATATCCGTTCCGGGGGCGCGGCCCAGGCCAAGATCGACCCGGCCGGGCAGAAGTGCTGCAAGCGTCCCGAACTGTTCGGCAATGACGAGCGGGGAGTGGTTGGGAAGCATGATACCGCCCGAGCCGACGCGGATATGTTTCGTGGCCGCACCCACATGGGCGATAACGAGCGACGTCGCGGCGCTTGCGATGCCGGGCATGCCGTGATGTTCGGCCAGCCATATGCGGTTATAACCTTGTTCTTCAGCCTTGATCGCCATCCGGCGGGAGTTTTCGAGCGCCGCGCTGACGCTCTCGCCTTCGCCAATGGGCGAAAGATCGAGAAGGGAAAAGGGGATCATCCGACGCTCCTGCGTAATCTGGGTCTTTGCAGCGGATGTAAGGCGCGGCTGCGGATTTACCAGACAAGTCGCGTAGAATTGAAGGATGGATCAAAAAAATTGGCCTTTGCCAAAGGTCGGCACTGGGGCGACTTTGGCCCCTATTTGACGCCTGTACCCGGGAATGTTGTCGTTTTGTTCACTTATCGCTGGCAGTCTCGCGGCCGGAAAGATAAGGTACCTCATGCAAAAGACGATTCGGATCATCGGCATCGACCCCGGACTACGGCGCACCGGCTGGGGCGTGATCGACACATTGGGAAACAGCCTGCGTTTCGTCGCTTCCGGTACGGTGACTTCAGATGGCGACATGGATCTCGCCTCCCGGCTTTGCCAGCTTCATGACGGCCTGGCGGAAATCGTGCACAGCCATCAGCCCGATGAGGCGGCTGTGGAGCAGACTTTCGTCAACAAGGACGCGGTGGCCACGCTGAAACTCGGACAGGCGCGCGGCATCGCCATGCTTGTTCCGGCGCGTGCCGGTTTGCCGGTGTTCGAATATGCGCCGAACGCCGTGAAAAAAGCTGTCATCGGCGTGGGGCATGGTGAAAAGCAGCAAATTCACATGATGCTGAAAATCCTGATGCCGAAGGCCGAGTTCAAGGGTAACGATGCGGCGGACGCCCTCGCGATCGCAATCTGCCACGCCCATAATCGCGGCGGTGACAGGATGCGTCGGCTGCTGGCGGCCGGTTAATTTTAAGTCTCATTGCAGCGGGCGCGATCATGATCGGAAAACTGAAGGGCAGCATCGAGGAAATCGGCACGGATTACGTGTTGGTGGATGTGCATGGCGTCTGTTACGTCGCCTATTGTTCGGCGCGCACGCTGTCGAAAATAGGCTCCGTCGGAGAGGCCGTGATCCTCTTCATCGAAACCTATGTACGAGAGGACCAGCTCAAGCTTTTCGGCTTTCTTTCGGCGCTGGAGCGGGAATGGTTCAACCTTTTGCAGAGCGTGCAGGGCGTCGGATCGAAAGTCGCTCTTGCGGTGCTTTCCACCCTGTCGCCCACCGAGCTTGCCAATGCCATAGCGCTCCAGGACAAGGCGTCAATATCGCGTGCGCCGGGGGTTGGGCCCAAAGTGGCCGTGCGGCTCGTGACCGAATTGCGCAACAAGGCCCCGGCTTTCGCGGGCGAGGCGTCCGGGGCTATCGGACTGAAGCAGGAACTCGGGGAGGGTGTAGCCTCCGCGCCGGTGGCGGACGCCGTATCTGCACTCACCAATCTCGGCTATTCGCGTGACCAGGCCGCCAATGCGGTCGCCGCGGCGCTGAAAAATGGCGGTGAGGGCGCGGATAGCGCCAAGCTGATCCGGCTGGGGCTGAAGGAGCTTTCACGGTAAGGTGAGCCCGTTACACAAGCGTCCGGATGCGGTGTTGAATTTCGTGACGCGCCCTGGCGCGACAGCCATGTTATAGCGGCGAAGACGACCTCATGAATTCTAGAAATAATGGAATGCCCTGAATGAGCGATGCGGACAGACTGATCACCCCGGAAAAGCGCGGTGAGGACATCGACACCACCCTGCGCCCGCAGTCGCTGGACGACTTTACCGGGCAGGCGGAGGCGCGCGCCAATCTCAAGGTCTTCATCGAGGCCGCCAAGAATCGTGGCGAGGCGTTGGATCACGTGCTGTTCGTCGGTCCGCCCGGCCTCGGCAAGACCACGCTGGCGCAGATCATGGCCAAGGAGCTTGGAGTAAACTTCAAGTCCACCTCAGGGCCGGTGATCGCCAAGGCGGGCGATCTCGCCGCGCTCCTGACCAATCTTGAAGAGCGCGATGTTCTCTTCATCGATGAAATTCATCGCCTCAACCCGGCCGTGGAAGAAATCCTGTATCCGGCGATGGAGGATTTCCAGCTCGATCTGATCATCGGGGAAGGCCCGGCGGCGCGTTCGGTGAAGATCGATCTTTCCAAATTCACGCTTGTCGCCGCCACCACCCGCCTCGGCCTCTTGACGACACCGCTGCGCGACCGTTTCGGCATTCCCGTGCGTTTGTCCTTTTACACGGTTGATGAACTGGAACTTATCGTCCGTCGCGGTGCGCGGCTGATGGGTCTCAACATGACGGATGAGGGTGCCCGCGAAGTGGCGAGGCGGGCGCGTGGCACGCCCCGCATTGCCGGACGGCTTCTGCGCCGGGTGCGCGACTTTGCCGAGGTGGCGCGGGCGGAAGCCGTTACCCGGGATATCGCCGACGAGGCTTTGACGCGGCTGCTGGTGGATAATATGGGTCTTGACCAGCTGGACATGCGGTATCTGACCATGATCGCCGTCAATTTTGGCGGGGGCCCGGTCGGCATCGAGACCATTGCTGCCGGACTGTCGGAGCCGCGCGACGCGATCGAGGATATCATCGAGCCCTATATGATCCAGCAGGGTTTCATCCAGCGCACGCCGCGCGGGCGTATCCTGACTGCCACGGCCTGGAAACATCTGGGCATGCAGCCGCCGAAGGATCTCGAGGCAGCACAGTTCCGGCTCACGCTTGAGGACGATTGAGGGGAACAAACCCGCCTTGCCGGCTTTGATCGTCTTTGGCACGGAGATGGTCATGTCTGGATATCGCAAGGGTACGAAGGTCCGCTGGAACTGGGGCACGGGTACAGGTGAAGGGAAAATCCTTGAAGTCTTCACCGAAGATGTCGAAAGAACGATTTCCGGTTCCACGATAAAGCGTAAGGCCAGCAAAGACGAACCCGCTTATCTCATCGAACAGGAAGATGGCGGCAAGGTTCTGAAAAGCAGATCAGAGCTCGAACGCACCGATTGAACGACGCCGTTAGGTGTTACGGGAGGGATGCCGATGCCTTATGATCCGCTGCGGGTTTTCCGCAAACTTGCGCGCAACAACCGGCTCGCCAATTACCGGCTGCATCAAGCCTGTCTCCAGCTTTCGCAGGAGGCGTTTGTTGCCCGCCGCATCAGTTTCTTCCCGACGCTGCGTGCGACGCTCAATCATATCTACACTGTCGACCGCTTTTATATCGATGCGTTGCAGGGCGGCACACTGGGACTGGCCGCCTTTGCCGTAGAGGAACCCTTTGCCAACATGCTGGCGTTGCAAGGCGCCCAGACAGAGCTTGACGAGGTGTTGATCGCCCTTGTCGACGGGCTCGATGAAGATCGCCTCGCCGCTATTGTCAATATCCACCGCGGCAGGCGTATCCAGCAGGATCGCTGCGACGACGTTCTGTCGCATCTCTTCCAGCACCAGACGCATCATCGCGGGCAGGCGCATGCGATGCTGTCCGGGACCCCGGTCAAGCCGCCGCAACTGGATGAATTCATTGTGGGAGATGATGCAAAGGCGAGAAAAGACGAGATGGATGCATTAGGGTGGACGGAAACCGATTTGATGTTTCCAGCCCGCAGGCCTGCCCAATGACACACGATACCAAGCAGGACACCCGCATCCGCATCAAGTTCAAGCCGAAGCGCATTTTCCAGATGCGGGTCGCGGGGCTGGCCTTCCGCGATGGCCACGTCCTGGTGCACCGGGCCACACATGAAAAATTCTGGACCTTTCCAGGCGGGCGTGCCGAAATGGGTGAGCGCTCAGAAGAAACGCTGGCGCGAGAAATGGTCGAGGAGCTCGGTGTGGAAGCCAAGATCGGGCGGCTTCTCTGGGCGGTCGAAAATTTCTTCCATTACGAAGGCAAGGACTGGCACGAACTCGGCTTTTATTACCTGATGGACCTGCCGCAAACGCTTGCCTTTCATCCCACCGACATTATTCACCGTGTTCAGGATGGCGATAACGAGCTTGAGTTTCGCTGGGTCGCGGCAACCCGGCAGGCATTGACGGAGCTCGATATTCCCCCCTATTTCATCGCCGACGAAATAGAGAACCTGCCCAGGGCCACGCGACACCTTGTCTGGCACGACGGCGATCTGGACGATAAATGATCTCTCCGCCCCAACGTCACATGATCCGGTTGGATCGCAGACCGCAGCTTTTCAGCATGCGCGTGGCAGCCCTCATTTTTCAGAGTGATCATCTTCTGGTGCAGCGTGGCGCAGGGGATGACTACTGGGCCTTGCCTGGCGGTCGGGCTGAAATCGGTGAAAGCTCCGAGCAGACCATTGTTCGCGAGATCGGTGAGGAGCTTGATCGGACGTGTTCGGTGGAGCGCCTTTTATGGTCGGCCGAAAACTTTTTCGCCTATGACGGTTATTCGGCCCATGAGTTGGGATTTTATTATCTCGTTTCGCTGGGCCATGCCCTGCCATTCCATGAAAACCACATCGTCCACAGGGTGATGGATGGCGTTGAGGTCGAATTCCGCTGGCTGCCTTCACGAACTTCCGCGCTGATCAGGAACGATCTGCGCCCGCGCTTCATCGCAGAGCGCATCGAGGCCTTGCCCCTGCGGCACGAGCATCTGATTGTCCGCGAGGGCCGCTCTGACGCTACTGAAAATCCCAAGGAGACATTATGAGCGAGCTTTTGGTTTCGCTGTCGGGTGAACTGATCGAACACGGTCACCGCCTGATGCAACGCGTCTATTACGAGGACACCGATTTTTCCGGCCTGGTTTATCACGCGCGGTACCTGCATTTTCTTGAGCGCGGCCGTACCGATTACCTGCGTTGCCTCGGCTGTGAACAAAGTGCGCTTCTGACCGCTGATGAAGAAGGTCTGGTCTTCGTCGTGCATCGCATGGAGATCGATTTTAAAAGCCCCGCCCGGATGGATGACGTGCTGACGGTGACCACCATCACCGAGAAGGCCGGGGGCGCAAAAATGGTGCTCAATCAGGAAATCAGGCGCGGTGAAACGCTGCTCGTCGCCGCCAAGGTCATCATAGCCGTCATCAATGCCAATGGCCGGCCAAGGCGTCTTCCCGAGACGGTGGCGGAAAAATTTCTGAAGTAATTGACGGGCCGGATCAGTAAATCCGCCGGGCGTGGCCGGGTTGTAACACTCCTTTAACCATAATGGTGTCTTACTTTAGCAACTGGCATTTGTGCAGCGCACGCCTTCCTTTCACCAAATTTATTGGCAAGTAAGGCTTACTGGCAAGTATCGGGGTATGGCTAAGGGGTTGGCGGCTGTTGCCGCAGGACTTCGAGCGTTAACACGCGTTTGAATCGCCCGGTCCCGTACCGGGCGTTTGGATTCGGGGATTGGATATTTATGGAACAGGCAGGTTTGGCAGCGGCGACGCATGATGTAAGTCTCTGGGCGCTGTTTATGCAGGCGGGCCTCATCGTTAAGCTCGTGATGATCGGGCTTATCGCCGCCTCGGTCTGGACGTGGGCAATCGTCTTCGACAAATATGTGAGCTTCGGCAAGGCGAGGCGCCAGTTCGACCAGTTCGAACAGGTGTTCTGGTCGGGCCAGTCTCTTGAAGAGCTCTATCGGACGCTGGCGGAGCGCCAGAATGGCGGTCTGGCCGCAATTTTCGTTTCGGCCATGCGCGAATGGAAAAAATCCTTCGAGCGTGGCGCACGTTCGCCCATCGGCCTGCAGATGCGTATCGACCGGGCAATGGACGTGACCATGGCGCGGGAAAGCGAGCAATACGAGGCGCGCCTCGGCTCGCTCGCCACCATCGGTTCGGCCGGCCCCTTTATCGGTCTCTTCGGCACGGTTGTCGGTATCATGACCTCGTTCCAGGCGATTGCCGGTTCGAAGTCCACCAACCTCGCGGTCGTGGCTCCCGGTATCGCGGAAGCGCTTCTTGCAACCGCGATCGGCCTTGTCGCGGCTATTCCCGCGGTTATCGCCTACAACAAGTTCACGGCTGACGCGCACAAGCTTTCCGCCCGAATGGAAGGTTTCGCCGACGAATTTTCGGCAATCCTGTCGCGACAGATCGATGAAAAACTTCAGACACGGCAGGCCGCCCAGTAAGCGGCCGACTGCAATGCCGTCGAGTGATTTGCCGCAAGGCAAAACGGAGTAGATGATATGGGTATGTCAGCAGGTGGCAGCGGCGGCGGTTCCGGCGGACGCCGGGGTGGACGCGGCGGACGGCGCAGAGGCGGCGCGATCAGCGAAATCAACGTGACGCCGCTGGTCGACGTCATGCTCGTGCTGCTCATCATCTTCATGGTGGCGGCGCCGATGATGACTGTCGGCGTGCCGATCGACCTGCCGCAGACCTCCGCCAATGCGTTGAATTCGGACACGCAACCGATCACCATTTCCGTCAATGCCAATGGCCAGATCCATTTGCAGGAAACGGAAATCCAAGCGGCTGAAGTGGCGGACAAGCTGCAGGCAATCGCCACGACCGGCTATAACGAACGCATTTTCGTGCGCGCGGATTCCGTTGCCGCCTATGGCGTCGTTGCGGATGTGATGGCGCGTATCCAGGCGGCCGGTTTCAAAAATATCGGCCTTGTGACCCAGCAGAAACAGGACAATTGACGTAAAGCGATGAAGGGCAGCCTTACCACATCCGCGATCGTGCATGCGTCGCTTCTGGCTTTCGCCCTTGTCTCCCTGGGCTCGCCGGAACCCCTCGACGTGTCTCAGGCTGAGGCACTGCCGGTGGAGCTGGTGAATGTTGAAGAGCTAACCCAGATCCAGCAGGGTGATAAGAACGCTCCGAAGGCGGAAAAATCTGCTCCTGTTCCGACGACCCGGCCTGATATCATCGAGAACGCTCAGAATGTCGGTAACAATACGGCAGATATAGAGGCGCCGCCGACGCCGACGACCAAGCCAAACGACAATATGAGTGCGGCCGCCCCGCCCAAACAGGAAAAGCCACTTCCGACCGTCGATACGAAAGCGAACGACGTGAAGGAGATCGTCAAGGAAGAAACCTCGGCTCCGAAGCAGCAGGAAATGGCCGCCCTGCCGCAGACGAAGCCTGAGATTACACCGCAGCCGAAGACCGAGCCGCCACCGCAGGAAACCAAAGCGGAAGAGCCTCCGCCGGCAACGCAGGAGCCGGCCGAAATCCCCGTGCCGCAGAACATTCCGCGCCCGAATTCCAGGCCTGAGCCACCCAAGCCAGAAGAGCCGAAACAGGCCGAGACGAAGCCCGCCGAGCAGAAACCAGCCGAAAAACCAGCTGAGAAGAAGCCCGATCAGGCCAAGTCCACGGACAAGCCTTCGGATAAGAAACCCGGTGAGAAGAAGCAGGAGACGGCGAAATCTGCTTCCTCTCAGGCGAGTGAATTTAACGCCGACGAAATTTCTGCGCTGCTTAACAAGCAGGCACCTTCGGGCGGCGGCGCAAAGCGCTCGACCCAGACGGCGTCTCTTGGCGGCAAGAAGACCATCGGTACGGGATTGAGCGCCAGCGAAATGGACAATGTCAGAGGCCAGGTTCAGAAGAACTGGTCGATGGTCGCCGGCCTGACGGGAGTAGCCGAGGTAAGGGTGCAGGTCCGGGTTTCGCTGGATAAGGCGGGGAACGTGGTGGGCGAGCCGGAGGTAACGGCATCGGGTGGTCCTGAAGGTACCCGCCGTGCAGTGGAGAGCAGCACCCGGCGTGCCGTTCTGCGCTCATCGCCTTTGCAGAACTTACCGCCCGAGAAATATGATGGCGAAAAGGGTTGGAACACGATCGTTTTCAACTTCGACGCCTCCGATTTCGCGACTTAAGCCGACAGATTCTGGAGTCGACACTATGCGTCTGAAATATCTGTCCCATTTTCGTAAGAAGCTGAAAGGCTTGTTTCAATGATCAAGAATTCTGTCCTCCGCGCCCTCATGGTTGCAACGGGCATGTTGTTTTCGCTGGTTGCTGTCGTGCCTGCCAATGCGGAAGTTCAAATCAACATCAACAAGGGCAATGTACAGCCGCTGCCCATCGCCATCACGGATTTCATATCCGGAGATGGGATCGGCGCGCAGGTTTCTGCCGTTATTGCGGCCGACCTCCAACGGTCCGGTCTCTTCGCGCCGATCAACAAGAATGCTTTTATCGAGAAGATCAGCAATCCGGATCAGCAGCCGCGTTTCGAGGACTGGAAAGTCATAAACGCGCAGGCGCTTGTGACGGGTCGCGTGACGCGCGAAGGGGATGGTCGCTTACGTGCGGAATTCCGTCTGTGGGACACATTTGCAAATAAGCAGATGGCAGGCCAGCAGTTCTTCACCCAGCCAGAAAATTGGCGTCGCGTCGCCCACATCATCGCGGATGCGATCTATGAAAGCATCACCGGTGAAAAGGGCTATTTCGACACCCGTGTCGTTTTCGTCTCCGAAAGCGGACCAAAGACCGCCCGCAAGCGGCAGCTGTCGATCATGGACCAGGACGGTTTCAACGTCCGCAACCTGACCAACTCGAACGACATCGTCCTGACACCGCGTTTTTCGCCGAGCCGTCAGGAAGTGACCTACATGTCCTTCGAGGGCCAGCAGCCACGCGTTTATCTGCTGCAGCTGGAAACCGGACAGCGTGAAGTCGTCGGCAACTTCCCAGGCATGACGTTCTCGCCGCGCTTTTCGCCTGACGGGCAGAAGGTCATCATGAGCCTTCAGCAGGATGGCAACGCTAATATCTACACCATGGATCTGCGCTCTCGTACCACGACACGCCTGACCAACACGTCGGCGATCGATACGGCCCCGTCCTATTCGCCTGACGGTCAGCGTGTTGCCTTTGAAAGTGACCGTGGCGGCCGCCAGCAGATTTACGTCATGAATGCCGACGGTTCCGGCCAGCAGCGCATTTCCTTCGGCGATGGTTCGTATTCCACGCCGGTCTGGTCTCCGCGCGGCGATCTGATTGCCTTCACCAAGCAGTCTGGCGGCAAGTTCTCGATCGGTGTGATGAAGACGGATGGTTCGGGCGAACGAATCCTGACCAGCGGCTTCCACAATGAAGGGCCAACCTGGGCACCGAATGGCCGCGTACTGATGTTCTTCCGCCAGAACGCGGGTGCGGGCGGTCCGCAGCTCTATTCGATCGATCTGACGGGCTATAATGAACAGCTCATCAAGACACCGACCTTCGCTTCAGACCCGGCCTGGTCGCCGCTTCTGGACTGATATGACTGCCATCACGGCGCCGGCTTGAACCGGTGCCGTGATGTTTTACGCATACCACAGGGAAATGTGCCTCTTTCTTGCCGCAAAGTGTTGTGAGGGAGCAAAAAACTGGGACATTTCCTTTCTGTTAACCATAAGCGTTTGCCGGCTATTAACCGCGATCAGTTAGTGTCCGGCAACGTTATTGAAATCCTAAGGAGAGACCGGCGATGAGCCGTACACATATTTCGGCACTCAGCCCCATGCAGAAACTGGCCCGTAACCCGGCTGTCATCGCCATGACGCTCGCGCTTGCTCTTGCAGGCTGCGCGAACAAGAAGAACATGCCGAACAGCGCCGGTGAACTCGGCCTTGGTGGCGCAGGCTCTGCAACGCCGGGCTCCCAGCAGGACTTCACGGTCAATGTCGGCGACCGCATCTTCTTCGACACGGACTCCACCTCGATCCGCGCCGACGCCCAGCAGACCCTGCAGCGCCAGGCACAGTGGCTTGCCCGTTACCCGAACTACGCCATCACGGTCGAAGGCCATGCCGACGAGCGCGGCACGCGTGAATACAACCTGGCACTCGGCGCCCGCCGTGCGGCAGCAACCCGCGACTTCCTGGCCTCTCAGGGTGTTCCGGCAAGCCGCATGAAGACGATCTCCTACGGCAAGGAACGCCCGGTCGCGGTTTGCGACGACATTTCCTGCTGGTCGCAGAACCGTCGCGCGGTCACGGTTCTCGGCGGCGCAGGCATGTAATCGCCTGACGTTTTTGTGAACGTAAATAAAGGGCGGTCTTCGGGCCGCCTTTTGTTTTTTTCATAGTTTGGCCGAAGTTAAGTTGCTTTTTCGGTCGATATGGAAAAAATCCGGCTTGCACTATTCCGGTGCAAATCAGTTAAGGCAGGACGAATGAGATGAAGAAACTTGTCGTGGCGGGAATGCTGGGGCTTGCAGCCTGCACCGGCTTGAGCGGCACAGCCGTTTCGGGTCCGCTGTTCGGTGCGGGGGGTAGCTTCGGCACGATCAATTCTCAGCAGCAGCCCCCGGTCGTCCGGGTTCAGGCCAATGAAGCCTATCGGGTTCAGCAGCTTGAAGAACAGATCCGGCAACTCAACGGCCGTATCGAGGAAATGAGCTTCCAGCTTTTGCAGATGCAGGAAACGATCCGCAAGGCGCAGGAAGACAATGAGTTCCGCTTCCAGGAACTGGAAAGCGGAAAGGGCGGAAGTCCTGCAGCAACGCCGAAAAAGAAGGCGGAGGCAAGTCCGGTCAGTCCGGCGACGCCCCCGACCGACGACGTTGCAACGATCATCGAAACGCCACCCGAGGGTGGCGCTTCCGTTTCACCGTCTGCTCCCTCCAGTGCTCCGACAGGCGCGCCGGGTGAGACCACGCTCGGTTCGATCGAACTTGATTCCAAGGGGATGCCTATTGGCGGCACGCTCAATTCAGGCGCCAACAATTCTTCCGGCAGCCTTCCCGGCGTGACAACAGGCAACAGCACGCGCAAGACCGATCCCGTCAATACAGCGGCGCTGACCAGCGAAGGCGATATCTACCAGGCCGCTTACGGTCATGTCCTTTCCGGTGATTACAAGCTGGCGGAGCAGGGGTTCCAACAATATCTGCAGGGTTACCCCAAGGGCACGAAAGCCGCGGATGCGAGCTTCTGGCTGGGTGAAGCGCAATATTCTCAGGGCAAGTTCAACGAAGCCGCGAAGACCTTTCTTAACGGCCACCAGGCCTATGGTAAGTCTCCGAAGGCTCCGGAAATGCTGATGAAGCTTGGCATGTCCCTTGCCGCTCTCGATAATACCGAAACGGCCTGCGCCACGCTGCGCGAGGTGCCGAAGCGTTACCCCAATGCCTCGAAGACCGTGCTGAACAAAGTCGCCAGTGAACAGAAGCGGCTGAGCTGCTGATCTCTTCCCTGCCATTGCGGCGGTCTTTCCATGCCGGTTGATGCCCGCATTCCGAACGAACAGCCAATTGCGCCGCTTGCGGCCGCACGGTGCTTTGTCGAAAAATTCCGCGAACCTGCGCATATTCTCGTCGCAATCTCCGGCGGCAGCGATTCCACCGGCCTGTTGCTGGCATTGCATGAGGTGATGTCCGAGAAGGGGCGCGATCTGCTTCGGCTTTCTGCCGTTACAGTGGATCACGCTCTGCGAGTGGAATCCGCCGATGAGGCCCGCAAGGTTGCGACACTTTGCGCCGAGCTGGGCATTCCGCACGTCACACGCCGGTGGGAAGGTTTAAAGCCGGTCTCCGGCATTTCGGAAGCGTCCCGTCTTGCCCGCTACCGGCTTATCGCGGAAGCAGCCGTCGCGTTCGATGCCGATCTCGTGGTGACGGGTCACACGGCCGGCGATCAGCGGGAAACCGTCGCGATGCGCGCTGCCCGCAACAGCGGCGAGGACAATCTCGGCCTTTCCGGCATGGCGGACGCGGTTTTATACGCTCGGCGCCATTGGATCATGCGGCCATTCCTGAGGTGTGAAAGGCAGGCGATCCGCGATTACGTGTCGTCCCGTTCGCGGCGCTGGCTCGACGATCCAAGCAATGAAAATCCACGATATGAGCGTGTTCGCATGCGGCAGGCCTTGCCTGATGTTCCGCTTCCGGCCGATGGGGGAGAGGCGGAAAAAAGGCGTATATCCTCTGAAAAAACGGCAGTTTTCCTGCGCGCACACGCCGAGGTCTTTTCTGGTGCGCTCGCGAAATTGCAGCCGGACGGCGTGTCGCCTGATCGGGCGGATTTCCGGCACGGGCTGGCAGTGCTGATAGCAAGTCTCGGCGGGCGGCCCTATCTGCCGGCCGCGGGCAGCATCGAGCGCGTTCTTTGCTTCCTCAAAACCGGCAATTACGGACGTATGACAGTCGGTCGTGTCCTGCTCGATCGCCGACGGGATGGGCTATATATCTTCCGCGAGCTACGAAATCTGCCGGAGCTTCGTCTTGAGGCATATCAGAAGGGCCTGTGGGATGATCGCTTCATCGTGGAAAACCGGTCGCCTTTCCCTGTCCGGGTCAGCGCGGAGGAGGCTGGTACTGGAGCGGGTTTTCCATCGGTGCCGCCGGGAGTGACCAGATTGGCGCTATCGGGCCTTCCGCAAATCGCCGCAGCGGAGGCGGGGCAAACGGCCGGGGAGTTGACGGTCGATGTGACGCCAAGGCTGGCGCCCTTCGATCTTTTTCTGCCGCGCTTCGACCTTGAGTTGGCAAATACGATCGCTGTTTTGTTCGGACGGCCGGCATATCCACAGCCCCCGGTTTAAATCGGGCCTCATTTTCGTGAATTGCCTTGGAACAGTTTTTACACCAAAACGCATCAGATAATGCGCTTTGCCTTGGCAAGGGCAGATGTCGTCCTTATGTTAAGGGCACGTAATAGCGGGCAGTAGTTGTGCCCGTGTGAGTTCGGGGAGTTCGATGAACCCAAATTTCAGAAATTTCGCCTTGTGGGCCGTGATCGCCCTCTTGCTGATCGCGCTGTTCAGCATGTTCCAGACTTCGCCGACGCAAACGGGTTCACGGGAAATTCCGTATTCCCAGTTTCTCCGCGACGTGGATTCCGGGCGAGTTCGCGACGTGACCGTCACCGGTAACCGGGTTCTCGGAACCTATACCGAAAACGGCACGGCCTTTCAGACCTATTCCCCCGTCATCGACGACAGCCTGATGGAGCGCTTGCAGAGCAAGAACGTGACCATCGTGGCGCGCCCGGAAAGCGATGGCTCCTCGGGCTTCCTGAGCTATCTCGGCACGCTTCTGCCGATGTTTCTCATTCTTGGCGTCTGGCTGTTCTTCATGCGGCAGATGCAGGGTGGTTCGCGCGGTGCGATGGGCTTCGGCAAGTCCAAGGCCAAGCTCCTGACGGAAGCCCATGGCCGCGTGACGTTTGACGACGTTGCCGGCGTGGATGAAGCCAAGCAGGATCTTGAGGAAATCGTGGAATTCCTGCGTGACCCGCAGAAGTTCCAGCGCCTCGGCGGCAAGATTCCGCGCGGCGTTCTGCTTGTTGGTCCTCCGGGCACCGGTAAGACGCTTCTTGCGCGTTCCGTCGCAGGTGAAGCCAATGTGCCGTTCTTCACGATTTCCGGTTCGGATTTCGTGGAAATGTTCGTTGGCGTCGGTGCCAGCCGTGTGCGTGACATGTTCGAGCAGGCAAAGAAGAATGCGCCTTGCATCATCTTCATCGATGAAATCGACGCCGTCGGCCGTCATCGTGGCGCCGGCCTCGGCGGCGGTAACGACGAGCGCGAACAGACGCTGAACCAGCTGCTGGTTGAGATGGACGGTTTTGAGGCGAATGAGGGCATCATTCTCATCGCCGCTACCAACCGACCCGATGTTCTCGATCCCGCACTTCTGCGTCCCGGCCGTTTCGACCGTCAGGTCGTTGTGCCGAACCCTGACATCGTCGGCCGCGAGCGCATCCTCAAGGTGCATATCCGCAACGTGCCGCTGGCGCCGAATGTCGATCTCAAGGTTCTCGCCCGCGGTACCCCCGGTTTCTCGGGTGCGGACCTGATGAACCTCGTCAACGAAGCCGCCCTCATGGCCGCCCGCCGCAACAAACGCGTGGTGACCATGCAGGAGTTCGAAGACGCCAAGGACAAGATCATGATGGGCGCGGAACGCCGCTCCTCCGCCATGACCGAGGCCGAAAAGAAGCTGACCGCCTATCACGAAGCCGGTCATGCCATCACCGCTCTGAAGGTTGCCGTGGCCGATCCGTTGCACAAGGCAACGATCATCCCGCGCGGCCGCGCACTTGGCATGGTGATGCAGCTGCCGGAAGGCGACCGCTATTCCATGAGCTACAAGTGGATGGTGTCGCGCCTCGTGATCATGATGGGTGGCCGCGTTGCCGAAGAACTGACCTTCGGTAAGGAAAACATTACCTCGGGCGCGTCTTCGGATATCGAGCAGGCAACCAAGCTTGCCCGTGCCATGGTGACGCAATGGGGCTTTTCCGATGCGCTCGGCCAAGTCTCCTATGGTGAAAACCAGCAGGAAGTGTTCCTCGGCCACTCCGTTTCGCAGTCGAAGAACGTCTCCGAAGCCACAGCCCAGACGATCGACACGGAAGTTCGCCGCCTGATCGATGAGGCTTATGCCGAGGCTCGCCGCATTCTGACGGAAAATCACGATGGTTTCGTTGCGATTGCCGAGGGTCTGCTTGAATACGAAACCCTGACGGGTGACGAGATCAAGGCCCTGCTGAAGGGTGAGAAGCCCGCCCGCGATCTGGGCGACGATTCTCCGGGCAGCCGTGGTTCGGCAGTGCCGAAGGCCGGCACCAAGAAGGACGGTCCCAGTGAAGTGAAGGGTGACGGTGAAGCAAAGGGCGACGGTGAAGCCGAAGGCGGCATGGAGCCGCAGCCGCATTGATCGACCGCGTCTGTTAGAAATTGTAAAAGGCCATCCGGGTTTCCGGGTGGCCTTTTCATTTTGGTAACAAGATATAAGCCATTTTTGCGGTAATTTACGTGCTGTTTATCGTGGTTTGTGGCATCTAGCCAAAAACGCTTCCGGCTGTTTTCAGCTAGGCCGGAATGCTTGAAAAGATTTGGAGTTCAAATGGCACGCCGTTATTTCGGAACCGATGGTATCCGCGGACAATCGAACGTCTTCCCCATGACGCCTGATCTGGCGATGCGGGTTGGCATTGCCGTCGGGACGATTTTCCGCCGTGGCCATCATCGCCATCGTGTCGTCATCGGCAAGGATACGCGCCTTTCCGGCTATATGCTGGAAAACGCCCTGGTTGCCGGCTTCACCGCCGCCGGTCTCGATGTCTTCCTGCTCGGCCCGATCCCGACGCCGGCCGTCGCCATGCTGACCCGCTCGCTGCGCGCCGATATCGGCGTGATGATCTCGGCCTCGCACAACCCCTTCTCCGACAACGGCATCAAGCTTTTCGGGCCTGACGGTTACAAGCTTTCCGATGAGCTGGAGTTGGAGATCGAAGACCTCCTCGACAAGGATATCTACGCCCAACTGGCGAAGCCTGCCGAAATCGGCCGGGCGAAGCGCGTCGATGGCGACATCTATCGTTATATCGAGTTCGTGAAGCGCACCCTGCCGCGCGACGTGACATTGAGCGGCCTGCGAATCGCCATCGACTGCGCCAATGGCGCGGCTTATAAGGTGGCGCCCGCGGCTCTCTGGGAACTCGGCGCGGAGGTCGTCACCATCGGCAACGAGCCGAACGGCATCAACATTAACCTCGAATGCGGTTCCACGCACCCGGAAGCCCTTCAGAAAAAGGTCCACGAGGTGCGGGCCGATATCGGCATTGCGCTGGATGGTGATGCGGACCGCGTCATCATCGTTGATGAACGCGGCGAGATCGTCGATGGCGACCAGCTGATGGCCGTCATCGCCGACAGCTGGGCCGAAGACAACACGCTCCGCGGCGGTGGCATCGTCGCAACTGTCATGTCCAATCTCGGTCTTGAGCGTTTTCTTGGCGACAAGGGCCTCACCCTTGCCCGCACCAAGGTGGGCGACCGCTATGTGGTCGAACACATGCGCAACCACAATTTCAATGTTGGCGGCGAGCAGTCCGGCCATATCGTGCTGTCGGATTACGGCACGACGGGGGATGGGCTCGTTGCGGCATTGCAGGTTCTCGCCAAGGTCAAGCGCTCCGGCCGCACGGTGAGCGAGGTTTGTCGCAAGTTCGAGCCCGTGCCGCAGCTTTTGAAGAATGTCCGTATCTCCGGTGGCAAACCGCTGGAAAACCCGGTCGTGCAGCAGGCAATTGCGGATGCGGAAAGTGCGCTTGCCGATAATGGCCGCCTCGTCATCCGCCCTTCCGGCACCGAACCGCTGATCCGCGTGATGGCGGAAGGCGACGATAGCGCGAAGGTGGAGCGTATCGTCAATGATCTTGTCGGCATCATCGCGAATGCCCGCTCTGCCGCGTGAGGCATAGCAACAATAAATCAGCAAAAAGCCGGCCTTCCGCCGGCTTTTTCTTTGAGTATTTACTAATGAATATAGTGAATGAGCGTGGTTAATCGGGACTTAACCATTTTACGTCAATCTCCATGACTGAACAGTTCACTGGCATCTGCTGCCGCAAACGCACGTGCCTCTTCTGGAGTGGAAGTCATGAAAAACGCCCTGGCCGGATTTCTGGCCGTCCTGCTGACCGGCACCAGCGCCATTGCCGCCGATCTTTATCAAGCTGAGCCTGCGCCGACCTATGCTCCCGAAGTGGAGATCACCCAGGCAAGCGGCTGGTATCTGCGTGGCGACGTCGGTTATTCTTTCAATAAGCTGCGTGGTGCCAATTATTATCAGGGTGGCCCCGGTGGCTATCTCGCTGATTTCGATACCGCGAAGATCGACGATAGCTATGTCATTGGCGCCGGTGTCGGTTATCAGTTCAACAACTATTTCCGCAGTGACGTGACCTTCGACTATATGGGCAAGTCGGATTTTCGTGGCTCCACGAGCGGTTTCTGCGGTTCCGTTCCCGGCCGCTGCGTCTCGGAGGATCTTAGCTCGGTTCGCGCCTATACTCTGATGGCAAATGCCTACGTCGATCTCGGGACTTACGGACGCGTGACGCCGTATGTCGGCGGTGGTATCGGCGGCTCCTACGTCAAGTGGGACAAGCTGCGCAACACATCCTGCAGTGTCAGTGGTCTTGGCTGCGACCCGACCACCGAACACGGCGGCAGGGGCAAGTGGCGTTTCGCTTACGCCCTTATGGCTGGCGCATCCATTGATGTTACCTGTAATCTGAAGGCCGATATCGGTTACCGTTTCCGTCACATCAACAAGGGCGACATGTTCGCCTATGAGAATGGCGGCGGCCCCGGCCGTGACAAGGGCCTCTATTCGCATGAAGTGCGTGTCGGCGGCCGTTATGTCTTCAACGGTTGCGACACCGCGCAATACATGCCGCCTGCCGATATTCCTCTGCAGCCTGCCGTTTATAAATAAACGTCACGCCAACCTGATAGTTTCGGGCCGTCCGCATCCTCCGGGTGCGGGCGGTTTTGTTTTATCGGCATGTGGCAAGGGACATGACGCATATGGACCAAGATTCTTCTGCGTAGCGACATATTCCGCTTGACTGGGATCGGCGACAGGAATAGCAACGGCGTCAGGACACTCCACCCTAACGTGGAGCGCCTATCTGGAAGGGTAGTCAAATGACAGATATCGTGAAGCCGGACGTCCGTCCGGGCAATACGCATTTTTCCTCTGGTCCCTGCTCGAAGCGCCCCGGTTGGTCGCTAGATGCTCTCTCCGATGCGCCGCTCGGTCGCTCGCATCGCGCCAAGGTTGGCAAAGCCAAGCTGAAGCAGGCTATCGATCTCACCCGTGAAGTTCTTGATGTTCCCGCCGATTATCGCATCGGTATCGTTCCCGCATCCGACACCGGCGCCGTTGAAATGGCGCTCTGGTCGCTGCTCGGCGAACGTGGCGTCGATATGCTCGCCTGGGAAAGCTTCGGCGCCGGCTGGGTCACCGACGTCGTCAAGCAGCTGAAGCTGAAGGACGTTCGCAAGTTCGAGGCCGATTACGGTCTGCTGCCGAACCTTGCCGAAGTCGATTTCGACCGCGACGTGGTCTTCACCTGGAACGGTACGACCTCTGGCGTTCGTGTTCCCAACGCCGATTTCATTCCCGCCGACCGCAAGGGCCTGACCATCTGCGACGCCACCTCGGCGGCTTTCGCGCAGGATATGGACTTTACGAAACTCGACGTCGTCACCTTCTCCTGGCAGAAGGTTCTCGGCGGCGAGGGCGGCCATGGCGTCATCATCCTGTCGCCGCGCGCCGTTGAGCGTCTCTTGAGCTACGCACCGGCATGGCCGCTGCCGAAAATCTTCCGCATGGTTTCCGGCGGCAAGCTGATCGAAGGCATCTTCACCGGTGAAACCATCAACACGCCGTCCATGCTCTGCGTTGAAGATTATATCGACGCGCTGCTCTGGGCAAAGAATCTCGGTGGCCTGAAGGCGCTGATCGGCCGCGCCGATGCCAATGCCAAGGTTATCTACGACTTCATCGAGAAGAACGACTGGATCGCCAACCTGGCCGTGAAGCCGGAAACTCGCTCCAACACGTCTGTTTGCCTCAAGATCGTTGATCCCGAGGTCCAGGCGCTGGATGCCGCGGCACAGGCCGATTTTGCCAAGGGCGTCGTCGCCCTGCTCGAAAAGGAAAATGTCGCCCTCGATATCGGCGCTTACCGCGACGCCCCGTCCGGTCTGCGCATTTGGGCCGGCGCCACCATCGAGACGGCTGATATGGAAGCCGTCATGCCCTGGCTCACCTGGGCTTACCAGACGCAGAAGGCAGCACTTTCCAAGGCTGCCGCCTGATTTTGATACCGGCCCTGCGCTGATGCAGGGCCGCATAGTTCCCGCTTTCAAAACTGCACCGTTTTTCAAGGAGCCCGTGAACCATGGCACCTCGCGTACTCGTATCCGACGAACTGTCGGAAACCGCCGTCCAGATTTTCCGTGATCGTGGCGTCGAAGTCGATTTCCAGCCGAAGCTCGGCAAGGACAAGGACAAGCTTGCTGAAATCATCGGCAATTACGATGGCTTGGCCATCCGCTCTGCCACCAAGGCAACCGAAAAGCTGATCGAAGCCGCGACCAACCTCAAGGTCATCGGCCGCGCCGGCATCGGCGTCGACAATGTTGACATCCCGGCCGCCTCGCGCCGCGGTATCATCGTCATGAACACGCCATTCGGCAACTCCATCACGACGGCAGAACACGCGATCGCGCTGATGTTTGCCGTCGCCCGCCAGCTTCCGGCAGCCGACAGCTCCACGCAGGCCGGCAAGTGGGAAAAGTCGAAGTTCATGGGTGTCGAGATCACCGGCAAGACGCTCGGCGTCATCGGTGCGGGTAACATCGGTTCGATCGTCTGCTCGCGTGCACTTGGCCTCAAGATGCACGTTCTCGCCTACGACCCCTTCCTGTCGCCGGAGCGCGCGCAGGAAATGGGCGTCACCAAGGTTGAGCTGGACGAGTTGCTAGCCCAGGCCGATTTCATCACCCTGCATGTGCCGATGACCGACAAGACGCGCGGCATCCTCAACGCTGAAAACCTTGCCAAGACCAAGAAGGGCGTACGTATCGTCAACTGCGCCCGTGGTGGTCTGGTGGATGAAGCTGCCCTTGCGGAAGCCATCAAGTCCGGCCATGTCGCCGGTGCCGGTTTTGACGTGTTCGAAGTCGAGCCCGCCACCGAGAGCCCGCTTTTCGGCCTTCCTAACGTCGTCTGCACGCCGCATCTTGGCGCTTCGACCACGGAAGCACAGGAAAACGTTGCCCTGCAGGTTGCCGAGCAGATGTCGGATTACCTCGTCAAGGGTGCCGTGTCCAACGCCATCAACATGCCGTCGATCACGGCTGAGGAAGCGCCGCGTCTGAAGCCCTTCATCCGTCTCGCGGATGTTCTCGGGTCTTTCGTCGGCCAGGTACAGGAAAGCGCCACCAAGGAAATCGAAATCCTTTATGACGGTGCAACCGCCAACATGAACACGAAGGCGTTGACCAGTGCATTGCTGGCCGGCCTCATCCGGAGTCAGGTTGCCGACGTGAACATGGTTTCGGCCCCGGTCATGATCAAGGAGAAAGGCATCATCCTTTCCGAGGTCAAGCGCGACAAGACCGGCGTTTACGACGGTTACATCAAGTTAACGGTGAAGACGGAAAACCAGATCCGCTCGGTTGCCGGCACGGTGTTCTCGGATGGCAAGCCACGTTTCATCCAGATCAAGAACATCAACATGGATGCCGATGTCGGATCGCACATGATCTACATCACCAATACCGACGTTCCCGGCATGATCGGCTTCATGGGCACCACGCTCGGCGAGGCTGGCGTCAACATCGCCAACTTCCAGCTTGGACGTGAAAAGGAAGGCGGCGACGCCATCGCCCTGCTTTATGTCGACGGTCCGGTTTCCGAAGAGGTGCTGGACAAGCTGCGCGCCAACCCCGCCATCCGCCAGGTCAAGCCGCTGACGTTCAACGTCGACTGATCTATCGTTCCTCCCAAGGGGACAATAGGAACCGGTGCAGGGGAAACCCTGTGCCGGTTTTTGTTTTTCCAGCTTTCGAATTGCGGCAGATTTCACGCGCCTCACGCCTTGGTTGCATATCACAAAAAATTTAAGCCGAGCGGTCTAAAAATGATGATCATGAGTTGCTATATGGCCTGTTGAGATGCCGCTCATGGGAGGGCGGCCAATAGGAGATAACGATGTTTGCTGCCTTTCGGCGCTTCAAGGGTTTGTTCGCAGTCGCCGCGCTTGGTATCGCGGTTTCTTTTGTGGCGGTTGATATGGCAGAAGCACGTCGCGCCAGCGGCGGTTTCGGCAGCCGTGGCACGCGGACCTACTCCGCTCCGCCTTCGACCAGCACTGCGCCCGGCCAGACCGCGCCGATTAACCGCAGCATGACGCCCAACACCAACCAGGCAGCTCCTGGCGCTGCTCAGCCGGCACGTCCTGGCGCACAGGCGCCGCAACAAAATCGTGGCCTCTTCGGCGGCATGATGGGTGGTCTGATGGGCGGCCTTCTGATGGGCGGTCTGTTCGGCATGCTTCTGGGTGGTGGTTTCGGCGGCATGGCCGGTTTCTTCGGCATGTTGCTGCAGGTTGCGCTGATCGGCCTTCTGGTCATGCTCGCCATGCGTTTCTTCGCGTCGCGCCGTCAGGGCCAGCCCGCTTATGGATCGGCCAACGGCTCGCACCGCACGGATCATTCCGGCTCCTCCTATAATGGCGGTTCGCAGGCGGGTCCGGCCGCATCCTCGTTCAAGATCCCGAAGATCGGCGCGATGGCCGGCGCTGCGGGCGGAGCGGCTGCTGCTGCCGCAACGGCAAAGCCCACGCCCCACGCCAACGCCATCTCGGAAGGCGACGAAATCGGCATCACGCAGGGCGACCTCGAGACGTTCCAGAAAATGCTGGAAGACGTGCAGGCTGCCTATGCCGCCGAGGATTATGGCACATTGCGCAAACTGACGACGCCCGAAGCCATGTCATATCTCGCTGAAGAACTCAGCGATAACGCGACCAGCGGTGTGAAAAACGACGTGCGCGAGGTGACGCTACTGCAGGGCGATGTCGCTGAAGCATGGCACGAAGAAGGGCAGGACTACGCGACAGTCGCGATGCGCTACTCTGCCATCGACGTGATGCGCGACCGCACCTCTGGCAAGGTGATCGAAGGTGACGAGCAACATCCGTCCGAATCGGTGGAAATGTGGACCTTTGTCCGCCGCCCCGGCAACGACAACTGGCAGGTCGCCGCCATCCAGGCCGCCGCCTGACGAATCAGAGCCTCTTAAACGGATAAGGCCCGGCGGTCGCTTCACCGCCGGGCCTTTGTTCGTTTCGTTCGATAAAGCTTCCTAAAAAGCATGGCGGAATGCCGCCAAAAAAGATTGGGAGATCTTGCGGGTGATATATCCGCCAGCCACGCGCGGCGGATTCGGCTTTCCCCTGCCATGCAAGGCCTTGAGGCTTGTTTGCCTCGGTATGTCCTTGGTGCATGGCTCATCCGCTTCACGGAATTGCCTTTTTTCATTCATCTGGCATTCAGTCCCCGCGTCCTAACCACAGGGCGTACACGTCAATGTGACTTTTTGTGCCGGTTCTAAACCGCTTTGGGAGCGGAACCTCAGCCGCAAAAGCGCGTTGACAATCCAATTCCCGGCATCTCGCAGGCCGGGCTGGGTGGCCGGGCAATGCACGGCCCGCGAGAACGGAGAGCTATCGAAATGAAACGCTTTGACCTGATCGACGGGATGCGTGGTTACTTCCTCGTCTTCATGCTGATCAACCATCTGGTGTTTGCCGGCGGCTTCTGGCTGGTGGAAATCAACCATCGTCAGTTCGCCTTTGTCGAGGACGCGCAGGGCTTCGTATTCCTGTCCGGCCTGCTGATCGGCATGGTATACGCGCGCAAGATGATGAAATATGGCTATGACGCCGGTAAACAGATGATCTGGAACCGCGCGCTGGAACTCTATCGTTATGCGATGGGTCTCGTCATCGCCGTTCTGTTCTTCCGTATGATCATCCCGCATGCGCCCTATATCTGGTACAATTGGCTCGGCATGACGTCTTTCGACGATCCGCTGCGTCTGGCGGCAATTGCGACATTTCTCTTCCAGCCGACCTTCATGGACATTCTGCCGCAATATATTGTCTACATGATTTTCGCGCCTGTCCTGGTGAAGCTCTGCCTCGATGGCAAATGGGCCTATGTCATGGCCGGCTCGCTGCTGGTCTGGATGGCGGGACAGCTTGGCCTGCAGCAGATTGTGACGACGCCTCTCAATGAACTCGTCAAGGGCGCGGACGAACAGGGTATTCGCGTCAGCTTCAACCTGCTCGGCTGGCAGCTGGTGTTCTACTCGGCGCTGGTGATGGGTGCTATGACGGCGCAGAACCGCATTCCGTGGAAGAAGATTTTCTCCCCGGAGCACACCTGGCTGCCGAAGGCCGCGCTTGTCATCTGCCTGTTCTTCATGCCGCTCCGCATCGCTACCGCGTGGGGTCTGATGCCGGAATTCATGATGGGCAAGTTTTCGACGATGGAAATCCGCGCCGATTTCGGCCCGGTCTACCTCATCAACTTCCTCGCCGTCGGCGTTGGCCTCACCTGGCTCGTGATTGCCGGACCGCATCACCACCGCCCGCTCGTGCGCTCCATCGCCGAAGGCGTTATCTGGGTGCTGTCGCTGAAGTTCCTGCAATTGCTCGGCCGCCACTCGCTGCAGGTCTATGTGTGGCACGTGGCGATCGTCTACGGCGTTTATTATCTCGATGGACGCACGGCCGAACTGTCGCAGCTGAACAAGACGCTGATCGCCTTCACGGCCATCGGATTGCTGGCCATGCCCGCCCTGTGGCGGGAGCGCGACAAGTGGTTCGGCAGCAGCGGCCAGAAGACGGCTGGTGCCTGAAGCCCTCTACAAGGGAATCAGACGGCTTTACGGGGCGGTTTTCCGCCCCGTACTTGCGTGTGAAGCCATTCCTTTCTATATGCAGCCCTTAAATCCGCGGTATGGCGAGACAGGACGGCCCGTTTGGTGGGCAAGGTTTCTTGCGGCGGATGACCGACAGGCGGCGGGGCCTTTACCCCCGTTATGACTGACGATGGGAAAAAACGTGAATACGCTCGATTTTGACAAGAGGCCGGAAGATACCCGGATCGTTGTCGCCATGTCCGGTGGCGTCGATTCTTCTGTTGTGGCCGGTATCCTCAAGCGCGAGGGCTACGATGTCCTCGGCATCACCCTCCAGCTGTATGACCATGGCGCCGCCGTGCACCGCGCCGGCTCCTGTTGCGCCGGCCAGGATATCGACGATGCGCGCCGGGTCTGCGAAACGCTGGGCATCCCCCATTACGTGCTGGATTATGAAGCGCGGTTCCGCGAAACCGTCATCAACCCCTTTGCGGAAGCTTATGCAATGGGTGAGACCCCCATTCCCTGTGTTGCCTGCAACCAGACGGTAAAATTCGCCGATCTTCTAGCGACCGCGCAGGAACTGGGTGCCGATGCGCTGGCCACGGGCCACTACATCCGTTCGCGGCCCAACCCCGTTCCCGGTCAGGCGGGCCGCCGCGCGCTCTATCGGCCGATCGATAGCGACCGCGACCAGAGCTGGTTCCTGTTCGCAACCACGCAGGAACAGATCGATTATCTGCGCTTCCCGCTCGGTGGCCTCTCCAAGGCCGAAACGCGGGCTTTAGCGGAAGAAATGGGGCTTGTCGTTGCCAAAAAGGCCGACAGCCAGGATATCTGTTTCGTGCCGCAGGGCAAATATACCGATATCATCAACAAGCTGAAGCCGAATGCGGCTCTGGCGGGTGATATCGTGCATCTCGACGGGCGTGTGCTCGGCCGCCACGATGGCATCGTGCATTATACGATCGGCCAGCGCCGCGGTATCGGTGTTGCGACGGGCGAGCCGCTTTACGTCGTGCATCTCGATGCGCGTGGCCGCCGGGTCATCGTTGGCCCGCGTGAGGCGCTGGAAACCCGCCGCGTCTATCTTCGTGACATGAACTGGCTGGGTGATGGCGACCTGGCCGTTGACGCCGGGCAGGGCTTCGCCTGCTTCGCCAAGGTGCGTTCCACCCGTCCTCCGACGGAGGCAGTGCTGCATGCGGATGAGAATGGTATCTATGTGGACCTGATGACCGGAGAGGCGGGTGTCGCGCCCGGTCAGGCCTGCGTGCTTTATTCCGCGCCGGGCGCGGATGCCCGCGTGTACGGCGGCGGTTTCATTGAACGGTCCGAGCGCTCGGCGGAGGCCGAGGCGTCGCTCAAGGCGCTTCTGGAAAAGCCGGTTGCCGCCTGAAACCACTCGCTTTTTGCAGCGATGCGGAAAGCGAATTTTTTGCGCATCTTGCGCTTGACACTTTGGGGAGCGGCACCTTATAAGCCGCTCATCCTGATGGAACAGCCGGTCACATGACTGTCACGTTTCCCCTGTGGCGGGGTAGCTCAGGTGGTTAGAGCAGCGGAATCATAATCCGCGTGTCGGGGGTTCAAGTCCCTCTCCCGCTACCACTTTTCTTCATACGAAAAAACCATACCTCACCGTGCAGCGCGGGAGTTCGTTGCTTGTCTCAGCGGCAAATAGCAATGGATCAGACGCCTTTGCCGGCGAATCTCGCCCAAAAAAAGGGAAACCCGCTACTGCTAAAATGCAGCCAGCGGGCCTCAACCTCTACCCCCTCCCACAAGGGCGGCTGCACAAAAGCACACTGAATGAAATATGGCAAGATCAAGGCGTCATATTGTTGCTGGTGACAGGGTTGTTCTGCCATTCAGCCGCGTATGACGGGGCTCTCACCCGTAGTTTCAAAGGGGCGGGCGCAGGTGGCGACTTTAAAGAGGGTAAAAAAATGCCCGCTGGCAGCGGGCAATCAGAGGGAACTGAGGTTAGGAGCCTCGGCGTTCAAACGGCCATCCTCGATATAGGTTCCGCCCGGGGGACGATTTTTGTACCGCTCGTACACAGACAATATGAAGCCGGTGACGCCGCAACGAAAACCGCCGCTGCGAAAAAATAAACATCCGGAAGATCATGACTTGGGAAACTGGAGCGGGCGAAGGGATTTGAACCCTCGACCCCAACCTTGGCAAGGTTGTGCTCTACCCCTGAGCTACACCCGCTCAAATCCACCGGTCCGGGGTAGTATGCTGAACCGTGGGCCGCCGAAGCGGCGACGGGCGCTATATCGCTCAATCGATTTTGGAATGCAACAGGGAAATGACAAAAACGCGAAAATTTCTTTGAGAAATGCGACAAGCGGCGGAAAAGATTGATAATTTTTCCTGCAGCCGATTTTTCCCGCGTTGCCAATAGGCGGCTGCCCCCTTAATCATGACGCAACGACAATGGAATCGGCAGAGGCAGGTGGCAGCATATGGCGGAGAATTCTCGCAAGACGGCAGCGGAGCTGTTCGAATTTCTCGATGGGCTCGGAATTTCGCACACCACGAAACAGCACGAGCCTGTCTTTACCGTCGCGGAATCGCAGTCATTGCGCGACCTGATCCCTGGGGGCCACACAAAGAACCTCTTTGTAAAGGACAAGAAGGACCAGTACTTCGTTCTGACCGTGGAAGAAAACGCGGTGGTGGATCTGAAAAGCGTCCATAAGATCATCGGTGCGGCAAGCCGCGTGTCCTTCGGCCGGCCGGAAAAAATGCTCGAATATCTGGGTGTGGTGCCGGGTTCGGTCACGGTGTTCGGCGCAATCAACGACACGGACCGGCAGGTCACTTTTGTGTTGGATAGCGCGCTGCTGGAAAACGAACTTGTCAATGGCCACCCGCTCTCCAACGATCAGACGACGACAATCGCATCCGCGGATCTCATTCGCTTTCTCGAGGCGACCGGACATACGCCGCTTGTCTTGAAAGTCAGCGAGTGAGATACGATCTTTGCTTCAATCAAGACATATGACAGAGGTTACGGGAGACCGGCATGAGCGACACGAATAATCCTTACGGCGGTTCCTACGGCGGGCAGATGTCCGCAAGCGCGCACTATAGTGGCGAGCTGAATGGTGCGTCCTCCGGACACATCAAGGACACAACGACGGCTGGTTTCTCCAAGGACGTTCTCGAAGAGTCACGTCGTCAGCCAGTTCTCGTGGATTTCTGGGCGCCCTGGTGCGGCCCGTGCAAACAGCTGACGCCCGTGCTCGAGAAAGTCGTCAACGAAGCGAATGGCCGCGTGAAGCTCGTGAAGCTGAACATTGACGACCACCCGTCCATTCCCGGCCAACTCGGCATCCAGTCCATTCCGGCAATCGTCGCTTTTGCCGATGGCCGGCCGGTCGACGGCTTCATGGGCGCGGTGCCGGAAAGCCAGATCAAGCAATTCATCGAAAAGATTGCCGGCCCTGATGCAGGCGATCCCAAGGCGGAGATCGAGGCCGTTCTGACCGAAGCGAAACAGCTTCTGGCCGATGGCGATTTCAACGGCGCAGCACAGCTCTTTGGCGCTGTCATGCAGGCGGATCCGGAAAACCCCGCAGCGATTGCCGGCATTGCCGAGTGCATGATCGCCGCGGGACAATATGAGCGGGCCAGTGAATTGCTGTCGTCACTGCCGGCGGAACTCAATGAGGATTCGGGCATTCAGCTCGTTTCGAAAAAGATCGCGCAATATGAGGAAGCCCGCAAGATCGGCGATCCCGTGGCGCTGGAAAGCGAACTGGCAGCCGACCCGGATCGACACGAGGCACGGGTTAAGCTTGCGAAGGTGCTGAATGCGCAGGGCCGGCGCGACGAGGCGGCGGATCATCTGCTCTACGTCATGCGTAAAGATCGGACCTTCGACGACGACGGCGCGCGCCGCCAGCTTCTCGAATTTTTCGAGGCCTGGGGCTTTAAGGATCCGGCGACCGTCGCGGGCCGCCGGAAGCTTTCGTCGATACTGTTTTCTTAATGCGGGCATATCCCGGCCAGGCGGTTGATCCGCCGGCCGGCAGCAGTGAACAGGGGGCTTGATTCCCATGCATGTCGGAAATGCAAGATATGTGAAGAGCGACGACCTGCCGGAAACCGTGCCGGTTTTTCCCCTTCCCGGTGCTCTTCTGTTGCCGGAAGGCCATCTTCCACTCAATATCTTCGAGCCAAGATATCTTGCCATGATCGACACGGCGTTGGCGGGTCACCGTCTCATCGGCATGGTGCAGCCAGCCCTTCATGTCATTGAATCGGGCCTAGAGGGCGGGCCGTTGAGTGCGGTTGGGTGCCTTGGCCGCATCACCTCCTTTTCCGAAACCGGCGATGGCCGTTACATCATCTCGCTCACCGGTGTGTGCCGTTTCCGTCTGCTGGAGGAGGTGGAGGCCGGCAAGCCCTATCGCAGTTTCCGTCACGCGCCCTTCATCGCCGATCTTTCCGGCGAATACGATGAGGAGGCCGTGGACCGTGAAAACCTGCTGCGGGTGTTCCGCTCGTTTCTGGATGCCAACCAGCTGGAAGCGGATTGGGAGAGTGTGGAAAGGGCCGGCAACCGTGTTCTGGTCAATTCGCTTTCCATGATGTCTCCCTTTGGACCCGCCGAAAAACAGGCGCTGCTGGAAGCGCCCGATCTGAAGACGCGGGCCGAAACATTGATCGCCATCACCGAGATCGTTCTTGCCCAAGGATCGGGTGAGGGCGGCAACGTGCTGCAGTAGGATCGCCGCCATGGACGACAGGATGAACAACGTCGATCCGAAGCTTCTCGAATTGCTTGTCTGCCCTTTGACGAAGGGCCGCCTTTCCTATGACCGTGCCCGCAATGAACTCATCTCCGAAAATGCGCGGCTTGCTTATCCAATTCGTGACGGTGTGCCGATCATGCTCATCTCGGAAGCGCGTAAAATAGAGGACTAATCGCAGCTTCTTTTACTCTCCACAGATTGTCATGGCGCGAATTGACGAAGATGCGTTGACAACCATGCGTGGATTTGACCAGAGTCCCGCCCGACATGTCTGTTGCGGGGAGAGAACTGATGTCGTTGCGCGCGCTCGTCCGGATTTCGCTGGTTGCGGTCTCGGCCGCCATGATTTTTGCGCCAGCCATGGCGGCGGAACCCTCCCGCAAGGTCGTGACCACCCAAAATGGCGATTATTTCGGCTTCGATCTCAGGACGGAGCAAAACGTCTCGCTGGAGCAATGTGGCGAGATTTGCGCCGGGGACACATCCTGCAAGGCCTTTACCTACAATCCAAAGGTGAAATGGTGCTTCCTCAAATCTGATTTCAATCAGCTGAACGCCTTCCCCGGTGCGGTTGCGGGCAAGATTGTCGAAGTGGCGACGGAAGCCGATATCGGCGCGCCGCAGCGCCTGTCCTTCGTCACTGACAGCCTGCAGCAGGAAGCGCGCCGAATGAAATCCGGCCTTGCGGCGAATGACGGTGAGGGCGGGCAAGGCGTGGAAGCCCTCGTACAGACGGCGCGGCAGCAGGCGGCCGGGGGCAATATTCCCGATGCGGTTACGACCTATAAGCAGGCCCTTGCGATCACGCCAGACGACGGCGCGCTCTGGGCGGAGCTTTCCGAAACGGCGGCGCAGGTCACCGATAATTATTCGATCGCAGGGCAGGCGGCGTCTGCCGCCATCAATGCCTATCAGCTGAGCCGAACAGTCAGCGCCCGCACCGAAGCCCTGAACCGGCTGGCGAAGGCATTTGAAAGAACCCAGAATTATCGCGCAGCCCTCAATGCCTATAAGGAAAGCCTTGCGCTTACCGACGATTCACAGACAAAGGCGGCCTATGCCGACCTGCGCACGCGCCAGGGTTTTCGCGTCATCAACAATACGGTGGATACGGACAGCGTAAGCCCGCGCGCCTGCGTGCAGTTTTCCGAACCGCTGGTGAAGAATGGCGTCGATTATTCTTCCTTCATCACGCTGGATGGGGCAGCTCCTAAGGCCATCGAGGCGAAGGGCAGCGAAATTTGCGTCGAAGGCCTGACCCATGGCCAGCGCTACAAGATCGCACTGCGCGCCGGCCTGCCGTCTTCCGTGGAAGAGCCGCTGGAAAAACAGGTCAATCTCGATATTTACGTGCGTGACCGCACGGCCAGCGTGCGCTTCACCGGCGAGAATTTCGTGCTGCCGGGCAGTGCGCGCCGTGGCATTCCGATTGTCTCTGTGAATGCCGACAAGGCCGACCTGAAGCTTTATCGCGTCGGTGACCGCAATATCACCGCGCTGCTGGCAAATTCGCAGTTTCTGACGCAGATGGACGGTTACAATGCCGACCGTATCGAAAACGAAATCGGCGAGCTTGTCTGGCAGGGCTCGATTGATATCCAGCCCGATCTCAACAAGGATGTGGTCACGAGTTTTCCAGTGGATGAGGCCTTGCCGGAGCGCAAGCCGGGCATCTATGTGCTGACTGCCGTGCCGCCGGGCACGGCGCCGGAAACCTGGGATTCGCGCGCCACCCAATGGTTCCTCGTGTCGGATACCGGCATCACCACCTATGCCGGAACGGACGGTTTGAATGTATTTGTCCGTGCACTCGGCAGCGCCAAGCCGCTTGCGGACGTGGATCTGCAGCTCCTGGCGAAGAACAACGAGGTGCTGGGCACCGCGAAAACCGATGCGGACGGACGCGCGGTGTTCTCTGCCGGCCTGATGCGCGGCACGGCGGCTCAGGCGCCTGCCATCCTGACCGCGCGCAACGGCGATGAGGATTACGTGTTCCTCGATATGACCCGTGCAGGCTTCGATCTTTCGGATCGCGGCGTGACGGGACGTGCAGCACCCGGTGCTATCGACGTGTTCAGCTGGACCGAACGTGGCATCTACCGTGCCGGCGAGACCGTGCATGCCGCAGCCCTGGCCCGTGACGTTGACGGCAAGGCAATCGAGGACCTGCCGCTCACTTTCATTTTCTCACGCCCTGACGGGGTGGAAGACCGGCGCTTTGTCAGCGACGGCAAGGCGCTTGGCGGTCATGCGGTGGATCTGCCGTTGCAGGCAAATGCCATGCGCGGCACCTGGACATTGCGCATCCATACCGACCCGAAAACGGCTGCGATCAGCGAAAAGAGCTTCCTTGTCGATGATTTTGTGCCTGACCGCACCGAGTTTGACCTCTCGAGCAAGGCAAAACAGATCGATCCGGGCGCAGAAACGGCAATCGACGTTGATGGCCGTTATCTTTATGGCGCGCCCGCTGCCGGCCTGACGCTGGAAGGAGAGGTCGCGATCAAGCCGATGCGCACCAGCGCCGATTTCGAAGGGTATTTCTTCGGCCTGGCCGACGAGGAAAGCGAAGAGGAAAACCGCACGACGCTTGCCGATCTGCCGGTCCTGGATGAAGAGGGCAAAGCGAGCTTCAACGTTGATCTCACCGATCTGCCATCCACAACGCAGCTTCTCTCCGCCAACATCACCGTGCGCATGCGCGAAGCCGGCGGCCGCGCCGTGGAACGCTCGCTGGCGCTGCCCATCAGGGCGGAAGCATCCGTCATTGGCATCAAGCCGCAGTTTTCCGGCGATCTCGCCCAGAACTCCGTTGGACGTTTCCATATCATCGGTGTCAGTGCCGATGGTGCCAAACAGGCGATGAATGGCCTGACCTGGAAGCTCATCAAGGTAGAGCGTAACTATCAATGGTATCGTCAGGGTAATTCCTGGCGTTATGAGCCCGTGGAATACACCAAGCAGCAGGAAACCGGCACGCTTTCGGTCGACGCCAATGGCGGCGAAATTTCCGTGCCGGTCACCTGGGGCCGCTACCGGCTGGAAGTGGAGGGTGCGGGTAATGGCGCACCGGTTTCTAGTGTCGAATTCGATGCCGGTTTCTATGTCGAGGCAAGCTCGACGGAAACGCCGGATGCGCTGGAAATCGCGCTGGACAAACAGAGCTACAAGATCGGCGATACGGCCAAACTCAAGGTCTCCTCACGTTTCGCCGGTGAATTGATGATAACGTCCGGTTCGGAAAAGCTGATTGCGGTACAGAATGCCGAGATCGGCGAAGAGGGCGGCGAGATCGACATTCCGGTCACCGAGGAATGGGGCGCTGGCGCTTATGTGACGGCGACGCTGTTCCGCCCCGGCGACGCGCAGGAAAGCCGTATGCCCATGCGCGCCATCGGCATCAAGTGGCTTGCCGTCGATCCGGCCGAGCGCAAGCTTGCCGTCACACTCGGCGCGCCGCAGAAGACGCTGCCGCGCCAGCCGCTCGAAATTCCGATCACGGTTGCGGGGGCTGGTGTGGGCGAAAAGGCCTACGCCATCGTTGCGGCGGTCGATGTCGGCATCTTGAACCTCACCCGCTATGAGCCGCCGAAGCCGGATGAATGGTATTTCGGCCAGCGCCGGCTGGGACTGGAAATCCGCGACCTGTATGGCCGCCTGATTGACGGCTCGCTTGGCGCCACCGGCCGGCTGCGCACCGGCGGTGATGGCGGCGGGGCGGCCCTTCAGGGCAGCCCGCCCACGGAAAAGCTTGTGGCCTTCTTTGCCGGTCCGGTCGAACTCGACGCTAACGGCAAGGCGACTGTGAGCTTCGATATTCCGCAGTTCAACGGGACGGCCCGCATCATGGCGGTTGCCTGGACGAAGACCGGCGTGGGACATGCGGTTTCCGATGCCATCATTCGCGATCCCGTCGTGGTAACGGCCAGCGCGCCGAAATTCCTCGCCCCCGGCGATATCTCGCAATTGCGGCTTGATATCGCCAATACGGATGGCGACGCCGGCGACTACCGGCTGGATGTGACCAGCAATACGGCTCTGACGGTCGATCAGGGTGAAGTGTCGCAGACACTTGCGCTGCAAAAGGGCGGCAAGTCGTCTTTGACCGTTCCGCTGACGGGCGAACAGCCCGGCAATGGCGCGATCACAATCAAGGTCTCCAATGCGGCAGGTGTCTCGCTTGAGCAGGTTCTGAACATTCCGGTGCGCCCGGCCGTTCTTCCAGTCACGACGCGGCGCGAAATCAAGATTGCGCCGAACAGCAGCCTGACGATCAATGGCGATCTTCTGGCCGACAGCATGCTCCTCGGCTCGTCCGTCGCCGTTAATGTCACGCGCTCGCCCGCTTTCGATATCCCGGCGCTGGTGATGATGCTGGACAAATATCCTTATGGCTGCGCCGAACAGACGACGAGCCGCGCGCTGCCGCTGCTTTACGTCTCGGAACTGACGAAGGACAGCGGCATGGCTGAAGATCCCGACACCCGTAAGAGGGTTCAGGAAGCGGTCTACCGCGTGCTGTCCTTCCAGTCGAGTTCCGGCAGCTTCGGCCTCTGGTCGCCGGGTTACGGCGATCTGTGGCTCGATGCCTATATTACCGACTTCCTGACCCGCGCGCGCGAGCAGAAGTATGATGTCCCCGAAGCGGCCATGGTGCAGGCGTTGAACAACCTGCAGAACGGCCTGTCCTATGACAGCAATGTCAAGGATCGCGGCAACGAGATCGCCTATTCGCTTTATGTGCTGGCGCGCAACCGCAAGGCGGCGATCAACGATCTGCGTTATTACGCCGATACTGCGCTTGCCGATTTCCCGACGCCGCTTGCCAAGGCGCAGGTTGCCGCAGCCCTTTCGCTTTACGGCGACCAAACCCGTTCGAAGACCGTGTTCGGTGCGTCGCTCGACATGGCCAGCCGCGCCACCAATGTCAGCTTCGCCCGCGCCGATTACGGCTCGGCCCTTCGCGACGGTGCGGCGGCGCTGGCGCTGGCGGCGGAAAGCCGTCCGGTTCCGGCCGTCGTGCCGCAGCTTGCCGGTGCCGTGGCAAGGGAATGGGAAAAGAAGCCCTATACCAGCACACAGGAGCAGGCATGGATGCTGCTGGCCGCCCGGGCCGTGAAAGGCGAGGACAAGGATATCCGTCTCGATGTAAACGGTGATCTGCAGACCGGCGGTTTCGGGAAGCGGATGAGCGGCGACGAGTTGCTGGCCGCACCGCTGAAGATCGCCAATGCCTCGGCTGATTCGGTCACGGCCGTTGTCACTACGGTGGCCCCGCCGGCTCAGCCGCTCGCTGCCGGCGGCGAAGGCTTCACCATCACCCGCACCTATTACTCCATGGACGGTGAAGAGGTAAACCCGAGCGACGTCACACAGAACGAACGTTATGTCGTGGTTCTGAACGTGGTGCCGCAAAATAACTGGCAGTCGCGCATTCTGGTGACGGATCTACTGCCTTCCGGTTTCGAGATCGACAATCCGAGCCTCGTCAATTCGGCCGAACTGTCGAATTTCGACTGGTTGCCGGAAACGGAGGCGGCGCATACAGAATTCCGCTACGACCGTTTTGTGGCGGCCTTCGATCGCTCGGCAGGGGACAGTTCGGAAATTGCGCTGGCCTATGTCGTCCGCGCGGTCACTCCCGGTACTTATGATCATCCGGCGGCGTCTGTTGAGGATATGTACCGGCCGCAATTTGCCGCTCGCACCGCAACCGGCCGCATGGAGGTGCGTTCGGCGACCCCATGAGGCGGAAAAAAGCTGTCATCGTCGGCTTCGTTATGGCCGCATTGCTTATTGGCGGTGCGGCCTTCGGTCTGGATGCGCTGGACAAGGCCTACCCGCCGCCGCTCGAGGCAGCGCGGCAGCGATCCTTCGAGGTGTTGGACCGCGACGGCAAGTTGCTGCGTGCCTTCGCAACACCGGATGGCCGCTGGCGGCTCGACACCAAGGCGGCCGAAGTCGATCCGCAGTTCCTGCGGATGCTGGTCGCCTATGAGGACCAACGCTTTTACGACCATCACGGTATCGATCCCTGGGCCTTGCTGCGTTCCGCGTGGCAACTGGTGAGCAACGGCCGGATCGTATCCGGCGCCTCGACGCTTTCCATGCAGGTGGCGCGGCTGGTCGAGCCACGCGCCGACCGCTCCTTCTCGGCAAAGCTTCTTCAGGCCCTGCGGGCTATTCAAATCGAACGGCGGCTCAGCAAGGCGGATATCCTCGATCTTTATCTGAATATCGCGCCCTATGGCGGCAATCTCGAAGGCATACGCGCGGCCAGCCTCGCCTGGTTCGGCAAGGAGCCGGGAAGGCTCGACACGGCCGAGGCTGCCCTTCTGGTCGCCCTGCCGCAATTGCCGGAAAGGCGTCGCCCGGACAGGTATCCCGAGGCGGCGAGACAGGCAAGGGAACGGGTCTTGCAGAGGCTTGCCGTCGAACGTGTCGTGGGTGAGGGCGAAGCGGAACGGGCGACGCTTGCGGGCGTTCCGACCAGTCGGCGCGATCTGCCGGCGCTAGCACCGCACATGGCTGCTGCCGCGCGTGCGAAATTCCCCAATGCTGCGGAAATACACTCGACTCTGAAGCTTTCGATCCAGCGGGAACTGGAAGGCGTGGCGCGCCATGCAGCAGGAAAAATCGGCGATAAGGTATCCGTCGCCATCGTCATGGCCGACGCAGAGAGCGGGGATATTCTGGCGGAGGTCGGCTCGGCGGATTATCTCGATACCGCGAGGAGGGGTTTCGTGGAGATGAGCCGCGCGGTACGCTCGCCCGGATCGACCCTCAAGCCATTCATTTATGGCCTCGCCTTTGAGGATGGCCTGATCGGTCAGGAGACCATCATCGAGGATCGCCCGGCTGATTTTTCCGGTTACCGGCCGCGCAATTTCGACATGCATTATCAGGGCGATGTCAGCATCAGGCAGGCGCTGCAACTGTCGCTCAACGTGCCCGCCGTGAAATTGCTCGACGCGGTGAGCCCATCGGCGCTGATGGTTCGGTTCCGGCGGTCTGGCGTCACACTCGCGTTGCCCGGCAACGAAGCACCCGGGCTCGCCATTGCTCTCGGAGGCGCCGGTATTTCGCTTGTCGATCTTGTCCAGCTTTATGCCGGGCTAACAGGTGGCGACGGTCCGGTACGCCTCGGTGATGGCGTCCGCTCCGCCCCGGAACGACTGGAAGGCGACCGATTGTTTTCCGATGCCGCAATCTGGAACGTTTCGGACATCCTGTCCGGCGTGCTGCCGCCACTCGGCATGAAACAGCGCGGCATCGCCTACAAGACCGGCACCAGCTACGGTTACCGCGACGCCTGGTCGATCGGGTATGACGGGCGGCACGTGGTCGGCGTCTGGGTCGGCCGCGCCGATAACGGCGCCGTGCCGGGTATTGCCGGTTATGCGACGGCCGCTCCCATCCTCTTCGAGGCCTTTGAAAAATCGGGCGTGGCCATCACGCCAATGCCGGCAGCACCCTCCGGCGTCGCGCGCGTGAGCGTGGCCGACCTTCCGGCAAACCAGCGGCGTTTCACGACGACCGCAAACGGCCTGCTTTCGGCTTCAAGACGTGAAAGCGCCCCGCGCATCGTTTATCCGCCCGAGGGCGCGCGGGTGGAGCTTTCCGGCCAGTCGGGCATCTCGCCACTGGTGCTGAAGCTCCAGGGCGGGCGTGCACCCTTCCGCTGGCTCGCCAACGGTTTGCCTCTGCCGGATGCATCCCACCGTCGCAGCAGTGAATGGCGCCCGGAAGGGCAGGGGTTTTCCACACTCACGGTGATTGACGCCGATGGCCGTGCGTCGAGTGTCCGGATTTTCGTCGAATGACGACGGCGCGTCCAAGTCAACAACGCTGCCGAGGGCTCCTGTAAGACAGGCCTTGTGACCGTCTCGTCAACCAAGTGCGGCAAGCCGGTCAACCGCGGGGAGATGACCGGTCCAATCCTATTGAGCCACATCGAACGAATGGCGGTCGATCCGCTCCTGAAGCGAAGCCACAATCGCTTGCAGAAACTCCCGGCGTCTTTGATTGGTCGTTGCCGCCAGCGTCACCTGCAACCGGCTGCTGATCCTGTTCAGGAAGCCAACATGGTTGAAGCTGTCGGCGGCTATATTCACCTCCACCTCGTCCATGTAATGCGCCAGATGCGGTTCCAGCGCGAGATTTGCATCCGTCTGGTAGCAGGCAGCCATCTGTTCTCCAAGCGTGGACATCTGCACATATGGACCATATTCGTCGATCATCAAATCTCCCTCGTCTCGCGCGACCCACTTCGACAGGCGCCTCGTCGTCACTGATAGGAAATAGGAAGCGATCGCGGGCTTTCAACGTTCCCTTACGAAGCTTTGAACTTTCTGTGTTCTAGGAGGAAACGCTATTATGTCGGTCGATCTGATATTTGCCAATTGCAGGCGACCAGGCTGGCAAAGAATACGCTCTACTTCTCGCGCCCGGACCAGCTGTCTGCTGGTGGCTATCTGATTTATGTCATTGATTTTAAAAAATTTTCAGGAAATGGTGTCCACGAGAGGATTCGAACCTCCGACCCCAGGATTCATACCGCTTCGGCTTTCGCCGCCGCCCTGCCTTGTTGGGAAGGGCGTTCGTGGTCTGGACTGTCCCTTCACCATGGGCCGTGAGGCCTTTAGGTGCTGCCCATCCAGTCTCTACACCTTCACCGGATTTCTCCGGAGCTTGGCTCGGGATTGGCATGCTGGAAGACCAGCGAAGCTTTCCCCGACTTTGAGCAGATCGATTGCGTCGTTTCCGGACGCAACCCCCAATTTGTCTTAGGAATCCTGTGCTCTATCCTGCTGAGCTACGTGGACACTGAATTGCTCTTTAACCTGACCCAGCCGGCGGATCAACCGCGTTCTTCATCGCGGTTGATCTCGTCCTCCGCTTTCTTCGCGTTGGCCTGACATCAGCTCGTCAGGCGCTGTTCTGCAAGTTTCACCCAATAGGAGATGCCGTAGGCGATGGCTTCGTCGTTGAAGTCATAACCCGGATTGTGGAGCCCGGCCGAATCGCCATTGCCAATAAAGATGAAGCAGCCGGGCCTTTCCTTCAGCATGAAGGAGAAATCCTCTCCTGCCATGGAGGGATCGACATCGGGGTCTACATTCGGTTCGCCAACCACATCGCGGGCCACACGGATAGCGTGGTCGGTTTCAGCGGCGTGGTTGAAGGTCACCGGGCAATAGCGCTCATAGACGACTTCGGCTTCCGCGCCATTGGCAAGCGCAATGCCTTCCGCCATCTGCTTGATACGTTCCTGGGCGAGATCGCGCACTGTCTCATCGAGGCTGCGCACGGTGCCGGCGATCAGCGCCTCGTTGGGAATGATGTTGTGGCTGGAGCCGGCCTGAAATCGCGTGACCGAGACGACAACGGAGCGGATCGGATCGGCATTGCGTGAGGCGATCATCTGCAGGTTGCCTACGATCTGCGCGCCGATGGTGATGGGGTCGATCGTGCGATGCGGCTGGGCCGCATGGCCGCCTCGGCCCTTGACCGTGATTGAGAACTTGTCCGGTGCCGCCATGATGCCGCCCTTGCGGATGGCGAAGGCGCCAAGCGGAATGCCCGGCATATTGTGCATTCCGTAAACTTCGTCGATGCCGAAACGCTCCATCAGGCCGTCTTCGACCATGGCGAGCGCGCCGGCGCCGCCTTCTTCCGCTGGCTGGAAAATGACAGCGATCGAGCCCGCGAAATTGCGGGTCTCGGTGAGGTACTTCGCCGCGCCGAGAAGCATCGCGGTGTGGCCGTCATGGCCGCAGGCGTGCATGGCGCCGGGCGTTTTCGATGCCCAGGCTTTGCCGGTTTCCTCGACTATGGGCAGCGCGTCCATATCCGCGCGGAAGCCGATGGTGCGATTGCCTGGAAGATTGCCCCTGATGATGCCGACGACGCCGGTGCGGCCGAGACCGGTCACGATTTCGTCAACGCCGAAAGATTTCAGCTTCTCCGCGACGAAGGCCGCGGTTTTGTCGACATCATACAAAATCTCTGGATTTTCATGCAGGTGATGCCGCCATTCGCTGACTTCCCGCTGGAGTTCGGCGGCTCTGTTCAAAATCGGCATTCGTTCATTCCTGGGTTCATCGGTACGGCGTGTCGTAAAACTCCATCCTCCGTGGTGGATAGTGCGCCGCATAATTGACGTAATCAATGTACTTTGCCATTGCTAGGACATATATGGTGAATATTGCCATTCCCCGACTGAAGACGGGAATTCGAGGACTAGCCTTGCCACAGACTTTCAAATCGCCAAACGCCGCCCGCCGGCTTTCCGCAGCCATTGCCATCATCACCGCAGGTGTCGTCGCCGCGGCCCCGGTGGCCAATGCCAATCCGAAAATGGTGGTCGATGTCAAAACCGGCAAGGTGATCTCGCACCAAGAAGCCTTCCGCAAATGGTATCCGGCCTCGCTGACCAAGCTGATGACCGCCTATATCGCCTTTTCGCAGATGAAGGCTGGCAAGATCAGCCCGCAGACCGAAGTGGTGATGAGCAAGAAGGCCGCCGACCAGCCCGCCTCCAAGATGTATTTCAAGCCCGGCCAGAAACTGACGATGGACAGCGCGCTGAAGCTGCTGCTGATCAAGTCCGCCAACGATATTGCGGTCGCGATTGCGGAGACCATCGGCGGCAACACGGATAATTTCGTGGCGCAGATGAATGCGCAGGCGCAGCGCCTCGGTATGAATTCCACGCATTACGTGAACCCCAATGGTCTGCCGGGGAAGGGCCAGTACACGACGGCCCGCGACCTCGCGCTGCTGGCGCTGATCATCAAGCGGGAATTTCCCGAATATGCGCATTATTTCTCGCTTGAGGGCGTCACCACCGGCAAAAAGAATTACGCCAATTTCAATATGCTGGTTGGCCGCTTCGATGGCGCGGATGGCATGAAGACCGGCTTTATCTGCGCTTCCGGGTTCAACCAGGTGGCATCGGCCGTGCGCAATGGCCGCTCGATCATCACTGTGGTGCTGGGTGCCGATAGTCTCGCGGGTCGAACCGACCAGTCGGCCGATCTTCTGCAGATGGGCCTGACGTCTCCTTCCGGTCAGGGTGTCTCGCTCGCCTCGCTTGCCCCTTATGGCGATACCGCAGAGGTCAACGATATCAGCGCCGAAATATGCAACCCGAAGGCGGCCAAAATCCGCAGTGAGGGACGCGACGATGCCGGCCGCATGGTCATCCATTCGCCCTATGTGCAGGAAATGACCCGCCCGCCGGAATATTCCTTTGCCGGTCTTATACCGGGCAGCGAGACGGTCGCGGTTAATGCGCCCAAGGGCGCGGCCGCAAAGGGCCAATTGGCGAATGTGCCGATCCCGATCCCGCGCCCCACATTCTGACGGACAGGCGAAGGTGCCGGGAGAGGTCTCCCGGCCGCCTGCCATTTGGCTATTCGCAGATCGATCATGTTATGATATTACAGTGGCGCTCGCGGCTTCCAGCCTCGGGCGATTTGTTTTAGCTTCATGCCGTTGCGGGTTTTACGTCCTGAACTGACTTCCCCAAAGCGGCAATCAACATACAGGCCAGACATGTCTCGCGATCGTATCCCGGTTTCCATTATCACCGGATTTCTCGGCGCCGGAAAATCGACTCTGCTCAATCGGCTCCTCAAGGATCCTGACATGAGCGACGCAGCGATCATCATCAATGAATTCGGCGATGTCAGCATCGATCACATGCTGGTCGAAAGCGCGGGCGAGGGCATTATAGAACTGGCGGAAGGGTGCCTTTGTTGCACCGTGCGCGGCGAACTGGTGGACACGCTGGCGGAACTGATGGACGGTATCCAGACCGGCAAGCTGAAGCCGGTGAAGCGCGTGGTCATCGAAACGACCGGCCTTGCCGATCCCGCTCCCGTCATGCAGTCGGTCATGGGTAACCCGGTCATTGCGCAGAATTTCGTGCTGGTTGGCATGGTCACTGTGGTGGATGCCGTGAATGGCCTCTCCACACTCGACAATCATCAGGAAGCCGTGAAACAGGTGGCTGTGGCCGATCGTCTTGTGGTGACGAAACGAGCGCTCGCCGATGACGCCACGATTGCGGCATTGACTGCCCGCCTAGAGGCGCTCAATCCGCGCGCGATCATCGAGGACGGTGACAAAACCGACTGGAGCGCAGCTTATCTGCTCAATAACGGCCTTTACGATGCCGGCAATAAAACTGCCGATGTCAGCCGTTGGTTAGGCGAAGAGGCGCTGCACGATCACCACCACCATGATCATGCACATGATCACCATCACGGCGACCACGATGATCACCACCACCACCATGACCACGACGTGAACCGCCACGATGCATCCATTCGTTCCTTTTCGATCATACACGACGAGCCGATAAGCCCAATGGCCATCGACATGTTTGTGGATTTGCTGCGCTCGGCGCATGGTGAAAAGCTTCTGCGCATGAAGGCCATCGTAAAGCTCACGGACAATCCGGACAGGCCGTTGGTGCTCCATGGCGTGCAGACGATTTTTCACGCGCCGGAGCGTCTTTCCGCCTGGCCGGACCCCGCTGATCAGCGCACGCGCATGGTGCTGATTACGAAGGATTTGCCGGAGGCTTTCGTAAAGGACCTCTTCGCTGCCTTCACCAGCGCGCCGGGTATTGACCGGCCGGACAGGCAGGCGCTGACGGATAACCCTTTGGCGGTTTTGGGGTTGCGGTTTTGAAGTAGTATGGAATGGCGGCCGGGCGGGATGTGGCTTACCCCCCTCTGTCCTGCCGGACATCTCCCCCTCAAGGGGGGAGATCGACAAGGGGCCTGCTCCGAATACTCTTTTCCGCATCGACGGTCGCAGCGAGCATATTGGCGAGGGAACGAGCGGCCACAGCGACTGATCTCCCCATTGAGGGGGAAATGTCCGGCAGGACAGAGGGGGGTGAACCACCGGCGACACCGTCAAACGTCGGTTTTCCCACCCTTCACAATCCGAAACCGATGGCCCTTATCCAGCGCCGTCGTCTCCACCAGACGATGCCCATCCTCATTGCACATATGTGCAATATCGATCACCGCCAAAGGATCGGTCGTCTCGACGGTGAGAACATCCCCCGTCTTCAGCGTTGCAAGTTTCTTGCGGCTTCTCAAAACCGGAAGGGGGCATTTAAGCCCCCTCAAATCATAGACGATCTCGGTTGTTGCGGTCATTCCTTGGCCCAGAACTTCCAGAAGGGCTTCTTCTCCGGTGCTTCCGGCGCCGGGGCTGCGGAATAGGCAAGCGGGTTCATGGCTGGCACCGGAACGCTCTGCACAGCAGCGCCAGTCTGGCCTGCTGCAGGCGTAGCCGAGGCAACCATTGTCGGTGCAGCTGGTGCCGGGTTCGATTGCGGCGCCGTGGCCGGCTGGTTAGCCGAAGGGCGAGGGCCACGTAGCGCCGAGGCGGTTGCGGTGGTCGCTGGCGAAGACGATGTCACCTGCTGCGCCTTCTTCTCCATCAGCGCGGCATATTCCGTTTCCTTCATCAGCTTGCCGGCCTTCAGCGCCGAGCCCGTCGGGGCATAGGCGGGTTCGCGGCCCTTGCGCTTTTCGGCCACCAGCGCCTTGCGCTCGGCTTCGCTCGGGTCGTACCAGGCCATGCCTTCATATTTCTTCATCGCCTTTTCATAGGCGAGATCGTAGGTCTTCTCATAGCTCGAAAGCGCGCTGACGAGTGCAGGCGGCGTGCTCATGGGCGGGCACTGGGCCGACGCGTTGAAGCTGCCACCTTCCGCCTGCTGGTTGAAGACATATTTCTTCTCGCAGACATTCACTTCCGGCGGACGTTTGGTCACTTCGAAATTGTCGTAGCCGACCTTTAGCATCTTCCAGAATTCGAGGTGCTCGCTCTTGCGATGACGGGCCATGTTTTCCGCCGTCATGCGGAAAGGAAATGCCTGCAGCTGAACTGTCTTCTGGCCGCCCTTGAAGGCATCGCGGGCAAAACCGTAGATTTCAAGAATCTGCGCATCCGTCATCGAGTAACAGCCTGATGATGAGCAGGCGCCATGGATCATCAGGTTGGTGCCGTTGCGGCCATTGGCAGCATCGTAGCGGTTCGGGAAGCCGGTATTGATGGCGAGGTAATATTTCGAATTCGGATTGAGATGGGCTGGCGTCAGGTTGTAGAAACCTTCCGGCGCCTGCCGGTCGCCTTCCTTGACCTTGGGGCCGAGTTTTCCCGACCATGCGCAGATTTGATATTCGGCAATCTTGTCGAAACGGTTATCGCGCTTGGCCTTCCAGATTTCCAGCGCACCTTCTTCCTTGAAGATACGGATCATGATCGGCGACGTGCGGTCCATGCCCTTCTTGTCGATCTCGGCCAGAATGGACGGAGACAGCGGGTAATCAACCTTGTTCTTGATGTGCGACACATCACGTTCGACGGTTTCGAGTGTATCGTTACAACCGGCGAGAACGAGCGCGGTACAGGCAAGAAGTGCAAAATGTGTCAAACGCATGATCTGATCCGAAAGACGATGGCACGAAGTGGCGGCAGTTCTATACCGTTCCGTGTGCAATTTAAATACGGTATTAACCGTTTACATCTTCTTAACTCAAATCGGATCCGCCCCCGCGGCCGCCGATCCATCTTTTGATGTGACCGGACTATGGCCGAGTTGGGGCGATAGCGGCGGAAATTAAGGCCGCCTCAGAGATTACGGCCGATATCCAGGAACTTCTGGCGGCGTTCGGCCCTAAGCTGCGTGCCCGAGCGCTGGGAAAGATCGGCCAGCGCCTTGGCGATAACGTCGCCTGTCGCGCTGATCACGGTTTCCGGCGCGCGATGCGCGCCACCGATCGGCTCGGGAATGATACCATCGATGACGCCGAGCGACTTCAGGTCTTCCGAAGTGATTTTCATATTGGTCGCGGCTTCCTTGGCGCGGGTCGAATCGCGCCAGAGAATGGAGGCCGCACCTTCCGGCGAGATTACAGAGTAGATTGCATGTTCCAGCATGTAGACGCGGTTGCCGGTGGCAATCGCGATGGCTCCGCCCGAGCCGCCTTCGCCGATGACGACGGAGACGATCGGCACCTTCACGTTCAGGCACATTTCCGTCGAGCGGGCGATGGCCTCAGCCTGGCCGCGCTCTTCCGCACCGACGCCGGGGTAGGCGCCCGCGGTATCGATAAGCGTGACGACAGGCAGCGAGAAGCGGTCGGCCAATTCCAGCACGCGGATAGCCTTGCGGTAACCTTCCGGCCGCGGGCTGCCGAAATTATGTTTCAGGCGGCTCTTGGTGTCATTGCCCTTTTCCTGGCCGATAATTGCGACTGGCTGACCGTTGAAACGGGCAAGGCCGGCCTGTATGGCGGCGTCTTCGGAGAACTTGCGGTCGCCGGCAAGCGGCGTGAAATCCGTAAACAGCGCCTTGGCGTAATCAACGAAATGCGGACGCTGCGGATGACGCGCGACCTGCGTTTTCTGCCAGGCGTTAAGCTTGGAATAGATGTCCTGCATCGCATCGTTGACGCGCGATTCCAGGCGGTTGATCTCCTCCGAGGTGTCTATGCTCTCGTCTTCATCGGCAAGCTTCTTCAGCTCGATGATCTTGCCCTCAAGGTCCGAGATAGGTTTTTCGAAGTCGAGATAATTGTGCATGAGATCCGTTTCCGATCGTTTTGCGCAAGGTTTGACCGGATTATCCGGCGGTTCCGGTCGCTCTAATCAAGGTTTTTGCCCTGTTTGGCAAGGGGGTGATGTGTTTGTACCAGCTCTTGCAAGCGTTCTTCCAGCACATGTGTATAGATTTGTGTCGTGGAAATGTCGGAGTGGCCGAGCAGTTCCTGCACCGCGCGCAAATCCGCACCGTTCTGCAAGAGGTGGCTGGCGAAGGCGTGGCGCAGCACATGCGGTGACACTGCCGAGGGGTGCAGCCCGGCCCGAATGGCGATGTCCTTGAGGTCGCGGGCGAAGACCTGACGGGGCAGATAGCCCTCCTTGCTGTTGGATGGGAAGAGCCACGGGCTATCCGTCGCTTCGGCCTTTTTCGTTGCCTTGCCTTTTTCTGAGGGAAGCGCCTTTCGGGCGGCTTCATATTTTTCCATGGCCTCGATGGCCGTTCGGGAAAGAAGAACCATCCGGTCCTTGTTACCCTTGCCGCGGATCATCAGGAAACGTCCTTCCTGACGCAGCACTTTGACCGGAAGCGAGACGAGTTCGCTGACACGCATGCCGGTGGCATAAAGAAGCTCAAGCAGCAGATGCATGCGGATGCGCGCGAGCTGGCCGGGACCTTCGTTTGCCGCTTCCTGCGCCGCGAGCCCAAGGAGACGGTTTACATCGGCGACGCTCATCGTTTTCGGCAGGGCAACGCCCTTCTTGGGCGCATCGATGATGCCGGTCGGGTCGTCACTGCGCAGGCCTTCCGAATAAAGAAAGCGATAAAACTGCCGCATGGATGAGAGGCGTCTCGCCTGCGAGGTCGCAGCGAAGCCTTGCGCGGAAAGATGGGTCAAATAGGCGGAAAGGTCCGATGTGGCGGCTTCTGTCAGAGACTGGCGGCGGCTCCCAAGGAATTCGCGCAGGTCCGTCAGATCACGCTCGTAAGATGCGAGCGTGTTGGCGGCTGCACCCCGCTCGGCGCTCATCATCTCCAGAAAACTCTCCAGCCGCGCGCTGTCGCGCCCCGCCACCGGTTGACCGCTCATGGGGTGCGCCTTGCCGGTTCTGCCCCCGGTGGGTTCAGCCTTTCCGAGGGAATGCGCACGGTTACTTCGCGGTCGCGGGGCTGAACGACCATGACGAGCAGCACCATGCCGCCATAGACCAGCCCCGCGATGGTCGCCAGTATCATCGTGAAGCGGAAGAGGGTGGGCATGGCGGCTCCGTGAAGGTGGCGATCGAAACGTATATGCGGTGCGGCGAAACCGGCGGCAAGCTGAAAAAGCCTGCCACTGTCACCGCCGCATGCGGCGATCATTGTGATTCACCGCAATTCAGTCAGCAATTTGGCTTGACGCTTCGTAAACATTTGCAGATATCCATGCCAAACGGGCTTTCAAATTTATGAGCGAAACGAATTTATCCGTCCCGGCCACACTCGGGGAGCAAGCGCGGGCAAAACTCGGACGGCGCAATATCGTCTTTGTCGGACTGATGGGCGCCGGAAAGTCGGCGATAGGCCGCATGGTTGCCCAGCACCTCAGGGTTCCCTTCATCGATACAGATGTCGAAATCGAACGGGTTTCGCGCATGACGATATCAGAACTTTTTGCCACCTATGGTGAAGAAGAATTCCGGGCGCTGGAAACGCGGGTCATCAAGCGGCTGCTGCGCGGCGGGCCCAAGGTCATCTCAACTGGCGGCGGCGCCTTCATAAACGACAATACGCGCCGGCACATCAGCCGTGGTGGGATTTCGCTGTGGCTGAAGGCGGATCTGGAGGTGTTGTGGGAGAGGGTGAACAAGCGTGATCACCGCCCGCTTCTCAAGACCGAAAACCCCAGGGCCACGCTGGCGGCCCTGATGGAGAAGCGCTATCCGATCTATTCGGAAGCAGATCTCACCATCGAATCCCGTGATGTCCGCAAGGAAATCATCGTGACCGAAGTGCTGGCCGCCATTGCCGGCATCGAACAGAAAGACTGATTCCCATGACGCCTTCTGAAATCCACGCCGATGAACGTCTCGTCCATGTGCCGCTCGGCGAGCGCGCCTATGACATTCTGATCGGGCCGGGCCTCATCGGCCGGGCTGGCGGCGAAATCTCGGCGCGGCTGAGGGGCCGGCGTGCGGCGATCATCACCGATGAGCATGTCGCGCCGCTCTACCTTGAAGGCTTGATGGATGGACTGCAGACGGACGGCATCGAGGCTGTTTCCCTGACCCTGCCGGCCGGTGAAAAGACCAAGAGCTTCGAGCATCTCGTCACTGTCTGCGATGCGGTTCTAGCCGCAAGGGTGGAGCGCAATGATGCGGTGATCGCGCTTGGCGGCGGCGTGATCGGCGATCTCGCCGGTTTTGCGGCCGGTATCGTCCGCCGCGGCGTACGTTTCGTGCAGATACCGACCTCGCTTCTGGCGCAGGTCGATTCCTCCGTCGGTGGCAAGACCGGCATCAACACCCGCCACGGCAAGAACCTCATTGGCGTCTTCCACCAGCCTGATCTGGTGCTGGCGGATACGGCGGTGCTCGATACGCTCAGTCCGCGCGAATTCCGCGCCGGCTACGCCGAAGTGGTGAAATACGGCCTGATCGACAAGCCGGATTTTTTCTTCTGGCTGGAAAAGAACTGGGACGACATCCGCACCGGCGGCCCTGCCCGCATCCAGGCGATTGCGACCAGCTGCCAGGCCAAGGCAGACGTGGTGGTGGCCGACGAAAAGGAAAACGGCGTACGCGCCCTTCTGAATCTCGGGCACACCTTCGGTCACGCACTGGAGGCGGCGACCAATTACGACAGCAAGCGGCTGGTGCATGGTGAAGGTGTCGCCATCGGCATGGTGCTGGCGCACCAGTTCTCTGCCCGCCTGAACCTCGCAAGTCCTGACGATGCCGCGCGCGTCGAAGCGCACCTGAAGGCAGTCGGCCTGCCGACCACGATGAAAGATATTCCTGGAGAATTGCCGCCCGTCGAAACGCTGATGACGGCAATTGCGCAGGACAAGAAAGTCAAGGGCGGCAAGCTCACCTTCATCCTCACCCACGGCATTGGCCAGTCCTTCGTGGCGGACGACGTTGCGGCATCCGAGGTGCAGTCCTTCCTGTCGGAGAAGCATCCGGGGTGAACTGGCGCTGAGAGGTACGGTGAGGACGCCCCCTCATCGCCTCGCTTCGCTCCGGCACTTCTCCCCGGCGGGGAAAAGAACAAGCTGTTTTGGCAATGCTCTACGGGGAAAAGTTGCTGGCGCGTTGAGCAAGGCGTTGCCGCCCGGTTTCTTCTCTCCGCCGGTGAGAAGGTAGCCGAAGGGCCGGGTAAGGGGGCTTGCTCTCGGTTCTGATGACAACCTTTACTTAAAACCGCACCGCTTCCCCCGGTGCCGCGGCCTCTATCGCCAGAGCATGCAGCCCGGCATCGAGTTCGGGCTTCAAAAGTGCGTTGATTGCCCGGTGCCGTTCGATGCGGGACTTGCCGGAAAAGCTCTCCGACACTATCTGAACACGCATATGCGTCTCGCCGGTACCTGTGATATCCGGCTGGTGGCCCGCATGCATCTGGCTTTCATCGACGACCCTCAGGCGCTCCGGTGAAAAGCTTTCCCGAAGCTTGGTTTCTATGCGCTCTCGCAGAGACATTCGAAGGGCTCCAATTCTGTTTGCCGGTCTTTTAAGGGGGCTCCCTAAAAGCCTGTAACATTCCGCTTTGTCAATTCTTGTTGTGCGGCTTTTCGCACCCCATAATCAGGGCATCATGAAACTGGATTCGAAATATTTCGACCGCATCCGCACGCGCCGGAAAAGGGAGCGGGAACCTGAGGTTCAGGCCCCAACCTGCCAGTGGGACGGATGCGACAAGCCGGGCATTCACCGGGCACCCGTCGGCCGCAATGCCGAGGGGCAATTCTTCCTGTTCTGTTTTGAGCACGTGAAGGAATATAATAAAGGCTACAATTATTTCTCCGGCCTGTCCGACAGCGAAATCGCCCGTTACCAGAAGGAAGCGATCACCGGCCATCGCCCCACCTGGACGGTTGGCGTCAACAAGACCGCCCGCGACAGCCCGCTGCATTCCACGCTGCGCTCCGGCACGGCGAGCGGCAATGCCCGTATCCGTGATCCTTTCGGCTTTGCCGGCGGTTTTGCGGGCGGCTCGAAGGCAGGCGGCACCCGCATGCAGCAGGACCGCAAATTGAAGACGCTGGAGGCAAAAGCCTTCGATACGCTCGGACTTTCTTCCAGTGCAAAGCAGGAAGACATAAAAAGGCGCTATAAGGAGCTTGTCAAAAAGCACCATCCTGATGCTAATGGTGGCGATCGTGGTTCGGAAGAACGTTTTCGGGCTGTTGTTCAAGCATATCAATTGTTAAAGCAGTCAGGTTTCTGCTAAGCCAACTTCTGTGTTTACCGCCTGATTGATGATGTGGCCGGGTGGCTGCCGCCCGCCTTGGAGACGTGATGAGCAAAATCGACCTTGATATTTCCAACCTGCCCGACACGACGGTGTCCGTGCGGGAGGTTTTCGGCATTGATACGGATCTGCGGGTTCCCGCCTATTCCCAGGGCGACGCCTATGTGCCTGATCTCGATCCCGACTATCTTTTCGACCGCGACACGACGCTCGCGATCCTTGCCGGTTTTGCTCACAACCGACGTGTCATGGTCTCCGGCTTCCACGGCACGGGTAAATCCACCCATATCGAGCAGGTGGCTGCCCGTCTCAACTGGCCCTGCGTGCGCGTCAACCTCGACAGCCATGTCAGCCGTATCGATCTCGTCGGCAAGGACGCCATCGTCCTGAAAGACGGCAAACAGGTTACCGAATTCAAGGACGGCATCCTGCCCTGGGCCTACCAGCACAATGTCGCGCTTGTCTTCGATGAATATGATGCCGGTCGCCCGGATGTGATGTTCGTGATCCAGCGCGTGCTGGAATCGTCTGGCCGCCTGACCCTGCTCGACCAGAGCCGCGTTATCCGTCCTCATCCGGCCTTCCGCATTTTCGCGACCGCCAACACCATCGGCCTTGGTGATACGACGGGGCTTTACCACGGCACGCAGCAGATCAACCAGGCGCAGATGGACCGCTGGTCCATCGTCACCACGCTGAACTATCTGCCGCATGAGCAGGAAGTGAACATCATCGCCGCCAAGGTGAAGAGCTTCGACAATCCGAAGGGACGCGAAACCGTCTCCAAGATGGTGCGCGTGGCGGATCTTACCCGTTCGGCTTTCATCAATGGCGATCTCTCCACCGTCATGAGCCCGCGTACCGTCATCACCTGGGCGGAAAATGCGGAAATCTTCGGCGATCTCGCCTTTGCCTTCCGCGTGACCTTCCTCAACAAGTGCGACGAGCTGGAGCGCACGCTGGTGGCCGAACAGTATCAGCGGGCCTTTGGCGTCGAACTGAAGGAAAGCGCTGCGAACATCGTTCTCAGCGCCTGATCGTTCCCGGCTTGCCCGGAAAAGATCATCCATGACTTGAGGACGCCGGCGGATCGCGCATCCAGAGATGCGTGGGCCGTAGGCGTCGACAATCGACAGGAAAGACAATGGCAGCGCGCGGCGACAATTCCAGAGCGAAACCGGGTACGGCGGTCGATACGGAACCGTTGCGTCAGGCGATTGCCGGATGCGTGCGATCCGTCGCTGGCGATGCCGAAGTCGAAGTCGTTTTCGCCAATGAACGGCCGGGTCTTGCCGGCGAGCGCATGCGCCTGCCGGAAATTTCCAAGAAACCCACCGCGCAGGAAATCGCGATAACCCGCGGCCTCGGCGATTCCATGGCGCTGCGTCTCGCCTGCCACGATGCGGATACCCATGCGGTGATGTCTCCGCAGGGCGCTGAAGCGCGGTTGATCTTCGATGCGGTGGAGCAGGCGCGCGTTGAATCGATCGGTGCGCTGCGCATGCCGGGCATGGCTTCCAATATGCATGCCATGAACACGGAAAAATACGCCAAGGCGAATTTTGCCGGTATTACAAAACAGGATGATGCTCCTCTTGCCGAAGCCGTTTCGCTGTTGGTGCGCGAGAAGCTGACAGGCGAAAAGCCGCCGGAAAGTGCCGGCAAGGTTCTCGACCTCTGGCGCGACTTCATCGAGGACAAGGCTGCCGGCGACCTGAACGATCTTTCCAGGGTGATCGGCGACCAGAAGGCGTTTTCGCGTCTGGTGCGCAAGATGCTGACCTCCATGCAGATGGCGGAGGATTTCGGCGACGAGGATAACGAGCCGGAAAGTCAGGAAGCGGAATCCAACGAGGACCAGCCGCGCACCAACGAGACCGAAGAAGAGCAGGTCGAGGAAGAGGCCGGCTCCGACGCGACGCCCGCCGATGAGAACGAGGCCTCGCAGGAGGAAATGGAAGAAGGCGAGATGGACGGCGCCGAGATGTCGGACGAGGAAATGTCCGACGATCTCGACGAGGATTCCGAAACGCCCGGCGAGACCCGCCGTCCCAACAGCCCTTTCGATGATTTCAACGAGAAAGTCGATTACCGCATCTTCACGCAGGAATTCGACGAGGAAATCCACGCCGAGGAACTGTGCGACGAGGCCGAGCTTGACCGTCTGCGCGCCTTCCTCGACAAGCAGCTTGCTCATCTGCAGGGCGCTGTGGGGCGCTTGGCGAACCGTCTGCAGCGCCGCCTGATGGCGCAGCAGAACCGTTCCTGGGATTTCGATCTGGAAGAGGGTTATCTCGATCCGGCCCGCCTCGTCAGGCTCATCATCGATCCCATGCAGCCGCTCTCCTTCAAGAAGGAACGCGACACCAAATTCCGCGATACCGTGGTTTCGCTGGTCATCGACAATTCCGGTTCGATGCGCGGCCGTCCGATCACGGTTGCCGCCACCTGCGCCGATATTCTGGCGCGTACCCTGGAGCGCTCCGGTGTAAAGGTGGAAATTCTGGGCTTCACCACCAAGGCATGGAAGGGCGGGCAATCGCGTGAGCAATGGCTCGCCAGCGGCAAGCCGGCTTCGCCGGGCCGCCTTAACGATCTGCGCCATATCATCTACAAGTCGGCGGATGCGCCGTGGCGGCGCGCACGGCGCAATCTCGGCCTGATGATGCGCGAAGGCTTGCTCAAGGAAAACATCGACGGCGAGGCGCTGATGTGGGCGCATAATCGCCTGATCGGCCGCCCCGAGCAGCGCAAGATCATGATGATGATCTCTGATGGTGCGCCGGTGGACGATTCAACCCTGTCGGTCAATCCGGGCAACTATCTGGAGCGGCACCTGCGCGCCGTTATCGAGCAGATCGAAACGCGTTCGCCTGTGGAGCTGCTGGCAATCGGTATCGGTCATGACGTGACACGTTATTACCGCCGCGCGGTCACCATTGTGGATGCGGACGAGCTGGCTGGCGCGATGACCGAACAGCTCGCGGCGCTCTTTGAAGATACGAGCGGCGCTGCCGGTTCGTCCCGCAGGGTCCGTCGTGCGGGATAAGCAGGGCGGGGCGTCCTCCATCCGCATAACGCTCTTGATGGCCGCCATTCTGGCGGCCGTATCGCTTTGTCCGGTTTCCATTGGCGCGTCCGCCATCGATGTGCCGGTCAGCGTCCGTCAGCTCTCCGGTTTCGAGGTCGGCACCAGCGAAAAACGTTTCGGCAAGCTGGAATTCATTGGCGGCATGGTGATGAGTGCGCCGGAAAAGTTGTTCGGCGCTATCTCCTCCATTCGGTTCCGCCCCAACGGAGAAGACTTCGTTGCGGTGCTGGATACCGGCCACTGGCTGACCGGTAGGGTCACACGTGACGCTGTCGGGGCGCTGTCTGGTCTTGCTGAAGTCCGTATTACCCCGATGCTGGACATGAATGGCCGCGAACCGCCGCGCAAGATGGAGATGGATGCGGAAGGGCTGGCGCTGCGCGGCGGCAGGGTTTTCGTCAGTTACGAGCAACGCCACAGGATCGATATCTATCCCGATCCGGGCTTTGCCACCTCGAAGCCACTTGGTCGTCTGCCGCATCTCATTCCCAATAATGAGCTGCGCCACAATGGCGGCATGGAGGCGCTGGCGGTCTCGCCAGCCGATTCGCCGCTCGCCGGCGCTCTCGTCGTCGTTGCGGAGAAAAGCATTGATGCGGACGGCAATCTTCTCGCCGCGATCCTTGAGGGGCCGCTGAAAGGCACATTCGCGGTTACCCACCATCCCTCGTTCGACGTGACTGATGGCGCATTCCTGCCCAATGGCGACCTGTTGCTGCTCGAGCGCCGCTTCAATTTTGCCGAAGGCGTCGGCATGCGCATCCGCCGCATCCGCGGTGCTGATATCCAGCCGGGCGCGGTGGTGGATGGTGAAATCCTCATGGAAGCCGGCATGGCCTACCAGATCGACAATATGGAAGGCATGGATGTGGTGAAGGGGCCGGATGGTTCGACGCGCCTCGTCATCATTTCTGATGACAACCACTCTTTCCTCCAGCGCAACCTGATGCTGGAATTCAGACTAGTGGAGTAAAATCAAGTCTGCTGCTGCGCCGCCTTGTAGGCAGCCATCAGATCCTCGACGGGAATGCCGTCGATCTTCATGCCGGTCATTCGGCATGACGTTATCTGCGCACCGGACAGATTTGAGTTGCTCAGTTTCAGACCGGAAAAATTGACGTCATCGATCGACCAGCCGGACATGTTGTTATCCGTGAACGACGCACCCGACAAATTAATATTGTTGAAGCTCGCCCCGGAAAGATTGACGTTGTCGAAGACCGTGCCGGAAAGATTGACGTCATTGAAGGTTGAGCCTGAAAGCGTAGCGCTGGCGGCTTCTACAATGTCGATAACGTCCTTGATCTGCATGTCTACCTGCCTCCGCGCTGTGCCACGGACGACAGACTGCAATGCTGACGGCTGGCTTGCAAGCGCGATTTGATCCGCGCTTGACGGTCTCAAACGCGGCCGGTTTTGACGGCGCCCGGCATCGGCTTCAGCGTGTTCATCAGCGCGCCGTAAGGCAGGAGCATGACAAGGCCGACGAGAACCTTCACCGAAAGATCACCCAGGGCCCATGAAATCCAACGGGGCGCTTCCACGGCGAAGACACCGAGGATGGGAGCGTTTTCGATGGCGAAGGCATCGTTGGGGCCGACGAAGGAGAAGCTTGCCGCAAAGGCGATGGAGAAGAAGAGCGCCGTATCCAGCACCGAACCCAGCATGGAGCCGGCCAGCGGCGCATGCCACCAGCGCTGGCGGCGCAGGCGGTTGAACACGGAAATGTCCAGCAGCTGACCGATCAGATAAGCCGTCCCAGAGGCGACTGCAATGCGTGGAATGGATGTCCAGAAAGACAGCGTGACCCCGACGACGAAGCCAGCAAGCACGACGCGGCGCGCTATGGATGGGCCAAACTGGCGGTTCGTCAGGTCCGTGACAAGGAAGGCGATTGGATAGGTGAAGGCACCCCAGGTCAGTAGGTCGCCGAGATTGATGCCGAACAGCGAACCGGAAAGCGGATATTGCACCAGAATATTGGACGCAACGACCACGAGGGTCATCAGCACGACATAGATAAGCGTATAGCGCAGGTAGAGCATTTTTTTATCCTGGGTGATGCCACCAGTTGGAACCGGATTAAACAAGCAAAAGGCTTGAGCGGCCAAAGCCAGTCAAGCCTTCCGAATGTCGATGATGTCGAAACTGCTATTAAGCAGCTTCAGCCGTCTTCTTGGCGATCTGGCGGCGCAGGAGACGAGCGCGCATGCTCAGTTCGTTTTCGCCGGACTTCAGAAGGAAGGCATCGAGGCCGCCACGGTGTTCAACGGAGCGCAGAGCGGCTGCGGAAACACGCAGGCGGAAACGCTGGCCGAGAGCATCGGAGATCAACGTAACCTGGCAAAGGTTCGGAAGGAACCGGCGCTTGGTCTTGTTGTTGGCGTGGCTGACGTTGTTGCCCGTCTGGACGCCCTTGCCGGTCAATTCGCATACACGGGACATGGGTACACCTATTTCGTTTCGTCTGTTTCACCACTGGCTCGCCACCGGCAAAAACCGGGGTGGCAATCCAACTGGCCATGATTGGAAAGTTGCGGTTCTATAGTCAGACGAGACTTAACAGTCAAGCCGCTCGCGAGCAAATGAAAGGAAATTCCGGCGTTTTCAACCGGCATCCGCTTTTTTATTGCCACAAGTCGGCGTATATCATCGCCCGATAAGGCCGCTTCCGCGCCTCTTTTAAGGTGATATCGAAATGATTGCCAGAGGAAAAAGCATTTTCGTGGCCGCGACAATGGCGTTAGCGGGTGTCTCCCCCTCGCTCGCTGCCGAAGCGCGCCACACAAGCGAATACAGCATCAATCTCGGCATTTTGCCGATTGCCAAAGCGAGTTTTTCGACTCGCATGGATGGACCAAATTATTCGATCTCCGGGTCCTTCAGTGCCGCCGGTCTTGCCAGCATTCTCAAGGATATTTCCGGCAAGACGACCGTTTCCGGCGCGAGACGTGGCCACCGGCTGCAGGCCAACGAGTATTCGCTGGTCTATAAGGACGGTAAGCGGGTGCGCACCTATGACGTCGTCTATCGCAACGGCAACGTGACATCGACGACGGTGAAACCGGAGCCGAAGACACGGCCGGACAATTGGGTTGATGTGAAAGACCGCGACCTGCGCTCGGTTCTCGATCCAATTTCCGGTCTCATCATTCCCGCGGGCGGCCGCATCTGCCCGACTCGCCTGCCGATCTATGACGGCGAATCGCGACTCGATCTCGTTTTGAGCTCCAGCGGCACCAAGCCGTTCAAGACCAATGGTTTTAATGGCGATGCCATCGTCTGCAAGGCGCGTTATGTGCCGAAGTCGGGTTACCGGCAGGGGCGCAAGGATATCGAATATCTGAAATCCATTTCGATGGAGATCTGGTTCGCCAAGTCGAACAACATGGATGTCTATGCGCCTGTTTATGCGATCATCCCGACGCGGGTGGGACAGGTCTACATCACCGCCACGAAATACGGCGGCTGACTAAGGCTGATGGTAGTGTAAGAAAAGCAGACGTTGCGGCGTATTTTTTCTCGCCGCCAGGGAGAGGGTGGCCCGAAGGGTCGGATGAGAGGGCAGGCTCTCGCTTTGCCTCCTCATCCCGCTGCCAGCATTGCTCTGAAAGTTACTGCGCATCCCCAGGCGACCAGCCGGGTTCGGCCATGACGAAACTCGAAAAGGCAAAGCCCGGCGAGACGGTGCAGCCGACGAGGGTATAATCACCGAGGCTTTCGGCCGACTGCCAGCAATTGGCGGGAACGATGACCTGCGGGCGCTCGCCTTCCAGAATGGCAGGGCCGAGCGTGAAGGTCTGCACTTCCCGGCCATCCTGCGAAAGATGCAGCGCGATCGGCGCGCCGGCATAATAGTGCCAGACTTCCACCGCATCGGTTACCCGATGCCAGTGCGAGCGATCGCCTTTTTCCAGGAGATAATAGATGGCCGTCGAATGACCGCGATCGCCGCCGGCCTTGTCACGGAAAGTCTGGTGGTAAAAACCGCCCTCGGGATGCGGCTCCAGCCCCAGTTCACGAATGATCGCCTGCGCAGATATATCCGTTCCCATCAGAAATTATCCTTGCGCGTGCGGATTTCCGCGAAGACGTCGGCATCGGTGGCGCTTTCCAGACCAAGATTTTTGCGAATGCCGGTATCCGCCACCCGCATATAGGGGTTGGTCTGTTTTTCGAGCCCGATGGTGGTGGGAATGGTGAATTCATTCGCCTGCCGTGCCTTTTCCACCTTTTCCGCGCGGTCACGCAGCGCGGCATTGTCGGGGTCGACGGTCAGGGCAAAGCGGGCATTGCTCAGCGTGTATTCATGGCCGAAATAGACCTTGGTCTCATCCGGCAAAGCCATCAGCTTCTGGAAGGAATGCCACATATCCGCCGCCGGGCGTTCGAAAAGGCGGCCGCAGCCCATGGCAAACAGCGTATCGGCGGCAAACAGCAGCCCGTCATCCGGCATATAATAACAGATATGCCCCGCCGTATGGCCGGGTGTGGCGATGATCTGAACGCGGCGGCCGGCGAATTCGAATTCGTCGCCATCGGCCTGCGAGCGGTCGAGCCCCGGTATGGCCACGGCCTCATCATAAGGGCCGTAAATTTCGCACTGAAACTTGTCTTTCAGCGCAAGATTGGCTTCCACATGGTCCTGATGGTGATGCGTGGTGAAAATATGGGTGAGCTTCCAGCCGTGGCCGTCGAGAGCGTGCAGGATAGGGCCTTCTTCCGGCGCGTCGATGGCGGCAGTCGCCCCGCTTTCGGGGTCGTGCAACAGAACCCCGAAATTGTCGCTGCGGCAAAGAAAGACGTCTATTTCCAAAGGTTTCATCGTATCCTCTCCATTTGCCGGCCAAAACCGGCGCATTCGCCTGCCTGACTTTCCCAACTGACTTCCAATGTAAGGGCAGACGCCTTGAAGTCCAACCGCCTGATGCTACATTCTCGCCCATGAATACCGATATCGTCGATCTGCGCGAATTCTATCATTCTCCGCTTGGCCGCTCTGCCGAGCAGGCGATCACCATGGCGCTTTCGACGCTGTGGCCTCCCTTGCCGGAAGAGCGGCTGGTGGGCCTCGGTTATGCCGTGCCGTTTCTGGACCGGTTCCGCCGCGATACGGAGCGCACCTTTGCTTTCATGCCCGCGGGGCAGGGCGCCGTGAACTGGCCGGCCGGTGAGCTTTCATCCACCGCGCTGGTGTTCGACGAGGAGCTGCCGCTGCCCGATTCGTCGATAGACCGGGTTCTCATGGTGCATGCGCTGGAATTTGCCGAAAATCCGCGGGAAAGCCTCAAGGAACTATGGCGGGTACTGGCGCCGGGCGGCCGCCTGGTCATCGTGGTGCCGAACCGCCGCGGCGTCTGGGCGCGCATGGAACACACGCCTTTCGGTTCCGGCCGGCCCTATTCGCGCGGGCAGCTGACGGCGCTGTTGCGCGAAACCAATTTCACGCCGGGCGCCACCGCCGAGGCGCTGTTCTTTCCGCCCACTACAAGCCGGCCGGTGCTGAAATTCCGCCGTTACCTCGAACATACCGGGCGTCGTCTCTGGCCGCTGTTTTCCGGCGTCATCGTGGTGGAAGCGCAAAAACGTCTCTATCAGGGATTGCCAGTCACCCAGCGCGCCTCGCGCCGGGTTTTCGTGCCGGTACTCGCGCCACAGGGGGTGCCCACCACCCGCGCGGCCGCAAGCCAAGGAAAGCCGCGCTGACCCTCGACAAAGCGACCGTTCCGGTCTAATGCCTCCGGCATTGCTTTTGCCGGGTTCTCCGGCGCTTTCCAAAGGTCGATCAAATGAGTGCAGAGCTTAGCCAACCTGTTCCGCGTCCGGGTATTCTGGATATCGCCGCTTATGTTCCGGGCAAGGAGCATGTGGATGGCGTTGCGAAGGTTTATAAGCTCTCCTCCAATGAAACCCCGCTCGGGCCAAGCCCGAAAGCCATCGAGGCTTTCGGTGCGGCGGCCAGCCATCTGGAAATCTATCCGGACGGGCAGGCGATTGCGTTGCGGCAGGCCATTGCCGACGTGCATGGCCTCAACATCGCAAATATCCTGTGCGGCAACGGCTCGGACGAGCTTCTCGGCCTGCTTTGCCACGTCTATCTGGGTGCGGGCGATGAGGCGATCATCACCGAACACGGTTTCCTCGTCTACAAGATTCAGATCATGGGTGCGGGCGCGACACCGGTGACGGTGAAGGAAAAGGATTGCGCTGTCGATGTGGACGCGATCCTCGCCGCCGTGACGCCGAAGACCAAAATGGTGTTCATCGCCAATCCCGGCAATCCCACCGGCACCTATGTTCCGGTTGCGGAAATTCGCCGCCTGCAGGCCGCCCTGCCGAAACATGTTCTGCTGGTGCTGGATGCGGCCTATGCCGAATATGTGCGCAAGAACGACTATGAGGCCGGGCTGGAACTGGTTTCCGGCAACCGCAACGTGGTGATGACCCGGACCTTCTCGAAGGTCTATGGCCTTGCCGCCCTGCGCGTGGGCTGGATGTATGGTCCGGCCGCCATCGTCGACGCGCTGAACCGTGTGCGCGGGCCGTTCAACATGAGCGCGCCGGCCATCGCAGCGGGTGCCGCTGCCATCCGCGATCAGGCTTTCGTCGAAAAAGCCGTGGCGCACAACGCGGTGTGGATGGAAAAGCTGGTCACGACCTTTACCGGCCTCGGCCTCACCGTCACGCCGTCAGTCACCAACTTCATCCTCATCCATTTTCCGGATCAGGACGGCAAGCGGGCAACGGACGCTGACGAGTTCCTGAGCCGCCGCGGGTACATTCTGCGTGCGGTGCGCGGTTACGGTTTCCCCAATGCGCTCAGAATGACCATCGGTTCGGAAGAGGCCAATCTTGGCGTCATCGCTGCTCTCAACGAGTTCATGGGACGGGCTTGATGGCTGAGATCATGTTTGAACGCATCGCGCTGATCGGCATCGGCCTGATCGGCTCGTCCATTGCCCGGGACATCAAGGAACTGGGGCTCGCCCGCCATGTGATTATTTCCACCCGCAGCGAAGATACGCTGAAACGGGCGGAAGAACTGGCGCTTGGCACGGATTATACCGTCTCGGCGGCGGAAGCGGTGAAGGATGCCGATCTCGTCATCGTTTCCGTGCCTGTCGGCGCGTCTGAAAGCGTGGCGCGGCAGATCGCACCGCATCTGAAACCGGGCGCCATCGTTACCGATGTGGGCTCCACCAAGGCTTCCGTCATCGCACAGATGGCGCCGCATATGCCTGATAACGTGCATTTCATTCCCGGCCACCCGCTGGCAGGTACGGAAAAATCCGGCCCGGATGCCGGTTTTGCCGGCCTCTTCCGTGACCGCTGGTGCATCTTCACTCCGCTGCCGGGCACGGACGCGGCAGCGCTGGAAAAGCTGAAGGATTTCTGGCGGGCGCTCGGTTCGCGCGTGGATGAAATGGATGCCGAACACCACGACAAGGTTCTGGCGATCGTTTCGCATCTGCCGCATATCATCGCCTATAACATCGTCGGCACCGCGGATGATCTGGAGACGGTGACCGAATCGGAAGTCATCAAATATTCTGCCTCCGGTTTCCGCGACTTCACACGTCTGGCCGCCTCCGATCCTACCATGTGGCGCGACGTCTGCCTGCACAACAAGGACGCCATCCTTGAGATGCTGGCCCGGTTTTCCGAGGATCTCGCCTCCCTGCAAAGAGCGATTCGCTGGGGAGAGGGCGACAAACTGTTCGAGCTGTTCTCGCGCACCCGCGCTATTCGTCGCTCCATCGTGCAGGCAGGTCAGGACGTCGATGCGCCCGACTTCGGTCGTCACGCTCTGGATCAGAAGAAGTAGGGCGTCGCTGGCGACAGTCTTGGCCGGATTTGATCCGGCCATCAAACCGCTGGTAAAGTGTCAAAGCCTTGCTTTCGCCATCCTCGGGCTTGTCCCAAGGATGACGTCGATTACGGGCCAACCCTCAGATCGGCGGAATCTTGCCCAGCGGGATAAAGCCGCTGATCGTGGCGCGGCCGCGGTCCACTACGAGATCGACGGACGCCCTGTCACCGCCGCCGGCGAGTGCGCCGAGCAGCTTGCGCGCCGTGTCGATGGTGGATTGCAGCTGTGGAAACGCCTGCTTGGCATTGTCAGACCACGCGCCAAGCTTTTCGATCTCCAGCTTGAACTTGCCGGAGAGATAACCCTCGTTATCGAAGGAGAAGGGGCCGCTGATGCGCATGACACGGCCTTCGCCGATATCGGCGACCAGCCGGCGAAGCTCGCCGCTTGCGCCATAAAGGCCAGCTGTATCGCTGCCATCCACCATGCCCGCTTTGCCGGCGAGCGTGACATCGGCAATGGCGTTGAGGCGCGGAAGAATCTGCGGCCAGTCCTTGATGACGGTCGCGGAGTCCGTGAGCGTGATCGCGCCATCGAGATCGGCGCCGTTCTGGCGCAGGTGCATCTCCGTCTTGACGGCATCGAAGTCGATGGTCTGGCCGGTGACCGAGGAAACCGCCTGCGCCTTTAGCCCGTCGATGATGAGTGAGCTGCGGTCAATGCCCTTCAGCCTGGTGACGATGCTGGACTGCATGTTCTTCCATTCTGCTGAAATGGTCAGGCCGTGGGCCGAGCGGATTTCCGCAGGCGAATCGAGTTCCCAGACGATATGGCCGGGATTGTAGACCTGTGCCGCCGAGCGCAATTCGCCAAAAGAGGCGGAGACGCCGTTCTGGCTGTCATCCACCGTCACCTTCGCGCAGAAGAGGCCGATGCGGAAGGGATAACCCTTGAAGGCGATATCGCTGCATTCGCCGCTGACGCTGCGGGCCTGCGAGGGGGAAATCACGTTCAGGACAGTCTGCTTCAGCCTGTCGGCGGCGTAAAACCACCCGGCGGTATAAAGTCCGATAACCACGAGGATGGCGATGGCGAGCCAGAGGAATTTTTTGGCCGTGCCGGATTGGCTTGACGCTGCCATATTGATCTCCGATGAACAGACTTCAGGGAATTTTGATTTGGCTTGGGATATGGACGATTTTTGGGTCTTTGGCTACGGTTCGTTAATGTGGAACCCTGGCTTCGCCTTTGAGGAGAGGCAGCAGGCACGATTGCACGGTTATCGGCGCTCGCTCTGCATCAGCTCCAATTTTTACAGAGGCACGGAAGAAAAGCCCGGCCTCGTTCTCGGGCTGGAACGCGGTGGCTCATGTCTTGGCGTCGCTTTTCGCGTGCGGGGCAAGGATCATGATCCCGTCATGGCCTATCTGCGTGAGCGCGAACTGGTGACGAACGTCTACAAGGAGCGGGTAGTTTCGATCGCGCTTTCCGACGGCCGGCGCGGCAGCGCCGTGACATATGTGGCCGATCCCGCGCATGAACAATATATCGGCGGTCTCGGCGTTGCCGAATCGGCTGTCATCATCGCGGCTGCGGCCGGTCGCTCCGGTCCGAACACGGATTACGTCTTCAACACCGTGCAGCATCTGCAGGACATGGGCATACGCGATTCCTTGCTGGAGAGCATCGCTGCCAATGTCGGCGCGCTTGTCGCTCAGCCAGCCGTTGATTCCTTGCCCTGAAGTTCGGCAATCCGCTTCACCGCAGTCGGCGGCAAGGGCAAATGCGGATTGTTGCGCACGGTTTCCAGCAGCAATTCGTCGCTCGCCTTTTCCGTGACATCGATCAGGCGCTTGAAGAACACATCGGGGTCGAGCCCCGGTTCGATGGCGGGCAGGATACGCACCTTGAAATGGCCGGGATACCGCATGGTGGAACGGCGCGGCCAGAAGAGGCCCGGATGCATGGCGACGGGAATGACCGGAACCTGAAGGTCACGGTACAGCCTCGCGATGCCGTAACGATATTCAGGCTCGGCGCCCGGCGGCCGGCGTGTCCCTTCGGGATAGATGATGAGTTCGCGGCCCGCGGCCATTTCCTCTTTCGCGCGCTCCATCACCTTCAGCATCACCTTACCGCGTGCGGCGCGGTTTACCGGGATCATCCTCTGTTTCATCGCGTACCAGCCGAACAGCGGGATCCACAAAAGTTCGCGCTTGAGAATATAGACCGGATCGGGAAGGTTGGGCAGCAGCGCATAGGTGTCCCAGAAGGACTGGTGCTTCGGCGCGAAGATGCAGCCAGTCTCTGGAATGTTTTCCAGCCCTTCGATCTCGAAGGTGGTGCCGACGATGGTTTTCATCAGCCAGTGATTGGAGCGCGCCCAGTTCTTCGGGATTTCGTAGGCGATCTTGCGTGGCAGGATAAAATAGATCGGCGTCAGCACGATCATGCGGACAATCAGGTTGAGATAAAACAGCGTATTAAAAAGAAAAGAGCGCAGCTTGAGCATCAACAGCCTTCCCGGGACGCAGCCGTTTCGAAGTCTTTAGCGCTTCGATGCCGGATGCCGATGTCAGACGCCTACACGAAAACAAGGGGCGGCAGCAAGCGTGTTTCTGGATGCTTATGAGGAAGCTGCAGTGACTTTAGGTGCAGTGTGATCGGCAGTGGCCTTGCGCAGGCCATCGCCCTTGCCGAAGCCCGTCAGGTCACGTCCGGCCGCCGCCACGAATTTCAGATATTCATAAAGCATGGTTCTCACCACATCCGGTTCCGCGAACCAGTTGGTGCGGGCAAGATCGGCGCTGATGACGGGATAGGCGATGAATTGCGTCTGTGGGCTGGCGCTGCGCAATTCATGAAGGCTGCGATGCATGTGATAATTATTTGTGACGACCACGATGGAAGAGTAGTTGTGATCGCGTATCCAGCTCGCCGCCTCATTGGCGTTACCGATCGTATCTATCGCCTTGTAGCCCATGTCCACGCAGCAGGTGAACATATCGGACGACCCTTGCGTCATCTTGCGTATCTGCGAGCGGGTTGTGGCCGGGTTGACGCCTGAAATCAAAAGCCGTTTGCCCACGCCGTCTCTCAGAAGGCCGACCGCCTGTTCGATGCGCTGATAACCGCCAGTGAGCACGATGATGGCATCGCCTCTGGCACCCTCGGGCGGGCGCATCGAGGCGACAGAATCGGCAAACCACAGGAAACCACCGGAAAATGCGCCGAGCGCGATGACGCAGAGCAGGATGAGGCCGCGGATAAAACGGCGCAATGGACCACGCCGCGCCAAAAGCCCCTTTCGGGCCGGTCGCGTCGCTGCCTGATCCTGGTCCGTCCGACTCACAAACATTCCTCCTGATTACTCGCCGATTAAGGCAAGGAACAGGCATTTTTGTCCACCGTCCGCAGGTTACATCCCGTTCGTGACGGTTTCAGTTTTTCCGCTAGATTCATCGTGTCATCACGATGCCAGGCCGTCGCTTTTCGACGGATCGGACCGGACGCGATCGATATCGTCGATGGTGCGGATGACGGTGACGCGTGCGGTGATGGTGGTGAGAAGCGCGATGATGATCATCGTCATCGCAATGCCGAAATAACCGCCAAGGCCGACGGAAAAGGAGCCAAAAAGCGCACTTGCCTGATCGCTCTGGGGGGTGGCGACGGTGCTCGACTGCCAGAAACCGGCGACGAGGAACACGGCGGCTGCCAGCGCACTGCCCGCTGCCGCGCCCTTGAGGCTGATCTTCAGGAAGTGTTTCTGGAATTCCCGCGCCACGAAGCTGCTCTCCGCGCCGACAAAATGCAGAACCTCGACAATGTGCCGATTGCCGGAAAGCGCGCCGCGGGTGGCAAATACGACAGTCAGCACCATGGCTGTGAACACGAGAACGAGGACGCCAACGCCGATCATGACAGTGGTTCTTGCCATGGAAACGAGCCGGTCGACCCAGGTGCGATGGTCGTCCAGAAATGCCTGTGGAATCTCGGCCTTCAGCATATCCCGCATCGCCTGGAAATCGGGCGGATTGTTTTCATCGATGGTGATGACGACGAGACGCGGTATGGGAAGTTCGGAGAGATCGAGCCCGCTGCCGAGCCACGGCTCCAGCAGGCGCGATGTCGCCGCATCGTCAAGAATGGTGCCATCGCGGGTGCCGACGAAGGTGAGCGCCAGATTGCGCACCTTGTTCAGCGCTGCATTCATGTCCAGCCCGTCCTCGGGTTTGATCTGGATGGTGATCTCACGGGAAATCTGGCTCTGCCACGTGGCGGCGGTGGCGCGCACCATGGAAACGGCGCCGAGCGTGAGGCAGGCGAGAAAAGCCATGATGGCGATGACCACCATCAGCGCATTGCCCTGAATGTTGGAGGGCGGCAGAATGGGTGCCATCGGGCGGATGCGCATGGGCGGACGCTTCGGCTGCGCCGCTTCCGGCTTCAACGGTTTGCGGGTGATCTCATTCATAGATGTCGAGCCGCCCTTCGGTCAGGATCATCCGGCGCGCATCGATCTGGTCCATCAGGCCGAAGTCATGGGTGGCGATAACGACGGCGGTGCCCAGCCGGTTGAGTTCCAGAAACAGGTTGAGAAGGCGCTTGGCCATCGGCGGATCAACATTGCCGGTCGGCTCGTCGGCCAGCAATATTTCCGGCTGGTCCATCAGCGCGCGGGCAATGGCGGCGCGCTGCTTCTCGCCGCCGGAAAGGATCGCCGGCAGCACGTTGACACGCTCGCCGAGCCCAACCCATTTCAGAAGCTCAATCACGTCATTGCGATAGGCGCTTTCTTCCTTGCCACGCACGCGCAGCGGCAGGGCGACATTCTCATAGGTCGTCAGATGATCAAGCAGCCGGAAATCCTGAAACACGATGCCGACGCGTCGGCGCAACATCGGCAGCTCGCTGCGCGGAATGCGTGACACATCGCGATTGAACATGCGGATATTGCCGCGGGTCGGCTGCAGCGACATCAGTAGCAGGCGCAGGAGCGTCGTCTTGCCGGCGCCCGAGGGGCCGGTCAGAAACTGGAACGACCCTTTAGGAATATCGAAGGTCATGTCCCTCAGGATTTCGGGTCCCATGCCGTAACGCAACCCGACATTTTCGAAATGGATCAACGGACTTCCAGTCTCTTCGTTTCGTGGTGGTTCGCAAGCCGCTGGGATGAAGCCGGAGGGCGCGGTCTACCCCGGTTCGGGACGCCCGGCGAGCGGTTTTTGCGAAGCATTAACCATTTAAATTTAAAACTTGGCAGGATTCGTTGCAATGCCCAGTTTTGCGGGCCGGAAAACCTCACCCAAGGAATTCTATGGCTATGTTCCGTTCATCTCGCCGGCAAGCGGCATTCGATTTTGACCTCCTGATGCCGGAGACGCCGCTGCGCCGCACGGCGCGGGCGGCAAACCCGACAGTTGACGTGGTAGACGCGGAATTTGTCACCATCAAGGAAAACCGTCCGCGCCAGCCCGGAAACGACAATCGCGGCGCGAGGCCCCTGGACGGTGCAAAACCACCTGTCACCATCGGTGTGCTCGGCCTCGCCTTCATCGGCTGGCTGGATCGAAGATTATCCCTCCTTTCGGCGGACGCTTATTCCGCGCTGGTGGCGGGGCTCGCCATTCTTGTTTTTGTCTGTTCAGGCGGCCTCTCCGTGGTGGTGCCGGAAAAGACCGCTGTAGCAGCGTCGGTCAGCCCCCTCGCTATTTCCCATGTCACCGTGACGCCGCAGGAGGCGGGCGGTATGGATATCCTGCTTATCAATGGTATCGTGGAGAATAACGGCGGCAAGCTCGAAGAGGTGCCGGCCCTTCGCGCGGACCTTTTTGCCGCCAAGGGACAACTGGTGGCCAGCATGGTCATTGAACCGCCGGTTAAACAGATGCAGCCCGGTTTCAGCCACGGTTTTTCGGCAAAACTGCGCCATCCCGGTGGAAAAACGCCCGAGATCAAGCTTTCCTTCGTTGAGGCGGGTGCGTCCGGACGCTGACTGTGCTAACGCCTGTCTTCTATTTTTACTGAAAGGTAAATCGGCAAGGCGCAGCACAGGAGTAAGAATGCCCGTCGTCCGTGGAAAAAATATCGAGCCGCTTTATACCGCCGAGCAGATTGCAGAGCGCAATCGCGACATGGCCAAGCACATTGCCAGCGGCCCGACCAAGGACCTGCTCGTCATCGCCGTGCTCAAGGGATCGTTCATTTTCGCGGCCGACCTTATCCGCGCGCTGCATGACAGTGGTCTTGCCCCCGAGGTCGAATTCATTACGCTGTCGAGCTATGGCACCGGCACGGTTTCGCAGGGCGTGAGGATCGTCAAGGATATCGACAGCGACGTGAAAGACCGCGACGTCCTGCTGATTGACGACATTCTCGAATCCGGCCGCACGCTGCGCTTCGCCAAGGAACTTCTTTACGAACGTGGCGCTCGCAACGTCACCATCGCCGTGCTTCTCGACAAGAAAGTCAAGCGCAAGGAAGATCTGGAAGCCGATTATGTCGGTTTCGAATGTCCTGATTATTTCGTGGTGGGTTACGGCATGGATGTCGCTTATGCGTTCCGCGAGCTGCCCTTCGTCGGCGTTGTCACCGGCGACGCCTGAGCAGTTTTCCCGTGCCGGAACGGCACAGCGAAGAGACGCCTCATTAACCATTCACCCAGGCAAAGCCTGGGTGTTTACCTCTTGAAAAGAGGAGCCTGCGATGTTGCTCATGGCTGGAAATGATGCCCAGGAGCAATGAGTAATGGCGAAGATTCTGATTACCGAAGACGAGGATGCGCTGCGTTCTTTCGTGGCGCGGGCGCTCCGTCTCGACGGTCACGAGACCCATGAGGCGGTAGACGGCGAGCAGGGCCTGGAAAAGCTTCAGGAAACCAGTTTCGATCTTCTTCTTTCGGATATCCGCATGCCGGTCATGGATGGCATCGAGCTGGCGCACCGCGCCGCCGAAAGCTTCCCGGCCATGCGTATTTTGTTGATGACCGGTTACGCCGAGCAGCGCGAACGGGCGGATGATCTGGCGACGAAGATCGTGGACGTGGTTTCCAAACCTTTTGCGCTTCCGGATATTCGCAAGGCCGTGGCGCGGGCGCTTGCGGCCTGAGTGGTAAGGGCGCAGAGATTTAAAGGGCGGCCGTCGGGCCGCCTTTTTTGTTGGTCAGCCCCCTGGCTCAGCGCAGTTCCCTACCTCCGTCATTCCGGCCTTGAGCCGGAATCCAGCCAGCCCAAGTCCTTGGGCTGAAAGAACTCTTTCCGCCGCGCAGACGCGCGTCTGCTGGATGCCGGATCAAGTCCGGCATGACGGAAACTTTAGCTTCTGAAAAAGGATGTAACGAGGCGCACCATTACCTGTGCTAACCGTCACCTGATATCCAGCAACCGCTCGAGATAACGCCGTTCCACCTCACCCGGCGGATTGTTGCCGAGCTTTTCGCGGATGGCGTCAAGAATCTCGCGGGCGCGTTGCACGTCTATTTCGTCAGGCACCTTCACCTGATCGCCAAAGTCAGGGCCGGTGGTGCTGCGCGGACGGCCGAGCGGATCGCGGCCGTTCTGGCCGCCTTGACCGGCCATGCCTTCCTGCCCCTGACCCGGCTGCTGGCCCTGCTGGCGCATGGCCTGCATGATCTGGCCCATCATGTCCTGTGCGCCCTGGCGCAGCGCATTCAGCGCATTACCCTGGCCCTCGACGGCCTGTTCACCCTGGCTCTTGCCCAACGCCTCACCGGCGCCCTGCATTTCCTGCTGCGCCTTGCCGAAATTTTCGCCCGGCTCCATACCGAGATCGCGAAGTCCCTGCTGCAATTCGCCGAGCTGCTTGCCGAGGGCATCCTGCTGGGCCCGCAGGTTTTTCAGCGCTTCGCGCAATTGCTCGGCGGTCATCTGGTCAGTCTGCTGCTGTCCGCCCTGTTGGCCATTTTCACCCTGTTGGCCTTGCTGGCCCTGAGGCTGTTGCTGGCCGTTTTCGCCCATCTGCTGGTCGTCGCTTTCGCCGCCCTGCTGCGGATCACCGCGCTGCATCCGGTCGCGCAATGCCTGATCCAGCTTGAAGGTTTCGTCCATCAGCTTCTGCTGCTGCTGCAGGATTTCGCCTAGCTTGTCGATCTGCTGGCGCATCTTGCTGCTCTGCTGCTGGCCTTGCTGCCCCTGACGCTGCGGTCGGCCGGCTTGCAGATTGTTCATCATGCGCTGCAATTGCGAGAGCATTTCCTGCGCGGCATCGCGATTGCCGGAACGGGCGAGATTCTCGATCTGGTTCATCATGTTTTCCAGATCGCGTTGGCGCAGCACGTTCTGTGCCTGTTGGTTCATGTTGGCTTGCGGCGCATTCTGCATGCGTTGCGCAAGCTCGCTCATGAACTGCTGCATCGCCTCGCGCAGCTCCTGCATGAGCTTGGCCACTTCTTCATCGGAGGCATTGCGCTGAAGCGCCTCGGAAAGGGCGGTCTGTGCATCGCGCAGGCGCCTTTCCGCCTGCGAAAGATCACCATCCTCGATGCCCAGTGCGATCTCCCATAGGTAATCCGCGGTGTTCTTCAGCATTTCCTCATTATAGGCGAGCCGCATGCGGGTCTGCGCCGATTGCAGCAGGAGATAATGCGTCGTGTTGGGAATGGTCTCTTCCGGACGCATTCCAACCGCCTCGTTATAGGCGATCGCCTTTGGCATCTGGCGTGTGTCGAGCGAAAAAATCTGCCGCTGTTCGGCAATGGAAGCAGCCAGCGGTTCCGAGAAATTGCGGCCCGGCAGCACCATTTCATGCGGAGGGCTGCGGCCGGTCTGGCCTGCACCGTCAGTCGCCACCAGTGTAATACGCACGCGTTTCCCGGCCATCGGATGTTCGGTCAGGTTGCGGCTGGTCAGCCCCTTGATCTCGCGATTGTTCTGCCGCGGCAGATCGAGCTTGAATTCCGGCGGCGGGTAAAGCGCTGTCGCGCCTTCGGCAACGCCGATAGGCTCAATAATCGCGTGAGCTTCCTTCAACCCGTAATCATCCTTGGCGGTGAAGCCGATTTCCAGCGCGCCGTTGACGGCGCGGCGCGGCATGTTGTCGAAGGCAATGCTGGGCGGCTGGTCCGGGATGACATTGAACAACCATTGCTCACCATTGGCGGTTATCATGCCGCTTTCGGTGACATCCATCGCGAAGGTGCGCGGTGCCAAGGGCTGATCCGCCAAAGGAGCCTGCGCCGGAACCGAGACATCACCGCTCGCGCTGTCGGCCCGGGTTGTCTCGGGAGCGAGCTTTTGCAGGGCGCCCGCCATTTCCGGTTCGAAGGTCACTTCTTCGCCCCCATCACCACCGGTCATGCGGATCGTCAGCCTGGAGGACTGCGGCACGGAAACCGCGTCGCGGTTGGTCGCGTCACGCCCAGTCAGGAAAATCGGTGCGCGGCCGGTATAAGAGGGCGGCGTAACCCAGGCATCCAGTCGAATATCGGGATTGAGCGGACCCACGGTCGGTTGGCTGCGGAAGGCATCGGCAATCGTGCCTGCGCCGTTGGAAAAGGAAAAACCGAAGGCAGCGGCCAGAAGAAGGGCGGGAACGGCGCGTAGGGCGAGACGGTCATAACGGGCGATATCGGGCTTCGGCAGATCGGCATTCAGTGCGGCGATACGCTCCGCCATGCGGATCTGGTGTTCCTTCCAGAGCGTTCTGGAAAAAGGCGTGTCGAAGGCCGGTTCGTCTTCCTGTACTCCAACAGGTTGGTGTGCAAGACCGTTGCGATCTTCGAGAAGGCGGGAAGCGTCGTTGTCAGTCGGCCATTTCAGCCGCGCGATCGGCAGGAGAGTGGCAATGAAGGCGAACACGAGCACGAAAACGACGCCGAGCCGCAGAAAATCCGGCATGTGCCGGTAAAGGCCGAACCAGGCAAGCACCAGAAACAGAGCGGCAATAGAGAGCGGCCATAGCGTTTTCGGGGCGATCTTCTCCGAAAGCAGAACGATTTTTGCGAAGAAACGCTTGGCGGCAACCCGGCGGGCAAGGTCCGGCCGCTGCACGAATGCGCCAGTGGAGCGCTTTCTGCCTGTCCTGTCCTCTCCGGCTGTGGTCATCAATCCGTTCTCCCGGTTCTGGCCACGTCAACGCCATTCCCGGAACGGCGAGTTCTCCATATCACAGAGGCAAGGATAACATTCTTTGTGGCGAAGACGAGGGCAGCCAAGCCCTCACCCCCATTTTTTAGGCAGCTTCGCTCAATTGTGATCGGCTGCAAGCGGATCAGTCGAGCCAGGCGGGCACGGAATCGAGGGCGATCAGCTCTTCATACGTGCCGCGGGGGCGGATGATGTGGAATTTGTCACCCTTGACCAGCACTTCCGGCACCAGCAGGCGGGAATTATAGGTTCCTGCCTGCACCGCACCATAGGCACCAGCGGAACTGACGGCGATGAGATCGCCCGGTTGCGGTGCGGCCATGTCGCGGTCCAGCGCCAGATAATCGCCGGTTTCGCAGACCGGGCCGACGATATCGGCCTTGATGCGCGGCGTATCCTCTGCCGGTTGCACCACCGGGCGGATGCCGTGATAGGCCTCATACAGTGTCGGACGGATGAGGTCGTTCATCGCGCCGTCAACGATTACAAAGGTCTTTTCGCCGCCATCCTTCACATAGATGACTTCCGTTACCAGAATGCCGGCATTACCGACGATCAGGCGGCCGGGCTCGGTGACGATCTTGCAGTCGAGGCTCTTCAACTCGTTCTTGACGATATGCGCATAGGCATCCGGCAAAGGCGGCGGATTATTGTCGTCGCGGTAGGGAATGCCGAGGCCGCCGCCGATATCGACGTGGCTGATCGCATGGCCATCGCCGCGAAGCGCTTCCACCAGTTCGCGCAGCAGCCGGAAGGCGTCTTCGAAAGGCTGCAACTCGGTGATCTGGCTGCCGATATGCATGTCGATGCCCGTGACTTCGATGCCGGGCAGGGTTGCAGCATGGGCATAGACGGCGCGCGCCCGCTCATAGGAAATGCCGAACTTGTTTTCTTTCTTGCCGGTGGAAATCTTGGCGTGGGTGCGCGCATCCACATCAGGGTTGATGCGGAAGGAGACATGCGCCCGCTTGCCCGCCTTGATGGCGCGCAGATTGAGGACTTCCAGCTCCGGCTCGGATTCGATGTTGAAACAATAAATGCCCACATCCAGCGCATAATCCATTTCCGCAACCGTCTTGCCGACGCCGGAGAACATGATGCGGTTTGCCGGCACGCCAGCAGCCAGAGCGCGACGCAATTCACCGCCGGAGACGACGTCGATGCCAGCGCCGAGCTTTGCCAGCGTCTTCAGCACCGCCTGGTTGGAATTGGCCTTCATGGCATAACAGACCATGGCGTCCACATCGGCAAACGCACCTGAGAACACCTTGTAGTGGCGCTCCAGGGTTGCGGTCGAATAGACGTAGAAGGGCGTGCCGACCGCCTTGGCGATCTCGGGCACGGGCACGTTTTCGGCGTGCAGCACGCCGTCGATATAGCCAAAATGGTTCACGGCTTTTTACCCGTCAGAGAAGCTTGTCGAGAATGAAGGGCCGTTCCGCCGTTGCCGGCTTCGGCTCACTGCCATCGGCGGCGCGCTTGTTGCGCATTTCGACCGGCGTGCTCGGCGGATCGATGTCGCCCTTGCGCCCGCAGGCGCTGAGAGCGAGGCTTACGGCAAGCGTCATGCCGATGGGAACGATGAGTTTGCGCACGGATTTTGAAAGCATGGGCCTGTCCAAAGGAAATATGTGCTTCTCTGATAACGAAAAACAGGGCGCTTGTGCACCCTGTTTCTTGTGATCGCGGCTTAACGCAGATTTATCAGTTGCGGCCGCGCCACCAGGCGATTTGTTTGCGCACCTCCGAAGGAGCCGTGCCGCCGAAGCTTGTGCGACTGGCGACCGATGCTTCCACCGAAAGAACATCGAAAACGCTGTTGGTGATACCGGGGTGGATGGCCTGCAACTCCTCCAGCGAAAGATCGGCGAGATCGCAGCCTTTCTTTTCCGCCAGCGCCACGGCATTGCCGGTCACATGGTGGGCATCGCGGAAGGGCAGTCCCGCTTCGCGCACCAGCCAGTCGGCCAGATCGGTCGCGGTGGAATAACCGGAGCCTGCCGCCGCCCGCATGCGGTCCTTGCGCACTTCAAGGTCGCGGATCATGCCGGTCATGGCGGCGATCGCCAGTTCCAGGCTTTCGGCGGCGTCGAAAACCTGTTCCTTGTCTTCCTGCATGTCCTTGGAGTAGGCGAGCGGCAGACCCTTCATCACGGTGAGGAGAGCGATCAGCGAGCCGTTGATGCGGCCGGTCTTGGCGCGCACCAGCTCAGCGGCATCAGGGTTCTTCTTCTGCGGCATGATCGACGAGCCTGTGGAAAAGGCGTCCGACAGCCGAATGAAACCAAATTGCGGCGTCGACCAGATGACGATCTCTTCGGCAAGACGCGACAGATGCGTGGCGCAGATGGAGGCGATCGACAGGAATTCCAGCGCGAAATCGCGGTCGGACACGGTGTCGATGGAGTTGCGGGTCGGCTCGCGGAAACCGAGCGCCTTGGCCGTCATGTGGCGATCAATCGGATAGCCGGTGCCGGCAAGGGCAGCCGCACCAATCGGGCTTTCGTCCATGTGCTCGATGGCGTGGCGTACGCGGGCGCGGTCACGGCCGAACATTTCCACATAGGCCATGCAATGATGGCCGAAGGTGACAGGCTGCGCCGTCTGCAAATGCGTGAAGCCGGGCATGACCGTATCGGCGTTTTCCTCGGCGCGGTCGAGGAAGGCGGCGATGAGCGCCGTCAGCATGCCTTCGGTCTTCTGCAATTCTTCCTTGACCCACAGGCGGAAATCGAGCGCCACCTGGTCGTTGCGCGAGCGGGCGGTATGGAGGCGGCCGGCGGCCGGGCCGATGAGGGTGGCAAGCCGCGCTTCGATATTCATGTGAATATCTTCGAGCTTGCGGGAGAATTCGAAGCTGCCGGATTCGATCTCTGACAGGATCGTGTTCAGGCCTTCGGTGATCTTGTCTTTATCTTCAGGCGAAATAATGCCTTTAGATGCCAGCATGGCGGCATGCGCCATAGAGCCGCGGATATCCTGGGCGTAAAGTTTCTTGTCGAAGCCGATGGAGGCATTTATCTCTTCCATGATGGCAGATGGCCCGGAAGCGAAACGCCCGCCCCACATCTGGTTGGAGGATTTCTGATCTGTGCCGTCAGCCATGTGTGATGCCCTGGAGTATTCGATGACAGAGAAAAGGCCGTTCAGGCTTCCTTCCGCCAAATTGGTTGCAATTGCTGCCGTTGCCGGTGTGCTCGCCGGTGCAGGCGCGGTCTGGTTCAGGCATATTGGGTCTGAGAGCCCGGTTCAAGGGGCAGCGGTGGCCGACGCCGGTTTATGTGAAGGTGCGGCGAACCGCATTGCCACGCTGAAACCCTTTCTGAAGGGCCAGGTGGCGGCTATGTCGGCGGCAGACACCCCGCGCGTTATTCCGCTCTCCTTCAAAGGGCCGGAGGGGAAAGATATGAGCCTTGCCGATCTCAAGGGTAAAGCGGTGCTGCTCAATCTCTGGGCGACGTGGTGCGTGCCCTGCCGGGAAGAAATGCCGGCGCTGAACGCGCTGGAGAAGGAAAAGGGCGGTAACGGCTTTGAAGTCGTGGCTGTTAACATCGATACGGGCGGGGATGAAAAGCCGAAAGCCTTCATGGACGAATACAAGATCGATTCCCTGAAGCACTATCGCGACAGTTCCATGGGCGTCTTCAACGTTCTGAAAAAGGAAGGTCTCGCTTTCGGCCTGCCGGCCACCCTGCTGCTGGATGAAAACGGCTGTCTTCTCGCAGCGATGAACGGGCCGGCGGCGTGGGATAGCGAAGATGCCAAGGCGTTGGTGACGGCCGCAACATCCAGGTAGCTTTGAGTTTTCGGCTTGGGGGAGAGATATTTCCTCTCCCTCAGCACAAGGTCGATTTTTACCGCGTCGGAACCGGCGTCTCACCCCGATAATCGTAAAAACCACGGCCGGATTTGCGGCCGAGCCAGCCGGCTTCAACATATTTCACCAGCAGCGGGCAAGGGCGGTATTTGCTGTCGGACAGGCCGTCATGCAGCACCTGCATGATCGACAAACAGGTATCGAGGCCGATGAAGTCTGCGAGCTGCAGCGGACCCATCGGGTGGTTCGCGCCGAGGCGCATGGCGGTGTCGATGGCTTCCACCGAACCGACGCCCTCATAAAGCGTATAGATTGCCTCGTTGATCATCGGCAGAAGGATGCGGTTGACGATGAAGGCTGGGAAATCTTCGGCGACGGTGATCGCCTTTTCGAGCGTCCGCACATAGTCCTTGGCCGCGTCGAAGGTCTTTTCATTGGTGGCGATGCCGCGCACCAGTTCCACCAGTTTCATGACCGGCACCGGGTTCATGAAGTGGATGCCCATGAACTGTTCCGGACGGTCGGTGGCAGAGGCAAGCCGGGTGATGGAAAGTGAAGACGTGTTGGTGGCGAGAAGCGCCTCCGGCTTCAGGACCGGGCAAATCTGCGCATAGATCTTTCGCTTGATCTCTTCGTTCTCGGTGGCAGCCTCGATGACGAGGTCCATGGGTGCCAGATCGTTGACATCGGTCGAACCGCTGATGAGCGCCAGGGCCTGCTTGCGGGCCTCGTCGGAAAGCTTGCCGTTGGTGACCTGGCGCGCGAGATTGCCGTTGATCGTGGCAAGGCCGGCCTCGATACCGTCTTTGGAAAGATCGTAGATATGAACCCTGTAGCCGGCAACCGCAGAGACATGTGCGATGCCGCACCCCATCTGACCGGCTCCGATGACACCGATGTTCTTAAAGGGGGCGGTCATATGCTGTTCTCCCATGTGCTGCATGTGCAAATTCGCTGGCGATGTTACGCATATCGCCGAAAAAGAGAAGGCGGCGCGTTCAAAAAACGCGCCGCCTTCATCATCTATTTGAAATCAGAGGGCCTTTTGCAGTTCCGGCAATGCCTCGAAGAGGTCCGCCACAAGGCCGTAATCGGCAACCTGGAAGATCGGCGCTTCTTCGTCCTTGTTGATGGCGACGATGACCTTCGAATCCTTCATGCCGGCCAGATGCTGGATGGCACCGGAAATGCCCGCCGCGATGTAAAGCTGTGGGGCGACGACCTTGCCGGTCTGGCCCACCTGCCAGTCATTCGGCGCATAGCCGGCGTCCACGGCAGCGCGCGATGCACCAACGGCAGCACCGAGCTTGTCGGCGACAGGAAGGATGACTTCCTTGAATTTTTCCGAAGAACCGAGAGCACGGCCACCCGAGATGATGATCTTGGCGGAGGTCAGTTCCGGACGGTCGGACGAGGCCAGTGCATCAGAAACGAAAGAGGAGACGCCGGGGTTTTCAGCGGCGGCGATCGTCTCGACCGCTGCCGAACCGCCTTCTGCCGCTGCCGCAAAGGCCGTCGGGCGGACGGTGATGACCTTCTTGCCATCGGTTGCCTGAACGGTCTGGATGGCATTACCGGCATAGATCGGGCGCTTGAAGGTATCCGGGCTGACAACTTCGATGATTTCCGAGACCTGAGCCACGTCGAGAAGCGCAGCAACACGCGGCGTGACGTTCTTTGCCGAGGCGGTCGCAGGAGCGATGATGACGTCATAGGACGGGGCAAGCGAAACGATCAGCGCCGCCAGCGGTTCCGCCAGCTGGTTTGCATAGGATGCATCGTCGGCAAGCAGCACCTTGGAAACACCGGAAAGTTTTGCTGCGGCGTCGGCAGCGCCCCTGGCGCCGGATCCGGCGACCAGCACATGGACGTCGCCGCCAATCTGGGTTGCCGCCGTCAGGGTCTTTGCCGTCAGGTCGGAAAGGGTTGCGTTGTCGTGTTCTGCCAGAAGAAGAATGGCCATGAGAATATCTCCCTTTTCCGAAACCTTAGAGGACGCCGTCGGCTTTGAGCTTTTCGACCAGCTCGGCAACCGAGCCCACCTTGATGCCGGCCTTGCGGCCCGCCGGCTCTTCGGTCTTCAACACCTTCAGGCGCGGCGAAACATCGACGCCGAAATCGGCCGGAGCCTTCTTGTCGAGCGGCTTCTTTTTCGCCTTCATGATGTTCGGCAGCGAGGCATAACGCGGCTCGTTCAAACGAAGATCGGTGGTGACGACAGCGGGAAGCTTCAGTTCCACCGTCTGCAGGCCGCCATCGACTTCGCGGGTCACCGCAACCTTGCCGTCGGCAGGCACGACCTTTGAGGCGAAGGTGCCCTGGCCCCAGCCGAGGAGGGCTGCCAGCATCTGGCCGGTCTGGTTCGAATCGTCGTCAATCGCCTGCTTGCCGACAATGACGAGACCGGGCTGCTCAGCCTCGGCCACGCCCTTCAGGAGCTTGGCGACAGCGAGCGGCTCGACCGTTTCATCGGTCTCGATCAGGATGGCGCGATCGGCACCCATCGCGAGCGCGGTGCGCAGCGTTTCTTCCGCCTTGGCAGGTCCAATGGAGACGACGACGACTTCTTCAGCCTTGCCGGCTTCCTTCAGGCGAAGGGCCTCTTCCACCGAGATTTCGTCGAACGGGTTCATCGACATCTTCACATTGGCAAGCTCAACGCCAGAACCATCCGCCTTCACGCGGATCTTCACGTTGTAATCGACGACTCGTTTAACGGGGACAAGGATTTTCATCGGCGGCTTTCCTCAAACTCCTGTCCGCTTGGCAGTGCCGAGCGGACCTCCAAAAACAGGTTGGCGACATGGATAAGCATTTTTCCCGCAATTACAACGGAGCAATCTTCATTATCGCATGCACACAAGGCATATCTTACGTTGACGTTAACGTAAATACTCTATCTCTGACGTGACCTCTCATCTACCCCCGTCATAGCCGCGTTCGATTTGCGACAACCCCGCCGTTTGCGACGTATTTTTGAACTGCGCCGCCCTCGGCGGGACAATGGTGCGATCAAACAGGGGAACGCCCCGTCTGCGCATGAAAATTACCATGATGGCGCCCGCCAAGATGCCGCCGACATGCGCGCCCCAGGAGACGTTCTCTTCCAGCCCGAGCGCCAGCATCAGGAACTGCTGGCCGATCCACAGCGCCAGGGGAATGAAGGCGGGCAGTGGAAGCGGAATGCGCATGAGGACCAGCACCCAGACGCGCACTTTTGGATGCAGCAGGAAATAGGCCGCGACGACGCTGGAAACCGCACCCGAGGCACCGATCAGTGGTCCTTCCGAGGTGGGTGAGACGAAACCGTGAAACAGCGCGCCGGCGATGGCACAGGCGAGATAGAAGATCAGGAAACGAAAATGGCCGAGCGCATCCTCGACATTGTCGCCGAAGACCCAGAGAAACAGCATGTTGCCGGCCAGATGCCAGAAATCGAGATGAAGAAAGGCATAGGTGATGGCGGTGAGGTCATCAGGCACGACCTGCAGGGCGGGTTCCAGATAGGCGTGATCGAACACCACGGCGGGAATGAAGCCGAGGCCGAGGGCAGCGGCATTGGCTTCGGTGTCGCTGGCCAGCACGCCGGTAAACAGCCAGACCAGCACGTTGACCACGATCAGGCCGATGGTGACATATTGCAGCCGGATATGCTTGAGGGAATTCGCATCGTGCAGCGGTATGAACATCGAACGCCCTTTTGTTGCGTCGTTGAAACGCCTTAGCGGTTCTTGCCCGGAACCCACAATATGTCGGCCTTGCCGGCATCATTGGCGAAACGGGCCGCGACAAACAGGAAGTCGGAGAGGCGATTGGCATATTTGATGGCGGCCGGGCTGACGATCTCATTCTCGGTGACGGAAAGCTCCACCATCAGCCTTTCTGCGCGCCGGCAAACCGTGCGTGCCAAATGCAGATTTGCCGCCGCGGCGCTGCCGCCCGGCAGCACGAAGGACGTCAACGGTTCGAGGGTGGCGTTGAGGTCGTCGATTTCGCTTTCCAGCCGTGTGACCTGGCTTTCGACTATACGCAACGGTTCGTAAGGCAGTGGTTCGCCATCGTCAGGCGTGGCAAGATCGGCGCCGAGGTCGAAAAGATCGTTCTGGATGCGGAAAAGCATGGCATCCAGCTTTTCCAGCCCAGCCGTGTGAAGCCGCGCGACACCGATGGCCGAATTGGTCTCGTCCACCGTGCCATAGGCTTCGACGCGCAGATCGTGCTTCGGTCGGCGCGGGCCGGAAACCAGCGCCGTCGTGCCCTTGTCGCCGGTGCGGGTGTAGATCTTGTTCAGTTTCACCATGTCAGCGGCCGCCTCCGGTGAGCCAGAGGGTGAGCATGATCAGAGCGATGGCAATGGCCTGCAGAAGCAGGCGAAGCTGCATCAGCTTGTTGGACCGGTTGGCGTCCTGTCCCTTCAGCATGTTGAAGAGGCCGCGTATCAACACGATGACGACAAGCCCCATGACGATAAGGGCCAGAACGGTGGTGAAGCCGGACATGCGGTATTACTCCTCCTCAATCGAATCTGCGCAGCAGACGATAGAAAAGTCCGGCAGGCAAGAGCCGTTTCAGCATAAGCCCCTGTTTGGCCGGAACGGTAACGGGATAATGTGGTTTCGGCCTTGCAGCCGTCAGGGCGTGTTTCAGCACGGCATAAACGGCATTCGGGCCGAGCTTGTGACGGTTGACGGGGCCGGAACCATCCATACGCGCCAGCTGGCGTTTATATTCTGCCGCATGGGCCGAATTTTCGAGATCGATATGCTCATTGATATGAGCAAGCGCCGTCGCGGTGAATTTCGACGTGATCGGGCCGGGTTCGATCAGACTGACATGGATACCGCTGCCCTGAAGCTCCATGCGCAGGGTGACGCCCAGCCCCTCAAGCGCGAATTTCGAAGCGGTGTAGGCGCCGCGATAGCGATAGGGCACGAGCCCGAGAATGGACGAGCAATGCACGATGCGGCCCGCACCACGCGCCCGCATAAAGGGAATGACCCGCCGCGTCAGATCGTGCCAGCCGAAGACATTGGTTTCGAACTGGGCTCTCAGCGCTTCGACTGGCAGGTCCTCCACCGCGCCCGGCTGGCCATAGGCACCATTGTTGAAAAGCGCATCGATGCGGCCGCCGGTGCGGGCGGAGACGGTGTCCACCAGCGCGGCGATAGTTTCGGGCTTTGTGTAATCCATGATCAGGGTTTCTATGCCCTGATTTTCGAGGGCTGCCATGTCAGCGATGCGCCGCACCGTGGCAAAGACCCGCCAGCCGTCCCGGTGGAGCGCGCCGGCGCAATAGGCGCCGATGCCCGAGGAACATCCGGTGATGATGATGACGGGTTTTTCAGACATTTGCCGCTCCGGGAAACCGACTGTCGCTCTGGTCCGATTACCCGGCCCGTTAAAATCCAATCGCGCGAAATCCGTGTCCTTCGGGAACCGAAAGGTCAGCTTGCGCACTGTACAAAACGAAGCTGATTTCCCATATTCGGGGCGAAGTTACAAATGAAATGCCGATGAATGGAGGCGACATGGTTGCCGCAGTGCGCCTGGCAGGCAAGGTTGCCTTCGATGCCTATTCCCATTTCGCCGAGGATGACGGCTGGGCGATGGCGAGCCACATGGCGCTGTCCATCCTGCTGGCGCTGTTTCCGTTCCTGATCTTCGGCACGGCGCTGGCCGGTTTTCTGGGCGCCGACCAGTTCTCCGAAACGGCGGTGCATCTGATTTTCGACACCTGGCCGGAAGCAATTGCCGGTCCGCTGGCAGCTCAGGTGCAGCAGGTTCTCACCATCCCGCGCGGCGGCCTGCTGACGATTTCGGTGCTGGCGGCCGCATACTTCGCCTCGAACGGCGTCGAGGCGCTGCGCATTTCGCTGAACCGCGCCTATCGCGTCACGGAAACGCGCTGGTGGTATGTGACCCGGCTGCTCAGCCTGCTTTATGTCCTGATTGCCGTTGTGGTCTTTGCCGGCATCAGCACCGTGCTCGTCGCCGTGCCGGTCGCCATGTCCTTCGCCGAACGGCGGTTTCCGTGGCTGACGGATGTGCTGAACACCATTTCCAGCCTCGGCCTTTATGGCACCATCGTGGTGCTGACGGCGGGGCTGGTGGCGGCGCATCTGTGGCTACCCGCAGGCAAGCGCCGCATCTGGGATGTCTGGCCGGGTATTTTGCTGACGATGATATTCTGGGTCATCGGCGCGGCTATCTTCGCCTATTATCTCTCCACCTTCGCCAATTATGCCGCCACCTATGCCGGTCTCGCCTCCGTCATGGTGGTTCTGGTGTTCCTTTATATGGTCGGCGTCATCTTCATGCTCGGCGCGGAGGTGAATGCCGCGTTGATGAAATACAAGGTCCGGCAGATCATCCGCCGTAACATCGGCGGCAATGGCGCGCGCCGCGGGCAGGCGCTAGAGGAGGCCGACAAGCCGGCGGATATCTGAGGGCGTCGCTCCTTCCGCGCGAAGGGCGGAAAGCCCGGTACTGCCTTCGCTTTTCGAAAGCTTGCGCCCGTCCGTGCCCAAAATCAGCCGGTGATGATGATAAGCGGGCTGCGGTAGGTCCAGCAGCTGCTGCAGCAGCCGGTGGATGGCGGTGGCATGGAAGAGATCCATGCCGCGCACCACATGGGTGATCCCCTGCAATGCATCGTCAACCACAACGGAAAGATGATAGCTCGAAGGCGCGTCGGAACGCGACAGCACCACATCGCCCCAGAGCGCGGGCAGGGCCTCGATCTGCCCCGTCGCCCCGTCGCCGCTCTCCTGCCAGAACAGAGGGGTGCGGGCGGCGCGGATCGCCTTGTCCATGTCGAGCCGCCAGGCGTGTTGCCGGCCGGACGCGAGCAGGGCCGCCCGTTCCGCCTTCGGCCTCTCGCGGTCGACGGACGGATAGAGCGGCGCTCCGTCAGGATCGCGCGGCCATATCCCGCCTTCCGCTTCGAAGGCACCGACAATGGCCCTGGTTTCGCCACGGCTGAGAAAGGCGGGATAGGCAAGATCCGCCTCGATCAGCCTGTGCAGCGCCATCCGGTACTCATCGAAATGCTCCGATTGTCGCCGCACTGGCTCTTCCCAAGAGAGTTCCAGCCAGCCGAGATCATCATAGATCGCCTGCTCCAGCTGCGGCGTGCAGCGCGTCTGGTCTATATCCTCTATACGCAGCAGAAAGCGGCCGCCATTGTCCAGCGCCATGTCATGGTTCAGGAATGCGGAAAGCGCATGGCCGAGATGCAGCGGGCCGTTGGGGCTTGGCGCGAAACGGTAAACCGGTTTTTGACGGATGGATGAAGGCATGGTTTCTTCTGCCATGTTTTAATGCACCCCGCCAGCGGGCTGGCGGCATATGGAATGACCGACATGAAAATCATCACCGGGATGGATGACATCAGCGAAGGGCTGGAGCATCTCGCCCGCCTCGACCCCGCACTTGTCCCTGTCATTGAGATAGCCGGTCCGCTGGAACTGCGCATCCACGAGCCGGGCTTTGCCGGCCTTGCTCATATCGTCGTCTCGCAGATGGTGTCGCGCGCCAGCGCCACTGCCATATGGGCGCGTATTCTCACCGGGACGGGCGGGGCGGTCACGGCGGAAAATTATCTCGGCGCACCGGAGGAATTGCGGGCTACTTTCGGCCTTTCGCGCGCCAAGGCGACGACGCTGGAAGGACTGGCTCGCGCCGTTACCGAAGGGCAGATCGACCTTGACGGCGTGGTGCGCAAGGAGGGGAGTGCAGCCCTTTCTGAACTGGTGGCGCTTCGTGGCATAGGCCCATGGACGGCAGAGGTCTATCTGATGTTCTGCGGCGGGCATCCGGATATTTTTCCCGTTGGCGATGTGGCGCTGAGATCAGCGGTGGCACATGCGCTCGATCTGGAGATAAGGCCGGAAGCGAAATGGCTCGCGGAACGCGCGACACTCTGGTCGCCATGGCGCTCCGTCGCCGCCCGGCTTTTCTGGGGCTATTACGCCAACATCATGCGGCGCGCGATGGTGCCACTGCCCTGAGCGGGGTCAAAAATCGGCAATCCGATAGGGCAGGGCGCCGCGTGAAAGATGATCGAAATGCAGCTTGCGTTTCAGCGGCGGCACGGCGCGCTGCACGCAATCCACCCTTTCGCACACCCGACAGGAAATGCCGATCGGTTTGAAGGAAGCCGCATTGCCGAGATCGAGCGTGTCGGCGTAGACGAAATTCTGCGCATGGGAAATCTCGCAGCCGAGTGCGATGGCGTAACGCGGCCTTTCCGTATTGAAACCGGCGCCGGCCTTTTCGATCTGGGTGGCGATGGAAAGATAGCGCACGCCGTCAGGTGTTTCCGCCAGCTGCCGCACGATCCTGTCGGAGCTTTCGAAAGCCTGATGGATATTCCACAGCGGACAGGCCGCGCCGAACCGGGCAAATTGCAGCCGCGTGGCGCTGTGGCGTTTGGTGATGTTGCCGGCGCGGTCGATCTTGGCGAAAAAGATGGGTACGCCCTTCATGCCGGGTCGCTGCAGGGTGCTCAGACGGTGGGCCACCTGCTCAAGGCTCGCGCCAAAACGCACGGCGAGAAGTTCGAGATCATGGCGCAGTTCCTGTGCCGCCCGGTGAAATTGCCCATAGGGCAGGATGAGCGCTGCGGCAAAATAATTGTGCAGTCCGATACGACAGATTTCGGCCGCTTCCGTGTTGCGGAAACCGGCGCCGGCCAGCACCCTGTCCACCGTCGGGCCGGCGTGAAGCTGGGCGATCTGCAACGCGAGCTGAAAACAGCGGGTGGATGCGGCCATGTAGGAACTGAGGGCGAGCGTTTTGCCGACAGGATCGAAATGCCGGATTAGCCCGCCTGCCGCCGCGGTTCTTGTGATATGGATGCCGTAACGGTTCCTGAGATGCGCTGACAGAATGCTGTCGGTCTCGCCTCCCTCGATCTCCAGTTCCTGCGCCAGCTCCTCGGCCAGAAGATCAATCTCGGCAACGTAATTGTCGACGAAGTGAAAGAAATCGCGGACCTCCTCATAGGGGGTTCTTTCAACCTGTGCGGTGCCGCGGCCCAGGCGGTCATCCAGTTGCACCAGCTGTTCGCTGTTCTGGCGATAGGCCTGATGGGCCCGCAGCAGCGCATGGGCAAAACCAGGTGCGTTCTGGGCAATCAGCTTCAACTCCTGAAGCCCCGGTTCATAAGTCATGAACAGCGGGTCCTTCAGCGCCTCGCGCACGGCGGAAACCAGCCGGTCGCTTTCGCCTGTCGCCAGTTCCGCCATGTCGAGCTGGAATTTTTCCACCAGCGTCACCAGAACGCTGGCCGAAACGGGGCGCTGGTTGTTTTCGATCTGGTTCAGATAGCTCGCGGAAATGCCCAGCCGTTCGGCAAGTTGCGCCTGCGTGGCGCGGGCATTTTCGCGAAGGCCGCGCACCTTGCGGCCGATGAAGAGTTTTTCCGTCGCCATGTTGCAACTTTGCAAAATTAAATATTGCAAATATTTATGGCACGCATACGCGCACGATCAAGGCTTCTGGCAGAGTATTTTCTGGGTTATTGATCGTGGCATAACGCATGGAGGATACATGCCAGGCATTCTGGAGCAGTTGGAAACGCGGCGGGAAGAGGCTCGGCTCGGTGGCGGCGTCAAGCGCATCGAGGCGCAGCACGCAAAGGGCAAGCTGACGGCGCGCGAGCGCATCGACGTGCTCTTGGATGAGGGTTCCTTCGAAGAATACGACATGTATGTCACCCACCGAGCGGTGGATTTCGGCATGGCGAGCCAGAAGATCGCCGGTGACGGTGTCGTGACCGGCTGGGGCACCATTAATGGCCGGCAGGTCTATGTGTTTTCGCAGGATTTCACCGTGCTCGGCGGTTCGCTCTCGGAAACCCACGCCCAGAAAATCTGCAAGATCATGGATATGGCGGTCCGCAACGGCGCGCCTGTTATCGGCCTCAACGACAGCGGCGGCGCGCGCATTCAGGAAGGCGTGGCCTCGCTTGGCGGTTATGCCGATGTCTTCAAGCGCAATGTCGTCGCCTCCGGCGTCGTGCCACAGATCTCCGTCATCATGGGGCCATGTGCGGGTGGTGCGGTTTATTCGCCTGCCATGACCGATTTCATCTTCATGGTGCGCGATACCTCCTACATGTTCGTGACGGGGCCGGATGTGGTGAAGACGGTGACGAACGAGATCGTCACGGCCGAAGAGCTGGGCGGGGCCTCGACCCATACCAAAAAATCTTCCGTCGCTGACGGCGCTTACGAAAACGACATCGAGACGCTGGAACATGTGCGGCTGCTCTTTGATTTCCTGCCGCTCAACAATCGCGAAAAGCCGCCGGTGCGGCCGTTCCACGACGATCCGGCGCGCCTGGAAGCGCGGCTCGATACGCTGATCCCTGACAGTTCCAACAAGCCCTATGATATGAAGGAGCTGATCCACGCGCTGGCCGACGAGGGCGATTTCTTCGAATTGCAGGAGGCCTTTGCCCGAAACATCATCACCGGCTTCATTCGTCTCGAAGGCCAGACGGTCGGCGTCGTCGCCAACCAGCCGATGGTGCTGGCCGGCTGCCTCGATATCGACAGTTCGCGCAAGGCCGCCCGCTTCGTGCGCTTCTGCGACGCCTTCAATATTCCGCTGCTGACGCTGGTGGATGTGCCGGGTTTCCTGCCCGGCACGGCCCAGGAATATGGCGGCGTCATCAAGCACGGCGCAAAACTTCTCTTCGCCTATTCGGAAGCGACAGTGCCGATGGTGACGCTGATTACCCGCAAGGCCTATGGCGGGGCTTACGACGTGATGGCCTCCAAACATATCGGGGCGGACGTCAACTACGCCTGGCCAACGGCCGAAATTGCCGTGATGGGTGCCAAGGGCGCTGCGGAAATCCTCTATCGTTCCGAGCTTGCCGATCCCGAGAAGATCGCTGCGCGCACAAGAGAGTATGAGGAGCGTTTCGCCAATCCCTTCGTCGCGGCGGAGCGCGGATTTATCGATGAGGTCATCATGCCGCATTCCTCGCGCCGCCGCATCGCCCGCGCGTTTGCGTCGCTGCGCAACAAGAGCGTGGAAACCCGCTGGAAGAAACACGACACCATTCCGCTCTGATCTGCTGAAGGGCTGGAAAAATGCTTCGGCCACCTTACTATATGGATGTTCAGGCGCCCGGATGTCCGGATGTCCTCTTGAAACGCACAAGGACACATTTTCATGGCCGAAAAATCCTCAGCAGATAATTTCCCCACCGGGTATGAAGTGCCCAAGGTCTGGACCTGGGACAAGGGCAATGGCGGCCAGTTCGCCAATATCAACCGGCCGATCGCCGGTCCCACCCATGAAAAGGAACTTCCCGTCGGAAAGCATCCGCTGCAGCTTTATTCGCTGGCGACGCCGAATGGCCAGAAGGTCACCATCATGCTGGAAGAATTGCTTGCTGCCGGCCACAAGGGCGCCGAATACGATGCCTGGCTCATCAAGATCGGCGAAGGCGACCAGTTCGGTTCCGGTTTTGTCGAGGTCAATCCGAACTCCAAGATCCCGGCGCTGATGGATCATTCGACGCCTGAGCCGACGCGCGTTTTCGAAAGCGGCTCCATCCTCGTTTACCTCGCGGAAAAATTCGGCGCCTTCCTGCCGAAGGAGGGCAATGCCCGCACGCAAGCGCTGAACTGGCTGTTCTGGCAGATGGGCTCCGCCCCCTTCCTCGGCGGTGGTTTCGGCCATTTTTATGCCTATGCGCCGATCAAGATCAAATACGCCATCGATCGTTACGCCATGGAAGTCAAACGCCAGCTTGACGTGCTGGATCGCCATCTCGCCGAAAACCGTTATCTCGCCGGTTCGGAATACACGATTGCCGACATGGCGGTGTGGCCGTGGTATGGCAAGATCGCGCTTGGCCAGGCATATGGCGATGCGGGTGCTTTCCTTGAAGCAGACGGTTATAAGAACGTCATGCGCTGGACGCTGGAAATCGGCGAACGCCCTGCTGTAAAACGCGGCGTGATCGTCAACAAGACCTCCGGCGATCCGTCTGAACAATTGCATGAACGCCACGATGCCTCCGACTTCGACACGAAGACGCAGGACAAGATCGGCAAGGCGTAACAGATACAAGAAGGACTAAAGATGGCGAACCTGCCCGAAATGACCAAACACAAGGGATTTCCTTCCGGTATGCCGAGCACGGGCGTCCAGTTCACCATCCGCCGCGCCAACCCCAAAGGGGTAACACCGATCAAGATGATACCCCGCCGGGCGCGCAACGACACCAAGGAGCATCGCATCGATGCCGCCTTTCTGCACTCGCTCTGGCACCATTTCGGTGCCGAGCCCTTCGAGCGCGGCAATCTCGACGCCGCCCGCCTCAACCTGCTTTTCGGCCGCGAGGTCGTACCTGCGGAGAAAAATTTCGACCCTGTTTCCTATCAGGCAATGCTCGTCATAGACGAACGCGTCGCCCGGCAGAATTTCCCGGAATCCTTCGAGAACTTTTTCGAGATTTGAGGCCTCCGTCATCCGCCAAAGGGGGAGCGAAGTTCTATGTCGACAGCAACCAGCAAATTTTTAAGTTACGTGCTGCGCCATGCGCCTGAGAGCATCGGCCTCACCCTGGACGATCAGGGCTGGGCAGATGTCTCAGATTTGTTAGCGAAGGCAAATTCGAGCGGCACGTCACTTGATGAGGTGGGCCTACGGGCGGTGGTTGCCGAAAGTGACAAGAAGCGCTTCACGCTGTCGGAAGACGGTCGTCGCATTCGGGCCGCGCAAGGTCATTCCGTGAAAGTTGATCTTGGTATAGCTCCCGTCGAGCCTCCGCCTCGGCTTTTTCACGGCACAGCGACGCGCTTCCTTGAGGCTATCCTGCAGGAAGGATTGCGCCCCGGCAGTCGGCAGCAAGTCCATCTTTCTGCAGATATTGCGACGGCACGTGAGGTTGGCCGGCGCCATGGAAAGCCAGCCATTCTGCTTGTAGATGCCAAACGGATGTTTGCTGATGGCCATAGTTTTTATCAGGCAGAGAACGGTGTCTGGCTGACGAACGCTGTCGCTGTTGGCTATCTGATGCTGATTGAAAACGATGTTGCAGAAAGCGATGGCAAATGATCAAGAAAATCCTTATCGCCAATCGCGGCGAGATTGCCTGCCGGGTCATCAAGACGGCGAAGAAGATGGGCATCGCCACCGTTGCGGTCTATTCGGATGCCGATGCCAATGCGCTGCATGTGAGACAGGCAGATGAAGCCGTTCATATCGGCCCGGCACCCTCGTCACAGTCCTATATCGTCATCGACAAGATCCTTGAGGCGATCAAGAAGACCGGAGCGGATGCGGTCCATCCGGGCTACGGATTCCTGTCGGAAAACGCTGCCTTTGCGCAGGCGCTGGAAAAGGCGGGTGTCGTTTTTATCGGTCCACCAGTCGGCGCGATCGAGGCCATGGGTGACAAGATCACGTCGAAGAAACTGGCTGCGAAAGCCGGCGTTTCCACCGTACCCGGCCATATGGGGCTGATCGAGGATGCGGATGAGGCGGTGAAGATCGCCTCGCAGATCGGTTATCCGGTCATGATCAAGGCGTCTGCCGGCGGTGGCGGCAAGGGCATGCGCATCGCCTTCAACGACGCTGAGGCGCGCGAGGGTTTCCAGTCCTCGAAAAACGAGGCGAAATCCTCCTTTGGTGACGATCGCATCTTCATCGAAAAATTCGTCACCCAGCCGCGCCATATTGAAATTCAGGTGCTGGGCGACAGGCACGGTAATATCCTTTATCTCGGGGAGCGCGAATGCTCTATCCAGCGGCGTAACCAGAAGGTCATCGAGGAAGCGCCGTCGCCGTTTCTGGACGAGGCGACTCGGCATGCCATGGGCGAGCAGGCCGTGGCGCTGGCGAGAGCGGTCGGTTACCACTCCGCCGGCACGGTGGAATTCATTGTTGATGGCGACCGCAACTTCTATTTCCTCGAAATGAACACCCGTCTGCAGGTGGAACATCCGGTAACGGAACTGATTACCGGCATCGATCTGGTAGAACAGATGATCCGTGTGGCGTCAGGTGAAAAACTGTCCTTCGGACAGGCGGATGTGAAGCTGAACGGTTGGGCGATCGAAAGCCGGCTTTATGCCGAGGATCCCTATCGCAACTTCCTTCCTTCGATCGGTCGTCTGACGCGTTATCGGCCGCCGCAGGAGGGGGCGCAGGGAAACGGCACCATTCTCCGCAACGATACCGGCGTTTTCGAAGGCGGCGAGATTTCGATGTATTACGATCCGATGATCGCCAAGCTGTGCAGCTGGGGCAAGGATCGCGAAACGGCCATCGATGCCATGGGGCGGGCGCTCGACCGTTTCGAAGTGGAGGGCATCGGCCACAATCTGCCCTTCCTGTCGGCCGTCATGCAGCATGAACGCTTTCGCTCTGGCAGGCTCACGACGGGCTTCATCGCGGAAGAGTTTCCGGAAGGCTTCTCCGGCGTCGAGCCGGATGAAGCCGCAGCACGCAGGCTTTCTGCCATTGCCGCTATCATCAATCAGCGCGTGCAGAACCGAGCGGTGGAAATTTCCGGTACCATCGGCAATCATCGCCGCATTATCGGGCAAGACTGGATGGTTTCGTTTGGTGCGTTTCGCCACCGGCTCAGCATTGAAACCGGTGCGGATGGCGCGGCGGTCCGTTTTGAAGACGGGACAGCGCTCACCATCGATACCGGCTGGCTTCCCGGTCAAAGCCTTGGCCTGTTTACGGTGGCGGGCGAGGTCATTGCCGTCAAGGTCGATCTTGCAGGCGCAGCGGTTCGTCTGCGCTGGGGTGGCATGGATGTTCTCGCCCGCGTGCGCAGCCCGCGCGTGGCGGAACTGGCGCTGCTGATGCCAGAAAAACTGCCGCCGGATACGTCGAAACTGCTGCTCTGCCCCATGCCGGGGGTCATCACCGGTATTTCGGTGGGTGAGGGTGACGAGGTAGAGGCCGGGCAGGCACTGGCGACGGTGGAAGCCATGAAGATGGAAAACATCCTGCGTGCCGAAAAACGCGGTCGTGTTGCGAGAGTGGCGGCGAAACCCGGCGATAGTCTCGCTGTGGATGAGGTTATTCTCGAGTTCGAGTGAAGGTCGCTGCCGGTTTTTCCGGAACGGATACCGGCCGGAGCGGTTTACGGGGTCGGACCTGCGGACGGGCCGGGCGAATCTGCCTTGATCTCCCGCTGGAATGCCAGAGCGAAATGCAAATGGGGAGAGATGCATGTCGGGTGAAAAAACGGTGCGGGATTGGCTTCACCTTGCTGAAAAGGAGCTGAAGCGCTCACCGGACACACTCGTCTGGCACACCCCTGAGGGTATCGAGGTCAAGCCGCTCTATACGGCCGACGACCTGCAACATGTTTCCCATCTGAACAGCCTGCCGGGATTTGCGCCTTTCACCCGCGGCCCGCGCGCCACCATGTATGCGGGACGGCCCTGGACCATCCGCCAATATGCCGGTTTCTCCACCGCGGAAGCCTCGAATGCCTTTTACCGCAAGGCGCTGGCTGCCGGTCAGCAGGGCGTTTCCGTCGCCTTCGATCTCGCTACCCATCGCGGTTATGACAGCGACCATCCGCGCGTGGAGGGCGATGTCGGCAAGGCGGGCGTGGCGATCGATAGCGTCGAGGACATGAAAATCCTGTTCGACGGCATCCCGCTCGACAAGGTCTCGGTGTCCATGACGATGAATGGCGCGGTCATCCCCGTTCTTGCCAATTTTATCGTCGCGGGGGAGGAGCAGGGCGTGCCGCGTGCAGCGCTTTCCGGCACCATCCAGAACGACATCCTCAAGGAGTTCATGGTCCGCAACACCTATATCTATCCGCCCGAACCCTCTATGCGGATCATCGCCGACATCATCGAATATACGGCGAGGGAGATGCCGAAATTCAATTCCATCTCCATTTCCGGCTATCACATGCAGGAAGCCGGGGCGACGCTGGTGCAGGAGCTTGCCTTCACACTCGCGGATGGCCGTGAATATGTGCGGGCGGCGCTGGCCAAGGGGCTGAATGTTGACGATTTTGCCGGCCGCCTGTCTTTCTTTTTCGCCATCGGCATGAATTTCTTCATGGAGGCGGCCAAGCTGCGCGCCGCGCGCCTGCTCTGGTCACGCATCATGGAGGAATTCAAGCCGCAAAAGGCGTCCTCGCTGATGCTGCGCACCCATTGCCAGACGTCGGGCGTGTCGCTCCAGGAGCAAGACCCCTATAACAACATCGTCCGCACTGCGTTCGAGGCCATGTCCGCCGTGCTCGGCGGCACGCAATCACTGCACACCAATTCCTTCGATGAGGCGATTGCGCTGCCGACGGAATTCTCCGCCCGCATTGCCCGCAATACCCAGCTGATCCTCCAGCACGAAACCGGCGTCACCAGGGTCGTCGATCCGCTGGCCGGTTCCTATTATGTCGAAAGCCTGACGAATGAGCTGGCCGAGAAGGCCTGGGCGCTGATCGAGGAGGTCGAGACGCTTGGCGGCATGACAAAGGCCGTGGCGGAAGGCCTGCCGAAACGGCTGATTGAGGAGGCCGCGACACGCCGGCAGGCGGCGGTGGACAAGGGCGAGGAGGTGATCGTCGGCGTCAACCGCTATCGTCTCGAGAATGAAGAGGATATCGATGTTCTCGATATCGATAACGCCGCCGTGCGGGCCGCGCAAATCCGCCGCATCGAAGACACGCGCCGGCGCCGCGATGGCAAGGACGTGACCGCCGCTTTGCAGGCGCTTTCAGAGGTGGCCCGCAGCGGCAAGGGCAATATTCTCGAAGCCGCCGTCGTTGCGGCCCGTGCACGCGCTACGGTGGGAGAGATTTCCGATGCGCTGCGCGTTGCCTTTGGCGACCACGCCGCCGTGCCTGAAGTGGTGAGCGATATATACGGCGAGGCCTACAAGGATGAACCGGAACTCGCTACGCTTGCCGCCCGCCTTTCAGGTGTGGCTGAACGGATCGGCACCAAACCGCGCATCATGGTCGCCAAGCTGGGGCAGGATGGGCATGATCGTGGCGCAAAGGTTATTGCGTCTGCCTTCGGCGATATTGGTTTCGACGTGTTGGCCGGTCCCCTGTTCCAGACCCCGGCGGAGGCAGCCGAGCTTGCGGTTGAGAACAAGGTGCATGTGGTCGGCATGTCGTCGCTCGCCGCAGGGCACAAGACGCTTGCGCCACAGCTGGTCGAGGCGCTGAAACAGAAAGGCGCGCAAGACGTCATCGTTGTTGTCGGTGGGGTCATTCCGCGCCAGGATTATCAGTTCCTGCTCGACCACGGGGTCTCGGCCATCTTCGGCCCCGGTACCAATGTCATGGATGCGGCCAACAAGGTGCTCGACCTGCTCGAAGGCATCAGGCGGAACGTGTGAGGGAAGGCGGCCATGTTCGGAAGATTGAATCACGTCGCCATCGCGGTACCCGACCTCGATGCCGCCATTGCCCGTTACAGGGCGCTTGGCGCGGCGGTTTCGGAACCACAAGCCCTGCCTGAACATGGTGTGACGGTTGTTTTCATTCATGCTGATAACACCAAGATCGAACTTCTTCACCCGCTCGGGGAAAACTCGCCGATTGCCGCTTTTCTCGAACGCAATCCGGGCGGCGGCACACATCATCTCTGCTTCGAGGTGCCGGATCTACTGGCGGCGCGCGACGACCTCATTCAAAAAGGCGTCCGTATTCTCGGCGATGGCACGCCAAAGATCGGCGCGCACGGCAGTCCCGTTCTTTTCCTGCATCCGAAGGATATGGGCGGGGTGCTTTACGAGCTCGAGCAGGTTTCTCAGACACACGGCTGAAACATAAATCTCCTAGGAGGCTAACCCTGTGAGGCAATGCTCACGGCGGCGCTTTCACACGCGCTTTCGTGGTTCGTTTGTTTTCTTTTGACATTCGTTTTGTTTTCGTTTTTATGTAATTGTCTTTCCATAAAGGGTTCTCCCTTGCATTGTCGCGGAGGCTTCATGTCCAGCGAAAACATTTTTGATCTTTTTGTCATCGGCGGCGGCATCAATGGCTGCGGCATTGCCCGCGATGCGGTGGGCAGGGGTTATTCCGTGGCGCTTGCGGAAAAAGGCGATTTCGCTTCCGGCACGTCGTCCGCCGCCACCAAGCTCATCCATGGCGGCCTGCGGTATCTCGAACATTACGAGTTTCGTCTGGTGCGCGAGGCGCTGATGGAGCGGGAAATTCTCTGGGCCATGGCGCCGCATGTCATCTGGCCCATGCGTTTCGTCCTGCCCATTCAGAAGGGCGGGGTGCGCCCGGCCTGGATGGTCCGGCTTGGCCTGTTTCTTTATGACAATCTCGGCGGCCGGAAACTTTTACCAGCCACCCGAACGCTCGATCTGCGGAAGGACCCGGCTGGAAAGCCTCTGAAGCCGGCTTTTGCCAGGGCCTTCGAATATTCCGACGGTTGGGTGGATGATGCCCGTTTCGTGGTTCTCAATGCGCGCGATGCTGCTAATCGCGGCGCGACGATCATGAACCGCACGCGGGTCGTTTCCGCACGACGCGAAGGTGGGCTCTGGCTCATCGAAACTCTGGACGAAAAAACCGGCCGTGCAGGCGTGCACAAGGCACGTATGCTGGTGAACGCCGCTGGTCCCTGGGTGGATACGGTGCTTTCCGGCGTCTTCGGGCGCATCGACGTCCACAATGTCCGGCTCGTGCAGGGCAGCCATATTATCGTGCGCCGGAAGTTTTCCGATCCGCGCGCCTATTTCTTCCAGAACCCTGACAACCGCATCATCTTCGCCATTCCCTATGAGCGGGATTTCACGCTGATCGGCACCACGGATCGCGACTACAAGGGCGATCCGGCCAAGGTTCGCATTTCCGAGGAAGAGATTTCCTATCTCTGCAACGCCGCCAGCGACTATTTCAGCGAGCCGGTTCGGCCGGAAGACATCGTCTGGACCTATTCCGGCGTGCGGCCGCTCTTTGATGATGGTGCTTCGAAAGCGCAGGAAGCCACACGCGATTACGTGCTGAAGGTTGAGGAGGGCAACGGGCAAGCTCCACTCCTCAATATTTTCGGCGGCAAGCTCACCACCTATCGACGGCTGGCGGAACATGCGCTGGAAAAGATCGGCGCGGCGATCGGCGAAAAGGGCAAGCCATGGACGGCGGGCTCACACTTGCCGGGCGGAGATTTCGGCGCGGGGAGATATGAGACGCAGGTGCGGGCGCTTGTCTCCCGATATCCTTTCCTCGATAGACACCATGCCGAGCGGCTAGTCAGAAACTACGGTACGAAGGCTGCGGAATTGTTGGGCAGCGTTACCGATGCCGCCGGGCTCGGCCGGCATTTCGGCGGCACGCTCTATGAATGCGAGGTGCGCTGGCTGGTTGAGCAGGAATGGGCCTGCACGGCCGAGGACATTCTCTGGCGACGCACGAAACAGGGCCTTCGCCTGAACAAGGCCGAGGCTGCCGAGCTGGATGACTTCGTATCCAAGCTGACGGGTGGAAGGAAAGAGGCGCAAGCTGCGGTGGAGCGAGCCTAAACGTCTTCCGCTAGTGTCAGGCTGTGGAGTTCCTCGCCGGTTTCGGAAAGCTTTCTGCACTCAGTATATAGTCATCGGCGGCCGAAAGAGCGTGTTCCATATGCCCTTCGAACACCAGTTCCGGTTCGTTCGGTGCTATTGCAATTTCCGGCATGCCGCCGAAACGCACCGCTTGCGATTGCGCCAGCCCGTCGCGCAGGCCGCTCTCCAGGAGGTCGAAATAACGTGTGCCGGGGCCGGTGATGAAAACCGGCATATGACCATGCAGGCTGAAGAGGCGTGAAAGGCCGTTGCCGAGCGCCAGCCCAGCGGTGCGGAACGCAAACCGCGCCATGCGTCCCCCGGCGCGGGCTGAAGCGGCGATCTTGTCCACCTCGGCTATCGGCACGAACTTCGCAGGTTCGGCCTGCGGTGGGGCCTCGAAAGCCGAGCGCAGGATGGCGTAGAAGCCGGAATAAGCCTCGATGCAGCCCTTGGTGCCGCAGCGGCACAAGGCGCCGTCGGCCAGATGCAGCATATGTCCGAAGTTGGGGGCGCTAACCTCGATCGTGCCGCCCGTTGCACGGGCGACGCCAAGGCCAATACTATGGCCGAGCGACAGGGTAACAAGGGCATCCGGCGCGGGATTGCCCTTCGCATGCTCTCCCATCCAGATGGCTTTTGCGGCCAGCAGCGTCTCGTTGTTCAACGTCACGCGGGTGCGCCCGTCTTGCGAAACAAGCTGCTGGAAATCTATCTTTTCGTCGCCGAGAACCGGAGACCAGAGAAGCGTTGCCGCGCCCGCATCCACCAGCCCCTTGCTGCTGATCGAGACCTGGATAATATCATGACTGTCGATGCGTGAGCGGTCGGCAAGCCGTGCAAGGCCGCCAAGGATCGCGCCGCCGAACGTGCCTTTTTCAGCGGCGATCCTCTGTTCGGTAAAGCGGTCCACCAGCTTGCCGGCATAATCGACCAGCGAATATTGCACGCTATCTGAAGAAATGATGACGATGGCGACGTGACAGAAAGCCCCGCGTGGCCCGAAGAGAATGCGCGGCCGGCCCCGACCGGCGGTTGCGAGCTGTTCTTTCCGTAATATGAGGCCCGCCCGCTCAAGCTCGGTGGTGATGGCGGAAACGGTTGCTGAAGCAAGCCCGGTGAAAGTCGACATGTCCGTATGGGAGAGACTGCCGTGCAGGCGCAGTGCGGCCATCACCGACAGGCTGTTTTTCTGGCGCACCAGTTCCGTGCTTGCAATGGCGGACATGGGCTGGGGCATGCTCCCTGAACGGCCTTTTTCCTGTCGTGCTAGACCTGTCCATGGCGCATGTGCTGGACAAGATCAAGGCACCCGGATGCTGCCCGCAGCCGTTGTTGACAGCATGGGGAATCTCTGACATTAATTTTCTCGACTGTCGAGAAAATTGTGAAACCACAGCGACCGGCAGCTTTTTCAGGCGTTTTCCCCGCATGGAGGTGTGGGGCAGCGCTCTTACCGGGAGGACATCATGAATTCATTTGCCAAGCTTCTGGCGGGTACAGCCGTACTCGTTTCCCTGCATACGGCCGCTATTGCGGCTGACCTCGTCGTCGGCGTATCCTGGTCGAATTTTCAGGAAGAGCGCTGGAAGACCGATGAGGCGGCCATCAAGGCAGCCCTCGACAAGGCAGGCGCAAAGTATATCTCCGCCGATGCGCAGTCATCCGCGGCCAAGCAGCTGACTGATGTGGAATCGTTGATTTCCCAGGGCGCCAACGCGCTGATCATCCTGGCGCAGGACAGCGACGCCATCGGCCCGGCTGTTGAAAAGGCGGTTGCTGAGGGTATTCCGGTTGTCGGTTATGACCGCCTGATCGAAAACAAGAACGCCTTCTACATCACCTTCGACAACAAGGAAGTCGGTCGTCTGCAGGCAGCCGAAGTCTTCAAGGTGAAGCCGGAAGGCAATTATGTTTTCATCAAGGGCTCATCTTCCGATCCGAACGCGGATTTCCTCTTTGCGGGCCAGCAGGAAGTGCTGAAGGCGGCGATTGACGGCGGCAAGATCAAGAATGTCGGCGAAGCCTATACCGATGGCTGGAAGCCGGAAAATGCCCAGAAGAACATGGAACAGTTCCTGACCAAGAACAACAACAAGGTCGATGCGGTCGTCGCCTCGAATGACGGCACGGCCGGTGGCGCAATCGCCGCGCTCGCCGCGCAGGGCTTGGCGGGGTCGGTCCCGGTTTCCGGGCAGGATGCCGATTTCGCCGCGCTGAACCGCGTCGCGCTCGGCACACAGACCGTCTCAGTCTGGAAGGACAGCCGCGAACTCGGCAAGGAAGCCGCCGGCATCGCGCTGGAACTGGCCGGTGGCAAGAAGATGACGGAGATCAAGGGCGTCACCGCTTTTGACGGAGGTCCGAAGAAGGTGACGATGCAGTCGGTGTTCCTCAAGCCGATCGCCATCACCAAGGACAATCTGAACGTCGTTATCGATGCGGGCTGGATCAAGAAGGAAACCGCCTGCCAGGGCGTGAAGGCCGGGTCCGTCAAGGCCTGCGACTGATCGAATATGTCCCGGTTCGGGTGCCGCGCCATGGTTCATGGCGCGGCGCCCTTTAAGATGTGAGGAGCACCGGCAGTTCATGGCCGATATGACCCAATCCAATTCCACAGCGTCCGCCAAGACGGAAAAGACCGGCTCGATTGCGCGCTTCATCAGCGCCACGGAACTCGATACCCGCCTGCTCGGGATGGTCGGCGCACTTCTTCTGATCTGGATCGGATTTCATATCCTGTCCGGCGGCCTGTTCCTGACGCCGCGAAATCTCTGGAACCTTTCCGTGCAGACCGCGTCCGTGGCCGTTATGGCAACCGGCATGGTCCTCGTCATCGTCACCCGCAACATCGATCTCTCGGTGGGTTCCATCCTCGGTTTTTCGGGTATGATCATGGGTGTCATGCAGGCGGAAATCCTGCCGCAGATCCTTGGCTTCGAACATTGGGCCACATGGATTGTCACGCTTGCGGTCGGCATTCTCGTCGGCGGCGCGATCGGCATGTTGCAGGGTTCCATCATCGCCTTCCTCAACGTGCCCTCCTTCATCGTCACGCTCGGTGGCCTGCTCGTCTGGCGCGGCGGCACGTGGTTCATCACCAGCGGCCGCACGGTGGCGCCGATGGATTCCACCTTCCGCCTGATGGGGGGCGGCACCAGCGGCTCGATCGGTGCGACATGGAGCTGGATAGCCGCGGCCGTCGCCTGCGTCGCCATTGTGGCGGCAATCCTGAATTCACGTCATCAGCGCCGACGTTTCGGCTTTCCGCTACGGCCCGTCTGGGCGGAGTATTTTCTGGCCGCGCTCGGATGCCTTGTCGTCATCGGTTTCGTGGCCGTCGTCAACAGCTACCCATGGCCGGTCAACATTGCCCGCAACTATGCCGATGCCAACGGCATCGCCTGGCCGGATGGCGGCCTGTTCATTCCGCACGGCATCGCCATTCCCGTTTTGATGGCGCTCGCCGTCGGTGCGGTCATGACCTTTATCGCCACACGGCTTCGTTTCGGACGGTATGTCTTCGCCATCGGCGGCAACCCGGAAGCTGCCGAACTTGCCGGCATCAAGACCCGCTGGGTCACGGTGAAGATCTTCACGCTGATGGGGGTTCTGTGCGCCATCGCCGCGGCGATTTCAACCGCTCGCCTCAATGCCGCTACCAATGCCCAGGGTGAGCTCGATGAGCTCTACACCATCGCGGCAGCCGTCATCGGCGGCACCTCGCTTGCCGGCGGCGTCGGAACCATAGCGGGTGCGATGCTCGGCGCGCTCGTCATGCAGTCGCTGCAATCCGGCATGGTGCTGGTGGGCATCGATACGCCCTTCCAGCGCATCGTCGTCGGTGTGGTTCTGGTCGTCGCCGTCTGGCTCGACACCATCTATCGCGCCCGCGCCAAGTAAGAACCGAGGAGAACTCTTATGACGGACCAAGTCACGCCCCTCGTGGAAATGCGCAATATTTCCATTTCCTTCGGCGGCATCCACGCGGTGGAAAACGCCTCTGTCGATCTTTTCCCCGGCGAGGTTGTCGCCCTTCTCGGCCATAACGGCGCAGGCAAATCGACCCTGATCAAGATCCTCTCAGGCGCCTATCGGCGCGATAGCGGCGATATCCTCATCAATGGCGAAGAGGCGGATATCCGCAATCCCCGTGACGCCAAGAAATATGGCATCGAGACCATCTACCAGACGCTTGCCGTGGCCGACAATGTCGATGCGGCAGCCAATCTTTATCTCGGCCGCGAGCTGAAGACGAAATGGGGCACGCTGGACGATGTCGCCATGGAAGCCTCCGCGCGTGAGGTCATGGGACGTCTCAACCCGAATTTTCGGCGGTTCAAGGAGCCGGTAAAGGCGCTGTCCGGCGGCCAGCGGCAGTCCGTTGCCATTGCCCGTGCCATTCTCTTTGACGCCCGCATCCTTATCATGGACGAGCCGACGGCGGCGCTCGGTCCGCAGGAGACCGCGCAGGTCGGCGATCTCGTCAAGGAGCTGAAACGGCAGGGCATCGGCATCTTTCTCATCAGCCACGATATTCACGACGTTTTCGATCTCGCCGATCGTGTGTTCGTGATGAAAAACGGCAAGGTGGTGGGCCATGCCCGCACCCAGGATGTGACCAAGGACGAAGTGCTCGGGATGATCATTCTGGGCAAGGTGCCTGCGGGTGCCGTGGCAGGCCCCGGCGCGGTCGTATCCTGACTGTCGAATATTCCGTCCGAAGACGCGCAAATCCGAAGCGGCTTCGGACTTCCTTTCGCAGCGCTTGTTGATGACAAAGGCCCGGTGGTAAGCCGGGCCTTTGTCATTGGATTTGCAGAAAACCGGAAGCGCTGCCGACGGACCGGCCGCGCCGGAGCGGCAGGGGAAAAAGCGGACCGACGCCTCATGACCGGAGATCGAGATGGAGGCGCTCAATCCTGCAGATTACGCCGGCCGCCCGTTCAATGCAGGTCGGCCGGAGCGAAACCACCCCCATTCGCCTCCGCGGCTGTGAGCGGCAGGCCGTGCTGATTGATGTCCTGGGCGAGCGACAACAAGGCCATTTCCAGGAAATAGGTCGACATGCCGAGTTCCAGAGATTTCGACCGCTGGCATAGGTAGGAAACCATCCGCCCAAGCGCCAGAATCTCGTCTGCATCGTCCTGTTCAAGTACTGCTGTGGTAGGCGTGACCATGATTCCCTCTCGACAGTCGACAGTATGAGAACGCGTGATACCGCGTTGTTCATTTTCGACCACATCGAGCGTCACGCGAGCGTCACACCTGCGTCAATCGTCGTTCTTGGTTTCCGCGGTGCCAGCATTTTCAATGGCTTCGGAAGCTGCCAATGATGTGACGAGGGCAACAATGCTCTTGCGCACGGCGGCGCTCCTGATGCGCGAAAAGGCCTGGTTGAGCGAAAAACCTTCGTTAGAGGCGACAAATGTCTGCATGGCGTTGATCGAGCCGAGGGCCGGATTGGCTTCTCCGCCGTCGGGCGTGGCATTGGCGAATAGCGAGCTGACCTCCACACCGAGGATGGATGCTATGGCCTGCAGGCGTGATGCGCCGACGCGATTGGCGCCTTTTTCGTATTTCTGCACCTGCTGAAAGGTGATGCCCAATCGCCCGGCCAGCGCGCTCTGGCTCATGCCGAGCGACTTGCGGCGCATTCTGATTTGCGCGCCCACATGCACATCGATCGGGCTGGGTAGTTTCGCTTGCATTACAAATTCCTCCGGCTGTGAGGGCTAAATTCGATGATCGTCAATTAATATTGTCGAAGGTATACATTCAACACAATTTCCACGGGTATTATGAACCTTTATTGCCAAAAGAACAGGGTTTTTCATCTGGAATCGATTGTCAGAGGCCCCGCATTATAACCTTTGTAGCGCAGCGCAACGCCCCGTTGCGGCTTGCAAGATGACTGAATCCCAAAACGCCGATCGCACGAAAGCCGAGGCTTTCCCATATGCGCCGATTTTCCGCATCGAAGTTCGTGAGCAGTTCCAGATCGCCGAACTGCGGAACCCAGACCAACGGCTGGGTCTCGCCGTTGCGCGTCACGTTTTCAAGGAGGACGTTGTTGTAAAGCCTCGGCAGGCATTTGTTGGTGTCGATGGTAGGCAAAACCGGCACGGGATTTCGCAGGATGGCGAAACCCTGGCGCGCGAGTGAAAGAGCAGAAGCGTCCAGCTTCCGTTTCAGCTCCTCGGCGGCACGGGGGTAGCGCATGTCACCGGCTTCCGGATCGGCGACGAGCAGAAGCGGTCGCCCGTCGCGCCGAAGTCCGGTTATCGAAACGAACTGATCGACGTGGAAACCGCACTGGTGGATGTTCCTGGCGGCCATTGCCGGTCCGGACCCCGTCTGCGAAAGGTCGGGTTGGGCTGTTTCGCCGAGGTCTTCCGGCCTATAGCCGAAGCTGAAGACGGCCCGTGCGTCAAGAGCCTCGATCCGCAGCCAACGACGTGAAAGGGTGGCCGGCGCGCTTCGCGCGCATTCTGCGCCGCCCTGCAGGCTGGCGTGGCCGACCAGCCGGTAATCCGGGCCGACAAGTTGGTTGCCGCCGGGCAAGACGACATCGGAGATTGCGGTCGCGAAGCCTAAACGGGCTGCAAGCGCCTGGCTTATAGCACTCTCCCCGCTTGAGACCAATTCCGGTGTCAGGGCGTCTGCGCGCAGCCGGACATGGAACATATCCTGTATCCACGGGTGCGGAACGGTGCCGGGTTCATCAAGCGTCACCAAGTCCACCTGGCACGTGACAGCGAGACGATCGAGCCAACTCCGCGCGGCTGCAAGGCACGGACGATCAACCAGCAGAAGAACCGCGACATTTCGCGGCAGGGTCAAAAGCAGGTTACCGATGGGAGCAAGAGATGAAACGGTAAAGCCGATCCCGGCGTCGGCAAACCAAGCGGCGGGCAGCGAGAGCGCGATCGTCTCAATGAGGCCGCCGCAATCGGCTATCAGAGGCGAAGGCCGATCAGTGGTCACCGCGTGGACCTCCCGCGGTCCGTCCGGACGCCAATTGCTGGAAGAAGAGAGTATTCTGGAATTTCCAGCCTGGCGGTGGCGGGGTCGGTAACGCGCCGCCGTTCAGTGTGGCCAGAAGCAGGGCGGCGTCGTTCCGTTTGACGGAAACAGCATGAGCGGCGAGAAGATTTGCCGCCTCGGCTTCGAGACCGGCCTCCGTGGTGACAGAGCGCCAGGTTCTGCGGGTGAAATGCAGAGAGCGGGCGGCATGCAACAGGGCGTTCCGCTCTGCGGGCCCGAAGGAGGTTCCGCACGCCGCGAGCGTTGCTTCGGCATCAACCAGCGCGACAGTGAGCGGGCTATAACCGAGCTCTCTTGGGGCGTGGTTCACGGCCACATCGGCATCGGAAAAACGCCGTCCATCCCGATAGTCTTCGAAGACGTGACCAATGCCGATCATGCCAAAGGCGGCGCATTCCGCCGCGCGCAGCGCGCCCATGCTGGCGGCACCGAAAACGGTGACGCCTGCTGAAAGCGCGTAAAGGATTTCCTTGTGCCAGACGGCGGCGCAATCGCCATAAAGCCCATCGATCAGCCCAATGGCCTTGATGCCTTGACCGACCGCATCGAGAATATCGCCGCATGCCGCCGGGCCGCGAAGATCAAGGCCGGCGAACTGGCCGGCAATGCCGTGGATGGATGGGCCCGCGAAAACCACCGGTCTCATGTCGTCCCCCCGGCCTTCAGAAAACCCTCGAGCGTTCGTTGCGATAGGCGTTGCATTCCGCGGCTGAGCGGGGCCAGCCCGCTTGCCAGGACGCGCACGACGTGCAGCCCGGAAAGGCCCGTTTCCAGCGTAAAAACATGGACATCGTCGATGCCACGCGCAAAAAGGTGTTCCGCAAGCTGGCGCCATGGCGGCAAAGAGGTTTCGAAACGCGATAAGTCGAGACTGCCCGGCGCCTGTTCTGCCTGATTTGCCCCAGGGGCCACGGGCTTGGAAGCAACCCCGTCACGCCGATAACGAAGCGGGGAGAGATCGTCGCGGGCACCACTAATATCCGTCAACCGCGACTGGACCGCCTCCAGTAGCGCAGCAAGCGCGGCGTCGTAAACGTCGGGACGGCAGGCCGCCCCGGCAGCGCTGCGGGTCGCCGGCCCATCCTGCGCTTGAAGCGACCGCGGCAGGCTTGCCATCACCACCGGCACGCCGAGCGCATTTGTCATGTCAAAGAAGGAGGGCGGCAGACCGATGTCCGAAAGATGCCGGACAAGCCTGTCGAATGATGTTTCGACGCCCGGTGGGAACAGGATCGGTCTGGGGCTGACGGCGCGGGTTTCGAAAGCGTCCACGAGAAAGCAGGCGTCGTTTTCGATCAATTCCTGCAGGGCATGGAGGACGGCGTGGTCATGATTGAAACCGGCTGCGAGGCCCTGCGAACTCATGAGAAAGGCTTGCCGGTCCCAGGGGAAATCCGCTCGAAAATCCATACCGATCAGCTCAAAGGGAGCGTAGATCTCCTGCTGCCGACGAACCGATGTTCCCTTCACCCACGCGCGTTCACGCTGGGGGTCGAGCATGTCCATATCGACCCTGCCAACGCTCTCGAAGGGGATTAAGGGAAAACCCCTGTCGCGCATATCCTGGATTGAGCCGAAAGCGGCCGTGTGTCTGCGGGTATCCTCGGCAACCGCGCCTTCGAGCGCCTCCATCACGGCAGAGAGCCTCGCCTGGGCCGGAACCAGTCCCTTGCCCTGTGATACCGATAAACCGCGCGAATTGGGGCGAACCGCAAACCAGACGGGTACGCCGACAATATCGAGGCCGGTCACGTCGCCGACACGGGTAATCCCGAACCGCCGGAGCAGCTCGGGATCGAAGATGGAAGCGTCTGCATCACCTTTGTCCGTTGTCGCTGACATGGAAGGACCTTGAGCGGTCAAGGCTTCACAATCGCCATCAGGGCGCGGCGTTCGGGTCGTCGGCAAGGATCGCGTCGAACAATTCGCCGGTGATCGAACCCGCGGGCCCGACTGCCTTCAGTGCCGCTTCGATCGGCGTCAGCACCATGCGGTTGAAATCCCAGCCGGCATCGACCACTTCACCGATGAAGGCGAAATCGGCTTCGGACACGACGGCGCCGCCTGAGACAAGCGCCTCGATGCCTTGAATCTGGACCTGGTCCAGCTCGGCTTCAGGTTGGCCGTCCTGGCGGACAAGCATGGCCTTGGCTGCTGCAGCCACGCGGGCGTAACCATCCACGCCGGGGTGGCTCGCCTCGTAGGCGGTGATGGTTTCGTGCGATACCGAAGCAACCCGGAGCGGCGTGGTGCGAATGAACAGAACGCCAAAACCCTTTTTCCCGACGATAAAGAAATGCGACGACATATTCTCTCCTATTTGATTCCGGCTAAACGAAGCGCTTGATAAAATTTCTCGTTTGCTACCGGGTCGCGGTCCGGAGACAGGCTGCTGATCTCCCTTGCCGTCATGCCCGGATAGTTTTCCTGTAGCCTGCTGCCGGCTTCCCGGGCGGCGGCCAGATCACCGTGGAGCGCGTGACTTGCGGTCAGAACTCGCAGCGCGGGCTCATCGTCTTCCATGCGACCGCAGAGTTCCACCGCGGCCCCATAATCTTCTCGCTTGAACGCGATGCTGGCGCCAGCCCACCAGTAAATATCGGGGGCGAGCGGGTTGAGGTCGATGGCCTGCTGAAATTTTTCCCACGCGACTTCCGCCTCACCGAAATGGGCGAGCGCATCGGCATGCTGGAGAAGCAGGTCGGCTGAGTTTGGGGCGAGCGCTTCCGCCTCGAAGAATTTCTCGGCGGACATGTCGAAATCCCGCTGATAAAGCGCCACCACCGCGCACATCCAGTGGCCGACGCCGAGGGCCGGATCAATCTCCACAGAGGCGTCAGCCTCGGCCTTGGCGCGGTGCAGCAGGTGAGGGTCATTACCGCCCAGCATCAGCCACTCCAGTTGCAGACTTTGCGCAACGCGGGCGCGGGCGACCGCCATTCCGTGATCGAGATCGACAGCCTTGCGGAACATCGAGCGGGCCCTGCGCAGGAGCGGCAGGTCGCATTTGCCGCGCAGAAGCTGCTGGCCCTCCAGCAATTGCCGGTAAGCCTCGCCACTGTGGTTACGGTCGGGTTCCACCTGAAGCCGCTCGATCTCCCGCGCAAGCGCAGCAGCCACCTGTTTGGACAGCAGCCGGAAGGCCGCGTGGATGTGCCTTTCGGTCAGCACCGCCTCCAGCGACCAGACGATTTCACCGGTCGTTTCCTCGATCAGCGCCACGGACATGCGGGCATCGTCAAAAACTGTCGACATGATGCGATAATCGGCCCGCAACATCGCATATCCGTCATCCGCCCGGTCATGCGAGAGCGCAAAGGTACTGTGCGGTGAAAGGACGGTGAAGGTCCGATACCGCACAAGGCTGTTTGCGACGTCTTCGACAAAGGCCTGCATCACCGGTGAAACGGATAGCCCGTCCACCCGCGCCGGCCGGCCGAAAGCCAAGCGCGGTTTTGCCAGCGATTGCCGGCGACTGCTTTCCTCCGGCTCGGCGGGGGTCGCGATCGTCGCGGTGAGGCTTTGTATTCGCCGCCTCAGCGCGACGGTTTCGGCTTCCGGCGGGCGTCCCTCCTGGCGGAGCTGTTCCAGCAACAGCTGGTACATGCTCTCGCAACCGCTGATATTGCCGATCCGCGCATAGGAGGCCATGGCGGCACGATAGGTTTCTTCGCGCTCCGGCTCGATATTGCGCGCGCGCTCGGAAAGTCTGGCGATATCATTCGAGCTGGCGCGACCGAAGCGGGTCAGCTCCTCCAGAAGCTGCGTGTAGCTCGAAAAAAACAGGTCCTTGAGACGGCGACGCTCTGAAAGCAGCCAGAGGTAGAGATGGTCCTGGCCGGCATCCAGTCCGTCCAGAAGGTCGCCGCCGAACTCCAGAAGGGCCTTCAGCCGCCGCATCGGGTCTTCGGCTCTCGCATCGGCGAGAAAAAGCGCGAGGTCGGTGCGCTGCGCCAGCTTTCCGGCCTTCAGATCATTCCCTTCCGTCAGCAGAATGGCCTCGTCGTCGCCGAAGAGTTTCTGAAGGCGCAGAATGAGCTGCCGCAAGTTGCCCAGCGCCCTTTTTTGCTCGACATCTTCCCACAGCAGTGATGCGAGGTGCTGGCGGGACAGGGACTGGTTGGGAGCAAGGATCAGGGCGGCCGTGAGGGCAAAACCCTTGGACGGAAAAAAAGCTTCCCGCACCGCTTCACAGCGCGGGGTGCCAAAAAGCCGGATCGCTATCAGTTCATCGTTCCCAGCCACTTTCGTCCCCCTTGAATCACCATCTAACAACGTGCCCGGGAAATTGAAAGTCATCATAGCATTCGATTTGACGCTGGTGTGACGCCGCCTGCCTATTGTCGCAAACAGAAGCGTGAATGACGGGCGGAACCGGCAGGCGACAGGTATCGGGGATCATCGAAAGTGATAGCGTTCAACGGAAGCTACATGGCATTCGAGCCGCGTATTGAGCCTTACCAGCGCGCCGATGACGTCGGATACGCAGTTAGTGAATTCATGTGGTTCAAGGGCCGCCCGTTTTATCCGGTCTCGGCGCTGGTTCACGCGAAGGTCGCGCATGCAAGGCTGTCGGCGGAAAAATGCGATGATCAGGATGAGGACAATCTCGACATTCTCTTCCGCATGCCTGCCGTGGCGGGCGGACACTTCTTCGAGATCGTGCTGCGTTCGAACGAAGGCACTTTCTATGGCGGCTGGCTGTGGGGAGAGGAACTGGAAATCCTGAACGAGGTGGTCAACGGCTATCGCGTTCTGGCGGGTAAATTCGACGACAGGCTCATCCGGTTCGAATATTCCAGACGTTTTCAGCGTTACCGGACGGTGGAGCCGCTGCCGGTGGAAAAATCAGTTTTCCTGATCCAGCGGGAGGCGAAACCTCACCCGGGCGGGCGGAGTTTTCCCGCGGGCGCGGCGCGCTGATTGCGGGGTGCTTCGCGTTCAGGGGAGAACGCGGCGCGCGGGCAGAGGGGGTTCGGTAGATTCACCTGGCAGAGCTCAGGCTTGGTCGGGGAATACCGGTGCATATTTTTATTTTTATTGTGTGGAAAATTATGATGCCCAATCAAGGTAACGTGCGTAACAGGCGGGTGTCATCGCAGCTTCTGGCGGTGAATAGCGCTTCCGACAGCCGTGCGTTTTCGACGGAGCGCGCCGAGGGGGAATCACGTCCGCAAGCTCATAAAGACAGGCTTCATGTCGTGGAAGAGGCGGAGGCCAGGGCGGTGTTCCCGCCGCGCCCGCCGGAAGTGCGCGAGGGGGAAGAAGCGGGACGCCGGGCGGAAATCAGCAACATGGTCGTCGACGCCGATATCAGGGTCGCGAAATGGGCATGGGCAGTGCTTGCGATTGGGCATTGTCTGCTGATCTATTTCATGGTGCGTAATCTCGGTTGACTCCTCCTGCCCAAAAACGGGCTCAACCGCCGATATCGTCCGCCACTAATTCGGGCATTGGAACTTGGAGACTGTCGCACCCCCCGAAACTGAGTGGACATCCAGTCCGGCTCCTCCGCAGCCCTGTAGCGCCGCTTCCGCCACGTCGATTTGCGGACTTCGCACAGCGGAATGTCATAAAGCTGTAAATGAACAAACCTAATTGAGTGATCGGTCTCGATGGAGACGCATCACCACAGTCCACCCGTTGGCCTCGCCGGCGGGCACGGACTTTTCTTATCACGTCGCTTCGGCCGAGACAGACCATGTCTGTGCTGGCCGGCCTGATCTTTCGATGCGGCATGACGCGCTGCGCGGGTCGCGCGAATTCGCATGACTTTCTTAGCTCTGGAGATGACGAAGTGAGCAATCTTATTGGTACCGGTTTTAACGCCGGCTCGGACGATGGCGAGTTCGCCACGCTTGAAAACGATTTGCGTGCCCTTGCCGATATTGGCTGCGACACCGTCGAAATCGCCGCCACCAGCCTCGACGTGATTGCCGGCGGCCGTATCATCGAGGAGCGCGCGGACCGTCTCGTGTCGCTCGCAAGGCAGTTTGATTTCCGTTACACGGTGCACGGCCTGGTTTCATCCAACTTCATGGATCCGGTGACCTGCCGCTACCAGATCGATGCCGCGAAGGCGCTTGCCGTTCTCTGTGACCGCATCGGTGCGGGTATTCTTGTTCAGCATGGCGGCGCGCTGCGCGCTGACCAGATCGCCGAGCGGGCAGAGGCCGATCATCGTGAACGCAACGCGCTTTTCGAACTCGCGGAATTCTGCCGGCCCTATGGTGTGCGGATTGCGCTCGAAAATATCTTCACCACCGAACCCGGCCAATACCGCCAGACACCGGCTGAGGTGGCAGCGACCGTTAAGGCTGTCGGCCACGACAATGTCGTGGCGCTGATCGACTTCAGCCATGCATATCTCGAATCCACTTATCGTGGCCTGGACTTCCGTGAACAGCTTCGTGCCATGGCGCCGGTCGCCGGTCATCTCCATGTCCACGATTCCTTCGGCCGGCCGCAGGGTTTCTACCAGCCCTATTTTCCGCAGGAAAACACAGCGCTCGGCATCGGCGATCTGCATATGCCGCTCGGCTGGGGCGACATTGAATGGGAGAGCATCTTCTCCGAACTGACCTTCCTGCCTGACACCGTTCTGATGATGGAAATCGGCCGTCGCTATCGGGCCGAGCAGCCCGCAAGCCTCGAAACGGCGCGGCGTCTGATGACGCTTAACGCCGAACGGACACTGCTCGCAGCAGAGTGAGGAAACCGAATTGCGCGCGGCCGCGATCGGCTGACGCCGGAGATGCCGGCAGTTGCGGACGCGGCTGCCGGCATTCGGTTCACGCTGCCCAGTCGGAGAGCGAATAGGCCCTGATGTAGTCGATCATCATTTGCGAACCGTCGCTGAAATCACCTGCCGAGGGTGTTCCCGCCATGCCGCCGACGGCAAGATTGACGACCATATACATCGGATCATGCATATCGTCAGGCGTATCCGTTTGCGCAACGGCGACATCATCGAAATACCAGGTGATGTGTTCGGCATCCCACAACACGCCGTATGTGTGAAACCCCTCCGTGCTCGGCACGCTGACATTGTTGATGACAGAAGTCTGTTCGCCGGTCGCATTCGAATGTGTGGACATGATGAGCGTATTGGGATTTTGGCCGCGCATTTCGATCACGTCCAGTTCCGGCGGCCACGACCCGTCTTCCGGCAGAAGCCAGAAGGCCGGCCAGGCACCACGATCGGTCGGCATATCGGCGCGAATTTCAAAATATCCATAGGTCTGGCTGAAGGAGGAATAGGTGTTCAGCATCCCGGAGGTGTAATCATATCCCTCGACCTCGTCGGCGATCGATTGCGGGGTCTCGGCAGCCGTTATGGTCAGGACGCCGTTTCTGACGCTGAACGGGTCTACCTCCGACGTCCCGGTATATGCCGGGTTGATATACCACTGCGCCTCGCCATTCGTCGTCAGGGAACTGCCCTTCTCCGGTGCCCACCAATATTTGGCATCCCAGGTTCCCTGATCACCGTTGCGCAGTGACAGCGTATCAAACTCGTCTGCAAAGGTTTGTGTCAGGGATGACCGGTCGAGGCTGAGCTCGAACTGATCGGGCTGGATATCGTCTATGGTCGTTCCGGCCAAAACAACGGCTTCGCCATTCGAGAAATTCAGCCACAGATCATTGCCCTGCTGCGTGGCATTGCTTGCAAGCTGCTCGAAGGAGGTAATGCCGTAGCCATTGAGGCGGATCGTGTCATTGGCGCTGAAATCCATGATGAGATCGGTGCCATTGCCGCTCGTGAATACGAACGTATCCGCACCGCCGCCGCCAATCAACACATCATTGCCGGCACCGCCGTCAATCGTCTGGCTGCCAGATCCGCCGGTGATGATATTGTCGAGCGAATTGCCGAAGGCATAACGGCCATCGCCGGTGACCCGCAAGTTTTCAAAATTTTCGGGAAGTGTATAGCTCATCCAGGTGTCGATCGTATCGATACCCTCTCCGGCATTTTCGACGGCGCGATTGATGCTGGAATAAAGATAATAAATATCGTCCCCGGTGCCGCCCGCCATTGTCACATTGACGGAACTGTCACCCCACATGGAATCATTGCCGGCCGTACCGGCAAGAAGCGGGCCGGAGCCCGTGGCGGAGAAAAATCCGGTGGAACTGCCGCTATAGTAGAGTGTGTCTCCAAGCGCATTCACAACTGTTCTGGCCATAAGCCTTCTCCTGTCCGTTTGCGTCGCTTCCTCCCTCCTCCTGAACAACAGCCTAACAGCGCGAAAAGCTTCCTGTTAGGGCCAGAAATGAGGGGTATGTTCCGTTCCGGACGGAGGGGAGTAGGTCGATCTCATTTCCGGAATATCCTCTGGTTCCGATAATGAACGATCGCTAGGCGATACTTAACTCCGCGTATTCAATACGTGCTGCCGCACGCTTTTTCCCATTCGGATGAATGGTTGTTCTATAAAGTGATAGGTACCGATGCTGAGCGCAATGGTGGCTATAGATAAGCCAGGAATATACGCCCCACTCTTAATCAATCTGTCCTCCCACCCAAAAACTGTAACCATCTCCATTAATATTGGATGAGTGATGTAGAGAGAATAACTTACGATCCCCATGTAGGTGAGAGATGGAAGCTCAAATTTATTCAACCAAGCCAGTGTGCCTAGGAAGGCAATAGTTGCTGCAGTATGAGTAATAATAATCGAGTTGAAATTTTCAAACCTCGTATCTGTTCCGTATAGAAATAGTACGTAATGAATATATCCCCGAAGAATAATTCCGCCTAAAAGCAGGGCGACGATCAGCTTAATCCAGTGATCGATAATATGGCCCTGATCGATCTGTGTTTTCCGAATTGAGGCACCCAGAAACATAAATCCGAGAAGGATAATTTTATCCCCGGCACCTACCGATTGCCCCAACATTTGCAAGATCGAAATTGCTATGGATAGACAAGCACATAATATAGCTGCCTGTCGTGTGATCAACAAATTCAACGGACCGACGAATATATATATGACAACGATGCTGGCGTAAAACAGAAACTCGTAAGCCAAGGTCCAGTAAACATCCAGGACCCTGTGAGATGCCAAGAAATCCGGGATCATCGTGATATTTGCTACAATGTCATATGCCGAAACTTGGTTTCCTGCGTATAAACGAAGAAGCAGTGTAGCAGTGAGGGATGCCCAGAACAAAGGGTATAGTCTAAAAACACGGCTTATAATAAATCCCGCGACCGGATTTTGCTTCGGGAAGCTGAAAGGTACGACGTATCCACTTATTAAAAAGAATAAAATAACTCCAAATCGCCCAAAATTTAAATACTCTCCGGCAATGAGGTTTCTGAATATAGTGTCTGCCCACGAATTTTGGATGATGTCATCGCGATTTATGAGCGAGTGCGCTGACAGGTGATAAAAAATTACAGATAGTGCGGCAACGCCCCGTAATTGATCTATATTATTAAGCCTAATTTTTTCTGTCATTTTATTCTCTGATTAATAATTGATTAAATATATAATGCTATTTATAGTTATATTATGATGCGTGCCATTGAAATTTCGAATCTACGTTGGCTCTGGCTCTTTCCGCCTTCGCAAACTCGCAATATTAGCCGAGGCCGTGTGTGCTATAAACCCCGGAAAGGTTTGTTTTACGCATCACCGCATTTTTTAAAAAAAGCCTGAAATCGAGATCAGTAAAAGCATATGCAAGCGCCATCCCAACGTGCGCCATAAAAACAGGATTCGAATTCAGTTCCTCGAACTGGTAGCCCACTACCACCCCAATTGCCGAATAGGCAAAAAACCCAACTTTTCGTGTTCGGAAGATAGTATAGACAAGTGCAAATGCGCTTAAAAGGCAAAAACCAATGCCTGAAGTATAGGCGGTGGCAAGAAAACCATTATGGGGGGTGCCGATACCTGATATTCCAGACAATTCTTGATCCCTTGCTCTAAACCCAATACCTAGGGGGTGGTTGAGCATTACCTCAAAGCCACCCGTTATGGTAGTCCACCGCTCGTGGGCGTTGTCGGTGCTACGATTGTCTTCCAGAAAGCGTTTGGAAAAAGCTTGCTCCACGAAATTGAGGGCGCCGAAAGGTAAAACGGCTGCAATGACAAGTGCCGAAAAAGCAATGCCAAAATAGGTGCTGAAAAGCATTCGGATCGAAAAATTCCGCAGGTAGTAGTAGGCTCCGATAGCCAAAACAGCAAAGACGCCCGATCTGTTAAGCGTTAGCGTAAAGCTGGCCAGATATATCGCCAAAAATATAGCAAAGACGAATGGGCGACGGTAGCGCTCGGCAAGATAGGCAGCTGCCGCGCCAGCGAGCGCGAAGGCTGGCCCAGCCATGTTGCCCGCAGACCAAATACCGCCAGCTTTTTCTATGCGCAAAAACATCGCGCTCATCTCGCCTTTGGCCGCCGCTTCCAGTACTGCGGCTTCGTCAAATTGGAAGGACAGCCCGAGCGCAGCAAGCCTGTCGTGGATGGTGACATCGAGAAAAAGAAGGATAGTGACCGCTATAAATCCTGCAAAGCTGCCACAGCAAAATAAAGCCAAAAGGTTTTCCTTCAACACCATGTAGATGAAGAAGAGAAAATAGACAGCGTAAAAGTAAGTTAGGGCGGTGGGATAAAACTCTCCGTCTCCACGCGCGTCCGCGAAAAGAGCAGTGAGTCCAAATAAGGTGGTAAGCGGAAACAGATAAAGTAAAATGATGGAAGGAGTTAGGCATCGAATATACAGAAGGACGATAGCCGGCAACGTCATTAGCACCAACATATCGCTAATGTTGAGGAAGCGCAGCCCAATGTTGCTTGTCACGATGTTACATTGGATGAAAAAGCCAATCGAAAACACGAAGGTTGCCAGCACGGCGGCGGGAATATCGATGATTTTTGAAGGATAAAGGGGCATCGCGAGAACGAACCCCGGGAGCGAGGGTTGATCTGATGCCGCACTATATGGCTGGCTTGTCATTCGCGGCCTCTATCATCTGCTGCGGACACTGAAATTGTCTGATGGTGAGGGCGTCGCCTCCGCGACGATACGAAGAGACGCGACATAATGGTCTTGATAGGGCTAGCGCGCAAGTCATTTTGTCGATGTCTCATGCGCTTAGATTGCCTTTCGGAAGATCTCCTTCCACCGCAACTATCCTTTGAACGTAAAGCGGCGCATCAGAGCTGGGTGCGCTATAACCAAAGGCGGGAAGTACGCGTAGATAAAGGCCGTATCCGGCCTGGTCGATATCGGCGTCTAAACTGACACCGCTGGCTGTTGCCCACATCCAACCGCTATTGTCGAGAACCCCGGAGTCACGAAATTGCAAGGCGGCGCAAATAATTGTCCTGAGGTCGCCACCACTTTTTGCAACCAACTCCACGAACGGGCTGCGTTGTCCTGCGCTGTTCTTATAGAGCACCGCAAAGGAGAGAGTCTTGCCGATCATCGCGGCCGCTTCTTCGTTGCGGAAATAATGGAAAAGCCCGCTGAACTCGCTGCCATTCGCTCGCAATGCGAGGCTATAGGCGAAAGAGGGGGAGAAGGTGACCTCCGTGCTCTTGGTGGCGGAGGCTGACTCTGCAAGGGACCAGCCTGAAGGAGCGGGCCCGGACCATTCGGTGAAATCGCCGTTGGCGATCAGGTTGGTGGCGGATAGTTTTGGCCAGCAGGGGGTTTCGAAGCCGCTATTCGGCGCTGACGCCAGATAGGCGGCGAACAAGGTTCTGGCGATGAGCGCCGAACCTGTGCTGCTGGGATGAATATTGTCGTTGTAAAGCGTGGCGTCCTTGCCGTTTGCGATAAATGCCGCATGGGTGTCCACCAGCGTCAGGTTCGGGTGCGCCCGGGCGACGTCCAGTATGGTGTGATAGACCTTGTCGTAGCCCGTTCCATCCTTCCAGGGGTTTTGGGTGGTGATGAGCTGCGCAGCGCCCGGCCAATGCCATTCGGTCATGCCCAGCGGCCCAAGCAGGGCAGCCCTTCCGGGGCTTCGAATGCCGCCGGGCGTTTCGAAGCTCTGCATATTATATCCGTGATGCATGATGCAAAGGTCGGGGCGTGGAATTTGCAGCGCCGCCATGCGCTGTTCGGCAAGCATGTAGCCCGGCCTGCCAACCGGCAGTGTGGCAAGATAGACAGTCAGCGTCGCGCCCGTGCCGGCGCGCAATATAACCGGTTCGGCATAGGCCTTGGGACCCGTCGCGGCATGGGTCTGCCATTCCGCCCAGCGGTGAAGCACGACCTTTATATCATGCAGGCCGCCAAGCATGATGGCGAATTGCTGGAATGGCCCGTCGTCCGCATGGGCGGTGCTGTCGCCATTCACAAAGATCGTGGCGTTCTTGCCCGCAACAAGACGGGCCCGCAGGGGGGAGAACGCATCGACTGATCCCGCCATCGCCGTGCGGTTTTGTTGGGAAATGCCGAGCGATACGCCGATCATGCCGGCACCTCTTCCGTTCCGGTCATATATATGCATATCTTGTCTTCGAGCAGCATCATTTCGGTCTCCTTGTCTGCCCCTTGAGAATAACCTCGCGGTGAGGCCCGGGGAAAAACACAGGGAGCCGGACGCTGAATCGCAATAAAACTGCACGTCACGAATTTTCTTCGATTTCAACTAAAGCATATAAATAAAATAGATTTTTTATTTTATCTGGGTCGGATTTTTGGTCCACACGAAGGTTTGAATGTCACTTTTTTTCCGCGCGATCAAGTATTGTTATTTCTCAATTGCTGTCTCCGCCGAATATCCCGCCGCCACTGACGGAGGGGGCGGTCGTTCTGACCCCGACCCCGGTGATGCCCGCAAGACGGAGTGGTGCTATCCCTGGTGCCTGCATGCCGTGGAGCTCAAGGCATGACATCGGCGCTTTTCGTCAGCCACACGGGGGAAAAGGGCGGTGCCGAACTTTTTCTGGCGGATATCGTCAAGGCCGGGCCGCGCTCCTGGCGAGCCTGCTTCCTCAGTGGCGGTGGGGCAGCAGACGATCTGGCGGAATGCGGCAGGCCGCCTCTTCTGCTGTCTGCGGGAGAAAAAATGCTGTCGATCCGGCGGGATTCGTCGTTTGGTGCGATGCTGCGAGGGGCCGTCGATGTTTTGGCCGTTGCCTGGCAGCTCAGCCGTCAGGCAAAAAACCATGACGTGATCTGCGCCAATTCGCAAAAGGCGCTTTTTGTCTGCGCGTTGGCGGCGAAGCTCAGTCGTCGGCCGTTGATCTGGATCCTGCATGATATCGTCACCGACCCCGCCTTCAGCGCCGCAAACCGCCGCGCTTCGCTGACATTCTCGCGTCTTTTCGCCAGGCTGGTCGCCGTCAATTCGCAAGAGACGGGCAGGGCTTTTGTGAAGGCGGGAGGCGAGGAGGACAAGGTCCGCGTCGTCTATAACGGTTTCGACCCAGCCAAAGCGTCAGTTTATGACCCCGCAAGAGCGCAGCAATTGCGCAGGGAGCTCGGCCTTGGCCCTCAGCCACTGATCGGATTGTTCGGCCGGTTGAGCGAATGGAAGGGGCAGCATGTTTTCCTTGAGGCGATTGCTGCAATGGAGGGGGTCCAGGCCGTGATCGTCGGCAGCGCGCTTTTTGGGCAGGAGGCTTACGAAGGCCGCATCCGCACGCTGGCATCCAGTCTCGGTCTTGATTCCCGTGTCCGATTTCTCGGTTTTCGCCCGGATGTAACGGAGTTGATGGCGGCGATGGACGCGGTTGCCCATACCTCAGTTGTTGCCGAACCGTTTGGTCGTGTGGTGGTGGAGGCCATGATGTGCGGAAGACCGGTTGTCGCCACCCGCGGCGGTGGGGTCACCGAGATCATCCGTGATGGTGAAACCGGCCTGCTTGTGCCGCCTGCGGATGCGCCGGCACTGGCCGCGGCGCTGGGCCGCATCCTGACGGACCCGACGTTGGCTGAAAAACTGGGGAAGAAGGGGCGGGAAGATGTGATGCGGCGTTTTTCGCTCGAGGAAACCTGCAGGACGATCTCCGCGCTTTTGTCTGAAGTAGCGTGACGCTGCGGTCTGCGACCGCTCACAGGCGGCAATCCCAAACGGGTGGAAGGTTGGAATGCGCATTCTCGTGAACATGCCGAGCCAGTATGGCGGGAAAGCTTCCGGCGTTGCCCGCGTAACCTTCAGCCTGCTGGAGCGGCTTCTGGAGCAGACTGATGATGATTATATCCTGCGCTCGCCCTGGACGCGGGCGCAATTGCCCGCGGAATTGCGCGACAGCCGCCTGCGGCTGATAGAGACGGCTCGGCCGCACATCATGGTGCTTGACGTGCTGCGGCAGGCCATGACGCTGCCGGTGCTTTGCCGCCGGGAAGGCATTGACGTGCTTTTTAATGCCGATCCTTTTGGCAGCCCGCTGGGCGGCAGGCGTCGGATCACCCTTGTTCACGATCTCTATTTCAAGACCATACCTGAACAGATTGGCTGGCGGGCGGCCTTGACCACCGATTTCATTTTTCGCCTCATGCTGGCCGGTTCGCACCGGATCGCGTGTGTATCCGACGCGACGCGAATGGATCTTGCGCGTTTTTATCCCGGCGCTGCCCGCAAGAGCGTGACCATTCATTCCGACAGCACGTTGAAGCTGGAGGCAGGGGCCCCGGCTGCGCCGCCGCCGATCGCGGGGCGTTACATACTGGCGGTTGGAAACGCGACCTCGAACAAGAATTTTGCCCTTCTGGGCAAGGCTTTTGCGCGATTGGGCCCGACGATGCCGGGCCTGCGTATTGTCCATGTGGGCCGCGACGAGGCGGAAGAAATCGCCAACACGCTTGACGATCCGGGATTGAAGGCCCGGCTTATCCGGCTTTCAGGCATAGATGACCGGGAACTGGCGGAACTTTATCGTCATGCAGCCTGCCTTTGCGTGCCTTCCACTTATGAGGGCTTCTGCCTGCCGGTGCTGGAGGCGCAGCAACTGGGATGCCCGGTCGTCTGCTCCAATCGTTCTGCGACACCAGAAATTGCCGGTATGGGCGCGCTGACCTTCGATCCCTCGGACACCGATAGTCTCGTCGCAACTCTGGAGCGGCTCTTTCGCGAGCCGGCGCTTGCGGAGACGCTGCGCCAGGCGGGTTACGAAAACCGCAGCCTTTATTCCTGGGAAAAGGCGGCGGAGACATATGCGCAGCTTTTCCACGAGACGGCCTGACTATGCCGTGATCGGCCGCCGCAGATCAGCATAAAGTTTTTCATACGCGGAAATCACCCGTTCCGGCGCGACGCCTTGAGAAATCCGCTCTCTGGTTTGCGGCAACTCTGTGAGAACGGCAGGATTTTTCATGGCCTCGATCATACGGGCGGCAAGTTCGTTGGCATTACCTGGCGCAAAAAGGCGGTCCGGCCTGTCGCGACCAATCTGTTCGGCAACTCCGGCGAGATTGGCTCCAATGACAGGGACGCCGCGCAAAATGGCCTCCGCTACCGTTCTGCCGAAAGCCTCCGGCCACAAAGGCGGCACGACGAGGCAATCTATGCCAGCAAAAAAACTGTCGGCCTCGACATATCCGGGAAAGTCGACGGGCAGGCCTGATGCCTTTCGCTTATAGGTTTCGATGCCGCCGGGCGCTCGACCGGCCATGGTCATTCGCCAACCTTGCGGGGGCAGGAGCCGCATGGCCCCGATAAGGAGATCGGCGCCCTTGGGTTCTTCGATACGTCCGAGATAACCGAAAACCAGCGGTTCTCCTGCAACACGGGCCTTGCGGGGGTTCAACGATTCTGGTTGTGCGATGGCGTTCCAGATTATCGCGCGGCGATTTTCAGGAACGTGCGTGAAAAAACCGGCCTCCAGATGGCGTTTCAGAATGTCGCTGCCAACGCCGGTGACAGCATCCACCGCGCCTTGGCAGCGCCGGTGCAGACAGGAGAAGGCCCGGCATTTTTTGCTCCTGCCATCGCAGATATGCCCTTCGTGAAACAGGGAGCCATTGGTGCACATGCTGGTGAAATCATGCAGGGAGTGCACAAGCGGAATACCGCGTCTGCCAATCATCGGCCAGATCAGCGGCGTCAGTTCCGAGAGGGAATGGGTATTGACCACATCCGGGCGAAAATCCTCAATGACGCGCGCCAGCCGCTGCACCAGCCGGGGATCGATCTGGACGGCGACCTTGTAATATTTGCGTTTCCATTCTGATTGCCGCTCCCAATCCCCAATGAAAAAGGGCGTCGTATGTCCAAGCCGATGAATGGCGAAACCGTCTCGCAATTCTGCGGTCTGGCGCTCCCGGGAAATGGCGGCAACCGCGATTGTATGTCCTTTCCCGGCCAAACCCCGGGCAAGGTCTTCGACGAATATCTCCGCGCCTCCTACGCGGTCGGGAGAAAACAGTGATGTCACCTGCAAGATACGCATGTTTAAGTTCCTGTGCCGGCGGCCGAGACGGAGGAAGCGGCATTGGCCGAAGTTTGTCTGCGCCGATCTGCTCCTGGTGGGTGCAGGCAAAGGGTGACGATGGGTGCGAGGAAAACGGCGTAAGCCATGGCGAAGCCCGGCACTTGCAGTGAAAAATCGAGGGACGAGTGCAGCGCCACCAGCAGCAGCCCGGCGAGGCCGAGATGCGAGGCATAACGATAAGTTTTGCGCCTGCGGGCCCCGCGAATGAAAATAAGCAACTGGCCGAACAGGAAAAATGCCGCATAAAACGGGAAAGCGGCTCCGAGGGTCAGCAAGCCCTCGGCATACACATTATGGGCATGGGTGACGACGGCATCGACGCCGCATTGCGCGGAATGATAGGGAGCGTAGGTTTCTGAAAAGCTGGCCAGCCCCGCGCCCAGGGGCCAGTTATCCGTTATCGCGCGTGCAATACCGGGCATATAGCAGAAGCGCATGTCGTCTTCGAGGCGTGTTTCCATACGCAGCGCTACACGATTTGCAAAAAGGGCGAAGAGGCCGATGGCGATGGCGAGCAGGATTGCTGCGCGTCGTCTGGAGCCGCGTCTTCTGCGCCGTGAGGGCGCGACATTCCGGCCGGGCCCGGAAGAGTTGAAAACGATGAGAAGGATGAGCAAAAGCAGCGCCGCGAAACTGGACATGATGCCCGCGCGTGATCCCGTCAGCATCAGGGCGATGAAACAGAACCCGGTCAGAAGGCCGATGAAGGCGGCGTGGCGGATGAGGCGTTTTTGATCGCCCGGCACTGTCAGGCGGTTTGCCACAAGCGCTCTCACCCTTCCCCAATCCGGAGCCGCCAGCTTGTTACTCAGCAGCACCACAAGCGTGAGCAGGATAAGCCCGAAGAAAGTCGCTGCCGTATTGCGGTTGACGAAGAGCCCCGTCAGGCTGCTGAGATAAAAACGCTTTTGAATAAGGCCGAGCATATCGGGAAACAGGAGAAATTGCAGGATCGCGCCCAGCGACAGCCAGCCGCCGGCGATTGCGAACCATCGCAGTGCTTTTGCTGCACGCTCGTCCGTATTAAAGATCACGAGCCCGGTCATGAAGGCGCCAAAGGGCAAAGCGGCGCTCAGCAGGCCCAGCCAGTCATCTGCCGGCGTGAGCGAGATCGTGGCCGCGGGCGCCACCTGCGTAAACATCGCGGCGGCGGACCAGGCGGGGTTGGACGGCAGTACGCCCTGCCTGGCGGATGTCTGAAGCAAGACCTGAAGCATCAGTGCGCCGAGCAGAAGACAGGCCGCTGCCAGGGCCTTCCCTATGGCGGGCTGGGGCGGGCCGAAGAGAGGCAGGGCGGCAAGGAGCAGCAGATAGGCGGCGAATGTGATGACGATCCGGCTTTCGATGTCGGTTGCGCCGCGATTGAGCAAGGCAAGCAGGAATATGGTCCAGAAAGCGATCGTGACGATTGCCTGGGCGCGATGCAGAACAAATGCCGGCCGGGGCGGCGAGGATGACAGCAATTCCGGTGGAGCGTCGAGGATCTGCATGATGTTCGGCTTTTGAGATCTGCTTGTTGTGGTGACGATGAACTAAAGAAAGGACTTGGCGCTTCCGTGTATCTCAGGGCCGTGGTTTGGCGCTTTGCATGCCGGTCCGAAGCTCCTGGGAGCAGACATGCCGCAACGACCATCGCAATATTTCGCCCTGCCTGCCGCAGACGATCGCGGTGTCGGCTTCACGGGCCGCCTCAGCCTGCGGTAGGGCGCCTTTGGTAAATTGTTGCCAGATGACGAAGCGCCCGCGGATCAGATTGGCATCGGCGGGGCCATAAAGCTGGGAGAAATTCGTCAGCACGGCGATTTCCATGGCAGAGGCGTTGCGCAACGAGCGAACCATGGCGAGGCGCAGCCAGACATCGCCATTGGCGGGAAGACACGACAGGGCGTGGCGCATATAGGTTTCGGCAAAACCGAGGCGCATGGCATCCGCTTCTGGCGATGCATCCCCGGCATGGGCGTCGATATCGGCAAGCACGAGCCGCATCCCAGCCTTGATGATATCCGAACGGCAGATTTTTTCGGCAATGACGGGCTGCAGACCCTCGACGGTTTTCGTTAGCAGATCGGGAGAGAGACCATTGTCCTCGTCGGCAATGCGCGCCAAAGCGATGATATCGGAAAACCGTCGTGTTTCGGAAAAAGCCTGGGCCGCGAGCAACAACACAAATAGCGAAACGATCAATACCGGCGTGACCGTCAGGACCCTGCGCAGGCTCGGCACGCCAGCGGTCCTAGTCATGATAATATCGCGTGTAGCGGGAATGATAATATTCGCTTGAACCGTAAGCCCGGTAAAGCTTGAGCTTCTCCGTGTCGACCTTGTTGAGAATGACACCCAGACATTTCTTGCGGATTTGAACTTCGTTTTCGATGGTGTTGCGAACCGCCCGCCGTGCGGTTTTGCCCCATTCCGTGACGAAAACGAAGCCGTCGATCCGGCCGGCCATCGCCCGCGCATCAACAACGGGGCCAAGTGGCGGCAGATCGACGATGATGTAATCGAAGGCCCCGCTTGCCTCGGCCAGCAGGCGGTGCATCTGCGCGGAAGTCAGGAGTTCCGAGGAGTGCGGGACACGCTGCTTGACGACCGTGGGCAGGAAAGCAAGCCGAGTCTTTTCATCATGCACAAGCGCATCGCGGATGGAGCGACCTTCCAGCAGCACTTCAAGCAGGCCTGCTGTCGCGTGGCGGGCAAGGGCGCGGGTGGCGCCCGGGTTGCGAATATCCGCATCGAGCAGCAGCACCCTTGCGCCCTGTGCGGCCAGAAGCTGCGCGAGATTGATGGAAATCGTCGATTTTCCCTCACTCGGCAGGGCGGAGACGACGCCGACGACCCTGGCGCCGTTTTTTGCCGCTATGCCGAGATCGATCGCCAGCCGCGTGCTGCGCAGTGTTTCGGCGAAGGAGGAGAGCGGGTGGTCTACGGCATAACGGGCAACGCCGGAGGGGCGCGTGACGGTTGGGCCGCCATCTTGCCCTCTCGGTTCCGTGTCTGCGGCCAGCTTGTTCGGCACAAGCGGTGTATTGCCCAGAAATTCCAGGCCAAGCACGTCGCGGACCTGCTCCCCCGTGCGAAAAAAGCGATCGCGGAATTCGCGGAACATGGCGACGCCGCCGCCCGCGGCCGCACCCATGATCATGAACAGCGCCAGAATGAGCGCCTTGTTCGGCTTGCTCGGCGTTCTCGGCGGTACGGCCTTGGAGATTACGCGCGCTTCCGTCACCGGGAAGGACTGCTGCTGCATGGCCTCCTGATAACGCTGCAGGAATGTCTGATACATGTTCTTGTAGGTTTCCGCCTCGCGCTGCAATTCGCGAAGCTGAACCTGCGTCTCGCCGGCGGAGTTGCTGATATTGGTGGCCTTGGCGACCGTTTCGGCCAGGGATTTCTCCCTTGCTTCGGAAACTTCCAGATCGCTCTTATAACTTTGCGCGATACGGCTGATTTCCTGGAACATCAGCCTGCGATATTCCTGCATCTCGTTGCGCAGACGCACCGCCTGCACATGGTTGGCGCCCAGCCGACCGGTGATCTCGGCTTCGACCTTCGAGGATTCGAGATATTTCTTCCGCAGGTCGTTTGCGACGGAACTGTCGAGAATATCCGTCACGACCGCATCGACATCGTCGGTAGCGAGGATGTGTTCGATACGTTGCACTCTTGCCCGCGCCCTGGCGGTTTCCGATTGCGCCAGGATAAGCGCGCTGTTCGACTCCGCCAGCTGCTGGTCGGAAAGCAGCCCGTTATTGCCGGTCGAGATCAGGTTATGCTCAGCACGGAATTTCTGGACGGCGAGGTCGGTGTCGAGCGCCCTCTGGCGCAGTTCGGCAATGCGATCGGACAGCCAGTCGCTCGCCCGCCTCGTTGCCTCATATTTGGAATTCAGCTTGTCCACCAGATAGGCTGCGGCGACCGCGTTGACGATCTGCGCTGCAAGGACCGGCGACGTCGAATTATAGGTGAGTTCCAGCGCATAGGTCCGGCCGATACGCTTGACGCTGAGACCCTGCAGCAACCGGTCCGAAAGACCCCTTTTCAGGGTTCCGTCATCCACTACCGCCTCTTTTGTCGCTGGCGCGAACCATTGCGATACGTTGACAAGTGAGCGGATGGTGCCCAGCACGGAGCTTAGGAACGAGGCGCGTGTCGCCCTGAATTCCTGGTTTTCCGTCAGGTTGAGGCTGTCGACCACGGCGAGGCCGATGGTTTCCGATTGCAGCACCTCGACCTGGCTGAGAATGGACGCCTCGTCCTCGATCACGCCCCCGATCGTCGAAAGCTGTTCGACAACCTGGCTGTTGTTGCGGTCTATCAAAAGGGTTGCAGTAGCCGAATAGATCGGAACGGCTGTGGCTGCGAAAGCAAGGCCGATTGCCCCGGCAACGGCGACGGCCGCCAGCACGATACGCCACTGACGGCGAACCGTCGCAAGTGCGGCGTCTATATCGATAAAGTCAGCCGTAAAGCCGTTTTTATCGAAATCGGCCATCGTCAGTGGATCGTGCCTTTGCAACAACTGTCAGCCTCGCTTTTTTAGGCAGGCACAGGGCCTGCCAAAGTCCCGGTTGCATCACGTTTCGGGCGGCGCTCCCGTAGGGATCGGGAAGGCCGGGCTTTGTTAAACGGGGCTGGTGCTGACCGGCGTACTGGTGCTGCCGGTGGAAAGCGATCTGCCACGGCCGGCAGGCGCGCCTGTTCCACCGGACTGCGCGGTACCCGCCCCGGTCTGGCCGCCCGCCGAACCACCGACGCTGTTGCCGCTCGCAGGCGTGGAGCCTGCGCCGCCGATCGGCGAGGCGGCTGCTGCGGCCGCGGGTGCTGCTGCCGCCGCCGGGCCGGCCGCGGTTCCTTCAATGTTTTCGCTGAAGGCGATCAGCAGATCGGAAGGCACGCCCGCGCCCTTCGTCTGCAGCTGAATGGCGGCCGCAAGGATCGTGTTGTTGTTCTGCATCGCCGCGGAATAGGCAAGCGCCAGACCTTCGCCCACCACTTCCGAGAAATCCTTGTTGCCGACCTTCTGTGCCAATGCGACGACGGCGGGCAACTGGCTGGAGTCGCTCAGTACAAGTGCGGAAATCTGCTCGGAAAACTGCGCGGCACTGGTGGAGACGGCGATGATCGGAAATCCGCCCGTCACCTTCGCCGCCAGCTCGGCCGTGGCGGCATCGGTGCTGGAAGCGACGGCGATCAGGTCCCTGACCGTTGGCGACGTCGGAGACTGCTTGAACGCTTCAGCGGCGGCAAGGGGAACCATGTCCGGACTGGTCGTGTTCACCCGCCCCAGAAAGGCGGCGGTGCTTTCATCGGGGGATTTGACCGGTGCGCCTGTCGCCACGCTCTGGGCGGGCGCGGCCTGCTGCTGCGGCGCGCCTGGCGCAGGTTCGACATTCTGTGCGTGGGCTGAGGCGGAAACTATAACCGTGCCGATAATCAATATCGCACCGGTGAGCGCCGAGCCATTAAGAAGGCGAGACATCACAACTCTCCAAATTTTTAAAATACGACTTTAATTACGCGCAATGCCGATATGGTTATTCAGCACTTAAAATGTTCTTCTTAGATCGCATAGGCTAGGCGGCGGATCAAGTGCTAAAACAACTACGCAACCGCAACTTCTTAAGTATCCTTAACCGGCGACAGCTGCCCAAGGCTTGATACGGCGTTGGTCGGCGAGCGATGAAAGTCACGAAGTTCTTCTCCTCGGTCCTGAGGAATTGACAGGCATATGGAATTGTTTGATTTTAGCTGATGTTTGAATAAAGGGAGATATTTTGTCTTCCCGTCTTGCTCATTTACTTTTCGCACTGCGTGGCAAAATTATAATTTCTCCGGTTTTTCGAGTTAAGTACCTGTTATATAAATAGAATCTTTTGATTAATCCCAAATTCATACGGATATTGATTTGATGATCATCAATCTTCAGGTTTTACGCGCGGTTGCTGCGTTCATGGTCTTTTTCCATCATTTCATGCCCGTTATAGACCGGGTTTTCCCGGGTGTCAGACGATACGAGGCCGGTGCTTCCGGCGTCGACATATTCTTCGTTCTGAGCGGATTCATAATGGTCGTCACAACTCACAACAAAGATGGCGATCCCTTGAAATTCCTGGTGAACAGAATTGTCAGGGTCGTTCCGATTTACTGGATAATGACATTCATAATCGTCTTTATTTTTCTCCTCGGCGCGCGCCCTCTCGGCGTTATGGAGTTGCAGCCGAGCTACGTCTGGAAGTCCCTGTTTTTCATACCATTTGAACGCGGAGGATTTTGGGAGCCGGTCTTGTCTGTCGGGTGGACCCTGAACTACGAAATGTTCTTTTATGTTGTTTTTTCGATTTTGATGGTTTTGGGGAATTTTTATACGAGAATATTGCTTATTATATTCTTGCTTTGTTCATTTGTGCTATCCGGATTACTGTTTTCGTTCGATGGTTACATGCGGTATTACAGCAGCCCGGTGATGCTGGATTTCGCCCTGGGTGCCGCCTTCGGAGCATTTTTCTGCGCAAGGAAAGACAAGCCGCCCTTCCTGGGGCCGAGAGGGGCCTGGTTTCTCATCGTTGCCGGAGCGTCAGTCATCCTCGCGACAAGCTCGGGATTCGAGCTCTATAACAACAGCATTGTGCGGCCTCTGACCTGGGGCGTTGCGGGACTGCTGTTGGTTTCCGGCTGCGTCTTCCTTGAACAGAACGGTTATGTTGCAAGGCATTGGCTGCTGGTCCATCTGGGAAATGCCAGCTATTCCATCTATCTCGTCCACAATCTGGTGATTCAAATTGCGATGAAGGTTGTCGGGGTAACGGGGTTGTCGGGTATCGTGTCGGTGCTCATCACAGGTGTTCTGGCTTTGCTGCTGACGATCGTGTGCGGCTTGGCGTCTTATCGATTCATCGAGGCGCCGATTAATCGAGCCTATCGCAAAAGAGACGGCGTCAGGCGGCTCTCCCTTCAACATTGAGCGGTGAGAGCAACTGCCCGGTCGATCACGCGAAAGATGTCGGCCGCGCCAGTCACCCGCCCGGTGTGGGCGGAGGTTTCAAGCTGCGGCTGGAAATCGTTGGTGAGTGTTCAAAAAACTTCCAGCACCGTCAACTGGTCGCTGACGGCAAGCCGATATTGCCCGCCTTCTTGCGGAATAACGCGCTGGATAACGGAGCCGTCGTCCTGAAACCGGTGGGCAATCACCTGGCTGTGTGCACCGGTAACGATAAAGCTTGCTGCACGTTCGGCCGGCGGGTTTTCGATCTGCGCCGGCCATTGCCAGCCCGATATTGCAAGCCATACCGGCACAAGCAGCGCGCCATCCGGTCGCGACAGCCTCAGGGAAACACTTTCGGAGGCGCTTTCGACGAAGTCGAGCTGGCATTGCGTGGGCGCGGTCTGGCGTCTTGCCGTCAGGAGCGAGAGCAGGGCGTGAACCGCCTCATAGGCTGCGGTGCGGCTCAGATCGTGGCGCAGCAGGCCGAAGGAGGACTCGGGATTGGTGTCATCCCGGGCGAAGCTTGACACCATTTCATAGATATATGTCCGGCGGATACCATTGATGAAGCACCACAGGAGCGTGCGCGGCATGTAGCGCGCCCTTATTCCTTCGGTGACAGGAAAATGAAAGCTCTGGGTCTTCAGGGCGCTATGGTAGCCGATTTCGGTGGCGAGCGTCGGCCTGCCTGCTGCTATGTGCGCGGAAGCGGCAAGAGACTTCGAGAGGGCGCCCGGCCCGGTCGTTTCGGGGTGTTCCATGCCCGCATAGGGATGAATATTGCCATATTGGCAAACCTTCGCGAGATCAAACGCCAGCGCCCTGTTGCTGAGGACATAGCTTGGCGCGGCAAGGGGAAGATCCCGGAGCGCGGGGTTTGCGCGGATGGCGTCGTGCAATGCAGTCTGATGTTGCGCCGAAAGGCGCGGCGCATTTTGCGGATCGGACGTAAGCACGGGTTCGTTGCTGCCTTCGAAAACCTCGATGCCGCCATCGCACCAGTCGTAGAAATCCACGAGCCTGTCCAATGGCGTGCTCAGATAGGGGTTGAGATCGTCAAAACAGATCACGGTGAGGCGCAGGCCTGACGCAACGATCTGGCGCAGCCGCTTAAAGGAGGCGCTTTCCCGGCGGTCTTCGGGAAAGATGATACCTTCGTCGCGTAAATGGCGCACTCCGAGAGCCTTGAGTTCCGGAAGGATGCGGTCGAATTGTTCCGGATAGACGCCACGTGTGCGGGTGAAATGGCCGCACACTCCAACACTGTCCAGAAATGCCTCGGTATTGGCAGAAAAATCGGTTTTGACCTTCGCCGGTGCGGCACGCAGACCACCGGCTGCGGCGAAGGTGAAAGAGGCTGCAGACAGCAATGTACGTCGCGTCATGGAGCGAGCACCGACAGGCCTGTTTTCTTTCATCAAGATCTCCTGCCGTATTCTTGCCGCCTATGTTCCTATCTCAATTTAACGAGCCAAGGTTGCACTTAAATGTCTGCGGGATGCCGAATTGACGACATTCTCTCCCCAAGCGAGCACGGGTGCTAAAACAAAACGATTGGCGGCCAGGCCGCATGTGATGGCCAAGAGGACAGAAATAGCCATAACGATGGATGGGGACAGCGATGTATTGGCTGGCGTAAACCCGATCCTGTCGAGAACCGCATAGACGGACGGATGACACAGAAAAATGGCGTAGCTTGCACCGCCGAGGGGCGCCAGCCGATTGAGGAAAGGCCTCTTCATCGCCGAAACCACAAGGAAAACCGTCATGCCTGTGCCGTAGCTGATGGCGTAGCGATACCAGGTCTCCTCGAAGCCGTAGTCATGCGAATAGGCCAGGAGGCAGATGGGGAGAAGCGTTGCGTAGAAAGTGCCGACCGCAATCCAGGCACAATATCGACTGTCACGGTTGCGCCCGGCATCTGACGCCTTCCACAGCGATGCCAGAAAGCATACACCCACCATCAGCGGCAGGGCAACCGGCATCTTGATGCCGAGCTTGTATCTTACGAGGGACAGAATTGCCGCAAAACCAAAAAGCGCAACTGTTGCAGCCGTCACCACCCGCAAATCGGCTGCTCGTCCCATCAGGAACAGCAGCACGCACAGCGCGTAAAAAGTCAGGTTGATCTGCAGGGTCCAGTAGAGTCCCATGACATTTTCCGTCATGAAAAAGCCCTGCAGCATCGTGGCGTTGATGGCGACGACATGGGCCGGGAATATCTTGCCCGGGTCATCCCAGGGCATCAGCACGCCGAAAAAAAGTGACAGCCAGTAGGCGGGATAAAGATGGAAAAACCGATGCAGGACAAAGGCGGTAAGCGGTTTCCGATACCGCACAGCGGCATTTTGCAGCGATGAGAGAATGAAGTAACCGCCGAGCGCGAACAGCACGATCACGCCGAATTTGCCGACATCGAGAAAAACCTTGGTGACATCGAAAAGGGCCCGGGTCACTCCATCAGTATCGCCACGATTGTGCATCTTCAGGGCCAAATGAGAATAAGCAACGCAAACTGCGGCAAGACCGCGCAACATGTCGAGATTGTAGTTTCTCGGAAGCTTTCCGCTACTTTGAGAAGACATGGGAATCCAAATTTTTTAAAATAAAATAATAATATCAATGGTGCAGCGGCGGGGCTGCATATTGTTAGGTTTTATATTCGAATATAATTAGCAACGGAGATTCTTTTTTGCAATACGGCATGAATTCCGCGGCGCCGCAAAAAATCACTTGAAACGGCGGTGTTTTCGGTGCTCTTTAAGACCGATATTCTGATGTTGATTTTTAAATTGTTACTTCCTTCGGCCTGGTCGCCGCCCTTTCACGACCGTTCCTTTTGGTCGGTTCAGCGGTACCGGTGCGGAAATATAAATTTTAAAGGATATTGAGCGTAGCCCCATGCGAATCCTCCATCTCAGCAGTCTTTACCCGCCGCATATCGTCGGTGGATGCGAACGCTCGGTCGAGCATCTGGCAGAGGAACTGGTTGCCATGGGGCATACGGTGGGTGCCGCCTGCATAGAGCGCCAGGCCGAGCCGAAGTCGGTGCGCAATGGCGTCAGCGTCTACCGCATGTTCCACAACAATGATTTCTGGCTGGAAGACTGGCCGCAATATACGCCGCAGCAAAGGCGGATGCAGAAGATCAGGCAACAGTGGAATTTCAACGTCGAGAAGCAGTTCGAGGCGGTTCTTGACGATTTCAGGCCCGATGTCCTCAACACGCATTCGTTGCTCGATGTTACCACGCTGGTGTGGCGGGCGGCGCATAAGCGCCGCATTCCGATCGTGCATACGATTTGCGAATATGACCTGCTATGCGGCAACGCCGCCATGTTCAAGGGTGGCAAACCGTGCGACCATATTCATCTGGGCTGTCAGGTGGTGAATTTCACAAAGAAATTCACACAGCGTTATATCGGCGCGGTCGCGAGCGTCGGTACGGAAATCCTCAGGACGCATGTCAATCACGGGCTTTTCCATCATATTCCGGAAAGCCTGCGGCGCGTCATATTTTATTCCTGCACGGTCCCGGAAGGCGACCCCGTGGCGCGACGACAGATCGACCGCAGCGGCCAGCCCATGACCTTCGGTTATATAGGCCGCATCAATACGGAGAAAGGCGTCGGCAACATGGTCGATGCTTTCAGGGAAATCGGTCATGGCAACTGGCGCTGTCTGGTGGCGGGCCACGCGATGGACGATTCCATTGAGCGCTTCAAGGCGCAGGCCGGCGATCTGCCGATCGAATTCATCGGCTGGGCGAAACCGAAGGAGTTTTTCGAACAGATCGATGTCCTCATCGTTCCCTCGTTCTGGGCAGAACCCTCACCACGCACGATCTATGAGGCCTATGCGATGGGCGTGCCGGTCATCGGCGCCGCCTCCGGCGGCATTCCGGAACTTATCGGCGAGACCAATCATGACTGGCTGTTCGAACCCGGCAATACTGCCGATCTGGCTGCCCGTATCCGCCGGGTGCTGACACTGTCACGCGAGCAATTGCCGACGGAAGCCGACTTCGGAAATATTGTCGAGGAATCCACTTCGCGTCGGGTCGGCGAGAATTATGTGAAACTCTATGAGGACGTCCTGGCAAAAAGCAGGGCCGCGGCGGCATGACGGGCCGCCGACGGCGCGAGCCTGCTCCCGATGCCGTGGGTGAAGGGTTGAACAGGCCGCACTGGAGCCGGCCATGTTGAAAACGAAGGACGATACCCCCGGCCTTGAGAGGCATTCGGTCACGAGCGCCCTGTGGAGCGCCGTCGGCGGTTACGGCAATGTCTTCCTCTCATTTGCAGTTTTTCTTATCCTCGCGCGTCTGCTGACGCCGGATGAGTTTGGCCTCGTCGCCATCGCCACGGTTTTTGTCGATATCATTCTCGTCATCGCGCGCGGCGGATTGCCGGAGGCGGTGGTGCAGCGGCCTCAACTTGAAGAAGACTATGCGGATACAGCCTTCTGGTTCTCCCTTGGCTGGGGCGCTGCCTTATGCGTTGCGCTGTCCGTGGCGGCACCGTTCCTCGCCGGCCTGTTCGGGCTCGCGGAACTCTGCCCCGTGTTGATGGCGCTTTCTGCGGTGCTCCTGATCATGGGTGCCGGCAGTATCCATGAGGCCCGGCTGCAGCGGGCGTTCGCGTTTCGAAAGCTGGCGATGCGGGCGATTTTTTCCAACATGCTCGCCGGGGCCATTGCCATAGTTCTTGCCCTCCAGGGATGGGGCATATGGGCCATGGTGGCCCAGCGCCTGCTGGCCAGTATCGCAACGACGATCATGAACTGGCTCGCATCAGGCTGGGTGCCGCGCCGCCGTTTCGTCAGGCATTACGCGGCTGACCAATGGAGTTTCGGGTCCAGAATTTTCTCGGCCAGCTTCCTGCTCGCCATGAACCTCAGACTTCAGGAACTGATCGCGGCCATGTTCCTGACGCCGGCTGCCGTGGGTTACATCAGGCTTTCCTGGCGCTGTATCGATCTTGTCAGCCAGTTCGCCGTTATTCCTTTCGGTTCGGTGGCCATGGCGACCTACTCGCAGGCCCATGCACAGAAAGGCTCGGTGGAAGAGGCCTGTCTCGGTTTCATCCGCTTTTCGGGCCTTCTCGCATTTCCCTGTTTTGCCGGCATGGCAGCGGTCGCGCCTATATTCATTCCAGTATTGTTTGGCGAGAACTGGAAACCCGCGGTGCCGGTGCTGCAAATTCTCTGCCTCATTGCCATACCCTTCGTGGTGGAATCCTTCACCTGGGGTGTTCTGGCGGCGATCAAAAGGCCAGGGCTCAATCTCAAAATTTCGGTCCTGCAATTGCTCGCCGGTATCGGACTGAGTTTCCTTGCCGCTCCTTTCGGTCTTTATCCTGTCGCGTGGGCGCATGTCGCGAAAGTGTACGGCGTCTGGCCAGTGGGTGTTTTTTATACCCAGCGTTACGGCGGCGTGGAATTCCAGAAAATCATGAGGGTCATTGCCATCCCGCTCGGTGCATCGATCGTCATGGGAGCGTCCGTATTTGGATTGGAGCAGGTCATCGAGGGTAGATTGCCTCCGATCATCTCTCTCGCATGTCTGGTCGTGGTGGGCGCCTGCATCTACGCGGCGCTGATTTTCGCGGCCATGCCCGCGGTCGCGAAAACCTCGGTCGTAGAGTTGCGCAAAATTCTGTCGCGCCGCTGAAGCGGGGCATTGCAGACTATTTCGCCGTCGTCTCCCATCAGGAAAAGGGCAGCGCCCGCAATTTTTCAGGACCGGGGGAGGCAGGTGGCGGGCGCAGAATATCCCGGAATGCGGCCGGGTGACGGATGGTTTTTAGGGCAAGAGCCAGCAATTGCCTGTTTTTATAGAGCTTTACCATCTCGGCTTTCACCGGTTCCCGGCGTTGCGACAGATTAAGACGCGCCTTTCGCTCAAGAAGGGCGTTGCGCCCGCCGTCCCCCTGCTGCAGCCGCTCGATGAGCATGTCACTCGAGGCGAGTAAGTGCGCATTATTGACGACTGTCTGCGATGTCGAACGCTGACCCGATACTGCGCCGGTGGGCGTGGTGTATAGATAGAGCGCCTCATGAAGAATGGCTGCCCTGCAGCCGGTGAGAATCAATTCGGCATAAAGAAGAAAATCCTCGCCGACGCGAAATGTGTCGTGGTAGCGAAGATTATTCTCCGCAAGCAATTGCTTGCGAAAAACAGGCTTCAGCCATCCCGCGTGGCTGTGTCGGCCGGGGCCATCGTTTTCGCAGAGAGTCCGGATCGTCCATTTCGAAAGCGCGTTCTCCATCGCAAAGGCCGGGCCGACGATGGTATCGGCCCCGAGGTCGTAAAGCAGGAGATTGTCAGCGATCATATCGAGGCCGACACGGTCGGATATTTCCGCCAGCCTTTTCAATCGATCGGGCAGGTAGGCGTCATCGGCATCGAGAAGCGCGATCCATTCTCCCCGTGCATGCTCGATGCCCGCGTTGCGGGATGCGGCCGGGCCGGCATTTTTCGGCTGGCGCAAAACCCGGAAGCGCGGGTCGCGCGCAGCATGGACTTCTGCCATCTCCGCCGTACCGTCGGTGGAAGCGTCGTCGATGATCAGGGCTTCCCAGTCACCGAAGCTCTGTTGGGTGAGGCTGTCTAGTGCGCGTGCCAGGGTTTTTTCGGAGTTGAAGGCCGGAACGAGAATGGAATAACGCATGAAGCCTCTTGCAGTTGGCTGGCCCTGGACCTGAAGCGACGACCGAGCGGGTTACCTGCTGCTGCGGTTTCGCGTGCGAGGCCTGTGGGAAACGCCCACGGAGCTTCATCGGGGATCAGGGAAAGTGTTCCTGTTTGTATCGGCACTGGCGGGGCGTCCTGAATGTTTAAATTATGGCCGGTTTTTCCCGGAAATATGCTGCAGTCATTTTAAGTATCCATCTTTTTTAAAGGCAATTTTCTTCAGGAATAAAGTGAAATTTCTCTCGTCAAAACAATAAACGGATATTCAAACGACATGTTGTATGGCGGTGACAGCGACGGGGTTACACGATAATCGAAAGACCCGATTCCACGATCTTCAGGACGGTCAGCCTGCCGGTTGTGAAAGCACCGGTATCGATGCCTACCCGTTGCGGCCCGGTTTCCGGTTCCGTCACCGGCGTGTGGCCGTGGATGACAAGGAGGTCCAGTCCCGCGCCCTGGGACAGAAAGGGTTCCCTGATCCACAGCATGTCCTCATCGGTCTGCGCTTCGAGCGGCAGACCCGGACGCAGGCCGGCATGCACAAAAATATAGGGCCCGATGCGGGCGTAGATCGGCAGATTGGCCAAAAGCTGGCGGTGAGTCTGGGGAATGGCGCCCAGCAGGGCATCCTTGAAGGGTTGAACCCTCAGGCGGCCCTTTTCAATGAAATAATCAATATCCACACCATAGGACAAAAGCGTCTGGCGACCGCCGAAATCCAGCCAATGCATGTTTTCGTGCGGGTTTTCGAGAAAGTCGCTGAACAGCTGCTCGTGATTGCCGCACAGCGCGATGCGGCGCAGTGGCGCAGGCGGCGGCCGCAGCAGATGCTCGAGAACCCCACAGGAATCGCGTCCGCGATCGACATAATCGCCGAGCAGCACGACAAGGGCGGGAGAGCGGTCGCCGGCCAGATCCGCAATGATTTTTTGTTCTGCCTGCAAAAGCAGGTCGAGACTGCCGTGCACATCGCCGATGGCATAGATCGGAAAGGATGTCAGCCTGTCGCCAAGCTCAACTCTGCGCCGTCTCCGCGCCTCGCGGGGGGCTGGTTGTTTACGACCGCGAATCCAGTTGAGCACCTTGGGCATAGCTGCCGATACTGTCTCCCTTACACGAGGTCAAGAGCGTTGGAAGCAGATGCCACGTCACCCGCCCGAGACAGGTCGTGCCCGGTCAGGATCTCGCTCCCGGCCCCTGCCGGAAGGCTTCGCCAGAAGCGGTTTTTGCGCGGCGGGGCCTCGATCGGCGAGCGGCAGGATACTCTTTTTCGCCTGCAAAGACTATGTCTGCTTCAGACCTAGAGTTTCAGCCAGACACGCGGGTCTTCGTGCGACTGGATCTTGATCCATTTCAGATCCACGGACTTCCACGGTTTGACGACATTGGTGCGATTGTCCAGCACCAAATCCCCTTGGGTGGTGCTGACCACCAAAACCGCGTGGCCGACACCGCTGGGGGTGCGCGCGGTGGCGATGCGCAGGGCGCCGGAAGGCCAGCCGGCACGCAGCAGGCGCTGCCGCTTGCTCACCGCATAGTCATCGCAATCACCGCTTGTCGGGTTCAGCTTCCATTCGTCTTCGCCCTCCAGTTCGCCAACATAGGTTATTGCGGTGTTGATCTCGGAGTTGATGCGCTGAAGCTCCACGCGTTTCTGTTTGGTCAGTTCGATCGTGTCACGATCACCAATGCGCACACATTGGTCGGCGGCATTGTCGCAGAATTTGGCAAAGGCGATCGGCGCGATCGTGGGACGGCTTGTCGTCATGAATTGGCCGGGCCGCGACGCCGCCGGGTTTTTCGCGAGGCCGCCGAGCTGAACGGCCGGTGCCGTCGTCGCCACGCCTGCCGCCACGCCGATGGCAATGGCCAGACTTGCCGCCACACGGGTTGTTTTCTTCGCCATGTTCTTGCCCCTGCACAGTTGTTTTCCTTATGCCCGGGAACATAGCGATGCTTTCTTGCAGGCCATTTAAGTCGATAGATTGCTTTTTAGTGAAATCCCATTTTTCTCGCGGGAATGCCATCAGTTGCAGCGTGTTCGGCCTTCGGCGTCGACGATACATGTCTGCTGCGGTACGCTGGTTCTCCGGTCGCGCCGCGTGTCCGGGGAGACGCGGCCGGCGGGCGGCCTGTCGTAACTGCGGGGCACTTCGAAATTTCGCCCGCCTATCGTTCCCTGCGCACCGCCGCGGCCATCCGGCGCGATCTCGAAATTCTGATATTGCTGGGCAGGTGACGAACCCGCCAGGCAAGCGGCAAAGATCCATGCGCCGCTCGCAAGGGCCGCCCGAAATGCTGCTGTTAGATGCCGATGCGCCGTCATTCCGTTTCCTCCGGGGCGCGCGAATGGTCGTCGCCGGCAGCGCCGTTTTCATCTCGCCGTATCGCTGATCATATCATTGATGCAGCAGCTGTCGTGAGAAGGATTTGACGGTTCCCGCGCATGGAATCACCCGCCGCTGTCTCGTCGTGCGACCGGCTGCTCAATCGGCCTCTGCCTGCCTCACCGGAACATAAAAGGGCCTTTTTCCCGCTGAAAAATTAAGCTCTTCTCCGCTGCATTTATAGGCTTCACAATCCTGTAACAACGGACCTAATATACAAGTGCAGATGCCGAATCGCTCAGGAGAAGCCCTTGACGATTGCAGTTTCACCACAGGCCCTGCCGGCGCTCGTTCTGAACGCAGACTATAGGCCGCTGAGTTATTATCCCTTGTCGTTATGGTCCTGGCAGGACGCGATCAAGGCCGTCTTTCTAGACCGTGTGAACATCATTGCAGAATATGATCATGCGGTGTCGTCACCCAGCTTTTCCATGCGGCTGCCGAGCGTCGTCAGCCTCAAGACCTATGTGCAGCCCACCCGCAACCCCGCTTTCACACGCTTCAACGTCTTCCTACGGGACAAGTTTGAATGCCAGTATTGCGGGACACGCGACGAATTGACCTTCGACCATGTGATTCCCCGCGCGCATGGCGGTGAAACCACCTGGCACAATGTCGTGGCGGCGTGCTCTCCCTGCAACCTCAAAAAAGGCAGCAAGCTTCCCAAACAGGCGGGCATGTTCCCGGCGCAGAAGCCTTTCCAGCCGACGGTTCAGGACCTGCACAATAATGGGCGTCTGTTTCCGCCCAATTATCTGCATGAAAGCTGGATGGACTATCTTTACTGGGATACCGAGCTGCAGCCCTGAGCTTTCAGGACTGCGACGCGGTTTTCCGCTTAGCGGCTTTTACGGCTTGCGCCGAAAAAAGCGACTGCCGCAAGTGCCAGACTTGCGATAACATTCCATCCGGCGAACGACAGGCCTAGGACACGAAGTGCCGCATCATTGCAGGAAGGCGCCTTGATGGCGTTGAGGTTGCCCAACAGGTCGCCGGCATTGGTCGTGATGGAAGGCGCCCCGGTGGCGCAGGTAATCGGCCCCGCCCAGAAACCCCATTCCACACCTGCATGATAGACGCCGAGGCCGGCCCCAATCAGCATGGCCACGCCGATAAGGGCGAGAAGCAGCCGTGTTATTTGAACCGGCAATTTGAAAATGCTGGATGCAATGGCCAAGATGCCAAGCGGAATGGCGTAATAATAGGGATCGCGTTGTAGCAGGCATAGCGCGCAGGGCGTGTAACCGCCAATATGCTGGAAACCGAGGGCTGAGCCGACGGTAAAGATCATTCCCGCCGTGACGCCGAGAGCGGCGAGTGTGCGGCTGTTATCGGCGGATGTCGCATTGGCCATGTAAATTTCCCCAAACTTCGCGAAGAAGCAGATATCCCGAACGGGCTTTCAAAAAGGCGGGCGTGATGGCGAAATTAAGTCGCCGATCTCGATGAATGTTACGGGATTCGTCTAATCCAGTCCTCTGCAACTGGCAAATGAAAGCCTGGTAAGAAACGGAGGCGGATGAGCAAGCTTTCGTGAGGACACCAGCCTCTACGCCACCCATCGAAGCCGCTATGAAAAAAGCATCTGGAGCAGGGAAAAATTGAGATATGTAGGTAATGGTACCCCAAGCCGGGATCGAACCAGCACTCCTTTCGGAACCGCATTTTGAGTGCGGCGCGTCTACCAATTCCGCCATTGGGGCAACGGTGGTAATGTCACGGCGTCTATCACGGGCAAGACCCTGCGTGCAACCCCAAAAGCTGGAAATTTGCGCGTTCGAGCGTGTAACTTCGCGCCTTTCAAATGACAGCTCATCGCTGCCATTCCTTGGAATTTTAAGCGTTTCGCTGTGCCTGAGCACCAGGTAGGGCGTGGACGGACGGGCCGGTCGGTGTCGCCCGCTGGCTGGAGATTCACGATGCGGCTGACCCGGGCCGGTGGCCAAAGCTAGCCGCGTTGCGCAGGCGTCTCGAGGCTGATCCCGCTGTTGTCTATGCGAGTGGCCTGGAACGTGGAGAGCCGGCTAAAGGCAATGGAAGCTGCCGGGGCCATGTTGATCGCAACGCTTGTCGAACGGTTCGGAAACTGACGAGGGCAGCGTGGACGGATTTTACCGCCCACGCTGTCTCGAAATGATACATCCTCGGTTGCGTTTTCATGATAATTTTAGATAGTTCTAATAAATTAGTATGTACGCAATTGCTAATTGAATTTATAATGGCCGGGTGGAGTTTCCACGCGGGGCGGGAGTAGCCAACTCATAGGGAGGAAATTATGAGGGCTTTTTCTCGCAATTTATTATTGTCTGCCTGCCTGATCCTGCCGGTCAATGCCCACGCGCTGGATATAGGGATCGGTGGAGAGAATGGGGTTAATGCGAGCGTGGGTGGTAATGGCAGCGGTGGGCTCGGGGTCGATGCTTCCGTTGGTGGCAGCGGCGGCGTCAACGCCAGTGCCGATGTCGGCGGCAGAAGCGGCGGCGGATTGGGCGCGGATGTCAACGCTTCGGTTGGTGGCAGCAATGGGGTCAATGCGGATGTCAACGCATCCGTCGGCGGTTCCAGCGGGGTCAACGCGGGCGTGAACGCCTCCGTTGGCGGCTCCAACGGCTTCAATGCCAATGTCGGCGCAAATGTCGGCGGATCCAGCGGCCTGGGCGTTGATGTCGGTCTCGGCATTGGCGGTTCAGGTTCCACGGGCAATCCCGGTAATCCGGGCAATCCTGGAAACCCCGGCAGTCCGGGAAATCCGAACAATCCCGGCAAATCGGGGCCGGTAACGCCTGGCGCCATGCGTAACGCCATTCAGGCTTATAACGACATGTCGCGCACCGAGCAGATCAGGCTCGCCCGACGTTGCATCGATATTCTGGGTGGCGGATACGATGCAGCTTTGACGCAATTGTGCAAGATGATCCGGACGGCCTCGCGCTGAAGCTGGACCCGAACAATCCGGAGGATGCCGTTGGCGTCCTCCGGCCTCAGTTGCCCTTGCGACCAAAGGACAGGATTTTCTGCCGCAGGCTGCGGGCGAGGTTACGGGTGTTGCGATACATGTCCACCTGCGTGGAAACCTGTCGAACGTCCCTGTCACTGTTCTGGGTGAGCCCCACGACAAGCGTGCCCATTTCCTGCCGTTCCTGCCAGAAGCGGCTCATGACAGGATGATCGGGCACGGCGCAGCTGTCACTGCGGAGAATATTGGCGTCGTCCAGATGCCAGTCGGTCAGTTTCTGTACCAGGAGCTTGCCGGGCGAAAATTGCGCGTAATTCTCGTCGAAGGCGGTTTTCCACGTATAGGCCTCGCCGGCGGTGATGAAGACGATCATGGAGGCAATGGCGCTTCCGTTGAGATCGATAGTGTGGATACGCACGGCATCGGCTTCGGCCAGGTTGGTGATCGCCTCGCGGGCGAAGGCCGCGCGATACCGGTCGTTGACCAGCGCGGTGCGTTTGCGGCCCTTCCAGCCGCTTGCCTCCAGCGCCAGAAACTCCTCCATGCGGTAGCGTATATCCTTCGGCTGGCGGGCGACAGTGTAGGATAACGCGCCCAACCTCTCGAGCTGTCGCCACTGCCGGCGCATTTCCCGCAAATGATGCGGGGCAAGGGCTTTTTGCAGATAAGCCTGGCCATCAAGCAGGCTTTCCAGCATCGGCCGGTGATAATGACCCGTCGTCGTCACCGGCAGGTTACGGCTGAGCGCGATGGCTCGGAACATGCGGGCAAAAGGCCCCTCCAGCCGCACATCCGGCAGAACCAGAACATTCGGCAGCCGCATGTCCCGGTCGGAAAGGGCGTCGAAAAGGTTATCGAGGGTCTCGGCCGCCCCTTCGGTATCCACCAGCGGCGTCCCGAGCGGCCCGAAAGGATTGGCCCAGACGCGAATAATGGAAGGACCGATGGAAAAACCCGGCTTTTCAACGGTAAAAGGCATCAGAAACCGCATGCGGCTTCGGGCGCCGTTCTCATCGCGAATGAGGGCGAAGCGCACGGTCTTGTCGTCGATACGCGGCATGGCCGGAGCAAGAAGCCGGCCGGTGAAAAAGACGTTTGCCTCCATGACGCGGTTGGAGAGAAAGTCGAGTTCCTCCTGCATGTCGTAACCGAGCTGCCCCGGATAGATGCAGAATTCACGGCCTTCCCGGCCCACACGCCGGCTGCTGTCCGCCACCGGGCGATCACGCTCCGCAGACGCCATGAGCGCCGCGATGCGCGGGTCCTGAAAATCCGGATTCTTTGGATCGCTGGACATGCTTATCGTTACACCGCCTTACCAGTGTTTTGACTCGCCCGGGGGTCGTTGAAGGCAAAAAGGACGATCCCGAGTGTACGGCGTATGGCAACATGCAATAGCACAGCCTCTATGGACATGGCTATCGCCACCGCTGCCGCGGCGCCTGTCAGACCATAGACCGGAATGAGCGCCATGTTGAGTGCAATGTTGCAACCGAAGATGATAATATAAAGCATCACGCACAATTTTTGTTTGCCGGCCATATTCAGCAGCGTCTCTCCGGGGCCGATGAGCGCTTTTGCCAGGAACCCCGCAAACAGGAAGAACATCAGCTCGTAACCCTCTACGAAGCCAGGACCGAACAGCGACAGCAGGAATGGCCCGGCCAGAAGCACCACGCTGCCAACGGCGAGAGACGGCCAGAAGGCCCACCGTGCGGCCTGGCTGGCGAAGCTCGCAAGCCCCGGCCTGTCATTGGCCGAAATCAGCGCCGCGAGACGTGGTGCGGCCGCCGCCTGGACGGAGAAAAACACGAACTGCATCAACACGATGGTTTTCGCCGCGGCGAAATAGATGCCGACCTGATCCGGCGGCAGATAAAGGCCGACGATCACCACATCGGAATTGGTCATCAGAAAACCGATGCCGTCGATCAGAAAGACCGGAAAGGCAAACCTGATCCAGTGACGAAAATGAACCCTTCGGGTGACGCTGCGGAAATGTCGGTTGAGCCGGCGGTTCAGGAAGACGAAGTGAAAAATGGTGGTGACATAAGTTGCGACAAGTGCCGTCAGCATGGCCGTCGTCGCAGTCTTTTCGGCTCCCAGGGCAATGGCCACCAGCATGAACAGGAGGATCAGTACGGGACGTACGATATAGGTGGGGCTAAGGGCGGAGATGGCCCAGCCATTGGCCCGCGCCGTGCCGTTCAACACATCGCCCAGCGCCACCATCGGCAGGGTGAAAAGCGCCAGCGAGACAGGAATGAGATAATAGGCGGCGATGCGCTCGCCAAAGAAATACAGAAAGATGAAACCGCAAAGCGCCAGCGTGCTGGCAGACAGCATGGCGAATACGCGGGCCGTCGAGGTTAGCCCCATGATTTTGTCATGGGCATCTTCCAGACGGTAGCCGGGCAGGAAGCGGATGACGGTGGTGTGGAAGCCGAGACAGGAAAGATTGCCGAACAGGATTACCAGAACCCACACGAAGGCGAAGAGGCCATATTCGAACTCGCCCATCAGGCGGGCAAGGATGATCTGCGATATGAAGGCGATGCCGGCGCTGACGATGCGCACCGCGAAGGCGACGAGCGCCATGCGCTGTGCCCGGGCAACCTCGTCCCTCGCGGAGACAATGAGGGCGATTTTACCGCCCAGCGGCGAAATCTTCGCGCGCAGGCCTGCGGGTAAGGCTTTTTCCGCCGTGCTGAGGATAGCCATGATCCACACGCCATTATTTCCAGTTGAATGGGCAGGCCGATTGTAAGCCCTTCATCCTTAACGAAGCGTTTGGGAGGCGGCTGCGCCTGTCCTGATGTCACTCGCTTCCCGCGGCTTGCGGATGCCGTTGAAGAGAAACAGAGCCAACGGGCTGCGGCGTATCGCCTGATGCAGAGAGTAAGCCGTGATGGTCGTGGCTGCGACGATGATGGTGAATTCAACGAGGGGCGGCAGCGAGATGAGAATAAAGAGCGTACCCAGAGCGTAAATCAGCGGGTGGTGAAACAGATAGATAGTGAAGGACGCATCCGTCATCCGTCTGGCAAACCGGCTCGGCCGGTCGAAATACCGGCAGGCGAGGTCGATCAGCAGGCGGCTCACCGTTACTGCGGCAATTGCCGACACCAGCACGAGCAGGGCTGAATTCGAAAACGGGCTTTGCAGCCTGAGTGTCACTGCCGCCGCAATGGCGGCCGTCGCTACGATTGCCGTGAGAATACCGGTCTGGCGAAAGCGGTGAAAGAGGGTCCGGTCGCGGTGGAGCAGGGCTCCGACAAGGAAGAAGGGCAGGTAGCGCCCATAGGGGTCGGAAGCGCGCTCATAGAGAGAAAGCAGGCTGCTTTCGGTTTCTGCCGCAATCAGGCTGGAACCATATATCGCCAGCTCCCATAAAATGGGCAGGATGCAGAGTGCGGCGAAAAACACCCCGGCATGTCGCCGCCGCAGCCTGTCGAGCCTGTCTACTGCGCGCGCAAAAGGCGGACGTTCCAGAAGATACAAGAGAGCGGCAAGCACCACGGAATAGGCGATGAGAGCGGGCAGGAACCACAGATGCATGATCCATTGTTCACTCGGGCGCAGCAGACCCGGCAGGCTCTCAATCAGTCCTTCGGCTGCAATCTCGCCTTTGGCGATACCGGCCAGTCGCAACAGTAAAAGCTGCAGCGGCCCGAGCAGAACGAGCGTCACGACGAAGGGCACGCCGAGGCGGAGGAAACGTTGTCTGAGCCAAGGCATTTTGCCTTTTTTGCCGATGACCATGGTGGAGAAATACCCGGCGACCAGAAAAAACGCCGGCATTCGGAAGGTGACGAGCCCGGCACCAAGCGCGGTCAGGAGCGTGCTGGTCTCAAAATCCTTGATGTCCCAGGGCAAGGCGTAGCTATAGAGCAGTGAGGCATGATAGGGAATGCCGAGCAGCATCAGAAGCGCTCGCAACGGGTCCCAGTAATGTTCATAATCTGAACTGCTCGGTTGCATTTTCTCCTCGCGTCGCACATGCGATCACGCGTGATCTGCGCTAGCCGACACGACTATTGGTGGAAAACGCTAACAAACCCTTCATGCGCCGGCCGGTGTGGGCGGAGCCTTCTTTTTGGGTAGAAGATCGAGCACCAGCGCGCAGCCGAGGATAATGATGCCCGCGCCGAAGAGCTGAGGCAGCGACAGCGGCTCATCTAGCACGAGGGCGCCGATAAGCACCGCCACAACGGTGACTGCAAACTCCACACTGATGGCCTTTGTCGCGCCGATAACCGAGACGAGGCGGAAATAGGTTATGTAGGTGAGGCCGCTCATGACGATGGCCTGGATGAGCAGGTATAGGTAGTCGATCGGCGCGGGAATGCGGGGAATCGGAACTGCCAGCAGCAGTGGCAGCGTCATGATACCACCGGTCATGAATGAGCCGATGGTAATTTCCCATGAACCCACGCCTTTGAGATACCTGCTGGCATAATTGCTGCCGAAGGCCGCGCAGATGCAGGCGGCGACACAGGCGATGCAGCCGATGACAAAACCGGTCGTGACGGGTACGGCGGGAAAACCCACGAGCAGCACAATGCCGCCGAAGCCCAAAACCAGCCCCACGACACCTTGCCTCGTCAGTCGCTCCAGCCCCCAGACCTGCGAGATGAGCATGGAAAAAAGCGGGATGGTCGCGACCAATATTGCGGCCATGGCGGTCCCGACAAGTGGCGTGCCATAAGAAAGGCCGATCAACTGGCCGGCAACGGTGGTTGCGCCCACAATGGCAAAGGCTTGCCAGCTTGCCGAAAACGCCAGTTTGCGTCGCGCAGTTCTCGCGATCAGGAAAAGAGTGGTGGCGGTCACCAGTGACCGCAACGTCACTGCGCCGATCCAGCCGAACGCATCCACAACCTGTAGAAGCAGGAGGAAGGACGCGCCCCATGCGAGTGCGAGAAAAACATAGGCGGCAAGATCGCGAGGGGCCATGGCAGCATTTTCCGGAGGATGATCCAGCTCCCATATTGGAAACCGATCATGCCCGTCAACAACAATGAATTGCGCAAAGAAAATCGCCCGCAACCTGGGTTACGGGCGATGGTCTTCATCGGATATGCGCGGCGTTCAGGCCTGTTCGTAAACGCCGTGGCAGTGCTTGTATTTCTTGCCGGATCCGCAGGGGCACATTTCATTGCGGCCGATACGGCCCCAGGTGGCGGGGTTGTTCGGATCGCGCTCCTCGGCCGGCACGAAGGCGGCAGGCGTCGCCTGCAAGCCCTGAGCCATTTCATCCTCGCCCGTGTTCGGGTCAAGGTGATGGGCAGTCATTTCCGGCAGTTCCGGCTGCTGCGGCTCCTGCTGAACCAGTTCCACACGCATCAGCTGGGCGGTCACGGCTTCGCGCAGATTGGCGAGCAGCGCCTGGAAGAGTTCGAAGGCTTCCGCCTTGTACTCCTGCAGCGGGTCGCGCTGCGCATAACCGCGGAAACCGACGACGGAGCGGAGATGATCGAGGTTGACGATATGCTCGCGCCACAGATGGTCGATCGTCTGGAGAATGACCGAGCGTTCGACATAGGTCATGATCTCGGGGCCGAAACGTTCCGCACGCTCGGCGGCGTATTTGTCGGCCGCCTCCGTGACGCGCTGGAGAATATCGTCTTCGGCGATGCCTTCTTCCTTGGCCCACTCTTCCACCGGCAGGTCGAGGTTGAGGAACTGGGCGATGCCCGCCTTCAGGCCTGCAATATCCCACTGTTCGGCATAGGCATTTTCGGGAATATGCTTGGTGACGAGCATTTCGATGACTTCGTGACGCATATCGGCTGCGGTTTCGCCGATATTATCGGCTTCCATCAACTCAAGGCGCTGATCGAAGATCACCTTGCGCTGATCGTTCAGCACGTCGTCATATTTCAGAAGGTTCTTGCGGGTCTCGAAGTTGCGGGCTTCGACCTTCTTCTGGGCGCGTTCCAGCGCCTTGTTGATCCACGGATGGACGATGGCCTCGCCTTCCTTGAGACCCAGCTTCTGCAGCATCGAGTCCATACGCTCGGAACCGAAGATGCGCATCAGGTCGTCCTGAAGCGACAGGTAGAATTTCGAGCGGCCCGGGTCGCCCTGACGGCCGGAACGGCCACGCAGCTGGTTGTCGATACGGCGGCTTTCATGGCGTTCGGTGGCGATGACGTAGAGGCCGCCGGCGGCCAGCGCCTTTTCCTTGAGCACCTTGATTTCGGCGCGAATCGCCTGTTCCTTCGCATCGCGCTCCGGACCCGGCTCCATGCCTTCCAGCTCGCGCTCGAGACGCATCTCGACATTGCCGCCAAGCTGGATGTCGGTACCGCGGCCCGCCATGTTGGTGGCGATGGTGACGGCGCCCGGCACACCGGCCTGCGAGACGATATAAGCTTCCTGCTCGTGGTAACGGGCGTTCAGGACCTGGAAGTCGGAGAAACCGGACTGGCGCAGGAGATGTGCCAGAAGCTCGGATTTTTCAATCGACGTCGTGCCCACCAGAACCGGCTGGCCGCGCTCATGCGCTGCCTTGATTTCGGTAATGATCGCCTGGAATTTCTCTTCGCCGGTGCGATAAACCTCGTCGTCTTCGTCGATACGCTGGATCGGCAGGTTGGTCGGCACCTCGATGACATCGAGGCCGTAGATGTTGCCGAATTCTTCCGCTTCCGTCGCTGCCGTACCCGTCATGCCGGCCAGCTTTTCATACATGCGGAAATAATTCTGGAAGGTGACGGAGGACAGCGTCTGGTTTTCCGGCTGGATCTGTACCTTTTCCTTGGCTTCGAGAGCCTGGTGCTGACCTTCGGAATAACGACGGCCGGGCATCATGCGACCGGTAAATTCGTCAATGATGACGATTTCGTCGTTGCGGACGATGTAGTCCTTGTCGCGGGTGAAGAGCTTGTGGGCCTTCAGCGCATTGTTGATGTGGTGGACGATCGCGACGTTCTCGACGTCGTAAAGCGATTCGCCCTTGAGCAGCCCCGCCTGCCGCAGCAGGTTTTCGAGCTTTTCGGTGCCTTCTTCGGAGAAGTTGGCCGAGCGCTGCTTCTCATCGATTTCGTAATCTTCCGGCGTCAAGAGCGGAATGAAGGCGTCGATGGTATTGTAGAGATCGGAACGGTCGTCCAGCGGCCCGGAAATGATGAGCGGCGTGCGCGCCTCATCGACCAGGATCGAGTCGACTTCGTCGACGATTGCGTAGTTGTGGCCGCGCTGAACCATCTGGGCGCGGTCATATTTCATGTTGTCGCGCAGGTAATCGAAGCCGAGCTCGTTATTCGTCGCGTAGGTGATGTCGCAGGCATAGGCCTCGCGGCGCTGGTCGTCGTCAAGGCCATGAACGATGACGCCGGTGGTCAGGCCGAGGAAGCGATAGAGCCGGCTCATCGTGGCGGCGTCGCGCTGGGCGAGGTAGTCGTTGACGGTGACGACGTGCACACCCTTGCCGGCGAGCGCGTTGAGGTACACCGCAAGAGTGGCCACCAGCGTCTTGCCTTCACCCGTTTTCATCTCGGCGATGGCGCCGCCGTGCAGGATCATGCCGCCTGTCAGCTGCACGTCGAAGGGACGCATGCCGAGAACGCGGCGCGATGCTTCGCGGGCCACGGCAAAGGCCGGGATCAGCAGGTCGTCGAGTGTCTTGCCGTCTGCCAGCTGCTGGCGGAACTCGGCGGTCTTGGCCGCCAGCGCTTCGTCGGAGAGCGCCTTGGTGGCTTCTTCCAGCGCATTGATGGCTGCGATCTTGCTTTTATAAGAGCGGACGCGGCGATCATTTGCCGAACCGAACAACTTGCGGGCTATTCCGCCGAGACTGACCATCTTACTGGCCCTTTCTGAAATTCCGTTTTGCCGGGCGCTTTGCTCCGTCACGCTGTTTTCAGCACAAATGACGGACTTCGCCCTTCAACGTATCTGGACGCGAGGTTGCGTGACAGATAAGAGGGGGGGCAAATGATGTCAACGGTTCTGCCCGTTACAGAATGGCCACATTCCGGTGTTTGGAAGTTTTTTCAGAGCCGGAAACCATGTCTGGAGCCGGCATTGTCCCCGAAAGGTTCAAAATGTTGCGCTATAATAAAATTGCGGCTGCGGTGATTGTGGCCACGCTCGGCCTCCAGCTTCCGGCTTTCGCACAGGAAGACAAGGTCGTCGCCAAGGTCGGCGATCTGGAAATCCATCAGTCCGAACTCGACCTCGCCATGAGCAACCTCGATCCGCAACTCGCGCAGCTTCCCGACGAGCAGAAGAAGGTCGCAGCCCTTTCCGGCGCGATCGATGTCAAGCTTCTCGTCAAGAACGCCAGTGCCGAAGGTCTGGAAAAGACTGAAGATTTCAAGAAGCGCATGGAATTCATCCAGGACCGTGAGCTGCATAACGCGTATTTCCGCAAGCACGTGGTCGACGCCGTCACCAATGACGAAGTAAAGGCCCGCTACGACAAGGAAGTCGCAGCCCTGCCGCAGGAACAAGAGATCAAGGCAGCTCATATCCTCGTTGCCAGCGAGGACGAAGCCAAGGACATCATCAAGCAGCTTGATTCGGGCAAGGATTTCGCAGCCCTCGCCAAGGAAAAATCCACCGATTCCAACAAGGATGACGGTGGCGATCTCGGTTGGTTCGGCAAGGGCCGCATGGTGCCGGAATTCGAAGAAGCCGCCTTCGGCCTCGAAAAGGGCGCCTACACCAAAACGCCTGTGAAGACCCAGTTCGGCTTCCACGTCATCAAGCTGGAAGACAAGCGCATCGCGCCGCCGCCGGCTTTCGAGCAGGTCGAGCCGCAGGTTCGTCAGCTTGTCATGCGCGACAAGTACGTTGCCCTCATCGAGAAGGCAAAGGCCGAGCAGAAGATCGAAATCATGGATGAGACACTGAAGAAGGGCTACGACGAAGCCTCGAAGGAACAGCAGGCTCAGCCGCAGCAGTAAAATTTCGGATTACGGGGCGGCTTAACGGCCGCCCCGTTTCATCTCAGGCCATCTCCAGACATCCATTCCAGAATTTCAGGCGCTTCCCATGTCCGTTGCCGTTTCTCCGCTCGCTCCGAAATCCTATCCTGACATGCCTGCGCTCCGCGGCGTTCGCATGGCGACGGCCGCTGCCGGCATCAAGTACAAGAACCGCACGGACGTTCTCTTGATGGTTTTCGACAAGCCTGCAAGCGTTGCGGGCGTCTTCACCAAGTCGAAATGCCCTTCCGCCCCGGTTGATTTCTGCCGCGCCAATCTCGGCGGCGGCGCGGCGCGCGCCGTGGTGGTTAATTCCGGCAATGCCAATGCCTTTACCGGCCTCAAGGGCAAGGCCGCGACCGAGCTGACGGCGAAATCCGCCGCAGCTGCCGTCGGCTGCTCCGAAACAGAGGTCTTTCTGGCATCGACGGGCGTGATTGGGGAACCGCTGGATGCCTCGAAATTCGCCGGTGTCCTGGGTGACATGAATGTTCGGGCAGAAGCCGATTTCTGGCAGGAAGCCGCCAAGGCGATCATGACGACCGACACCTATCCGAAGGTCGCCAGCCGCACCGCCGAGATCGGTGGCGTGATCGTGACGATCAACGGTATCGCCAAGGGCGCCGGCATGATCGCGCCCGATATGGCGACGATGCTTTCCTTCGTTGTGACGGATGCGGATATTGAGCCTGCCGCGTTGCAGGCCCTGTTATCGGCCGGCGTTGGCCCGACCTTCAATTCCGTAACGGTCGACAGCGATACCTCCACCTCCGATACGTTGATGCTGTTCGCCACGGGCGCTGCGGCCGAAGACGGCCAGGTGAAAGTGACGAATGCCGATGATGAGCGCCTTTCCGGCTTCCGCGCTGCGCTGAACGATCTTCTGAAGGACCTTGCCTTGCAGGTCGTTCGTGATGGCGAAGGCGCGCGCAAGATGGTGGAAGTTACCGTGACAGGAGCGGAAAACGACGCCGCCGCCAAGAAGATCGCCCTTTCCATCGCCAATTCACCGCTGGTGAAGACCGCGGTTGCCGGTGAGGACGCCAATTGGGGCCGTGTCGTCATGGCCGTCGGCAAATCAGGCGAAATGGCGGACCGCGACCGTCTTGCCATCTGGTTCGGCGGTGTGCGCGTGGCCGTCAACGGCGAACGCGACCCGAACTATTCCGAAGCGGAAACCAGTGCCGTCATGAAACTGGAAGACATCACGGTAAAGGTCGATATCGGCCTCGGTCAGGGAACGGCTACCGTCTGGACCTGTGACCTGACGAAAGAATATGTTGCGATCAACGGCGACTACCGGAGCTGACCGTTGGAGCCGAAGAGAATGCAGGACAACAAGGCCGTCAATCTGCCGCTGGTTCGCCGTCTGGAAGCCGTCAGCTTCCGGGCGTGGCCAGCCTCGTCGGTTATTTATGACGGCAGCTGGCAAATCCGTCTCACGGGTTCGCATCCCTCCAAGCGTATCAACTGCGTAGTGCCGCTCGATCCGTCCGATTACGGAAACAGCGCGGTGCGGCTGGAAAAGGCGCGTAAGCGTTTCGATGATTTCGGCCGGCCGCTGGTGGTGCGCGAAACGACGCTGATGCCGCCGCAGCTTGTGGAATTTCTGGTCAGGGACGGCTGGTCGATGTTCGAAGAGGTTGTGGTCATGACGGCCGATCTTTCCGACATGGAGTTGCCGGAAACGCTGGTCAGCCTTCCGAGCCACGATATCGGCCGTTTTGTAGAGGCGAGCATCAAGGTGAGCGATGGCGATCCGGCGCTGCGCCCGGCAATTGCTGAAATCGTCAGTTCCATCAAGCCGACGCTCGGTCTCTTCATCAATGAGGAAGTGGAAGGCAATCCGCTCGCAACCGTCATCTGCGTGCAGGACAACGATCTTGCCGGCATCCTTTCCCTCGATGTCGAAAAGTCGCAGCGTAAGAAGGGCCTCGGTACGCAAATCCTGTCATCCGCACTGCGCTGGGCCAGGATCAGCGGCGCAAAAAGCGCGTGGCTGCAGGTTGAAGCCGCCAATGCGCCGGCAATCGCACTTTATGAGAAATTCGGCTTCTCCGAGGCTTATCGCTATCGCTATTGGCGCAAGGGTTCAGGAGAATGAGCGAGGCCGGCAAAAAAATCCTGCTGGTCGCCGCCTGCGCCCTTCTCGATCAGGATGGCCGCATTCTTCTGGCGCAACGTCCGGAGGGCAAGTCGCTCGCGGGCCTGTGGGAGTTTCCGGGCGGCAAGGTGGAGCAGGGCGAGACGCCCGAGGAAACTCTCGTGCGCGAACTGGACGAGGAGCTGGGTATCAAAACCAAGATCGCCTGCCTTGCGCCTTTGACATTTGCCAGCCACACTTATGAGACATTCCACCTTCTGATGCCGCTTTACGTGTGCCGTCGTTACGAGGGCATTGCGCATGGCCGGGAAGGACAGGCGCTGAAATGGGTAAAACCGCAGGCGTTGCGCGATTATCCCATGCCGCCGGCCGATGAGCCGCTGATCCCCTTCCTGCAGGATCTGCTTTAGAACAGGCAATCGCCGGCGTCCCTCGCTTATGATCCCGTCACAGCTTCGTGAAAATGCCCCGTTGCCAGCGCTTTGCCGTGCCAAAACGGGTCTGTGTTAAGAGATCGTTCAGCACCCTCTGGCAGATTGTTAAGCTAAAGAAGCGGTAAACTGCGCGTTACGAGGTTGGTCATGAACGAGGATTTCTGGAAGACGGTGGAAGGTCGTCACTCTTATTCCGATAAATCCAGTCGCACCGGCGTTCTGAACGTCGCATTGCTTTTCGGCACGGCCGTCATCGCCCTGTCGTTGATCATCACACCCATGCTCGCCGGAAAGTCTTCCACGCGTGTGGCGCAGTTTCCCGAAAATTACGACATGATCAGCACCGGCTCCATCAAGAAGACAGATGTGGGCAAGACATACTCCATCCGCCGTAGCATAACACAGCCGATGCCGGAAATGCCCTGCGTGGTGACGGGCTACAGCAATGAGAGCGGTTGCTGATCGTTTACCATTGTCGGTAACCGATCTCTCACATAGCCCGTCTAGAATAAGCCGACTTCAATAGGTCATATTGCCGGCTGGCGGATTGGGCATATTCTGTGCTGCGTTCATTTATCGATTTCTGTAGGAATGAAGACGGCGCCAGCGCCGTTGAGTATGGCCTGATAGTGGCCGTGATTTCCGTCGCTCTTGTCGGCGGCGCGAGCGCCATAAGCAGCAATATCAATGCCCTGTTTCAGTTCATCGCCGACACTTTCGCCAGTGTCTGAAACGGTCATTCTTGCGTTCAGGATAGCTTGACTTCCCTGGTCTTCAGGGCGTCCGCCAGGCGCACTTTGGCGGAGCCGGGCTTCAGCGGTTTCTGCTGGCTCTCATGCGGCGCCCAGCCCGAAATATAGATGACGGAGAATGTCGCCCTTATGCGCCCATCCGGATCGGCATAACGTTCAGCATAGAGCTCTGCCGCCCGCATGAAAAAGGCACGGTTGAGCGGTCGTCTGCTACGGCCTGCCAGCGGATTGGCCATGCCCATCGCACGCAGGTCGCGCATCAGCGGGAAAATCGAATCGTAACGTACCGTGTAGGTTTCCGCGTCGGTGACGGGAAGCGCAAAACCGGCGCGTTGCAGAAGCGCGCCGACATCGCGCACATCGGCGAAGGGAATGACGCGCGGGCTTGCCCCGCCGGTCAGTTCCGCCTCTGCCGTCAACAACACGTCGCGCAGTTCCTGCAGCGTCCCGCTGCCGGGAATCGCGCCGAGAAACAGGCCGTCCGGCTTTAACGCCCGCCGGATCTGGATCAGCGCGCCGGGCGTGTCGTTGGTCAAATGCAGGGCAAGCGGTGAAACGATTAGATTGGCGGAGGCCTCTTCCAGTGGCAGATGCTCCATGGATGCCGCCTCCGGAATATTTTCATCCGTGGTGAAACGGCTTTCCGTCTCTATGCGGCGAATGGAATTCACCTTTCCCGTCTGTGCCAGCCGCCGGGCGGCAACGCCGGTGCCGCCATGCAGCTCGATGGCGGTCTCGAACTGGCGTTCGACAATGGCAAGCCTGTCTGCCAGTTCTTCAGCCGCCATGTCGAGAAGAAAAAGGGCCTTGTCGTCGCGCCGGTTCCACGCCCGGCGACGGTTTTGTTCGATCACGGCCTGGTCAAAAAGAATGTCCATCGTCTTGCCTGCTCGGCCTCTGGCGCCATCGGTACGGCGGGGCCGCATTCTGTGTCATGCCGTTTCAGGCATTGCTTTTCCGGCACCGGCCGGAATGATCTGTCTCGCAAAGGCACCCGTTCGGCGCTAAAGTCAACCTCATGGGCGCTGGCGAAGGTCTGTTTTCGGGGATGCTGTCGAAATCCGCGGTCCTGCTGCGGGTCGCACGAGACGTGTTGCGTTCGGTCTTCCGCATGATTTACCCGCCGACCTGTGCCGGCTGCACCCGCATGATCGGCGCAGAAGGAGCGTTGTGCCCAGAGTGCTGGCGGGACATTGTTTTTATCGAGCGTCCTTACTGCGAAATTCTCGGCATTCCCTTTGTCCGCGACCATGGCGAAAACATTGTCAGCGCCGACGCCATTGCCGACCCGCCGCCTTTTGACCGTCTGCGTGCCGCCGCCAGCCATCAGGGCGTCGCCCGCAAGCTGGTGCACCGTCTGAAATATCAGGACCGGACAGAGCTTGCGCGGTTGATGGCGTTGTGGATGCTGCGCGCAGACGACGGAGCGGTCAGCGCCTGCGATTGCATCGTGCCCGTTCCTCTGCATCGCTACCGCTTCCTGCGCCGCCGTTTCAACCAGTCCGCCGAGCTTGCCCGGCATCTGGCCCGGGCGGCTGACAAGCCTTTGCTCGCCGGCACCCTGCTGCGGGTGAAATCGACGGAGCGGCAGGTTGGGCTCTCGGCAATCGCCAGGCGTGACAATATGCGGGGCGCTTTCGCTCTTGCCCCTGGTCGGGAAGCGGATGTTTCAGGCAAGCACGTAGTGCTGGTGGATGACGTTTACACCACCGGCGCGACGGTGCGTGCGGCGAGCCGGGCCCTCCGAAAAGCGGGTGCTGCGGAAGTGACAGTTTTGACCTTTGCAATGGCCATTTCCGGTCCTATATGAAGCCGTAATGACATGAGGAAACCGTGCGCTTGACCGCACGTTTGCGAGGCTTTGAAAACATGGCACCGGTGACAATCTATACGCGGGATTTTTGTGGTTATTGCGCGCGCGCCAAGGCGCTGCTGGATAGCAAGGGCGTGGATTATGCCGAATATAACGCCACGACGACGCCCGAATACCGGCAGGAGATGATCGAGAAATCGGGCGGAACGACCTTCCCGCAAATCTTCATCAATGGGCAGCACGTGGGCGGCTGCGATGATCTTCATGCGCTGGACCGCGCCGGCAAGCTGGACGCGATGCTGGCGGCCTGATCTGCCCGACCGACGGAGGAAATCATGAGTTTCAAGGCTGCCGCCATTCAGATGCGCTCCGGTGTCGATACGGCGAGGAATGCCGCCGATATGGATCGGCTTGTGCGCGCCGCCGCGGCCGAAGGGGCTGTTTATGTTCAGACCCCGGAAATGACGGGCGCAATCCAGAAGGACAGGCAGGCGCTGCGGGCCCAGCTGCGCGACGATGATGGCGATATCATTGTCGCGACCGCCGCACGCCTTGCCCGCGAACTCGGTATTCACGTCCATGTGGGCTCTACGGCTATTGCCCGCCCGGACGGCAAGATCGCCAATCGTGGCTTCCTCTTCGCGCCGGACGGCTCGCGCATCTGCAGCTATGACAAGATCCACATGTTCGATGTCGATCTCGACAATGGCGAGAGCTGGCGCGAAAGCGCCGCTTACGAGCCCGGCGAGGTGGCGCGCATCGTTGAACTGCCGCTGGGTAAATTCGGCTTCGCAATCTGCTACGACGTCCGTTTTCCGCAGCTTTTCCGGGCGGAAGCTCTTGCCGGCGCTGAGATCCTGACGGTTCCCGCTGCCTTCACGCGCCAGACCGGGGAAGCCCATTGGGAAATTCTGCTGCGCGCCCGCGCCATTGAAAACGGCGCGTTCGTCATCGCCGCCGCTCAGGCTGGCGTACATGAGGACGGGCGTGAGACATTCGGCCATTCCATCATCATCGATCCCTGGGGTAAGGTTCTGGCAGTCGCCGGCGGCGCTGGCGAGGAGATCATCTTCGCCGAGATCGATACATCGCTGGTGGCGACCGCCCGTGGAAAGATTCCCAATCTGCGCAATTCCCGGGAGTTCGGGCTGGATACGGTCATTCCCCTCAAACCTGTGGGAGGTGAGGCAGCGTGATCCGGTATGCGCTAGCCTGTGAAAAGGGCCATGAGTTCGAAGGCTGGTTTGCCGGCAGCGACGATTTCGATGATCAGTTGCAGCGCGGTATCCTGTCCTGTCCGGTTTGCAATTCCGTGCAGGTCTCCAAGCTTTTGATGGCGCCGTCGGTTTCCACCGCCCGCAAGAAGGACGAACGCCAGACGCTCGCCATGGATGCCGCCAGAAAAGAGGCGCTTGCAAAAATCCGCGAGGCCGTCGCCAATATTCGCGCCACTGCGGAGGATGTCGGCGACAGGTTTCCCGAGGAAGCCCGCAAGATCCATTATGGCGAAGCGGACGAGCGGGGTATCATCGGCAATGCCTCGGTGCAGGACGCCAGGGCCTTGCTGGAAGAGGGCATAGAGATCGCACCGCTGCCGGTGCTGCCCGACGACGTCAACTGAATTTCAGAGACATCGCTCACGGAGCGCCCGGCGTTACCCCTGCGCCGGGCGCTTTGCCAGCATCATGTAGTTGACGTCCATATCCGGTGAGAGGTTCCAGCGATCCTGCAGCACGTTGTAGAAGACGCCTGTCCGGTGGATGATATCCATTCCGCTTGCAACCAGCGGCCGCTCAAGCTCTTCCGGGCGGACCAGCTTTTCATATTGATGCGTGCCGCGCGGCAGCCAGCGCAAAACATTTTCGGCAGCAAAGATCGCCAATGCCCGGGCTTTCAGCGTGCGGTTGATGGTGGCCGCGAACATCAGGCCGCCGGGGCGTACCATTTTCGCGCAGGTGGTGACGAAGAGATCGACATTGGCCACGTGTTCGACCACCTCCATGTTGAGGATGACGTCGAAGGTTTCGCCGGCTTCCTGCAGCTGTTCGGCCGTCACCGCGCGATAGTCGACGCTGACCCCGCTTTCACGGGAGTGGGTGGAGGCGATGCCGATGTTCTTTTCCGAGGGATCCGCGCCTACCACATCGGCGCCCATGCGGGCGACGGGTTCGGAGAGAAGACCGCCGCCGCAGCCGATGTCGAGAACACGCAGCCCTTCCAATGGGCGGTGCGCCTTCGGGTCCCGGCCGAAATTGTCGCAGATGCGGTTGCGGATATATTCGAGACGCACCGGATTAAATTTGTGCAGCGGGCGGAACTTGCCGGTCGGGCTCCACCACTCTGCGGCCATCGCGGAGAAGCGATCCACTTCGCTCTGGTCGACGGTCGTCTGTGCGGTCTCGCTCATGGCTCTGCTCCATATTGCTGTTGCATTGAAGTCGGACGATTGCCCCCCGAAGTCAAGACCGGAGACTTTCTCCGGCAGCGATTTATCGGGCGCTCATTGCCGCAGGGGAACTGATGCGGTCCCTCATTTGTTTCATGCTGCGTTCATGGAAGAACGCGTATTTTCCGATCGTGGCAGTATGCGGAACGCATACTCGTCCATCGAACAGGATGGATGCCGACAAGGGCAAAGCGGGCCTTTGCTTGAGGAGAAAGAAGTGAAGAAAAAACTGTTTGGCGCAATTGCGCTGGTGGCCATGCTCGCCGCGCCGGCCCTTGCCGAAGCTGCGACGCGGGGATTCGCCACCGCGAATGTGAATATGCGCTCCGGTCCCAGCACAGCCTATCCGGCTGTTGTCGTGATCCCCGTCGGCGCACCATTGACGGTACACGGCTGCCTGTCCGATACGCCGTGGTGTGATGTGTCTTTCGTCAACGGTCGAGGCTGGGTAGCCGGCCGCTACATCCAGACGACATTCCGGCAAAACCGGGTCTACGTCGAGCCCCGTTATTATCGCGATCTCGGCGTTCCCATAATCACTTTCGAAGCCGGCCGTTATTGGGACCGTTATTATCGCGATCGCGACTTTTACCGCGAACGTGACCGGTGGCGTCGCCCGCCGCCATCAGGCGGCTACTGGAACGCCCCGCCCCCGAGTGCTGGATGGGATCGCCCACGTCCGCGTGACGACTGGCGCGATGGTCGCCGGGACGACTGGCGCGATGGCCGCCGCGATGAGTGGCGTGATCCCCGCCAGGGCGGTGGTCCGAATGATGGTCGTTGGGAACGTCGCTACGGCGACTGGAACCAGGGCGACAGAAATCAGGACAGGCCGCGTCGCGACGATGACCGCCGCCGTTGGGAAGATGAAAATCGCGACCGCAACCGTCAGTTCAATCAGGATGATGGTCAGCGTCGCCCCGAGCGTCGTGTTCAACCTGAAGAACAACGACGTCCCGAAGGCCGCGCTCCGTCACAGGAGCAGGTTCGTCCGCCCGAGCAGGCACCCCGGAGCTATCGAGCTTGTGATCCGGCGGATACGGAATGCCTGTCGAGACAATAAAGCTTAGACTGGCGGGAATACTTGCCAGTCAAACATGATTTGTGAAAAAATGTCCCCGGTTTGTTGCCGGGGACATTACACGTGTGGGAAGCGCTTCCAGTATGCTCCGTAAAACGCATCTGACGAGGCTACACACCCGCGCACTACTTGGTTGCTTCCAGACTTTTGATCGATGCGTAGGTGTTTGCTACTTCGTGGTGGCAGCCTTGCTGGCACGGACCTTGGGTTTTGCGGCAGCTTGCGCATCCGGTGCCGCCTCTGCCGCAGCGGCCTTGGGAGCGGCCTTCTTGCGCGTTGCGGGCTTCGTCGCTTCCGATGTCTTCAGCAGCGAAAATTCATGCTTGGCCTGTTCCCAATGGTGCGCATCGCGCCCGTGCGGGTGGCCTTCCTTTTCCCAGAGTGTATATGCGCGTTTACTGATCCATTCGTGTTCCGAAACCTGCATGCTCGTCTCCCGTTGCTGTTTACAGCGCCTATGAGAAGGCGACATTCCGCTTTGGTCCGGCACACGCTCGACAGGAATCAATGCCGGCATTTCCAGACGCCATTACATGCCATGATTTTCCGGGCGTCAAGCAAACATGCTGCATTGCGAAAACCGATTTCTGGCATTTTCTGCCCGTTAAAGCGGTTTGAGTGAAAGACGTTCCTGCCACGCAAGATCAACGTTGCGTGATTGCGCCAAGGCCGCCAAGATGGCCGAACGAACGGGCAGCGGAGGAGGCGGTCTTGGAGCGGAGAATGGAAACGGATGCGCAGGTCATCATCGAAAAACAGGGAGGGGCGGGCATCATTCGCCTCAACCGGCCGAAGGCCATCAACAGCCTGACCTTGCCGATGGTGCGCGACCTGTTCCATGCGCTTCAGCGTTTCGAGGAGGAACCCGGCGTTGCCTGCGTGGTGTTGACGGGAGAAGGGGACAGGGGGCTTTGCGCCGGGGGCGACGTCCGCATCATTCACGATCTCGGCAAGGCGGGGGACCCACAGGTCCTTGATTTCTGGCGGGAAGAATTTCCGCTCAATTATCGTATCGCCCACTTCGGCAAGCCCTATGTGGCGCTGATGGATGGCATTGTCATGGGCGGCGGCGTTGGCATTTCAGCCCATGGCAGCCATCGTATCGTCACGGAGCGCACAAAGCTCGCCATGCCGGAGACGGGCATCGGCTATTTTCCTGACGTTGGCGGGTCCTGGCTTTTGCCACGGGCGCCGGGCGAATGCGGCACCTGGCTGGGGCTGACGGGCAATGCCGTTACTGCCGCCGACGCCATCTATGCGGGCTTCGCCGATTATCTTGTTCCTTCGGATCGCCTTGGCAGGCTGGTTCAGGATCTATCGCGATCGGTGGATACGGACAGTGTTGAGACGGCCATCACGGCGCACGCTATTGAGGCCGGCGAAGGCATCTTATCCCTCAATCGGGAGATCATCGACGCGACATTCCGTTTTGACACGGTCGAGGAGATTTTTGCCGCGCTCTCGGCGCGCCAAGATGCATTTTCACGCGAGACCCTCGAGGTTCTGCAAAAGCGCTCCCCCACCAGCGTGAAGCTGACCCTGAAGCTGCTGCGCCTGGGTCGGGAAAGCGCGAGCCTCATCGAATGCCTTGAGCGGGAATTTGCTGCCGGCACGGAGATATTGCGCCAACGTGATTTTTATGAGGGCGTGCGCGCCGCCCTCGTCGACAAGGATCGCAATCCCCGCTGGTCGCCGGCGCGGCTGGAAGAGGTGCGGGAGGAGGACCTTGCGCCCTATCTCGCCAAGCATTCCGGCAACCTGTTTCCCGATCATCGCCTTTAGTGAGGCGCAAAAGAAATCCGGGTTCGTGGCTTATATGAAATCCTCGCCTTCCAAGTGAATATTATTTGGGCAAAATTTCCAATCCATCCTCCGGCAAGGCATAGTTGTTTCTCGCGGGCGTTGCTGCCGCCCGCTATGTTGAGCACCATTCGAATTGCCGGGGGTATTCATGAAACGTCTTCTCATTATCGGAACTGCCATCGCCGCTCTTTTTTCAGTTGCGGCGCAGGCGCAGTCTCCGACTACCATTCTCAACGCGTCCTATGATGTCGCCCGCGAGGTCTTCGCGGCCGAAAACGAGGCTTTCATCAAGCAGCATCCGGGCGTAACCGTCGATCAGTCGCATGCCGGCACCTCCAAACAGGCGCGTGCCATCGTCGAGGGTCTTGAAGCCGATGTCGTCACTTTCAACCAGGTGACCGATGTCGATTTTCTGGTGAAGCAGGGTTTCGTTTCCGCTGACTGGCAGAAGGATTTCCCGAATGACGCATCGCCTTTCTATTCCTTCCCCTCTTTCCTTGTCCGCGCCGGCAACCCCAAGGGAATCAAAGACTGGGACGATCTTGTCCGCGACGACGTGAAGGTCGTTTTCCCCAATCCGAAGACCTCCGGTAACGCGCGTTACACCTATCTCGCCGCCACAGCCTACGCCAAGGAAAAGTTCAAGGGCGACGACGCGAAGGTCCAGGAATTCGTTAAGAAAATCTTCGACAATACGCCTGTTTTCGACACCGGAGGCCGCGCTGCAACCACCACTTTCGTGGAGCGTGAAATCGGTGACGTCTTGATTACCTTTGAAGCGGAGACCCGCGGCATCGCCAAGCAATATGGCGCCCAGAAGGTGGAAGGCGTCGTGCCCTCCGTCAGTCTGCTGGCCGAATTCCCGGTTGCCGTGGTTGACAAGGTCGTCGACAAGCGTGGCTCTCGCGATCTGGCGAAAAGCTATCTCGACTTCCTCTATACCGAAGAGGGGCAGCGCATCGCCGCTGAATTCGGCCACCGTGTCCATAATGAAAAGGTTGTCGGTGAGTTCAAGGACAAGTTTCCGGCCATCCGCCTCGTCAACGTCAATGACGTTTTCGGTGGCTGGACTAAAATCCAGAAAGAGCATTTTGCATCCGGCGCGACGCTTGATACGCTCTACGGCAGCCGCTAATCACAGCGACAGCAACATTTGAATGACCCGGCGGGAAACTGCCGGGTCGCTTTTTGATTGATGGGGGCGGGGTTTGAAGCGGAATGTTCTGCCGGGGCTGAAATTGTCCCTTGGCGTTACCCTCACTTACGTCGCCATCATTGTGCTTTTGCCGCTCTCGGCGCTTGTGTTCAAGGCGGCAAGCCTCGGGCCTGCCGAGTATTGGTCCATCATTTCCTCGCCGCGGGCCGTCGCCAGTTACCGTGTCACCGTGCTCTGCGCGCTGGCCGCAACCCTGTTCAATGTGATCTTCGGACTGGCGCTCGCCTGGGTGTTGACGCGCTACCGCTTTCCCGGCTGGCGTTTTGTCGATGCGATCGTCGATCTTCCCTTCGCGCTTCCCACCGCCGTTGCCGGCATCGCCCTGACGACGCTGTTTGCCGGCAATGGCTGGTTCGGCTCGGTGCTGGCGCAATTCGGCATCAAGGTGGCCTATACGCCGCTTGGCATCATGGTGGCGATGGCTTTTACCAGCCTGCCCTTCATCGTGCGCACCGTGCAGCCGGTGCTGGAAGACCTCGATCCGGCGCTGGAAGAAGCGGCGCAGTCGCTCGGTGGTTCCGATCTTGAAATTTTCCGCAAGATCATCCTGCCGCTCCTGACTCCGGCTCTGCTCGCCGGTCTCTCGCTCTCTTTCGCCCGCAGCCTGGGTGAATTCGGGGCAATCATCTTCATCGCCGGCAATCAGCCGTTCTCGACGGAAATCACCGCCCTGCTGATCTTCATCCGGCTCGAGGAATATGATTATCAGGCGGCAGCGGCCATCGCCTCCGTGTTGCTTATCACCGCCTTCGTAATGCTGGCGGTGACCAATTATCTGCAGGCGCGCGCGCTTCGGTATACGGCGAGGGGCTGAGAAGATGAGCGGCGTTTCCTCACATCGCAAACCGCCCCGTGTCGGCGATGCACCTCTTGTGCGCCGCAGCCTGATCGCCTTCGTGCTCATCATCGGCACGCTTCTCGTTTTGGCACCGCTCGTCATCATCGGTGTCGAAGCGTTCTCGCAGGGCTGGAAGGCCTATTCGGCCACCATCACCCATCCGGATACTCGTCACGCCATTATGCTGACGGTGCTGACCGCACTGATCGCCGTGCCGGTCAATACGGCCTTTGGTGTTGCAGCGGCATGGTCCATCACCAAGTTCGATTTCCCGGGCCGGCGCTTCCTGCTGGTGCTGATCGAGATACCTTTCTCGATTTCACCGATCGTTGCCGGTGTCGCATATCTCTTCGTATATGGTTTGCAGGGCCTGTTCGGGCCGTTCCTCGACGCGCATGATATCAAGATATTGTTTGCGCTTCCCGGCATCGTTATCGCCTCAATGTTCGTGACTGCGCCTTTCGTGGCGCGTGAACTCATTCCGCTCATGCAGGCGCAGGGTCGTGATCTCGAGGAGGCGGCGACCTCGCTTGGCGCATCCGGCTGGCGAACCTTCTTTTCGGTGACCTTGCCGAACATCAAATGGGCGCTGCTTTATGGTGTCGTGTTGTGCAACGCCCGCGTAATGGGGGAATTTGGCGCCGTATCGGTCGTGTCAGGCAATATTCGCGGTCAGACCAATACGCTGCCGCTGCATATCGAGCTGCTTTATCACGATTACCAGACGGCTGGCGCTTTCGCCGCGGCGTCGATCCTCGCGACCCTCGCCGTCGTCACCATCATCGCCAAGGTGGCGCTGGAACGGCGCGGCGCAGGGCGCGGGCGTAAAAAGACCAACGGCGATGCCGCCATCGCCACGGAGACCTGATTCCCATGAAAATCCGCCTCGAAAATGTGGTGAAGACCTTTGATACGTTCCGTGCCGTGCGCGATGTTTCGCTTGATATCGAAAGCGGCGAGCTTCTGGCGCTGCTCGGTCCGTCAGGCTCCGGCAAGACCACGATTTTGCGCATGGTCGCCGGCCTCGAATATAGCGATGGCGGCCAGATTTTCTTCGGGGAGGAGGATGCCACCAATATTCCGGTGCGTGACCGCGGTGTGGGGTTTGTGTTCCAGCATTATGCGCTGTTTCCGCATATGACGCTCAACGAAAACATCGCCTTCGGCATGAAGGTTTCGAAGGTGAACCGGGACAGGGCGGCTATCGCCGCGCGCGTCGAAGAATTGCTGCGACTGGTGAAGCTCGATGGCCTGGGCGACCGTTTTCCCGCGCAGATTTCCGGCGGCCAACGGCAGCGCGTGGCGCTGGCGCGGGCGCTTTCGGTCGATCCCAAGGTGCTATTGCTGGATGAGCCTTTCGGAGCGCTGGACGCCAATGTGCGTCGCGACCTGCGCCGCTGGCTGCGCGAGATCCACGATTCGCTCGGCATCACGACGATTTTCGTGACGCATGACCAGGAAGAGGCGCTCGATCTGGCCGACCGGGTCGTCATTCTCAATCAGGGCGAAATCGTGCAGCAGGGCACGCCGAAGGAGGTCTGCCGCCAGCCGAACAGTGCCTTCGTCATGCGCTTTCTGGGAGATGCCAACCGGGTTGCCGGTGTGGCGCGCGGCGGAAAGGTGTATGTGGGTGAGAATGAACTGCCCTTCTCCTATGCTCAGGGCGATGGCGCGGTTGATATTTACGCACGTCCCGGCGATCTGGAGTGGGAAGACCTGCATGACGGCATACCGGCGTCCGTGGAGCGCGTCCTTGACCGCGCCGGTGAGCGCCGGGTGATCGCCAGTACCGACGGCGGCGATATTCTGGAATTCGACGTGCCGCCCGAAAACGACGTCGCCGCCGGAGATCGCGGTTCCGTCATCATTCGCCGGGCGAAGATTTTCCCGGCGCCGTAAGGCGCCAGGGCCTTTGCCCGCTTAAAACAGAAGTTCGAATGCGCTTTCGGCTATCAGCCTGCCGTTGATCACAAGGTCGACCCGGTGGACACCGGGATAGTGTTTGCGGGTCGTAAAATCACGTATGGCGCGGCTGATTGACAATGTACATGTCTCGCCGGGCGGAAGCTCGACTTCCTTCCACTTGAAGACCTTCGCGGAGGCATCGCCGCTCTTCTTCACATAATGCACGGCGTAATCGATCACCAGCTTTTGCCGGCTCTTCGCCGTCGAAGTGAAAGAGGCGGAAATCCGCACCGGATTGCCGAGAGCGACTTTTGCCGGCAACACCTCGAACGCCGCAAGTGTAATCTGCGCCTCCTCATGCGCCCCGAGATGGGCAAGCGCTGCGGTGTCGCCCTTCTTGATCAGCGTGCGCAAGGCCTGCCGCATGATCCAGCGTGTATGCGGGTTGTCCTTCGGCCATTCATCGATGAGCGCCAGCACAAAAGCGGGATTATCCTTGGTGATGTCGTTCAGGTGGTTGGCGACGGATTTGCGCACATAAAGCGCCTGGTCTGCTTTCATGGTGTCGAGGATCGCGGTAACCGGCGAGGGATCATCGATCAGGGGCTTGAGCTGGAATGACCATGGCAGGCGAGGCCGGCAGCCTTCGCTGGCAAGCCGCCGCACATGCTCATTTTCGTGCCGTGACCAGGTTTCCATCACGGCAAGGGTGGCGGTCAGGTCCTTTTGCAGGAAATGCCGGATGGCGAATTCCGAGGAGCCAAAGCGGGTGAAATATTGCAGCGCGTCCATGGAAAGATCGAAATCATCAAGGCCGTAAAGCGCGACATACTCCGGAAGCGAAATCGAAGCGAAACCGTTGCCGATGCCGGGCGCTGCGGCGGTGAGGATTTCGATGTTGCGGGCATAGTCGCCGGGAAGTGTCGCATGCAGGCTTGTTGCCACCTGCCGCATGCGCTGCATGATGCCCAGCGCTTCAAGGTTTTCGGTGGCGAGCGCCATGAAGGCGGAAGCGTTGAAGGGCGGATGGACGGCCCTGGTCTGATCGGCGATATGCTGCAGTTTCTCGTGGTTGAAGATTTCCTTCAGTGCCGGTGCCGCCGTGTCGCTCATAATGTCCTCAAAGTTCACTTTTTGTTCTTTTAGGGCAGGAGGAGAGGCGAGGCAAGGGAAGACTATGTCGCTTTCGAATACTGCTGACGGACCGAGCGCGTGCCACGAACGTCTTCTCCCCATCTGGGGAGAAGTTCGCGGTAGCGGGATGAGGAGGCAAGGTCAGCGAAAAGTCGCGAGCTTGCCCCCTCATCCGGCACTTCGGGCCACCTTCTCCGCGGCGGGAGAAGAATTTTCTGGGAAAATCAGCTCATCTGGCTGACGAACTTCGTCTCCAGATAGGCCTGGACTGCTTCGGAGCCACCTTCCGTGCCATAACCGGAGTCCTTGATGCCGCCAAAGGGGACTTCGGGAAGAGCAAGGCCGTTGTGGTTGATGGTCAGCATGCCGGCCTCGACCTGTTGGCCAAGCGCGTGCGCGGTCTTGACCGAACCGGTGAAGGCATAGGACGCAAGGCCGAAGGGCAGGCGGTTCGCCTCGGTGATGGCGTCATCGAAGCTTGAGAACCGGTTGATAATGGCGACCGGGCCGAAGGGCTCGTCATTCATGATCTTGGCTGATGTCGGCACATTGGCGAGAACCGTCGGCTCGAAGAAATTGCCCTTGTTACCGATGCGGCGGCCGCCGGTCTTCAATTCGCCGCCATGCGAAACGGCGTCGTTGATGAGGCCTTCCAGCGCCGGGATGCGACGCTCATTGGCGAGCGGGCCCATCACAACACCATCTTCCAGGCCATTGCCCACCTTGATCGCCTTGGTTGCTTCCACAAAACCTTCAAGGAACCGATCGGCCACACCGTCCTGCACAAGGAAGCGGGTAGGGGCGACACAGACCTGGCCGGCATTGCGGAACTTGGCAAGCGAGGTGACTTCGATGGCCTTGTCGATATCGGCGTCGTCGAAGATCATGACAGGCGCATGGCCGCCCAGTTCCATCGTTGCGCGCTTCATGTGCCTGCCGGCCAGTGCAGCCAGATGTTTGCCAACGGGCGTGGAGCCTGTGAAGGATATCTTGCGAATGACCGGATGCGGAATGAGATATTCCGAAATCTCTGACGGTACGCCATAGACGAGGCCGACGACGCCCGCCGGAACGCCCGCATCAACAAAGGCGCGGATGAGTTCGGCAGGCGACGCCGGCGTCTCTTCCGGCGCCTTGACGATGATGGAGCAGCCGGTTGCAAGCGCGGCGGAAAGCTTGCGGACGATCTGGTTGATCGGGAAGTTCCATGGCGTAAACGCTGCAACGGGTCCGACCGGCAGCTTGATGGCAAGCTGTGAGACACCGGTTGCCCGCGCCGGGATGACCTGCCCATAGGTGCGGCGCGCCTCTTCTGCGAACCAGTCGATGGTGTCGGCCGCGCCCATGATTTCAGTGGCGGACTGCGCCAGCGGCTTGCCCTGTTCGCGGGTCATGATGTAGGCGATCTTGTCCTTGCGCTCGCGCAATATGTCGGCCGCCCTGCGCATGATCTTGGAGCGCTCAAAGGGCGAGGTGTCACGCCACACCTTGAAACCCCGCTCGGCGGCGGCGAGCGCCAGATCGAGGTCTTCCTTCTCGGCATGCGCAATCGCGCCGATGATTTCGTCCGTCGCCGGATCGGAGACGGCGATTGTCTTACCGGAAACGGCATCGCGCCATTCGCCACCAATGAGAAGTTTGATGTCGGGATAGGTGTGCATAGGGGCTACCTTCATGATGCGGCCGATACGGCGGATGCCGCCCGGCCCGGAGAGGTGAACAGAATTTTCCTGGCCGGACGAAATCCGGCGTCGCAGCTTTCGCAGCGTGGAACAGGTGTCTGGGCTTTTCCGGCGGAGGTCGTGGACTGCCGGAAACGGAAACGACAGTGCTTATATTAAGTTCCGGGCGGTATGTTTCAACCGCTTGCCCGAGGTAATGCCATGATTTTTATGTGACGCGGAACCATCATTCGCCGTTTGTGCCGCCATGGAAGTCGATGCCGTTTTTCGGCCGCAACGGCGGGCGCGAATCACGTTGCTCCGTAAGGAAACGGTGGAAATTCGGCCACAATTCGGCCGTGGTCACGCTGGACGGATCAGGGGCGGGCGGTGCGCGGCGTTGCCGGTTGCGTCATAACAGGGCGCGCAACGTCAAAAAGTACAATAAGACGGAAAAATTATCCAAAGGGTTTACTCAATACCTAGAGAAAATACGGATAAAATCTCAGTGAGGATATAACATCGGTTCCTGATATATATGCTGTTGGCGGTTCCCTTGACCTTCCAGGGTTGGCGAAAACCCTCGACCTGAACGTTATCGATGGAGAAAAATTATGAATTTCGCCCGGGTACTTCTCAGTGCGTTCATGTCGCTCGTGTGGCTTTCCTGTGCCGAGGCGGGAGACATAGCCAAGCCGCAGGGAAAGCCGATATTAACCATATCCGGCAACATCACCAACACTAATACCGATGGAGCTGCGGAATTTGACCGCGACATGCTGGAAGCGCTCGGCATGGACACCGTGGAGACGACGACACCGTGGCACGACGGCCGTGTCCGCTTTGACGGTGTGTCGCTTGCCAAGCTGATGGATGTCGTCGGCGCAAAGGGCACCAGTGTCACGGCGGTGGCTCTCAACGATTATGTGAGCACGATACCGGTTGAAGACTTTAAGAAATTCAATGTTATCCTCGCCATCAAACTGGATGGCAACTATATGACAGTACGCGAAAAGGGCCCGTTGTTTGTCATCTATCCCTATGACAGCGACCCGGAACTGCAGAAGCAGACTTATTATTCGCGGTCCGCATGGCAAGTTGCCAAACTGATAGTGGAATAAAGGTGCCGTTTGCGAAAACTTGTGGCGGTGATCATCTGTTGCTTCGTCCTGGCAACGGGCTATATCGCTTTCGTCATTGCCGAGCGGCAGACCGCTCTGCAGAAGTTCGCCCGCTATAATGACTCATGGGCCGTCAGCCAGACCGTAGCCGAATATCTGCGCCTCCAGAATAAACTCGCCGTGTTCGCGCTTAATCCCGGCAGGGTTGACCGGGATGAATTGCAGCTGCGTCTGGATATCATGCTCAGTCGCCTGGAGCTGTTGAAGCAGGGCAACCTCGGCGCTTTCATCAATGAAAAGCAGCAATGGCGGGATCTGGTAACCCGCCTTGACGCCGTTCTGGCGCGTCTCGAACAGCAGATAAACAGCTTGAATTCGAGCGATGTGCCGGATCTTCTTGCCGCCATGAGCGCGCTGGATGCGCCGATGACGACGCTTGCCTCGTCTTCCGTCGCGTATGATGTGAATCTGATCGATACCGCCCATGAGGATGTCCGCAAGCTCCACATCGTCTATACGGCGCTGGCTGGCGGTCTCATCCTCTGCGGCATCGCGCTTGTCATATTGCTGCTTCGCCAGAACGATCTCCTGAACCGCGCGCAGAAAAGCATGCGCGGGCTGACGGACGATCTGCGCGCCGCGACGCTGGAGTTGCAGGCAAAGAATGTCCGTCTGGAGCATGATGCCTATCACGATGCGCTGACGGGCCTGCCGAACCGGGCGCTGTTCCGGCAGGAACTGATCGAGCGGCTGCGCCGGTCCTTCGGTGGCACCGGTACGACAGCCATATTGTTGCTCGATCTCGACGGATTCAAGGATGTCAACGACACGCTCGGCCACGATGCAGGCGATGCGCTGCTTCAGGCCGTGGCGCAGCGCCTCTCGGCCATCGGCGGCGATTATGACATGGTTTGCCGCCTTGGAGGCGATGAGTTCGCGGTTGTCTCCGACGATCTGAATGAGGACGCCGCGCGCCGTCTTGCCACCAAGCTCATCGATCAGATCAGCCGCACCTATCAGCTGGGTGAGCAGGAGGTCAAAATCGGCACCTGCATCGGCATCGCCATATCGCACGGTGCAGTGGATGCGGATGAATTGTTCAAGCGGGCGGATCTGGCGCTTTACGAGGCGAAAGCCATCGGTCCGGGCCGTGCGAGCGTTTTCAAGGTTCGGATGCAGAAGCAGCTGACCGAGAAGAAATCCTTCGAAGCCGATCTGCAGACGGCACTGCAGAACGACGAGATGGAAGTTTATTACCAGCCGCAGGTGGCGACGCAGACGCGCAAGCTCTGCGGGTTCGAGGCGTTGCTTCGCTGGAAACATCCGGTGCGCGGCGATGTGCCCCCCAGTGTGTTCATTCCCGTCGCGGAAAGAACCGGTCTCATCCATTCGCTCGGAAAGTGGGTGATGGAAACCGCCTGCCGCGAGGCGATGGGCTGGGACGAGGACATGAAGGTGGCCGTCAATCTGTCGCCCGTTCAGTTCCACAGTACCAACCTTATTCAAAACGTCATGGGCGCGCTTGAAAAAAGCGGACTGGAACCAAGCCGGCTCGAACTTGAGATCACCGAATCGATCCTGCTCAACAAGAGCGACCAGACGATCAACACGCTGTCGCGGTTGAAGGCTGTCGGCATCAAGATCGCCATGGATGATTTCGGCACCGGCTATTCATCGCTCGCCAATCTGCGCGGCGTCCCCTTCGACAAGATCAAGATCGACCGGTCCTTTCTGCGCGATATCACCAGCGACCGGGATGCGCTGGCGATCGTGGAATTCGTGGTCGGCGTTGGCCGCAGTTTGCGAATGACGACGATTGCGGAAGGTATCGAGACGGAAGAGCAATATGAATGCGTTAGGCGTCTGGGATGCGATCAGGTTCAGGGATATCTGATCAGCAGGCCGCTGCCGGCCAAGGAACTCGTCGCCTGGAGCTCTGCCTGAGTCGCGCCTGTCCTGGCGGCCATTGGAATTTTTACCATGTGATACTGTCGCTCGCGAAAACCCATACCGGTTACCGCAACGATGCTGTAGAGCATTTTCGGTTGATACGGAACCGTTGCGGCGAGACGACCGGATTTTGCGAAAAGGCTTGAGACATGGAAATACTGGACGTGCATGGAGTTGCCCTGCCTCTTTCTTCCGATGAGGTGTCGCCCGTCATCTGGCAGGCGCTGACCGACGGCAGCTACGAGGCGAAGGAAGCCCGCAGCGTCCTGAAAGCCATCAAGCCCGGTGATCGGGTGCTGGAGCTGGGTTCCGGTATCGGGATCATCACGTCGATCATTGCAGGCATCAAGGATGTTTCCGTATGGGCTTTCGAGGCCAACCCCGCGACTGCGGCGCTGGCCGAGCGGGTGATCAAGGCCAATTGCCGGGGTAACGTCGTGTTTTCGCAGGGGCTTCTCACCGCCGACGAGCCCAGCTCCTATCCATTTTACGTTCGCAGGGATCTCTGGATGTCGTCCATGGACGAAAATCAGGGTCCCTATGAAAAACGCATCGAAATCTCCTCCGCCAACATCGATGAATTCATCACGAGCCGCGGCATCACAGCGCTCGTCATGGATATCGAGGGTGCGGAACGCGATCTGCTAGGCAGGGCCGACCTGAGCGGCGTTGAGCGGATATTCGTCGAGCTGCACGACCACCTCTACGGTCTCGCCGGCGTCCGCGACATCATGCAGGCACTCACCGCCAAGGGTTATGCCTATGATCCGCGCGGCTCTCGCGGTCCTTGCGTGCTGTTTTCCCGGGATGACAGCCCGAGGGAATACGATCCCGAGGTGGATTGAAAGCGGGGCATCTCAAGCCAAGGGTGACGTTGGAGAGTTTGTTTCAAGCTGCGGGCAGGCGCTAAGCGTTCTGCGCGCAATCATTTACCGACCGCTTGCGCCATCTGGCGCAACCTTTGGCGCTTCATGCCGTTTAGTGTCCGTGCCGCAATTCATCTGGCAGCGGGCAGCTCTATTATTATTGCGAAAAATGCAATTCATTCCGAATTATTATTGTAATTGTTGAAGTCATTTTCCTGCGTCATTATCCCTCCATCAAACCGGCGCACAACAGGATGCACCATTCCAACGCAACCGAAGGAGAAACGATCATGGGCTTTGTTAAGACGACAGACGGAACCGAAATCTTCTATAAGGACTGGGGCCCGAAGGATGCCCAGCCGATCGTTTTCCACCATGGCTGGCCGCTCTCGTCCGATGACTGGGATGCGCAGATGCTGTTCTTCGTCTCCAAGGGTTTTCGTGTTGTCGCCCATGACCGCCGTGGTCATGGCCGTTCCGCCCAGGTTGCCGATGGTCATGACATGGACCACTACGCCGCCGACGCCTTTGCGGTCGTCGAAGCGCTCGATCTGAAGAATGCCGTGCATATCGGCCATTCCACCGGTGGCGGCGAAGTTGCGCGTTATGTCGCCAAGCATGGCGAACCCGCCGGCCGTGTCGCCAAGGCGGTTCTCGTTTCCGCCGTACCGCCGCTGATGCTGAAGACCGAAGCCAATCCGGAAGGTCTCCCGATGGAGGTTTTTGACGGCTTCCGCTCAGCGCTTGCCGCAAACCGTGCGCAGTTCTTCCGCGACGTGCCGGCCGGCCCGTTCTATGGCTTCAACCGCGATGGCGCGACCGTGCATGAAGGCGTGATCCAGAACTGGTGGCGTCAGGGCATGATGGGTGGTGCAAAGGCCCATTACGACGGCATCAAGGCCTTCTCGGAAACCGACCAGACCGATGACCTGAAGAATATCAGCGTTCCGACGCTTGTTCTGCACGGTGAAGACGACCAGATCGTTCCGATCGCCGACTCCGCTCACAAGTCGGTGAAGCTGCTGAAAAACGGCACGCTGAAGACCTATCCCGGTTTCTCGCATGGCATGCTCACCGTCAATGCCGATGTGCTGAACGCCGATCTCCTGGCCTTCATCAAGGGCTGATACTTTTGCGACATCAGAATGCGGCCGATCATTCGGCCGCATTTTGCGTTTCGCATCAGGCGAGGTGGTTACGCCAGACATTGCGGTAAGAGGTAAGACCGGGAATGTCGTGCGGCGTGAAATGGCGCTCTCGACCGGCAAGCGGTTTGATACCGGTGAGCAGGGCCGCGCCCGCGCTGGTGCCGGTTGATCCTTCGACCGCCGTTACGTCCGTCTCCGCAAAGCCGGCCAGGGCCTTCAGATAGAGGGCGTTGCTGGCGAAAGGGCCTTCGACAAGGATGGGACCTTTCCGCCCGATGAGCGAAAGGCTGAATTCCGTCATCAACGCCAGGTAAAGCGATGTCGCCGCGTGTCGCTCTGCAGCGGTGGCGTTTTTATCGCCGAGCCACTGCGCCGTCTTGTCCGGAAACGGGCCGGAGCCGCTGACAACACTCGGCAGCAGCATCATGCCCCTGGCAACGACGCCGCCGAGAGCTGCGTCTATTGCTTCGTCTTTTGCTTCTCCGAATTGCTGTGCCAGCATTTCATATTCCCTGCCGCCCATGAAACGGGAGGAGGGAACGGGACGGCCGAAAGCATCGACATTCAGGAGTGTGTCGCGGATGGGATCGAGCGCACCCGCCGCACCGCCAATGGCGAAATTCACCACCCAGGTGCCGGTGGAGACGACCGAAAAATCACCGTCGCGGCGCAGAAGATGCGGCAGGAGCGAGGCGTTGGAATCGTGGATTCCACAATAGACCGGCATATGCGGCGAAAGGCCGGTTTCGATTGCCAGTGATTGGTGGATTGTACCCAGGACATCGAAAGCGGAGCGGACCGGCGCCATTAACGTCTCGATACCGAGACGCTCGACGAGCGAGGAGAAGCTCTTCCGGGGCGGGTTCCAGAGATCGGTATGACAGCCGAGCGAGGTCGTTTCCGTGGCCCGAATGCCGGTCAGACGTCCCGCCCAATATTGTGGATAGGTAACGATGCTGCGCACCCTGGCGAAATCGTTCGGAAAGGCCGTCTTCTGGAAATGGATTTGCGCGCCAAGGTTCAGCCCGGCGGGAAGCTGTGGTGAACCGCTCTCGGCAAAATCGGGCCGGATGTTGTGATAGGCTTCCTCAATGGCTGCGGGATAGCTGTGTTCATAATCGAGCACAGGCATGGCGAGGTCGCCGTTCCCATCGAGAAGTGCTGCCGAAGCGCCATGGGTCGTGATGGAAATCGCATCGAAGCCGGGCTTCTGGCCGAAACGCTGAAGCGTGGAGAGAATGAAGCGCCAGAGCATCTCCACATCGTAATGCGGATAAATTCCATCGCGGAGGACAGGGTTCGCCTGTTTTTTGCTGGCAATCTCCTCGCCGCTGCCGGTGTCGATGACGACGACCTTGGCGTTGGTCTTGCCGATATCGATGACCGCGACGCGGTCCGGTCTGGTGCTCTTGCTCATGGCAGATGGAACACCGTCACCAGGTCTTTTGCGACCGGCGAATTATCGGGATTGCTCTCCATGATATCGGCCATGTGGGCCCACCACTTTTTCATCACGGGATGCTCTGGCAGAGCCGCCATGCGATGGGTCTTCGGGCGCGTCAGCACGCCGAAAAGGATGTTGGTTTCCGGGTCGAGATGAATGGAATAGTCACTCACCCCTGCCTCGTGCAGCAGTGTCACCAGTTCCGGCCATATCTCGTCATGGCGCTTTTTATATTCGGCCTCTTTTCCCGGAAAGAGTTTCATCTTGAAGGCGTATTTTTCGAGTTCCGTCATGGCTCAGCTTCTCATGGACCGAAGGCGGCGGACAACGATGGGGATGGCGATGGTGATGATCAGCAGCAGGCCGACGAAGATCGACATGACGATGCCGGGCACATTCAAAAGACCAAGCCCGAAGGTAACGAGGCCCATGACGAAGGCTGCGATGACGACGCCTGCGATGGTGCCGGAGCCGCCGAGGATCGACACGCCGCCCAGCACAACCATCGTCACGACCTCCAGCTCCCAGCCCTGAGCAATCGACGGCCGCGTCGAACCGAGCCGCGAGGTGAGGCAGACGGCGGCAATGCCGCTCATCATGCCCGTGAGCAGGAAGAGGATGAACTTCACCCGCTCGACGGGGATGCCGGAGAAACGGGCGGCGAACGGGTTGTTGCCGATCACATAGACCTGCCGGCCAAAATTGGTGGCATGCAGCAGAATGGCGAAGAGAATGGCCATGGCGATAAACAGGACGAATTCGAACGAAATCACCCAGAAGACGTAACCCTGACCGAAATAGGCGAAATCGGCGGGGTATTTGCCATAGGCCTGATCACCCAGCACCATATAGGAAATGCCGCGAAACAGGCTCATGGTGCCGATGGTAACGACGATGGACGGCAGTTTCAGCCCGGCGATCAGGAACCCGTTGAAGGCGCCGCACAAAAGTCCGGTGCCGATGCCGATCGCAACAAGGCCCGGTGTGCCGACGCCCATCTGCGCCGCAGCGCCCATGGCGGTGGACGCGAGCGCGATGATGGCGGCGACCGAGAGATCGATCTCACCGGCGATGATCAGCAGCGCCATGGCAAAGGCGATGATGGCCTTTTCCGTGAAATTGAAGGTCGCATCAGACAGGTTCCAGGCATTGAGGAAATAGGGCGAGGCCAGCGAATTGGCGATGAAGATCAGGATCGCGACGCCGAGCAGCAGCACTTCCCAGCTGCCCATGATGCGCCGTAGAGGTGTTCCCAGCTTGTCTGGAATGATGCGCGGGCTTTGTGTTGAATGGGACGGCGTGCTCATGCTGCGGCCTCCTTGGGCTGATCACCTGCGGCGCGGTCCCGCAGGATGATGCGGCCTTTCCTGGCTTCGGCGCGGGCGTTGAAGACGACGGCGAGCACGATGACGACGCCTGATATCGCCATCTGCGCGAAGGGCGAGATGCCAATGACGGGGAGCGCGTTCTTGATGACGCCGAGGAACAGCGCGCCGAGCACGGCACCCGCCACCGAACCGATGCCGCCCGCAATCGAGATGCCGCCGATCACATTTGCCGCCACGCTGTCCAGTTCGAAGCCGGCGGCGATGTCGACATAGGCAACCGCGTAACGCGACACCCAGAGATAGCTGGCGAGACCGGCGAGCGCGCCCGAGAGCACGAAGGCGAAGAAGCGCGTGCGGCCGACATCGATGCCCGCATAAACGGCTGCACTCGGATTACCGCCCGAGGCATAAGCGGAGCGGCCGAAGGAAGTCCGGCCGAGCACCAGCCAGGCGCCGGCGATGATGAGGATCGCCACCCAGGAAAGGACCGGCATGCCGAGAATCATGGTGCGCGGCACGTTGAGGAAAGTGGGGGATAGCTGGTGCGCATTCACCCAGCCGCCGCCCGAAAGCACGAAGGCCATGCCGCGATAGATGGTGAGTGTACCAAGCGTGACGACGATGGGCGGAATGCCGAGCCACCAGACCAGAACGCCGTTGAGCGAGCCGAGAAACGCGCCGATGCCGACAGCCATGACGATAAGAAGCGGCAGCGGAATGCCCGGAAAGGCAGCGTTGGTCATCGCCACCGCCATGCCGGTAAAGGCAAGATTGGCTGCGACCGAGAGGTCGATGGATTTTGTAAGGATGACCGCCATCTGGCCCAGCGCCAGAATGATGAGAATGGAGGTATCGTTGAAGATGTTGACGAGATTGCCGGGCCGGCCGAAGCCGGTGGCGCGCATCGCAAAACCGGCGATCATGACGATGATGATACCCGCCAGCAGCCATTCGCGGTTTTTGAGTAGACGTTGCATGTTAGCCCCTCTCAGGCATTGCCGGTGGCGGAGCGCACCAGCTTTTCCGGGGAAAAATCGGCGCGTTCGAACTGGCCCGCCATCAGGCCTTCGCGCATGACGATGGCGCGGTCGGACATGCCGAGGATTTCGGGAAGTTCGGACGAGATCATGATGATCGACAAGCCTTCGGCCGCGAGCTCGCTGATGAAGCCGTGCACCGCTGCCTTGGAGCCGATATCGATGCCCTTTGTTGGCTCATCGAGAATGATGACCTTTGGCTGGGTGGCGAGCCATTTGCCGATCACCACCTTCTGCTGGTTGCCGCCTGAAAGTGTACCGACCGGCACCGAAAGGGCGGCGGCGCGCAGATCGAGCCGCGAGGCATATTTGCGCGCAAGCGCGAATTCGTTGGCGGCGGCCAGGAAGCCCTTGCGCGAGGTGCGTGTGAGTGAAGGCAGCGACATGTTCTGGTAGATCGGCATGTCGAGCGCCAGACCGTGGCGGCCGCGTTCCTCCGGCACGTAGACGATACCGGCGCGGATGGCATCTTCCGGCGAGCGGATTGTGATGGGTTGGCCGTTCAACATCACTTCACCCGATGCCGGGCGGGTGATGCCGAACAGCGACTGGCAAAGCTCCGAACGCCCGGCGCCGATCAGCCCGTAAAGGCCAAGAATTTCGCCCTTGCGTAGCTCGAGAGAGATATCGCGAAACTCGGTCTGATGAGAGTAATCGCGGACTGAAAGAACCGTGGGGCCCAGCGTAACAGCCTGCTTTGGAAAGGCGTTCGTTACATCACGGCCAACCATCAGCCGAACGATTTCATCCTGCGGGGTGGTGGTGAGCGTGCCGGCGCCCACCATCCTGCCGTCCCGGAAGACGGCATAGTTTTCTGCAATCTCATAGACCTCGTCGAATTTGTGGCTGATGAAGAGAATAGCCTTGCCCTGCCGCTTCAGGTTTTCGACGATTCGGAAGAGATCATCGATTTCCTTGCGCGAAAGGGCGGCGGTCGGTTCGTCCATGATGACGATGCGCGCCTCGACCGACAGGGCGCGGGCAATGGCGACGAGGTGGCGCTGTGCGATCGACAGGTCTTTCAGCCGGATCGTCGGATCGATGGTGCTTTCCAGCTGTTCCAGCAGAATTCTGGCACGCGCATTGATGGTCTTCCAGTCGATCAGGCCAAAACGGCCTTTTGGCGCATGGCCGAGGAAGATGTTTTCGCCGACCGAAAGCTCATCGAACAGCACGGTTTCCTGATGAATGGCAGTGACGCCTGCATCGATGGCATCCTGTGCGCTGTGGAAGTGGACAGTCTTGCCATCCAGCAGGATTTCGCCTTCGTTCGGGCGATAGATGCCGGTGAGGATCTTGACGAGCGTGGATTTGCCCGCGCCGTTCTCGCCGATCAGCGCGGTAACCTTGCCGGGGTATAGCGCGATATCGACGCTATCAAGCGCTTTCACGCCAGGGAATATCTGGCTGATGCCGCGCATTTCCAGAATGGGCGTGGGGCTGGGGGCTTCTGCAGCGTTTAGGATTTGGGTTTCAGCGCGCATCGTCAGGTCTTACCGGTCGGTTTTGAGTGAAGTGATTGGGGCCACCCCCCTCTGCCCTGCCGGGCATCTCCCCCTCAAGGGGGGAGATCGGCAAGCGGATAGCACCCCGCGTTATGAATCGAGCGGGTGCGGCATATCGATCTCCCCCCTCGAGGGGGAGATGCCCGGCAGGGCAGAGGGACCCTCCGCCCGCGGTCAGCAACTTCTCAGATCAAAAAATCTTCGAAAACTGATCGATATTCTTCGCGTCATAAACGAACGGATCAGCCATCGCCGCTTCGCTGTTTTCGCCAACCTTGATCTTGCCCATACGGCCGGCTTCAATTTCCGAACCCGGCTTGCCGTCGGTTTCGCCCTTCACGAGGCGATAGGCGATCTGGGTGGCGGAATAGCCGAGGTCTATGGGGTTCCAGATGGCGAATTCCTTGGTCGCGCCCGACTTGATGGCGCCGGCCATTTCGGAAGGCAGGCCAAGACCGGTGACATAGACCTGACCTATCTTGCCGGAATCCTTCACAGCCTGCGAAGCGGCGAGAACGCCAACCGTGGTTGGCGCGACGATGACCTTCACATTCGGCTGCGAGGAGAGAAGGCCCTGAGCTTCGCGGTAGCTCTTGTCGGCGAGGTCGTCGCCATAGACCGTCGTGACGAGGTTGAGGCCAGGGAAGTCCTTCAGCTGCTTCTTCATCTCATCGATCCAGATGTTCTGGTTCGTTGAGGTGGTGGTAGCCGAAAGAATGGCGAAATCGCCCTTGCCGCCTTCCAGATGCGATGCTGCGAGCTGCAGGCACATTTTGCCGATCAGCGCGTTGGACGAGGGGTTGAGCTGAAGAATGCGTCCTTCGGGCGCAACGCCGGAATCCCAGGAAATCACCTTGATGCCGCGCTGCGCCGCCTTCTTCAGCGCTGGAACCACGGCGTCGGGATCGTTGGCGGAAATGGCAATGGCGTCGACGCCCTGCGCGATCAGCGAATTGATGACTTCGATCTGGCCTTCCGCCGTTGTGCTGGTCGGGCCGGTATAGATGATCTCGACTCCGCCGAGGTCCTTTGCGGCCTCCTGTGCGCCCTTGTTGGCGGCTTCGAAAAAGCCGTTGCCAAGCGATTTCACCACCAGCGCGATCTTCACGTCGGCGGCCTGTGCAACGCCGCCGAGGCCGGCGACGGAGAGTGCCGCGCCGAGCGCGAGTACGCTCGTCAATGTTCTGCGTGTAAGTTTCATGTCCCTTTTCCTCCCGTTTTTGAACCTTGCAACTTCCCTGCCGGCGCTCCTCAAGCGACCGACGAAGAATTCTCCTCATCCGGCGGACCGGCCGTTTTCGCGTCCGCCACGGCGCCGGCGATCAGCAGCTCTACCCCGGCATCTTCCACCATCCTTGCCGCCTCGTCAGAAATCCCGTCATCGGTGATGATGGTCGAGACGTTCTCGAGCGGGCAGAGAATGAGGCTGGACCGTTTCCTGAATTTCGAGGAATCGACCATCACGATCAGCTCTTCCGCCTGCCGCATCAGCTTCTGTTCGCTCTGGATGACCAGCGCGTCGGATTCCATGATGCCGAGCGCACCCACGCCCTGCGCCCCGAGAAAAATCCGCCGTGCATAGAAGTTGCGGATTGCGTCATTCTCGAAGGGTGACAGGATCAGGCTCTGGTCACGATAGATCGCGCCACCCGGCACGCTGACATTGCATTTGGAATGCTTCACCAGATGCTCGGCGATGGCGAAAGAATTGGTCATCACCTGCAGGCGGCGCGCCGCCATGTAATGCACCATCTGGAATGTCGTGGTGCCGCCATTCAGGATGATCGCATCGCCATCATTGCAGAGATCGACCGCCTTGCGCGCAATTGCGCGTTTCTTATCGATATTGACTGATTCGGACACGCGGAAAGGCCGCGCGGCCAGATTGCCGAGCTGCGGCGGATGCACCGCTTCCGCACCGCCGCGCACGCGCCGCAACTTGCCCTGCACGTGCAGGGACGCAATATCCCGCCGAATGGTCGCTTCCGACGCATCCGTCAATTCCGCAATATCCTGCACCGTCACCACAGGTTTTTCCTGTATGGCGCTCAAGATGATGCGATGGCGTTCGCGTTCGTGCATTTGGTCCTCCTGATCGTGATTATTCGCAATCTCTTTACGTTGTCAATCAACAACGATCAAATTAATCAATATCGCGCTGCAACATGAAAATTTATGATCGTTTTTGATTGACATTGGGCTTTTGGATGCGCGATACCTGCCGTCAAAGGAGGCGGACCGGTGTCGGTTCGCGAATGAAGACCATGTGGGAGGAAGACATGACGGGAACATCCCGCCTTCTCGAAAGCCGTTGGGACGACGCTTATGCCAGGACGCTTGATGAGCCGGGAAAGCTTCTTTACCGCTCCAACCTGCTCGGTGCCGACAAGCGCATCACCAATTACGGCGGCGGGAACACATCAGCAAAGGTGCTTGAAACCGATCCCCTGACGGGCGAGAAGGTCCGCGTCATGTGGGTGAAGGGCTCCGGCGGAGATGTCGGCACCATCAAGCTCGATGGTTTTGCAACGCTTTATCTCGACAAGCTGGAAGCGCTGAAGGGCATTTATAAGGGCGTTGAAGACGAGGACCGCATGGTCGGCTTCCTGCCGCATTGCACCTTCAACCTCAATCCGCGCGCGGCCTCCATAGATACGCCGCTGCACGGTTTCGTGCCTTATGATCATGTCGACCATATGCATCCCGATGCGATTATCGCTATCGCCGCCTCGAAAAACTCGAAGGAATTGACGCAGCAGATTTTCGGCGACGACATCGGTTGGCTGCCCTGGCGTCGCCCCGGTTTCCAGCTGGGCCTCGATCTGGAAGCTTTCGTCAAGGCCAATCCGAAAGCCAAGGGCGTCGTGCTGGAAAGCCACGGCCTCTTCACCTGGGATAACGACGCCAAGGCATGTTACGAACTGACGCTCGCCATCATCAACAAGGCGATCGAATGGTTTGCGGGAAAGACCGAAGGCAAGGTGATCTTCGGCGGGGCGGTGGCCAAAAGCCTGCCGGTTGCCGAACGTCGGGCCATCGCCGCCCGGTTGATGCCGGAAATCCGTGGCCGCATCGGCCGTGAAGAACGCAAGCTCGGCCATTTTGATGATCAGGATGCCGTTCTGGAATTCGTCAATTCGAAGGACTTGAAACCGCTCGGTGCGCTGGGCACATCCTGCCCTGACCATTTCCTGCGCACGAAAATTCGTCCGCTGATCCTTGATCTCGATACCGCAAATCCAGATGTGGATGCGCTGACGGCCAGCCTAGACAAGGCGCTGGAGGACTATCGCGCGGATTACACGCGCTATTATGAAGCTTGCCGCCATGACAATTCGCCAAAAATGCGTGATCCGAACCCGGTGATATTCCTCATCCCCGGCGTCGGCATGTTGTCTTTCGCTAAAGACAAGGCCACGGCCCGCATCGCTGGCGAATTTTATGTCAACGCCATTAATGTCATGCGTGGCGCGTCCACCGTGTCGGAATATCAGGGTCTTCCCGAGCAGGAAGCCTTCGATATCGAATATTGGCTGCTGGAAGAAGCGAAGCTGCAGCGCATGCCGAAGCCGAAGAGCCTTGCGGGCCGCGTGGCCTTCGTTACGGGCGGCGCCGGCGGCATCGGCCGGGCGACGGCGGAGCGGCTGGCGGGCGAGGGTGCCTGTGTGGTGCTGGCCGATATCGACGAAGCGGCACTGGAGGCTGCGAAGGGCGATTTCGTCAAGCGGTACAGCGCGGATGCGGTGCGTACCGTCAAGCTTGACGTGACGCAGGAGAATGCAGTGATTTCCGCCTTCGCGGAAGCGAGTGTGGAATTCGGAGGCGTGGATATCCTCGTTTCCAATGCCGGCATCGCTTCTTCCGCTCCCGTGGAAGATACGACGCTTGCCATGTGGAACAAGAATATCGACATTCTCGCGACAGGCTATTTCCTCGTTTCGCGAGAAGCATTCCGGCTGCTGCGGCGCCAGAATCTCGGCGGCAACGTCGTTTTTGTCGCTTCCAAGAACGGCCTCGCCTCTTCGCCCAATGCCTCGGCCTATTGCACCGCGAAGGCGGCAGAAATTCATCTCGCCCGTTGCCTTGCGCTTGAGGGGGCGGAGGCCGGCATTCGCGTCAACACCGTCAATCCCGATGCCGTGCTGCGCGGTTCGAAGATCTGGAGCGGCGAATGGCGCGAGCAGCGCGCGGCCTCTTCCAAGATCGAAGTGACCGATCTGGAGGAACATTACCGCAAGCGCTCCATGCTAAAACTCAACGTCTTTCCGGAAGATATCGCCGAGGCGATCTACTTCCTGGCGTCCGACGCCTCCGCAAAGTCCACCGGCAACATCATCAATGTCGATGCGGGTAATGCGCAGAGTTTTACGCGGTAGACGTCCGGCAGGTCCCACTCCGTCATTCCGGCCTTGAACCGGAATCCAGCAGTCGCGTATCTGCGCGGCGGGAGAGTCTTCTCAGCCCAAAGACTTGGGCTGGCTGGATTCCGGCTCAAGGCCGGAATGACGGAGTGGTGGTGTCGCGGGTCGAAGCACCTGTTGTGTTCATCGTTCGGGAGGAAAAAATGACCGAGACGACAATCGCCGCCGATGTGATCGCGGCTGAAAACGAAAAGCGCGCTGCTGCTTTGAAGGACGATTATCAGGCGCTTGGCAACCAGCTCGCGCGCCGCAATATCGATATCGAGGCCGTCACAACCAGTGTCTCCGAATTTTTCGTTGCCGTGCCCTCCTGGGGCGTCGGCACCGGCGGAACCCGTTTTGCCCGTTTTCCCGGCGCGGGCGAACCGCGCGGCATTTTCGACAAGCTCGATGACTGCGCCGTCATCAACCAGCTGACGCGGGCGACGCCCAATGTTTCACTGCATATTCCGTGGGACAAGGAAGACCCGAAACGCCTGAAAGCCCATGCGGATGCGCTGGGTCTCGGCTTCGACGCCATGAACTCCAACACGTTTTCGGATGCTCCGGGCCAGAGCCATTCCTACAAATATGGCTCGCTCAGCCACACCGACGCCGCCACACGCCGGCAGGCGGTGGAACACAATCTCGAATGTATCGAAATCGGTAGGGCCATCGGCTCCAAGGCCCTGACGGTCTGGGTGGGTGATGGCTCCAACTTCCCCGGACAGAGCAATTTTACCAGAAGTTTCGAGCGTTATCTCGCCGCAATGGCCGACATCTACAAGGCGCTGCCCGATGACTGGCGCATCTTTTCCGAACACAAGATGTATGAGCCGGCCTTTTATTCCACCGTCGTCCAGGATTGGGGCACCAATTATCTTATCGCCAATGCGCTCGGCGACAAGGCCTTCTGCCTCGTTGATCTTGGTCACCATGCGCCCAACACCAATATCGAAATGATCGTCGCCCGGCTGATACAGTTCGGCAAGCTCGGTGGTTTCCACTTCAACGACAGCAAATATGGCGATGACGATCTGGATGCCGGCTCAATCGACCCTTACCGCCTGTTCCTGGTTTTCAACGAACTTGTCGACGCCGAACATCGCGGGGTAAAGGGTTTCCATCCCGCCCACATGATAGATCAGTCGCATAATGTGACGGACCCGATCGAAAGCCTGATCTCCAGCGCCAACGAAATCCGTCGCGCCTATGCGCAGGCGCTGCTGGTGGATCGTGTGGCTCTTGACGGCTACCAGCAGGACAATGATGCATTGATGGCTTCAGATGTGCTGAAGCGGGCCTACCGCACCGATGTCGAACCAATTCTCGCTCAGGCGCGGCAACTGGCAGGCGGCGCGATTGATCCGATTGCGGCCTATCGGGCAAGCGGCTATCGCGAGCAGGTTGCGGCGAAGCGCCCGGTTTCGGTTGGCGGCAGCGGCGGGATTGTGTAAATTCGGTGTCGTTGGAACAGGGGGGAGCCGAGGCTGACTACACACCTTGCCTCTATCTCGACGTCATCCCCGGCATTGTGCCGAGGATCTGCCTGCTTTGCATGAAATCGATCGGTAATAGATGCTCGGGAGAGGCCCGAGCATGACGAAGGTGAAGGTGTTGGTCACGAAGCGCGCCCGCCCGCTGCGCCTTCACGACGTCCCAGAAGGCGATTGTCGGCGCACCTGAAACGTATGTTCGGGCCCCGGAAACGCCCCTGCGCGAACCTCATCGGCATAGGCCGCCGCCGCGTCGGAGATCGTCGGGCCCAGATCGGCGAAACGCTTGACGAATTTCGGTTTGAAGTCGGTGAAGAGGCCGAGCATGTCGTCGGAAACCAGCACCTGCCCGTCACAGGCTGGCGATGCGCCGATGCCAACGGTGGGCGCGGCAAGTTTTTCCGTCAGCTCGCGGGCCAGCGGCTCGACTGTGCCTTCTACGACGATGGCGAAGGCGCCCGCCTGATCCACCGCAATCGCGTCACGCCAGATCTTTTGCGTTTCCGCATCAGAATGCCCCAGCGAGCGGAAGCCGCCGGCCGTGTGAACAAGCTGCGGCATCAGACCGACATGGCCGAAGACGGGAATGCCGCGGGCTACCAGGAAGGCGATGGTTTCGGCCATTTCCTCGCCTCCCTCCAGCTTCACGCCGTCGCAGCCGGTTTCCTGCATCAGCCGCGCCGCGTTGCGGAAGGCCTGTTCCTTGGATTCCTGATAGGTTCCGAAGGGCAGATCAACAATGACGCAGGCATGTTCGACGCCGCGCATGACGGCCCGGCCATGGGCGATCATCATGTCCAGCGTCACGCCGACTGTGGTATCCATGCCGTAGAGCACCATGCCGAGGGAATCGCCGACCAGCAGCAGGTCGCAATGCGGGTCAAGCAGGCGGGCGATCGGTGTGGTGTAGGCGGTCAGGCAAACGATGCGCGCCTCGCCCTTCATCTGCCGGATGGAGGCCGTCGTCAGCCGTTTTTGTTTTCCATGGGCGCTCATTGGGCAGCCTCCCTTTTCTCTGTTCTCTCGCGGCCGATGACGCGGTTGTCGAGAAGCCTTGTGCTGCCGAGGCGCACGAACAGCGCCACCAATATTGGCCCTGCCTGCACGGAAGCAACGGGTGCCAGCGTATCGGGATCGCGTACCGCAACGACGTCGGGACATGCCAAAGGCTCGGCGGCGATAAATGTTTCGAGAGCCGCTTCGAACGCGGCGGGGTCATCCAATCCCAGGTCATAAAGCCGTTCCGCCTCGTTCAGCGCCCGCGGAACGATCACGGCGGCGGCACGTTCCTGGGCGCTCAGATAGACGTTGCGTGAGGAGCAGGCGAGCCCATCCGGCTCTCGCACGGTTGTGACGGGAACGACCCTGACCGGCTGGGCGAGGTCCTCGACCATGCGGCGGATCAACGTTACCTGCTGATAGTCCTTCTCACCGAAATAGGCCGAATCTGGCTGAACAAGATTAAAAAGCTTCGTCACCACGGTTGCGACACCGGCGAAATGCCCCGGCCGAACCGCGCCTTCCAGCTGGCTGCCGAGTTCCGGCACGTCAACGACGGTTGCCATTGGACGCGGATACATCTCCGAGACTTCGGGCGCGAAAAGAATGTCGACGCCAGCTTCCTCCAGAAGCGCGCTGTCGCGGGCGAGGTCGCGCGGATAGCGGGCCAGATCCTCATTGGCGCCGAATTGCAGCGGATTGACAAAGATGGAAACCACCGTCACGTCGTTTTCCGCCTTCGCCCTGGAAACCAGCGTGAGATGACCGATATGGAGGAAACCCATCGTCGGTACGAAGCCGACGGTTTTGCCGGCGCGGAGAAAGACGGCGATCGCATCGCGCAATTCGGCGACAGTTTTTACAAGGCGCATAAGGTCTCCTCCGGCTTCCCGATCACCCTCCGGCGAAAGGTGCTGGATAGAACGCGATTTGTGAAACGGGGTCAACGCGGTCAAACCCATTATATCGATTAACGGAGTTGGCGATCGACACACCCTGCCTGTCTGGCCTCAGGGCTTGCCGGTCCAGCGCGGGGGACGTTTTTCCGCAAAGGCCAGACGTCCCTCCCGCGCCTCATCACTGCCGCTGACGACGGTGATGATGCGTTCGGCGAAGACGAGCCGTTCCGCCGACGGCATATCGCGCATGGCGAGCAGCGCCGCCTTTCCGGCCGCGATGGCACCCGGTGCATTGTGCCGCAGCGTTGCAAGAACCTCTTCGATCAGGCCGTCGAGGCTGGCGAGGGGAACGGCGCGGTTTATGAGCCCGAGACGTGTCGCCTCACTGGCGCTGACCGTGTGGCCGAGATAAGCCATTTCCTGAAGCCCGCCCAATGGGATTTTTGCCAGAAGTTTCGCTGCGACCATGGCGGGGAAAACACCGACCTTCACCTCCGGCAGGCCGAATTCGGCATGATCGGCTGCATAGACGAGATCGCAGGCGGCAACGAGGCCAAGCCCGCCCGCCAGAACCCGGCCATTGATGCGGGCGATGACGGGCCTGTCGCAGCCTTCTATGGCGCGCATGACGTCGGCTATAGGGTTCGTGCCGTCCCGGGACAGGAACATGCCGCCCGCACTTTCCTTCAGATCTGCACCCGAACAGAAACTGCGTTCTCCCGCTGCCGTTATCACAACGGCGCGCAGGCCATGGTCGCCGGAGGCTGCGCGGATCGCATGGGTGAGCGCATCGGTCATGGCGGCATTCAGGGCATTATGCACCTCCGGTCGGTTGAGAGTCAGCCACAGAACATCCTTGCGTTTCTCGCTCAACACCTCATTTGCCATGGGCGTCACCCTTCTGTTTCGCGGCGAGAAGCGCCTTGCCGGCACGCGCTGCATTGGACCTGCCCAGATGCCTGCTTATCCAGTCACCGGTTATCGCCACGGCCATCAGGTCGACGCCGGTTTCTATGCCAAGTCCCGCCAGCAGATAAATGACGTCTTCGGTGGCGACGTTGCCGCTCGCGCCCGGCGCGAAGGGGCAACCGCCCAGCCCGGCGACGGAACTGTCGAACGTCGTTATGCCCTGTTGAAGCGAAGCCAGCACGTTGGCGACGCCCTGTCCGTAGGTATCGTGGAAATGCATGGCAAGTTTTTCAAGCGCGACATGTGCCGAGACCCGCTCGATGATGTTGCGGATCTGGCCCGCCGTGCCGATGCCGATCGTATCACCCAGCGAGATTTCATGGCAGCCGAGTGCAATAAGGGCATCGGCCATCGCCGTCACTTCATCGGGCGCAACTGCTCCGTCATAGGGGCAGCCGGCAATGCAGGAAAGGTAACCGCGCATGCGGATATTTCGCACGGCAGCGGCATCCGCGACATCGCGCAGACGGTCTAGGCTTTCGGCGCGCGAACAGCCGATGTTGTGCCGGCTGAAACCTTCGGAGGCGGACACGAAAACCGCGATTTCCGTGACGCCGGCTTCAATGGCAGCTTCGAAACCTCTCATGTTGGGAACAAGCGCCGGATAGGCCGTTCCCGCTCGTCTTTCGAGGCCTCTAAACACCTCTTTCGACCCCGCCATCTGCGGCACTTTTTTGGGTGAAACGAAAGCGCCCGCTTCCACCGTTCTCAGTCCTGCTGCAGCCAGCCGCTCGATCAGCTCGATTTTTGTCGCGGTCGGAACCTCGGTGGTCTCATTCTGCAAGCCGTCACGTGCGCCGACCTCAACGATCCTGACGGTTCGGGGCAAGCTCATCTCATGCTCCTTCCGGCTCGAAATTCACCAGCACCGCGCCGGCCGCGACCATGTCGCCCTCATTGCAATTGATGGCCGTGACGATGCCCTTCGCCGGCGCACGGATCGTATGCTCCATCTTCATCGCTTCCATCACCACAAGCGCGTCGCCGGCCTCCACGACAGCACCGTTTCGGCTGAGCACCGCGCGGATCACGCCCGGCATGGGAGCTTCCAGGCCAGCGGCGTGAACAGAAGAATCCGCGATTTCGACGGGATCTGGCTGGCTGATGCGGTAAGGCTCGCCATGCAGGAGAAGCGCATAGGTGCCGGTCTCGGCGAAGAAATAGCCCTGACTTTTCCGGCCGTCCAAGGTTGCAAGGAGCTGGCCGTCACCGGAAAGGCTGCCGTAGGCCCGGATCGTCCGCCCCTCGATTGCGAGCGTGAATTCATCACCCTCATACGTGACGCCGACGCTTAACGGCTGGTTCTCAAACATGAAATTCAGCGTTTCCCGCGCCGGTGCGTTGAGACGGAATGCGGCCTTCGTGTTCCACGGGCTATGGGGATCCGCCTCTGATTGCGACATTCCATTTGTCCGGCGGGAGAGCAGCAGGCCAAGCGCGGCGAGGGCGATGACACCTCCATCATTCGAGGCTGGACCAAAGAGCGAAGCTTCGTTGCGGGTGATGAAACCCGTATCGAGGTCGGCTGAGGCGAAAGCTTCCAATCGGGCAAGCCGTGTCAGAAAGGCGGCGTTGCTGGTGACGCCGCAGATCGCCAGATTTTCCAGCGCCAGCGTCAGACGCCGCACGGCTGAGGCTCGGTCCCGATCCCAGACGATAAGCTTGGCGATCATCGGATCGTAATGCACGGTGATGGCGTCGCCGGCGCGGATGCCGCTGTCGATCCTGACGTAAGAGCCTTGATCGGGGAAAACGAGATGGCTGATGGTGCCGACCGACGGCAGGAAATCATGCGCCGGGTCTTCGGCATAGATACGGGCCTCGATGGCATGACCATTTATGCTGAGATCGGCCCAGTCCTGCGGTAAGGTTTCACCATCCGCAACACGGATCTGCCATTCGACCAGATCGAGACCGGTAATATACTCGGTCACGGGATGTTCGACCTGAAGCCTCGTATTCATTTCCATGAAATAGAATGCGCCGGAAGGATCGAGCAGGAATTCCACGGTTCCCGCACCGCGATAGTCGATCGCGCGGGCGGCGGCTGTTGCCGCTTCATACATACGTTGCCTGAGCGCATCCGGCAGGCCGGGGGCAGGGGCTTCTTCCAAAACCTTCTGATGCCTGCGCTGGATGGAGCAGTCACGTTCGAAAAGGGAAAAACAATTGCCGTGGCTATCGGCAAAGATCTGCACCTCCACATGGCGCGGCCGTTCGAGATATTTTTCGATCAGAATGCGGTCATCACCGAAGGCGGCCGACGCCTCGCGTTTTGCCCCGGTAAGTTCCGCTGCAAATTCACGTTTTTGCCTGACGATGCGCATGCCCTTGCCGCCGCCGCCGGCCGAAGCCTTGAGCAGGACGGGATAGCCTATGGCTTCCGCCTCATTCCCCAGCCGTTCCTCCGCCTGGTCCTTACCGTGATAACCGGGAACCACGGGCACGCCAGCCTTGGCCATCAGTGCCTTTGCTTCGCTTTTGCCGCCCATGGCGCGGATCGCCGCGGCCGGTGGGCCGATGAACACCAGCCCGGCGGCGGCACAGGCTTCGGCGAAACCGGCATTTTCCGAAAGGAAACCGTAACCCGGATGAATGGCTTCTGCGCCGCTTGTCTTCGCTGCGGCGATGATCTTTTCGCCATCGAGATAGGAGGCACGCGCGGGTGCAGCGCCGATGGCGATCGCTTCGTCGGCAAGCGCCACATGCATGGCGTCACGATCGGCATCGGAATAAACGGCGACGGTACGAATGCCCATTTTGCGGGCGGTATGAATGATGCGGCAGGCGATCTCGCCCCTGTTGGCGATGAGTATTTTCGAAAACATCGTCGCCTCACATCCTGAATATGCCGAAACGGGTGGGTTCAATGGGTGCGTTGAGCGCGGCGGACAGACCGAGGCCGAGGACGAGGCGGGTATCCTTTGGGTCGATGATACCGTCGTCCCAAAGCCGCGCGCTGGCATAATAGGGATGGCCCTCCCGCTCGTATTTTTCGCGGATCGGCTGCTTGAACGCTTCTTCGCCTTCCTTCGACCAGTGCCGGCCATCAGCTTCGATACCGTCGCGGCGAATCTGTGCCAGAACGGAGGCCGCCTGCTCGCCGCCCATCACCGAAATGCGGGCATTCGGCCACATCCAGAGGAAGCGGGGCGAATAGGCCCGGCCGCACATGCCATAATTACCGGCCCCAAAGGATCCGCCGATGATGACGGTGAATTTCGGCACCTTGGCGGAGGCGACGGCGGTGACGAGCTTGGCGCCATCCTTGGCAATGCCGCCAGCCTCATAGGCCTTGCCGACCATGAAGCCGGTGATGTTCTGCAGGAAAACCAGGGGAATGCCGCGCTGGCAGCAGAGCTCGATGAAATGCGCGCCCTTGAGCGCCGATTCCGAAAACAGGATGCCGTTATTGGCGATGATGCCAACGGGATAGCCATGGATATGGGCGAAACCACAGACCAGCGTCGTGCCATAAAGCGCCTTGAACTCATCAAATTCAGAACCATCCACCAGACGGGCGATGATCTCACGTACCTCGAAGGGTTTGCGCGTATCGGCGGGAACGATGCCGTAAAGCTCTTCGGGCGGGTAAAGCGGTTCTGCCGGTTCACGGATATCCAGCTCCACCTGCTTGCGGCGGTTGAGGGTTGAGACAATCCGCCGGGTCAGCGCGAGCGCGTGGCGGTCGTCATGGGCAAAATGATCGGTGACGCCGGATTGCCGGGAGTGCACATCCGCACCGCCTAGCTCTTCCGCACTCACCACCTCACCTGTTGCCGCCTTCACCAGCGGCGGGCCGCCAAGGAAGATCGTGCCCTGGTTTTTGACGATCACGGATTGGTCGCTCATCGCAGGCACATAGGCCCCGCCCGCCGTGCAGCTGCCCATCACCACGGCGATCTGGGCGATGCCTTTCGCCGACATATTGGCCTGATTGTAGAAGATGCGGCCGAAATGATCGCGGTCGGGAAACACTTCGTCCTGATTGGGCAGGTTCGCGCCGCCGGAATCCACGAGGTAAATACAGGGCAGGCGGTTCTCGGCGGCAATCTCCTGCGCGCGCAGATGTTTCTTCACCGTCAGCGGATAATAGGTGCCGCCCTTCACCGTCGCATCATTGGCGACGATTACACATTCTCGGCCCGAGACCCTGCCGATGCCGGTGACAATGCCGGCGGCCGGAACGGGTTCGTCATAAACCTCGTAAGCTGCAAATTGCGAGAATTCGAGGAATGGACTGCCGGGATCGAGAAGTGTCTCGATGCGGTCACGTACCAGCAATTTGCCACGGGAAAGATGCCGTTCGCGGGCCTTGTCGCCGCCGCCTCTGGAGATTTTTTCGACCTGTCGGCGCAGGTCAGCCACCAGATCCGACATAAACTCGACATTGGCAGCGAAGGCGGGATCGCGGTTCATACTGGACGTAAGCTTCATCGCGTGTCCTCACCCGTTGCCCTTGACCAACTCGCGGCCGATCAGCATCCGGCGGATTTCGCTGGTGCCAGCGCCGATCTCATAAAGCTTGGCGTCGCGCAGCAGCCGTCCGGCCGGGCTTTCATTGACATAACCGGAACCGCCGAGAAGCTGGATCGCATCCAGCGCCACCTGCGTCGCCCGCTCGGCGGCGAAGAGGATAGCCCCTGCCGCATCCTGCCTCGTGATGCGGCCATTGTCGCAGGCCCGGGCCACGGAATAGACATAAGCGCGCGATGCGTTCATCGCCGAATATATATCCGCGAGCTTACCCTGCACGAGCTGGAATTCACCGATCGGTTTGCCGAATTGCTTGCGCTCGCGGGCATAAGGCAGCACCAGATCGATGGCCGCCTGCATGATGCCGACGGGGCCGGCGGCGAGCACGGCGCGCTCGTAATCCAGCCCGCTCATCAGCACTGCCACGCCGTCATTCAACCGCCCGAGGATGTTTTCCTCCGGCACCTCGCAATCCTCGAACACGAGTTCCGAGGTGGGGGAACCGCGCATGCCGAGCTTGTCGAGTTTCTGGGCCGGACGAAACCCTTTGAAGCCTTTTTCAATGAGGAAGGCGGTGATGCCGCGCGGGCCGGCGGACATATCCGTCTTGGCGTAAACCACCAGCGTATCGGCCTCGTGGCCGTTGGTGATCCACATTTTCGCACCGTTCAGCACATAGCGGTCGCCCCTGCGTTCCGCCTTCAGCCGCATCGAGACGACATCCGAACCGGCTTCCGTCTCGCTCATGGCAAGCGAACCGACATGCTCGCCAGAGACGAGTTTCGGCAGATATCTGTGCTTCTGCTCTTGCGTGCCCCAGCGATGGATCTGGTTGATACAGAGGTTGGAATGAGCGCCGTAGGAAAGGCCAATGGAGGCGGAAGCCCGGCTTATTTCCTCCATCGCCACGCAATGGGCGAGATAGCCCATGTCGGCACCGCCGAATTCTTCCGAAACAGTAATGCCGTGCAGGCCAAGCTCGCCCATTTCAGGCCAGAGCTGACGCGGGAAGCGGTCGTCCCTGTCGATCTCCGCCGCCAGCGGGACGATTTTATCATCTGCGAATGCACTTGCGCTGTCGCGCAATGCTGCGATTTCCGGGCCGAGATCGGCATCGAAAATGGCGGCGAGGTTCAAACTCATCGCGTCTCCTCCTCCGGACGGCAGGCCGTCCCTTTGTCAGCAGCCGGCACCTCCTCCGCGCCGGCAGCCCTTATTTACGGCGTGTCACCCCCGGTGAAGGCGGCGGAACGGCGCACGAATGTCTTGATGGCAAAGTTGGACTGGATGCGCGACACGCCGGGAACGGTGGTCAGGAAATCCAGCAGCTGCTGGTAATGCGGCAGATCCCGCACCATGGCGTGGATCAGATAATCGGAACTGCCGCTCGTCTGGTAACCACCCACCACCTCGGGAATGGAGGCCACATGATGTTCGAATGTCGTCAGCGCTTCCTTGATCTGCCGCTCCAGCGTGACGGAGATGAAGACACCCATATTGCCGAGCAGCCGGTTCTCGTCAAACACGGCGGTATAGCCGCGAATGATGCCTTCCTCTTCGAGCTTGCGCACGCGGCGCAACGTTGGCGTGAAGGAAAGGCCTATCCGAGCCGCAAGATCCCGCCAGCTGACCCGCCCGTCATCGCCGAGAACATGCAGAATCTTCTGGTCGAAACTGTCGAGCTCAATCATGGATCATTTGCTCTATGATATGACTATTTGTTGGATCAAAGATATCGCCAATCAAAAAACTGTCAATCAAAATAGCTTTGAAATGAATTCGAGATAGTGATAGCGTTCACGTCAGTCGCGGTCTGGAGGAGATTTGCGGCGGGCCGGTTCCTCACGTCAGGGCTGGCCAAGGGAGGTGAATTTGGCTGTGCATGACCTTGTCGTGATCGATGGGGCCGCCCGTGCTTTCAAGGGTAGCCCTCGCGACCAATTCCAGCTGGCGACGCGCCTGATACGCTTCTGCTTTTTGGCGGGAGGCGGCGATGATGCTCACTGAATCCCAGCAGCAGATCAGAGATATGGCCCGCGACTTCGCGCGGGAAAGGCTTGCCCCTGGCGCCGCGTCGCGTGACCGGGAAAGCCGTTTTCCCAAGGAAGAATTGAAAGCGATGGGCGAGCTCGGCTTCCTCGGCATGCTGGTGTCCGAAGAGTATGGCGGGGCGGAAACCGGTGCTGTCGCTTATGCGCTGGCGCTGGAAGAAATCGCTGCGGGGGACGGTGCCTGTTCCACCATCATGAGCGTCCATAATTCGGTCGGCTGCGTGCCGATCCTAAAATTCGGGACCGAGGACCAGAAGCAGCGTTTTCTGCCGAAGCTTGCCTCCGGCGAATGGATCGGTGGCTTTGCGCTGACCGAACCACAGGCCGGCTCCGATGCCTCAAATCTCAAGACCAGGGCGCGTCGCGATGGCGATAACTATATTCTTGATGGCGCGAAGCAGTTCATCACCTCGGGTAAGAATGGCGATGTCGTCATTGTTTTTGCCGTTACGGATGCAGCGGCAGGCAAGAAGGGTATCAGCGCCTTCATCGTGCCCACCGATACGCCGGGCTATGAGGTTATCCGGGTGGAGGAAAAGCTTGGCCTTCACTCGTCCGATACCTGCCAGATCGCTTTCAACGGCATGGCCATTCCCGCCGATTTACGGCTCGGTGCGGAAGGTCAGGGTTACCGTATTGCGCTCGCCAATCTGGAAGGCGGCCGCATCGGCATCGCGGCGCAGGCGGTGGGCATGGCGCAGGCGGCGTTTGAGGCGGCGCGGGATTATGCCCGTGAGCGCAAGGCCTTCGGGCAGGCGATCATCGAACATCAGGCGGTGGCGTTTCGTCTCGCGGATATGGCGACACGCATTCAGGCGGCGCGGCAGCTGGTGCTGCACGCGGCGGCGCTGAAGGAAGCGGGTGAACCCTGTCTTTCGGAGGCCTCGATGGCCAAGCTCTTCGCGTCGGAAATGGCCGAACGCGTTTGTTCGGACGCCATCCAGATCCACGGCGGTTATGGCTACATGGCGGATTATCCGGTGGAGCGGATCTATCGCGATGTGCGCATCTGCCAGATTTACGAGGGGACAAGCGATGTCCAGCGGATGGTGATCGCAAGAAACCTTTGAGAGTTGTTTCACGGTCTGGAGGAGACCGCGACGGGAGGAGTAGAATGGACATATCAGAAACGCCACATCTCAGCCTGCATGTTCCGGAACCCGCCGTGCGGCCCGGCGATCAGCCGGATTTCTCCAATGTAAAGATACCCAAGGCCGGTTCCGTGCCTCGCCCGGAAGTGGATGCCGCGCCGGAGAGCATGCGTGATCTCGCCTATTCGATCATTCGCGTCCTTAATCATCAGGGTGAGGCCGTCGGACCTTGGGCCGGGCTGCTTTCGGATGACGACCTGCTGACGGGTCTGAAGAACATGATGAGGCTTCGGGCTTTCGATGCGCGCATGCTGATGGCGCAGCGGCAGGGCAAGACCTCTTTTTATATGCAGCATCTCGGGGAGGAGGCAGTGAGTTGCGCCTTCCGCAAGGCGCTTTCCAAGGGCGACATGAACTTCCCGACCTATCGGCAGGCAGGCCTGCTGATCGCCGACGACTATCCGCTCGTCACCATGATGAACCAGATCTATTCCAACGAACTCGACCCGCTGCACGGGCGGCAACTGCCTGTCCTCTACTCTTCCAAAGAACACGGTTTCTTCACCGTATCCGGCAATCTCGCCACGCAATATGTCCAGGCAGTGGGCTGGGCGATGGCGTCGGCCATCAAGGGTGATACAAAGATTGCGGCCGCCTGGATTGGCGATGGCTCGACGGCGGAGTCGGACTTTCATTCGGCGATGGTTTTTGCATCGACCTACAAGGCGCCGGTCGTTCTCAACATCGTCAACAACCAATGGGCCATTTCCACCTTTCAGGGCATTGCACGCGGGGGCTCCGGGACCTTCGCGGCACGCGGGCTGGGTTTCGGTATTCCCGCACTGCGGGTCGACGGTAATGATTATCTGGCCGTTTATGCCGTGGCCCGTTGGGCCGTGGAGCGGGCGCGCCGCAATCTCGGCCCGACGCTCATCGAATACGTCACCTATCGTGTCGGCGCGCATTCCACCTCTGACGATCCGAGCGCCTACCGCCCGAAGACCGAGTCCGAAGCATGGCCTCTGGGCGACCCTGTCCTGAGGTTGAAGAAACACCTCATCCTGCGTGGCGTCTGGTCGGAAGAGCGGCACCGGCAGGCGGAAGCGGAGATCGCCGATGAGGTGCTGGAAGCCCAGCGCGAGGCGGAAAGCCACGGCACGCTGCACGAGGGCAAAAAACCGCCGAAGAAGGATATTTTCGAAGGTGTTTACGCCGAGATGCCGGCGCATCTCGTCCGCCAGCGCCAGAAGGCAGGATGGTAAGACATGGCAAGAATGACGATGATTGAAGCCGTCCGCAGCGCCATGGATGTATCCATGGAACGCAGCGACGATGTCGTGGTTTTTGGTGAGGATGTGGGTTATTTCGGCGGCGTTTTCCGCGCCACACAGGGGCTGCAGCAGAAATACGGTAAAACCCGCTGTTTCGATGCGCCTATCAGCGAATCCGGCATTGTCGGCACCGCCATCGGCATGGCCGCTTATGGATTGCGGCCCTGTGTCGAAATCCAGTTCGCCGATTACATGTATCCCGCCTATGACCAGATCACCCAGGAGGCAGCGCGTATCCGTTATCGCTCAAACGGGGATTTTACCTGCCCGATCGTTCTTCGCATGCCGACCGGCGGCGGCATTTTCGGAGGCCAGACGCATAGCCAGAGCCCGGAGGCGCTTTTCACCCATGTTTGCGGGCTGAAAGTGGTGGTTCCTTCCAATCCTTACGACGCCAAGGGGCTACTGATAGCGTCCATCGAAGATCCCGACCCCGTAATGTTTCTGGAGCCGAAGCGGCTTTATAACGGCCCGTTTGACGGTCACCATGACCGGCCCGTAACGCCATGGTCCAAACACGAGAAGGGGGAGGTGCCGGAAGGGCACTACACCATTCCCATCGGCAAGGCCGAAATCCGCCGCCCCGGAACCGATGTCACGGTCATCGCTTATGGCACCATGGTGCATGTGGCGCTGGCAGCGGCGGAAGAGACGGGAGTGGACGCCGAGATCATCGATCTGCGCAGCCTGCTGCCGCTCGACCTCGATACCGTCGTGAAGTCGGTTTCCAAGACCGGCCGCTGCGTCATGGTGCATGAGGCGACGTTGACCTCCGGCTTCGGGGCAGAAGTCGTGTCGCTGGTGCAGGAACATTGTTTTTATCACCTTGAGGCTCCCGTCGTGCGCGTCGCAGGTTGGGATACGCCTTATCCCCATGCGCAGGAGTGGGACTATTTTCCGGGGCCAGCCCGCGTCGGGCGCGCCCTTGTCGAAGTCATGGAGGCCTGATCATGGCAGAATTTATTCTAACCATGCCCGATGTCGGTGAAGGTGTGGCGGAAGCCGAACTCGTGGAATGGAACGTCAAACCGGGCGATCTTGTCCACGAGGACATGGTGCTGGCCGCGGTGATGACCGACAAGGCGACGGTGGAAATCCCTTCGCCGGTGGCGGGCGTCGTCACCTGGCTGGCGGTAACGGTGGGCAATACGGTGCCGGTGAAAGCACCGCTCCTGCGCATCGAAACCGATGTCGCTGCCGTCGCTGCCAATGGTAGCGCGCCGGAAGGGGAGGCGCCGACCCGCATGACGGAAGAGGAAGCGCCCGCCGACATGACGGACACGCCGCCACCCGTTGAAACCCAGCCGGTGCCGCGCGAAGCCGGGGAGGCCAACACGGCGCCTGCCGCCGAACTGCACCATAAGCCGCTGGCATCTCCGGCCGTTCGCCAGCGTGCTGACGATCTCGATATCGATCTTGCACAGGTCAAGGGAACGGGTCCCGACGGGCATATTACCCATGCGGATCTCGACGCGTTCTTAACCGTGCGGGGGCGGCCGGAACGCACTGAACCGATGGCAGCCCACGATAGCGCTGTCGAAGAGGTGAAGGTGACGGGGCTCAGGCGCAAGATTGCCGAGAAGATGGTGCTTTCCGCCTCCCGCATTCCCCACATCACCTATGTCGAAGAAGTCGACGTGACCGATCTGGAAGATCTGCGCGCTACGATGAACGGCAACCGCCGTTCCGGGCAGCCGAAACTGACGGTCCTGCCATTTTTGATGCGCGCGCTTGTCAAAGCCGTTGCCGATCATCCTGGTATGAATGCGCTTTTCGATGATGAAAAAGGTGTCGTCAGCCACTACGAGGCGGTTCATATCGGCATTGCCACGCAGACACCGTCAGGCCTCACCGTTCCGGTTGTGCGCCACGCGGAAGCGCTCGGCCTTTGGGAGTGCGCAGACGAGGTCGCACGCGTTGCCGAAGCCGCTCGCACCGGGACGGCGCATCGGGAAGAACTGATGGGCTCCACCATCACCATCAGCTCGCTTGGGGCGTTGGGTGGTATCGTTTCGACGCCCATCATCAATTACCCCGAAGTCGCGATCATCGGCGTCAACAAGATCGTGACGCGGCCGGTCTGGGACGGAATTCGCTTTGTGCCGCGCAGGATGATGAACCTGTCTTCGAGCTTCGATCATCGTGTCGTGGACGGCTGGGATGCGGCAGTCTTCATACAGGCCGTCAAGGCGCTTCTGGAAAAGCCGGCGCTTATTTTCATCGATTGAAGGCGATCCTTGCTCCCTCGTCCCTGTGCTCGTCAAAGGGACCCAGCCAGCCCAAGTCTTTAGGCTGAAAGGAACTCGTCCCGTCGCGCAGACGCGCGTCGGCTGGAGTCCTGTGACGAGCACAGGGAGGAGGGCGTATGCGTGTCATGACCGCATTTCTTAGCCCGCGTTTTCAGCCTTCACGGAACTGTTTCGCTATCGGTATAGGCTTGCGTTCGTCATCTTCGGGTATAGAAGAGAAGAACGAGAAGCATGTTTTCTCATCACGATCACAGTGGCGGACGAGGGCGCTCCGGTGCCCGGCGGTCCGCTCTCCGCCGGCAACAGAACGAAAAAGGTCCTCCCATGCAAACTCCCAAACCCGTTGTCCTGACTATTCTCGATGGCTGGGGGCTGAGTGAGGATACATCCAGCAACGCGCCTGTTCTGGCGAACACGCCCACCATGGACCGGCTTTTCGCCACCTGCCCGAATGCGAGGCTCACCACGTTTGGTCCTAAGGTGGGGCTGCCTACCGGACAAATGGGCAATTCCGAAGTCGGTCATACCAATATCGGTGCGGGCCGCATCGTCGCCATGGATCTCGGCCAGATCGATCTTGCAATCGAGGATGGCAGCTTTTTCCGCAATGCGGCGATGCTTGATTTCGCCGCCAAGGTGAAGGCCGCAGGCGGTGTGGCGCATCTGATGTGCGTCGTTTCCGATGGCGGCGTTCATGGCCATATCCTCCACGGCCAGGCGGCGGTGAAGCTGATGGTCAGCCACGGCCTGAAGGTCGTGGTGCATGCCATCACCGATGGTCGTGACGTCGCGCCGCAATCCGCTGAAGATTTTGTGGCTGCGCTTGTGGCAAGCCTGCCGGAAGGCGCCAGCATCGGCACCGTGATCGGCCGTTATTATGCGATGGACCGCGACAACCGCTGGGAGCGTGTCGAAAAGGCCTATGACGCGATGGTCCTGGCCAAAGGCGAGCACGCCCGGGATGCGGTGAGCGCCGTTGCACAGAGCTACGCGAATAAAGTCACGGACGAGTTCATCCTGCCGACCGTGATCGACGGTTATGAAGGCTTCAAGGCCGGCGATGGCCTGTTCTGCCTGAACTTCCGTGCTGACCGCGCGCGTGAAATCCTGCTTGCCATCGGTGCCGATGATTTCGACGGTTTTGAGCGCGAAAAGCCAGTGCTCTCGGCGCTGCTTGGCATGGTGGAATATTCTACCCGGCACAATGATTTCATGACCACGGCTTACCCGAAGCGCGATATCGTCAACACGCTTGGCGCCTGGGTGGCGAAGCAGGGCCTTACGCAGTTCCGGCTCGCCGAAACGGAAAAATATCCGCATGTGACGTTCTTCCTGAACGGCGGCAAGGAAGAGCCGGAAGTCGGTGAAGAACGCTTCATGCCGAAATCCCCGAAGGTCGCGACCTACGACCTGCAGCCGGAAATGAGCGCGCCCGAGGTAACGGAAAAATTTGTCGAGGCGATCGGCAAGGGTTACGATCTCATCGTCACCAATTACGCCAACCCTGATATGGTCGGCCATACCGGTGATCTGCAGGCCGCAATCAAGGCCTGTGAAGCCGTGGATCGTGGCCTCGGTGCGGTGGTTGCCGCACTCGAAAAAGTGGGAGGCGCGATGCTTGTGATTGCCGACCACGGCAATTGCGAAACCATGGTCGACCCGGTGACCGGCGGCCCGCATACGGCGCACACCACAAATCCGGTTCCGGTGATCCTTTTCGGTGGCCCTGAAGGTGCGAAGCTCCATGACGGTATTCTCGCCGATGTCGCGCCCACCCTGCTGCAGCTGATGAATGTGCCCTTGCCGCCGGAAATGACGGGCAAGAGCCTGATCGACCTTTAATCAAGCGTCGTCGCGCGGCAGCATTTCACCCCCGCGCGACCGTCTGTTTCAGGTTCCGAACGAGCGTTTTAAGCTATGACTGCTTCGCGTAGAGGCGGTCGTGAGCCAGCATGCCGGCAATCATGGCGCAGACGAAAAGAACGACTGGCATCAGCCCAAGGCCGACAGCGGAGAGTGCCGGGCCGGGGCAGAAGCCGGCAAGCCCCCAACCGATGCCGAAAATCGCCGAGCCGGTTATCAGCGGCCCGTCGATGCGGGTCTTTGCTGGAAGGCGGAAATCGTCGGCGAGAACGGGCTTGGCGAGACGTCTGCTGAGCAGCACGCCCGGCGCCGCGACCATAACGGCACCACCAAGAACGAACATCAGGCTCGGGTCCCAATGGCCGCTTGCGATGTCGAGAAAGCCGGAAACACGCGCCGGATCGACCATGCCCGACAGCGAAAGGCCGAATCCGAACAACGCTCCTGCAAGCAATGCAAGTGCAATACGCGCTACGGCCGGATTTTTCATGACATGGCTCCCGCTATCGTCGCAGTAAAGATGCCGGTGATCAGGAAGGTGGCGGTTGCGGCGATCGAGCGCCGGGAAAACCGCGCCAGCCCCATGATGCCATGGCCGGAGGTGCAGCCGGAGCCCATGCGTGTGCCAAAACCCACCAGCAGACCGGCAATCAGGATGAGGGGCCAAGGGGCAGCGACGGTGATTGCGGGTAGCCGGCCGAATGCTGCGGCATGGATATAAGGTCCCGCCAGCAAGCCGGCGATGAAAGCGAGATCGAAAAGACGCCGCTCCCTGCCAAGAGTTCTGCCGATGATCCCGCTGATACCGGCAATGCGGCCGTTAAAGACAAACAGGAGAACGCAGGCGAGGCCGAGCAACATGCCGCCGAAAAGAGAAGACCAGTAGGGGCTCACGCGGTCTCCTCCTCCGGCGCGCAGAATATGGTGTAAAGCGCCTCGATCAGCTGCGCCGCTTTCGCTTCGCTCAGCTGGTAGAAAATTTGCTTGGCGTCACGCCGGGTTTCAACCACACCGGCTTCCCGCAGGACGCCCAGCTGCTGGGAGAGTGTAGGCTGGCGAATATCCAGCCTGGCTTCCAGCTCTCCCACGGAAAATTCTCCCTGCGCCAGCGTGCAAGCCAGCATCAGCCGCGCAGGGTGGGCAAGGGTCTTCAAAAGCAGCGCGACTTCCACGGCCCGTTCCTCCATGGCGGGAAGGGGAATGTCAGGAGTATGAAGGGGCTTTCCGGGCGTCTTTCCCTTTACCACGTGCTGCCCTCCAGCACATCAAGAGGGAATTTCAGGTAACGCCTGCCATTTGCCTCCGGCTCCGGCAGGCGTCCGCCGCGAATATTGACCTGCAGGGCGTGGAGGATGAGCTTTGGCATCGGCAAGGTCCGATCCCGCGTTTCCCTGAGGTGGATGAAGCTTTCCTCCGTCATGCCGACCAGATGTGGATTGCTGCGTTTCTGTTCGCCCACAGTACTTTCCCATTTCGGCGCGCGGCCGCCGGGCTGATAATCATGGCCGGTGAACAGCCGTGTTTCGTCCGGAAGGGCGAGAATGTCCTGAATGGACGCCCAGAGTTCTCTGGCGCTGCCACCGGGAAAATCAGCCCGCGCTGTGCCTGAATCCGGCATAAAAAGCGTATCGTGCACGAAGGCGGCATCTCCCACCACATAGGTTACGGAGGCGAGCGTATGGCCGGGCGAAAACAGCACGCGCGCTTCAAGCGAACCGATATTGAACCTGTCGCCCGCCTCGAACAGCCTGTCCCACTGCGAACCATCGGTTTCAAGGTCAGGCCAATTGTATTTTTCCTGCCAGAGCCGCTGTACGCCGGTGATCTTCGCGCCGATGGCGGTCTGCGCACCGGTCTTCTGCTTCAGGTAATGGGCGGCGGAGAAATGGTCGGCATGCGGATGAGTATCGAGAATCCATTCCACCGACAGGCCTTCGCTTTCCACATGGTTCAGAATGGCGTCGGCATTCATCGTTCCGGTTGCGCCGGATTTCTCATCGAAATCATAGACCGGATCGATAATGGCACAGCGTTTGGTCACTGGATCGGAAACGACATATTGCACGCTCCAGGTGCGCGGATCAAAGAATGCCTTGACGTGCGGAACCGCTGCCGCGCGTCGCTCCAGCCAGCGGGTGGCGCCGGAAAGATCAAAGCCATGCGCCTTGCCAAAAGCCTCGATGTCGCCACGTTCCATGCGTCCGTCGAGCGCTTCCCCGAGCACATGAAGCGTGAGCGCACGGGTGCCACCCTTGCAATGGGCAAAAACGGGGCCTGCCGCTTCCGCCATTTTCTGTTGAAAGGCGCGGATATCGGCCTCAGTGATGGCAGGGCCGGTGACCGGGATGAAGCCATAGTCCATGCCTGCCGCCCCGGCGGCGCTTCTTTCCTGCTCATTGCCCGGTTGGCTCGGCTCTTCGCCATCCGGCCGGGCATTGATGACGCTTTTATAACCCTGCGCGGAGAGCGACTGGAAATCGGCGGTCATCGGCTGCCCCGCAACGGTCAAGCGCTCGTTGATCTTAACGACTTTCATCGACATCTCCTGTGGCAACAACTCAATATATATTATTGTATAATGTATATTGATCGCTGGCAAGAGTGCGAGGTACCTTCGCAGCTCTCTGCGGCTTGTGGCGTGTTAGCGGAACATCCCCTGCGCCCGGGTGGCAGGGCGCAAGGCATGTTTGCGGCATCGATTAGAATTCACACTGGCCTCAGACGGCAAGCCTGCGGCGCGTCGCCTTCCAGCCGAGACAGATGGCTCCTATAAGCAGGACCGTCTGGGCGATCAGGAAGGGTGGTTCATTGCCGTTCGGCGCCAGCTTGTTGAGCGTTTCGACCTTGAGAAAGGCCTGTACGATCAGGACGAACATGTTGAGATAGAGGCTCATCGTGGCGGTGATCGTATAAATGATGCGCGCCCTGCCATTCAGACCGTATCCGTAAAGCGCGACAAGTGCGATTGCCAGAACGAGGGTCGATATGACGCCGACACCGAGTGCCGGCGTGAAATTTCCGATTGGGAACAGGAAGCCGGTGAGCGTGGTGGCAAGCGTGGTGACGAGGAATAGCGCCATCATGCGGGGCATCCATCGCCCTGCCGCATAAGCTGGCAGGGCGATCAGTCCGGTAGCAATGCCGATGAAGCTCAAGCCCACATGCAGTGCGGTGAATTGGGGAATGGTCAGTCCGAGGATCATGATACGTATCCCTCTATTCGGGTTTGGCTGCACGATACCGGCTGGCGGCAAGTGCATGGGAGAGATTGGGCCGCAGGGCTGCACGCGCGGCAAGGAAATTTTCAAGATCGGCAGTGTCCGGCAGGGAGGGAATGGTCAGCGCTTCGCCAAGGTCGAGACCGGCAAGGGCAGCATCCACCATGTCATGGACATCCATGACCATCGCGGCCGGAATGGCATCGAGCCGTTCTTCCTCCCAGATGGCCGTGCGAGTTATACCGGGAAGAACGGCCTGAACCCGCACGCCGGAGGGTGAAAGCTGTGCCTGCAGCGCCTCGGTAAAAGCGAGCACGAAAGCCTTGGTGGCCGGGTAGACGGCGGTGAATGCTGCCGGCATCAGTGCTGTAACTGATGTAATGTTGATGATCGTACCCTTTCCGTCGGCGGCAAGGCGCGGCGCGATGGCTGCCGCAAGCCGCGTGACGGCGAGAATGTTGAGGTTGATCATCGTCGTCACATAGGCTGGGTCCAGCGCCGTGATCGCGCCTTCGCCAGCGATACCGGCATTGTTGACGAGGCCGGTAATCCGCCGGTCCTCACGCAGCCGCGCCTCTACCTTTTCGAGATCTTCCGCCCTGGAAAGATCGGCGGAGAGAACCTCGACGGCGATGTGATGATCCCTTTCCAGCTGCGCGGCCAATGCCTTCAGCTTCTCGGCGCGTCGCGCCACCAGAATGAGACCGTGGCCGCGTTTTGCCAGACGTTCGGCATAAACCGCGCCGATGCCGTCGGATGCGCCGGTGATGAGAAATGTATTCTGTGTCATGTCCGTGTCTCCTGTATCCGGTGGTTTCAGCCGTTGATGAAGGCGAGCAGGTCGGCGTTGAACCGGTCCTGATGGGTCTGTGTCAGGCCGTGATCGGCTCCCTGATAGATTTTGAGCACCGCATGTTTGACGATCTTGACCGTGGAAAGCGCGGAAGCGCCGACCGGCACGATCTGGTCGTCATCGCCGTGGAGAACCAGCGTCGGCTTGTCGAAAGCTTTCAGGTCCTGATGGAAATCGCTTTCCGAAAAGGCGCGGATACTGTCGAGCTGACCTTTCAGGCCGCCCATCATGCCCTGCCGCCAGAACTCATCACGGATACCTTCGGATATGACGGCGCCTTCGCGGTTGTAGCCGTAGAAGGGAATGGTCAGATCCTTGAAGAACTGGCTGCGATTGTCATAGGTGCCCTTACGGATGCCGTCGAAAACATCGATTGGCAGACCGATGGCGTTGCTTTCCGTCTTCAGCATCAGCGGCGGCACCGCGCCGATGAGAGCGATCTTGGCAACGCGGGCGGTGCCATGGCGGCCGATATAACGTGTCACCTCGCCGCCACCGGTGGAATGGCCAACCAGAATGATGTCGTGAAGATCGAGTTGTTCGATTAACTCGGCCAGATCGTCGGCATATTGATCCATGGTGTTGTCATGCCAGACCTGATCGGAGCGGCCGTGGCTACGGCGGTCATGGGCGATGGTGCGGAAACCGTTATTGGCGAAGAACACCATCTGCGCGTCCCAGGCGTCGGCGCTTAGCGGCCAACCGTGGGAGAAGATGATGGGCTGTCCGTCTTTCGGGCCCCAGTCCTTGTAGAAGATGTGCGTTCCGTCTCTGGTGGTGATCGTTGTCATGGCTCTCTCTCCTGTTGCAGGGAGCTTGCTTGCGTCCCGTGGGAATAGAGATACTCTTGACGCAGCCGGGGCTGGATTGGCGCTTCTGACAGAAAGCGAGCCGAAACTGACAAAACGGGGGTTGGGCATGGCGGGTGTAACGGGAAGCGCGCTGGAAGTGGGGCTGGTCCTCTATCGGGACTGCCAGATCGCCATGGTGCATGGCATCACCGATCTTTTCGCCATCGCGTCGGTATTTTCACAGGATCGCGGCGGGCCAAAATTGCGGGTCAGCCATTGGAGCATGGGCGAAGGCGGTGAATTTTCCCGCTCCTATGACACGGAACCCGGCGGGCCAGGGCATCCCGATATCTTCGTTGTGCCCGGCCGGTTGACCGGGCCGGCTGAAATCGAGGAAGCCGAGCCTTACGCCCGCTGGCTGCTGAACCGGCACGCCCAGGGCGCGACGCTGGCTGCCAGTTGCGGCGGGTCGTTCATGCTCGCGGCCACCGGGCTTCTGGCTGGCCGCCCGGCGACGACCCACTGGTTGTTTGCGGAGCGTTTTCGGGACCGATTTCCCGATGTCCGGCTGGAGATAGACAAGATCGTCATCGAGGACGGCGATATCATCACAGCCGGCGGGTTGATGGCGTGGACCGATCTTGGTCTGCGCATCGTCGACCGGCTGCTCGGCCCTTCCGTGATGATCGAGACCGGCAAGTTTCTGCTGATCGACCCGTCAGGACGGGAACAGCGTCATTATAGTAGTTTCGCCCCAAGGCTGACGCATGGCGATGAGCCGATCCTGAAGGTGCAGCACTGGTTGCAGGCCCGTGCCGGGCGGGCGACAAGCGTTACCGACATGGCCGGCCATGCCGGGCTGGAGGAGCGAACCTTTCTGCGCCGCTTCAAGGTGGCGACCGGCATGAAGCCCATCGAATATGTCCAGCACCTGCGGGTCGGCAAGGCGCGTGAATTGCTGGAATTCACCCGCCGTTCGGTCGATCAGATCGCTTGGTCGGTGGGTTATGAGGACGCTGCCGCCTTTCGCCGGGTGTTTCACCGCATTCTCGGCCTCTCACCGGGAGAGTATAGAAGCCGCTTTTCCAGCGGTTCGGCCATGGTTGCTGCCTGAGGTTGATCCGATGGGGGTGGTGGTACCCGGCACTTGCAATGTGGCCGGTGTTTGCTAACATGCCAGACAAGTTTAAAACAGGTGGGCCGGAATGGACGTCGAGAGCAGCACCAAGCAAGTATCGCTTGCGGCGAAAATCAGTTCGGCCTTGCGACGGGATCTGGCGGAGGGGGTGTTCCGCCCGGGTGACCGGCTTCCGAGCGAAAGCGAATTGACGCGGGAATATTCCGTCAGCCGAACGGTTGTGCGCGAGGCCATCGCCATTCTTCGTGCCGATGGCCTCGTTGAAGCACGCAAGGGCGCAGGGGTCTTTGCTGTCGAAGCCAAGCCGGCAAAGGAACTGCCTTTTAACGATCTCGCCGTGGGTCGCATTTCCTCGGTCATCGAACTCCTGGAACTGCGGACCGTGTTCGAAGTGGAATCCGCCGGGCTGGCGGCCTCGCGCCGTTCCGCCGTGCAGGTGGAATCGATCGTGGATGCGCATCGGCGTGTCGGTGACTGTCTCGCCGCCGGGCTACCAACGCGGGACGCCGATTTCGAATTCCATCTCGCCATCGCGCAGGCCACGCAGAACAGGCGGTTTCCGGAGTTTCTTCAACTCATTCGGTCCGGTATCATTCCCCGCGGCGAATTACAGGGTGCCGCGCCGGGGTCGCGGCCCAAGGATTACAACCTCCACCTTCAAGAGGAGCACGGCAAGATCGTCGATGCCATTATCGAGGGAGACGCCGATGCCGCGCGCCAATATATGGCCTCACATCTGCGCGGCAGTCTCGAGCGATACAAGGTGCTCCTGCGGTCCCGCACCGTGGCTGAGTAGGGCGGAAATAGCTGATATAGCAATGAATTATGCGTTTGCCCGTCGGTAAAAGGCCAGGGAAGCAGCAAGCGTCAGCAGCGCGCCGCCGCAGATGCGGTCGAGCCATAATGCTCCGGACTTGCGCAATATCCTGACCGCCTGCGCGCCGAACAGGGCGTATGCGAACATCACGATGAAATCGATGCCGGCGAAGATCAGCGCAAGTACGGTATATTGCTGAGTCTCCGGCGCGGCGACATCGATGAATTGCGGCAGGAAGGCCGAAAAAAACAGGTATCCCTTAGGATTGGTCACGGCGACGAGAAAGCTCTTCAGGAAGATTGAACGCGCCGATGCGGCCCTGTTTGCCTCTGCAGAGCCGAGAGCGCCGTCAAGCGTCCCTCTTGAACGCAGAAGCATGATGCCAAGGTAAACAAGGTAGCAGACCCCCGCCCATTTGACGACACCGAACCAGAACTCCGAGGTGGCCATAAGAGCCCCGAGTCCCAGTGCAACCGCGCCGATCAGGAAGAAATCCGAAAGGACGGCACCAGCCGTGCCGATCATCGCGCGACGCACGCCGAGTTTCGAACCATTGGCAAGCGCCAGCAAGACGGTGGGGCCGGGTGTTGCAATGCCGATAAAGGCGACCATGGCAAAAGCCAGGAGCGTCACGTCGATCATATTTTCCTCCCCCGAGGCGGCAGACACGAGCGGTCAAATCGCCACAATTTTCCATGTCAGCCTTCTGTGGGCAGGGAGAATACAGCGTTTTGCGGTTGTGGCAATGTGGGCTTCTTTAGGGAAAGAAGAACGCCGCAACCGCCGCCTGGGCAACGCTGTCCCTATATACCACCGTGCTTGCCGATATCGATTTTGGCGTCGGATGCTTGACAGCCTGCAACACCTGTGACAACTTTACCGTAGTTGTCAGACAGGATGTGCTCCTTGCACGCTCGGTGACTGGCAAGGGAGGAATCATGTCAAAAAGACGCCTTTCGCTTTATGGCCTGTCCGGCCAGATCGGAAGTATTGCGGTCACGCTGCTTGGATTGCTGCTGCTGACCTTTTTCATTGGCCGCCTGATGCCCGCCGACCCAGTGCGGGCCATTGTCGGTGAGGATGCGACCCGTGAAACCTATGAACAGGTCTATCACGCGCTCGGCTTTGACCGCCCGCTGTGGCAGCAGTTCGTCTATTATCTCGGAGATGTCTTCACCGGCAATTTCGGAACGTCGATCCGCACGGGCCGCCCCGTCATCGAGGACATCATAAGCGTGATGCCGGCGACGATCGAGCTTGCGACCTTCGCCATCCTGATCGGTGCCGGCCTCGGCATCCCCATGGGCGTTTACGCCGCCGTGAAGAAAGACCGCTGGCAGGATCATCTTGTGCGCGTTCTCAGCCTGTTCGGCCATTCCATGCCGATCTTCTGGACCGGCATGATCGCGCTGATCGTTTTTTACGCCCATCTCGGCCTCGTTGGCGGCGGTGGCCGCATGGACCAGTTCTATATCGGTCTGGTGGAGGAGCGGACGGGCTTTCTGCTGATCGACAGCCTGCTTGCGGGTGACATGGAGGTCTTCCGGTCGGCCATCAACCACCTCATCCTGCCAGCTGCCCTGCTGGGCTATTCCTCCTCTGCCTATATCACCCGCATGACGCGCAGCTTCATGCTGGATCAGCTGGGGCAGGAATATGTGACGACCGCGCGTGTCAAAGGCCTGTCGCAGCGGCAGACGGTGTGGCTGCATGCTTTCGGCAATATTCGCGTGCAGCTGGTCACCATCATCGCGCTGGCTTACGGTTCGCTGCTGGAAGGAGCGGTCCTCATTGAGACCGTCTTCGCCTGGCCGGGTTTCGGGCAATATCTCACCAGCAATCTTATCATCGGCGACATGAATGCCGTGATGACCTGTGTACTGATCGTCGGCGTCATCTTTATCGGGCTCAATCTCCTGTCCGACATTCTCTACCGCTTTTTCGATCCGAGGACCCGCTGATGACGGCCCCTGCTGAAACTTCCTTCCGTCTTCCGGTGCCGCTGAACGCGCTGAAGAACATTATCGTCTTCCTCCTCAAAAGCCCGACATCGGCTTTCGGCCTGCTGATCTTGCTGCTGCTCGTCATCTCGGCGATTTTTGCGCCCTGGCTCGCGACGCATGATCCTTACGCACAGAATCTCGCCAACACGCTGCAGCCCCCGGGCAACGGCCATGTCTTCGGGACGGATGAGCTGGGGCGCGATATCTATAGCCGTCTTCTCTGGGGCGCACGCATCACGCTCACCATCATCACGCTGGTATCGATCATCGTCGGTCCCGTCGGCCTTCTGGTCGGTACGGCATCCGGTTATCTCGGCGGCAAGTTCGATACGGTGATGATGCGCATCACGGATATCTTCCTGTCTTTCCCTAGCCTCATCCTGTCGCTCGCCTTCGTCGCAGCACTGGGTCCGAGCCTTAATAACGCGATCATTGCAATTGCGCTCACCTCATGGCCGCCGATTGCGCGTCTTGCCCGCGCTGAAGCCATGACCTTTCGCAAGGCGGATTACATTGCCGCTGCAAGGCTTCAGGGCGCGTCGCCGCTGCGCATCATCGTCAAGTCGATCATGCCCATGTGTCTCCCCTCGGTTCTCATCAGACTGACGCTGAACATGGCAACCGTCATTCTGACCGCCGCAGGTCTGGGCTTTCTTGGCCTCGGCGCGCAGCCGCCGCTGCCGGAATGGGGAGCGATGATCGCCACCGGCCGGCGTTACATGCTGGATAGCTGGTGGCTGGTGACCTTTCCCGGCATTGCGATCCTGTCTGTCAGTCTCGCTTTCAACCTCCTCGGTGACGGGCTGCGGGATGCGCTCGATCCGAAGCAGATGAACCGGAGATAGGAACATGGAAAAACCAATCCTTGATGTTGAAAATCTCCGTATCCGTTATGGTGGTTCACCCACCGAGGCGGTGCGCGGCATCTCCTTCACGCTCGGTCGGGAGCGGCTCGGCATTGTCGGTGAAAGCGGTTCGGGAAAATCCACAGTCGGACGCGCTCTGTTGCGCCTCCTGCCTTCGGCAACGATCACCGCTGACAAGCTGGCTTTCGACGGGCTCGATCTTCTCTCCCTCGATGAGAAGGAGATGCTGAAGGTTCGCGGGCGGCGCATGTCGATGATCCTTCAGGATCCGAAATTCTCCCTCAACCCCATCCGTCGGGTCGGCGATCAGGTGACGGAGACCTATCTGCGCCACTTCAGGGCATCAAAAGCCGAGGCACGGGAAAAGGCGCTGGCGATGCTGGATGCGGTGAAGATCCGCGATGCCTCACGTGTCTACGAGCAATACCCGCACGAAATCTCCGGTGGCATGGGTCAGCGCGTGATGATCGCCATGATGCTGCTTGCCGATCCCGATCTCGTTATCGCTGATGAACCAACTTCGGCGCTTGATGTGACGGTGCGGTTGCAGGTGCTGAACATTCTCGACGGTCTGGTGCGCGATCGCGGCATCGGCCTCATCATGATCAGCCACGATCTCAACCTTGTGCGCAATTTCTGCGACCGGGTGCTGATCATGTATTCAGGCCGCGTGGTGGAAACGCTGGCCGCCCGCGATCTCGATCAGGCGCAGCATCCCTATACGCGCGGCCTTTTGGCGGCACAGCCGCGTATCGGCGGTGCGCGCGCACCGCTTGCGGTGCTGGACCGCCGCCCTGAATGGCTGGAGGAGAATGCATAATGGCCGTTTCTGTCGAAACCCGCGATCTTTCCATCACTTTCGGCAGCGGCAACACCGCACTGAAAGTGCTGCCTTCGGTGTCGTTCCGTGTCGAGCCTGGCGAATGTTTCGGGCTGGTCGGTGAAAGCGGTTCGGGCAAGTCCACCGTGTTGCGCTGCGTCTCAATGCTCAACGATTTCTGGACTGGCGATATCCTCATCGACGGCAGATCGGTGCGAGACGTGCCGCTGATCGAGCGCTGCCGTATGTTGCAGATGGTGTTTCAGGACCCCTATGGCTCTCTGCATCCCCGCCAGTCGGTGCGCACCGTGCTTGGTGAATCGCTTGCGATCCACAAGCTCGGCGACCGCGAGGAGCGCATGCGCAAGGTCATCACTGATGTCGGCCTGCCGGTGTCTTTCCTCGACCGTTTCCCGCACCAACTCTCCGGCGGCCAACGGCAGCGCGTGGCGATTGCGAGGGCGCTGATCCTGGAACCGTCGCTGCTGCTGCTCGATGAGCCGACCTCGGCGCTCGATGTCTCGGTCCAGGCGGAAATCCTCAACCTCTTGCAGCGGCTGCGGGAAGAGCGCGGTTTCACCTATATCATGGTGACCCATGATCTCGCCGTGGTCGATCACATGTGCGATCGCTTCGCCGTGATGCTGCGTGGCGAAATCACCGAAATCCTGCCGCGCGAGGCCATTGCTGGCAACGATGCAACGCATCCTTATGCGCGCGAACTGATCGGTGCCTCGCTGGAATATGAAGGCGCGTGACGACTCCAAGAACGTGACCGTCCTCCTCCGGGGCGCCACGGATGATAACAGCCTCCTTCCTTGCCCGGCCTCCCCGCCGGGCATTTTTTTGAATGGCTTGAGAGGGGCGGCCGCGGCGACTGCGCCATCGGGTATTGACGTAACGATGAAACAGGAACGGGCGATGTTTTGCTGAGCTCCCTCCAACCGTCATGCCGGCCTTGAGCCGGTATCCAGCCAGCCCAAGTCCTTGGGCTGAAAGGATTCTTACCGCCGTGCAGACGCATGTCGGCTGGATTTCGGCTCAAGGCCGGAATGACGGAAGCGATATGTTTTCGCCAGTCGGAGCCGTTCTGTGCAGTCTTTCCGCCAACAAAAAGGCGCGGGGTGAGCCGCGCCTTTTCATATTCGAGAATACGCAGCGGGCTCACCGCTCCTTGCTCACCACTTCAAACCTCGAGAGCCAGGGGCTGACGATCATGCCCTTGACGTCGCTGCGGAAGGCTGCGGTGTCGACCACTTCGGAGAAGGGCTGAATGGACATGACGATTTCATCCATATAACCCTGCAGGTCTTCATAAAGCTTCGTCTGTTTTGCCGCATCGCGCTCAACAAGCGCTTCCTCAATCATCTTGTTCAGCTTTTCGTCGAAGAAGCTGGTGCGCCAGCTCTGGTAATTGGTGAGCTTGGCGTCATCGGCATTATTGGGGTTGTAGGCAATCGAGCGCAGGTTGTTGTCCGGGTGCGGCTGCTGGCCGCCGCCACCGCGGCCGAGCAGCAATTCGAAGTTGCGCTCGCGCATCGCACCATAGATCTGGTCGCCGGAGCCGCTGATCAGCTCGGCCTGAATGCCTGCCTGGGCGAGCGTGTTCTGGATTGCCGTTGCGGCTTTCATGAACGGGTCTTCCGAAAGCACGCGCAGCGTTGTCTTGAACCCATCAGGATAACCGGCCTCGGCCAGAAGCGCCTTGGCTTTTTCAATATCGAGCTTGTAGCCCTGATCCGGCAGCGCACCCATAACGCCGGTGCTGAGGGACCGCTGATGCAGCTTGCCGTAATAGGGCATGACCGCCTTGTCGAGACCATCGTAATCAATCAGGTAACGCAAGGCCTCGCGCACCTTCTTGTTCGCGAATTTCTCGTCCTTCATCGAAACGCTGAGGTAATAGAAACCGGAGCCCGGTGTGGATTCGATGGTGACGGCCTTGTCGGCCTCAAGTGATTTCAGATCCGGAGCCTGCAGGGAATAGGCAACGTCGATATCGCCCTTTTCCAGCATGAGCCGCTGCGACTGCGATTCCGGCAGATGGCGCATCAGGATACGCTTCATCTTGGCCTTTTCACCCCAATAATCGTCGTTGCGGGTGAGGATGATGTATTCGTTGGATTTCCACTGGGTCAGCTTGAAGGGGCCGGAGCCGGCGGAATTCAGCGTCAGCCATGCGCCGCCGAGATCGCCATCCTTCTCATTCTCAAGCGCGGTCTGGCTGTCGATGATCGAGCCGGGACCGTTCTGGGCAAGGATCATCAGGAGAAGGTTGGGATCGTCGGGCTTGGGGATATTCAGCACGAAGACCTGATCGCTTTCGGCAACGAAAAGCTTGTCGGCCTCTTCCAGCTTGAAACCGCGGGTTTTCAGAAAGGATGATTGCGCCAGGTTGCGGGCGAGCAGCCGTTTGAGGCTCCATGCCACATCCTTTGCCGTCACGGCATTGCCGGAAGCGAACTTGGCATCGGCACGCAGATGGAAACGGATCGACTTCCGGTCTTCGGCTATTTCCCAACGTTCGGCAAGGCGCGGCTGGACGCTGCGGTCCTCAGGCGAAAGCACGATCAGGGTGTCATAGATATTGTTCAGAACCTGCACGGTCTCGCGGCCGGTGATGGCGGCGGGGTCGAGTGTGAGGATATTGCTCATGGTCGTGGCGACAATGAGCTGGTCCTTTGGCGTCTCGGCAAAAGTGCTGAGCGGCATGGCGCCGATCAGCAGGGCGCCAAGTGCTGCTGTTGCAAGAAAATGTTTCATCTTTCCTCCCAATACGGCCGCTTCATACGGCCTTCCACGTTTCGATCCACGTGCCCGGTTCCTCCTCGGGCGGCGTGTGATCAACCAAGAATATCTTTGACTGGCGTGGCCAGGGCCCGGCCGATCGCCGCTGTCGCCGGCGCGTCCAGATGCACGCCGTCCACCGGCGAAGCACTGGCGACCGAACCGGCGTCGAAGAAGTGATGTCCGAGTTCGGTAGCGAGTTTTTGGTAAAGCGGCGCAAGCCTGAGCGATTGCCCGACATCCCGCCCTCCCGCCGGTTCTCCACCCGGGCCTGCAACGCAGGGCGGTGGGGCAACGATCAGCAGTTTCGGTACCGCTTCTCGCGGCTTGTAGATGAAGGTCTCGACGATCTGCGCTAACCGGCGCATGCCGGAAACGGCGGCTTCCGCGCGTCCGCCATGCACCGGTTTGATGTCATTGGTGCCGAGCATGATTATGACGAGGTCAATCGGCATATGGCACGAGAGCGCTATTTCCAGCGCCCGCACGCCGTTGCGGCAGGCCGGACCGGCGTGGTCGTCGTAGCAGGTGGTTCGTCCGCCAAGACCTTCGGGGTAAACTTTCGCCATGCCGGCAAGCTCGGTTTCCAGAACCTCCGGCCAGCGATATGCGGCGGGGTGCCTGAGGCCCGTTGCCGGGTCCGCACCCCAGGTGAGGCTGTCTCCAAAGGCGAGCACCGTTTTCATCGCCCGTTACCTCACCCGGTTGTTGTCGATGAAGGTAAAATCGATGTCCTCGCCAAGGCCCGGCCGGTCGGGAACGTGGACAAAGCCATCCCGGTCCATCGGATCGGACAGAGACTTCAGATAGTCGTGGCCGTCATCATATTCGAGGAAGGGATGTAGCAGGCCACGCTCATACCAGCGGCAATTCTTGGTGGCGGCAACCACATGCAGGTTCATGGCGGTATTTCCATGCACTTCGCACTCCATACCGAAGGCTTCGGCCAGATGCATCGTCTTCAGCGCCGGTGTGATGCCCCCGACATCGTTGACGCCGGTGCGCAGAATGTCGCAGGCGCCGGCCTTGATCCATTCGGCACGGTGCCAGTGTTTGCCGGCCGCACTTTCCGGGCCGACGACCGGAATATCGAGATTGTCGGAAAGCCACTTGTAGGAGGACAGCGACTGTTCATCCATCGGCTCCTCGATCCAGTCGAAACCGAGTTTTTCGAGGCCACGGCCCAGCGCCAGCGCATCGGTGCGGGAGTACCAGTGGAAGGCGTCAATCATCAGGCGGATATCGGGGCCGACCGCCTCGCGCACGGCCGCGCAGGCCTTGAGGTCCATCTTCACATCCGGCGCCCAGCTGACGGGCGGCATCCACGTGTGCAGCTTGATGCCCTTGTAGCCGCGCTTCACCAGTGTCTCGGCAAAGCGGCCGTAGTCGTCCGGTGTCGCCAGCCCGCCTTCCAGTTCGTCACCGCACATGATGGAGCCATAGGCGAGCACCTTGTCGCGATAACCGCCGACCAACTTGTATACAGGTTGATTGAGGGAGCGGCCGGCAAGGTCCCATAGCGCGCAGTCAACCACCGCCAGCGTGCGGTCAGTCAGTTGGGCGGCCGAACCGCGCTGCCAGTGGGCAAGGTCCTGCCACAGCCGTTCGCGGTCTCGATGGTCCTCACCGATCAGGACTTTCTTGACGAATTTTTCGATGACATGCGGGCGAACGATCTCTGGCGCGGTAAAAGAATGGCCCTCGTGGCCGTCCTCTGTCCGGATCGTCAGCATGGCCTGTTCCACCTGATGCGCCGGACCCGGATGCGCGTGGCCGGCACTGTCCGAGTGCCGACGGGTCGTCGTGCGGAAAACACGGACCTCGACGTCGGTAATGATCATAATTCCTCCCTCATGCAGGTGTCTCGGCGTTGTTGGTCGCCGCAATGTCATACATGTGTGCAATATTTGTCAACATGTATGATAATCTGTATTACATGTTGGAGGGGGAAATCAAGGTCATTTGTGCTCGACGCTGCGCAGGTCGACGGTGAGGAACAGCCTCTGGCGGATTTGCCTCATTCCAAAAAAAGACCCGAGGAAGCGTGAGGGCGGGCTGTGTGGAGGGATAGTCGACAATTTTAGTGTATTATTGAATCGCGCAATGATCTTTCAACAATGGCCGGGACTATAAACGAACATGCCGCGCCAGTTGCCGCCGTCATCATGCATGCTGTGTGAGCATGCGTCGCATCGGGCGGTCGTTCCAAACCAGGAGGGCTGCATTTGCGTCGCTGAGTTTCAACTCGTTTCCGGATGCGCGCCCATGCCCCTTTCCCACATCTCCCATTTCGCCTTTCTTGTCCCGGGCAACTATCATGACGATGATCCGGGACAGGGGCTGGAAGAAACCCTGCAGCTTTTCGAAGCAGGAGAGGCGCTGGGTTATCATAGCGCCTGGGTCCGCCAGCGCCATCTGGAGCGGGGTGTTTCCTCTGCGGCGACTTTCCTCGCTGCGGCTTCGCAACGAACCAGACGGATCGGATTAGGCACCGCCGTTATTCAACTCGGTTACGAGAACCCGTTCAGGCTGGCGGAGGATCTGGCCACCGTGGATGTCCTGTCGCGCGGACGGCTGAATGTGGGGGTTTCGGTGGGCGCACCGCCCTTCGCCCATCTTATTTCCGACTATGTTGATACGGTTATCGACGCGGACTACAGCCACGCGCGCGCTGAGAAGCTGGCGAGGGCGCTGCGATCGGAGCCGCTGTCGAACGAGACGGAGGCGGGCAATGCGGCCGGTGCGCAGGTGCCGCGGCTTCGGCCAGTCGCTAAGGGGCTGACGGACCGGTTATGGTATGGCGGTGGATCGCAGAACTCTGCGCGCTGGGCTGGCAGGGCAGGGTTCAATCTTCTGACGGGCAATATTGTCAGCGGCGAGAATACCGATGATTTTCTGACCGCTCAGGCGGCTCTCGTTGCTCGCTTCCGGCAGGAATGGGCGCATGAGCGCGAACCGCGTGTCGCTCTTGGCCGCGTCATCCTGCCAACCGATAGCGCAAGCCCCGCCACGCGCCGCCGTTACCAGGAATTCGTTGCCGAGCGGGACAAGCGCACGACCTCGCCGCATGGGGCGCGCCGCACGCTTTTCCTGCCGGATATCGTCGGGACGACGCATGAGATTCTGGAAAGATTGTCGAGCGACCCCGTTTTGCCGTTTGTCTCGGAATTCCGCCTCGAACTTCCCTATGAATTCCAGCCGGACGATTATCGCCAGATCGTGACGGATTTCGCCTCTGTCCTGCCGCAGCTTTCCGGCGAAAGGCCGGTTTTGAAAGTGGCGACGGGGCAATAACATCGCCACCTCCCGCCATTCGACTTTCAATGGAAGCCGGCGGGAGGTCGACTGAGCGACATTGCCGCATCCGTCCTTCAATCGGGGTATGGCAGGCCATAGCGGTCGCGGATCGTCGCGGCTTCATATTCGCGCGGGTAAACCCCACGATCCTGCAGTACCGGAACAACTTGTTCGACGAATTCAGCGATATCATCGGGCGCCCGTGGCGGCTGTAATGTGTAGCCGTCCACTGTGCCATCCTGCCAGAGCTCGATAATGCCGTCCGCTACCTCTTCCGCCGTGCCGAGCAGCAGCCGGTGATGTCCTTCCGAGCGGCGTACGGCCTCGCGGGCAGTCAGTTTTTCATGGGTCAGAAGATCGGAAAGGCCAAGGCCCATGCCTACCGCCCATTGCCGGTTCTGGTCGGGGATGAAACGCTCGGCATCGAGTTTTGCGTCGGGGTCGAAATCGCGAGGCTCTATGCCGTTTTCTCTGGCGAAACGTGCCAGGAGACCGTCTTCCGAACCGGCGCCGCTGTAGAGTTCATGTTTACGCAGGGCTTCCTGCCGGGTTTCGCCGAGAATGACGACGAGGCCGGGAACGATGCGGATGCCAGAGGGATCGCGCCCGAGGGAGACAGCGCGGTCGCGGACCTTCTTGCCAAAGGCCTGCCCTGCGGGACGTGACAGAATATTGCAATAGATGATCTCGCCATGGCGTGCCGCGAGATCAATGCCGCCTTCGGAGGCGCCGGCCTGCGCGATAACGGGATGCCCCTGCGGCCCGCGCGGAACGTTGAGGGGGCCTTTGACATGGAAATATTGCCCCTCATGATCGATGGTTTCGGCTGTCGCCGCATCCCAGAAGCGGTTCTCCGGCACGTCGCTCTCGCGGCGGGGGTCCCAGCTAGACCAGAGCTTTTTTGCGACATCCAGGAATTCGGTAGCCTTGGCATAACGTTCGCTGCGCGGCGGCAGCGGATCGTTGCCAAAATTGGCGGCAACATTGGGATTAAAGGAAGAAACGATATTGACGATCAGCCGGCCGCCGGTGACGAGATCGATGGATTGAGTTCGTCTGGCGAAATTATAGGGCGAATTGTAGGTGGAGGACACGGTTGCCACGAAGCCGATATCCGGCACCTGTGCGGCAAGCGATGTCGAGAGGATGAGCGGATCAATGGTGTGGAACGGCCGGCTTGCCGGGTCGGTCAGCAGTGCCGGGTGGTCGGAAAGGAAAACGGCGTCGAACCGGCCCTCATGCGCCAGTTCCGTCAGTCGTCGGTAATATCCGATATCGTTTATATCGTGCCGGTCTCCGCTCCGGTATTTCCAGGCACTGGCGAGATATCCTGTCGTGTTGATGCCGACGTTGAGATTGAGCCGGCGTTTGGTCTTGCTCATGCTGCCACTTTTTCTTTCGGGTCTGTTGGATTATCGGCCTGTATGGCCGCGCAATTGCGGGAAGCGTAACAGCCGGGGGGCCGGTCGCGAGTTAAAAATCCTTGCTGTGCGGAGAAGAAAAACTTTCGTCTCCAGTTTCACCCGCGCGTGGTCGATCTGATCGATGCCCGACAAAAATCCCAGCGAAATCCTGCTTTTATCGAAAGGATATTCCGCCATGCGGCGCATGAGCTGGTAAGATGGAAACGAATTTCCTCAATCGCGTTTGAAATAGTACACTTTATCTATAGAAAATGTTTTATGGCGTGTAGCGTGCCGTCCAGATCGCAATTTCGAGGACGAACGCCATGGCCAACGCCGCTCTTCGCCAGGGAACCCAACCCGTAACGGTGTGGTATACACGCTGCCCGGCGCCCACGCCGCTTTCCATCGCAACGCAACTGGGCTGGATTGAGCAGAGTTTTGCCAACCACGGCATCTCCGTTTCGTCCATTCGCGATGCGGCCGATCCAGCCATTCGCCAGAGTCATTTTGATCATAGGCTGGACTGGTCGTTCCGTCAGGGCGGCAACATCCCACCGATCTGGGCGAAATCCGGTGGCCGGAAAACACGGCTGGTGGGGCTGACAAGGACCGACGAGTTCCAGGCCGTCATTGCCTTGCCCGCAAGTGGCATAAGCAAGGGAAGCGACCTGAAGGGGCGGCGCATCGGTCTGCCGAAGCGCCCGGACGAGATCATCGATTTCCAGCGCGCCACCTCGCTCAAGGGCATCGTGTCGGCATTGACGGTCTCGGGGCTTTCCATCGCAGATGTCGAGCTTGTCGAGCTTGCCGCCAAAGAACCCGTGCTGCTCGGCCCGACGGAGGAACGGTTCCACGGTCTGCGCCGGCGGCTTCCCTATGGCGAGGAAATCGCAGCATTACACCGGGGCCAAATCGATGCATTTTTCGTCAAGGGCGCGGAAGGCGTCACTGTCGCCAATCTCATCGCCGCGCAGGTCGTGGTGTCGACGGGTTTTCACCCTGATCCGAAGATCCGCATCAATAACGGTACGCCGCGTCCCCTGACCGTGGACGCCACTTTTGCCGATGAGCGTCCGGATCTGGTAGCGGAACTGGTGGCCACGGTTCAGCGCGTTGCGGATTGGGCAAATGACAATCCGGGGGAGGCCGTGCGTTTCATCGCTCGCGAGATCGGCGTCAGCGAGGAGGCGGTTCTCGCTGCGAATGGCCCGGACGTATATCGCAATCTGAGACTCGATCTCGATCCGGCTGAGCTGGATGCGCTCAGTCACTTCAAGGATTTCCTGCTGCAATGGAAATTCATTCCCGAAGATTTCGATGTCCAGGACTGGGCCGATCCACGCGCCCTTTCTGCACCGCAGGATACCGCGCACCATATTGTTGGGAGATGATAACATCATGGCAGCCATCATTCTTGTAACGGGTGCAACGGGCAAGCTCGGGCAAAGGGTCGTCAGCCGTCTTTTGCAACGTCAGGCGGAGGTTCGGGTATTGACCCGCCGGCGCGAAGACGCGCTGAAGCTGTGGGGCGACAGGGTCGAGATTGCGGAGGGTAACTTTTCCGATCGGGCCAGCCTGAAGGCGGCGGCGCGGGGGACCAACAGGGTGCTTCTGCTTTCGCCCATCGGAGAGACGCTGGCGGCAGACCAGAAGACGGTCATCGATGCCGCCCTCTCCGCCGGTATATCGCGGATCGTGAAAATATCCGGTTCCGACTGGACTATTGGAAATGCTGCACGCTCGATTTCGGGAGCGGCGCATGGCGAGGTGGAACAATATCTGGCGGCAAGCGGCATCGCGCATACGGTGTTGCGGCCGAACGCCTGGATGCAGGTTGCGCTGGAGCCTGCTGTCGCCGCGCTTCGCAAAGGCGAGGACGTGCCGGCCCGTTTCGGCGATGCGGCGGTCTCCTTCATCGATGCCGACGATATTGCCGATGTCGCTGTACAGGCTCTGGCTTCAAGCGCACCGCTCGTCGGCCCATTGGTGCTGACCGGACGCGAAGCGCTGACGGCGCTGGAAATTGCCCGCATTGCGGCCCGTATCCTGCATCGGCCCGTTGGCGTTTCGCACCATGCTGCCCCCGTCTTCCCGCCGCATATCGGCGCTTTCGAACAGACGGCGATCGGTGAATTCGGAGAACTCATCCGCGAAGGTTTCGCCGCATCCATCACCGACGCCATCTACCATATCACCGGCCGCCAGCCCCGCAGTGTCGAAGATTATCTGCGCGCGCGGCTGGCGACTGCCCCACAGGGTGATCATTCCGAGGGAGAAAAGACATGGCGCTGACTGTTCCATTACCCGAAGATTCTGAGCTCAAAGGTCTTGAGCTGAAAGGCCCGGCTGATTTCGACGACAGCCCGCTCAGTCGCGCCATCAAGCAGCCCCTGATGCTCGGTCTGTTCCTCAATCTGCAGGATATCAATTTCTCCAGCTTGCCGACCAGCAACAGCTGGACCTTCGATTACAATGTCGAACTGGTGAAGCGTGCCGAAGAGCTCGGTTTCGAAATCGCCTTCAGTCGCACGCAATGGCTGCCGAAGGGTGGTTATGACGGTGAATCCTCGCTTGACAGTTTCATTGCGCTTGGCGCGATGGCGGCGGTGACGAAGAGCATTTTGCTGATCTCCACCATCCACGTTCTTTACGGGCCCCTGCATCCGCTGCATCTCGCCAAATATGGCGCGACGCTGGATCATATCGCCCAAGGACGCTGGGGCATCAACATCGTCACCGGCCACCGTGCCATCGAACATGAAATGTTCGGCTGGCAGCGGATCGATCATGACAAGCGTTATGACATGGCGGGGGAATTGTTCGATGTGCTCCACCGCCTTTGGGGAGAAACCGAAAACTTCACTTATGAAGGCAAGCTCAACCCGTGGGCGATCAACAATGGCTGGATCACGCCGAAGCCCGCTTTCGGCCGTCCGCCGCTGGTGACAGCGACCGGTTCTCCCGCCGGTATCGATTTCGCCGCCCGTCATTCCGATCTGGTTTTCGTCACTTCGCCGGGCGGTGCGCATATAGACAGTGCGCTCGAAACGCTTCCCGATCATGTCGCCACCATCAAGAACCGCGCCAAAGCCTATGGCCGGCAGGTGAAGACGATCATCAATCCGATCATTGTCAGTCGCGATACGGAGAAGGAGGCGATCGCCTATGCCGATGCCATCGAGGCCGGAAAGCCGCAGCCCGGCACGCGTGCTTTCGCCACCAACAATTACGACAGCGACGCCCATGCCTGGCGCGGACGCGGTGATGCACGCCACAAGCAGGGCCGCAATCTCGGTGGCAATATCGAAATCATCGGCTCGCCGGAACAGGTGGTCGAGCAGCTTGTCGGCCTGAAGAAGGCGGGGATCGATGGCGTTCAGCTGAATTTCTACGATTTCCGCGAAGACCTCGATTATTTCGCCGAGCGTATTCTGCCCTTGATGAAGGAGGCGGGCCTGAGGCTCTGACGCCTTTCCAGCCCTGATTTTCCTATCCGAAGCCAATCCTTCGCAATCGTCCGATTGCGAAAACGATATTTTTTGTCCTGAGGAGATACCGTGAATATCGCCGTCGATCCCGTTAAAACACCCGCCCCTAAAATCATCGACCGGATCGGGACGTTTGTTCCCGAGCTCGTCTCCATCCGCCACGACCTGCACCAGCATCCAGAAATCGGCTTCGAGGAGGTGCGCACGTCAGGCATCGTCGCTGAAAAGCTTGCTTCCTGGGGCATCGAGGTTCATCGCGGTTATGGCAAGACCGGCGTGGTTGGCGTGCTACGCGGCCGTCGTGCGGGCAATCGCTCCATCGGGCTCCGGGCCGATATGGATGCCCTGCCGATGCCCGAGGAAACCGGTCTGCCCTATGCGTCCGTCTACCCCGGAAAGTTCCATGGCTGCGGGCATGATGTGCACACCACCATCCTGCTCGGCACCGCCCGTTATCTGGCGGAAACCCGCGATTTCGCCGGCACGGTGGTGTTCATTTTCCAGCCTGCCGAAGAGGGGCTGGGCGGCGCGCGCGCCATGATTGCCGATGGGCTGTTCAAGGATTTTCCGGTCGACGAGATTTACGGGCTCCACAATTCCACCCATGCCGCGCCCAATCACCTCAAGGTTTCGCCGGGCACCATTCTGGCTGGTGCGGATTTCTTTGACATCCGGCTCAAGGGCCGGGGTGCTCACGCCGCGCATCCCGATGTCTCCCGCGACCCGGTGCCGGCAACGGGTGAACTGATCCAGGCGCTGCAGACCATCGTCAGCCGCAACGTATCGCCCACCGATCCCGCCGTGCTGTCGATCACGCGCATTGAAGCTGGATCAGCCTATAACGTCATTCCCGAAACGGCCGCGATTGCCGGAACAGTGCGAGCCTTCTCCGACAGCGTGCGCGAAACCATAAGGGGCCGCATCCGCACCATCTCGGATCACATCGCTGCTGCCTATGGCCTGAGTGCTGAGGTGGATATTCGCGACATATTCTCGGTCCTTACCAATGATGACGTGTCAGTGGAAATCGTTGCCGGCGTGGCGCGCGAGGTTCTGGGAGACGAGCGCGTTTCCACCGAGCCCGGCCGCTTCATGGGCAGCGAGGATTTCGCCGATCTTTTGAAACACGCACCGGGTGCGTTTTTCACCCTTGGCCATTCCGGCACGGTACCTGCCCACAATCCCGGTTTCATCGTTGACGACGACATCCTGCCCGTCGGGGCGACCCTGTTCGCGCGGCTGGTGGAAACCCGGCTGAAACCTGCCTGAAATTTAAAAAACAAGTCTGTAAGAGGAAACATCCATGGATATTACAAGACGTAAGACATTGCTTCTGAGTGCCGCCCTGGCCGGAGCCACATTGCTGCCATCCCTGCCGACGCTGGCGGCGGAAACGCCGAAAAAGGGCGGGATCGTCACTTTTGCAGGTCTCGGCGAGCCAACGACGCTAGTGCCGCTTTCCGATTCCAATACGCGCACCCGCGCCATTTCCACGAAAATCCTCGAGGGTCTGGTGCGGTTCGACAGCGAGTTCAAACCGCATCCGGTTCTGGCCGAAAGCTGGGAAACATCGGCCGACGGGCTGCGCTATACTTTCAAATTGCGCAAGGGTGTCAAATGGCATGATGGCAAGGATTTCACGTCGCAGGACGTCAAATTTTCGTTGCTTGCCTTCAAGAAGGTCGGGCCACGGGGGCGCATCACCTTCGCCAATGTTGCCGATATCGAAACGCCTGATCCGCTGACGGCCGTGGTGGTGCTTTCCAAACCCGCGCCTTATCTTCTGCGCGCGCTGACGGGCGGCGAGACGCCCATATTGCCGGCCCATGCCTATGCTTCGGAAAACTACAATGAAAGCCCGAACGGCAATGCGCCAATTGGCACAGGCCCCTTCGTGTTCGAGGAATGGAAACGCGGCAGCTATGTGAAGCTGAAGAAGAACCCGGATTACTGGCAGGCCGATCTGCCCTACCTTGATGGTTTCGTGGCACGGTTCGTCGCCGATGCGGCTTCCACCACCATTTCCGTGGAGACGGGTGAGGCGGATTACACCGCCGATGTCTCCTACAGCGATCTTGAGCGCCTGCGGCAAAATCCGAAACTGGCTGTGGAGGTCTATACCGACGCTTATCTCAACAATGCGGCCGTGTTCGAGTTCAATCTGGAGAACCCAATTCTGGCGAAGAAGGAGGTGCGTCACGCACTGGCCCACGCCATCGACCGCGATTTCATCAATGACGCCATCTTCTTCGGGACGGCGAAACCTGCCGGCTCCAACATCCCGGCAGTCTTCACCGCCTATAACGACGAAAAGCCTTTCACCTATCCCTTTGATCTCGCCAAGGCGAATGAGTTGCTGGACAAGGCCGGCTACCCGAAGGGCGAGGATGGCACGCGCTTTTCGCTGCGGCTCGCCTTTCTGCCGTCCGACGTCTTCCGTAAAACGTCCGAATATCTCCGCTCATCCTTCGGCAAACTCGGCGTGAAGGTGGATATCGTCGAAGGCGATCTCGCCACCTTTATCAAGCGCGTTTATACCGAGCGCGGTTTCGACCTGACGGTGAACGGCATCAGCCGGTTGTTCGATCCGACAGCGGGCGTGCAGCGTCTTTATTGGTCCGATGGCATCAAGAACCCCGCGCCTTATGTCAACGCCGCCCACTATAACAATCCCACGGTGGACAATCTTTTCCGGGCGGCCGCCATCGAGGTTGATGAAACGAAGCGGGCCGGGCAGTTCCATGAGATCCAGAAAGTCGTCGGAGATGAGCTGCCGAATTTCTCGATCGTTGCTTTGCCGACCGTCATTCTACGCAACACCAGCCTGAAATCGCTCGTGACGACCATCGACATTGCCTATGGCGATCTGGCGACAGCCTGGAAAAGCGAGTGAGGACAGAAATCCGATCACCCTGCAGCGCGAAAGTTATGACGAACTTTTCTCCGCATTCAACGTCATCCTCGGTCTTGCACCGAGGATCTCCCAAGGCATCCTACGCCTTGTAGATCGCAGATGCTCGGGACAGGCCGGAGCATGACGAAGGAGAGGTTTTACGCCAACAGCATCTCACCAGAACCCGGCAATTCTGCCGGGTTTTTTATTGCCGAAACCCACCCTCCATCCTGTTTGCATCTTCGCGCGGCAAGCCTGTTTCAGGGAAAAACTTTGCGCATGAGACAGATCGGGTGAAACAGCGATACCATCCACGAAAATTTCGAAAAAATCAATTTCATCAATAATTTAGCGCAAAGCTTCTCTTCGTTTCCAAGCAAGAATTGCTTTCTGGACCCGCGCTATGGCCGCCTGCACTGTGAGCTGGAAATCTCACCCTCACATGATGGATGCCATGGCCAAGGATACGCTTTTTTTGATCGCTCCCGGTTTTGAAGACCCCAAGCACCCCGGTGTCCGGTTCGTCTGCCCGCATTGTAACCAGATCGAGGGTCTGCTCGCCGCGTTTCCTGACCTTGCGGCTGGGATCGACGTCCACCGCGTCGGGTTCCAGCGCCCACGTGAGGCGGTTATCGCCGCCGTGGGAGAGGAAAATCAGTCGCTGCCGCTGTTGATCTTCGCCGGCGACGCGCCTGCCGACGTCACGGTCAAGGGCGAGACGCATTTCATTCAGGACACCAAACGCATTTTGCAAATCCTCGCCGAGCGCCACGGGTTCCCGCAGCTGCACTGAGTTGCCGCACCCCGCATATCGGATTTTTCGGAGACAGACATGACCATTTCCAGACGCCAGTTTCATAAGATCGCACTTGCTGCCGGCGCATTCGTGGCGCTCCCGGGCGGTTCTTTCGCCGCGGCCGAAGAGCCGGTTTCGGGCGGCACGCTCAAGATTGTTTATTTTCCTGAGCCGACCCAGCTCGTGGCCATCAATACAAGCGCGGGCGGACCGCAGTTCATCGGTTCGAAGATTTACGACGGGCTTCTGACCTATGACTATGAGCTTTCGCCCAAGCCGAGCCTTGCCAGGGAATGGAGCGTATCGGCGGACGGACTGGAATATGTTTTCCACCTCCAACCGAAGGCCAAATTCCATGATGGCAAACCGGTAACATCGGCGGATGTGGAATTTTCCATCCTGCGGCTGAAAGAGGCCCATCCGCGCGGTCGGGCGACGTTTGCGAATGTCGAGAGCGTCGATACATCCGATCCGCTGGTCGCAAAGGTGAAGCTCTCCAAGCCGGCACCGGGCCTGATTACCGCGCTCGCGTCGTCTGAATCGCCCATCGTGCCGAAGCACATCTTTGAAACCTTCAAACCGACCGACAATCCCAAGCCTGCGCAGATCATCGGCAGCGGCCCTTTCGTGCTGAAGGAATGGGTGCCAGGCAGCCATATCCTGCTGGAGAAAAATGCCGACTACTGGGATGCGCCGCGCCCTTATCTGGAGCGCGTCATCATCCGCCTCATCAACGATGCGGGCGCCCGCGCGGCGGCGCTGGAAACCGGGGAAGGGGATATTGGCCCCAACCCTGTGGCGCTCGCCGATCTGGAGCGGCTGAAAGCGATCCCGACGTTGAAGGTGGATGACCGCATCTATGCCTATGCCGGCCAGCAGAACCAGCTGGTCATCAATCTTGAGAACGAATATCTGAAGGAACTGAAGGTCAGGCAGGCCATTGCCCACGCCATCGATGTTCCGGCGCTCATCGATACCGTGCTTTACGGTTACGCCGTGCCATCGCCGACACCGATCAGCCCCGGTCTTGCGAAGTTCCACAATCCCGATATCGGTTTTGCCAGGTTCGACGTCGCGCAGGCGGAAAAATTGCTGGACGAGGCGGGTTTCCCGCGCAAGGACGGCGGCAAGCGTTTCAAGCTCCGCGTCACCACCAACCCATTCAATCCGCAGACCTATTCGGATTTCATCGCGCAGGCGCTGTCGAAGATCGGGATTGAGGCCGATATCCAGAAATTCGATTTCGGCACCTATGTGAAGGTGGTCTACACTGACCGCGCCTGGGACCTTTCGGTGGAATCCCTGTCCAACACTTTCGATCCAACGGCCGGCGTCCAGCGCGTCTACTGGAGCAAGAACTTCAAGATAGGCCTGCCATTCTCAAATGCCAGCCACTACGCCAATCCGGAGGTGGACCGGCTGCTGGAAGCGGCGGCGGTGGAGCCTGACATCGAGAAACGCGCTGCCTTCTTCAAGGAATTCCAAGCCGTTGTCGCGAAAGATCTTCCCGTCATCAATCTCGTCGCACCCATCCAGCCGGTCGTCGGCAGCGTGCGCATCAAGGATTATGCGACGGGGGCCGAAGGTCTCGGCGGTAATCTGGCCAGGGCATGGCTGACGAAGGAGGCGTGAGCCGCCGCAGTTGGTCCTTAGAGCAGTGAGGTCATTTCATGAGCAGAAAATCCGAAAAGCTGGTTCTCAACGCCTTCATCTATCCGGGCGGACATCACGAAGCGGCCTGGCGGCACCCGGATTCAGAGCCGCACCGCGTCACCGATATCAGGCTTTATCAGGATATCGCCCGCAAGGCCGAGGCGGCGAAGCTGGATGCGATCTTCTTTGCGGATGCGCCGGTACTGGATGCCAACATCCGCTACGCCGCCCGCCACCGGCTGGAGCCGATCACCATGCTGGCGGCTCTCGCTGCCGTCACCGAAAAGATCGGCTTCATCGCCACGGCGTCGACCACCTATTATGAGCCCTATAATCTCGCCCGGCTGTTTGCCTCTGTTGATCATATCAGCGGCGGCCGCGTAGGCTGGAACATCGTCACGACCTCGGCGGATGCAGCGGCCGGCAACTTCAACCTCCAGAAGCACCCGCCGCATGCCGATCGTTATCGTCAGGCCATCGAGTTCGTCGATGTGGTGACGAAGCTCTGGGACAGCTGGGAGGATGATGCCATCGTCGCTGACAAGGAAAGCGGTCTATTTGCCGAAACAGATCGCATCCATCCCGCCAATCACGATGGCGAATTTTATCGGGTGCGGGGCGCATTGAATGTGCCTCGTTCACCACAGGGACGGCCAGTCTATGTTCAGGCAGGCTCCTCGGAGGAAGGCCGCGGTTTTGCCGCCCATTATGCTGAGGCAATCTTTACCGCGCATCAGACTCTGGAGAGTGCGCGGTCTTTTTATTCCGACATCAAGCGGCGTGTCGCGGCCACGGGGCGCAATCCCGCCCATGTGAAAATCTTACCCGGCATCAGCCCCTTCATCGCATCAACCGAAGAGGAGGCACGAAACCTTGAGGCCTCCTTCAACGATCTCATCCAGCCGGCATTTTCGCTTGGGCAATTGCAGCGCATCACCGGCATAGACCTGTCATCGGCCGATCTCGACCGGCCGCTGCCGCAGGAAGCCGTGGAAGCGACGCGCGCGCAGGCGAACAGCAGCCGCCATCAGCTGGTTCTCGACATCATCGACCGGGAAAACCCGACGATCCGGCAATTGCTTCACCGGCTTGCCGGCGGGCGAGGTCACAAGGTCATATCAGGCACACCGGAACAGGTAGCGGACTGGATAGAGACCTGGTTTCGCGAGGGTGCTGCCGACGGATTCAATATCATGCCGCCATGGCTGAATGGCGGGTTTGATCTCTTCGTGGACGAGGTGGTGCCGATCCTCAAACAACGAGGCCTCTTCCGTGAGGATTATGAGGGCGACACGTTGCGTGATCACTACGGCCTGCCACGACCTGACAATATTTACGTGGCGAGAGAGCCGCAAAAGGAACGCGCCTGAGGTGGGACGGGCGTGTTCAGGCGGCGGCCTCAAGAGCGCGCATATCCTCGCGCAACAGAGCGAGTAGAGATGCGACCTCCGGCAGCCGCCGCCTGTCAGGACTGGTCAGGAGGTGATAGCGGCTGGCGGTCGGCTGCGGCGAACCAAAAGGAGCGATCAGGCGGCCGCTTTTCAGTTCTTCCGAAATCAGCGAATGACGCACCAGGCCTATGCCGTGCCCTGATGAGATCGCTTCTATCAGCGCGCTCTGGCGTGAAAAACGCGGACCCGTTGCGGAAAGCCTGAGCGGAATGCGGCAGGCGCGAAGCCAGTTCGCCCACTCAAATGCCGGGTCAAGGCCATTACCACGCAGCAGCGCAAAGCCGATATCACGCAACCGCTCCGGTTCGCCTGCAAGGCCATGGCGGGCTGCAAATTCCGGGGTGCAGACGGCGCTGACGGTGTCGGGAAATAGCGGTTCATGAATGAAGCCGGGAATTTGGGCGGCGGTGGCGACGATGGCGCAATCGGCATCAAAATGGGTGAGATCGACGGTATCGCCCTCGATGGATTCGATCGAAAGCTCGACGTCTCCGAGTGCCGGAACGATGCTGCCCAGCCGCGGCGCAAGCCAGCGGGCGGCAAAGCAACCTTCCGCCAGAACTTTCAACTGCGGCCGTGCATTCGAAACCATCAGGTCGGAAAGACTGCCGATCATGGTCTCGAAAGCGTCCGCCAGACCGGGATAAAGTGCGCTGCCGGCATCGGTCAGCACCAATTCACCGCGCTGGCGGCTGAAAAGCGGCTGGCCGAGGTGGGTTTCGAGAATGCGGACCTGCTGTCCGATGGCAGCGGTCGAAACATGCAGCTCCTCCGCCGCGCGTGAGAAGCTGGCGTGGCGCGCAGCCACGACAAAGGCGCGCAGGGCCGTCAGCGGCGGCAGCCGGGAAAGCGTGGGCAGGCGAAAAGCTGTCCGGCCCCCGGCGGGAGCGACAAACTCCGTTCTCATTGCTGCTTCTCCTTTGTCGGCTGCATCTTCCGCACAGTCAGAACACCCGGCCTTCCCTGAGATGTGTCGTCGTGCCGTTGAGATAATAATCACCGATCACCCGCGCTTTGTGGGCAAGCGGATTGTGATTGTAGACGGTGCGGATATTGCGCCAGTGACGGTCGAAATTCCGGTCGCTGGATGTCGCCGAACCGCCCCCCAGTTCATAAAGGTTGGTGGCAACGGCCAGCGACAGCTGCGAGGCAATGATCTGGGTGCGGGCAGTGGCGAGCGAGCCTTCCAGCAAGGCCGCCTCGATCGCCTCTTCATCGCCGGTGGCGAAGGCGGCCGCGGTGCGGTCGAGCGTTCGGGCTGCTTCGCGGATAAGGGTTTTCACCGCGAAGGCGCCGGCGCTGATTTCGCCGAGCATCTTCTGCACGAAGGGGTCCTGATTGGCGGTTTCGGCACTGCTGTGAAGCGTGGTGCGCGCCTGGCGCAAAACATACTCGACACCGTCATTCAGCGCGCCCTGAACGGCGCCGGCGGCCGAGGCGGCAAGGTGCAGCTGCCGCATGGCCGAACTGTGCCGGCCAATCTGGCTGCCGAGCTTACGGGTCGTCAATTCATGCGGCAGAACCTCGACATTATCCAGTAGCACGCCGCCGCTCGCTGTCATGCGCTGGCCCATGCTGTCCCAGTCATCGAGGATGGTGATACCCTGGCGATCAAGCGGAATGAGCACGCCGATTGGTTGCTCGTCATCGCCGATAGCGCTGAAAGTGCCAAAATCGGCAAAGGCGGTGCCGGTTGCATACCATTTGCGACCGTTCAGCCGGTAACGGTCGCCCTCGGCGCTGAGCCGTGTGGTGATTTCGCCGGGGCGCTTGGTGCCCTGTTCGGTGCTGGCACCGGCGAAAAGCTTGCCGGCGAGCACATGTTCGAGATGGCGCCGGTCTTCCAGCTCGATGGGTGCGAGAGCGAGGTTTTCGGTAAAATTGAAATGGCTGCGAAGCGCGTGGGGAATATTACTGTCGGCTTCGCCGAGGATCATCAGCACATCGATATAGTCCGCAATCGAGCCGCCCGGTCCGCCCTTGGCTTCGGGAATACGCAATGTACCGATCTTCGCCTCCTTGATGAGGGCGAAGATATCGTAAGGAAGTTCCCGTTGGCGTTCGCGGCGGGCGGCATCCTTTGCTGCGATAGCCGCAATGTCCTTTGCCCGGGCCAGAATCTCGTCACGGCTCGGTACGCCGGAATTGTCGGTGGTGGTTGTCTGCAGTTTCGGAGTGGACATTGCGGTTTTCCCTGAGCGGATGTGAGGGCCTGCGGCACAGCGCGCCGCAGGCATGGTCTTCTGGACGATCAGGCGACCGCGCGCGGCTTGAGCGCCGGGCGGTGCGCCGCTTCAAGATTGCGCGGCACACGGCCTTCGACGGGGTGGCTCGGATCGTTGAAACCGGGTGTGGAGGGATGGCCGGTGGTAACGAGGCTGTCGACCAGCGCTTCATCTTCCGCATCGATCTTCACATCGAGTGCGCGAATATATCCGTCCCAATGCTCTTCGGTGCGCGGGCCAGTGATGGCGGCGGTGACGAACTTGTTGTTCAGCACCCAGGCGAGCGCAAAATCCGCCGCTGAAACACCTTTCGAAGCGGCATGGGCCGCGACCTTTTGGGCGATCTCGACCGATTCCGGACGCCATTCCGTTTCCAAAACGCGCTTGTCGCCACGGCCAACGCGGGTATCGGCGCCGGGCTGTTCGCCAGGCTGGTATTTGCCGGTCAGCACGCCGCGGGCGAGCGGCGAATAGGACACCACGCCAAGGCCGTAATGATTGGCCGCCGGCAACTGCTCGGCTTCGGCCGTACGGTTGACGATGTTGTAGAGCGGCTGGCTGGCAACCGGCCGGTCGATGCCGAGCTGGTCGGCCAGATGCGAAATTTCGGCTATGCGCCAGCCGCGGAAATTCGACACGCCGAAATAGCGCAGCTTGCCGGCGCGGATGAGGTCGGCAATGGCGCGCACCGGCTCTTCCAGCGGCGCATCGAACACGGCGCGGTGGAAATAGAGGATGTCAATGTAATCGGTGTTGAGGCGGCGCAGCGAATTTTCGACCGTTTCGATCACCCATTTGCGCGAATGGCCGCCAAGGTTCGGGCCCTTGGTATGGGAGTTGACGAATTTCGTGGCCAGAACCCAGTGATCGCGCGTGGCCTTGATGCCGCGGCCCACGACCTCTTCCGACTTGCCGTCGTGATAGACATCGGCGGTGTCGATGAAATTGATGCCTTGTTCGCGAGCCTTGTCGATGATGCGGAAGGCCACGTCATCCGGCGTCGGGCCTCCGAACATCATCGTGCCGAGGCTCAGCGGTGAAACTTTCAGCGCGCTGCGTCCGAGATAGCGATAGTCGACCATTATGGTTGCTCCTTCAGTTTATTGGGCATGGTGGCAGGCCACGGCGTGGTTCTTGCCGAAAAGGGTATAGTCAGGTGCTTTTTCGCGACAGAGATCGGTGGCGAGCGGGCAGCGTGTATGGAACCGGCAGCCGGATGGCGGATTGTGCGGGCTCGGCAGATCGCCCGAAATGGGGGCCGCCTGCTTGCGGCGGGCGGGATCCGGAACGGCGGCGAGAAGCGCGCGGGTATAGGGGTGTTTCGGGGATGCCCAGAGTTCCGATGTGGGCGCGCTTTCGACGATCTTGCCGAGATACATGACCAGCACGCGATCGGAAAAATAACGCACCACGGAAAGGTCGTGCGAGACGAAGAGATAGGACAGCGAAAGCCGCTTCTTCATCTCCACCAGAAGATTGAGAATCTGCGCCTGTATCGACAGATCGAGCGCCGAGACCGGCTCGTCACAGACGACCAGTTCCGGTTCCAGAACAAGTGCGCGGGCAATGCCGATACGCTGGCGCTGGCCGCCCGAGAATTCATGCGGATAACGGTCGAGTGAATCCGCCGGCAGGCCCACCTGCGCGACGATGGCTTCAACGATCTCCCGCTGGCGCGCCCGGTCTCCTATGCCGTGCACCTTCAACGGCCCGGTAAGGATGGTGCGCACCGTCTGGCGGGGATTGAGCGAGGCAAAAGGATCCTGAAAGATCATCTGGATGCGGCGGCGAATGCCGCGCAGTTCGGACGATGTCATTGCGGTCACATCCGCACCCTTGAAGGTGATCCTGCCGGAAGACGGTTCGACCAGACGCATCAGGGACTTGCCGAGCGAAGACTTGCCGCAACCGGATTCGCCCACCAGGGCAACGGTTTCACCCGCCTCGATATCGAGCGACACGTCATCGACGGCGCGCACCGTGCCGCGTCCGCCCGTATAATGGGTGGAAAGACTATGCACCGACAAGAGCGCCATTGGGTATCTCCTGAGATGTTGGAGCAACGAAGGGGCAGGCGGCGTAACGGCCGTCTGAAATCTGCCTCAGCGGTGGTACATACTGCCCGCAGAAGCCGCGGGCGCTCGGACAGCGCGGCCGGAAGGCGCAGCCGCGTTCCCCCGTGGCGGAAACGATGGAGCCGGGAATTTCGATGAGCGGCCCATCGCGATAGTGCTGGCCGTCTTCGGCGCGCGGCGAGGCGGCAAGCAGGCCACGCGTATAGGGGTGGTAGGGATTGGAGAAAACCGGTTCCGGCAGCCCTTCCTCCACCTTGCGTCCGGCATACATCACCATCACCCGGTCCGCCCATTGCGCCACGATGCCGAGATCGTGGGTGATGAGGATGACGGCCATGTTGAGATCACGGCGCAGATTGTCGAGCAGCTGGAGTATCTGCGCCTGTATCGTCACGTCGAGCGCCGTCGTTGCTTCGTCGGCGATCAGCAGTTTCGGATTGCAGGCAACGCCGATGGCGATCATCACGCGCTGACGCATGCCGCCGGACAGCTGGTGCGGATAATCATCCACTCTACGGCTGGCATCGGGAATATTGACGAGGTCTAGGAGCTCAATGGCCCGTTTGCGGGCCTGATGCCGGTCGATCTTCTCATGGATACGCAGCACCTCGATGATCTGTTCGCCAACAGTCAGAACCGGGTTCAGCGAGGTCATAGGCTCCTGAAAGATCATGCCGATATCGCGACCGCGAATGCCGCGCCATTGTTTTTCCGAAAGCGGCAGCAGATCGCGCCCTTCGAGCAGAACCCGCCCGCCCGTCTTGGCGTGGGAGGGCAGGAGGCCGATCAGGCCGAGCGCCGTCAGGGATTTGCCCGAGCCGCTCTCTCCGACGATCGCGAGCATTTCACCGGGGCTGACATCGAAACTGACGCCTTTGACGGGCTGGGCAGAGCCGAAGCTGACGGAGAGATCATGGACTTCAATCAGTTTGCTCATCGGCGTTCTTCCGAAAAACGGGGGTTGAGCGCATCGTTGAGGCCATCGCTGATGAGGTTCAGCGAAATGACGGTGAAGACGATGGCGAGGCCGGGAAGGGCGGTCAGATACCAGGCGGTGCGGATGACATCGCGGCCAGACCCGATCATCGAACCCCAGGAAACGCGGTTGGGGTCACCAAGGCCCATGAAGGAAAGTGCTGCTTCCATGAGGATTGCGCCCGCCACCATGACGGAGGAGGTGACGATGATCGGCGGCAGCGCGTTGGGCAGGATTTCCTGAAACACGATGCGCGCATGGCCGTAACCGAGGCTGCGCGCGGCAAGCACGTAGTCCTTCTCGCGGATGGCGCGGAATTCGGCGCGGGTGAGGCGTGCCACCAGTGGCCAGGTGATGATGCCGATCGCCGAGGTGACCGTGGTGACTGAAGGCTGGGCGATGGCGACGAGCACGACCAGCAGGACGAAATTCGGCAGGGTCTGGAAGATTTCGATCAGCTTGACGAGGATATCGTCAATGATGCCGCCGAAATAACCGGCGAAAGCGCCAACGGCGATGCCGATGGTGAGCCCGATCAGTGTCGCCACGACACCGACGGTGAGCGAGATGCGCGCACCATGCACGATGCCTGCCAGAACATCCCGGCCCATGGAATCTGTGCCAAGCGGATAGGCCGCGTTCTGGCCGGGCCACAGGAACGGGCGGGCCACCATTTCCAGGGGATCGCCGGGATAGATCAAGGGGGCGATCAGCGCGGTAACGATGACGGTCGCGAGAAACAGCAGCCCTACGATGGCGTTGGGATTGGTGAGGAAGATTTTCAGTTCCCGCCGCAGGCCGCGCCGGGGCACGGAAACGGAGCGGGCCGAGAGCGCATCCGGCGCATGGATATAGGGCCAGGTCTTTTCTTCGGGCTTCTTCGGTTTGGGGCTGGTTTCTTCAGCGCCGAGTTCGGCCGTGTCGAGAACCGCTGATGTATGGGAGGAATTCATCGGCTTTCTCCAATGCGGGGGTCAAGCCATGCCTGCAACAGGTCCACGGCTGCATTGACGATGATAACGACGAGGGAGGAGAGAAGCAGAATGCCGAGCAGAACGCTGAAATCCCGCGCCATGACGGCTTCGAAAGCAAGGCGGCCAAGGCCGGGCCAGCTGAAGACGGTTTCGACCACGACAGCACCACCAAGCAGGCCGCCAATATGCATGCCGGCCATGGTTGTGATGGGGATCAGCGCATTGCGCAGAATGTGGCGTGTGGTCAGCCTGATCGGTGAAACGCCCTTGGCACGAGCGGTGCGCACATAGTCCTGCGACTTCACCTCCAGCATCGCCGCGCGGGTGAGGCGGGCATAGATCGCCAGAAAATAAAGTGCCAGGGACAGGGCGGGGAGGACAATATAGCGCAGCCGGTCCAGCAGGGCGGAAAACCCGGTGAGGCTGCTGCCAATGGTGCTGTCGCCGCCCGAGGGAAGCCAGCCGAGCTTCACCGAAAAGGTAAGGATCAGCATCAACCCGATCCAGAAACCGGGTACGGAATAAAAGATCAGCGAGCCGATGGAAATGATCCGATCCGGCAGCTTGCCGGAAAAAAGGGCCATGATCGAGCCGAGAAACACGCCGACGAAAATCGCAATGCCGAGCGCCGCGCCCATCAAGGCAAGCGTGCCCGGCAGGCGCTGGCCGATGAGATCAGCCACCGGCATGCCGTAGCGCGGCGAAAATCCGAGGCTGAACTGGGCGAGATTGCCGAGATAATTCATCAGCTGGTGCAGGACCGGCAGGTCCAGCCCGAAACGATTGCGGATTTCCGCCATGGTTTCGACGGTCGCCGAACCCGCTTCCGCAGCCAGCACATCTGCGGCATCGCCCGGCGCTAACTGCAGCAGGAAGAAGTTCAGAATGACGATACCGAGAACCGTCGGGACGGCCTGAATGGCCACCCGTTTCGCCTGCGATAAAATCCTTTTCGAATTTGACATCGGCTCCAGTCCGCAATCGTTAAAACATAAATCCGCCGGTGAAGGCACGGACATTAGTTGACTAATTTTATGGAATTTGTCAAAGAGTAATAGAATTATTTTCTGAAATTTACGGAAAATCGCGCCTTAAAGAAAAGATAATTCCTATTTGTGAGAATGGTTGGTTCACTATCCCAATCTCGTTCTCGTCCGAGGAACAAACTTCTTCCCAAGCGCAAGAGTTCAGTTTCGCCGGTTTTTTGCCGGTTCAATCAAGGAGAGGGTATCGCATGACTGTTTTCAACCAGACGACGCGGCGGGGATTTCTGCTGGCGTCGGTCGCCCTTGGCGTGGTGTCTTTGCCTGGGCTGAAGCTTCGCGCGGCAGAGCCCGCAAGTGGCGGAACAGCCACGTTGCTTATCTCGTCGGAACCGCCGGTGCTGACGACGATTGCGCACACGGCCTATAATTCCGTCTATATATCACCGAAGGTCACCGAGGGTCTGCTGACCTATGATTTCGATCTCAATCCCAAGCCGCTGCTGGCAAAATCATGGGATGTGAGCGCGGATGGCCTGCGTTACACCTTCAAGCTGAGACCCGGCGTTAAATGGCACGACGGCAAGCCCTTCACATCCGCCGATGTGGCGTTCTCCATCAACACCATCAAGGAAGTGCATCCGCGCGGCCGCAACACATTCCTCAATCTGACTGCCGTCGAGACGCCGGACGAGCTGACGGCGGTGCTGGTGCTTTCCAAGCCCGCGCCCTACCTCATTACAGCGCTCGCCGCCGCTGAAACGCCGATCGTGCCGAAACACCTCTATGAAGGGACGAAAGTGACCGAAAACCCGGTCAATCTCGCACCCGTTGGCACCGGCCCGTTCAAGTTCAAGGAATGGGTACGCGGCAGCCATATCGTTTTCGAGCGCAATGCCGATTATTGGGATGCGCCGCGCCCCTATCTCGACAAGCTCATCGTACGCTTCATTCCTGATGCTTCCGCCCGCGCGATTGCCATTGAAACCGGCGAAATCGATCTCGCGCCTAGCACCCCGGTTGCCTATAGCGATCTCGACCGTTTGAAGGAGCTTCCGAGCCTCGGCTTCGAGACCAATGGCTATCAATATACCAACTCGATCAGCCGCGTGGAGTTCAACCTTGAAAAGGATGTCTTTAAGGATGTCCGTGTCCGCCGCGCCTTCGCGCATGTCATTGACCGCAACGTCATCTTCAACACCGTCAACTATGGTTACGGCGCGACGATCACCGGGCCAATCAATCCGAAGCTCACGAAATGGTTCGTGGATGATCTGAAGACCTATCCGATCGATCTGAAGGCCGCCGAAGCGCTGCTCGATGAGGCCGGATACAAGCGCGGTGCCGATGGCATCCGTTTCAAGCTCAATCTGGATTACGTGCCGAGCACCGAGGCCTATCCGCGCGGCGCAGATTATATTCGCCAGGCGCTGGCGAAAGTCGGCGTTGATGTGACGGTGCGCACGCAGGACTTCGCCACCTACACCAAGCGTATCTATACGGATCGCGACTTCGATTTTGCCTATGAGGGCATGAGCAATCTCTTCGATCCGACCGTGGGTGTGCAGCGGCTTTATTGGTCAAAGAACTTCAAGAAGGGCGTGCCTTTCTCCAATGGCGCGGCTTACAGCAATCCGAAGGTGGATGCACTTCTTGAAGCGGCCGCCATCGAGATCGATCCCGACAAGCGCGTCGCGCAATGGAAGGAGATCCAGCAGATCCTCGTCGAGGACGTGCCGGCCATCGACATCGTCGCAGCACCTGAAATCACCATCTACAACAAGCGTATCGCCGATCACACCATCGGTGCCGAAGGTGTGGCGGGAAGCCTCGCCTTCGCGCATATCGCCGCATCCTGATCGTCTCACCAGGCCCGGCTCGCCCTTGCGGCGGGCCGGGATGTCTCCCTTCAGCCGACGGGCGCCGCAGCTTCGCTTTCCGGTGCCATCGTTTCATTGAGGCCATTCCATGAGCACGACACTTTCTGAAATCTGGTACACACGCTGCCCGGTGCCCACGCCAGTGGGGCTCGCGGCGCAGCTGGGTTATCTCGAGCAGACCTTCAAAGAGGCCGGCATAGCGCTGAAATCCATCATCGACTCACCTGACCGCTCCGTTCGCCAGAGCCATTTCAACCACACGCTGGAATGGTCGTTCCGCCATGGCGGCAATGTGCCGCCCATCCGTGCCCGCTCGGAAGGGCGCAATACGCGTCTCATCGGGGTGACGTGGACGGATGAGTTTCAGGCGATCATTACCCTGCCGGAAACCGGTATCCGTTCGCTTGCCGATCTCGTCGGTCGCCGTTTCGGCGTGCCGCGCCGGCCGGAGGGCATCGTCGATTTCATGCGGGCGACGGCGCTGAAGGGCATCGTTTCGGCGCTCTCGCTGGAAGGGCTGAAGGTCGGGGATATCGAACTCACAGATATTGTTATCAAGGATTCGGTGCTCGCCTCGCAGGAGGGGCCGTCGCTGTTCGGCCTGAAGCGCCGGCAATCTTTCGGCGAAGAGATCATCGCGCTCCTGCGGGGCGAGGTCGATGCGATTTTTGTCAAGGGAACGGCTGGCATCGCCGCCGCGAACCTGATCGGTGCGGTGCAGGTGGCGGAGTTCGGTTTTCACTCCGATCCGAAGATACGCATCAATTCCGGTTCACCCCGGGTGTTGACGGTGGATGGGCGGCTTGCCGATGAGCGTCCCGATCTGGTCGAGCGGCTGGTTGCCGCCATCGGCAAAGCCTCGCTCTGGGCGGAGCAGCACCCCGAGGAGACGCGTCGTTTCATCGCGCGTGAGGCTGGCGCGACCGAAGAGCAGGTTCTGGCCGCCAACGGCGCGGAGGTTCACCGCCATCTTGGCCTTGGCCTTGATGCCGACCTTGTCGGTGCCGTGGGCCATTACAAGGACTTCCTGCACCAGTGGGGCTTTCTCGAAAACGACTTCAATCTTGAGAACTGGATCGATGATCGTTTCGTTACGGCGAATGAAAGGGTGGTGGCATGAGCGTCGCACTTTCCGCCGTTCCGAACGCGCCGGCGCAGCGAGCCGATCCGGTCGCCGTGGCAACCGCGCTGGCCGAAGATTTCAGCCTGACGGCTGCGGACCATGACAAAAGCGGTGAATTCGCTGCGGGTAATTTCGAGGCGCTTTTCAAATCAGGACTGCTCGGTCTTGTCACGGCTGAGAAGGATGGCGGCTGGGGCGAGGGCATGGAAACGACCCATGCCGTCATCACAGCCATCGCCAAGGGCGATCCATCGACCGCTCTCATCCTCGCCATGCATTATAGCGTCCATGCCGCGATCCGGCGCGGCAAGTGGCCGGCGGCACTGGCCGCAAGGGTGCTGGCCGCCAATGGCCGGGAATTGGCACTCGTCAACAACGCGCAGGCAGAGCCGGGTGTCGGTTCGCCGGCCCATGGCGGCCTGCCGGAAACAACGGCGCGAATTGAGGGCGATGTCTGGGTCGTCAACGGCCGCAAGAGCTTCGTGACTGGCCTGCCGGGCCTGAAATGGGCGATCGTGCTCGCCGTGACGACGGAAGAGACGCCGCGCCTCATCCAGCTTCTGGTTCCTCTCGACGCGACTGGAATCACCCAGGAAAAGGCATGGGAAGCGACCGGCATGTACGCCACCGCCAGTCATGATCTGGTGTTGAAGGACGTCAGGGTGCCACTTGCCGATATCGTGGCCGAGCAACCGGCGGATGAGCCGCTGCGGCGCGATGAAGTGGACGGTTACAATTTCTTCGTGCTGCTGGCTTCCGTCTATCACGGCGTCGCGCTCTCGGCGCGGGACGATCTGCTGCGCCATCTTAATGGCCATGTTCCGGCGAGTCTCGGGGCACCGCTGTCCTCCATCCCCCGCATTCAGGAAGGTCTCGGTCAGATCGAAGTATTGCTGGCGGCGAACAGACGCCTGCTTGCCTCCGTCGCCCGGGATATCGATGTGGGGGAGAGAGTGGGAACCGATGCACTGGCCGTTCGCCAGGTCGTGATTGACAATGCGGTGGCGGTGACGGATCTGGCTCTGGAACTGGGCGGCAATCGCGGCCTGCGCCGGGACTACAATCTTGAGCGCCATCACCGCGATGCCATCACGGCACGGGCGCATGCGCCGCAGAGCCATATGATCCGCACGATCCTTGGCCGCCAGAGCATCAAGGCAGCCGGCGGCTGACCGGAGAAGGCATTGGGCGGCCCTGTTCCAGCAGGGTCGCCCGGCAGCTTCACCGCATCAATCCCGCAGCAGCGGCAGCAGCCTGTCGCCCTGCCGCTCAATTTCTTTCAGATAGGGCGTATCGGACAGCACGAAATGGGTGATCCCCAACGCACGATACTTCTTGAGCGACGTTGCGACATCTTCCGCTGATCCTACAAGCCAGGTCGTCCCGGCGCCGCCGCCACCAAATTTGCCCGGAGCGGTGTAAAGATTGTCGTCCAGCACGTCGCTCTGCCGGTGCAAGTCCAGAAGGCGGCGCTGGCCGACTGCGACTGCCTGAAGATGGTCGTTCCAGCGCACGCCATTGTTTGCGGCCATCTCGGCAACCTTTGCTTCCGCATCGCGCCACGCCTCGGCGGTCGTTTCGCGCACCAGCGTGGTGATCCGCAGGCCGAATTGCAGCGGCGGCAGATCGCGGCCGAGCGTTTCACTGAGGTACCTGAGCCGTTCTATCCGCTCACGCACACCGGCGAGCGGCTCTCCCCAGAAAAGCTGCACGTCGGCCTCGGTTGCGGCAACCTGCTCGGCTGCTTCGGAAGCGCCGCCGAAATAGAGTTTGGGATGCGGCCTGCCTTCGCGCGGCGCGATGCGCGGCAGGACAGTGGAGTTCTTCACCCGGAAATGCTCACCTTCGAACGAGACGTTTTCCTCCGTCCAGAGCCGCCGCACCAGCCGCATGAATTCTTTCGTGCGGGCATAACGCTGCGCCTGATCGCCTTCATCGTCGCCATAGGCCGCAAGCTCATCCCTGCCGGAGACGATGTTGATCCTGACCCTGCCACCCGAAAGCTGGTCGAGGGTGGCGGCTGCCGATGCGAGGTTGGCCGGTTTCCAGTAGCCGGGGCGGATGGCGATCAGCGGTTCGAATGTGGTGGTGCGCGCAGTAAGCGCCGCCGCCACCGTGAACGTGTCGGGTCTTCCCCAACCCGTGCCGACCAGCGCGCCTTTCCAGCCATGGGTTTCAAGCGCCCTGGCATGGCCCGTCAACGTGTCGAGACTGTTGTGATTATCGCTGACGGCATCGCCACGGTGACCGGGTTTGACGTCATTGGGGATGTACCAGAGAAATTCGCTCGTGCTGCTCACATTATCCGCCTGAATTTTCGTTTGTGGTGCGGCGGAGCGGCTCTGCCAAAGCCCGGCCTCTGCCACTTGGGCTACGGGAAGCGCAAGCCTACCCACGTGCGAGAATGGCAAAGCGGCGACGGCGCGGCGAAGCAGCGACGTTTCTTTTGTTGTCCGGCAGAGGAAAAGCTTTCCGTCTGCGAAGCCTAAATTGCACATATTTTCTATATAAAAAATTTGAGGAAATGATTTCCTCTGACGGACATTATCTTGGGGACCGAGAACGTATTTTCTGAACTATCGGATTTGTCTGGATCGTTTTTCCTCGTGCATCCAAAAGGTGAGCAAGGCCATAGTCGACTGGAATCATAAAATTCACCATGCTTGGTGCACTCGCACACAACCTACGGAGCAGGCATGTGTACCACCTTGATTGTTCCTGGCCTGAATGGTTCGGATGAAGGGCATTGGCAGCGACATTGGTTGCTGGATGATCCCGATGCCCAACTGGTTGATCAGGACAATTGGCAATGCCCGGTTCTCGACGACTGGCTTGACCGTCTGGAGGCAGCGCTGGCGACCGTCGAAAGTGCTTATGTCGTCGCCCACAGCCTCGGTTGCCTGTTGGTGGCGAATATGGCGTCTCGACCCTCCGCCGCCAAGATCAGGGGCGCGCTTCTGGTTGCACCCGCTCATCTCGACCGCGTGGAGGCGATGCATCCCTGTATTGTGCGGTTCGGCGCATTTCCGCAGCAGCCGCTTGCTTTTCCGAGCCTCGTCGTGGGCAGTATGAACGATCCCTACATGGATGCCGAAGAGCTCTCGCGCAGTGCCAGCCTGTGGGGGAGCGATCTCATCAATCTCGGCGCCGTCGGGCATATCAATATTGCCAGCGGCTACGGACGATGGCCCGAGGGTTATGCTCTGCTCGAACGGCTGGAGATGGGTAACGCACCCGCAAAGGCGGGGACCCGATCGAGGTCCAACACACTGAGTGCGCTCAGTGATGCGTATTTTTGAAGAGAAGAGTGGTCGTTTGCGGTCCATGTACTGCCATTGGCCGTCGGAAACGGATTTTTTCCCTCACGCCGCAAGGTTGGTCCACATTTGCCGATGATCCTCTAATTATAGAATGGTAATTTTATCGAAAATATTGACGATTTTGGATGATCGCCTGAGGATGGAGTGAGTAGAGCAAAGGAGGCGCACATGCCGCAGGGACTTCATGCGTTTACTTTCGATCTGTTCGGTTTGACCCGGCGTCAGCCGCGTGACGAGGAACAGGTCAGCCTTCATCCCTTGGACCATTCCGGACGCATAAGGCGAGAAAAAAGCGATCTCGAACTCGAGCGGGAAGAGATCTGCGAAATGAATTTTGCAATGCTCGGCCTTTACCCGGTCTTCTGACGGCTATTGGCGGAGGCTTCGTTTCGCTTCGCAGGGCGGGTTATCCGGGAGAGAAACTCTCCATGCCGAATGGAAATTGGAACAAAATTTCTTAAACGCGCCGGGGAATTGGCTACCCTTTATCATCAGAACGCATTGCCCGAAGGGCGGATTGCAAAGGACCAGCCGATGAGCACAGCCGACAAACCCCTCGATTTTCTTTGGTTCATTCCCTCGTCGGGCGACGGTAGTTATCTGGGCTCCGACGATCTCGCGCGTCCTGCCGATCCCGGCTATTTTCGCGAAATCGCGCAGGCTGCCGATCGGCTGGGTTATTCCGGCGTGCTCATTCCAACCGGCGTCGCCTGCGAGGAATCCTTTATTCTCGCGGCCAATCTTGCGGCTTATACCGAGAAGCTGAAATTCCTCGTTGCCATCCGTCCGGGCGTCGCGTCACCCGCCTATTATGCCCGGCTGGCCTCCACGCTTGATCGTGTTTCCCATGGACGGCTGCTTCTCAACATCGTGGTAGGCGGCAGCGCGCAGGAACTGGGCGGCGACGGCATTTTCCTGCCGCATGACGAACGTTACGACCATGCCGACGAGTTCTTCCAGGTTTTCAATTCACTGATCGAAACCGGCAAGGGGGGCCTGGACGGCAAATATATCAAGGCGGTGGACGCAAGGCTCGGCCTGCCGCCGGTACAGGAGCCGCGCCCGCCGCTTTATTTCGGCGGCTCTTCCGATGCCGGCATCGAGTTTTCGGCTGGTATCACCGACAAATATCTCACCTGGGGCGAGCCGCCGGCACAGGTCGCTGAAAAAATCGCCAAGGTACGTGCGGCCGCCGCCAAAAAGGGCCGCGAGGTAACCTTCGGCATTCGCCTGCATTTCATCGTGCGTGAAACCGACGAGGAGGCCTGGGCCGATGCCGACAGGCTGATTTCGAAGCTCTCCGACGAGACCATTGCGTCTGCTCAGGAAGTATTCTCCAAAGCGTCGGATTCCGTCGGGCAAGCGCGGATGCAGGCGTTGCACAACGGCCGACGCGACCGGCTCGAGGTTTCCCCGAACCTGTGGGCGGGCATCGGGCTCGTCCGTTCGGGCGCCGGCACGGCGCTGGTCGGTTCGCCTAAGACGGTTGCGGCGAGACTGCGGGAATATCAGGCGCTCGGCATCGATACCGTCATTGCGTCCGGTTATCCTCATCTCGAGGAAGCCTATCGCGTTTCCGAACTGTTGTTCCCGGAAATCGGGCTCGGCGGACCGCGCGATCAGATCCGCTCGTCATTCGGAACGAAGCAGGTCTTTGGCGGCGGTGGCCATGGCGGCAACGTCAAGCTTGTATCCGGGTCCTGAATGGCCTGCGAAAGGCAGGCCATTCTTCTTCCGCCTCGTATCCTGCGGCAGGCTGCAACGGCGCAGAAGCATATAAAACATTATTTCTATAGAATTTTGTCATTATGGAAAAAGGTGCCTGTTTCCCACCCTATCGCCGCTGTTAGCTATTGAACAAATCAGCTTTTTCAGGAGCCACCGATGACATTGCAATATGCGGCCAAGGATCAACAATTCATCAATCTCCGTGACCCCGTTGCCGGCAAGGCTCCGGATGCCGACAGCCTCAAGGCGGCGCTGAGAACACTGGGCGGCGGCGTCAGCGTGATCACGGCGGGGGAAGGGGAGGCCCGAACGGGTGCGACCGTAACCTCGGCCACGGCGCTGTCGGTCGATCCCCCCAGAATTCTTGTCGCGCTCAATCGCTCCTCGTCCACATGGCCGGTCGTGCAGCGTTTCGGCCATCTCGCCGTGAACATCATCGGCCCCAACCATCAGTTCATCGCCAACCAGTTTGCCGGCATCGGCGGCCTGAAGGGTGCGGATCGTTATCGCGGCGCTGAATGGACCCGGCTGGCGAGCGGCGCGCCCATTCTTGAGGATGCTGTCGCGGCGATCGACTGCACCATTGAGGAAGCGATCGAACGGCATAGCCATGTCATCGTGATCGGCAAGGTGGAGGCGATCCGCGTCGGCTCCGGCTACTCGCTGGTCTATCAGAACGGGCGTTATCATTCGCTGGGTTAAGCGTCGGCCGCCGGCGCGTTACTTTGTCATTGTTTGAGGGAGTTGAGCATGGGATCCGTCACGCCTCTCGGCGAAAGACTTCGTTTCGTTCCTCCACGCCTTGGCGCGGATATCGATGTGCTGACCGTCGCACGGGCAATCGCCGCGAACTGCGGGGTTGAAAGTCCAGGACACATCCACGCTCGGATTGCCCGTTCCGGCCTTCTCGCTCTTTCCGTTCCAACGGAGCTCGGTGGAGCGGATATCACCAATGACATTCTGTCACAGGCGCTTGCCATTATTTCAGCAGCCGATGCCGAGGCGGCGCAGGGCCTCGTTGAACATTTCACTGCCCTTGAGTTCATCAGGAATGCGGGCAGCGAAGAGCAGCGCAGGGCGCTTTTCGCCCGTCTCGATCTTGGCGAGACATTCGGACTGGCAACGTCTGCCGCGAATCTGGACCAAGCGGTTACGGTGACGGAAGATGACTACGCCCTGCGGCTTCCCGACGACGTTGTTGGGTCGGTGAGGGGCGACGCGGACTGGATCGTCGTGCCAGCGGTCAATACGTCCGGGCAGCCCTTGCTTATCGTCTTGCGCAATCGCCCCAATACGTCGTGGGAGGGTCTGTTGCGTGCCGATCAGGTTGTGTTCCTGGCTCAGGGCGCCGGAAATCTGGCCACTTCCGTGTCAACTCTTTTGAGGGCCGCAGTGGCGTTGGGACAAAAGCAGGGTGAGCTTTCGTCCCTGCTGATCGACAGGCTGGCGTATAAGGGTGCGGCACGACCCGTCATAGGGGAAGTATTTCTCGCCATCGAACTCCTGAGGGCGCAGATAGCAAGCCTTGCGGCCAATATCGATGCGGCACAGGTTGGTGCAGAAAACGTCACCTTTCGCTCGGTTCGCAACAATGCCATCACGCTTGAAATCCTGATGGCGCGCCTCGGTCTTGTCGAAGGCGTCAGCGAAGACGGATTGATCGCTTCGCTGGAGGACGATCTGCGCAGGCAATGAGTAGATCGCGAATGACCGACCGTTCGAAATCTATTGACCGGCCGGAATGGCGTGGGCGTCCTGCCCGTCCTTCTCCACGAATTGCGCAAGCGTCATATTGTCCAGAATCGTTGCGATGGCGTCACGCACGTCCGTCATCGAAAGTCTGACCTGACAGGTCTCCGGATCATCGCAGTCGTCACAGGCTTCAAAGGCTGTGCGGCTTGCGCAGCGGATGGGCGCCAGAGGACCGTCCAGCGTGCGGATAACTTGGCCGATCATGATTTCCGACGGCATTTTCGACAGTGAATAACCGCCATTGGGCCCCTTCTTGGAGCGCAGGATTCCGCTATTGCGCAGTTCCAGAAGAATGGTGTCGAGAAATTTTTTCGGGATGTTGTTACGGCTCGCAATCTCTGTCACGAAGGCGGTTTCGCCCTGGGGCAACCGCGCCAGATCGACAAGTGCCTTTAGTCCGTATTTGCCTTTTTTGGTCAACATCACATGATCCGAAAGAGAGACGGCACATTTTACAGCGCCTCGCCATATTATTCCTGAGTTACTAAGTAGTTTTTACCGAATTTCGGCGCAAGCCCGTTTCGCCTTCGTTTGGTGCTGAAAGCGGCCAGTTGCAACGTTATTTTGAGGTGACCCTCCGCGTTGCGGATGCCTCCCGCCTGCGCCGGCTTTCCGCGACACCACTGAAAACAATATTTTCTCTCATCGTGCCGCAACGTGGAACGATCATCCTTTATTAGTATATAAAATCCGTAGACAAAGTATGCATCAAAGACACGCGAGGTGATGATGTATACGCTCAGTTTGCTGGACAAGAGCCCTGTTCCAACGGGTGAGGACGCGGCGAGTGCATTCCGCGACACGATCAATCTCGCCAGACGTGCCGAAGAGCTGGGCTACCGCCGTTTCTGGGTGGCCGAGCATCACAATTCGCCGGAACTAGCCGGGTCCGCGCCGGAAGCGCTGGTTGCGTGGATATTGGCGAAGACCTCCCACATCCGCGTCGGCTCAGGCGGTGTCATGCTGCAGCACTACAGCTCTTACAAGGTTGCCGAGGTTTTCAACGTTCTGTCGTCGCTCGCGCCTGGCCGGGTCGATCTCGGCATCGGTAAGACACCGGGCGGGCTGCCGCTCGCGACGTCAGCCTTGCAGCAGGCCTATGATCCTGCCCGCAAACCGGATTTTGAAGCGGCCTTCGGCGAGCTTACCACATTCCTGTCCGGCGCCGCGCCGCACGAACACGCGCAGGCCGGATTGCGGGCAACTCCCGTACCGCCGGTCGCTGCGGAACGATTCCTGCTCGGCGCCAGCCCGGAAAGCGCGAGGCTTGCCGCTTCACGCGGATGGAATTTCGTTTTTGCCGGCCACCTCAATGGCGACGTGGAGGTTCTCCGCCGCAGCCTTTCGGTTTTCCGTGAAGAAAGCGGCGGAGTTGCCCCGGTCCTTGCCCTGTCCGCGTTTGCTGCGAGCGACCCCGCTCATGCCGCGCGGCAGGTCGAAGGTCAGCGCATTTACCGGGTGTTCCTCAGTGATGGCAGGGCCTTCAATCTGGGCCGGCGTGAACAGGCGGAGGAATTTGCCCGCCAGTCCGGCGATGCCGATTACCGCATCGAGGAGCGCAAGCCCAATGTCCTGCATGGCGGGCCGGAGGATATTCACAAGGCGCTTCGCGCGCTTTCCGAAGAGCACGGCATCGAGGAATTCATCATCGAGCCGCCGCATGTCGGGGCGGATCAGCGGCTTGCCTCGATCGAACTCTTGGCCACGCACCGCCTTTCCCGGGCGGCGTGATTTAGTCCTCAGGAGGAGATGACATGACGAGAAAGAAAATCCGTTTCGGCATCATGCTTCAGGGCCCCGGCGGGCATATGAACGCCTGGCGGCATCCCAAAAGCCCAGTTGACGCCAGCGTCAATTTCGAGTTTTTCAGGAAGAATGCGTTGAAGGCGGAGGCGGCCGGTATCGCCTTCGCTTTCGTGGCGGACGGGCTTTACATCAACGAAAAGTCGATCCCTCATTTCCTCAACCGGTTCGAGCCGCTGACGATCCTTTCAGCGCTGGCCGCGGTGACCTCGAAGATCGGTCTCGCCGGAACCGTTTCGACCTCCTATAGCGACCCCTTCACCATCGCCCGCCAGTTTGCTTCGCTCGATCTCCTGAGCGGTGGCCGCGCCGGATGGAATGCGGTGACGACACCTCTCGAAGGCACGGCGAAGAACTACAGCCGCAATCATCCTGAACATGCGCTGCGTTATGAGATTGCCGACGAATATCTCGAAGTCATCAAGGGTCTGTGGGACAGCTGGGACGATGATGCCTTTGTGCGCAACCGTGAGACGGGGCAATTTTTCGACCGCACCAAACTTCACACCCTCGGCCATAAGGGCCGCTTTTTCCAGGTGGAAGGCCCCTTGAACATCCAGCGTTCGCCGCAGGGGCAGCCGGTAGTGTTTCAGGCCGGCTCATCCGATGCCGGCATCGGTCTTGCGGGCAAGCACGCTGATGCGGTCTTCACCAATTCCGCTTCACTTGAGGAAAACCAGACCTTCCTGAAGCGAGTCAAGCAGAGTGCCGTCGCGCAGGGCAGGTCCGCTGCCGATGTGAAGATCTTCCCAGGCATCGGACCGATTGTCGGCGAGACCCAGGAAGAAGCGGAGGCGAAATACGACGTTATCCGCAACCTCATCACAATCGAGGAGGCGCTCGCCTATCTCGGCCGCTTCTTCGATCATCATGATTTCAGCGTCTATCCGCTGGATGAGCCTTTCCCTGACCTGGGCGATATCGGCAAGAACAGTTTCCGTTCAACGACCGACCGCATCAAGCGTCGCGCCAAGGAAAAGAACCAGACGCTGCGCGAGGCGGCACTGGAGGCGGCGACCCCGCGTGAGGGTTTCATCGGCACACCGGACAAGGTGGCTGACGAAATCATCCGCTGGGTGGAGCACGACGCTGCGGACGGCTTCATTCTCGGTTTTCCCGTGATTGCCGAAGGGCTGGATGATTTCATCCGCCTTGTCATTCCTGTGCTGCAGCGGCGGGGTTATTTCGATCCGCATCTGGACGGGGCGACGCTGCGCGACCATCTCGGGCTGCCTTTCCGGGAAAGTGTCTACGCCCGCGGCGAAAGCGGTTCGGACAAGGCCATCGCATAAGATCGCGGCCGGAGGGCGACCCGGCCGGCGCAGACTTTCAGGACGCGGCGCGTAAAGGGTCGTGCAGGAGATAGAACCATGAACATCCACATTGACGGCGCGCGTCCGCAGGACGACGCCGAACGGGGAATCCTTGCCTTCATCGAGGAGAGCATCGCCATCCGGCGCGATCTCCACCGGCATCCGGAGCTCTCGCTGAAGGAGAAACGCACGGCCGCTCTCATCGCCCGTTATCTTCTGTCCTTCGGATATGAGGTGACGGAGGGCGTCGGCGGACATGGCGTCGTGGCGACCCTCAAGCGCGGCCACGGCGAAAAACGCCTCGGTATTCGCGCCGATATCGACGCGCTGCCCATTGCCGAGGAAACCGGCCTTGCCTATGCCAGCGACACGCCGGGCGTCATGCATGCCTGCGGTCACGACGGCCATACGACCATCCTACTCGCAGCAGCCCGTTATCTTGCCGAGACCTCGAGGTTTTCCGGCACGTTGACACTGATCTTCCAGCCCGCCGAGGAAATCGGCGCCGGCGCGAGGGCGATGATAAAGGACCGGCTGTTCGAACGCTTTCCGGTCGACGCCGTCTTTGGCCTGCATAACTGGCCGGGTGTCGAGGCGGGCCAGTTCGGTTTCGTTGAAGGTCCTGCAATGGCCTCCGTCGACAAGGCGAAGGTGCGGATTGTCGGCAGGGGCGGACACGGGGCAGCGCCGCACGAAACGGTCGACCCGGTTCTCGCCTCGGCAAGCTTCGTCACCGCGCTGCAAAGCATCGTTTCACGCAATGTCGATCCGCGCGAGATGGCGGTGCTGACGGTTGGCTCCATTCATGGCGGGACGGCTTCGAATGTCATTCCCGAGAGCGTCGAACTGCAGATCACTGCACGCGCCTTCTCGCCGGTCGTGCGCGACAGGCTGGAGGAGCGGCTTCCGGCGCTGGCAAAGGCGCAGGCGGAAAGCTTTGGCGCAAAGGCCGAGGTTGCTTATTCACGGGGTTTTCCACCCGTCATCAATCATGCCGTGCAGACGGCTTTCGCCCAAGATGTCGCCAGACGGCACTTCCCGCCAGGACAGATCGCCGAGAGCTTTCAGCCGAGAACCGCGAGCGAGGATTTCGCCTTCATGCTGCAGGAGCGGCCTGGTTCCTATCTCTTCGTCGGCAATGGCGACAGCGCGCCGCTGCACAGCCCTCACTACGATTTCAACGATACGATCATCGCGCCTGCGGCGCGCTTCTGGGTGCGTCTGGCGGAAGACTACCTCTCCTGACGCAAAATTTGGGACAAGGACATGAGCGACAGTTTTTTCTACACATCGGTCAAGGATCCGCTCGCGACGCCGCTTCTTGAGGAGTTGCTGTTCGAATATGACAGCCGCTACGGCACATTTTTCAATGCGGAAGGGGCCAAGGCGGAGCTCAACAAATATCCGCCTGAGGCCTTCAGCCCGCCATCTGGCAACTTCCTGCTGCTCCTGCGTGACGGCAAGGCGATCGCCGGTGGGGCTTTCATGCGCTACGACGACGAGACGGCAGAATTCAAGCGCGTCTGGACACACTCCGCCCATCGCAGGCAGGGGCTCGCGAAACTTGTGCTGCGTGAACTGGAGCTGCAGGCGATCCGTCAGGGCTACGGTCGCGTTTATCTGACCACCGGCTTCCGTCAGCCAGAAGCGGTCGGTCTTTATCTGACCAACGGCTACCGCGCCCTGTTCGACACCGCGGCCGATCCCGAGACGATCAAGTCCCTGCCTTTTGAAAAAAGGCTGTCTGAAGCTTCTGCGCCCATCAGGGATGGCGCATCGCTTTCGGCCGCGCGGCCGCAACTCTCTCCAGTTCATCCGTGAAAGGCCTTTTCCGATGACGATAGCTTCCGATTTTCCGAATGTCTCGGTGAGTGAACACAAGGGCGAGCCGGTCAGGGACGGTTACGCGCATTTCCGCGTCGTTCCTGCCCGCTATCCACTGCGTACGGCGGGCACCGTTCTTGCGGTTCTCATCATCGCGGCCGTCCTGCATTCCGTCTTCGGTAACCCACGCTGGGGCTGGAATGTATTTGCGGAATGGTTTTTCGCCGAACCGGTGCTTGTCGGGCTAGGCCGGACGCTGCTGCTGACGGCGCTTGGGGCTTTTCTCGGTTTCGTGCTCGGCACCGTTCTCGCCCTTGCCCGCGTTTCGGGGTCTCCCCTGCTTGTCGCGATCTCCTGGACCTATATCTGGATATTCCGTTCCATTCCGCTGATTGTGCTGCTGCTGATCCTCAATAATCTCGGTTATCTCTACGAGACCGTCACGATCGGCGTTCCCTATACCGGTATCAACTTCTTCAGCTGGAACACGACGCAGCTCATGACGCCCTTTGCGGCTGCGGTGCTCGGACTGACGCTACATGCTGCGGCTTTCTCATCGGAGATCGTGCGCGGTGGCATCCTATCGGTCGAACAAGGTCAGCTCGAGGCGGCGGCCTCGCTTGGCCTGCCGCGCCGCCGGCAGTTTTCGCGCATCGTGCTACCGCAGGCGATGAGAACCATTCTGCCCAATGGTTTCAACGAGATCATTCTCCTCGCGAAGGGAACGTCGCAGGTCTATATCCTCGCGCTGCCCGAGCTATTCTATACGATCCAGATCATCTATCGCCGCAATCTGGAAGTGATCCCGCTGCTGATGGTTGCCACCGTCTGGTATCTGGTGATCCTGACCGCGCTTTCCATCGTCCAGCATCACATTGAGCGGCACTTTTCGCGTGGCGCGCTGCGCAACCCTCCGCCCTCACTATTTGCAACGCTCTACCGCACAATCCGGCCGCGCCGGCCCTTGCCTGAAGCGGTGGAGGCACCAGCGCCTGCGGACGCTAGAGCCGAACGGCCGACCGCCGTCAGGACCGGTAGTTTCCAGCTCGGAAATCGCGGTGGGTCGGTCAATATTCACGGTGTTTCGAAGTCTTTCGGCTCGCTGAAAGTCCTTGATGATGTCACCGTTTCCATTCCGGCGGGCAGTGTCACCACCATTCTCGGCCAGTCCGGGTCCGGCAAGTCCACCCTGCTGCGCTCCATCAATCACCTGGAACGCGTGGATGATGGCTTCATTGCCATTGACGGCGAACTGGTCGGATATCGCCAGCAAGGCGACACGCTCTACGAGCTGAAGGAGCGGGAGATCCTCAAGCGACGCGTTGAAGTGGGTATGGTTTTTCAGAGCTTCAACCTCTTCCCCCATCTTACCGCACTGGAAAATATAGCCGAAGCGCCGGTCGTGGTTCGGGGCATCAAGAAGGAGCAGGCCGAGGCGGAGGCGAGGGATCTTCTGGCTCGCGTCGGTCTTGCCGAAAAGTCCGGAGCCTATCCGCGTCAGCTTTCGGGCGGCCAGCAGCAGCGCGTGGCGATTGCGCGGGCGCTTGCCCTGCGGCCAAAGGTGCTGTTGTTCGATGAGCCGACCTCGGCGCTTGATCCCGAACTCGTCAACGAGGTGCTTGACGTCATCAAGGAACTGTCCCGGTCCGGCGTCACCCTCATCATCGTCACGCACGAGATCGGTTTTGCCCGCGAAGTTTCCGACAGGGTGATCTTCATGGAGCAGGGGCGGATTCTCGAAACGGGCACGCCTGACAAGGTGTTCAATAATCCCGAGCATCCGCGCACAGCCGAATTCCTCGCCAAAGTTCTCTAATCAACAAAAAGGAAACACTCACATGGCTTTTTCATCGAAATTATTTTCCCTGCTCGCCGGTGGTCTTTTCACGGCCACTGCCGCGCTCATCCCGGCAGCGCATGCGCAGGAGGTTGACCTGTCGCCGGAGCAGAAGGGTCGCGTTCGCGCAGAAAAGGTGGAGGAGGCGATCAAGCTTCTGCCTGCCGGCCACAAGTTCGTCGCCGATGGAAAGCTGACGGTTGCGACCGTACCTTTCCGGTTGCCGCTGGTGGATTACGCGAGCGACACGAAGACGCCGATCGGCGTGGAGCCGGATATTGCCCAGCTCGTCGCCGACAGCCTTGGACTTGAACTTCAGCTTGTCCCCATCGCCTGGGCTGACTGGCCGCTCGGTCTCACATCAGGCAAATATGACGCCGTGACGTCTAATATAACGGTGACGGAGGCCCGTAAGGAAAAGTTCGATTTCTCCAGCTATCGCAACGACTTGCTTGGCTTTTACGTGGGCAACAACAGCAAGGTCACGTCAATCGGCAAGCCCGAGGATGTTGCCGGGCTGAAGGTGATTGTCGGCGCGGCCACCAATCAGGAGCAGATACTCTTGAAGTGGATCAAGGACAACAAAGCCAAGGGTCTGGCCGACACCGAGGTACAATATTACGACGACCAGGCGGTGCTTGATGTCGCCCTGCAATCCGGCCGCGCGGATGCCTATCTTGGCCCCAATGCCACCTCTGCCTTCCAGGCGGCAAGTCAGAAGAAGACGAAGCTCGTCGGCACCTTCTCCGGCGGCTGGCCCGAAGCGGCGGAAATCGCCGTCGCTTCGAAAAAGGACGCCGGTATTGCCGAAGCCATCACTGCCGCACTGAATGCCCAGATCAAGAACGGCAACTACGGCAAGGTTCTCGCCCGCTGGAATCTGGGCTCGGAGGCCATCACCGAATCCCGCACAAACCCGCCCGGTCTGCCCAAGAGCTGAGAAGGCACATCGCTGACAGCCAAGTTGCCGAAAAAGCTGAGTTGAAGGTGGGACATCACTCAGCCGGTAGCGCGGGCCTCCTCCCGCCCGCGCTACCTCCGTCCCGCGATCAATATCGGGAAACACCAATGACTTTCAACTTTCGCCTGACCTCCGTCACGCTCGGCGCCTTTCTTTCCTTTGCCGGCTTCGCGTCTGCTTTCGCAGATGATGTCTTCGATCTGTCGCCGGATCAGCCTAGGCGTGTCAGGGTCGAGAAGGATGCCGGTGCCATTGCCGCCATCCCGAAGGATTTCCGGTTCGTCTCACCAGGCAAATTCACCGTGGCCGTTTCACCGGGCGGCCCGCCGCTGGCCACTTACGCAACCGACGCGAAGACTGTCGTAGGGGCCGATCCCGATTATGCGCTCGCCGTTGCCGACAGTCTCGGGCTTGAGCTGGAACTGGTGGCGGTCGCCTGGGCGGACTGGCCGCTGGGGCTCGCGTCGGGCAAATACGATGCGGTGATCTCGAATGTAGGTGTCACGGAGCAGCGCAAGGAAAAGTTCGACTTCTCCACCTACCGGCAGGGTCTCCACGGCTTCTTCGTCAAGTCCGACAGTGGCATAAGCGCTATCAGGGAGCCGAAGGATGCGGCGGGGCTGCGTATCATCGTCGGCGCCGGCACCAATCAGGAGCGTATTCTGCTGAAATGGAGCGACGAGAACGTTGCCGCCGGTTTGAAGCCGATCGAGCTGCAATATTACGACGATGAAGCAACGCGGCTTGTAGCCCTTTCGGCAGGGCGGGCGGATGTAATCGTTCAGCCGCATGCCCAGCTGGTTTTCATCGCCGCACGCGACAAGACAATCAAGCGTGTCGGAACCCTTTCCGCCGGATGGCCGGAACGTTCCGACGTTGCAATCACCACCCGCAAGGGTTCGGGACTGGCCGATGCATTGACACTCGCCACCAACGACCTGATCAAGAGTGGTGCCTATGCGAAAATTCTCGACCGCTGGCAACTTTCCGAAGAGGCGCTGCCGGAATCGCGGACCAATCCTCCCGGACTGCCGAAAAGCTGACCTGCAGATGAGATGCGGCGGACTGCAATACCCGCTGGGTCAGCCCCGCGGGTATTTGTCCGTCAGAAATCCGCGACCTTGCCCCAGGCCGAGCTGTTAAAACGGCTGGGATGATAAGGCGCGGGATCGACGATCGGGCTGGCGCCAGTGACGATATCGGCAATGAGGTGGCCCGCTCCCGGACCTATGCCGAAACCATGGCCGCTGAAGCCCGCGGCGAGGATGAAGCCGGGCAATTCGATGGTTTCACCAATGGCAGGTACGCCATCCGGTGTGCTGTCGATAAAGCCGGCCCATGTGGTCGAAACCTGCGTTTTGCGCAGAGCAGGCAGGAGCTGCAAAGCTCTTTCATGGGTTTCGCGGATCGCTGCCGCATTCGGTTTCGGATCCAGAATGCGAACCCTTTCCATGGGGGTCGGCGCATCGAGCCGCCAGTTTTTCAGTGACTCATGGCCGCCGCGAACGCCTTCCAGGCCGCCCGGCCTGAGACTGCGCCAGCGCTTGAGGAACATCGGCACGAACTCACGCGCAAACCGCGCCTGCTGCGCCGTCGGGTCAATGCGTCCAAGCCCGCTGATGGCGAGCGTATAGCCCCCATTATTCCGCTTCGTTACCGAGACGGCGGCAGTGTGCAGCGCATCCGGCAGACCTTCCGCGCCGGGCGTAACGGCGAGAATAGAGGACCGAACCGAAGCCTGTGGAAAACGGATGCCCAGCTGGCGGCAGAATGAAGAGGCCCAGGCGCCGCCGGACATGATCGCCGTTTTCGTGCGGATGGTTCCTTTTTCGGTAACGACGGCGCTGACGCGACCATTTTCCGTCTCAAGGCCCCGCGCGGCGCAGTTCTGATGTACCGTGCCGCCCAGCTTCATGATGGCACGCGCTACGGCGGGGGCCGCCATGGAAGGATCGGCTGTCCCGTCGGTCGGTGAAAAAACGCCCCCCCTCCAGCGTTTTCCGGTCGCATGCCCACGCTCGCTCGCCTCATCTGCGCTCAACATATGGGTCGTCACGCCGGCAGTAAGGGCAAAGTCGCGCCAGCGCGCCCATCCAGCAAGCTCGGCCTCGTTGTCGCTCAGGTAAAGCAGCCCGCAGCGGCGAAAGCCGGTGTTCTCGCCGCTTTCGGCCGCAAATCGTTCCCAGAGCGTAAGGCTCTGCGTCGAAATCGGCAATTCCCTTGCGTCGCGGTTCTGCTGCCGGCACCAGCCCCAGTTCCGGCTGGATTGCTCGGCGCCGATAAGACCTTTTTCGACAAGGGCGACTTTCAGGCCGCGCTGCGCGAGGTAATAAGCAGCGAATACGCCGACGATGCCGCCGCCGATGATGACGGCGTCAGCCGCTTTCGGCAGGTCCGGCGATGTCGTTATCTGTTGCAGCGGGGCGGGCATGGTCTGGCTCCTTATAGTCGTCCTAATTTACCTTGGCCGGCGCGCAAACGTTGCCAGACTGGGCTCTCTGTCGGAATTTCCTGCTGTTCGCAGACCTCTCTGCAACTCTTTCTGCTGAATGAAAAAAACATCGTTGCGTCGACAGCGCGCGTCCATGTGGTAAGATTTCAATTGCCGCGCCAGAATTTTATGCCGCGTGTCTGAAAAAACAAAAGGGGTTCCGCACGTGATGAAACTTGACCGGATCGATATCAAGATTCTCTATGAACTTCAGAAAAACGGTCGCATCACCAATGTCGAGCTGGCGGAACTTGTCAATCTTTCGCCAAGCCCCTGCCTGATGCGGGTGAAGAAGCTCCAGTCGGAAGGTTATATCGAGGGGTATTCGGCGCAGATCAACATCAACAAACTCGGCCAGACGCTGACGGTCTTCACCGAGATCACACTCAAGAATCATCGCCAGATCGATTTCGCCCGCTTCCTCGGGGTCGTCGAAAAAATCGATCAGGTGGTGGAATGCCATCTCGTTTCCGGCGGTTACGACTACCTCCTGAAATTCGTCACGTCGGGCATTGTCGAATATCAGTCGATCATGGAAAGGCTGACCGATATGGACGTGGGCATCGACAAATATTTCAGCTTCGTGGTGCTGAAATCGCCGATTATCAAATCGCATATGCCGCTGACCAGCCTCTTTCCGCTTTGAAGTGAGAGGTAGTACATCAGACGTCCGCAGAACCGATGGGTTTGACAGGGGGTTGCACTTACACTCCGTCACCCCGGACTTGATCCGGGGTCCAGCGCGATCAAGTCCTTGATTGCAAAAGACTCTTCTCACGGGGCAGACGCGCCGTGGCTGGATGCCGGATCAAGTTCGGCATGACGGAGGACAGCGTCTCAATCCTCTTTGGTAATCACCCAGGTTTTTGCAACGCCTTACTGTTTTTCAGCAGCTCACCGCTTGGAAAACGCCCGCACCAGCTCTGCATCCTGCTGAAGATTGTCGAGCCATGTCGGGTCGAGTTTGGGTACCGAAGAGAAGAGCAGCTTTGAATAGGGATGCGTCGGCGATTTTATGGCTTCCGTCTCCAGATGCTCCACCTTCTTGCCGGCGTACATCACCACGATTTCGTCGCAGATGGTCTCCACCACCGAGAGATCGTGGCTGATGAAGATGTAAGAGAGGTTCAGCTCCCGCTGCAATTCGCCGAGAAGATCGATGATGGCGGCGGCAACCACGGTGTCCAGCGCCGAGGTGATTTCGTCGCAGATGATGAGTGATGGTTCGGCGGCCAGCGCCCGGGCGAAATTGACGCGCTGCTTCTGCCCGCCTGACAGGCCTGAGGGATGACGGTGGCGCACCGAGCGCGGCAGCTTCACCATGTCGAGAAGCTGATCGACCCGCGCATCCCGGGCCTTGCCCTTCATGCCGTGATAAAAGGTCAACGGCCGGCCGAGAATATCCTCGATCGGTTTCGAAGGGTTAAGCGCGGTATCGGCATATTGGAAAACGATCTGCATGCGGCGCAGCTGGTCGCTTGTCCGATGGCGGGCATCGGCATCCAGCTCCTTGCCTTCGAAAATGACATGGCCGCCTGCCGCCGGAAGAATGCCGGCAATGGCGCGTGCCAGTGTCGATTTTCCGCAGCCGGATTCGCCGATGATACCGAGATTGCGACCGGGATAGACCGAAAGGCTGACGGAATCCACGGCGCGCACGAGCGGCATCCTGTCGTCGCCCTTGGTGCCATATCCAGCGATCAGATTTTCAATATCCAGCAACGGTGCTGCCCGCTCCTGCGTTGGCGGGGCGACCGCGCGGACCTTGTCATGAAATGCCGTCAGCAATTCCTTTGTGTAGGGATGCTGCGCATTTTCGAGAATATCCCTGGTGGTGCCGGTTTCCTGTACCTCGCCGCCTTTCAGCACCACGATCCGGTCGGCGATCTGGGCAACGACGGCGAGATCGTGTGACACATAGACACCTCCGATGCCGCCCTTACGCATTGCCGATTTGAAGGCGCGCAGGACCTCGATCTGGGTCGTCACGTCGAGTGCGGTGGTCGGTTCGTCGAAGATCACCAGCTTCGGATTGCCGATCAGCGCCATGGCCGCGGAGAGGCGCTGAAGCTGACCGCCGGAGACCTGATGCGGATAACGGTCACCGATGGTTTCCGGGTTGGGCAATGAGAGCGCCTTGAAGAGCTCAACCGCGCGTGCACGGGCTTCCTGCGGCGGCATCAGGTGATGGATGCGGGTGACTTCGATGACCTGATCTATGATCTTCTGTGCCGGGTTGAAGGCGGCAGCAGCGCTTTGCGGGACATAGGTGACTTGTGTGCCGCGAACCCTTTCGCGCTCTGTTTCGGAAAGCTGCACCATATCCTGACCCGCCACCTTGACGCTGCCGCCGGAAATGCGGCAACCGGGGCGGGCATAACCCATCAGCGTCAGTGCGATGGTGGTCTTGCCGGAGCCGCTTTCGCCGATCAGTGCGACGATTTCGCCATCGGCGATATCGATGTCGACGCCCTTGATGATATCGATGCGACGGCCTGAATCGGTGGTTGCCTCGACCTTCAATCCGCGGATTTCAACGAGATTGTTCATGCTTCGCTCCTGTCGCGAATTTTCTGCGGCAGATTGTCGATCAGCAGGTTCACGCTGATCGTCAGGCTTGCAATGGCCAGTGACGGAAAAATGACCGCGGGAGCCGCGAAAGGCAGGCCGCCGATGTTTTCGCGCACCAGCGCACCCCAGTCGGCATTGGGTGGCTGCAGGCCGAGGCCAAGGAAGGAAAGGCCAGAAAGAAGCAGGACGATAAACACGAACCGCACGCCGAGATCGGCAAGCACGGGCCGGATGATGTTCGGCAGAATTTCGGAGCCGATGAGATAAAAGAGGCTCTCGCCGCGAACACGCGCCACTGTGACGAAATCCATTGTGTTGACATTGACTGCAAGCGCGCGGGCAAAACGATAGGCGCCGGGCGTGTAGATGACCGAGAGCGTGACGATCAACACCGGAATGGACGAACCGACAGCGGCGACGACCACAAGGCCGAAAAGCTTGCTTGGAATGGAATTCACCGCATCGAGAAACCGGCTGAGCGCGGCGTCGAACCAGCCGCCGATGACGGCGGCGCACATGCCGAGCACAACGCCGCAGGTGCAGGCGATGGCGACCGCTGCCAGCGAAATGCCGACCGTAAAACGTGCGCCCATGAGAATACGGGAAAGCACGTCACGACCGAGATAGTCCGAACCGAGCCAGAGCTCCGATGTCATCGGCCCGAAATAATCGAAATCGACGATTTCACCGACCGGATGCGGAATGAGATATGGCGCGAAGATCGCAACCATGGCCCAGAGAAAGATGACGAGAAAGCCGAAAACGCCGACTGCGTTGATCTTGTAACCCAAACGCGAGGTCCCCGAAGTTGTTTTGACATGATCGGCCATCAGCGCAGCCTCGGATTGGACATGATGGCGATGATGTCTGCCGTCGTGATGAGGAGGAGATAACCGACGCAGAAGATCATTGCGCAGGTCTGGATCAGCGGCAGGTCGCGGGTGGCGACGCCATCGACCATCAGCTTGGCGATGCCGGGAAAATTGAAGATCGTCTCGACGATGATAACACCGCCGACAAGATAGGAGAGCGAGAGCGCCACCGCGTTGACAATGGGGCCGAGCGCGTTTGGCAGCGCGTGGCGCAGCACGATGCGCATGCGCGGCGCACCTTTCAGCAGCGCCATTTCGACATACGGCGTGTCGAGTGTCTCGATAACGGCGGCGCGGCTCATGCGGATCATTTGGGCGGAGACAACGAAGGTCAGGGTGATGACGGGCATGGCGTAAACACGCAGCACATCGAAAAGCGTGTGCACTTCGCTGACGAGCGAGAGCGCCGGCAGCCATTTCAGGTAAACGGCAAAAAGCAGCACCGCGAGCGTCGCGATCATGAATTCCGGCACCGAAATGACGCCGATGGTCAGCACGGTGACGGCCCGGTCATAAAGCGTTCCGCGCAGCATTGCGGAACTGATGCCGAGCGTCAGCGCCAGCGGCACGGCGATGATGGTCGTGATGCCGGCCAGCTTCATGGAGTTGATGAAACGCGGGCCGATGAGATCGGCAATCGCCATGTTATTGGCATAGGACGTGCCGAGATCTCCCTGCACCAGGCCGAAAAGCCAACGGATGAAACGCAGCAGGGCGGGATCGTCGAGATGCATGGCGGTACGCAGGCCGGCAACGGCTTCAGGCGTCGCCGCCTGGCCGAGGAGGATCGTCGCGGTGTCGCCGGGTAACAGGCTGGTGGCTGAAAAGACGATAAATGAGACGATAAGCAGCGTCGTCAGCATGACGACCAGCCGCCTGGCGACAAGGGATAATATCCGGCTGTTCATTCACATGCTCCTGCAACCTGCCTGATGGTGGAGGCTTCCCGCATCTTGGGGAAAGCTTGCCGGGCGCTGTTTCACGCCCGGCACCATGGTTTATCAGGCTTCGAGCCAGACGTATTCCGCGAAGGCGTAACCCATCATGCCGCCGAGTGGATTGGCTTCCAGCCCCTTCAGCTTGGAGGAGATTGCGTCCACATTGGTGAGATAGGCGGGAATGATGGTGCCTGCTTCGTCGGCGATCATCGTCTGCATCTCGAAGTAGATCTGCTTGCGCTTCTCCATGTCGAGCAGGCCGCGCGCCTCCAGCATCAACTTGTCGAATTTTTCCGACTTGTACTGGCTTTCGTTCCACGGCGCGTCCGATGCATAAAGCAGCGAGAACAGGATGTCGGGCGTCGGACGCGGGTTGATGTTGCCGAAATGGATCGGGGCCTTCAGCCAGTAATTGCTCCAGTAGCCGTCGGCGGGAACGCGCTGCACGTCCAGCTTGACGCCGATTTCCGCAGCCGAAGCCTGGATGATCATCGCCATGTCGATGGCCGAGTTCGCCGCGTCGGAGGTAATGACCGGGATGGACTGGCCATTGACGCCGGCTTTTTCGAAGTGGAACTTCGCCTTCTCGGGATCGAAGGCTTTCGGCTTCAGATCCGGATTGTGATAGGGGCTCATGGGCGGCACCGGCTGGTCGTTCCCCACTTCCCCAAGTCCGCGCAGGGCCGCCTTGACGATCTGCTCGCGATTGACGATCGACTTCATGCCGGCAATGAAATCGGCCTTGTTACCGGGGGCCTGATCAAGACGGATGTTGAGATTGGTGTAGTTGCCGGACGTTCCCTTCGACAGGACAACGCCCTCCTGCTTGTCGAGCAGACGGAGCGCGCGCGGGTTGATGGCGGCGGCGAGCTGGATATCACCGGAGAGAAGCGCGTTGACACGGGCATTATCGTCCGAGATCGCGAAGAACTCGAAGCTGTCGACGTGCGGTCCGCCGGATTTCCAGTAATTGGTATTCTTCGCCATGATCGAGCGTACCCCCGGCTCGAATTTTTCCAGCTTGAAGGCACCGGTGCCATTGCCCTTGGAGAAATCGGTGGTGCCGTCGGCCACGATCATGAAGTGGTGCATGGCAAGGATCGTCGGCAGGTCGGCATTGGCGCTGGCCAGCGTAATCTCGACGGTGCTCTTGTCGACGGCTTTGAAGCCGGTCATCTGCGCCGCGATCTTGGCAACCTTGGAGCCGACGGCTGGATCGAGATGGCGCTTCAGCGAATAGACCACGTCGTCGGCGGTCAGCGCCTTGCCGTCGTGGAAGGTCACTCCTGAGCGGAGTTTCACGGTCCAGGTCTTGGCGTCCCTGGATTCGATCGATTCGGCCAGCTCCATCTGCGGCGTGCCGGAAATGTCGAGAAAGCTCAGGCGGTTGTAGAGCGCGCAGCAGCGGACATAATCCGTCGAGAGCGAGGCTTTGGCCGGATCCAGCGTATCGGCAGTGGAGGCCGACCAGCCCGCCGCCTTCAGCGCGCCGCCGGAAACGGGGGTAGCCGCCACGGCCTGCGAGGCGCGGCCGAGGATTGCCGAGCCGGCGGAAAGGGCCACGCCGCCCGCCAGCATCATGTGAAGCAGTTCGCGCCGTGTGGCGCCGCGGCGTATCGCCTGTTCAACGGCAGCATCGTCGGAGCGGGTCCAGTTTGAAATCCTGTCACTCATGGTCTTCCCCTTTTGTATGATTTCTTGAAATGCGTCTGTAGAAATTATCTGCGGCTGGGCACCGGTGTGCGCCACGCCGACAGCAGGGGCGGCTCAGCCGCCCGATTGTCTGGCGGCTTCGGCAAGGCCGGCCATGGACGTGAAGTGATAATCCGGTTCGGTAAAGTTTTCCGGCTCGATCGTGCCGCCATATCCCTTCTGGGCATGGCGACGCTCTATCCAGCAATTGGTCATGCCGAGTTTTCGGGAAATGCCGATATCGTGGTACTGGCTCTGCGCCACGTGCAGAATGTCGTCCTTCGACGCTCCTTCGCTTTCCACGAAGGAGAAGACCTTCTCGAAGAAGGCAGGGTCGGGCTTTTCAGTGCCGGTGTCATCGGCAGTGAAAGCGGCGTGGAAGGGGTTGCCGAGTTCCTTCGAGAAATAGTCGAAGGCCCAGCGTCGGGCGTTGGTCATGGCGATCAGGCGGTGGGTCTTTGAAAGTTCGGCCATGGCGGCGCGGCTGTCGGCAAAGCCTTTCCAGTCCTTCGCCGCGTCGCGCAGACGCTCACCATAGGCGCGCTCCACCGGCAGGCCGAGCTCAGGGGCAATGATGAGGTAGACGCGCACGAGATCATCGGGAAAAAGGTCGGTCGCGTCGGAGTAGCGGGCCGCACGGTAGAGCGCGAGCGCCTTTTCACCATCGACCTCAACACCGTTTTCCGCACCGATTGCGGCCAGCGTCGATGTCAGACCCCGTTCGAAATCGATGAGGGTTCCCACCACGTCGAAGCTCATATATTTGAAGTCGCTCAGTTTTTTGGGCAATGTCGGTCTCCGCTCTGCCGCCACGTCCTTTTTAGGGGAGGGTTGCGGCATTTTATTTCGTTCCCGGACGGAATCCTTGTCCCGTTCCCATTTTTGAAAACGCCTGTTTTAGTGGCGTTTTGTGCTTTTTCTTAGGGATAGTTTGGCAGTTCCGGCGCGCCGGATTCTCCGAAATGGATCGGCTCTTCGGCAGAATATTGCGAATATCCGCTGTGTGGCGACATTTCGCGAAGGTGCCGGGAAAGAGCCGGTCGCCGCTTCAGGCCATTGCCGCCCGCACGGTCGGGTCCTCTAACGTCTGATCGAGGGTTTTAAGCGTCCGTTCGATTATCGCATCGATCTCGCCATCCGTACAGCAGAGCGGCGGCGCGTAGCCGAGGATGCCGTTCGCGAAGGCGCGTACGATGAGGCCGTTCTCCCAGGCGCGATCAAAAACCCTGCGGGCCGGTATGGCCGCTGCCGGAAGCGGGGTTTTCTTCTCCTTGTCGGTCACAAGCTCGACGGCGGCAAGCATGCCGCGGCCGCGCACATCGCCGACCAGCGGATGGCTTCTCAGCCCTTCCAGCCCCGCCATGAGGTGCGCGCCGGCGCGGCGGCCATTCTCCAGCAGCCCGCCTTCGTAGAGCTTCAGCACTTCCAGACCCACGGCTGCGCTGACCGGATGAGCGGAATAGGTATAGCCATGGCCGACCGCCGCGTCGCCTGCGAAATCGGCAATCGTGTCGTAGACATGATCAGCCATGAATACCGCGCCCATCGGCACGTAGCCGGACGTGAGGCCCTTCGCCGCGGTGATGAAGTCGGGCACGATATCTTCGTCGGCGCAGGCAAAAAGCGGGCCGGTACGCCCGAAGCCGGTGATGACTTCGTCGGCGACGAAAAGGATGCCGTATGACTTGCAGAGGTCCCGCATGGCCTTGATCCAGCCGGGCGGCGGTACGAGCACCCCGCCGGAACCCTGAATGGGCTCCGCATAAAAGGCGGCGACGCGCTCCGGACCGATCGTCTCGATCTTGTCCTTCAGAATTTGCAGGGAGGAGGCGATGATGGCGGCGGGATCGCTTCCGGCCGGGTTGCGATAGGCGTAATGCGACGGGATTTTGTGCTGCCAGTCGTAAGGCACGCCGAAACCAGCATGAAACGCGGGCAGGGCGGTGAGGCCCGAGCCGGCGGTGGTGGAGCCGTGATAACCCTGTTCGATGGAGATGAACTGGTCACGCTGCGGCTCACCCCTGGCGTGCCAGTAATAGCGGATGAAACGGATGGTGCTGTCCACGGCATCGGAGCCGCCAAGCGTGAAATAGACATGGTTCAGGTCGCCGGGCGCTCGGTCGGCGAGTTCCGACGCAAGCCGGATGGCCGGCTCGCTGCCAATGTCGAAATAGGCTGTGGCATAGGGCAATTCCCGCATCTGTCTGGCTGCGGCCTCAACGATGCTGTCATGACCATAACCGGCATTCACGCACCACAGACCGGCAAAGCCATCGATGAGCTGGTGGCCGGTGATGTCGGTGACGGTGGCGCCGCTTGCCGATTTCAGCACCCGCACGCCCAGCTTCTCATGGCCGCGGAAGGAGGAGACGGGGTGCACCAGATGGGCGCGGTCCAGTTCGATCAGGGAATTGCTTAACATGGGTCTCTCTCCGGATTCAGCCGAGTGCCTGGCTGGTCAATGCAAATGTTTTGAATTTTCTGCCGGGGGCGATATCGGTCTTCGGTCGGCGCATGGCGATGCCGCCGCCGACATGGGCAAGACCATTTTCGACGAGCCATGGGGCGAGACCCGTATCGGCGGTGGTGTCCACCCGCAGGAACATGCCGGGGCGCTCGGCAATGAAGAAAGCGATGAGGGCCTTTGCAGTTTCAGCATTTTCTGCCACGACCGGGCCTATTACCTCACCGCGCCCGAAGGCGCGCAGGCCTGCAAAGCCCTTGAGGACGCCCTCCTGCCGGACTTCGGCAAAACGCGCTCTCGCGACAAGCGCTGCAAAGAGCGGGGTGCGGTCCGCGCCGAACGCCTGCGCATCGAGCACCGCAAGCTCCCCTGGAACGACGGTCTCGAGCCAGGCGACACCCGCCGGCTTTTCGCCAGGAACAGGAACGCCCTGATGCTGGAGCACTTCCCCCGAGGCGACGAAGCCCATTTTTTCATAGAGGGGAAGGCCATCGGCCGTGGCGACCAGGCGGCATTCGCGCTCCTCGGCGGCGCCGATCGCCGCATCCATCAGACGGCGGCCAAGACCGCGGCCGCGCATGGCCTCATCCACGATCACCATATTGACGGTGGCGCAGCCATCTCCCAGCAGCGTCGCCATTGCGGTTCCGACGACACGGCCGTTTTCGAGCGCGACGAAGCCATTGCTGATTGAAAGGACAAGCGCCCAGTCTTCCTTGCGATGCGGCCAACCGGCCTGGCGCGAGAGTTCGACGGCGGCGTCAAGATGGTCAGGTTGAAAGGACTGGATGTCGATGGGGCTGGCGTGCATGCCGAAACTCCGTTTGCTCTGCTGGTTCATTGATAGACTGAGGTTTGAAGAAGATTGTCCCGACAAATGGGAAGGTTCGATATGTTTCGCTGTTGCTTTTATCCGTTGCCGCATCTTATGCCGCCTGTCGTGCGCGCCTGGCGGCAAACCGGGCCAGGCGAGGGCATCCGGGTTTCTCCGCGCGCAACTCTCTGCCAAACTGGCAGCTACATACGCAACAATCTGCTTTCGCGACGGGCAATTGCGGTGCGCCGACGGGACAAAGGCTTTCTATGATCTCATTATTCCGGCCACACTCGATCCCCAATCAAGGATGACGACGACATGACCATCTTCCGCCCGAAATACATCACTTTCGATTGCTACGGTACGTTGATTAACTTTCAGATGGCCGAGGCCGCCCGCGATCTTTACGGCGACCGCCTGGATGAAGCGCAGATGCAGGAATTCATCAAGAATTTCTCCGCTTATCGTCTGGATGAGGTCATGCATGACTGGAAGCCTTACGCTGAAGTCGTTCACAACGCGCTGTCACGGACATGCAAGCGCAACGGCGTATCCTTCAAGGACGAGGATGCCATCATGACCTATGAGCGCGTTCCGACCTGGGGTCCGCACGCGGACGTCCCCGCTGGTCTGGCGAAGGTCGCCAACGAAATTCCGCTCGTCATCCTGTCCAACGCCATGGATTCGCAGATCATGTCGAATGTCGCAAAGCTCGGTGCGCCGTTCCATGCCGTCTATACGGCCGAGCAGGCGCAGGCCTACAAACCGCATTTCAAGGCTTTCGAATATTTGTTCGACATGCTCGGCTGTGGTCCGGAAGACATTCTCCACGTCTCGTCCTCATTCCGTTACGACCTGATGTCGGCCCATGATCTCGGCATCAAGAACAAGGTCTGGGTCAATCGCGGCCACGAACCGGCAAACCCTTATTATGGTTATGTCGAGATCGCCGATATTTCCGGTCTCGCGGGTGTTGTCGGACTGTAAGGAAAGGACCAGGCCATGAAGCTCGTCTCCTACTGGCACGATACTGCCCCCTCTTTCGCGGGGGCGGCGGAAGGTCCTGTAGAGGGTCACTATGATGTAGCCGTCATCGGCGGCGGCTTTACCGGTCTTGGTGCTGCGCGCCAGCTCGCAAAAGCGGGCGCGCGCGTCGTTGTTCTGGAAGGGCAGCGGGTCGGCTGGGGTGCTTCCGGCCGCAATGGCGGGCACCTCAATAACGGCCTTGCCCATTCCTATCTTTCCGCTAAGGCGGAGCTTGGCAAGGAACGAGCCATTGCGCTCTACAAAGCGCTGGACGCGTCAATCGACACGCTGGAGAGCCTGATCGCCGAGGAAGGTATCGACTGTAATTTCCGCCGGGCGGGCAAACTGAAAATGGCCTCGAAGCCGCAGCATTTCGAAGGGCTGGCGAGGAATTTCGAAGCTGTCCACGCCGAGGTCGATCCCGATACGGCGCTTCTGTCCGCCGCCGATCTTACGGCGGAAATAGGATCGCCCTTTCATGGCGCCATGCTCTCGAAGAAGAGCGCCATGATGCATATGGGCCGTTATGTGGCAGGGCTCGCCGAAGCTGCCAGCCGTCATGGCGCGGTGATCTTCGAAAATGCGTCGGTGACGAAACACATCCAGAACGGCGGGCTTCACGAACTTGAAACTGCGCGCGGCAAGGTGACCGCGGACAATGTTCTCATTGCGACTGGCGCTTACACGCCCTCTGGTTTCGGTTATTTTCGCCGGCGCATCATCGCCGTCGGCAGTTTCATCATCGCAACGCGGCCGCTGACGGATGCAGAAGTGAAGGCGTCGGTTCCGGGCAACCGCACCTATGTCAACTCCATGAACATCGGCAACTACTTCCGGCTGGCTCCGGATAACCGGCTGATCTTTGGCGGCCGTGCACGCTTCTCCGCCACGTCGGACCAGCGTTCTGACGCCAAGAGCGGAGCGATCCTGACGGAAAGCCTCCATCGCATTTTTCCCCAGCTTTCGCATGTGCCGATAGACTATTGCTGGGGCGGACTGGTGGACATGACCAAGGACCGCTATCCGCGGGCCGGCTATCACGATGGCGTCTGGTATGCCATGGGCTATTCCGGTCACGGGGCGCAGCTTTCCACACATCTCGGCATGGTGGTTGCGGACGCCATTCTGGGGCGGCCGGACAACAACCCGCTAAAGGGGCTTGAGTGGCCGGCGGTGCCAGGTCATTTCGGCAAGCCCTGGTTCCTGCCGCTCGTGGGTTTATATTACAAGATGCTGGACAAGATACAGTAGCCGGCCGCAATTTGTGGCCGCGCCAGCCAGGCGCGGCCACTCCTTGAATGCCCCGGATGCACGGTTAACCCGCGCGCTTCAGTTGAAGGTGGGATACACCCGCTGCAACATTAACGCCGGTTCCCACTTCCGCACTGATAGGCTGCAGGGCAAAGTTTTTGGCATTGCCGCCGATCAGCGCATTGGCGCCGACACCGACCCCGACCGACGCTCCTGCGGAAGCGCCGACATAATCACCGCTCAGCGCGCCGTCACCCACACGGCTTGCCGCCGTGTTCAGCACGATCCAGCTCATAAAGGTCTTGCCGGTCACGCCGATGTCGAGACCGAGCTTGCCGATCTTGCCCGTGTAGCGCTCAGTCTTTCCTGAGCGCTGGCGGAATTCGCAGTTCACCGCCTTGCTGGATCCGACGACGAGGCCGACGCCGCCGGCGATTTCACACGACAGCGTGCCGACACGCTCCTTCTGCGCGGTTTCCGTAGCGCGCTTGCCGTTGTGCTTCGTCTCGGCGGAAGCGAGTGGGGCAATGGCCAGCGTTGCAATTGCAGTTGCGAGAACGAGTTTTTTCATTGTCTGTCACTCCTGTTATCATTCACGAGGCGGATGCGTGGGGAAGAGGCATCCAGATAGGGATAGGGCGGCTGCCGGATCGCCAGATCCGCAATGATCGGCCGCGATGCGAAACATTCCGCGATGATCACCGCACGTTCGAAGGCAGAGAGCGTTTCAACCTCGCCCGAGAGCACAATACGGCCCTCGACCGACGTGACGGAGATTGAGCTTTTCTCCTGTCCGTCAGCATAGGCGATTACGGCCTGCAAGGCGGCGCAGAGGCTGACCTCCTGCGGAAGGCAGCTTGCCGCCGGGGTTGCTTCGCACGCAAGCATCATGGTGAAACCTCCTGCCTTGAACATTGACGGTTCACTTGAATGCTTTTTTGACGGTATCCTTCGTCTGGCCCAGCTTTTCCTGCGCCTGGCCGGCCAGTTTTTCGGCCTTGCCTTCAGCCTGAAGCTTGTCATTGCCGGTGATCTTGCCGGCTGCTTCCTTGATCGTGCCCTTTGCCTGACGGGCGATACCTTCGATACGGTTATTGTCCATGACGAACTCCTTCCATCGTTTGAGCGTGCCGCGGTTGGTAACGGCATGATGGAAAGGTAGCCCTGGAATAGTGCTCCTTGCAGAGCATTAGCTACTAGTTCAACTGGTACAAATTGACCTATTTTGCGGGTGGCGAATGTTGTTTTTCCCGGCGGCCGGCAAAACCGCGCTCCCTAGCCCAGATGACCGCCGCCGTGCGGCGGTTAACGCCGATCTTGCCGTATAGCGACGCAATATGATTGCGGATGGTATGTCTGGACAGGTTCAACCGGTCGCTCATTTCCTTGTCGCTGCATCCGTCGCAGATCAGAGACAATATCTGCTCTTCACGCTCGGTGAGATCCTTGAGCGAAGCGGAGGATGACGCCCCGCGGGAATTCTGCCTGAGCCCTGCCAGCCGTTCCACCACGGTGCGACTGAACCATGATGTATCGGCCATGACGCTCTCGATCGCCTCGATCAGTTCGTTCTCGGAGCGGCGTCGTTCCGTCACATCCTGTATCGCCCAGATGACACAGAGCTGGTCATTGATCTCGGCGCGTTCTGCAGAAACGATACATTCGGCCGCGCTGCCATCGGCAAGGTTCATGCGCAGGTTCTCGTTGCGGATCGGGATATTGTCCTTCAGCCGCTTTTCGACATCGCGCCGTGCTGCCACATCGTCCCACAATTTCAGTTCGCTCGCCGTCTTGCCCACCACCTCGGCTTCCTTGCGTCCGCACAGCGTCAGAAATGCATCGTTGACTTCTGTCAGCACGAAATCTTCAAGCCTCGAAATCGCAGCCGGTGCAGGCGAGAGTCGGAAGGATTTGAAAAAGCGCTCCTCGCTCTGGCGAAGGGCATTTTGTGCTTTCCGGCGGCCGTCGAGATCGGCGAAGGTAAAAAGCATGCACGGCTCTTCGGCAACGGCGATGGTTTCTCCCGCCACAATCACCAGCCGGTCGCCGCCGGGAATGGGGATGAGCGCCTCACGCTGGCGTATGACACGTCCTTCATGCAGGCGTTTCAGCGCATCCTCGCCGGTATCGCATTCGGAAAACAGGCCGAGTTCCTCGACGCTGATGCCGATAATATCCTCCCGGCTGAAGCCGGTCATTTCCAAAAAGCCCTGGTTGACGCGAATGAAGCGCTGGTCTTCAAGCCTGCAGATGAGACCAGGTGCGGGATTTGCGTTAAAAGCACTCTCGAAACGTGCCTCCGCTTCGTAGCGCGGCGTTTCGTCACGAATGATCAGCACCAGCACATCCGGTTTCGCGCCGGCATCTTCCAGGATAAGGCCACGCACGGTGTGCACCCAGCATTCGGTTTCATCGTCACTCGGCGATATTTCCACCGTGACGTCTTCAAAGGTCTCGCCGGCAAGAAGCCGCTCAAGCGGATACTGCCCTGCTTCTAGAAGGTGATTATTGCGATACCGAAGCGTGAAATTCCGCCGGTAGCTTTCGGTATCGTCGCCGAGTTCGGATACCGATTCTATGCGGTGCATCACAAGCGCCGCCCTGTTGGCCCAGGCGATTGTTCCGTCGTTTTCGAGAAGGATCAGCCCGTCGCTCAGCCCGGTTACGAGATTTTGCAATACGAGCCGGTTGATCTTGGGAACGGTCAAGCTGTCGTCCATGTCGCCCCTGGCATCTAGAAACTTTATGCCTTTATAACGCCAAGTTCCGCCAAGTGTTGCAAAGCCGGCATAGACGACACGATAACGCGCCGCTTGACCGCGATAAGCGCCGGAATCGGATGGTGCGGATTTGTTGGCTGTCCGTCATACCGTCACCTCAAGGCTCATTTTCGCCCCCTGCAAACGCGGCGGTGATCACTTGCTTATGGGCGCGCCCATCGGACATACTGCCTCTTGAACCACAGATGCCAAGGGCGAGACGACGCCAGAGACTTGAAGCTGGATCGCGCAGCCATCCGAGAAGATTGAGCCATGAATACCCGATTCCTCGAAACCTTTCTCTGGGCTGCCCGATTGAGCAGCTTTTCGGCAGCCGCGGAACGCTTGCACACGACCCAGGCATCTGTTTCAAACCGCATCGCCGCGCTGGAGCGGGAGCTCGGCGTCGTGCTGTTCACGCGTGATGTGCGCTGCGTCAACCTGACGCCCGCCGGTCGTCTGGCGCTGCAACATGCCGAAAAGATCGTCAACCTCACCGGCGAATTCCGGCAAATCGTCAGCAATCGGGAAGCGCTGAGGGGGACTGTGCGGATCGGTGCTGCCGATACGATCGTGTATGCCTGGCTGCCGCTTCTCATCCGCCGCATGAACGAGCAATATCCCGGCGTCAGTCTGGATCTGACAATCGATACCAGCCTGAAACTTTCACAGCGTATCCAGAACGGCGAGGTGGATGTCGGCTTCATCATGGGGCCGATCATGGCTGCTGACATCTATAACTCACCGCTTTGCACCTTCGAATCCTGCTGGGTGGGCGCGGTCGAACTGCCGCTGCCGGAAACCGGCGTGACGCTTGAAGATATCGCGCATTTTCCGTTGCTTACCTACTCCACCGGCTCGCAGCCGCATCAGGCGTTGCGGGCGCTTCTGGATTCGCACGGCCTGTCCGACAGCCGGATTTATAATTCGAATTCGCTGTCGATCATGACACGCCTCGTGGCCACGGCCGTCGGCGTCGGTGCGCTGCCGCGTGTCTTGGTGGACGGCATCATCAAATCTGGCGAAGCGCGTATTCTCGACATCACGCCATCGGTGCCGCCCCTGACCTTTCACACGGTTTACCAGGAGCGAGGCGACAATGCGCTCGCCCGCGCGATCGCCGACATGGCGACGGAAATCGTCAGTGAAACCACGATTCAGTGGATGACCGCCGCAGCTTAATTTTTATGCTGCATTGCAAGATGATTAATCTATAAGCTTATCTTATGGGTTTCGATAGAGTTTTTCCGTTTGTCACGAAAACAGTTCCCGTTCTTAATTCTCCTCGCAACATGAGAGGAGAGCAACGTGAAAGTCTCACTTGTTCAAATGAATACCCAGAATGACAAGGCAGAGAACCTGAAGGTTGCTGTCGATTTGATTGAGAAGGCAGTCAAGGCGGACAATCCAGACCTTGTTGTTCTTCCTGAATACTTTGCATTTCTTGGAGATAATCCTCAGGAGATGCATGAAAGCGGCGAGGAATTTCCCGGCGGTGAAATCTATACGCTGCTTTCGGGGCTCGCGAAGAAGCATGCCATAACGCTCCATGCCGGCTCCATCGTTGAGAAGGAAGGCAACCGCTTCTATAATTCGACCCTCGTTTTCGGCCCTGATGGCAAGCAGATCGCCCGTTATCGCAAGATTCACCTGTTCGACGTCGATACGCCGAACGGCATCAGCTACCGCGAATCCGATTCCGTCGCCCGCGGCGAAGAGGTCGTAACCTATAAGGTTGGCGACAAGACGGTCGGTTGCGGCATCTGCTACGATATCCGCTTCCCGGAACTGTTCCGTGCGCTGCGGGACAAGGGCGCGGATGTCATCGTTCTGCCGGCTGCATTCACGCTGATGACGGGGAAGGACCATTGGGAAGTGCTGGCCCGCGCCCGCGCCGTCGAGACGCAGACCTATTTCCTCGCCGTCGGACAGATCGGCACCCATGCGGGTGGAAAGAAAGCCTGCTGGGGACATTCCATGGTCATCGATCCGTGGGGTCACATCGTCGCGCAATGCTCCGACACTGTCGGGACAGCCGGCGCCGCTCTCGACTTCGACTATTCGGCCAAGGTGCGCGCCAACGTGCCGGTGGCGAACCACCACGTTCTCTGATCGGAGAAAGACCCAATGTTTATCGTCAACCCCATGCCGGAACAGATCGGCCCCGACATCATCGAACTTCTTGAAAAGGTCGAAGTCGCCACGATCGGCCATGTGCTCCATTCCGGTTTCGTCGATCCTGAAATCCGGGCGGTCCTTCCGGGCAAGCGCGTGGCGGGCACCGCCGTCACGCTTCGCATCCCGAATGCGGATTCGACCATGCTGCACTACCTGACGCAACTCGTGCGTCCGGGCGATATCGTTCTCATCGACCGTTGCGGTGATACCCGCCACGCCTGCTGGGGCGGCGTCATCACCAACACCATGAAGATGGCCGGTGTCAAAGCCGGTGTCGTCGATGGTCCGGCGACCGATTTCTCGGAGTTCACGAAGGTGGACATGCCCATGTGGTGCCGCGGTCCGTCGCCGATCACCACGAAGATCCTCGGTCTGGAAGGCGCGATCAATATTCCAATCAGCGTTGGCGGCCAGGTGATCAATCCGGGTGATGCGATCCTGTGCGATGAGAGCGGCGTGGTCGCCCTTCATCCGAGCCAGGCTCGCGCCATGGCGGAGCGCGCCATCGGCATGCAGGAAGCCGAGATCGTGCTTCTGGAGCGCCTGCGCAACGGCGAGAAGCTGCCGGATATTTCGGGCGCCAATAAATTCGTCCAGGCCAAGCTCAGCGCCTGACACAGGCTTACGGGTGGCGGATCCGTTCGCCACTCCCAATAACAATAGAGGAGAACAGGACAATGAAGAAAACGATACTTCTGAGTGGGATTCTCATGCTCGGTGCGGCTGCCCTGCCGGCGCAGGCCCAGCAGACCGTGACGTTCCTCGGCTATAGCGGCCTTTTCCAGGAGCGTTACACGAAGGCCGTCATCGAGCCTTTCATGGCCGCCAACCCTGACATCAAGGTCGAATATTTCCCGCAGCAGGGTTCTGCCGCCATGCTCGGCTCGCTGCGCGCCCAGAAAGCTGCACCGCAATCCGATATCGCGCTGATGGATGTCTCTGTTGCCAAAACCGGCACGGATGAAGGCCTGTTCGACAAGATCGATGAAAGCGTGACGAAGAATGTCGCCGACCTTTATCCGAACGCGCGCTTCGAAGGTGTGGCCGGTGTTGGCGTGACTTTCGACAACCTGGTTCTCATCTACAATACCGATGCGGTCAAGACCGCCCCGGGCAGCTGGAATGCCCTGAAAGACAGCGCCTTCAAGGGCAAGGTCGCCATGCTGAGCGCCCCTGACATCGTCGGTATCGGCACGACGATCATCATGGATCACATGAATGGCGGCAAAGACTTCATCAAGAATATCGACGCCGGCATCAGTGCGATGGCCGAAGTCGCGCCGAACGTCCAGACCTGGGAACCGAAACCGGAAGTCTATCCGAATGTCGTCAATGGCCAGGTATCGCTGGGCGTGGGCTGGAACGCCCGCAGCCAGGTGAATGCCGATGGTTCCAAGGGCAAGATGAAGGTCGTTCTTCCGAAGGAAGGTACGATTCTCCAGATCAATACGCTCAACCTCGTCAAAGGAGGCCCTTCGTCCGAGGCGGCCCGCAAGTTCGTCGATTATGCATTGAGCCCGGAAGCCCAGGCCGCCTTCACCGCCGCCATGTATTATGCGCCGACCAATGCCAAGGCCACGGTGACTGCCGATGTTAGCGATCGCACGGTCGTCAAGGCGATGGACAAGGTCATTCCGGTTGACTGGATCGGCCTCTCGAAGGTTCGTGACCAGATCACGCAGGACTGGCGTCGCAAGGTCATTCCGCTCAGCCGCTGAGGCTTTTCGCGCCTGGCGTGAGAAATGGCAAGACTTCCGCACCCCTTGTCGGCTGCGGAAGCAGCATACCAAACCTCTCGGCTCATCTTCCCCACCGACGCTCGGATCGGTGGCGAGGTGGGTCGGCGCGCAAGGGACAGGACATGTTCAAGACGCCAAGTGTCTGACATGCTCTGGAGAAAGGCAAAAAGCCAGAATGGGAACTTCAGACATCATGCAGCCAGGATTTCTCTCAATTCGTTCGCTGACCAAGCGCTATGAAACCATGGTAGCCGTGGATAATCTCAATCTCGAGATACCCAAAGGCGAACTGGTCGCCTTTCTCGGTCCGTCCGGCTGCGGCAAGTCGACGTCGCTGCGCATGATTGCCGGGCTTGCCCCGGTGACGTCGGGCTCGATCCTGATCGATGGCAAGGACGTAACCCGGCTTGCGCCCTACAAGCGCGATATTGGCCTTGTCTTTCAGAGCTATGCGCTGTTCCCGCATATGACGGTTCTCAAGAACGTCATGTTCGGTCTTGAAATGCGCAAGGTGCCGGCTGCGGAAGCGGAACGGCGTGCCCGTGAGGCAATCGCCATGGTGCGTCTGGAAGGGCGCGAGGACCGCCGACCGGCCCAGCTTTCCGGCGGCCAGCAGCAGCGTGTCGCACTGGCACGTGCTCTCGTCATCCAGCCCTCCATTCTCCTGTTCGACGAGCCTCTTTCCAATCTCGACGCCAAGCTGCGCGACGAGATGCGCTCTGAAATCCGCCGTATCCAGAAACAGCTCGGCATCACTTCAATCTTCGTCACCCATGATCAGGTGGAGGCGCTCAGCATGTGCGACAAGGTCGCCGTCCTCAATGGCGGGCGTCTGGAACAGCTCGGCACGCCGCATGACCTCTACGAGCGCCCGGCGACGGCATTCGTCGCCTCTTTCGTCGGCCGCACCAACCGCCTGGTCGGAAACGCGGTCGGCGATCACATCACGGTCGGTGATGCGGTATTGCGGGCGCCCGGTTCGCACAATGGCAAGATCGACCTTATGGTCCGGCCGCATCGCATGGCCATGACGGTGGCCGGTGACGTCGCGCCCGATTTCGAGGGAGCGCCGGTCAATCGTATCGCCGGTGAAGTCCGCGATGTCTATTATGCCGGTGACATCCTCCATTACGAGATCGCCGCGGGCGGCCAGACGCTGTCCGTAGAGCGTGCCACATCAGGCGGCGAAACGCCGGTGGCGGCGGGCAGCGCAGTCAGCCTCGTCTGGCGCGTGGAGGACACGCTGGTCTTCGGAGCAAACCAATGACAGCGGCGGTCATGATCACGGCTCCCGGCAGCCGTACATACTCCATGGTGTTTCTCGCAACGCTTCTTCTCGGGCCGATCATTGCGGTCAACGGCCTTGCCTTTGTGATGCCGGTCTTCAACCTGCTCCTGCTTTCCTTCCGCGAAAGCCTCGGCGGCGGCGGTCTTGGCGAAGCCCACACACTCGACAACTGGACATCGACGCTGACCGACGGTTTTTATATCGAACTGATCGGCCAGAGCATTCTGACCAGCCTCTTGATCACCGTCCTCACGCTTATCGCTTCCTATCCCATCGCGCTCTATCTTCACCGGGCGCAGGGTCGCTGGAAGACGCTGCTGCTGGTACTGGTCATCTCGCCGCTTTTGACCTCGGCCGTGGTGCGTACCTATGGCTGGATCGCGATCCTTGCCGATGACGGCCTCATCAACAATATCCTCTTCGCATTCGGTGCGGAAAGCGGTGTGCGGCTGCTGTTCAACAAGGTCGGCGTTGTCATCGGTCTCACCGAAATCCTGATGCCCTATATGATCCTGGCGCTGCTTGCCGGTTTCGGCAGGCTCGATCCGCGTGTCGAGGAGGCGGCCGAAACACTCGGCGCATCGCCCTGGAAGGTGTTCTGGCGCATCATCGTGCCGCTCACCATGCCCGGTGTCGCGCTCGGTTGCCTGCTCTCTTTCGTCCTCGCCGTCAGTTCGTTCATCACCCCCAAGCTGCTTGGCGGCGGGCGTGTCTTCCTTCTGGCGACGGAAATTTACGATCAGGCCATCGTGACGCTCAACTGGCCGCTCGCTGCGACGTTGTCGATGATCATTCTCGTGATCTTCGGTGCGGCTCTGGTGCTTTATTCCCGGCTTCTGCGGGCCATTCTTTAGGGAGATCAAAGATGGAAGAACGTCCCGTTCCGCTGGCGCTGAAAATCGTCGCCTTCATCATGTTCGTTTTTCTGCTGGCGCCCGTGGTGCTCGTGGTGCCGATCTCGTTTTCGGCCGATAGCTACATGGCTTTCCCGCCTTCGGGCTGGAGCCTGCGCTGGTATGTGGATCTCATGCATGATTCGAAGATGATGGGAGCGCTGGGCACCAGCACCCTTCTCGCCATCATCGTCACCGTGCTGTCCATGCTGATCGCGCTGCCGGCCTCCTATGCCATCGTTCGCATGCGGGTCATCGGCGCGGACGCGCTTCTCGCCTTCTTCACCGCGCCGCTGCTGCTGCCGACAATCGTTCTCGGCCTTGCTATTCTCATCGTCTTTGCCGGTGCCGGTCTGCTCGGCACCTTCACCGGTCTGGTGATCGCGCATCTCATCATCGTGCTGCCTTATGCGCTGCGTGTGCTTACCACCTCGCTTGCCGGCCTGCCGCTGATCTTCGAAGAGGCCGCCTCCACCCTGGGCGCATCGCCGCTCACGGTTTTCCGCCGCGTGACCATGCCGATGATTGCGCCGGGTGTCGTGGCGACGGCGGCGCTTTCCTTTTTGGTGTCGTTCGACGAAGCCGTGATTTCGCTGTTCCTCACGGGTCCGCGCATCACCACGCTTCCGGTCGCCATGTATCAGCATGTGGAGACGCAGGCGGATCCGCTTGTTGCGGCCATTTCCGTTCTCTTGATCGTGCTCACACTTGCCGTCGTTTTCATCGTTGACCGCACGGCGGGCCTGACAAAGACTTTTGTGAAGTAAAGTCGCGGGGGTCGCCGGCCGGTGCCGGCTGCCCCTGACTGGCAAAGACGAAGATTTCATCCCCGTTTATCAACACCGCTTCTGCATCGGTGCGACTCGTCGCGCCTGTTGATCTCGCTCGGAACGACGAAGGCAAAGGTAACCCCATGGCCGAGACCCCCTCTACGGAATTTGATGTCGCCGTCATTGGCGCCGGTGTCGTCGGTTGCGCGGTCGCCCGCCGTTTCGCACTGGCCGGTGCGAAGGTGGTGGTGATCGAAAAAGGTCCCGACATCCTCTCCGGCGCTTCCAAGGCCAATAGCGCCATCCTCCATACCGGTTTCGATGCGCCGGAAGGCAGCCTGGAGCTGGAACTGGTGAAGGCAGGCCGGGCGGAATATCTCTCCATTCATCGCCCGATGGGTCTCAGCATCGTCGAAACCGGCGCACTGGTCTGCGCCTGGAACCCGGGCGAAGCGGAAAAACTGCAGGGGATCGCCGAACAGGGGCGGCGCAACGGCATTGCCGGGCTTGAGTTACGCACGGCCGAGCAGGCCCGTGAAGCCATGCCGGGCCTGTCCGGCCGCCTTGTCGCCGCACTTGACGTTCCGGGCGAACATATCATCGATCCCTGGTCCGCGCCGCTCGGCTATCTCACGCAGGCGGTGGCGCTGGGTGCCCAGCTGCTGCGCAACGCGGAGGTCCTGTCCGGTGCATTCGACGGCGTGTGGCAGATAGAGACGACGGCGGGCACCATATTTGCCGCCAGCGTCGTCAATGCCGCCGGGCTGTTCGGAGATATCGTCGACGCACGTCTGGGATTTCCGCCCGACTTCATCATCAAGCCCCGCAAGGGGCAGTTCGTGGTGCTTGATAAGGCTGCCCGTAGGTATGTGCCGCGCATTGTTCTGCCCGTTCCGACCGAAATCACCAAGGGCATCGTGGTGTGCCCGACCGCCTTCGGCAACGTTCTTGTCGGTCCGACGGCGGAAGAGCAGGAAGATCGCGAACGCGCGACGGTCGAGACGGCGACGCTGAAAGGACTGCTGGAACGCGGTACGGAAATCGTTCCCGCGCTGGCCTCCGTTTCCGTGACCGCTGTTTATGCCGGTCTGCGCCCGGCCTCTGAAAAGAAACACTACCGGATTTCCACCCGGCCAGACCGGCGGGCGATCACGCTCGGCGGCATTCGCTCCACGGGCCTCAGTGCCGCGCTCGGACTGGCGCAGCATGCGCTGAGGCTTCACGAAGGTTTCGGTACGCGTTTTAACCCGCCATCCTCAATCCCTGAAGTGACGATGCCCAATCTGACCGAAACCTGCGGGCGGGACTGGCAGCGTGCCGATCACGGCGAAATCGTCTGTCATTGCGAACTCGTCACCCGCCGGGAAATCGAGGCGACATTTTCGAGCCCGGTGCCACCCGGCGATTTCGGAGGCCTGCGGCGGCGTACCCGCGCAGGGATGGGGCGCTGTCAGGGCTTTTATTGCAACGCGTGGTTGGCGGCGATGACCGGCGACCGTCTGGCAACGCCGCTTTCCGTCCGAGAGGGAGCGGACCGATGAGCGCCGGGGAGCCGTTTCAGCGCGTGCATCAACACCTTGAGAATGCAGATGTCATCGTGGTCGGCGGCGGTCCGGCGGGCGTGGCTGCGGCGCTTGAGCTGAAAGCGCGCGATATCCCCTGCGTGATGATCCTCGACCGTGAACCCGCTCTCGGTGGCGCCACCCGGCATTGCGTGCATTCACCTTTTGGCATGCGCGAATTCGGACGCGTCTATTTAGGCCCGGCTTATGCGCAACGCCTGCAGCGGCAGGCGCAGGAAGCGGGTATCGATATCCGCACCGGTCATTCCGTGGTCGAACTGCGGCGGGATGGCACGCTGCTGGTGACATCGGCACGCGGCGTCGAGACACTGAAGGCCCGGCGTATCGTGTTGGCCACGGGCGCGCGGGAAAAACCACGCTCCGCGCGGCTTCTGCCCGGTGACAGGCCGGTGGGCGTCCTCACCACCGGCACGCTGCAAGCCTATGTCGCCTTTCACGGCATCATGCCATTTCGCCGGCCGCTGATCGTCGGTTCGGAACTTGTTTCCTTTTCTGCGCTTTTGACCTGCCTTACGCATCATGCCCGGCCGGTGGCGATGATCGAGCCGGAACCTTATCCATTAGCGCGGTGGCCTTTTCGATGCTTCCCGCCGGTTGTTGGGGTGCCCTTTCATTGTGGCGCCGCACTCACGGATATCCGCGGCCGCGGCCGGGTCGAGGAGGCGGATATCCGTCTTGTGGATGGTCGTATCCTGACGGTTCAATGCGATGGTGTTCTGCTCACCGGGCGGTTCACGCCGGATGCGGCGCTTCTCGATGCATCCCCGGTAGAGATGGCGGCAGGCAGTGCCGGGCCGTTGATCGACCAGGACGGGCGAATGGCCAATCCGATCTTCTTCGCCGGCGGAAATGTCTTGCGGGCCGTGGAAACGGGCGGCTGGGCGTTTCGCGAAGGCCGTCGGGTTGGCGCGGCGGTGGCAAACGATCTCGCCCGGGCACCCTGCAGCGCGCCGGGCGTTCCCGTCACGTTCGCTGAACCGCTCAAGCTGGTAGTCCCCGCCATGCTGCGGCCTGGCGGGTTTAAACGACCGGCTTTTCGCGACTTCCAGCTTCGTTTCACCAGACGTGTTCGAGGCCTGCTTTCGCTTCATCTCGATGGAAAGGAAGTGTGGAGCAAGACCGGCCAGTGGTTCCCTGAACGCCGTGTGCTTGTGCCCATTCCCGCTGCGGCGTTTGAAGCGGCTCAGATTTCCTTTCATTTTCAGGAGACCAGTTGATGCGCGTTGCGGCGATCGACCAGGGGACGACGTCAACCCGGTGCCTTGTGGTGACCGATGGCGGCAAGGCGGAGATTGTGGCCAGCCGGCGTCACGCACAATTTTACCCCGCCGCCAATCATGTGGAGCATGATCCGGAAGAACTGCTTGTTAATATCCGCGCGGTGCTCGCCGCCGCCGGGCCGGTGGACGCCATCGCCATTGCCAATCAGGGCGAAAGTTGTCTGGCGTGGGATGCCGTCAGCGGTGAGGCGCTCTCGCCAGTCATCGTCTGGCAGGATGCCCGCACCGCCCAAACGCTGGCCGCCCTGCCGCCCTCGGCAACACATCTTTCGAAAGAGATTTGCGGGCTGCCTCTCGATCCGTATTTTTCGGCCAGCAAACTGGCCTGGCTGGTCAGGCACAATCCGGCAGTGGCAGAGGCGAAGGCATCCGGGCGTTTGCGGCTGGGCACCACCGACGCGTTCTTTCTGGACCGGCTGACGGGCTGTTTCCGCACCGACCTTGCGACGGCGTCGCGCACGGGGCTGCTGGATCTTTCAACCGGAGACTGGAGTCCGGAGCTCTGCGCGCTGCATGGCGTGACGATGGATTGCCTGCCCATGGTCGGCCCTGTCGACGGCGGCTTCGGCTCGATCGAGGGAACGCCCATCCGCGTTTCCATCGTTGATCAGCAGGCCGCACTTTATGGCCACGGCTGCCGCACGGCAGGCGATTGCAAGATAACTTTCGGAACGGGGGCGTTTCTGTTGTCCGTTGCCGGTAACGGGCGCCCATCGACGGGAGAGCTTCTGCCAACAATCGCCTGGCAGATGCAGGGCGCGCCTGCCGTTTTCGCCATTGAAGGCGGCGTCTATGATGCCGGCGCGGCGGTCGAATGGGCGAGAAAGATTGGCCTCTACGCTGAAAATGCCGAACTCGATTGTTTTGAGGGGCCATCGGCCATTCGCCGTGGTCTCGCGTTCGTACCCGCGTTTTCGGGCCTTGCCGCGCCTTATTGGGAAAGACACGCCGCGCCGCTGTTCATCGGTATGAACCACGCCACCGAGCGGAGTGACATGGTGCGCGCGGTGCTGGAAGGCATTGCCCTGCTGACGGCGCGGCTGATCGAAGCTGCATCGGCGGTTGCTCCCATAGGCGACACGATCTCCATCGATGGCGGCCTGTCGAACAGCCGCTATTTTGTCCGTTTTCTGGCGGCAGCCAGCGGCCGGACCATTTGCGTGCCGGCCATGCGCGAGTTGACGGCGCTCGGTCTGGCCGAAATGTGCGGCATTGATGTCGCCGCCATGCGGCGCGAGACCGAGATATTCGCGCCCGATGGATCGGTCGGCGCCGAAGATCACGCCCTGTTCGCACGCGCCATAGACAATGCCCGCTGCTGGGGGCGGTAAGGCGCCTCGGCAACAGCTGTCACACCTCCCTTGGCGTAGAGGGACCAGTGGGTGGAATTGAACAGGCGACAAAGGCGACGAAATTTGATAAATTACAAGTCGGCCGGTTGCTGTTTGACGCACGGGTGAAAGTCGCCGGGCGTTCCCATACTGCCAGCCGGATCATGGCGCAGGAGGAGAAGTGCTATGACGGCATTCCATGTCATGGCCGGTGCGAGTGGCGAATTTGCCCGCCCGGAAGTCCGCAAGATTGGTATTGCAGATATAGCCGACGCGTTAAGGCTGGGACTGGAGGACTTTAAAGAAAAGCCGTCCCATTATTTTTTTCTCTGTCTCATGTATCCGATCGCCGGTGTTCTCATGGTGATGTGGAGTGCCGGCGCTAATATGCTGCCGCTGATCTATCCCCTGATGTCGGGTTTTGCACTGATTGGCCCAGTCGCGGCGATCGGCCTCTATGAAATCAGTCGACGGCGCGAACAGGGGTTGGATAGTTCGTGGCGGCACGCGCCGGAGGTTCGTCACTCTCCGGCACTGCCGTCGATCATCGCGGTCGCCGTCATGCTGCTTGCGCTTTTCGCCGTCTGGCTGATTGTTGCGCAGCGCATATACTCCGTGAATTTCGAGGCGACGGCACCGGTTTCGCTCTCCACCTTCCTCTCCGATGTATTGATGACCCCGCAAGGACTCTCTCTCGTCATCTGGGGCAATCTGGCTGGCTGCGTTTTTGCCGTCATCGTGCTGGCGACAACGGTGGTGACGTTTCCTCTGCTGCTTGATCGGGATGTCGGCGCGGTCGCGGCGGTGGATGCAAGCATCCGTGCCACGCTTGCCAACCCGGTTCCGGTGGCGCTGTGGGGCTTGATTGTCGCTGCGATGCTCGTTCTCGGGACGATCCCGGCATTCGTCGGTTTAGCGGTTGTCGTGCCCGTTCTCGGCCATTCTACATGGCACCTTTATCGGAAAATGATCGTCCCCGATTATTCCAGCCGTATGCCTTGAATTTATCGAGCAAACCTGTCGTGCCGTTCCTGCGGTGATGACGGGTAACCTTCGAAAGCGGCGGTTCGTAAGATCGGCGCAACCACATTCAGGATTGTGGAAGCAGCACGCCAACGGCAAATTCTTCCTCGGTTGCCGTGTGGCCTGCCTGTGTCTTGCGATATTCGCTGGGCGTAAAACCGCGCTCGGTTCGAAGCGTACGGGAAAGGTGGGGTGCGTCGCAAAAGCCGGTGGCAAGCGCGATCTGGGTGATTGGGTCGTGCGTGGTGCGCAGGAGCGAGAGCGCCCGGTCGAGACGGAGCTCCAGATAGACCTTGGATGGCGTGGCCTTCAGATCATTGAGGAAACGCCGCTCGAGGCTGCGGCGGCCAAGGCCGAGGTCGCTTGCCAGTTCCAGCACGGTCTTGGGAACCTCGATATTCTGCTGCATCCGCAGGATCGCTTTTTTGACAAGGGGATCGCTGGCCTTACGTGTGCTCTGCTGACCGGGCTGGGGTTTCTCACCGCTCAGCGCGCTGTCGATCATCATGATGTTAAGGCTCTTGATGGCGGCGGATTGGCCGACATGGCGCTCGACGAGGAAAGCCGCCAGATGCGCGGCACCATGGCCGCCCGAACAGGTCAGCCGGTCGCGGTCGATGACGAAGATCTGGTCGGAGATCATCTGAACCGTATCGAAACGGTCGAGAAAATCCTGGTGGTGGAACCAGCTTACGCAACAGCGATAGCCATCGAGCAGCCCCGCTTCGTGGAGGATGAAGACGCCGGTGCAGAGGCCGACAATCGGAACGCCTGCCGTTGCGCGGTCTTTCAGGAAGCGCAGTGCTTCCGGCGGCAGGGCGCTGTGATCGCTGATCAATCCGCCGACAACGACGATGTAGTCGTAGTGACCGGCATCGCTCAGCCGCGTATCCGGCTGCACTTTCACGCCGCAGCTCGACTGCACACTGCCGAGCGTTCCGGAGAGCACCGACCATTCGCAGAGGATGGGTCGGGAGCGGTCCGCCTCGTCCGCGGCTAAGCGCAGCACGTCGACGAAATTCGCAAAGGCTGACAGCGTAAAGCGGTCGGCAAGCAGGAAGGCGACGCTGAGGCGTTTTTTGGCGGCGTGCGATTTCATGACGCAAATATTCATGCAAACAGACGCGATTGTCCAGCCGGGCGATGGCAAATGATCTTAGCTTTTACGACAACAGATTTTCCAACCGTCGGGTCCGATCATGACGCGTTTTAATGCTTTCAGTCTTTTGAAGAATGCCCTGACGGGCAATAAAAACTGGGAAGAACAATGGCCCGACAGCCAGCCGAAGGCCGAATATGACGTGATCATCGTCGGTGCCGGCGGCCATGGTCTTGGGGCGGCCTATTATCTGGCCAGCCAGCACGGCATCACCAATGTTGCGGTCATCGACAAGGGCTGGCTCGGCGGCGGCAATACCGGCCGCAACACGACGATCATCCGCTCCAACTATCTCTATGACGAAAGCGCCCGTCTTTACGATCACGCCGTCGATCTCTGGGAAAATCTCAGCCAGGAACTGAACTACAACGTCATGTATTCGCGGCGCGGCGTGCTGATGCTGGCCCATAATGTTCACGACGTGCAGAGCTTTAAGCGTCATATCCATTCCAATCGCCTGAACGGTGTCGACAATCGCTGGCTCACGCCTGAGGAATGCAAGGAATATTGCCCGCCGTTGAGCCTTTCGCCTAATGCGCGTTACCCTGTCATGGGGGGCGCATTGCAGGAGCGTGCGGGCACGGCGCGCCACGATGCGGTCGCCTGGGGTTATGCGCGCGGTGCCGCCGCCCGCGGTGTGGATATCATCCAGAACTGCCCGGTCACCGCTATTCGCCGCAACGCCGACGGTTCCGTTGCCGGTGTCGAGACGGCGAGGGGCTTCATCAAGGCAAAGAAGGTCGCAGTTTCGGCCGCCGGCCACACCTCTGTCGTCATGGATACGGCCGGTGTCCGCCTGCCGCTCGAGAGCTATCCGCTACAGGCGCTGGTATCGGAGCCGATCAAGCCGATTTTCCCCTGCGTTGTCATGTCCAATGCGGTCCATGCCTATATCAGCCAGTCGGACAAGGGCGAGCTGGTGATCGGTTCGGGCACGGACCAGTATACGTCCTATTCGCAGCGCGGTGGCCTACCGCTGATCGAGCATACGATCGCCGCCATCGTCGAAATCTTCCCGATCTTCAACCGCATGCGGATGTTGCGCAAATGGGGCGGCATTGTCGACGTCACGCCGGATCGCTCGGCCATCCTCGGCAAGACCCCTGTCGACGGGCTTTACGTGAATTGTGGCTGGGGCACTGGCGGGTTCAAGGCCACGCCGGGTGCTGCCCACACCTTCGCCTGGACCATCGCCAAAAACGAACCGCACCCGATCAACGCGCCGTTCACGCTGGAACGCTTCCGCTCCGGCCGCCTGATCGATGAGGCCGCCGCCGCCGCCGTGGCGCACTGAGGATAACGACCATGCTTTTGATCCGCTGCCCCTATTGCAACGAAACGCTGCCCGAAGCCGAATTCACCTATGCCGGGCAGGCCCATGTCGTCCGCGCTGCCGATCCCTCGTCGCAGAGTGATGAGCAATGGGAAGAATTCCTGTTCATCCGCGAAAACGTCAAAGGTCCGCATTTCGAGCGCTGGCGGCACCTGCATGGTTGCGGCCGCTTCTTCAACGCCGTGCGTGACACGGTAAGTGACCGTTTCCTCACGACCTATCGTGCGGGTGAACCGCGCCCTGAACTGTCCTCCCTGACACGCTTGACCGCAAGCTCCGAGGTGTCGAAATGAACTCCTATCGCGTTTCCGGCCGGGGCCGGGTGGATGCTTCCCGCTCGGTCAGCTTTACCTTCGACGGCAAGACCTATCGCGGCGTCATGGGCGATACCGTCGCCTCCGCGCTTCTTGCCAATGGCGTGCATCTTATGGGCCGCTCGTTCAAATACCACCGCCCGCGTGGCCCGGTGGCGGCGGGTTCCGAGGAGCCGAATGCGCTGATCGGCACCCGCCGCGGCGCCGGCCGGTTCGAGCCCAATACCCGCGCCACGGTGCAGGAAATCTGGAACGGGCTGGAAACCACCTCGCAGAACAAATATCCGAGCCTGAAATTTGATATCGGCGCTGTCAACGACATGGCCTATATGCTGTTTTCGGCTGGTTTCTACTACAAGACCTTCATGTGGCCGAAGAGCTTCTGGAACAAGGTCTATGAGCCCTTCATCCGCGCAGCCGCGGGTCTTGGCGTCTCCCCAAAAGAAGAAGACCCTGACACCTATGCCTCGCGTAACCTGCATTGTGATGTGCTGATTGTCGGTGCCGGTCCCGCCGGTCTCGCTGCCGCACGGGTGGCGGCGGTGGATGGCCGCAAGGTCGTGCTGGTCGATGAAAATGCCGAAGCCGGCGGCACGCTGCTGTCCGAACCCCAGGCAAAGATCGATGGCAAGCCCGCATGGACCTGGCTTGCTGATGAATTGAAGGCCCTGAAGGATCAGGGCGTCAAGGTGATGACACGCACCACGGCGATTGCCTATTACCATCAGAATATGATCGGCCTTTGCGAAAAGCTGACCGACCATCTCGAAACCGTGCCGAAGGATGTGCCGCGCGAACGCCTGTGGCGCGTTCGGGCGCGTCAGGTGGTGCTGGCGCAGGGCGCACTGGAAAAGCCGCTGGTTTTCCACGGCAATGACCGGCCGGGCGTGATGCTCGCGGGTTCCGCCCAGACCTATCTCAACCGCTATGGCGTCAAGGTCGGCAATCGTCCGGTGGTGGTGACGAGCCATGACAGCGCCTGGTATGCCGCTTTCGATCTTCACGGTGCTGGCGCATCTGTTCAGGCCATTGTCGATACCCGCGCCAAGGTGCGCGAGGAGCTGGTAAACGAGGCGCGTGCGCTCGGAATTCCGGTCAAGCTCTCGCATACGGTCACAGCGACGTCGGGGCGATTGCGCGTCAAATCGGTTCGCGTCAATCCGGTGAATGGTTCCACGGTCGGCGCAGGTCAGGAAATTGCCTGCGATGCCGTGCTGATGTCGGGCGGCTGGACGCCGTCGCTGCATCTCTTTTCCCACACGCAGGGCAAGATCGCCTGGGATGACGAGCGGACGACCTTCCTGCCAGCGCTCACCAATGAGGATTGTGTGATAGCGGGCGCCGGACGCGGGCTTTGGGGCATCGAGGCCGCGCTGAAGGATGGTGCGGAGCGGGGCCGTGAAGTCGTCGCAGCTGTTGGCAAGAGCGCCAATGTTTCCAGCCATGCGGTCGATCATGATCGTATCGGCAGCGGTGTCTCGCACACGGAGCTTCCGAGTGACCGCGACGCCGGCAAGGCCAAGGCCTTCGTAGACTACCAGAATGACGTGACGGCCAAGGATTTGCGGCTCGCCGTGCGAGAGGGTATGCGCTCCATCGAGCACGTCAAACGCTATACCACCAACGGCATGGCGACCGATCAGGGCAAGATGTCCAACATCAACGGCCTCAACATCGCTGCGGAAGCGCTGGGCAAACGCCAGCCGGAAGTTGGGCTCACCACCTTCCGTCCGCCCTATACGCCGACAACCTTTGGGGCCTTCGCCGGTTATCACCGGGGCGCGCATTTCGAAGTGACGCGCAAGACGCAGATCGACAGTTGGGCTGAGGCCTATGGCGCGGTTTACGAGCCGGTCGGACAATGGCGTCGCGCCTGGTATTTTCCAAAGCCTGGCGAGGATATGGATGCCGCCGTTCGCCGCGAATGCCGGGCGGTGCGCCAGAGTGTGGGCATTTTCGATGCCTCGACGCTGGGCAAGATCGAGGTAGTCGGTCCTGATGCAGTCGAGTTCATGAACCGCATGTATACCAATCCCTGGACAAAGCTGGCTGCCGGTCGCTGCCGTTATGGCCTGCTGCTCGGCGATGACGGCTTCATCCGTGATGATGGCGTTATCGGCCGCATGACCGAAGACCGTTTCCATGTCACCACCACCACGGGCGGTGCCGCCCGGGTGCTGAACATGATGGAGGATTACCTCCAGACGGAATGGCCCGATCTCAATGTCTGGCTGACCTCGACCACGGAGCAATGGTCCACCATCGCTCTCAACGGTCCGAATGCGGCAAAGCTGCTCGCGCCGCTGGTGGAAGGTGTCGAGCTGACCGAAGAGGCCTTCCCGCACATGTCCTGCGTGGAATGCACCGTTGCCGGCATGCCGGCGCGGCTGTTCCGCGTCAGCTTCACCGGCGAGATCGGCTTTGAGGTTAATGTGCCGGCACCGCTCGGTCGCAAGCTCTGGGAAATCCTGTGGGAGGCCGGTCAGCAATATGGGATCACGCCTTATGGCACCGAGACCATGCACGTGTTGCGCGCGGAAAAGGGCTACATCATCGTTGGCCAGGATACTGACGGCACGGTGACGCCCTATGATGCGGCGATGGGCTGGGCCGTGGGCAGGAACAAGCCCGATTTCGTCGGCAAGCGCGGTCTTGCGCGACCCGATCTCGTCGCCAAGGGCCGCCGTCATCTCGTCGGTCTACTGACGGAAGACCGTTCGAAGCTGGAAGAGGGCGCGCAGATCGTCTTCGATCCGAAACAGCCGATCCCGATGAAGATGGTTGGCCACGTAACGTCATCCTACCATTCGGATGCCGTTGGCCAGCCGATCGCGCTGGCTCTGGTGGAAGGCGGCCATGAGCGGATGGGTGAGACCGTCTATATTCCCATGCTGGACCGCACCATTGCCGCAAAAATCACCGGGATGGTCTTTGTCGATCCCGAAAACACCCGCCTTAAAATCTGACCCGGAGCCGACAATGAACATGCGCGTTTCCTCCTCCGTTTCCGGCGTGCTTGCCGAAAGCAAAGCGGCACGGGTCAGCATCTCGGCCGCACAAGCCCGGTTTTCGCTGCGTGCGCGCGGCGATCTGGCGCCGCTCAACGCTGCCCTCGGCCTCGACTTGCCCGACCGGATCGGCGCCCGCGCCGCTTCCGGTGAGATTGACGTTCTGCGCCTTGGTCCCGACGAGTGGACCGTCGTTGCACCGACGGCCGAAATCAACAGGCTGATCGCGGCCTGCGCAGACGTTTATGCCGACCTTCCGCACAGTCTTGTCGACATTTCCGGCCGTGAAGTGACGATGTTGATCGAAGGTCCGCGGGCTGCTGAGTTGCTGACATTGGGCTGCGCCCGCGACATCGACACGATTGCCGTTGGCGAGGGACGCCGGACGATGTTCGACGGCGTGACCGTGGTGCTTTGGCGAGACGCTGAACACCGGTTCCGCATGGATGTCTGGAACAGTTTCGCGTCGCATCTCGGCCATCTGCTTGAAACCGGCTGCAGGGAGCTCGCCGCCGAAACCGCCTGAAGGCGTTGCAGTTTCAGAACCGTCCAGGAGCTGATCCACCAAGGGGAGCAGGATTTGACCACCTATGTCATGAAAGTCTCGTGCCCGGCGCGCAGCGGCATCGTTGCGGCCGTATCCGGATATCTCGCGCGGTCCGGCTGCAATATCAATGACAGCTCGCAATTCACCGATCAGGAAACCGGCCGTTTTTTCATGCGGTTGAGCTTCGTTTCGGAGCAGGGGCTGGAGCGGGACGCTCTCGCCGAGGGTTTTGGTCCGGTCGCCGTCGACTTCGACATGCAATACGACATCCACGACCTTTCCCGCAAAACCAGAGTGGTGATCATGGTGTCGCGCTTCGGTCATTGCCTCAACGATCTGCTTTATCGCTCCCGCATCGGCGCATTGCCGGTGAAGATCGTCGCGGTGATATCCAATCATCTCGATTATCAGAAGCAGGTCGTGAACGACGACATTCCGTTTCATCATATCCGCGTCACGCCTGAGACAAAACCGGAAGCCGAAGCGGAAATCCTGCAGGTGGTGCAGGATACTGGCGCGGAACTCGTCGTTCTCGCCCGTTACATGCAGGTTCTGTCGGACCGGCTGTGCCAGGAAATGTCGGGCCGCATCATCAACATCCACCACTCCTTCCTGCCATCATTCAAGGGCGCAAATCCCTACAAGCAGGCCTATGAGCGCGGGGTACGGCTGATTGGAGCAACCGCCCACTACGTCACCGCCGATCTCGATGAAGGGCCGATCATCGAGCAGGACACGATCAGGGTAACCCATGCACAGAGCGCGATGGATTATGTGTCACTCGGCCGCGACGTGGAGAGCCAGGTGTTGGCGCGCGCGATACATGGCCATATCCACCACCGGGTTTTCCTGAATGGCAACAGGACCGTGGTTTTCCCCGCCTCGCCGGGAGAATATGTCTCGGAGCGGATGGGCTGAGCGCGGCGCTGCCGTAGCCCCGGCTCCGCCATCCCCTTGAACAGGCGCGAGGCGCGGGCTGCTGAACGGCAGCCGCCCTCGTCCGGTGCCGGGTCAACCGTCATACTCATCGTCGGTGACCTGTTCCAGCCAGTCCACCACCTTGCCGTCCTTGACCTCCTGAAGCGCGATATGGGTCATGGCCACATCAGGCGCGGCCCCGTGCCAGTGCCTCTCGCCCGGTGCGAACCAGACGATATCACCGGGGCGGATTTCCTCCACCGGGCCACCGTCACGCTGCGCCCGGCCGAGACCGGAAACCACGATCAGCGTCTGACCGAGGGGATGGGTGTGCCATGCCGTTCGCGCCCCGGGTTCAAAGGTAACCTGAGCGCCCTGCACCCGCTCTGCATCGAAGGGGTTGAAAAGCGGATCGATGCGGACCGTGCCCGTAAACCAGGCCGCGGGGCCTTTTGCCGATGCCCGTGTTCCTGCGCGCAATATTTCCATGGTCATTCTCCTGACTGATGTTCCAGGCCGGTGGGAAGCGCGGGGCCTGCCGTCGCCCACAGGGCGGGGTCATCGCTTTCCGCATTCTGTGAAGCCCTGCCTCCGGTCTCCGCCACGCGCTTCATTCTCGCGCGTTTCCGAGAGTTGCGCCGGCCGCTTCCGCGACCTTTTCAGACCGCTCGACAAAAATCAATCTCGGGATTGACTCACTTATGAAAACGGTTACATTCGCTGATGTAAACGGTTTCATAGTCGATATCCGTTGCTTGGAGGAGCAAGTTTTCATGTTTAGACATTTGTTGGCTGCTGCCGCGATGGTGCTGGCGGCGGGCACGTCCTTGCACGCGCAGGAACAGAGTTTCAAGATCGGTCTTTCCAATTCTTTCGTCGGCAGCGAATGGCGCACGCAGATGATCGAGGAAGCTCAGGCTGCCGCGAAGGCGTGGGGCGAAAAGGGCGTCAAGGTCGAGGTTGTCGTCCAGAGCGGCAATGTCGACGTGCAGGGGCAGATCGGTCATATCCGCAATTTCATGAACCAGGGCGTTGATGCGATCCTCATCAATCCCGGCAGCCCGACCGCCTTCGATCCAATCTTCGCGCAGGCCAAGGCGCGCAACATCCTCGTCATCGCAACCGACGCCGAAGTGTCCTCCAAGGATGCGATTTATGTCGGTATCGACCAGAAGGCATGGGCCGCGCAGTCGGCGCAATGGCTGGCGGATGCGCTGAAGGGCAAGGGAAGCGTCGTCGCCATCAACGGTATCGCGGGCAATCCGGCAAACGAAGCCCGCGTCGCCGGTTATCGCGAAGTATTCAAGAAATATCCTGACATCAAGGTGCTGAACGAAGCCAATGCGAGCTGGGATCAGGCGCAGGGGCAGCAGGCCATGCAGAACCTGCTTGCCACTTATCCCGACATCAGCGGTGTCTGGGTGCAGGACGGCATGGCCGACGGCGCGTGGCGCGCCATCGAAGCCGCCGGCAAGACCAAGGACATTGCTGCGACCGGTGAAATCCGCAAGGACTTCATGACCCGCTGGGAAAAGGAAAAATTCAACTCCGGCGCCTCGGTCAATCCGCCCGGCGTGATGGCCAGTGCGCTCAATGTCGCTGTCCTGAAGCTTCAGGGCAAGGAATTCAAGGACGGTATCTTTGGCGGCACCTATGGCAACGCCATCTATATTCCGATCCCCTTCGTCAGCAACGAAAACCTTGCCGACAATATCAAGGCTGCAGAAGGCAAGCCCGGTTACTGGTCCGTCACGGCGACCGTGACGCCGGAACAGGCCGGCGAGTTCTTCAAATAAGAACCGTCCCGGGCCGGCGGAAGCGCCGGCCCGAACCGGAATTTCGAGTGCGGACCGCGCGTTGGCTGGCCGCCTGTGACAAGCATTATTCGGGGACATGCGATGGCGAACGCTTTGGAAGCGGCCGGCATAACGAAGAATTTTGGCGCCGTACGTGCGCTTTCCGACGGCAGGCTGACTGTCGGTCGCGGTGAAATTCACGCGCTTCTGGGCGCCAATGGCTGCGGCAAGAGCACGCTCTGCAAAATCGTTGCGGGCGCGGTGGCGCCGACGAGCGGCACGGTCAAATTCAAGGGCGAAGATGTGCGCTTCAAGAGCCCGCGTGACGCCGAAGACGCCGGTATTGCGCTGTTTTACCAGGAACTCAGCCTTGTTCCGCAGCTTTCGGTTGCCGATAACATCTTTCTCGGCCGGGAGCCGAAACGTGGCATTTTTGTTGACCGTAAGGTGCTGAAAGCCGAGGCGGCAAGGCTGATCGCCCTGTTTGACGGCGTGGCCGGCGAAGGACTGGAGCCGGATGCGATCGTTGGCACTCTGCCGCCCGATCAGCGCCAGCTCGTAGAAATCCTCAAGGTCTTTGCCCAGAATGCCAGCCTCATGATTATGGATGAGGCTACGGCAGCGCTCGATGGCCGCCAGTCCCAGCGCTTTTTTGAGATACTCCGGGCCAAGAAGGCCGATGGCGTCTCGACCATCATGATTTCCCACCGTCTCGACGAGGTTTTTGCCGTCTGCGACCGCATTACCGTGATGCGGAACGGCGCAACGATTTCCGAGCTCGATACGGCGGCAACCACGCGTGAAGCTGTGGTGCACGATATGGTCGGCGATGTCCGCGCAGCACCTGCCCGCCAGCAGGGACGCGCTGCCGCAACTCCCAGCCTCAAGGTGACTGATGTTACAGGCGAAGGCGTGCGCGGTGTCAGTATTGAAGCCTATCCGGGTGAAATCGTCGGTCTGGCCGGCCTGCAGGGGCAGGGACAGTCGGCGCTTTTGAAGGGGCTGTTCGGCGCGACGCCCTTTGCGACGGGCCAGACATGGTTCGATGGACGTGAAATTACCATCGGCAAGCCATCGCACGCGGTTCACAACGGTTTTGCCTATGTCTCGGGCGACCGCGGGCGTGACGCTTCCCTTCAGGGCCGGTCGATCTTCGAAAATCTCGTCGCGGCCCTGATGGTGCGCGAAAAGATGCGGCTGGTCCGGCCCGCCACGCTGAAGCCGCGGGTGCAAAAGGTCGCGGATGATATGAAGACGAAGTTTGCCGGCCTGGATATGGCGATCGGCACGCTTTCGGGCGGCAATCAACAGAAGATATTCATTTCCCGCTGGCTTGCCACGGCACCGAAACTGCTGCTGCTCGACGATCCGACCAAGGGCATCGATCTCGGCGCGAAGGCCGACCTCTTTGCGCTGATGCGGCAGCAGGCCGATGCCGGCGCGACCATTCTTCTCTACTCTTCGGAAGATGCGGAAATCCTCGAATATGCCGACCGCATTCTTGTGTTCAACGGTGGACGCATTTCTGCGGAACTGACCGGAGCCGACATGACATCTGTAAACATGACCCGCGCCGCTTATGGAGATGCCGCATGAGCGTCTCCGGTTTCCTGCGCAGGCAGCCATGGGTCATCACCCTCGTCGTTCTGGCCGTTCTCGTCGCCGTGAATACGTTTCTGCAACCGTCCTTCGTTCAGCCCTCCGTGCTGCAATCGAACCTGACGACGTTCCTGCCGCTGATCCTGGTCGCCATCGGCCAGACCTATGTCATTCTGGCGGGCGATATAGATTTGTCGGTTGGCAGCATCGTGGCGCTCGCCAATGTCGTCACCGTCAGCGTGATTGCTGCTCTTGGCGGCACGACTGGCGCTGTCTTCGCCGGCATGGCAGCGGGTGTAACCGTTGGGCTACTCTGCGGCCTGGTCAACGGCCTCTTCATTTCGGGCCTGCGTTTCCAGCCGATCGTGACCACCTTCGCGACAGGCATCATCTTTGCCGGGATGGCGATCTGGGTTCTGCCGCAGGCTGGCCTGCCGGTGCCGGAGGCCTATTGGCAGACCTATTCCGGCAGCTTCGTCGGCCTGCCCTTCGTGCTTTGGGTGCTGATTGCCGGCATCGCCTTCACGCTTATCGTGTCGCGTATCCCTTTTCACACGCATCTGCTTGCGGTGGGTGGCAATCGCACCGGCGCCTTCCAGACGGGGCTACGCCTCTCCGGCATCCGTATCGGCGCTTACATGATCTCTGGTCTTTTCTCCGCGCTGGCGGCGCTCTGCCTGACGGGTGAGACGGCGTCGGGCGATCCGCTTCTCGGTGCAAGTCTGGCGCTATCTTCCATCTCTGCGGTGGTCTTGGGCGGTACGGCGCTTTCCGGCGGCTTCGGCAGTTCGACCGGGTCGATCGCGGGCGCGCTGGTGCTGGGCATGATCGGCAATGTGATCTTCTTTGCGGGCCTGCCCTTCGAGTACCAGACACTGGTGCAGGGTCTGATCGTGCTGACGGCTCTGGCCGGTGGCGTTCTGGTGACGAGGCGTTGATATGACCAATCCCGGCTTGCAACTCAAAACCCTTCTCACCGATCCCCTGACCATCGCCATTGGCGCATCGGCTTTCCTGCTGCTTGTCGGCGAATTGTTGTCGCCCGGCTTCGCACAGGGATCGCAGATCGTGCGGCTGCTGACGATTGCCGCCATTCTCGGTATCGTAGCGGCGGGCCAGAATCTCGTCATCCTCGGCGGACGCGAAGGCATTGACCTTTCCGTCGGCGCGATGATCTCGCTCGGCGCGGTGCTTGCCGGCAATATGATGAACGGCCAGAATGCCGGTATTCCCCTTGCCATTCTGGTTGCGGGCGGCATTCCGTTCCTGATCGGCCTCATCAACGGTCTCGGCATCACCTTCGTGCGCATTCCGCCGCTGGTAATGACGCTCGGCATGACGGCGGTCATCCAGGGCGGGCTGGTGGTTTATTCGCAGGGCGTTCCGTCAGGTGCGGCGGCTCCGCTGCTCGCAGGCTTCATCAACCGTCCCCTCATCTTCGGCATTCCCGGTGTACTCTTCGTCTGGCTGGGCATCGCCGCGATCATGCTCTTCGTCCTGCGCCGCACGGCTTTCGGCTTCGCCATTTACGCCATCGGCTCCAACGAGCGGGCGGCGACGCTGGTAGGTCTTCCTGTTCCGCTGATCCGCACGCTGCTTTATGGCCTTTCCGGCCTGTTCGCTGGCCTGACCGGGGTTTGCGTCATCGGCTATACCGGCACGTCCTTCATCTCTGTCGGCGACCAGTATGTGCTTCCGTCGATCATCGCAGTGGTCATTGGCGGCACCTCGCTGGCCGGCGGGGCTGGCGGATATGTCGGAACCATGGCCGGCGCAGTTGCGCTCACCATTCTGCAAAGCGTACTGATAACGCTCAACCTCGATGTATGGGCACGGCAGATCATATTCGGTGTCACGTTGCTAGCGCTGATGCTGCTTTATGGCCGCCAAAAGCAGTTGCGTGTGTGACAGATGAGCAAAGAACACGGTTCGAATATCAGGGAAGTTGCAGCTCTCGCGGGTGTCTCCATCGCGACAGTATCGCGCGCGCTGCAGCAACCCGACAAGGTTCGCCCGGAAACCCGCAAGAAGGTTTTCGATGCCGTTCGGCAGGCGAACTTCGTTCCCAATGCGCAGGCGGCCAGTTTCCGCCGCCAATCCAACAACACCGTCATCCTTCTCGTTCGCGATATCGGCAACCCCTTCTATCTCGAAATCTACAAGGGTGTTGAGGAAGCGGCGGGCGAAGCGGGCTTCAAGGTGCTTATGGGCGATGCCCGCAATGACGAGCACCGTGTGGCGACCCACATCGATATGGTACGGCAGAAACATGCCGACGGCCTCATCCTGATGACCGGGCAGTTCCCGTCCGAGCTTCTCGATCAGGGCGATGCGCTGCCGCCGATCGTCATCGCGTCGGAGACGGTGCCCGGACTCGAGCTGCCGACCGTCAAGGTGGACAACCGCGCCGCATCGATGAACGCCGTGCGTCACCTCATGGGAGCGGGACATGAAAGGATCGTGCATCTGGCCGGTCCCGTACCGGAAAGTCTGGCGCAGGAACGTTTCGACGGTTACCGCGCGGCACTTGCGGAGGCCGGCATAGCTTATGCCGACGAACTGGTGGTGACGGGTGATTACAGCATTGAGGCCGGCCGGCAGGCGATTGCGGGCCTTCTCGAAGGCGGCATTGTCTTTACCGCGATCTTCGCATCGAGCGACCAGATGGCGATTGGCGCGATCAGCGAGTTGCGGGGCAGGGGTCTGTCGGTCCCGGGTGACGTCTCCGTCATCGGCTTCGACGATATCATCTTCGCCAATGCCTTTGAGCCGCCGCTGACGACGGTGCGTCAGCCCCGGCAGGAAATGGGCCGAAGGGCCATGGCGCTGATGGTGGACAGGCTGAATGGCAAACGCACCGCCGAGACCATCGTGCTGGATACGGAACTGGTGGTGCGCGGCTCGGTCGCGCCGTGCCGACCGCCGCACCGGTAGCGGCCAGACTGTGAATGCAAGGAGTGTAAGGACATGAAGACGATCAAAGGCCCGGCGATTTTCCTCGCGCAATTCGCCGGAAACGAGGCCCCTTTCGATACGCTCGACAATCTCGGCCAATGGGCGGCTTCGCTCGGCTACAAGGGCATCCAGGTGCCGACCGACCCCAAGCTCTTCGATCTGGAAAAGGCTGCGGAATCCAAGGACTATTGCGACGAGATCAAGGGCCGTCTGGTCGAGATCGGTGTCGAGATCACCGAGCTTTCGACGCATATTCAGGGCCAGCTCGTTGCCGTTCATCCCGCCTATGACGAGATGTTCGACGGTTTCGCTCCGGCCGAACTGCGCGGAAAGCCGCAGGCGCGGCAGGAATGGGCGGTCAATCAGCTGATATGCGCAGCGAAGGCGTCGCGGCATCTCGGCCTCAAGAGCCATGCGACCTTCTCCGGCGCGCTCGCCTGGCCGTTCGTTTATCCGTGGCCGCAGCGCCCGGCGGGCCTTGTCGAAATGGCCTTTGCCGAGCTCGGCAAGCGCTGGACACCCATTCTCGATGCCTTCGAGGAAAATGGCGTGGATCTCTGCTACGAGCTGCATCCGGGTGAGGACCTGCATGACGGCGTCACCTTCGAGCGATTTCTCGAAGCCACCGGCGACCACGCGCGCGCCAACATCCTCTACGATCCCTCGCATTTCGTGCTGCAGGCGATGGATTATCTCGGCTTCATCGATATCTACCACGAGCGTATCCGCGCCTTCCACGTCAAGGATGCCGAGTTCAATCCAACCGGCCGTTCCGGCGTTTATGGCGGGTATCAAAGCTGGGTCGATCGGCCGGGCCGTTTCCGTTCGCTGGGCGACGGGCATGTCGATTTCGGCGCGGTTTTCTCGAAGCTCACCCAATATGATTTCGATGGCTGGGCGGTGCTGGAATGGGAATGTGCGCTGAAGCACCCGGAAGACGGCGCGCGCGAAGGCGTCGCCTTCATTGAAAACCACATTATCCGTGTGACCGAGCGGGCCTTCGACGATTTCGCCAAGAGCGGCGTCGATGATGCCGCCAATCGTCGCCTTCTCGGCCTCTGAAAGGGATAGCCATGTCTTCCACACCAAAAAAATTCGACAGCCGCCGTATCCGTCTCGGAATGGTCGGCGGCGGTCAGGGCGCCTTTATCGGTGCGGTGCACCGCATCGCGGCCCGGCTGGATGACCGTTACGAGCTCGTGGCCGGAGCGCTTTCCTCCGATCCCGCGCGTGCGGCCGCTTCGGCAACCCTGCTCGGCATCGCGCCGGAGCGTTCCTATGCCTCATTCGAGGAGATGGCCGCGGCAGAGGCCGGTCGAGACGACGGTATCGAGGCAGTCGCCATCGTGACGCCCAATCACCTCCATTTTGCGCCCTCAAAGGCCTTTCTCGAGGCCGGTATTCACGTCATCTGCGACAAGCCTGTGACCGCGACACTTGAGGAAGCAAAGGCGCTGGCCGAGATCGTCAGGGCGTCGGACAGCCTGTTTGTCCTGACGCATAATTACACCGGCTACGCCATGCTGCGGCAGATGCGGCAGATGGTGGCTGACGGAGCCATTGGCAAGCTGCGCCACGTTCAGGCCGAATATGCCCAGGACTGGCTGACCGAGGCGGTTGAGAAGACCGGTGCGAAGGGGGCGGAATGGCGCACCGATCCCAGCCGCTCCGGCGCGGGCGGCGCCATCGGCGATATCGGCACCCACGCCTTCAACGCCGCCGCCTTTGTTACCGGTGAAATCCCGAAGAGTCTTTATGCCGACCTGACCTCTTTCGTGCCGGGCCGGCAGCTGGATGACAGCGCCAATATTCTTTTGCGTTACGAAAGCGGCGCCAAGGGCATGCTTTGGGCAAGCCAGATCGCAGTCGGCAATGAAAACGCGCTGTCGCTGCGGGTCTACGGCGAAAAGGGCGGGCTTGAATGGCACCACCGCGTGCCGGATGAGCTGTGGTTCACCCCTTACGGGGAGCCGAAGCGGCTCATAACCCGCAACGGCGCAGGCGCAGGAGCCGCGGCCAACCGTGTCAGCCGCGTGCCATCGGGGCACCCGGAAGGATATCTCGAGGGTTTTGCGACGATCTACCGCGAAGCCGCAGATGCAATCATTGCCAAAAGGGAGGGAAAAGCAGCCGCCGGGGAGGTGATTTACCCCGGCATGGAGGACGGCCTTGCGGGTCTCGCATTCATCGATGCCGCCGTTCGTTCCAGCCAGACCTCGACCTGGATCAATATCGATATCTAGGTCGCAGCCTATCGGAGGAGACGACACAGGGCGCCGAAGGTGATGCCCAGCAAAGGTACACGTGTCGTCACATTGATCAAACGGAAAGGGAGTTACGCGTTTGAAAACGTTCAAGTCAAAATTCGCAGGCATGGCAGTCGTCGCAGCATTGGCAGCCAGTTTCGCAAATCCGGTTTTTGCCGATGACAGCAAGACCCTGCCGATTGCCGCGCAGATGTATACGCTGCGCAATTCCGGAACGCTGGAGGAGCAGCTGACGATCCTCAACCGCGCGGGCGTTTCCGCGGTGGAAACGGTGGACATGCAGAAGGTCAGCGCCAGCGAATTGAACACGCTTCTCGAAAAGCACAAGATCAAGGTCATTTCCTCGCATGTGCCGATCGACAAGCTGCGCGGCAACCTCGACGAGGTCATCACCGAACAGAAGGCTGTCGGCAACCCTGTCGTGACCGTACCTTTCCTGAAGCCGGAAGACCGACCAAAGGACGCCGCTGGCTGGACCGCCTTCGGCAAGGAACTGGGCGGCTATGCGGACAAGCTGTCCGCTGCGGGCCTTTCCATGGCCTATCACAACCACGACTTTGAAATGGCAAAGTTCGACGGCAAGACGGCGCTGGAACTGTTGCTCGACGCCGCCGGCCCGAAACTGCAGGCCGAAGTCGACGTCGCCTGGGTGGCGCGCAGCGGCAATGATCCCGCAGAATTCCTCGGTACCTTGAAGGGCAAGGTTTTTGCCATCCACGCCAAGGACAATGCACCGACGGGCACGGCGGAAAACGAACGCGGCTTCGCCATACTCGGCACCGGCACGCTTGACTGGAAGACGATCCTGCCGGCGGCCAAACATGCCGGCGCAAAATGGTTCATCCTCGAGCACGACCTTCCGCTCGATGCCGAAGCGGTCGTAACCAAGGGCAACGCGTTCCTCAACGAACACCTGCCGACCATTCAGTAAACACTGCCAGTAAAACCAGAACCGCTCCCCGGCGGCCGGTTTCGGCGGGGAGCATGAGGTTCGACAGACGCATGTCCATTTTCCGCCGCGCCGCGACGGGAAGCGCTTTGCCCTGTCGTTTTTTCCAAGCTCACATCGGAGGAGTTATCATGGCAAACAATCATTATGATGCGATTGTTGTCGGCTCGGGCATCAGTGGAGGCTGGGCCGCAAAGGAACTCACGCAGAAGGGCCTGAAGGTTCTGATGCTGGAGCGTGGCCGCAATATCGAACACGTCACCGACTATCAGAATGCCGACAAGGAAGCCTGGGACTACCCCCATCGCAACCGCGCCACGCAGGAAATGAAGGCGAAATATCCCGTTCTCAGCCGCGATTATCTGCTGGAAGAGGCGACGCTTGGCATGTGGGCCGATGAGCAGGAAACGCCCTATGTCGAGGAAAAGCGGTTCGACTGGTTCCGCGGTTATCATGTCGGCGGCCGCTCGCTGCTGTGGGGACGCCAGACCTATCGCTGGTCGCAGACCGATTTCGAGGCCAATTCGAAAGAAGGCATCGCCGTTGACTGGCCGATCCGTTATGAGGACGTGTCCCCCTGGTATGACTACGTCGAGCGCTTCGCCGGCATTTCAGGCAGCCGCGAGGGGCTGGACATCCTTCCTGACGGGGAATTCCTGCCGCCCATTCCTCTCAATTTCGTAGAGCAGGATGTCGCAAGCCGGCTGAAGAAGGCGTTCAAGGGCACGCGCCACCTCATCAATTCGCGCTGCGCCAACATCACCCAGGAACTTCCCGATCAGGAACGCACGCGCTGTCAGTTCCGCAACAAATGCAGGCTGGGCTGTCCCTTCGGCGGCTATTTCAGTACGCAGGCATCCACCCTGCCGGCAGCGGTCGCTACGGGAAATCTCACGCTTCGTCCCTTCTCCATCGTCAAGGAAATCCTTTATGACAAGGACAAGAAGAAGGCACGCGGTGTCGAGATCATCGATGCCGAGACAAACCTGACCTATGAATATACCGCCGACATCATCTTCCTGAACGCATCGACGCTGAACTCGACCTGGGTGCTGATGAACTCGGCCACCGATGTCTGGGAAGGCGGGCTTGGCAGCAGCTCCGGCGAACTCGGCCATAATGTTATGGATCACCATTTCCGCATGGGCGCCACCGGCCAGGTGGAAGGTTTCGAGGACTTCTATTTCAAGGGCCGCCGTCCGGCGGGCTTCTACATTCCGCGGTTCCGCAATACCGGTGACGATAAGCGCAAATATCTGCGCGGTTTCGGTTATCAGGGCTCCGCCAGCCGGTCGCGCTGGGAGCGGGAGATCGCGGAACTGAATATCGGCGCCGATTACAAGGAAGCGCTGACCGAGCCGGGTGGCTGGACCATCGGCATGACCGCCTTCGGTGAAATGCTGCCCTATCATGAGAACCGCGTGAAGCTGGATCATGAGAAGAAGGACAAGTGGGGCCTGCCGGTCCTTTCCATGAATGTCGAGATGAAGCAGAACGAACTCGACATGCGCGAAGACATGGTCAATGACGCCGTCGAGATGTTCGAGGCGGTCGGCATCAAGAACGTCAAGCCCAGTCGTGGCAGCTATGCGCCGGGCATGGGCATTCACGAAATGGGAACGGCCCGCATGGGACGCGACCCGAAAACCTCTGTCCTTAACGGCAACAACCAGGTCTGGGATGCGCAGAACGTCTTCGTCACCGATGGCGCCTGCATGACTTCGGCCTCCTGCGTCAACCCGTCCTTGACCTATATGGCGCTGACCGCGCGTGCGGCCGATTTCGCCGTTTCCGAACTGAAGAAGGGGAACCTGTGATGAACAGACGCGAACTGCTGAAACTCATAGCCGTTGCGACCGGCCTGCCGCTGATCGGTGCGGATATCCTGACAGCCGCCGAAAACGCTGCCAGGCCCGCCGGGGGTGCCCATGTCTTTACGCCCGAGGAAATCCGCTTTCTGGACGAGGTGGCGGAAACCATCATTCCGCGGACCTCCACGCCGGGCGCGAAGGACGCGGAAGTCGGTGCATTCATGGCCGTCTATGCGGCCGATTGCTACACTGACGAACAGCGGACACTCTTCCTTTCGGCCATTTCCGACATCGAGAAACGCAGTCAGGCCGAACACGGGAAGGCCTTTGTGGCTTTGACCGCCGAACAGCGCCAGGCGCTGCTTTCTGTGCTGGACAAACAGGCCAAAGCGGAACAGTCGCCGGCAAAACCGCATGCTTTCACGCTGGTCAAGCAGCTGACACTGCTTGGTTTCTTCACCTCGAAGATCGGCGCCACGGAAGTTCTCGTCTATGACGAGATTCCCGGTGGCTTCGAGGATCGCGTTCCCTACAAGAAGGGCACGCCTGCCTGGGGCACGACCTGAAGAAAATCGCCGACCCGTCTGCTTCCGTGGACGGGTCGTACTCAAGCGGCAAGACAAGGATGACACGATGCGCAAAATAACAATCATCGCGGCGGCAATGTTTGCCGCAAGCGCCATTCCTGCTTTTTCGGAGGGCGATGTTGCCAAGGGCGAGGCCGTCTTCAAGCGGTGTTCCGCCTGTCACGCCATCGGTGAGGGCGCTAAAAACAGGGTCGGCCCGCAGCTTAACGGGATTATCGGCCGCGCGGCGGGCGGCGTGCCGGACTATACTTACTCGGCCGCGATGAAAAAAGCGGGCGAGGAAGGCCTCGTCTGGACGCCGGAAGAATTGCGGGCATTCCTGAGCGCGCCCAAAAAGAAAATCCCTGGCAACAAGATGGCGCTGGCCGGCATCAGCAAGCCGGAAGATTTGGACAATCTCATTGCCTATATTGAAAGCGCGGCTTCGAAACCTGCAGAGTGATGGCGGCCGAGGCGGGGGAGGATAGGCTGATCCTCCTTCCGGCTGCTGCCGGGAGAGGACGGCCAATGTCATAGAACCCGCCCCGCTTCCTCGATGAATCTTCGCACCAGCGGCAGATGTCGTCTTTCGGCAAGGCAGATCGCATATTCATCGATGAGTTCGGTGGCATCGCAGAGCGGCACGAAGGAAAGGCGCGCGTCGTGACCGAATTCCAGATCGGCCACCACGCCGCATCCCACACCGTTGGCGATGGCTTCTCGCACGCCCTCGCGGGATGAGATTTCTATGACGGGCTGGATGGAGATGCCGTGATCGGCAAGGTTCTTTTCGAAGATTTCGCGGGTGCGCGATCCCCGCTCTCGCATGACGAAGGACAGGCCTTCAAGCTCTGCCACGAAGACGCTCTCCCGCGCCGCCAGCGTGTGAAAGACGGGCACGCACAGGCCAAGCCGCATGCTGAGGAATTTGACGCCATAGAGGCGCGGATCATCAGGTGCACGGGCGGTAATGGCGACATCGGCGCGATAATCGATGATCTGTTCCATCACCCGCGCGGAATTGTCCACCGAAAGCGAAAAGGTAAGCTGCGGCCGCTCGGCCTTCAGGCGCGAAAGAATAGGCAGCGGCAGCACGGGACCATCGGCTGCAACGCGCAGATGCCCGCCCGCAAAGCCCACATCACCGCGCAGGAAGGCCTTGGCCTCGTTTTCCGCCTGAAACAGGCGCGCGGTGATTTCGAACAGGCGTTCACCCTGCGGGCTGAGGCTCACCCCCCGCGGTTTTCTTTCCAGAAGGTTCACACCGCTGATCGCCTCCAGCTCGCGCACATGGGCTGAAAGGGTGGATTGGCTGATCGCCATGTCCCGCGCGGCCTGAGAAAAACCGCCCGATTGCGCGACGATGTGAAAGGCCTTCAGCTGGGTGGTCGACATGAGATCCTGTTCTGCCGGCGCTAGCGCCGTGTGCGCCTTCCTTCTGCCGTGCGATTATCGGCGAAAACGCTGACAACACCATGACGCCCGCGGGAAGGCTTCGTTTACCCTGTGGCGTAACCGATGGCGGCCATGGGAAATCGCTATGGCGCGTTTACACTTTGTTAGGAATTCGTCATCCGGGCGTTAGCCCCTGCCTCTAATCGTGCCGCCATGGCCTCGGCCAATCCGTTTCACGCAAAAAGGCCCAAGAGATGACGACTTCGCAAAACTCGATCGCCAACCCCATCGAAACCTCTTCCGACTGGCTGCTGAAGATCCCGGACCTCTCGCAGCAGCAGAGCATTCTCGTTTCGCCCGGTGGCACCGGCACGGTAACGTCCTACAGCTTGGTATATGACGTCTATTTCCCTTCGGGCGGCTCCACCGAATGGATACCCTTCCTTCAGACGGATCTTACCAACAGCAACGACGGTGACATTTTTGGCTCTGCAAGCAGTGCCAGCTACGGTATCGGCATCGGCGGTAATTATCGCGGCACGGCCAAACTGGATGCCTGGAACCGTGTTGGTGTCACGATCGAAAAGAATTCGAACGGCACCGTTTCGATGAATAAATACGTCAATGGCGACTATATCGCGACCCAGCAGATATCGTCCAATCCGGGACGCTTCGCCATCGACCTGTCCAAAGGCTTCCTGATCTTCTCGGATGAGGATGGCGATACATCTCCCGGCTATCTCAGCAATTTCCTCTTTCTCCAGAAAGTGCTGACGAAGGCCGAAATGTCCTATCTGGGCGCAGCAAAAGCATCGGGTATTCTGCCGGATGTAATGAAGCAGGCGGCAGAGCAGACAGGCGCTCTCGAAGTCCGTTTCTCGGAAGGCTCGGCCGCACCCGCAATCGGCACGGGAACGATTACCGCAAAGGGCACCACGCTCGAATTCACGACGCCTGCAAAGGCTAACGTCCTTGGAATTGGCGAGACGGCCCCTGTCGATCCGTCGGCCGTGGCAAAAACCGCCATGATCAAGGACATGATGGTGACGCCCGACGCGGCAAACGTGACGATCGATCTGTCGAAGTACTTCTCCGGCGAAAAGCTTACCTTCACCGTGCAGAACAGCGAAAACAAGGTCGTGAATGCGGTCCTTGCGGAAGGCAACAAGCTGACGCTTGACTTTGCCGAACTCGGCCATTCCGACATTCGTGTGACCGCGACGGACGCTGCCGGCAAAAGCATGGCCGACGACTTTCGTGTGCGTGTGGCCGGCCCGAACGCCTATACGATCGCGGTTTTTCCAGACACGCAGGACTATACCTCGAACGATGGCATAAAGCATCTCTTCGGCGACATGACGCAGTGGCTGGTCGATAACCGCCAGAGCCACAACATCGTCTTCATGAGCCATGTGGGCGATATCACCCAGAACAACCAGTCGTCCGAATGGGATATTGCCGAAGCTGCGCTGCGCAAGCTCGATGGCAAGCTGCCCTATGCGCTGCTTCCCGGCAATCACGATCAGGGCTCGTCCGGCAACGCCGCAAACCATTCTTCCGACCAGCTGGACAGCCGTTTCTCGGCTGCAAAGCAGGCGGCGACCAATGCCGGCACCTTCGGGGGCGCTTACGATCAGGAACAGGCCGCCGCCCGCAACACCTACAGCACCTTCACCGCGCCTGATGGGACCAAGTGGTTGTCCATTTCGCTCGAATTCGGCCCGCGCGACGACGTGATCCGCTGGGCGGGCGATGTGATCGAGAAGTTTCCCGACCATCGCGTGATGCTCGCAACGCATTCGCTGACGAGCTATGCCGGCCGTCAGGACAATCTGGCCTTGCCGCTCTATGACGAAGGCGCCGGCTATGATTATGGCATGCGCACCGACCAGCGCGGCGCAAACGACGGCGAATATGTCGCCCGCGTCTTGTTGTCCCGTTATCCGAACATCGTCATGACCTTCTCCGGTCACATCTTCGGCGATGGCGCAGAAACCGACATCACCTACAACCAGTATGGCGAGCCGGTCTTCCAGTTCCTGGTCAACTACCAGAACGGCGTATCCCGCGAAATCACCGGTAACGGCATCGAGTCGCGCGGCAATAACGGCGGCAACGGCGCGATACGCCTGATCACCATCGATCCGGACAATAACCGCATCTCCACCGAAACCTACTTCACCGCCTTCGACGATTACCTCGACGGTTACCGCAGCAAGCCGGAAATCGATCGCAACGGCCTGACCGGTTATTATCGCGGTCATCAGGAAGTGTTCGAAAACGTCTATGTCGGTGCAGGCAAGGCGCGCGCCATGGCCGATGCCGGTGACGACATCGTCGCCAGTGCGGCAACCGGTGCATCGAAGGCAAGCGTTAACCTCTCAGCGGCCAAATCACTGCTGTCGGCAGACATCAAGAAATTCGTCTGGACGGACAAGAACGGCGATGTGGTTGCCGAAGGCAAGGAAGCGGTTGCCGATCTTTCGCTCGGCAGGCACAAGCTGACGCTGACGGCAACCGACGCCAACGGCGTCAAGACCACCGATAAGATTGACGTTCTCGTTCGCGGCGACCGCACCCTGCTGGTTGAAAACTTCAATGACGGCAAGGCGGACGGCTGGGCCACCAATTTCGGCGCGACCGATGGCAACACCGGCAACTTCCTGCTCAAGGGCACGGTATTTTCGCGCTCGAGCACAACGGATGGCCTTGCCGCTCCGGAGGCAGCGCTCTTCGACCAGAGCGATGCGACCGGCAACAAGCTTGTTTATATTGGCGGGCAATCGGCCGGCTGGAGCGACTATGTCCTGGAAGCGACGCTCATCCAGCTCGATAATGACGCAATCGGCGTCTACTTCTATTACAAGGACGCGAACAACTACTACCGCTTCTCGATGGATGGGGAAACGAACCGCCGCCAGCTGATCAAGGTTTCGGGCGGCAATGAAGTTCTGCTCGCTTCGGTCAATGAGGGCGTCCAGTATAATATGGAGCTTCCGCTGACCGTCTCGGTCGTCGGCGGCGTCATCAACGTCTTCCTGGGTGACAAGAACGTCTTCGGCGGCCCCGTCGTGGATGCGACGTCGCCGCTCTCCGGCGGCACGGTTGGCGTCTATTCCAGCGGTCAGCGCGCCTCGGTTTTCGATGACATCGTCGTCACACGCGCGGTCACGACCGCCAAGGCCGGGATCGACCAGCGGGTCTACGACCTGGATGGCGATGGCAAGGCTTCCGTCACGCTCGATGCATCCGGCTCCTTTGGCCCTGAGCATCTGACTGGCTTCGTCTGGACGGACCTCGACGGCAATGTCGTCGCCACAGGCAAAAAGGTCGACGTCGCGCTCGATACCGGCATCAACAGGCTGATCCTGAAGGTCACCTCCGCCAACGGTGCCGTTTCGACCGATCGCGTTGATGTTACGGTCGTGGAGAAGGCGAAAATTCTCGTTGCCGAGGATTTCTCCTCCGCTGAGGCCATGGCGCGCTTCAAGATTGTTGACGAGGGTGAGTTCGGCGGTATCGGACCGGATGGAAAGTCCTCTGAGTGGCTGATTTCCAACGGCAGGCTGGTTCAGACAACCGAGCTTGCAAGCCGTGAGCTGACCTGGAGCGGCGCAACCAACTCCGACTACTGGAAGCGTGGCTGGAGCCCGATGGGGGACGGCGTCAACGTGCTGCGCCTTGGCACTTATGCGCTCTTCAACGACCCGGCAGCGCTGGCATGGACCGACTACGCCATCGAAACAACGTTCCAGACACCTGACAAGGACGGTCTCGGCTTCCTGTTCCGCTACAAGGACAGCAAAAACTATTACAAGCTCGAACTGGATGCCGACGGCATTCTTGATCGTACCCCGAGCAATGGCGCCGGCAGCATCTTCAATCTCGTCCGGATGCGAAACGGCATCGAGGAAATCCTCGCTCAGGTGCCAGGCAAATATGAGCCTGGCCAGGATACGAAGCTGCGCGTCGAGGTCATCGGCGACAAGATCACCGCTTTCCTCAACGAAGAGGCGCTGTTTGCCTATCCCATCGGTGATCGCGAACTCGACGCGGGTACTTTCGGCCTCTATTCCTGGGGTAATAAGGGTCTGGCCTTCGACAATCTGACGGTGGTCAATCTGAAATCCGGCCTCGAGGCGGGCACAACCATCAACGGCACGGAAGCGCGCGACACCCTCGTGGGTACAGATGCCGATGAAACGATCTTCGGCCACGGGGGCGATGACCGGTTGATCGGCAACGCCGGCAACGACCGCCTGGCCGGCGGCGATGGCAACGACGTGCTGATGGGCGGGGCAGGGCGTGACGCGCTGTCCGGCGGCAACGGTGACGACGTGCTGTTTGGCAATGAGGGCAACGATATCGTCTCCGGCGGTCTGGGTGACGACGTCATCGAAGGCGGTACCGGCAACGATCTGCTGCTGGGCGGTGATGGCTCCGACACCTATGTCTATGGCCGCGGTGACGGCTCCGACGACATCGTCGAGACCTCTGGCGCAACGGGCGACAAGGACATTCTCGTTCTGCACGATATTGCCAGAAACGAAGCCGTCCTGCACAAGTTCGGCGACAACGTCGAAATCGAATTCGGCAACGGTGAAAAAATCTCGCTGCGCAACCAGCTCGCTGGCGGCGGTGTGGAACTGGTGACCTTCGCCGACGGAACGCTTCTCAACCGCGATGCGATCGTCAAGGGTCTTGTCAACCGTGGCCCGGTTGCTGCTGCCGATACGCTGGCTGCAGTCGATGAAGATGCGGCATCCTTCCTTATTTCCTTCGCCACATTGCTGGCGAATGACAAGGACGCCGATCTCGACCAGCTGGCGGTGACGGGTGTCTCCCTTGTCGCGGGTGGAACAGCGGTTATGGAGGAAAACGGCATCCGCTTCACCACGGCTGCCGATTTCAACGGCACGGCGTCCTTCAGCTACAGGATCACTGACGGTCGCGGCGGTTCGAGCGAGGCGACGGCAAGCTTCACCGTCAAGCCTGTCAATGACGCACCTGTTGCCGCCTCCATCGCCGTCAAAACGGATGAGGATGTTGTCCTGAAGGGCAAGGTCGTTGCATCCGATATCGATGGCGATACGCTGACCTTCGCCATCAAGGCCGATGCCGGCGCGGCGAAGGGCGAAGTCAAGATCGACGCGGCGACCGGTGAGTGGGTCTATGCGCCGAACGCCAATGTGAATGGAACCGACAGCTTCACGGTTGTCGTTTCCGATGGCAGGGGCGGCAGTGCCGAGAGCGTCGTCTCCGTGACGATCAATCCCGTCAACGATGCGCCCGTGGCCGTAGACGACAGGATCACCGTATCGGAAAAGGATAACGCCAGCTTCGATCTGGTCGCCAATGATACGGATGTGGAGGGTGACCGCCTGACGCTCGTCAGCGTCGCAGTGGCAGGCGTCGCGGGCCTTGCCCTGACCAGCGAACAGGCAGCTGCTGCCTTCTCCGTGGTCGATGGCAAGCTGGTTGTTGATCCTTCCTCTGCCTGTGCGGCCCTGGAAGATGACCAGCAGGCGGTCGTGACGCTCACCTATACGGTCCGCGACGCCAATGGCGGCGAAGCGCACGGCACCACAACCGTGACTGTGAACGGCTACACCGAATACACCATCGTCAGCGGTACTGACGGTAACGACGTCCTGGTGGCTGGCGATGGCAAGGACATGCTGGAAGGTGGTGACGGCAACGACACGCTGCTGGCCGGTGCCGGCAACGACATGGTGGATGCGGGCGCCGGCAACGACCGTGTGGTTGCTGGTGACGGCAACGATATCGTCGAGGGCGGCGCCGGTAACGACGTGCTGATGGGCGGCGCCGGCAATGATGTTCTTCACGGCGGTGCTGGCAACGACCAGCTGAACGGCGGATCGGGCGATGACACGCTGATCGGCGGGGCGGGCAACGATGTGCTGACCGGTGGCAGTGGTGCGGATACCTTCGTTTTCGCGGCCGGCAGCGGCCGGGATGTCGTGACGGACTTCCAGGCCGGCGCTGACGGCAAGGATGTCGTCGAACTCTCGAAGGACGTCTTTGCGGATTACCAGGCGTTTATCGCCTCCGGGGTCTTCACGGATGGCGACCACGGTGCCGAGATCGCCTTCAAGGACGGGTCGACGATTACCTTCGATGGTGTGAAGACCGAGCAATTCGTCATCGACGACTTCCGCTTCGCGTAAACCACAGGGGCGCATCCATCCGGGTGCCCTTCAAATCGCGCCAAACCCGCCGATTTCGGCGGGTTTGTGCTTGAGGGAGCCTGGCAGGAGTGGCCCACCCTGTCGGCAAAGACGAAGTAAGAAAACGTCTTCGTCATTGGCTCCCGGGGGCCGGAGAGCACGCTGTCGCCAATATTGCTGCAGCGGACGTGCTGACTGGCGCTGGCGCTGGACGCGATCGCCCATATTCGGACGGCGACCTGTTGGACGGCCAGCGTCGAACCAGCTGCCGGGGAATATCTCAAATCATAATCGATGTAGGGAAGGGCGGTTTTCATCGCCGATGCGTGTGATGACTCATGAATTTTCTTGATCGATTGTCGCAAATGCACGCGCAAGATTGACGTTTTTCCGGTGCGGCGCTACCACCTGTGCCGATGCCCGTCAGCCGACGGTCATTCGCTGAAATAGCGGCTGGTCGGCGTGCTCGGGTTGTCGTGTCAAAGGGGGAACCGTCCTTGTCGCTTTATCCTGTTCTCCTCGGCAGGCTCGCCCGGCCGGATCTGTTTTCCGATCTCGCAGGCATCGCTCTCGGCGGCAAGGCTTGGTCGGGCGCGGAATTCGATGTTTTAAATCCTTCGACCGGTGCGCTGCTTGCGCGGCTGCCGGATATGGGGCCCTTGGAAACCCGGGACGCGATCGACCGCGCGGCTGAAGCACAGGGCGTGTGGCAGAGCCTGCCGGCCAAGGATAAGAGCGCGGTGATGCGCCGCTGGCACCAACTGATTGTTCTCCATTCGGACGACCTCGCAACGATCCTGACGGCAGAAATGGGTAAACCGCTGACGGAAGCAAAATCCGAAGTCGCCCATGCCGCTGCTTACGTGCAATGGTATGCCGAGGAGGCGAACCGCATCTATGGCGAAACGATTTCCGCCCCTTCCAACGATCGGCGGATGCTCGTTATCAAGCAGCCGGTGGGCGTGGTCGGCACCATCACGCCGTGGAATTTCCCAGCATCCATGGTCGCCCGGAAGATTTCGCCCGCACTTGCCGCCGGCTGTGCCATCGTATTGAAACCAGCGGAACAGACGCCGCTGGTGGCAGGGGCAATGTTCGTGCTCGCGCGGCTTGCCGGTTTTCCGGAGGGGGCGCTTAACCTTATCTATGCCAGTCACGGTGCCGATGTCGGTGCGGAATTGTGCACCAATGCCAGGATACGCAAGATCAGCTTCACTGGCTCAACCGAAGTCGGGCGGCTGCTGATGAGCCAATGCGCGCCGCAGATAAAGAAGCTCAACCTCGAATTGGGCGGCAATGCACCCTTCATCGTTTTTGACGATGCCGATATTGATGAAGCCGTGGAAGGCGCCATTCAGGCGAAATTCCGCAATGGCGGCCAAACCTGTGTCTCGGCCAACCGCATCTATGTCCAGTCGGCGGTTCACGATGAGTTTTCGGAAAAATTCGTTGCGCGGGTGGCAGAATTGAAGGTTGGCGACGGCTTCGATCCCGAGGTGACCATCGGTCCGATGATCGACAGCCACGCCATCGACAAGATCGAGGCACATCTGGCCGACGCCGGCGCAAGAGGCGGCACAATAAGGTGCGGCGGCAAGCGTGTCGGCAATGGCGGAACCTTTTTCGAACCAACGGTCCTCACCGGCGTCACCAGCGCGATGCGGGTGGCGCAGGAAGAGACTTTCGGACCTTTAGCGCCGATCATCCGTTTCGACGATGCGGAGCAGGTTGTTCGTGAAGCCAATGACACGATCTACGGTCTGGCTGCCTATTTCTACGCCTCCAATCTCAAGCGCGTGTGGCGTGTTGCCGAAGCCCTGGAATATGGCATGGTCGGTATCAATACCGGCCGCATGTCGTCGGAAGCAGCTCCTTTCGGCGGTGTCAAACAATCCGGCATCGGCCGCGAAGGTTCGCGCCACGGCATGGAGGATTATCTTGAAATGAAATATCTCTGCATGGGCGGCATATAGCGGCCGGCCGTCACGGGTTCCCGTGGATCATCGCCCTCAGTAACATTTGTGCTCCAGCGATGCTGGCTGCGATCAGCCTGTCGTTCATCAACGAGAAACGCAGGGTGGGCTGGTGAAGCAGCAGCCCATTACGAAACCGATGGCCGCCATGGGAAATCCCTATGGCGCGTTTACGATTTTTCAGGTCTCCGTCATCCGCACGTTAGCCTTTGCCGCTAGGCGTGCCGACATGGCTCTCGGGCCACTCCCGTGTCGCGAAGGAAGGCAGGAGATGACGACCTCTTCAAACATGATCGCCGGCCCGCTCGCGATGCGCTTTTTCCCGTTCGCGGAAGATTGTCACAGGCGTATTGCCGCCGGCTGATCCCGCCGCCGCGATTTCAATGGACAGTAAAATGCGTTTCCAATCCGCCAATAGTAATGTTCGTCAGATCAAGGGTGTATTTGCGGGCTGCGCCGTCGCTTTCATCGGCGTCGGCCTCATGAGCGCCCTGGTCAATATTCTTTATCTCACCGGCTCGCTGTTCATGATGGAGGTCTATGACCGCGTCCTGCCCAGCCGCAGTCTGCCGACGCTGGTGGCGCTGTTCGCCATCGTGGTGGCGCTTTACGTATTTCAGGGTCTGTTCGATGCCCTGCGCGGGCGCCTTCTGGTGCGCATCTCCGATCGTCTCGATCAGGTCCTTTCCTCGAGGGTCTACGAGGCGGTGATCGGATTGCAATTGCGCCTGCCGGTCAGCGGCGCCCAGGCACAGCCGCTTCGTGATCTCGATACAATCCGCTCTTTCCTGTCGGGAAGCGGGCCGACGGCCTTGTTCGACCTGCCCTGGCTGCCTTTTTATATTGCCATCTGTTTTGCCTTTCATTTCTGGCTCGGCGCCACCGCGCTTGCCGGCGCCGCAATTCTCACCGCGTTCACGCTGATGACCGAGCTTGTCTCCAGACGCCCCGTCGAGGAGGCCGCGCGACACGCCTCCCAGCGCAATCGGTTGATTGAAAGCGTGCGCCGGAACGCCGACATCGTCGCCGTCATGGGTATGGTTCCGCCCCTGCGCGATCGCTGGCAGACGGGCAACCGCGCTTATGTGCGCGAACAGCGCGCTGCAAGCGATGTAGCCTCCGGTTTCGGCGTGGCAAGCAAGGTGCTGCGCATGCTGCTGCAATCCGGCATTCTGGCGGTTGGGGCGTGGCTGGTCATCAATGAGCAGGCGACACCCGGCATCATCATCGCCGGCTCCATCCTGTCGGCGCGGGCGCTCGCGCCGGTGGATCTCGCCATCGCCAACTGGAAGGGCTTCATCGCTGCCCGGCAGAGCCGCCGCCGTCTCGAAAAGACGCTTGCGCTGTTGCCGGATGCCGCCATGCGCATGGACCTTCCGGCGCCCCGCTCCCTTCTCTCCGTCGAACGTGTCGGCGCCATTCCACCGGAAGCGACCGAGCCGGTTCTGCAGGATGTCGCCTTCACGCTGGCGGCCGGTAGCGCCCTTGGCGTGATCGGCGCGAGCGGTTCGGGGAAAAGTTCGCTCGCACGGTTGCTGGTCGGCCTCTGGCGCCCGCTCAAAGGCTCGATCCGGCTGGATGGCGCAACGCTGGACCAATGGCCGGCAGAGGCGCTGGCGCGCCACATCGGCTACATGCCGCAGGCAATCGACTTGCTGGACGGCACCATTGCGGAAAACATCGCCTCTTTCGACCGGCAGGCGAGTTCGGAAAAAATCATCGCGGCCGCCCGTGCTGCGCGCATCCACGACCTCGTTGTGAGCCTGCCCGATGGCTATTCCACTCTGGTAGGCGAAACCGGCCGGCAATTGTCGGCGGGGCAAAAACAGAGGATAGCGCTGGCGCGTGCCCTTTATGGCGAGCCGTTTTTCGTTGTGCTCGACGAACCCAATTCCAACCTCGATTCCGAAGGCGAAGAGGCGCTGACGGCTGCCATTCTCGGCATTCGCGAGCGTGGCGGCGTGGCCGTCATCATCGCCCATCGTCCAAGCGCGCTTCTGGCCGTGGACAAGGTGCTCATGCTCGCTGACGGACGGCAGCAGGCCTTCGGCGCCAAGGAGGAAGTACTCGCCAAGGTGCTGCGTCCGGTCGGTGGTGCGGCAGGCGCCCTCAAGGTCGTGCAGGCCACGGAAGCAGGAAAGATCTGAATATGGATGAATGGCAGACACTCAGACGCTCGATCCGCAACCATATTTTCGTTGGTGGACTGGGTTTTCTAACCCTCGTCGGCGTCTTCGGCGGCTGGGCCGTCGGCACCGAGATTGTGGGTGCGGTCATCGCGCAGGGTTCTCTGGTGGTGGAAACCAGCCTGAAGAAAGTCCAGCATCCCGTGGGCGGCGTTGTCAGCGAACTGGCCGTGCGGGACGGAGACCGGGTCAAGGCAGGCGATGTGGTCATGCGTATCGATGCGACGATGACCAAGGCCAATCTCGCCATCATCGTCAAGAGCCTCGATCAATTCACCGCCCGCAAGGCGCGGCTGGAGAGCGAGCGTGATCGGGCCGGCCGGGTGATTTTTCCGCAAACGCTGCTCGATCGCGCCGGCGATGGCGAGGTTCTGGCCATGATGAATGCCGAACAGCGCCTGTATGAAAACCGCAAGGCGGTTCGCGAAAGTAAAAAACGCCAGCTCGAACAACGCGTGCGACAGCTCCGCGATGAGATAAGCGGCATGGAAGCCGAGCGCGCGGCGAATTTGCGCGAGCAGGGCATGGTCGATGAAGAGCTCATACGCTTTCGCTCCCTGCATGAAAGGGGGCTGATGGAAAAAAGCCGCCTCAGCACACTGGAGCGTCAGGCCACGGATATCGACGGTGATATTGGCCGGCTGATGGCCGGCATTGCCGGGGTCGAAGCGAAGATCAGCGAAACCGCGCTGCAAATCCTGCAAATCGACGAACAATGGTCGGAAGAGGTGGGTTCCGATCTGCGCGAAATGGATGCGCGCATCGGTGAATATGTCGAGCGCCGGGTGGCGGCCGAAGACCAGCTGAAACGCGTCGATATCCTGGCGCCGCAGGATGGGGTGGTGCACCAGCTTTCAGTGCACACCATCGGCGGTGTTGTGGCGCCCGGCGAGCAGATCATGATGATCGTGCCGGAAGTCGACAAACTGGTGGTCGAGGTCAAGGTCGCGCCGCAGGATATCGATCAGATCTATTACGGTCAGCTGACCAACCTGCGCTTCTCCGCCTTCAACCAGAAAACGACGCCGGAAATAACCGGAACGGTGGAACGTATCTCCGCTGATGTGACGGTGGATCAGCGAACGGGCACCAGCTTTTATCTGGTACGTGTTGCCACGTCGCAAGAGCAGATAAAGCGTCTTGGCGAATTCAGCCTCATGCCCGGCATGCCGGTGGAAGCTTTCATCACGACAGGTGAGCGAAGCGTCTTGTCCTATTTCCTCAAGCCGTTGATTGATCAGGCGAACCGCACCTTCAGAGAGGCCTGAAGGCAATGGGCGAGGGGCGTAGCTAGCGAAATGGTTTGCTCAATTCTGCGATGTCATGCGCTTTCATTGGCGCGTGGCGTTGCAGTTTTCATGGGGCGCTCGGAATTTTGAGCGGTTAGGCCGCCAAGCGGCGTGATTTGGGCGTGACTATTCCGTGTGATGTGGCCCGGTGTCGTTCCATGAAGCGGATTGTATGTCCGTAACGCCCCCTTCCGCTAATCGTTGTGCGACAAACCCTAGGGGGTAGCTTCCCTTCGCAACTGCATCGCGTTCGTCGAGGCAGGTCCAACCTGGGACAGGCAGCTCATGCTGTGCCGTGTTTTTGCTTTCCGGAGAAACTGAACGGCCGTGTTGAAGCCGGGACTGGAAGCGAAGCGCCCGCATTGTGCGAGTTCCAAAAAGTTTGAATTGACCGCCTCTCGCGGCGAGGCAAAACTTGGGGCATTGGCAAGGGAGAGCAAAAATGGACCAGCCGTGGCGTCACATGACAAGCGCACCGAAAGACGGTACCCGGATTCTCGTGACGATCCGCTCGTCGGAGCAAGGCCCGGCACAGGTGGATCTTGTTTATTGGTCCAATGGCGACCGGCTCGGAGCAGAAGGCTGGCGAGCTTCGGATTCCTCACCGGGTCGGATAATTGAATATGCGGAACCGGAGCTGAAGTGCTGGATGCCGGTTCCGGCGGCGAATACCGGTGGGCTCTCGGCGCCATCTCCCTGGGAAGGGGATGATGACCGCGAGCTTTTCGGATCCGGAATATGATGGGTGGAATTGCAGTGAATTTGCGGGAATATCGCGGTGTATCATCCCTGCCTCGTCCGCGGAACTGATATCGCAAGTGCACCTGCATCATCCTGATGCCCTGCGCGCAGGATCGCGTGCGGGTATGGATGTCATGCTCAGAGCATTCTCGATTGCAGCGCCTGAGGCGGTGTTGTCGAAGACGCACCAACCGTCAGGCGCAACGAGTTTGCAAAAGTGCCTGATCTCATCGTCGCTATAAGTGGAATAATAGATCTTTGGTTTTCCGTGCAGGCGAACATATCGCGGGGGTTCGTTGAAGGTTTCCGCAGGCCACACGAGCGCCGGATCGGCGAAAACGCGGTCAATCTTGTATGTTTTCAGCAAATCAACCGCTTCCTGCGACGCCCAGCTCTCGTGCCGGGCTTCAATGACAATCTGCCCGTTATCAGACCCACGCATCGCCTCGAACGCCCTGTCTGACGTCCGGATATCAAAGGCAAGCGATGGCGGAAGCTGACACAGAAGCGGTCCACGCTTTCGACCCAGTGGCGCAAGGTCTTCTATGAAAGTTTCAAACGGCTCGGCTATATCGTTCATTCTGCGCCTATGCGAAATCTCTTTGGGTATCTTTGCAGAGAAACGGAAGGTGTCGGGCACGGATTCAGCCCACCGCGCGAAGGTGGACGCCTTGTGCCGACGGTAGAATGTGGAGTTGATTTCGACTCCATCAAAGACCGAGGCGTAACGTTGAAGGCCGCTCCCTTCTCTCGGGAACCGGTCGGCCACCTTTCTCGGGATGGACCAGGCCGCAGTGGCAATGATTGGCAAATCGTGTCTCCTTCACCTCACCGGATCCAGTTCAACTCTTTAAAGCTCGATTTCAGCTCAAGAATTTGCTCCAGCCAAGTTCGTCTTAAAACCTCGTCGGCTGACAAGGTTCCGCGACGGTGATTCGGTTGGGGGTCCAGCCGGCTCTTTTCAGCGTCGCTTGCTGGTAAATAGCCGGTTGCAGCATCGAGACGGATCCGGGTGCTCGAATAGTATTCCCGTTACACAGCGTCGGATGTTGGCGTCTGCGTCTTCCCATGAAAGTAGCGATGAAACCGGACAATGACCCGGGAGCCGAGACTGACCGATGATTGAAATTTCCGCTGCTACCAGTTGGCTAATGGCTGAGTTCCGACCGGGCTTGGAACACTTCGACAAGGTCCGCGGTTTGTACCAAGGGTCAAGGCGGAAAAGAGAGGAGATATCATGTCTAACTCAAAATCCACGGATGGCGATTACGCCGAAAACACGGGTACGACCGACAATCGGTTCGGCTACTCGCTTGAAAGCCAGGCTCAGTTTGACGATGCCACCGAGATAGCGCGCGGAACGGCCGCCGGCGAAACCCTCAATGTTTATCGCCTTGAACCTGTTGCGGCGCCGGACGACCCACGCTGGCAGAATGCGCCTGCCCACGGAACCGTGGTCGTCGCAGCGCGGACGGCGGGTGATGCACGGATCGTCGCTGCAGGTGCGGAACTCGATTTCATGGAGATCGACGCCCTTCCCGCTGAAGACGTGTCGACGTTGAATGCAAGCGCCTTTAGAGATGAAAAACTCTATACGGTGATCGAAGTGGAACACGGTCGACAGGGTCTGACGCGAGGGGTGATGGACGGCGATGTCCGTATAGACACCATCAAGCCAGTGCAGATCTGAGAACGTGCCGACCCGAAGGGCTGCGCGATCCTCCGTTCTGCCGCAGGCTTTCAGTTATCAGCTCCGATCTGGGTAACGATATGATCGTCAGCTCACCCGGCGGGCCTGCTCCCGTCAGGGGATACGCGTTCCGGGCCAAGCTGCGAGGGCAAGGTCGATCAGCCGCTTCAGCAAGGCGTTGCAGGCGCCGTCGCAGGCTTGGGCGGACATGCCCTGGATGATTGCACCATAAAAGCGGGCAAGCGTGTCGGTATCGGTTCCCGCCGGCAGTTCCCCTTCGTCGACTGCACGGTCGAAGCGGGTCTTGAGGGCCTGCATTGATGCCTCGCGCAATGTCGCCGTCAGACGCGCTACGGACGCATTTTCTTCCGCATGCTGCAGGACGGCCGTGGAGACCATGCATCCGCGCGGCTTGTCCGGCTGGGTGTCTCCATCGGCAATATCGTAGAGGTAAAGCCTCAGAGCTTCGTAAAGCGGCAGATCGGACTGCAATATGGCGGATCGACGGCTGTTTTCACGAGCAATGCTGAAATCCAGCGCCTGGCGGTACAACTCCTCCTTCGATCCAAACATCGAATAGAGCGTCGGCGGATTGATGCCCATCGCTTTCGTCAGATCGGCGGTTGAGGTTCCTTCGTAGCCGCGCTCCCAAAACAGCCGTGCCGCGATGTCGAGCCCAACGTCGCGATCGAGCAGGCGGGGTCTGCCTCGTCTGCGGACTGGTGTCTCCATAAAATAGTGATCCCTATTATATTGTTGACAGATGCGCTTCGCTCATTATTATAGGGGTCACTATTTATTTTGGCAACGGAGTGATCAATGTCCAGGCGACTTGCAGACAAGACAGCCCTTATCACTGGAGGTTCACGCGGGATCGGCCGGGCGGTTGCCCTTGCCTTTGCCAGGGAGGGTGCCGCGCTGATTGGCGTGCATTATGCCGCCAACGCGGATGCGGCCAATGCCACGGTGCGCGAGATCGAAGGGCTCGGCGTCAAGGCCGTCGCCGTGAAGGCCGATCTCAGACAGGGCAAGAACGCGGCCGACAGCCTGTGGGCGCAGTTCAGCGAAGCAGCGCAGATCGAGACGGGCTCGACCGCTCTCGACATTCTCGTGAACAATGCCGGTATCGCGCCCGCACTGCCATTGACGCAGACGAGCGAAGCCGCGTTCGATGAGGTGATGACGATCAACTACAAGGCGCCGTTTTTCCTGATCCAGGCCGTGGCCGACCACATCCGTGAAAACGGCCGTATTATCAACGTCTCGACCGGGTTTACGCGCATCGCAGCGCCGACTCATCCCGCTTACGCCGCGTCCAAGGGCGCGCTGGAAACGTTGACATTGGCGCTGGCACCGGAGTTTGCCACGCGCGGTATCACAGTCAATGCCGTGCTGCCGGGTGTCACGGAAACCGACATGAATGCAGAGTGGCTGTCGTCTCCGGAAGCGCGCGCTGGCGCCGAAGCCCTCTCGGTATTCTCGCGCGTCGGAAAGGCGGAGGATATCGCCGACGTGATTACCTTCCTCGCATCCAGCGATGCCCGCTGGACGACGGGCCAGATGATCGATGCAACGGGCGGCGCCCGCATCTAGGGTACGTTGCTCTTGCTTTAGCTAAAGCTGTTCAAGCAAAAGCAGCCCACGAGGAGAGTCTGATTAAGTTCAGCTTGCTTGTCGTTTATCATCACATCCACGGGCGCTACGCGTGTCCGTGGCGTCGTTATCCCCTTGTGCGGTGCCGCCGAGCTACGCGCAAACGCGTGGTCGCGGACATGTGACGCGCCGATCCCTGCAGATTGATCCTGCCGGCACGCCGTCTAAACGCTTTGCACGACCATCGAGCGGGATGCAGCCCAAGGCAAAGCCACCGGCGCTGTCGCGGCGGGTTCCGCCGAATTCCGATAGCTTTCGGTCGCGCCTGCAGCCTGCCTTGGCAAAGGCCGTCCATTTCTAAATTATTCTGCCGCGATTGTTACGTTTCCGAAACGAGCTTTGACGAGAAGCGCGGCTTCTGCGATTGCCTGATTTACCCGGGCGTTCACCACGGGAGAAACCTGCCCTTCCACGTAATCCCGGCCGGAGGTGTAGATTGCGGTCGGCGTCACGAAGGCTTCGAAAAAGGCAAATAGCGGCCTGAGTTGGTGTTCCACCACAAGCGAGTGCCGGTCCCCGCCGCCTGTCGCCGTCAAGATGACAGGTTTGCCCCTGAGGTCGGCGGGATCGAGAAGATCGATGACGTGTTTGAATAGGCCGGTATAGCTTCCCTTGTAAGTCGGTGAACCGATCACCAGAGCTTCAGCGTCGATGATGGTCTGAACGACCTGCCGCGCGCTGACTTCCAGGTCTGCTACGGATCGTGCCGAGCTTAGGGAGGGGCCGAGATCCTCAACGTCGAAAACCTGATGTTGCAGGCCCAGTTGGCCGGCCAGCGCCTCGCTGACGCTTTCGACGAAGCGCTTTGTGCTTGATGGCCGCGATGTGTTGCCGGAGAAACCGACGATCAGATTGTTGCTCATTGAACTTTCTTTCGGGTGATCCTGCATAAATGCGGTTTCTGTCTGCGCGCCCTAGGCCGTCTTGAGAATCGACAGCCCGGCCGGATGTGCCGATCGATCATTCTCGCCGGTCTTCCACTTCTCAAAGGCGGCGCGTCCGAGAATGGCGACGGACGTGTCTTCCTGGGGTGCATGGACGAGGACTGACTGGATATCCCGGAAATGACGCTCGAGCCCGAGATCGGCATTGAGACCGGGGTTGCCGATGCCGCGGACCGCCAGCTGGACAGCGTCGCGGATTTGCCTCCCGGCGAGAAGGCGGGCCCTTATCAGGTGTTCGGCATCGCCAATATGGTTTGCGAGCGCGCCAAAGATGATCTGGCGGGCGCCGGCAACCAGAAGGTCGATTTCACCCGAGAGTTCAACGAAACGTTCCGTTTGCGCAATCGGGCGGCCAAGATTAGCCGGCACGCGCTCATGCGCGAAGCGGATGAACGCTTCTTGGGCGGCTTCGGCCGCGCCCAGATAGATGGCAGTGAGTGCAAGCGTCATTGCCGCGTGGCCGCGATTATCCTGCTGGGCGACCGAGGGATCAACGAGCTCCAGCACATTTTCTGCCGGGATTTCAACTTCGGTGTACTCGACATCGTGCGAACCGGTCGCCCGCATGCCGAGGCTTTTCCAGTTCTCGATAATCTTGATGCCGGGCAGACCGTTGGGGACGACGAAGGTGCCGACCCGTGGCTGAACCTCATCGGTATGCGCCCAGACGAGAAAATGGGTGAGGCCATAGGCACCCGTTACGAAGCGCTTGCGGCCCGTGATCGACCAGCCATTTGCCGTCCGGTGCGCACGCGTGGCCGGCAATCCGCCGCGGGCCGGCGACCCCAGCTCTGGTTCCACACGCGCGGCGTTCAGAAGAAGCGGCTGCTGCTTTGCCTGTGAAAGAAGTTCCCTATAGAGACCGTCCGGCCAATGGCCCTTCGTGGCCTGCCCGAGATGTGTAAAAATCGTCATTGCGCTGATAAGCGCTACAGAAGGATCGCCTCGCCCGAGCGCCGCCAGAATATGGGCTGCGGTGCTCAAGGTTCCTCCCGGTCCGCCATAACGCGTGGCCACCGTGCTTTCGAGAAGTCCAGCCTTATGAACGGCGCGAATACCGGGCCAAGGAAACTGACCGGTCTGATCCGCATCCGGTGCGGCTTCGGAAAGGACGCGCGCGGCTGCGTCGAGTGCGGTGGGGTCATAGGACATGCGGATAGCGGCTTTCTCATGGTCGGCAGGCGGGATCACCCGTCACAGGGGTGGATGATCCCGGTCTTGGAAGAGAGGTGGATCGGTCCGACGGCGTGGTCGGACTGCGGTGATCAGGCGGCTGCCTTCTTCTTCGCCTCTTCGCGTTCGCGAATACCCTCGCGGACGAGGGGCAGGATGTATCGTCCGTAGTCTACGGCATCATTATAGTTGTCGTATCCACGGATCGAAATCAGATCGGCGCCAAGGTCGATATAGTCGAGAATGGAGTCGGCGATCGTGCGTGGCGACCCGACCAGGGCGGTCGTCGCGCCGCTGGCATTGGTGGCGGTAACGGTCGGATACCAGAGTGCGCGGTCATGGACGTCGCCGCGCTTGGCGATATCCAGCAGACGCTGGGACCCGATATTGGCAGGAGGCGCTGCATTGACCGGGGCACGAGACAGGCCCTTCTGGCGGTTCTCGTTCAGACGGTCGAGAACCCTGTGCGCCTTTTCCCAGGCCAGTTCATCCGTTTCGGCGACGATCGGCCGGAATGTAACCCAGATCCGGGGGCGGTCGGTGCGTCCGGCTTTTGCGGCTTCGGCGTAGATACGGTCAATCTGCTGTTTTGTTTCAGCCAGCGGTTCGCCCCAAAGGCCGAAAATGTCGCAAAGGGAGCCGCCGATACGATAAGCAGCATCCGAAGAGCCGCCGAGCGAAATCGGGATAAGGCCATTGGTCGGACGCACGGCGCTGCGGAACTGCTTGAACTGGTAATATTTGCCTTCGAAATCGAACGGCTCCGTCGAAGCCCATGCAAGGCGAAGAATGCGGATATATTCTTCCTGACGCTCGTAGCGCTCTTCCTTGTTGAGGAAATCGCCTTCGCGTGCCTGCTCCTCGTCGCTCCCGCCCGCGATGAAGTGGACGACAACGCGCCCGCCGCTCAACTGGTCGAGTGTGGCGAGGGACTTGGCCGCAACCGTGGGATAGACCGTGTTGGGGCGGAGCGCGACAATGATCTTGATGTTCTTCGTGTGCGCAAGCACCGTCGCACCCAGCGTGAAGGGATCGAACGAAGAGGAGGAATAGGGAATGAGCGTGTAGTTGAACCCGTAGTCATCCAGTGCACGCGCGTAACGTTCCAGAAACAGCGGATCGACCGGAGCATCAGGGATGGGGTTCAGATCATTGGATGCGTTGGGAAAGCTGACGCTGATAAATTCCGCAGCCATGGGAGCTCCTTGGTGTTTCTAAATGTCGAGTGAAAGCTAAAGCCGATGTGGCATATGAGGAAGACAGGTCTTTCTATTTCTATGGAAAATGTAGAAAATATTGCCTGACTATTCTGGTGGCCTAGAACCGGCGATTGCCGCCGGGTCCGCATCTGCGTCATAAGGGCCGGGTTTCCACCCCAGGGAGGGAGCAACCGTCGTCGCAAGATCGGTGAGCAATCTTACGTTTTCGGTCAATCCGAAAGCCGGAGGCAAAAAGAGGACAAGCTCATCTGCGGCCGCCAGCCCGGGGTCACTCAGTACCGCCTCAATGACCTTATCCGGTGCGCCCTGAAAAACGGGGGAAATCATGGCTCCAGCCGGTTGGCCGGCAGGAGCCAGCGCACCCTTCGGGCGTGAGGCCGCAATGCCGACTGTGCGACGTTCAAGGTCATAGGCGGCATATTTTTCCCGCAGTTCCGGAGTGGTGCCGACCAGGATCGACGCTGCAACGGCGACCGGAGGCGGCGTTGTCTTCCAGATCCGCAGCCAGTGGGTGCGATAGGCATCGATGATACGCGCCTGATATTGGCCAAACGTCTCGCCTTCGTCCTGATCGTGAAGGACGGTACCGGAAATCAGGCCGATACCGAGTTCGGCGGCCTGAATCGCTGAATCGATACTGGCGGAGCCCTGTCGGATACGGCTGCGCAAGGTGGGGCTGTGTGGGGTCACCCGCAACTCGGCTCCCGGAGGCGCACCAACGTCGTTCGGCGTAACAACGTGGAGAACATCACCGGCAATGGCGGCAAGAAAACGCGACTGTCGCCGCTTTGCCTCTGTCCGGGCATCGGTATCCACGGATCCGAATACGGCATCGAACGCCCCATTTGCCCCGGTTGAAATCGCAAGTTCAAGCCGGCCGTCGATCAGCAGGTCGGTCGTGCCCGCCGCTTCGGCCAGCAGAATGGGGTCCTGATAACGCATCGGGATGACGGCGGAGCCAAGCGTAATGTGCCGCGTATGCTGGCCGGCCGCCGCAAAGAAGGGCAACGGCGAAGAAAGATAGTGGTCGAAATGGCGCTGATAGGCCCAGCCGGACTGATACCCAAGCCTTTCCGCCTGTCTGAACAATTCTATGCCCTGTCGGAGCCCCTTTGCCGGACCGTCATCGTCGTTGAATGATACCCGCGTATTGAAACCCAGCCGGCTTTTCGGCCGGAACAATGCGGGAAGGTCGCGCGACGCTGCTGCAATATTCATGCGAGTTGTTCCTTCCGCAGCGCGTGCGGGGCTGCATGGGTGCGGGCCGTTCCGGCGATGCCCGATGGGATGGAGTTCAGCAGCGACGCGGTGTATTCGTGTCGCGGATTGCCGAAAATCTCGGTGACGGTCCCATGTTCGACAATGCGGCCTCGCTGCATCACGGAAACGCTGTGCGCAAGTTGCCTGACGAGGGCGAGGTCATGCGAAACAAAGACATAGGTCAGTCCGAGCTTCGCCTGCAGCGACAGCAGAACCTCGACGATATCCGCCTGAACGCTGACATCGAGAGCGGATGTGGGTTCGTCCAACACGATCACATCAGGCTTGAGGACCAGCGAACGGGCAATTGCCACACGCTGACGCTGCCCGCCTGACAGGGCTGATGGCTTGCGTTCCATGAGGTGCTCGCTCAAGCCGACATTTGCGAGAGCTTGCCGCACCTGCTCGGATCGCTCCTTCGGAGTACCGATCTCGAATCTGTCGAGCGGCTCACGAACAAGCTGGCCCACCTTCCATGTCGGGTCGAGTGACGTGAACGGGTTCTGGTAAACCAGTTGCAGATGCCGCCATACCGACCGCAGGGAAGCGCTGCTCTTGCTTGTAACGCTCTCGTCGGCAACCGTGATGGTGCCGCTTTCCGGCTGCTCGAGCCCCAGCAGCAGGCGGATGGTCGTGGTTTTCCCGGAGCCGGATTCGCCGACAAGCGCGTGCGTCGTGCCTGCCGGAACCGTAAACGAAATATCATCCACAGCGGTCAGGGTTTTGCCATCGACGGTGAAGCGCTTGGTGACGCCGCTGACAGCGATCTTTGGCGATTTGTCACTATCGAGAAGGCTGAACCCCGGATCGCGAAATTTGGCATAACGCTCCGGGTTGAGCGCGGGCACGTCGCCATGGAGTTTTTTGGCATAGGGAGAGGAGGGGGAGGAAAAAACAGCCGATGTCCTGCCCGCTTCCTGCACGACGCCGTTCTTCAGCACGACGAGATTGTCCGCCCTCTCCGCCGCTATTGCGAGATCATGGGTGATGAGAAGCAGGCTGATGTTCAGCTCATCGCGAAGACGGGAGAGGAGATCGAGAATGCGTTTCTGGATTGTGACGTCGAGCGCCGACGTCGGCTCATCCGCCACCAGCAATGCGGGGCGCGGTAATATTGCGAGCGCGATCAGTACACGCTGCAGCATTCCGCCCGACAGTTGATGCGGATAGGAATCGTAAACCCGTTGCGGATTGTCGAGACCCACCTTCGCGAATGTTTCCAGAATGAGGAGCTTGCGGATTGCGGGGTTGGCCTCTTCCGTCAGCGCTGCCGCCTCCAGCGCCTGCGCGCCGATTGTTCTCACAGGATTGAGAGAGTTGCCCGGATCCTGCGGCACGAAGCCGATTTCGCGGCCACGAAAAGGCCTGAAGCGCCGTTCCGGCAATGCCAGAATGTCCTGCCTGTCGAAAACAACCCGGCCCGTGGCGTTTGCGCCGTTGGGAAGCAGTCTTAGTACAGCCTTTGCGATGGTCGACTTTCCCGAACCGGATTCTCCGATCAGCGCAAGACTTTCGCCACGCCCAAGCTCGAAGCTGACACCGTGCACGACCTCCTGCCGCCCGTAGGACACGGCAAGATTTTCAACGCCGAGCAGGGGTATGGCGGGCTGCGGTGCCTCTGCCACTATCCGGGGAGGGGTCGGCGCTGTTTTCAATGCGATTTGCGAAGCCATCGGCTGATCCTGTTGACAGAGAGGACGGTCACGATCGTAACGAACGCGGGCGCATAAACGAGCCAGGGCCATTTGAGGTAGTCCTTGCCGATCGAGATCAGCAGGCCCCAGTCGGAAGAGGGCGGCGGATCGCCGTAGCCGAGGAAGGCGAGGCTGGCGATGACGAGAATGGACTCGCCGAATTGCAGGACGGCCAGCGGCAACATCGAGCGGGATGCGTTTGGCAGCACATGTCTCAGCACGATGTAGCCGCGTGAGCCACCCGAGAGAAACGATGCCTCCACGAAGGTCGCCTGACGCGTCTTGATGACCTCTGAGCGCGCCACACGGGCGAAGAAGGCGATCGCCGATATGCCTGTAGCAATGGCGGCGTTGATTGTCTCGAAGCCGATTGCGGTGACGATGATGACCGCCAGCAGGAACTTCGGGATGGATAACAGCACGTCGACAAAACGGGCAAAGACGATATCCACCCAGCCGCCGAAAAATCCGGCAAGCAGACCGATCACACCGCCGATGACGACGCCGATGACGACAGCGACCAAAGCGCTCGATACAGATGAAGCGGTGCCATAAACGACCCGTGTATAGAGATCGCGCCCGAGATGATCCGTGCCGAACCAATGGGCAAAACTTGGCGCAAGAAGCTTGTCAGCCGGGACGCCGTTGATCGGGCTTTGGGTGGTGAAAAGCTGCGGTGCAATCGACCAGGCGACGACGATTGCGATGACAAGCACGGAGAGGGCGACCGTTGCAGTTATGTTGAGAGTTTTCAGTCTCTCCAACGGATTGCTGATGGAAGCCGGGCTGGAAATAAGGCTCATGGTTTGGCCCCCGTTTCAAGGCCAAGCGACGTGTCGTCGATCGTCGACAGGCGGCGTTTTCGGCCAACGATAATTTTCACCCTTGGATCGAGCAGCGGATAGAGGAGATCGGCGATGAGGTTGACGACGACGAACACCACGGCCCCCAGCGAGACGATCGCCTGCAGGACCGGCAGATCCTGAGTGCTGACGGAACGCTGGACGAGACTGCCGATACCGGTGCGGCCGAATACCGTCTCAGTAATCAGCGAGTTGCCCAGAAGTTCGCCGACGGTGAGGGCGATAACCGTCACCACGGGCAAGGAGGCAGGCTTGAGGAGATGTGTTGCAAAAAGCCGTCTTGGCCCGATGCCGCGACTGCGGGCAACCGCTGCGTAATCCTGCTCTGCCTCATGATCGAGATTGGCGATCAGGACCTCCGCGATCTGTGCGGAAAACGGTATGCCGATGGTGATCGCCGCAAACAGCGTGGCCCAGAAACTGTCGGGTTCGATGACCCGGAACAGCCTGAGCTGAAAACCGAAAAGGTGGATCAGAAACAGGCCGATGACGAAATTGGGTGTCGACAGGAACAGGGAAGGGAAGGCACGCAGCAATCCCTGTCCGTAACGCTTCGGCACGACCTGCGTGCCGTAGGCGACCGCAAAGGCGAGGATCAGCGCCACGGTCAGCCCGGCGGTGGCCAAGACCAGCGTCGATGGCAGCACCTCGGCGATGAGCGTCGAGACCGGTCGGTTGGAGCGCATCGAGATGCCCAGATCGCCTGTCAGGAAGGCCGACAGGGAGTGCCAGAGCTGCACGATGATCGGCTGGTCCAGCCCCTGTGCCGCAATGATTTCGGTAATCTCCTGCTCGGTAAAGCCGTTCTGCGGGTTGCGCAGAACGCTGGTGATCGGGTCGCCAGGCAGGACGCTGACGACCACGAAGGTGAAGACATAGGCCAGAAGGATGACGACGATCGCCTGGCCGAGCCGCTTTGCGGCGTAGGTTAGGTAGGCATTGCTCATGCCGTCACCTCCTTGACGTTACTCGGTGGTGCTGGCGTCATTCGGCAATGAAAGCTGTGTAATAGCTGGCATAAGCGACGCCGTTATAGACTTCGCCCTTCAGCTTCGGCGATTGCACGTAAATGCGCTGAACGATTTGCGTGCGCGGGATGAAGTAGCCCTGTTCCAGCACGTATTTTTGCAGGCCATCGAGCAGAGGCTTCCGATCCTCGACGGAACCTGCACCAGCGATCTTGTCGCGCAGGTCGTTGAGCGTCGCATCACGCTCGTCCAGCGCAAACCAGTTCTCGCCATTATTGGCGTTGGTCAGGATGCTTGCGACCGTACCGGCGTCGATAAAGCTGCGGGTGACTTCATATGTCGGAACGGCGGCGCCACCGAATTTGACCTTCTCGCCAAAGGTCACGACATCATAAGCCCTGATATTGACCTTCCATCCAAGCCGGCCGAGCTGCTGGGCAATCAGCTCATCGACTGATTTCGAGGTTGCCAGATAAGGATTGGAATGGATCGTCAATTCCAGCGGCTTGCCGTCCTTCACGCGAACGCCGTCCGCACCCTTGACCCATCCGGCTTCGTCCAGAAGCTTTTCCGACTTGTCCGGGTTGTAGGCGAGGAGATCGCTGTGATCCGTGGCTCCCGGGACGTTGCTCTGGATGAAGGACGTCGCGAGCTTCCAGTCCTGCGTATAGACTGTGTCGATGATTTCCTGACGGTTGATACCTGCCTGGAGTGCCTGACGCACCTTCACATCATCATAGGGCTGAAGCTTGGTGTTGACGGCCCAGCCGTTGACGAAGCCGAGATAACGCGGGGTCGCGATGGTGAAGCCTTCCTCCTTGAGCGATTTCAGTTCCTGGGGCGAGGCGTTGTAGGCGACATCCGCCTGACCGGACTGAACGGAGGCGACGCGAAGGGATGGCTCAGAGACCAGCTTGTAGGTGATGGTATCGAGATAGGCGGGGCCGGTGTGGCCGACTGCGGCGGGACCCCAATTATAGTCCTTGCGCTTGACCAGGGTGACGTGGTCGCCCTCTTTCCAGGACTCCACCACATAGGGTCCGCTGCCGGCGGTCTTGCTGAGGTCCGCCTGCTGGCCGGCAGGCTGGGCAATGGTCTTGGGAGAGATCAGGATGGAGCCGTGGTAGCCAAGCGTCGGAATGAACCCGAGCGTCGGCTTCTTGAAGAAAACCTTGACCGTCGTCGCATCAACCGCTTCGGCGTGATCATAGGTCTTGGGGAAGAGGCCGATCGGGTTGATGCCCTCGTTCTTGCGGCCGGCATACCAGATGTCGAGATTGGCAACGACGGCCTTGGCATCCAGCGGTTCGCCATCGGAGAAAGTCACGCCGCTTTTGAGGTGGAGGGTGAACTCCGTCGCGGTGTCGTTCTGCTCCCAGCGCTCGGCAATCCACGGGCTGACCTTGCCTTCGGCATCGACGTACAGCAGCTTATCCGTGACATGACCCCATATGTGGCCCTGGAAACTGGAGATCGCGCTGTTATTGGGGATCCACGTGTCGCCCAGGGAATCGATCAGAAACGTGATGTCACCGCCATCATGTGGCGTGTCTGCGGCCACAGCCCTCAAGGGTGCAGCCGTCGATAAAAACAGCGAGGCCGAAACAGCGAGCGAAGCCGTAAGAAGCAGGCGGCGACGCGAAAGAGACGATGAGAAAGGACGCTTTGTCATTGTATGATCCTGAAAATTCCAAGGTTTTTCGTTGCAATTTCCGCATCTCCTGGGATGCGCGTGCTTCTGCGGTGGCTGCTCAAACGCATGTCAAACCGTTGCCGCGCCGGCCTCTCGGCCGAGCAGGAGAATGCTTGAGTTCATTGGTGGCCTGATTGGGCGACGCGACGCTAGCGAGCGGTTCCCGAGAACCTGCGTGGCAGAGGAGCGCGCCCGCTTCTACATATTCCAGTCATGGCGCGATCCCCTTCTGCGCTGTCCGTCTTGCCCTTAACCTAGCAGTCAGGCGTGAGGGAGAAAGACTGGTTATTCTTTTTCTATGGATTTAGTGAATTATTTTATCGTCATTTCGGCGGCTGTTTGGATTGGTGTTTCAGGGCCCCTTGGAATGCGGGGTTCCGGCGTGGAGTGACGACGGCTCGGCGTCTGGGCCGACCTGTTCTCGCGATAGAAATCGCATTGCCTGGAAAATTGTCACGGGCGGCAGAGCCCCGGTGAAACGCTCGATCTCCACCTTCGCGATCTGGCCGGTCGATGCCTGCGACAATTTCGATGTGCCGATATCGCGGGTCAGAATATTTGGATTTCCGTGGATGCATATCGAGTTTTCGGCAGTTGGATCCTCTGGTTCGAACCAGGCGCCGGTAGCGAGCTGCATTACCCCCGGCATGACGTCTTCACTGAGAAGGGCGCCCGCCAGGCAGCTGCCGCGCTGATTGAAAAGCCTCACGACATCGCCGTCAGATATTCCACGGGCCGAGGCGTCGGCTGGATGGATACGGACGGGCTCCCTGTCCATGATCTTGGTGGAACGGCTGAAATCACCATAGTCCAGCTGACTGTGCAGGCGTTGATATGGTTGATTGCAGACGAGATGCAGCGGATAGAGGTGCGCATCGTCTGGAGTTTCCACTCTGGGTGGATACCAGCGTGGATGACCCTTGCAGTCATCGTAACCGAAACCCTCAACGGTCCCGGAAGAAATCTCGATCTTTCCTGAGGGGGTCGCCAGCGGTTTCGTGGCGGGATTATCAAGGAAAGCGCGCGCCGGTCCACCGTCGTCCGGCTTGACTGGAAGGGACAGTTCTCCGCGTTCCCAGAAGGTTTCAAAGTCCGGCGCCTCATGGCCCGACGCGGCAAGTGCCTGACGGGTCGTTTCGTATAGAAAGGCAAGCCATTCTCCGCTGCTGCGGTTTTCGGTGAAGGCCTCGAACCTGCCGAGTTCGCGGGCAATGCCGGCGAATATTTCGTAATCGTCGCGTGCTTCGCCGACGGGGGCGATCAGGCGCTTCATGGCGATCATCAGCGGATCGCGATCGGCGGCGCCGATGTCGTCACGCTCAAGCGTGGTCGTGGCGGGCAGCACGATATCGGCGTGTCTGGCGGTGGAGGTCCAGGCGGACTCGTGGACGATGATCGTTTCCGGCCGCCTGAAAGCGGCTCGCAACCGGTTGATATCCTGATGATGGTGAAATGGATTGCCGCCCGCCCAATAGACAAGCCGGATGTCAGGATAAAGAAGCGTGCGCCCATTGTAATGGAACTCGGCGCCGGGATTGAGCAGCATATCGGAGATGCGTGCGCAGGGAATATAGTCCGGCACAGGGTTTTTGAATTGCTGCAGCGTTGGCAGGGGAACGGCGAGCAGGTTCTTGCCGATATTGCCCAACGCGCCAAGGGAATAAGAAAATCCGCCGCCGTCCGATCCGATCTGGCCGAGCATGGCGGCAAGCACAATGCCCATCCACACCGGCTGCTCTCCGTAATCGGCCCGCTGCAGCGAATGACTGACGGTGATCAGGGTTCTCGAACCGGCCATCCTGCGCGCCAGCTTGCGTATCGTGTCCGGCGCGATGTTGCAGATTTCGGCCGCCCATTCCGGGCTTTTGTGCTGGCCGTCCTCCCTGCCGAGAAGATAGTTTTCAAACCGGTCATATCCGACCGTATAACGCTCCAGAAACGTCCGGTCGTGCAGGCCTTCCGTAACGAGGACGTGCGCCAGCCCGAGCATCATCGCCACGTCGGTGCCCGGGATGATGGGAAGCCACTCGGCATCCGCCTCAGCGGGGAAATCGTCTGCCAGAGGGCTGATGAATGTGAAATGCGCACCGCGAGCCTTCGCGCCGGCAAGTTTTTGCCGGACCGTGTGCGTGCTGATCCCTCCGCCGTGGACATCGGCATTCTTGATCGCCATCCCGCCAAAGGCGAGCACCAGCTCGCTGCTGCGTTCGATGGCATCCCAGGTCACGCTCTTTCGGTCGAAGCTGTCATAAGGGCCCAGGACATGGGGGATTATGACCATGGCCGCACCGGAACTATAGGTGTTGACCGACCGGACATATCCGCCGAGGACATTCAAGAAGCGGTGGATCTGGCTTTGCGCGTGATGAAAGCGACCGGCACTGGACCAGCCGTAGGAGCCGCCGAACACGGCGCTTGGACCGTGACTGTCGTAGACCCGCCTCAGTTCGTCGGCGACCAGTGTCGTCGCTTCGGCCCAGCTGACCTCGACATAGTCGTCAGCGCCCCGTCGCTGTGCATGGTTGGTTTCGCGCTCAAGCCACCCCCGCCGGACAGCGGGCCGTCGGATGCGGACGGGGCTGTCGGCGATCGCCGGAAGATTGCCCAGTAGCGGGGATGGATGGGGGTCGCCGGAGTGAGGCTTTATCTCCAGTCGCCCATTTGTGAGCCGCCCGGAGAAGGCCCCCCAGTGAGAACTGTGAGTCTTGAAGGAATTCATCGTGTCGTCCCAGCGGTCGCGGATCGCAAAGTAACATTCTATCTCGGCAGGATTTTGCCGGGATTCATGATGCCGGCTGGATCGACTGCATGTTTGATGAGCGCCATAAGATCGACCGCGTCACCATGTTCTTCACGCAGGTAGGCGATCTTGCCGGTGCCCACGCCATGTTCGCCGGTCGAGGTGCCGCCGACCGAGAGGGCGTATTGCACCATCTTCTTGTTGATGGCCGCCACCTCGCCGAGCTCTTCCGCATTGCCGGGATCGACCGCGAAGACGACATGATAATTGCCATCGCCGACATGGCCGAGAATGGCAGCCGGTACGCTGCAATCCTGCAGGAGCTCGCGGGTCTTCAATATGCAGTTGCTGAGCTGCGAGACCGGAACACAGACATCCGAAGACCAGCCTTTGGCGTTTGGCCTTTGCGATACGACAGCATAAAATGCGTTGTGGCGCGCTTTCCAGAGGCGATTGCGTTCTTCAGGGGCGTTGGCCCACTCGAAATCCTTGCCGCCATGGTCTTCCACAATGGCGGACACCATATCGACCTGCTCCTGGACGCCGGCGGGCGAGCCGTGAAACTCGAAAGCCAAGGTGTCCTGGATCTTCAGCTCCAGCCCGGAATAGGCATTGACGGCCGTGATCAGGCCACGGTCCATGAGCTCCATGCGGGCGACGGGGATGCCGAGTTGCACGACCTGAATGGCCGCCGCGACTGCCTGTTCGACGCTCTCGAAAGAGCAGAGCGCCGCCGAGATGGTTTCGGGTATTCCATAGAGGCGAAGGGTTATTTCGGTGATGATCCCCAGCGTTCCTTCCGAACCCACGAACAGCCGCGTCAGGTCGTATCCGGCAGAAGACTTTCTGGCGCGACCGCCGGTTTTGATAACCTGGCCGGTCGGCAGCACCACGGTCAGGCCCAGTACGTTTTCACGCATTGTTCCGTAGCGGACGGCGTTGGTGCCGGAAGCGCGGGTTGCAGCCATGCCGCCAATCGAAGCGTTTGCGCCGGGATCGATGGGAAAGAACAGTCCCATGTCTCGCAGATATGTGTTCAACTGCTCCCGCGTTACCCCGGCCTCGACCGTACAATCCAGATCTTCACTGCTGATACGGGTGATTTTCGACATGCGTGAAAGGTCGATTGAGACCCCGCCATTGACGGCTGTCAGATGTCCTTCCAGCGAAGTGCCGGCGCCAAAAGCGATGACGGGCACCCTTTCCGCCGCACATAGCCGCACGACCTCGGACACTTCGGAGGTGGTTTCCGCGAAAGCGACCGCATCGGGAAAGGCGGCTGCGTGATGCGCCTCGCCGCGCCCGTGCTGCTCGCGCAGTGTCGGCGACGTTGAAAGACGCTCCCCGAGGAGGTCTCGCAGGGATCGGATGAGAGAAGGAGACAGGTCAGGCATAAAACATTCCGTGTAGGCGGGTCGCAAAACGCTGCGACAGACTTACAAACCTTGAGGGCGAGGCGCGCGGCTGGCGACGCCAGACCGTCTCCGCCATCTGGCGGTGAACATCAGGCGGCCAGTTTTTCGCCTCTGAGATGACGCTCAAGGAACGGAAGGCTGTCCTGCCCCCAGTAGAGTTCATCCTGATAGCGATAGGTCGGAACCCCGAAAACACCGGCGGCCCTGGCAGCTTCGAAGCTCGCCTTCTGCAAGACAGCAACCGCGTCGCTTTTGCCATGTTCATCGAGGGCTACAGCATCGAAGCCTGCGGCCATCGCGATGGCCTGGCGGATGTCGGCCTTGCCGATGTCTTCACGGCGGACCCAGAAAGCCTCCTGCAGTGCAACTGCAAGCTTCAGCCAGTCTTCACCCTTCTCGATTGCCGCCGCAACCATCAGGCCTGCCGGGGACGGATCCGAGAGCGCAGCGCGATTGTCGAAATTGAGCACTTTTCCGCGCAATGCCGCCCACCGCTTCAGATCCGTGATCCAGTAGGCACGTCTGGCCTCCGGGCGATTTTTTGAGTAAATGCCACCGTTTTCCTCGATCAGCGGAATAAGGTGAGGGCGGATAGTGGCGCCCTGCTGTTTCGCCAGGGCAGCAAAGGGTTCAACACCAATGAAGGCCCAGGGTGAACCGATGCTGAAGAAATAATCGATCGTCTTTGTCATTGTCTGCTGCTTTCAGTTCGGTTGATCGGTGGAGGCGGCGGCCGTGGCGAAAACGGAGAGAGCGCAGTCACGCGCGATCAGCACCGCCTTGGGGTCGCGTCCAACCGCGACGGTCGCCAGCGCCCCTTCGTAGAGAAGTGAGAGATGGGCGGCGGCGATCTCCACTGTGCTGCCGGCCCTCGCCAGGATAGCGGCGAACAGGTCCCTGACCTTCGCCTTATGGGTACGCGCAACGAACACGACCCGCTCGGATTCGCCATGTTCGGCAACCGCGAGAGCGAAGGCGCAGCCGCGAAAATCCGGGCTGTCGGCCTTTTCGTGGAGTTGCTCGAAAATCAGCCGGATCTGCTCCTTCGGAGCCATGTCCGCATCCACCACGTTCTGAAGCGCGTGGATCACCCGCTCATGACGCGCTTCCAGATAGGCTGCAACAAGATGATCCTTCGAAGGGAAATGCCGGTAGAGCGTCGCCTTCGCGACATTCGCTTCCTCGATGATCCGATCGATGCCGACAGCCCGGATGCCTTCGCGATAGAAGAGCGTGCCGGCGGCGGTGAGTATATGGTCTGATATGGCTTCTCTCATTATATCGTTTCACACTGTCGTTTGATAAATCGCACTGCTTGAGGCCGCCGGTCACGAAGGGCTGGCGGGATTGGGCTGCGCCGGCCGGTCCGGGCCGGCGATGAGCGACGTGATTGCATCGAGCGGCAGCGGCTTTGAAAACCCGCCCTGTTGCGCCAGTTTGCCGGCCAGCGTCTGAACAGCGTCGTTATAGGGCGTTGGCACATTGTGAAGCCGGCCGAGCAATACGATCTCTCCGTTGAGGAAATCCACCTCACTTGAGGCTCCGCGCCTGAAACTCTGCCACGTCGATTGCTGGCCCGGGTGAATGCCGCTGTTCGGCGCTACTCGCCAGTTCGAGATGTCTACGGTTCGCTCGGAGGGCGAGGCGAGGGTGTAACCTGCCGCGTCGAGCACATGGCGGGCTTCATCCACCAGCGCCGCGCTGATCTTGTCGTTCAGATCGGCCGGACCGTCGAACAGTTCGAGGACGTTGCGAACGTTGTGAAGGAGCTTTGCTGCTTTCCAGCGGCGGATATCGTCGCTGGCCTCGGCAAGATATCCCGCCCTGTTGAGGTCTGCCGTGACCTGCGTCGTCACCTCATCCTGTCCGAGCGGAAAACGCCCGACCGTCACGATGCCCAGTTGCGGCTCGCCGCCAACCACCACCTTCCCGGTTTCTGTGAACCGCGCCGGTGTCAGAATGCTTGCGCCATAGACCCTGGAAAATGTTCTCAGGGCATTGGCTTCAGTCGCCAGTCCATTCTGAAAAGTCACTATAGGCAGCTGTGCAGCCGCCGGTGCCGTCGTGTTGGAGACGTTCTGCCAGGACCAGAAGGCGAGTGCGCTTATGGCATCCTGAGCCTTCACGGTGAGCAGGAGGATATCATCCCGTCTCAATTCCGGAAGATCCGTCAGGTCGAAGACCTTCAGATCGATCTGCCGCGTCTGTGCGGGTCGTTGAAAGGTAAGGCCATGCTGCCTGATATGGCTTATCTGGGCTCCCCGCCCGAAAAGTGCATAATCAATGCCGGAAAGTGCAAACTGTGCTGCAAGGCTCGCGCCCACCGCGCCGGCGCCAATGATAACATAACGTGGCATCTGTCGTTTCTCGTCCTGTCTTTTTACGCTCCGGATCTACGGAGATATTGGTGTGGTGATTGGTTCGGCGGTTTCGGCGGCGGTTGAGGACGGTGGCAGGATGCGTTCAGGAGCATTCTGAACGGATCGTAAGGCCTTCAAGCGGGGCAAAGGAAGACCGGTCATTCTATATCTACTAATTTTATAGAAAATAAGTTCCCGAAACCGGTGATTTCGGGAGAGATTGCGCCGCCCCGGCCCGCACCTTGTATCGCCGGGGCAAGGGAGCGCCTTCGTTTGATACCGTCAGCCGCAATGGAATTTATTTGATAGCGAAACCGAGGCGACGCAGCGTCCGGCTCAGTTCCGCACGGCCCTTCAGCGCGGCGGCGTTCTCCACACGCTGGGCAATGGGCCCTGTCCAGCCATTTTGCGGCAGGCCCTGTTTTTCCTGAAATACCTTCAAGACCTCATCATAAGAATTGAGGTCATCGTGGGCGGGTTCCGAATAGGTTTCATGAAACAGAATGGATGATTGTGACAAGCGCGGTTTGACATCTGTTTTTACCGCTGGGTCAGGATAGCCGACCGTCAGGCCGAAGACGGCAACCGTCTCGGCAGGTAGGTTGAGTTCGCGGGCCACGTCCTCCGGCCTGTTGCGGATGCCGCCGACGTAGCAGGAGCCCAGGCCGACTGAATCAATTGCAGCTACAGCGTTCTGCGCCGCCAATGCAGCGTCGATGGCGCCGATCAGGAAGCTTTCCAGGTAATCCAGTCCTTCGCCCTCATTCCCCTGGCTTGAAGCGACCGTGCGCAGCCGCTTCAGGTCGATAAGCCAGATGAGGAAAAGGGGGGCATCCTTTATATGGGCGTTGCCGCCGGTGAAACCCGCCAGTCGTGCCTTGCGCTCCTTGTCCTGCACCGCAACCACACTCCACGCCTGAAGATTGGATGATGTGGGCGCTGATTGCGCGGCGGCGACCAGAAGCTCCAGGCTGCCCTCCGGCAGAGCCTTGGGCAGATAGGCGCGGGCGGTGCGATGGTTCAGCAAGGCGTCGATGGTGTCATTCCAGAAAGGCGGAGAAAAATAGGCCTGCGTTCCATAACGGGCCTCGACGCGCTGCTGTGGGATTTCCAGTTTGGTAATCGGACTGGGCGGGGTCATCGGATGAAACTCCATAATTGGGGGGGGCGGGCTCAATTGTGCGGATCAGAAAGGTGGCAAATTCCTGTGATTTGATATGGCCGGCCGAGGCATCTGCCGAGCAATGTCCTTCTCAATCGCGATTGTGAGATGAAACAACATTTCCACGGGAATGCTGAAACAAACGCCGGCGAGATTTCTTCGCATTCCACCATCTGCTCCGGATGCGCAACGAAGATCCCGATGGATGGGGCAATTCAGCGCGAGCTTTGGTGCCTGCTTGCGTAAGTACTGAAATAAAATTCCGCAAGGAATGATTTCTTCGACAAGGAGGAAGAATTTTATCCTTAGGAATGCGCTGCATTGCCCCGATGCTTTCGTCATCGAAACGACGTTTTCAAACGGGGATTTTCATGACGATCGGACGCCGGCAGTTCAATAAAATGCTTCTTTTGGCAACGGCAGGAACGGCCCTGCCTGGTTCGGTCTTCGCAGCGGGTGGCGATGCGAGCCGGCCCGTCTCCGGCGGCACGCTCAGGCTGCTCTATCGTGTCGATCCCGGCAACGCGCTTTTCGCCATCAACACATCGTCAGGCACGGGGCAGGCGATCGGCCCAAAGATTGTTGAAGGCCTCCTCACATTCGATTTCGACCTCAAGCCGCAGCCCTTGCTGGCAACGGAATGGTCCGTTTCCGATGACCATCTGCGTTATACGTTCAAACTCAGGCCAAATGTGAAATGGCATGACGGCAAAGATTTTACATCGGAAGACGTTGCCTTTTCGATTTTCCGCCTGAAAGAAGCGCATCCACGCGGCCGCATAACCTACCAGAACGTTCAGGCGGTGGAGACGCCGGATCCCCTCACTGCCATTATCGTTCTGTCCAAACCCGCACCGTTTCTCATTGCTGCGCAATCGAGTTCGGAATCGCCGATCGTGCCGAAGCATATTTTCGAAAAGCTGAAGCCCGCCGATGGCCAGACGCTGCAGACTGCTATTGGCACCGGCCCCTTCAAACTGACCGAATGGACGCCGGGGAGCCATCTGATCTTCGATCGAAATCCCGATTATTGGGATGCCGGCAAACCCTATCTTGATCGCATCATCACCGACCCGGCTGCGCGGGCAGTGGCGCTGGAGACGGGGGAAGTCGATCTTGGCGACAACCCCGTGCCGCTGGCGGATCTCGAACGGCTGAAGCAGAACCCCGATCTCGTTCTGGATACGAACACCTATGCCTATGCGGGTCCGCAGCAGCAGTTGTTCTTCAATTACGATAACGAAATCTTCCGCAAGAAAGATGTTCGCCTGGCCATTGCGAAGGCAATCAACCTCGATGAGATCGTCAACGTGGCGCTCTTCGGTTATGCGCAGATATCACCCAGCCCCGTCAGCACGGCCCTTCCCAACTGGTATGATGCTTCGGTCAAGCCATATGCCTACGACCCGAAAGAAGCGGAAAAGTTACTCGACGCGGCGGGATATCCGCGCAAGGAGGACGGAAAGCGTTTTCCAGTACGATTGACGTATAATTCCTATCTGACACCCGGCTATGCCGATGTTCTTCGCAGCCAGCTTGAAAAGATCGGCATTGCCGTTGAAATCCGCAAATACGACCTGCCGACCTATCTGAAAACCGTCTACACGGACCGTGCCTTTGATCTGGTGGTGGAATCCCTCTCCAATACCTTTGACCCGTCGCTCGGCATCCAGCGCGCCTATTGGAGCAAGAATTTCAAGATCGGGCTGCCCTTTTCCAATGCGGCAAACTACGCCAATCCAGACGCAGATGCGCTTCTTGAAGCGGCCGCCATCGAACCGGATCCGAAGAAACGCTGGGTAACCTGGAGCAAGTTCCAGCATCTCATCCATGACGACGTCGCCTCCGTCGATCTCGTGGCGGCGGGAAGCCAGATCGTGGCGCACAAGCGGGTCAGGAACTATGTCACCGGCGCGCAGGGGCTGAACTGGAGTTTCGGCGATCTGTGGCTCGATCCGACCGCTTGAAACCCCGCATGAAAATTCCGGATTTGTCAGGAGAAAACGCAATGTCCGTATATGCTGTAACAAAAGATCGTCTCATCGAATGGCTGCGCGATGGCAGGGAACTTGCGGTCCTGGATATCCGTACCGCCGAGGAAGTGGGGTATGCTTCACCGCTATTTGCCACGAACCTTCCGGTTGACAGGCTTGAGGCGGAAATCGATCGCTTCATTCCTCGCCCCGTCGTGCGCACCGTGCTGGTGGATGATGGAAAAGGCAGCGCGGAGCAGGCGGCCGAACGGCTTGCCGCCAAGGGTTGGACCGACATTCATTTTCTGCGTGGCGGAATCCCGGCATGGATCGAAGGTGGCGTCGAGGCGTTGCCGACATTCGATATTCCCGGCGTTCCTTTCGTTCAGAAGGTGAGAAGCGAGAAAAACACGCCTGTGGTTTTTGCGCGTGAGCTCAAGGCGTGGCGGGACGCCGGAGAGGATGTTGTCATCCTCGATACGCGCACATTGCCGGAATATGAAAAGGCACATGTGCCCGGTGCGATCGGTGTGCCGGGTGCGGAACTCCTGCTGCGCTTTTCCGATCTCGTTCCCTCGCCCAAAACAAGGGTCGTCGTCTCCTGCGCTGGCCTGCCCCGCGCAATTCTCGGCGCGCAGACATTGATCGACGCCGGTGTCGAAAACGATGTCAGTTACCTGCATGATGGGACGCGCGGCTGGACGGATGATGGATTTGAGCTGGAAACAGGCCCCTCCCGGACATATTCGCATGTGAGCGCCAACGCGAAAGAGATTGCAGAGGCGCGATTGAAGGCCTTTTCCAGGGATGACGATCTGCTCTTCATCGACCGCCCGACCGCCGAGACATGGTTGAAGGACCCATCACGAACGACCTATTTCCTGGACGTGCGCACACCGGAAGAGTTCGAGACTTCCCATCTGCAGGGCTCAATTTCGTCGGAAGGCGGGCAGCTTCTCGGTGTCGCCTATCGAACGATCGCGGTGCGCGGTGCCCGGGTCATTCTGGTGGATGACCTGCTCGGCGCCCGCGCCAGGGTCGTGGCCCACTGGCTGAAACGCAGAGGGTTCGAAATCGCGCTCCATTTACACGACTTCGAACAGGGTACCGAAGCGGCAGCCGCCTAGACCCGGGCGGGTGTTCGCCAGACTGCTCCACAGACAGGAATTTGCAATGACCAATGCCAGCCATGCCTGGGGTTCTGCGCCCAGCAAACGTTTTGACGCGATCGCCGAGAGGTTTCGGGGAATTTTTGCCGAAATCGGCAAAGATTCAATACGACACGATCTGGAACGCGAGCTTCGTTTCGATGACTACGAAGCTTTGAAAAAGGCCGGCTTTTCCAGATTGCGTCTGCCGGAGAAATTTGGTGGTCTGGGCCTGACGCTTCCCGAGCTTTTTGGCTTGATCATTGAACTCGCGCAGGCAGATCCCAACCTCACCAATGCTTACCGCAGCCATCTTGGCTTTACGGAAGATCTGCTGAATGCACCACCTTCGCCATGGCGGGATGCGTGGCTAGAGCGGATCGGACGTGGCGAAACCATTGGCAGCGGCTTTTCGGAAATCGGGGATGCCAAACTTGGAACCTATTCCACCCAGCTCACCCGGGATGGCGGCGGCTGGCGGCTGAATGGCGAAAAATATTATACGACCGGCTCGCTCTATGCCGACTGGATCACGCTTGGAGCCGTGGATGGCGATGGTGTACCGGTTGGCGCGCTTGTTCCCACAAAGGCTGAAGGCGTCGAAATCGTCAACGACTGGGATGGTTTCGGACAGGCGCTGACGGCCAGCGGCACGGCGCGATTTACCGACGTGGCGATTTCCGAGGACCTCATCAAGCCGAGCGCGCTTCGTTTCAGCTATTCAGGCGGCTTTTTCCAGCTCGTCCATCTGGCCTCGCTTGCCGGGATCGGCCGCGCGGCCGCATTGGAAATCGCCCGCCATGTTGCGGAGCGCAAACGCGTCTATCAACGCAGTAACGCCGCGCGTTTTTCTGATGACCCTCAGGTGCTTCAGGTCGTGGGGCGGATCAGGGGTGCGGCCTATAGCGCCGGCGCCATCGTGTTAAAGGCCGCAGAAGCCCTGCAGGCTGCCTATGATGCCAATCTCTCTGGAGACGAGGAGCATATTGCATCTGCGAACCGTGACGCGGAGCTGGAAGTCAGCCAGTCGGTTACTGTCGTCAGCAACCTTGTCCTGGATGCGTCCACTGTCCTCTTCGATGCGCTTGGCGCCTCAGCCGCAAAACGCAGCCATGGTCTTGATCGTCACTGGCGAAACGCCCGCACGATAACCTCACACAATCCCCGTATCTATCACGACCGTATCGTTGGAGATTTCGCCGTGAACGGCGCCTCACCAGCGCCAAATGGAGGCGTGGGGATAGCACCGCAAACGCAGAAGGAAAAATCCGAAGCATGATCAAAACATGCGGTCCGACGGGCGATACGCATCGGAGCCTGTTGTTCGGTATCCACGCAGTGCAAACAGGATAGTGAAATTGGGCAGGATTTATCGGGATTTTACAGAACTCGTTGGCAATACGCCGCTGGTGGAACTCGCCAGAATTCGGACGAAATACAATCTCCAATCGCGCATTCTCGCCAAGATCGAGTACCTCAATCCCGCAGGCAGTGTCAAAGACCGCACCGCCTGGGGCATCATATGTGAGGCTGAGAAGAGCGGCCGATTGCCGGGCGATCTTCTTTTCGATCTGACCAGTGGCAATACAGGCATCGGAATTGCGGCGGTTGCCTCCGCACGCGGCTATCGCACGAAATTTTATCTTCGCAATACCATCAGCGAAGACAAGATCAACATCCTCAGGCAGTTCGGCTCCGAGATCGAGCTGATCGAAAATGAGGAGCTCTTCCAGCCCGATGCCATCCATCGCATCATCGACAGGATCAAGGCTGAAAATCCGGATGCATTTTATACCGGCCAGCGTTCCAATGATGCCAACCCGCAGGTTCATTTCGAGACGACCGGGCCGGAAATCTGGCGCGATACCGAAGGTGACATCGATATCCTGGTCGCCACCGTTGGTACGGGCGGCACCGTGTCCGGTGCCGGACGTTTCCTGAAGGCGCAAAAACCGGAGATAAGGATCGTTGTTGCCGAGCCGACACCGCAGTCCGTTCCATCCCCCGAAAACCCCGGCGCTTCCACGATCGAAGGCGTCCACAAGGTGACCGAAGTGGAGGAAGGGACCTTGCCGGAGACCTACGACAAGAGCGTCGTGGATGAAGTCATTGCCGTTACCACCGAAGAGGCGCGGCGGGCAGCGCTTGCGGTGGCCAGAGAGGAGGGCTTCCTTGTGGGAACCTCATCCGGTGCAGCCATCTTTGCCGCGATCGAGCTTTCCCGCCGCGCGGAAAACAACGGCAAGACGATTGCGGTCGTGTTTCCGGATAGTGGCGAGCGCTATCTTTCGCTTTTTGATGCCCCTGACTGAAAAGTCTGCTCGCATGGTTCGCGGCCCCGGAGAAGTTTGAACTGTGCCCGTGAATGACCATGTCGGCGAAATCATTGCCCCCTGACGCCGGATGTGGAGCGAACACAAGACCGTCAGCCGCCGATGCTTGAAAAGAGCGCAGGCCGTTATTGAAGCGGCCTTGAATGTCCCATTTTCAAACGCTACATTCCATCGGTCCGCAGCAACAACAGGATGGTCGACAATGGATTTCAACCCGATAGCAACGCCACTTTGCCTTGCCATGCGGGAAAACCTTGTCCATGACCCACTTTATCACACTCTCCAATCTGTCCTGGTTCACGCCTGACGGTCGTTCGCTTTTCACCAATCTGAATATTGTGTTCGGCCCGGAGCGTGTCGGGCTTGTCGGTCGTAACGGGGCCGGCAAGACGACGCTCTTGAAGCTGATCGCCGGCGAATTGACACCATCTTCGGGTTCTGTCTCTGCACCGTCGGGTATCCACATCCTGCGTCAAAGCGTCCAGGTGGCCGAAGATGAGACGATTGCCGATCTCTTTGGCGCGCGTGATGCGCTCGCTGTGCTTGAACGGGCGCAGGCGGGTGGCGCGACGTTGGAGGAACTGGCCGATATCGATTGGATGCTTGAGACGAATATCGAGGCGGCACTCGCGCGCTTCGGCCTGTCCATGCCCGCGACGACACTGCTCGCCCGACTCTCCGGCGGGCAGCGCACCCGTGCAGCGCTTGCCGCTCAAATCTATCATGCACCCGAGTTCCTGATCCTCGACGAACCCACGAACAACCTCGATCGTGACGGTCGGACTGCAGTGATCGAACTTGTGAGCGGCTGGCGTCATGGCGCAATCATTGTCAGCCATGATCGTGAATTGCTCGAAACGGTCGACAGCATTGCTGAACTGACATCGCTCGGTATCAGCCGTTATGGCGGAAACTGGGACCACTACAGCGATCGCAAGGCACTGGAGCTTGACAATGCCAGGCATGAACTGGCCGAGGCCGAGAAGCGGCTCAGCGCCGTCGAGCGCAAGGCGCAGGAGACGGCCGAGCGGCAGGCTCGTCGCGATGGTGCAGGCAAAAGGAAGGCGGCGGAAGGAGGAATACCGAGAATTTCGGCCGGAGGGCGCGCCATGCGGGCGGAGCAGACAAGCGGTGACAACGCCGCCACGGCGCGCCGAATGACGGGGGAGGCCAAGGCAGACGTCGCAGAGGCGCGAGGTCGCATTGAGGTGCTTGAACCATTCATGCTGTCCATACCGTCCACCGGACTGGTGGCGTCAAAGACGGTTCTGCGGCTGGAAGACGTAACTGCGGGTTACGAACGCAATGCGCCTGTCCTGTCCGATCTGTCGCTTGCGATTACAGGTCCGGAACGGATTGCGGTGGCGGGGCCGAACGGTTCGGGAAAGACGACGCTGCTTTCCGTCATCACCGGGTCTCTCGCGCCATTTTCTGGTTCGGTCCGAGTTGAGGTTGCTTGCGCGTTGCTGGACCAGAAGGTCAGCTTGCTGCGACCCGGGCTATCCATCCGGGACAATTTCATGCGTCTCAACCCGCGGTCCAGTGATAACGCCTGCCGGGCCGCTCTTGCCCGCTTCCTGTTTCGCGGCGACGCCGGTTTGCAGGATGTGCGGCATCTGTCTGGCGGCCAGATGCTACGCGCCGGCCTTGCCTGCGTCCTTGGCAACCAGAAGCCGCCGCAGCTTCTCATACTCGATGAACCGACCAATCACCTCGATCTTGATTCCGTCGCGATCGTGGAGGCCGGCCTGAAAGCGTATGACGGCGCAATTCTGGTCGTCAGCCACGACGAGGCGTTTCTGGAGGGGATCGGCGTGTCCCGACGGTTTGAGCTTCATGGACGCCGTCAAACATGAGCAACGCCGCGCATTTTAGCGCGGCATTTGGTCATTCGAGAAGCCAGCTCGACGGCCTGAAGAACGTCCTGAGGCTCTCTGTGCAGGCGATTGACGGCAGCACGCATCTTGATTTCTTACTTCGAAACGGAGGCCACCCGCCACTGCCATTCAGCGTTAAACCTGTGCCTGGCCGCCGTCCGCGAAGAGCTCGGCGCCGTTGACGAAGCTCGCATCATCGGAGGCGAGGAACAGCGTCGCCTTGGCGATTTCCTCGGCTTCGCCGACGCGACCGAGAGGGATGCGAGAGGCGAGATAGTCGAGCAGGCCCTGCTGCTGTTCCTTGTCGTCGCCTGCAAGTTCGACGAGGCCTGGTGTGCGCGTGGCGCCGGGCGAGATGACGTTGACGCGGATGCCCGTGCCCTTGAGGTCGAGAGCCCAGGAACGAGCCAGGTTGCGCACCGCGGCCTTGGAAGCGGAATAGACGGAAAAGGCAGCCGTGCCTTCGGTGCCGGCAGTCGAACCCGTCAGCACGATGGACGAGCCCTTGCCCATCAGCGGAAGTGCCGCCTGCACGGTCAGGATCACAGCTTTCACGTTGCGGCCAAAGGTGTCGTCAATCTGCTCCTCGGTGATCTGGCCGAGCGGCAGCATGGTGCCGCCACCTGCATTGACGATGAGGGCGTCAAGGCGGCCCTGTTCCGCCTTCACCTGGGCGAACAGCTTGTCGAGGTCAGCGTTGCTTGAGGAGTCCGCCTGTACGCCGACCGCGCCCTGTCCTATTTCTGCCACCGCCTCGTCCAGAGCGGCCTTGCGGCGGCCTGTGATATAGACGCGTGCGCCTTCGGCAGCGAACAACTTGGCCGTCGAAAGACCGATGCCGCTGGTTGCTCCGGTGATGACGGCGATCTTGTTTTGAAGCCTGTTGGCCATGTTAACTCTCCTGATGCTTGGGCGCGCGAAATGGTTCAGCCCGAATGCACGGCCTGTTGAAGTTCTGAATTTGCTCGGGATGTGGCGCTGGCCATTGGCCTCGTCACCGTCCGATGAGGAGAAGTTAGTTCGTCAGCCCGGTGGAGAGAAGCCGCTCAGGATGGAGACATTATCCATCTGGATGGATAGTCGTCTTCGTCACATCGCGCCGCGCGTCGACCGCTTCGAACACCTTCGCTGCCCATTCCGTGAAGGCGCGTAGCCGCGGATTTGGGAAACGATCAGCGGGATAGACGAGATGAAGGGGATGATTGTCCGGCTTCCAGTCGGGGAGAAGTTCAACCAGCGCCCCGCTCTTGAAATGGGGCCGCGCGAGAAATCCGAAGCTTTGGCCAATTCCCAGTCCCGACAGCAGCGCGTTCAGATGCGCGGTACTCTCGTTGACGGAAACGCCGCCAGAGGCCGGGAGATACTCGCTTCGCTCTTCGCCGCGCTGAAAACGCAATGGAAATCTCTTTCCAGATGACGCGGAGAAGTAGGAGACGATCCGATGCTTCTCGATATCGTCAGGTCGCTCCGGCAACTGCAGACCAGCCAGATAGGTGGGCGATGCGCAAATGACGTAGTCCAGCTCGCACAGCTTCCGCGCCTTCATTGATGAGTCACCCAGCGCCCCGCCGCGAATGACGCAATCGATACCCTCACTGACGAGATCGGCGGGGCGATCGCTGACACCGAGCATGAGATCGATTTCTGGATAATGGCGCTGAAAATCCGAAAGTGCCGGGATGAGGATCTGGTTTGCCAGCACAGAGCCGATGTCGACGCGCAGCTTTCCTTTGGGTGTGCTGCGGGAGCCGGCAATAGTGCCGTCCATGTCATCGAGATCGGCGAGGAGCTTCAGCGCGCGTTCGTGATAGGCGACGCCCTCCGTGGTCATCGTGACCGACCGCGTGGTGCGCTCCACGAGCTTTGTTCCGAGATGTGCCTCGAGATCCTGCACCAGCTTGCTGACTGAGGACCGAGGAAGGTTCAGCATATCCGCCGCCTTGGCGAAGGACCCGGCTTCGGCGACGCGGACAAATGTTCGAATGGCGAGTATCTGATCCAAGAGAGGCCCAACAAGCAGGTGGAGATAATCTACATCTACACTTGGCCGGCGAGCCCTGCCATGCAGGTTCTTGCGAAAGGTGGATAAATCTGCGCCATACGACGATATCCGAACGTTCATTCACGAACACAGGCAAAACGCCGCGTGTCCTTTCGGGCACGCGGCGATTTATCGTGAAACCGGATGGCAATTCCCTCGCGATCCGGTTGCGTTCATGCCTGTGCGTCAGCCGATCTTCACATTGTCGTCGCGCTTGATGGCGATGACGGTCGAGCGGGGCAGCTTGCCTTCGCCGTCCGGGAAGGGGGCGTCGGGGTGCTGGATGCCGACGAAGTGGGTGCGCTTGTCGGCGGACCAGGTCTGGCCGGTGACTTCGGAACCCTTCGGCGCAGTCAGGAAGCGCTCAATGCGGCCAGTGGCCGGGTCGCCCGCCAGCATCTGGTTGTTGCCCTGGCCGGCGAAGTTGCCTTCATTGGTGTCCTCGCCATCGGTCTGGATCCAGAGCAGGCCGGTCGAGTCGAACATCATGCCGTCAGGCGAATTGAACATGTTGCCTTCGTTGATGTTCGGGGAGCCGGCATAGGCGTCCTTGTGGACGGCGGGGTTACCGGCCATGCAGAACAGGTCCCACTTGAACTTGCCGTCCGCATGGTCGTCATTTTCCGGATACCAGCGCACGATCTGGCCGTATTCGTTCTTCTCGCGCGGGTTGGCGGCATTGATCGCCATGGCGTCGCCGCCGGCATTGGCGCGCAGCTTGCCGTCCTTCATTTCGCCGCGGCGGCTGTTGTTGGTCAGCGCGCAATAGGCTTCGATGGCGACGGGGTTGATGGCGACCCATTCCGGGCGGTCCATGGTCGTCGCGCCCACCTTGGAAGCGGCCTGGCGGGTGAAGACGCAAATTTCGTCGATCTTCATGCCCGTGGTTTCCGGCGTCAGGGCAAGCCACTCGCCGGCACCGTCATCGGAGAACTTCGCGACGTAAAGCGTGCCTTCGTCCAGCAGCTTGGAGGTGTCGCCGCCCGGCACGTAGATGCCGCTGGAGACGAATTTGTAGAGGAACTCGCCGCGCTCGTCGTCACCCATGTAAACGACGACACGGCCGTCACGGGCGATCACCACGGCGGCGTTTTCATGCTTGATGCGGCCAAGCGCGGTGCGCTTGATCGGCGTGGACTTGGCGTCCGAGGGATCGATCTCGACCACGTAACCGGCGCGGCGTGGTTCATTGGGGTTCTTGGCAACGTCGAAACGGGCGTTGAACTTCTCATAGGCGTAGCGGGTCTCGGCGACGATGCCGTAACGCTTGTAATCGTCAGGCAGCTTGAAGGCGGCGTCGGTGGTGCCGAAATAGCCGTTGAAGTTCTCTTCGCAGGTGAGGTAGGTGCCCCAGGGCGTGCGGCCTGCGCCGCAATTGTTGAAGGTGCCGAGACAGTCGACACCCTTGGGGTCGGCGGCGGTCTTGACGAGATCGGAGCCTGCGGCCGGGCCGGAAAGCTTCATCGGCGTGTTGTGGTGGATACGGCGGTTGAAAGGGCTGTCGAGAACGATTTTCCAGCCGTCCTTGTCTTCCGCGACTTCCATGACGGTGACGCCCTGCATGTTCTGCAGGATCTTCACGTCGTCGGCCGTCTTCGGGTTGCCTTTTTCGGCGTGCGGCAGGTTGGTTTCCGGGTTCACATATTCATGATTGACGGCGATCAGCTGGTGGTTGCCCACCACGAAGAGTTCCATGCCGTCGGTATTTTCGCCGAAGACCTTGTCGGAATTTTCAACGCTGACGCCCTTTGCGGGGTCGAGATCAGGAACGTTGGAGAACAGCGGCTGGCCCCATTTCGCCAGCGGCTTCCAGTTATAGCCTTCCGGCACATGGATGGTGTGGTCGGTGGCGGCGGCAACCGGCTTGAAGGGGAAACGGCCGACGGCGGCTTCCTGCGCTTCGGCCGAGGTGCTGCTCATCAGGTTGCCGAGCGTGCCCATGGCGGCTGCCGCCGAACCGAAGGCGAGCACGCCGCCCAGAAAGCCGCGGCGGGAAATCGCGGTTTCGACCACGCGGTCGAAATCGGTTTCGGCCGGCGGCGGGTTCTGCAGTTCGTCCCACTCGTCCCAGGACAATTTGCTCGTATCGATGTCGGTCATATCGTGTCTCCACCGTTCAATGTTTGGAATCATTCCAACAGGCTGCGTACCTTCCGAGTGTTTCACTCGGATGACGGGAAGACAGGTTTAAAATATGATTGTCGCGGTTATGAATCTGCTGTTTTTCCCTCAATGCGGGATGAGCACGCGGGTGAGAAGCTGGCCCTCGAAGCGGCAGAAACGGAAAGGAACCTCCGTTCCGCACCGCCATTCCTCGCTGAGTTCAGCCGTCAGGCACAAGGATCCCGAGCCATTTGCGTCCAGGCGGGATAATTCGGCCGCCTCGAAAAAGAACAGCTTTTCCACCATGGGATACAGCGCCTTGAACAGGCTTTCCTTGGCCGAGAAAATCAAGCCGGTGATGAAGGGATCGATAATGTTGCCGAGGTTGTAGCGCTCATTTGCGGTCAGGAGTTGTGGGGCGATATCGCGGGCCTCCTCCTCTGTCAGCAGTTTTTCGATATCGACGCCGATACCGCGAAACTGTCGACAGCAGCCTACAAGCGCAATCGCCGTGCCCTGGCTGTGGGAAATTGCGCCAATCACCCCTTCAGGCCAGAGAGGCGCACGGTCCTCGCCCATACCGGGAAAGATGGAACGGCCGGTCAGGCGGCGGATGGCTTCCGCGGCGCATCTGCGCCCCGCGATGAATTCCGCCTTGCGTCTTTGCGTGGCGCTTGAAAGCTGCGGCGGCAAGGGAGGGACCTCGCCGCCGCAGCCCTCATCGGCGCTGAAACGAAGGATAAGGCAATGGCAGCCGCATATGTCGTCCGGCCAAGGCCAGATGGCCTCGGGTGGATCGCCGGAGATGGCGTCGTGATCAAACGCCGTTACAACGTCCATGTCCCTTACTCTCAATCCAACGGCTCGAATTCAAGCCGCAAGCGTGGCACCGCCATCAACCACGATCTGCTGCATCGTCACGTGCCCGGCCTGATCGGAGGCGAGGAACAGCACGGTATCGGCAATATCGTCCGGCCTTGCGATCTTGCCGAGCGGAATGCCGAGCTTGAACTGCTCGGGCAGGCCGGCGACCAGCCGGTCCTTGCCGGCGGGATCGCTCAACATGCCGGCAAGCATCGGCGTATCGGTGGAGCCGGGTGAAACGACGTTGCAGCGCACGCCATAGGGCGCAAGCTCGAGGGCGGCGCAATGGCTGAGGCTGACCAGCGCTGCCTTGGAGGCGCAATAGGCCATCATGCCGATGCGCGGCACGACCGCGGCATTGGAGCCGATATTGACGATTGCGCCGCGCCGCTGCCGTTTGAAGGTGGCGCTCCACTGTCTCAGCATATGGAACGGCCCGGCAGCGTTGACATCCATGCACGCCTTCCAGTCTGCGGGCGTCAGGCTTTCACTGTCGCCGAGCCGCAATATGCCGGCGGCATTGACGAGAATGTCGAGCCCGCCCCATTCGGTCTCGATCGCCTTGCAGGCCGTCTCCACTGCCGCCGCATCGGTGATGTCGAGTGCGATCTGGCGGAAGGGCGCTTCCGCCGTTCTGGCCTGGAGGTCGAGGCCGATGAGATCGGCCCCTTCCTCGATGAAACGTTCGGCGATGCGGCGGCCGATGCCCTGAGCCGTACCCGTCACCAGCACGCGCCGCCCGGTAAATCTCTGTTGCGTCATCTTTTTTGTCCGCTCAGGCCGCGAGCCGCTTTTGGTCGATCAGCGTCCACCAGGCGGAGAGCGTGGGCACGCGCGCAAGCTCATCGAAGCCGACGGTGACGCCGCGTTCCTTCAACTCTCCGGCAAGCTTCATCACCTGCAGGGAATCCAGCCCGTAGAAGATCAGGTTTTCGTCGGGGTCGATATCGCTCTCATCCTCCACCATCTGCAGGACGCGGGCTTTCAGCCATTCGCTGATATCGTCGCCCTTTCCCGCGCCGACAAGGCTTGCGGCATCGATCACCACGCCGCAGCGTGTGGCCACATATTGCAACGCCATGCGATGCTCCGCCTCGGAAAAATCGGCAACGCCATCACCGATCATGAACGGCTGGATGTCCTTCATAAAGGCTTCCACTGCCGTCATCATGCAGCCTATATGGGCATAAACGCCGCCGACGATGATCTGATCACGGTTCCAGCCCTTCATACGTTCGGCAAGGTCGGAGCGCTGGAAAGCGCTGTAGCGCCATTTGGTCAGCACCACGTCGTCAGGCGTGGGGGCGAGCTTGTCCACCACCTTCTGCAGTTCGGGATCAACGACGGTCAGACCCGGTCCCCACATGTCGTTCAGAAGAGCGCGGTCGCCAGGCGGCTGATTATGCGGCTGGGCGGTGTAAATGATAGGGACACCGTTCTGAACGGCCCATGTCTTCACCTTGGCGAGATTGTCGATGAGGGTCGTCATCAGCTTGCCGTCGGCCTCGTAGAACCGCAGGAAATAACGCTGCATATCGTGGATGAGGAGTACGGCGCGTTTCGCATCGGGCTGCCATTTTGTCTTGTTGGCCGGAAAACTCGCAGCGACCGGCATGGGATAATCGGAAATGGTGGGGATCGTCATGATGACCTCGGTTTGTGCGGCACCGGCTGGGCTGGCGCATTTAGGAACATGGGGACGCCATTTTGGCGTCCCATTCGATGGGTGCGGAATGTCAGGCGCTGACGGCGACGGGGGTCGTCAGCAGATCGCGCAGGCGTTTTTTGTCGATTTTTCCGACGGCGGTGAGGGGCATGGCGTCGATGAAGCGCACACGATCCGGCAGCTTGTAATCCGCGACGCCGAGGCCTGCGAGGTGCTGGCGAATAGCCGGCGCCTTGAGAGCGGGATTGCGCGACACGACGAAGACGCAGCTTTTTTCGCCGAGAAGTTCGTCTTGCATCGCCACCAGAGCCGCATGGGTGACATCCGGATGCCGCAGGATCAGGTTTTCCACCTCTTCCGAAGCGACCTTTTCGCCGCCGCGATTGATCTGGTCCTTCACCCGGCCAACGACCCTCAGATAACCTTCGGGCGTGCGCTGCACGACGTCGCCCGAGTAATAGAAGCCATCCTTGTCGAAGACCCGGGCGCTGTGTTCGGGCGCGCGGTAATAGCCCCGGAACGTATAGGGGCCACGCGTTGCCAGCATGCCGGCTTCGCCCTCGGGCACGTCGTTGCCGTCCTCGTCGACGATGCGGATTTCGTCATCCGGGCTGATCGGCCGGCCTTGCGTGGTGAAGACGATATGGTCGGGGTCACCGAAGCGGGTGTAGTTCACCAGACCTTCCGCCATGCCGAAGACCTGTTGCAGATCGCAGCCCAGCACTTCCGGCACCTGGCGGGCCAAAGCCTCGGCGAAGCTTGCACCGCCGACCTGCAGGAGCTTGAGCGACTTCAGCCTTTCGCGATGGGCGGGAGCCGCCTGCAGCCACAGCGCGACGGCCGGCGGCACCAGCGGCACAATGTTAACGCCGTGTTTTTCGATGAGATCGAAGCAGGCAAGTGGTTCCGGATTGGCAGCCATGACCACCGCACCGCCGGCGTGGAACACACCGAGCGCGCCGGGCGAACTCATCGGGTAATTATGCGCCACCGGAATGGCGCAGAGGAAGCGGGTCTCAGGCGAAAGGCCGCAGATTTCCGCACTGGCCCGAACGCTGTAATCATAGTCGTTATGCGTCCGGGGGATCAGTTTTGGCGTACCGGTGCTGCCACCGGAAAGCTGGAACAGCGCCACTTCATCGGCGGCGGAAGGGGCGTAAGCGGGTGGGTTTTCGGCAACGGCGGCCAGCCGCCGTTCCAGGCTCAGCCGCGGATCTGTTTCGCCAAGCAGAAGGGTCAGGGTAAGCCCGGGAGAAGCCGCCTTCAGCGCCTCCAAAAATGTGTCATTGGCGAAAAGCTCGTGGCTGCGCGAGCCGATCACCAGCTTCGGCGCGATCTGCTCCGCATAGGAGGTCATTTCCAGCCGGCGATGGCTGAAAAGTGCGTTGACGGGGGAAGCGCCGATCTTCATCAGCGCGAAAAAGACGAGATAGAACTCGGCAATGTTCGGCAACTGTACCAGCGCGGTGTCGCCCTTGCCGATGCCAGCGGCGGATAGGTGTCCGGCCAGATTGGAGGATTGCCGGTCGATATCCGCGTAGGTGAAGCGGCGGTCGCCGCAGATCAGGGCCGTCGCGTCCGGCCGGCGCTCGATCTGTTCGGTGAGGATGCCGCTCAGCGGCCTGTCGATCCAGTAACCGCGCTCGCGGTACCGGCGCGTCAGATCGTCGGGCCAGCGTTGAAATTCGATTGTCATGGTTTGTCCCCGGGAAATCAGGCAGAAAGACCGCAGGCGTTCAGCATGGTCTTGAGTTTGGTCTGCACCTCGGCCCATTCGGATTCGGGCTCCGATGCCTCAACGATGCCGGCGCCGGCAAAGAGCCGCACCGTTTTTCGCTGCACGGTGCCGCACCGGATCGTTACCACCCACTCGCCATTGCCCTCAGAATCCATCCAGCCGACCATGCCGGTGAAGAGGCCGCGCTCGAAAGGCTCGACGAAGCGGATAAGGCGATGGGCGCGCTCGGTGGGGAAACCGCAGACGGCCGGCGTCGGGTGCAACAGGCACGCAAGCTGCAGGGCATTGGTCTCTGGGTCGGCGAGGCGGCCTTCGATGCGGGTCGAAAGATGCCAGAGGGCTGCCGTGTTGATGAGGGAGGGTTTTTCAGGGACATCGAGTTCCGCGCAGACCGGCGAAAGCAGGGAGCGGATGTCCTCGATAACGAGGCTGTGCTCGTAGTGGTCCTTTTCCGAAGCCGATAGCCGCTCGGCGTTGGCCTTGTCCGCGGCGGGGTCGACCATCCGCTTTGCCGATCCCGCCAGCGGGTTCGAGATGATGTTCTCACCCTGCTTGCGAATCAGGAGTTCCGGGCTGACGCCGATGAGGTCGCCGCCATCGGGCAGCGGAATACGAAACTGGTAACCTTCGCGATTCTGTTTGGCGAGACTCGCCAGCAATCTCTCGACATTGACCTCGGAAGCGAAGGTGAGTTCGCGCATGACGGAAAGTACCGCTTTACGGACATCGGAATGGCGGAAATTGACGATGGCGTGCTCTACGGCGCGTTTAAAGCCGGTCTCGTCCGGCAGGCTGTTCTGGCCGACAAGCGCGGGCATGGCCGAATCGGCGACGACCGGCGCGGTTTCTCGTGGGCTCCACTCATGGTTGTTCGGTATATAAAGGCATGAGGGTTCGCTGACATCGAAGGGGATTGCCCCAATGGCGATCGGATTGTCCTGACCAGCCCGGCGGGCCCGTTCGAAAGCGGCTTTAATCGCTTGCTGCAAAGGGCTGCCAGTATCTTCTCCGCCGCGGGCCGGAAGCGTTATCCTTTCGCGGATTCCTTTGGCCCGCAACTGCCCGGTACCGGAAGTGAAAAGAAAATCCCTATTAAAATCAGCAATTTCGTCGGATTCGACGTCATTCGTCCTGAGTGCTCCCGTTTTCATGGGATGCCTCCTGTTCGAGTGGTTGACGATGGTTTATACTTGATTATGATAATCATGTTTTGTCAATCGGTGCAAATTCACATGCTAAATTTAACTCCGATGCAGGTGGCCTACTGGGTCGGTCGGGAGACGGATGGGATACTCGGAAAAGTTACGCCCCATCTTTATCTCGAGTTCGAGGGGCGAGCTCTGGAACTCGAAAAACTGGCCGTTGCGGTCGGCAGGCTTTGCCGGCGACACCCGATGCTGAGCCTCAGGATCGATGCGGAAGGGCGTCAATCCGTCGATCCTGATGGTCGCCCGCTGCATCTCGATGTGGAGGACATGACGGCGCTTGATGCGGAGACGCTTGCGCGCCGGCTCGAGATCAAGCGCCACGCGTGGAGCCATCGCGCGACGGATCTTCGCACTGCGCCGCCCGCGGCGATTGCGCTCAGCCTGTTGCCGCATGGCCGTAGCCGGCTGCATGTGGACACGGACATGCTGGCCATCGATCCGGCCAGCGTGCGGATATTGATGGAGGACCTCGCCGGCCTTTACGAGGAGGCGGACAAGGATGAGACCGCGCGTCCCCCGGCGGCGCAGCCATCCTTCTTCGACTGGACGAAACGCCTTGCGGCCGATCCTGACCTCAAGAGCGTGCGGGAATACGACCGGTCGTGGTGGCGGCAGCATATTGCGGATATTCCGGACGCGCCGCCGCTTCCATTTTTACCGGAGGATGCGTCACGCGCCGTTCATACGGACCGTTTTGCCACGATGCTTACGGTCGTTGAACGTGACGGTCTTGAACGGGCTGCGCGGCGTTGCTCGGTAACGATGTCGACCCTGTTGCTCGGTGTTTTTGCCGTGGCGCTGTCGCGGGCGATCGATTCCGAAAAGTTCCGGCTCTCCGTTCCGGCTTTCTGGCGTGCACCCCTGGTTGAAGGGGTTGATTCCATCGTCGGTGAGTTTTCCAACGTGCTGGTGCTCGGCGTCGATATCAGACCCGCTGAAAGCGTCGAAGCCCTGCTCGGGCGGGTTTTCGATGACATGAACGGCCTGCTTGCCCATCAGGCCTATCCGGGCGTCAGCATCATGCGCGACCTCTCTCGCCTGCGCGGCGGTTTGCAGACCTCGCCCGTGGTTTTTACCGCCGGTGTCGACCTGCCGGGCGGCGATCTGTTTTCACAAAGGGTTGGGCAGCTGTTTGGCTCCCTGGTCCACACGGTATCGCAAGGGCCGGGGGTTGCGCTGGACGCGCAGGTCGCGAGGCTTGATGGCGGCCTGCTGATAAACTGGGATGTGCGGCTCGATGCGCTGCCTGAACCATGGCTTCGCGCCCTGTTTAAAACCTACGTGGGTCTCCTTCGCCGGCTCGCTGATCACCCGGACCTCGTTGAGGAAAGCGTGGAACGATTTGGTGCTGCGATGCCCGAACAGCTGGCCGATAAAAAAGGAAACGCCATGGAACGTCCGCTCTCACCGCTGCAGAAGGCATATCTTCTCGGTCGCGGCACACATCTGCCGCTCAGCGGCGTGGCGATGCAGGAGTTTCGCGAATATCGCGGCAGCATCGACCCCGCCCTGCTGCGGACCCGCCTTTCTGCCATGGTCGAGAGACATGAAAGCCTGCGCACCCGCATCGACGAGCGGCGCCTCGTGCAGATCGTGTTCGGGGAAGCGGAGATCAACCTTGATATGATCGATCTCTCGGATATTTCCCCGGCGGCAGCGGAAGCGAGGATCGACGCCGTCAGACGGGATTTTTCCCACGCCCATTTTGATCTCGCCGCCTCTCCCTGGCGGGTCACGGTCTTCCGCCTGCCGGCGTCCGAGGCAAAGGCTGATCATGTCGTGGTGTTCCTGCGTTTTGACGCTCTCATCCTTGACGGGCGGGCGATAGCCAGCCTCGCGACGGAACTTTTTGACGGTGTCCTGCCGGTCGCAATCACCGCTGCGGCTGAAACGCCAGGAGAGGATATCGCAGCCGCCCGTGCCGGGGACGCGGCCTATTGGACCGAGAAGCTGAAAGAAGCTGAAGTGCCCTCGCAGTTGCCCTGGAAAGCACCGCTCGAAACCATTCCGACGTCGCGATATAGCCGCCAGAGTCTGATTGTCGAAAAGCAGCGCTTCTCCGCCTTTGCGCGGGCCGGTGCGAAAGAGCGCCTGTTCAAGAATTCGGCGCTTACGGCGGTCATTCTCGAGGTGCTGTCGCTCTGGCTGAACGAGGGTGCGCTGGTGGTCGGCATTCCCGTTGCGCCGCAGGTGGACGGGGCCTTCGCCAACCGCTCCAGCTTCATCGCCGTCCAATGGAATGCGGCAAAAGACGATTTTGCCGTGCGGGCGGCGGGCCTGCAGAGGGATGTGCTGGAAGGGCTGAACCATCTGGCTTTTTCCGGCATCGATCTCAATCGCGTGCTTCTCAATGCGAATGCGGGCGGGCTCGCCCTGCCTGTGGTGATTACCAATGGTCTCACATGGCCGACGCTTTCGCCGGATTCGGCCATGCGCTGGACGGACGGTCTGACGCAGACGCCGCAGGTCGCGCTGGATTTTCGCTTTTCGCAGAATCCGAATGGCGATCTCGTCCTCGATATCGACTATGCGGAGCAGGCGATCGATGCGGCGATGGTGGCGGATATTCTCGCAGCCATCGAGCGCGCGATTGCGGGGATCGCGGATAGCGGCGCTTTCGTCCTCAACGGACGCGATATTGTCGACCTGTCCCATTACCGGCTGAATGGCGATGAAGGAAACTTCGTCTGCCCGCCATTTCTGGAACGGATCGCCGGCCGTCTTTTCGCAGGAGAGCCGTCACGCACCGCGCTTGTCAGCGGCAAGCGGCGCATCGCCTATAGCGAGCTTGGCGAGATGGTGGCGCGCGTGATTACGGGCCTAAGGGCGCGCGGCATCGGTCGGGGTGATGTCGTGGCCATCTGCCTGCAGCGTAGCCCCGAACACACGGCGATCACGCTCGCCGCGGCCCTGATGGGTGCGGTCTGGGTGCCGGTCGACGCCGGTTCACCCGACGATCGCCTGCAGTATCTGCTGACCAATTGCCGCCCGGCGCTCATCGTCGCCCGCCGCGTTCCGCAGGGTTTTGACGCTGTCGATCCGGCGGTGCTTCTGTCCACGCCCGCTCCGGCTGGCGCACCGGTCTCCATGGCGGAGTTAGCGGCGCTTTCCCGAAGCGAGGGGCCTGCCTATTTTCTTTACACGTCTGGCACGACAGGCAAACCGAGATGCGTCGTGCTTTCCAACCGCGCCACGGCCAATGTCATTGGCGGCACGCTGGCGGAATGGGCGGTGACGGAACGCGACGTATTCATCTCGGTCACCCCGCTGCATCACGACATGTCGGTCTTTGATGTTTTCGGCGCGCTCGTTGCAGGGGCGACGCTGGTGCTGCCGGCACCCGGAGAGGAAAAGGATGCGGTGCGCTGGAACGAGCTGGTCGCAGAACATGGTGTCACGCTGTGGTGCTCCGTGCCTGCCATCCTCGAAATGCTTCTCGCCTGCTGCCGTGGTAACCAGCTATCGTCGCTCCGGCTTGTCGCGCAGGGCGGGGACTACATCAAGCCTGTTATCATAGAAGAGCTTCGCCGGCTGAAGCCCGACCTGCGGCTGATATCGCTCGGCGGGCCGACGGAAACGACGATCTGGAGCATCTGGCACGAGATTGTTGCGGAAGATGTGGCGGCCGTGCCCTATGGCCACCCGCTGCCCGCCAATCGTTATTTCGTCCTCAACGATCACGGCGGCCATTGCCCGGCGGGCGTCGTTGGCCGCATCCATACGGCCGGCGTGAATGTCGCGATCGGCTATCTCGAGGACGGCGCGATTACCCAGACGGATTTCGTGACGATTACCGATCCGCAGGGAAACAGCGTGCGCGCCTTCCGAACCGGGGACCGCGGCCGCTACCGGCCGGATGGCAAGATCATGTTCGCGAGCCGTGTCAACGGTTACGTCAAGGTGCGGGGCGTGCGGGTCTCGCTGCCGGATGTGGAAAACGAGCTGATCCGCCACCCTTCTCTCCAGAGGGTTCTGGTTGTGGATTACGGTGTCGAGCAAAAGGGCGAGGCGGCCATCGGCGTGCTTTATGTCACGACACCCGGCCTCGAACTCACCACTGCCGAACTGCGCGACTTTGCCCGCCGGCATCTGCCGGAATCGCATGTGCCCGGCCGGTTTCTCAAGGTTGACGATCTGCCGCTTTCGACCAATGGCAAGCCCGACCGCCGTCGCGCCCGTGAACTCTTGACCAGTGGAACGGCTGACGCGGAACCGGCAAAATTCTCCGCCCCTGCGGTTCCAGACGTCGATCACGGCGACCGCCGGGTGCTGGATATCTATCTCAGCGTATTGGGTAAAAAGCCGGCAAATGTGGATGCAGACAGCGACCTGCTGGCGCTCGGACTTTTGCCGTCGCACCTGAAAACCGTCTCGGCCGAAATTCGCGCCGTCTTCGGTGTTGACCTGACACCGCAGCAGCTTTTGCGGTGCCGCAACGCCAGGCAGGTGACGTCGCTCATGGCCGTACGGGCGGCGTGAACCCCGTCATTTCGGGTGGCACTTCGCGCCCGGCAACGAAAATAGTGCAAGGAAAAACAGATGGCGCATATCGATCCCGCCGGCGGCTGGCTTCCACTGACGCAGCCGCAACTCGATTTCTGGGAGGAATTTTCCTTCCATCCCGACGAACCGGTTTCAACCGTCGCCCATTACATCGATCTTTCCGGTGCGGTGAATGAAAGCGCGCTCCTTCAGGCGATCACACGCACCGTGCGCGAATCCGAAGTCCTGTCTATCCGCTTCCGCGTCGGCGATGATGGCGAGACGCCGCAGCAATGCTGCGACCCAAGCCATGCCCCGGTTGTGGAACTTGTCGATCTCCGCGGCAATACCGCTCCGCTGGAGGAGGCTTTGCGGCGCATGAACGCGGATGTGGAAGCGCGGCTCGATCTCACGGCCGACAGGCTCTCGGCGCAGCTGCTCTACCGTATCGCCGATGATCGTTACCTTTGGTATATCCGCGCCCATCATATCGTCGTTGATGGTTATGGGCTGACGCTGGTGGAGCAGCGCTGCGGCCAGCTTTACGGGCACTATTGCGGTAAGGGTGAAGCGGGTCCGGATTTTCACCCCTTCGGCGATTTCCTGGCGGAAGAGGAAGCCTACAAGCGGAGCCGGCGTTTCGAAAAGGATCGCGATTTCTGGACAGCCTATCTCGCCGCACCCGCCGATCTGCCGGTGCTGGACAAGGATTGCGAGGATTATGGCGGCGGTGGCCTGCATGCGGATGCGGCCTTGCCGCCCGGTTTCAGCAAGCGGTTGCAACGACTGGCCGGCGCACTGGAGATTGGCTGGCCCGATCTTCTGGTGCTGCTTTCCGGTCTTTATCTCCACCGGGTGCTGCCCCGCCCGGATCGTGATGTCCTGACACTGTGGCTGCCGTTCATGAGCCGCTGGGGCAGTGTCGGCGCACATATGCCGGCCATGCTCGTCAACATCCTGCCGTTCCACCTCACCATCGAGCCGGGCGAGGACGTCGCCGCATTTCTGACGCGCAACGCCGCCAATCTGCGGAAGCAGCGCCTGCACGGCCGCTACCGTATTGAACAGATCGCCGCCGACCGGGAAATACCGAAAGGCCGGCGCTTCTTCTTCTCGCCGCTCATCAATGTCCTGCCGTTCAGCGCGCCGGTGTTTGCCGGGCTCACCGTTGCCAGACACATTCTGGCGAATGGTCCCGGCGACGGGTTCAACCTTACCTTCCGCGGTGAAGATGACGGCAGCGAACTGAACCTGCACATCGATGCGGACTCGGCACTGACACAAGCGGGAGACTTCGCCCGCTACCGTAAAGAGCTGCCATTGTTCCTCGATGCCATGCTGCGCGAGGAGGCCTTGGCGCTTGCGGCGGTGGAGGCGTCCACGGCGTTCCGCCTGGCGGTCTGAGGTGTGACGGCGTGCGGATGCAGGGGCCGCGCCAGGACATTCTCATCAGCGTTCAAAGACAAAATAACCCGGCTCCGTCAGGCGAAGCCGGGTTTTCCTTGGCAGGTCCGGCTCAGGCGAGCGTCGTCAGCACGCGGTCCGAAGCGCCGGTTTCCGCAAAACGGCTGAAGATGCCGCTGGTGGTGCTGCGCAGCCGCTCGACATCCTCAGGTCCGTAACGGTCCGAACGGTAGCTCATCAGCACGCGAATGGAGCGATCGCCGCCGATCGTCTCTTCCATTACCTCGAACTGCAGCCCCAGCATGGATTCGTGTTTGTCCGGATCGATCTGGCGGAATTCCACCGCCCTGCCATCCGGCCCCGCAAGGGCGCCGTTCAGCTTGTTCTTGGCGTGGATCTGGATGAAGACCTCGAACAAATGGTCGCGACCCGGCGTCATGCCCAGTGCTTCCTCCACGAGATCGATCGGGATTTCGCTGTGTTCCAGCGAGCCATTGATGGTGTTCTTCACCGAGGAAATCAGTTCGCCGACGGTCATCGTTTCCGCGAAACGAACGCGATGGGCGACGACCGTGGTGAAATAACCGATCGTATCGAAATAATTGCTGTCGGTGCGGCCCGAAGCCGAGGTGCCGACCACGAGATCGCTCAACCCGCCGAGATGGCGCAGCGATGCGGCAATCGCGGCATAGACCACGTTGAACAGCGAGGCGCTGTTCTGCCTGGCAATGGCGTAAAGCCCGTCGCTGACATGTTTTTCCAGCTTGAACTCGATCCAGCCGCCTGCCGGTGCTTCGTCCTGCGATGCCTCGTGCGGTGTGCTTTCCTGTCCGTTGAGAGTAAGGCCTTTCGGCGCATCCCGCAACATATCGGTCCAGTAGGCAAGGTGGCTGGAATTGACGCCTGACGCGACCTGTTGTCTTGCAAATTCGTGGAACGGGGCTGGTCTGGTCGCAAAGACCGGGGCCATGCCCGTCGCCCTTGCCCGGTAAGCCTCGGTCAGCTCGTCCATCATCAGGTTCACCGACCATTCGTCCAGCACGATGTGATGGAAGAGGAAGGAGAGCACCTGACGGCCGGTGTGGGGGGCGCGCAGGAAGCGCAGCCGCATCGGCAGTTCGCGCGCTAGATCGAAGCGCCAGCCAGCCTCGGCGTGGCGGTCCACCCCTTCGCTTTCTTCGCTGGTCCAGAACCATTTGTAACCGGGCAGATCATGCATTGGCACGATCCTCTGCAGAACCATATCGTTTTCGACGTAGAAATGGGTCCGCAGGCCAGGATGGCGCTCGATTATATCGAGGAAGGCGCATTCGAAGGCGTTCTCATCGACCGGATCGAGGAAATCGAGCGCGAAGGGAATGTTGAAGATTTCGCCGAAACCGAAAGCGGCATAGGCTTTCCAGAGCGACATCTGCGCCAGCGAAAGCGGCGCGGTCAGCGAGCCGCTCGCCGTCGCGTCCGCCTGCGCAGGCGCAGCGGTTGCGAGCCGCGTCGCCTGTTTTGCGAGCGTGGCGGCGGTCGGGTAGCTGAACAGATCGTTGAAACGAAGCTCGATGCCATGATTGGCGAGAAGGCGGCCGATGATGCGGGTCGCGATCAGCGAATGGCCGCCGAAATCGAAGAAATCGTCATCCGGCCCCATGTCGGGTGAGACGAGCGCTTCACGGAACTCGGCGAGGATCGTTTCGACGGTGTCGTCCTTCTGAGCGGACGCACTGGGCGAAAGGGCTGCCTGCTGCGGTGCTGCCGCGGCGTCTTGAGGGACGACCTCGGAAAAATCCGTGCCGCCTTCAAGATGGCTGACGAAGCGCTCCAGGAGGAAGGCCGTCGCATGCGGCGATGTTTCCCTGCCGCCCGTCAATTCGAGGCGGATCTCGCCCGCGGCCGTCGGCCCGACGGCAAGTGTCAGGCCGAGGCCGGATTGCAGGGAGGGCAGGGGCAGGTGCTCGAAGTGAAGACCATGTTCCGATATGGCCTGAACAGGTGTTGCAAGCGCCTGCAGCGTTAAGGTGACCTTTGCTCCTCCATTGTCGGTTCCTTGCTCCAGCCCCGACAGCACGGCATTTTCAGCCTGTTCGGGCGATTGGTCGCGGGTGATCGCTATCCGCGCCACGGACTCGGCTGAAATCGGTGTGGCTGCGCCGAGGCCGGGCCGCAGGCGAAGGGTTACTGTTTCGGGGCCACCGCTTCTTGCCAGGAAAAGCGCAAAACGCGATCCGGCACGCGCGAGGATCGCGTTTGCAGCCGTGGAGCTGTGGAGGCCGAGCAGGGAAGCCGCAAGGTCGACGCCATGGCTATGGCTCGCAGGCCTGTCAATTGTGTTCTGCCGCAGCGCCACGACGGTCGAGCCAGTGGCTGGACGTTGCAGCCAGCCAAGCGGAAGCGGGTCGACGCTGTCACTTTCGACCGCACGCGGCGAAAGCGGTTTCGGCGTTCCACCGGCATAGGCCGCCGTAATACCGTCCAGCAGGATCTGCGGGGAGAGGACCTCGCCCAGCAGGGCATGGACCAAAAATGCCAGCAGGATTTCACCTTCGCTCAAAAGCACGACGGCCTGGAAAGGCGGGTCGGTCTCGGCATCAAAGGGCCTCCCCTGAAGGTCGTGCAGCAAAGTCAGTGCCTCCTCTGCCGAGGGGACATGCAGCAGCTGCACGATGGATGCGGATGGAGCCTCAATACTCTTGGCAAGCGTACCGTCCTCGCCAAAGGCAAAGCGCGCACGAAGCTCGGGCCAGACCTCACAAACCGTCTTCAGTGCCGAGGTTAGACGCAGCAGATCGCATTCTTCACCAATCCGATAGGCGAGAAGCTGCCGAAAGACCTGATCGGGATCCTGAAACTGTTCGAACCAGACCCGTTCCTCATATTGGCTCGGCGGGGCCTCCCCTTCGTTGTCGAAGCCTTCTTCGATGCGACGTGCGAGCATACGTGTGTTGTCTGCTGCCATGGTCCTCTCCTTGGTATAGTCGGAAATCGCGCTCCGGCGCGAAACGTGCCGGTTCGCGGGATCAATGTCCCGCGCGCGACCGTTCGATGAGTGCCTGCCACGCGGCAAGCGTTGGCCGCCGGGCCAGATCGTCATAAGCGAGCCGCGCTCCCGCAAGCTGTGAAAGCGGCTGCATCAGGCGCATGAGGGCAAGCGAATGAAGTCCATAGCCGAACAGGTTGTCCCCCGGTTCGATATCGCGCACTTCATCTTCCAGAACCCTTGCGAGAAGGGCTCTGAGTTGCGTCATAATCGCTTCCGCATCCCGCATGGCAGCCGTCGTGATTGCCGGGTTACTCATCGAAATGATCGTGAACGCCGCTCGCGCCGCGCCGCCAGTAGCCGGAAGCACGGGTCCATTTGGGGTTGGCGCCAAATTCCTCGACCAGAAGGGCGCGAACCGCCTTTGCGGTCTTCGATTCGCAGGCGACCCAGCTGAAGAAATCGCCCTTTGGCAGTTCGAGCTGGCGCAGGGCGCTCGTTAATGCGTCCTGGTCGGTTCCGTTGTCCGGCCTCTGCGTTATCCAGACGATCGATGCGTCCGCCCTGGTTACGAGCTCCAGCCGGTCCGCCTCCGTCTCGACTTCGATCAACGCCACGACGGGTGTGCCGGCAGGCATCTCCTCCAGTCGCCGTGCCAGCGCGGGAAGGCCGGTATCGTCGGCGATCAGCAGGTGCCAGTCATAGGTGAAGGGAACGGTGAAGGAACCGCGTGGGCCGGCGATCCACGCCTTGTCACCAACTTTCGCGCTCTTCGCCCAGTTGCTGGCCGGGCCATCGTGATGGGTGGCGAAATCGATGGCGAGTTCGCCTTTTTCGGCATCGAAGCTGCGCGGCGTGTAGTCACGCGCCAGCGGCCGCGGCGCGCCTTCCGGGAATTCAATGCCGTTCGGGCCGATCACCGGCAGGGTCGGTTCGGTTTGGCCGGGCTGGGGGAAGAACATTTTGACGTGGTCGTCAAAACCGAGGCTCGTAAAGCCCTCCAGTTCCGGCCCGGTCAGCACGATGCGTACCATGGACCGGCTGAGTTTTTCGGTCCGCGCCACGTCCAGCGCGCGCAGCTTCACGGCGTGGCGGTGGCGTTTGGGAGTGCGGTCCGGAAGGGCGGAATCCATGGTTTCTGGCATGCTCATGCTGCTGTCTTTCCTGGGATGACGCCGACGGGTTCGGCGGTCTCGCTGTCCCGGGTCGGCGTGCCGGATGATCGCGCGTTGGGGTTCTCGTCCGGCGCGATATTCCGGCGTCGTTGCGTCAAGATGCGCGGACCATAACAGGCGGTTTCCGCCCCGGCAATATAAGTTTCTTCGAAAACTCAAGTTTATGCCCGGCACGTGATCGTGCCGGGATTTGTCGGGCAGAAAGGTGGTCAGCGGCGGCCCGCCCAGCTTTCCACTTCATCCAATGTATGGAGCGCGCTCGGAATGGAAGGCGTCGTCACCCTGGTGGAATCGAGGAAAACAATCCTTTTCTCGCGTGCCGGTTTTACGAAACGCTCCCAGCCGGGAATGATCTTTTCAAGCGCGGCGCGGGTTCCCGCCTCGCCGCGGGCTGGGCTGGTATAGCTGTTCATCACCACAAGCAGATCGGGATTGAGCTTGCCGAATGCTTCGGCGCTCAGCGGCATCATCAGGGTCGAGCCCATTCCGCCCGAAGAGGCGGTACTGTCGATCTTCAACCTGACATAACCGAGATCCTCTATTGCCTGCACCGCGCCGGACATGTTCCCCACGGCGTTGATCTGGTCCGTCAGCAGGATCGCGAGATAAGTCTTGCCGTTGATATCTTCACCCAGCGTCTTTTTGACGGCGGCGAGCTTGGTGTCATAAATCTTCCGACGCTCAGCGAAGACATCGCTTCGCCCAACCAGACCTGCAAGGTCTTCCTCCACGCTGAAGCCATAGGCTTTGCCGGCGCTTGCCTTTTGCAGATAGACCGGTGCGACTGTGGAGAGCTGTTCGGCCTTGCCGCTGTCCATTTCCGTGGCGACGATGAGGTCCGGTTGCAGCGCCCGCAGCTTTTCGAGGTCGATTTGGCCGACAGCGCCGAAACCCTTCGGTTTCGCGTGGCCTTCGCCAAGAACGGTATCAACGAAATCGACGGCGGTTGCGAATTTGCCGTCGCTGTTGCGGCCATAGGCGCCGACCACATCAGCGCCAAGATCCATCAGCGGCACGCCCAGAAGCGGCTCGTGCATGACGACAATGCGCTGCGGCTTTTCCGGAACGGAGAGGGTGCGGCCGACGGCATCGGTCACGCTGCGCTCGGCGGCGAGACTCGTTCCGGCGGCCAGAAGTGCGGCGACGAGGATGGCAATTCGCATGGCATTCCCTTTATTCGATATATTAGTGAGCGGTGGTTCTGCGCAACGCCTGCAGGCGCAGCGTGAGGATGAAGAGCGGCACGCCGATCAGCGTCAGCGCAAGGCCAATCGGCATCGGCACATCCGCCACCAGCCCGCGCGAGAGCGTATCGGCGGCGACCACCAGAATGCCGCCGGTAAGCCCCGACAGGAAAAGCCTGGCGCGGCCGACAGCGGGCGAAACGAAGGTGGCGAGATGCGGGGCGATGACGCCGAGAAATGTCAGCGGGCCGACGGCGGTAACGGAGGAGGCGCTTAGAATTACCGCAAACACAATGACGAGCGGTCGCGAATGCCTGACGGTTTCTCCGAGTGCCATGGCCATCTCGCTGCCAAGATCGAACACGGCAAGCGCCCGGCCAATGAGGAAAATGCCGGCAAGGCTTGCTGCAAAGAGGGGAGCAAAAACGATGATGGTCGGCCAGCTTGCCTGAAACAGCGAACCGGCCATCCAGTCCGCCAGCGAAAGCGAGGTTTCGGCTGGCGTATAGAGCAGAAGCACCGATGAGACAGAGGAAAGCGCCGCCTCAATTGCGATGCCCATCAGCAATATGGCAAGGCCGCTCGAGCGTTCGCGCCCTACAAGCGCGATCAAAAGGAAGGCCACGGCCAGGCCTCCGCCGACAGCCGCAAAAGCCACCAGCGTCTTGGGGGCCGTTGGCACCAGCACCAGAAGCAGCATGATGGTGGTCATCGACCCCTGGCTCAGGCCGAACAGGCCGGGATCGGCGAGCGGATTGCGCGCGACGGATTGCAGCATCGCGCCTGCCAGCGCCACACTCCAGCCAGCCATGAAGCCGAGCAGGATGCGCGGCAGCCGTACCGTCCACAGCGCATAGGCCTGATCATCGCCGAGATGCCCGCCGGCAAACCCGTGCAGGAGATCAATAAGGCCCGTTTCGGTATTGCCGAGGCTGACGGACACGGCGGCGATCGTCAACGCCAGCGCAACCAGCGTCAGGCCGGCCGTCAGATTGCCAATACCGATCTGCAGCCCGCCGGGCAACCTGAGAACGGCTTTCCCGTCCGTGGCAAAATCCCGTTTCACGATAGCCCCCTTGCCGAAGGCGACAGATAGAAACGCTTGACGATGACGATGAAAACGAGGCCGCCAAGCAGGTCCATGAACAGCCCGGTATTGACCACGTAGGGCGCAAACAGGGTTTCCGCGCCAAGATCGGCGAGCACGCAGATGCTCGCGCCGACAAGCGCGGAGGCCGGCAAAGCAAGCGTGAAATTCACGCCGACCAGCGGCCGGATCATATGTGGCACGATAAGGCCGACGAAACCGATCGGGCCGCAGATCGCTACCGCCGAGCCTGACGCCAGCATGGTGGCAAACAGTGCGAGCCGGGAAATACGCGTGACATTCACGCCGGCGGAAGCGGCTTTTTCCGCGCCCAGCAGAACGAGCGTCAGCGGCCGCGCGACCGATAGCAAAATCACCATTGCAATGGCGCCGATCCACCAGAAATCGGTGAGCCGTTCGATATAGACATGGTTGATATTGCCGCCAACCCAGCTCAGGAATTCGGCCCGACGCGTTGGGTTGGAAAGAAGCAGGGCGTTTGTCACGCCGATCAGCAGCATGGAAACCAGCGCTCCGGAAAGGATGAGCGACAGACCGCGCGGATCGTTCACCCGCCCGGCAAGACGCGCGACAACGAAGCAGGCGGCAAAACCGAAGCCGGCGCCCGCAAGCGCGGCAAGGCCCTGTGCCTCAGCAGAGAGATCGAACAGCAGCGCGCCGGCGATCACGAAAAGCGTCGCTCCGGCATTCAGCCCAAGGGTCGAGGGCGAGGCGAGGGGATTGCGGGCAAGCCCCTGCAGCACGCAGCCGCTGACGGCGGTTGTGGCGCCCACATGGATGGCAATCAGCGACCGTGGAATTTGCTGATAGAGGAGCACCGATTGTTCATAGCTATCGGCCTCCCCGCGCCAGAGCGTCGCCATGACTTCGGCAGGCGGCATGTCGCCGGACATGACGAACAGATTGACGGCGAGGATGGCGGCCAGCAACAGCGCCGCGGCAACGATCAGCGTTGTTTTCGCGATCATGCCGGAATGGCCTGTTCCTGTCGTTCCAGCCGGGGCACGCAGATGAGACGCCCCTGTCTGGAAAATATATCGGCTTCGAGGTCGAAGATTTCAGCGACATTTTCGGGTGTGACCGTGTCTGCTACCGGCCCTGATGCCAGAACCTGCCCGGCCTTCAGCATGATGACGTCGTCGGCGAAAGTGGCGGCGAGATTGAGATCGTGCAGCACGACGATAACGGTCTTGCCGTGCCTGTCGGTCAGCTCGCGCACAAGGCCAAGAACGGCATATTGATATTTCATGTCGAGATGGTTGACCGGCTCGTCCATCAGGATCACGTCCGTATCCTGCGCCAGCACCATGGCGATGAAGGCGCGCTGGCGCTGCCCGCCGGAAAGCGTGTTGACCTGCGCTCTCGCCTTGTCCTCCAGCCCGACCGTCTTCAGCGCCCCGGCGAAAAGCGCCCGGTCACGCTCGCTCGGGCCGCCGGCAAGGCCGTAGCGTGCATAACCGGCAAGCTCGATCAACTCGCCGAGCGTCATATAGTCGGGGCAATGGCATTCCTGCGGCAGATAGGCGATGCGGCGCGCGAGATCCCTGCGTCCGATGTCGCCCAGCGAACGCTCGCCAAGCCTTATCGCGCCCGATGACAAAGGCACGAAACCCATGATGGTTTTCAACAGCGTCGACTTGCCACAGCCATTGGGGCCGACCAGTGCCGTGACGCGACCGCTGTGGAAGCGGCAAGAAAGCCCACGCAGGACGGGAACGTGGCCATAGCTGGCGTGAAGGTCCGTGGCGTCAAGCACCGGATACAACTCCTGTTAGTCATGCGCTCATGCGTCGAGACGCCACATGAGGATTATAAGTCTTTGAATCTTAACATCGAACCTGCGGGAAATGGGCTCCTTCCCGACGGGCGCGACACTCTGGTCTTGAAGCGACACTAAACTATAGTAAAACTCTCCACAAATCGAAATTTGCCGATTCAACGCGCGGTTTTCTTCCCGGATATTTCAGTCGAGGTGCATCATGTCAGTCGCAGCCAAACTTCATGTGGGCATGTCGCTGGCCCCAACCTGGCTCAGCGGTGAAGCATGGCGTCGAGCCGACAGCGATATAAATCGGGTATTTTCCAGCGATTATTTCGTCGATCTGGCACAGCGCGCGGAAGCTGCGCATGTGGATTTCGTGTTCCGGCCGGATACGCTTTTCCTCCGCACCGAGGGGCTGGAAACCGGCGGCGGATTTGCCAGCATGGACCCGACCATGCTTCTTTCGGCCATTGCGCGGGAAACGAGCCATGTCGGCCTGTTGTCCACCGTATCGACCACATTTCTGCCGCCCTATGTGGTGGCCCGCCAGCTTCAGTCGTTGAACTGGCTCAGCAATGGCAGGGCCGGGTGGAACATCGTCACGGCACTGGAGGGGCACGAAAATTTCGGGCTGAGAGAAATGCCGTCACCGCAGGAGCGTTATGGACGCGCCGCCGAATTCACGCAGGTCGTGCAGCAGCTCTGGGCGAGTTTTCCAAATGAAGCCCTTAAACTCGACAGGGAAAGCGGGCGATTTGCCGATTCCTCGCTGGTGCGCCCGGTAGCGCATGAGGGCAGGCATTTCAGTGTGAAAGGGCCGCTCAACCTGCCAGCCCACGCCAGCCGCATTCCGCTGGTGCAGGCCGGTGCGTCTCCCGAGGGGCGCGATTTCGCCTCTTCGGTGGCGGATGCAGTCTTTGCTTCCACGCCGGACATGCAGGCAGCCATCGAACTGAGGGCGGACTTACGGCGGCGCGCCGAAGGACACGGCCGTGAGCCTGACGGGGTGAAGCTGATGCCGGGCCTCAGCCTATATCTGGCGGATAGCGGCAAGGAGGCGCTTGAACTCTTTTCTGAGACCCATGCCCGCGCTAACCGCGCCCGCACCCTGGCGTCGGTTCTCGACATGACGGGCCTCGACCTCACCGACTGGCCGCTCACGCGGGTGGTCACCGCTTCCGACCTGCCGCCGCCGCCCGAAAAACCGCGAAGCCGCACCCATGCCGGACTGCTGCGCAGGCTGATTGAGCGGGAGACGCTAAGTGTCGCGGAATTACTGCGGCGGCCGGAGGTGATGGGATCCGGCCATTGGCAGATCGTCGGCACCGTTGAAGATGCCTTTAAAGGCATCCGTGAATGGGCGGCCGCAGGGGCAATCGACGGTTTTGTCGCGGTGCCCGGCGGCTCGGTGGCATCCATGCGGCTGGTGCTGGAGCGGCTGTTGCCGAAACTTGCCGATGCCGGGCTCTTCCGCACCGCCTATTCCGGCCGCACCTTTGCGGAGCATCTGGCCGAAGGTGTCTAGCCGCCACCGGATTCGGCGGTTGCCTGCCGGGCGGCCTCGATCAGTCGCGAAAAATGCCGTTCCGCTTCGGCGGTAGCCACGAAAGAGACGGTGGTGACGACACAACAGAGTTCGCCCTGGGCATCGAAAACCGGCGCCGCCTTGCCCGTCAGGGCGGAGAACAGATGTTCATTGAGTTCGGCGCCGCCCGTCTCGCGGATGGTTTCGAGAATGCCGGCAGCAGGAGGAGAGCCGCGAAAGGCGGGTGGTTGCAGCCTGCGCACGGCAGCCACCCTGTCCGGTGGCAGATAGGCCTGAAAAACCAGACCGCAGGCGCTGTTGTCCAGCGGCAGAACATCGCCAAGAGCGACGGTGCTGATGGAAAAGCTGGCGCTTCGCGCCCACCGCACCACGGTCGGGCCGCGCTCGGTCCAGATCGCCACGCCGCAGCTGGCGCCGATTTGCGCGGCAAGCGCCTTCATCTCACGTCCGGCGGTTTCGACCGGGTTGATTCGTCGGAGGGCGCTGATGCCGATGCCCAGCGCTGCGGGGCCGAGATCGTAACTGCCGCTTGCGGGGTCCTGTATCACCAGTCCCTCCCGCACGAGGCTTTGCATGTAACGATGCGCGGTGGAGCGACCGGTGCCGGCGCGTTTAGCAAGTTCGCCAAGCGCAAGCCCCGTATCGGATCTGGAGAGAAGATTAAGAAACCGCGCCGCAATCGATACGGATTGAATAAGCGCCGAGCGCTTTTCACCTTCGTTTTCCGGCCGTTCTTCGGTTTCGTCATCCATGGCGTTCAAGGTCGTGCCCCACTCTTTCGAGAATGCCTAACGCATTGCGACGAAAATCGGAATGGCTGTCTTCAGCCTTTTCAATGACTTCTCCGGCCGGGCTGCCATGGCGGAAAAGGCGGCCCCTAAACTTTGTTGTAAATATGACACATCCCGTTACGGAAGCCTGCTTGTCCGCAATACGGAACGCATTCTCTATTGCGAAACGGATAACGCTTCCGTTACTTGAATATGACTTTAATACTCATGTTTATTTGGGGTGTATGATGGGGTTTAGCTCTAACGGCCGTTTGATGAGCGGGGTCAGTGTTCTGACGTTGGCGACATTGTTCGTGACGCCGGTTGTCGGTCAGGATCAGCAGGCTGATACAGCAGGGACGACCGTGTTGAAGCCGATTGTCGTGACCGGTGAAAAAGTGGCGCGCGACATGAAGAACACGGCCTCGTCGGTGTCAGTCAAAACCGCCGAGGAGATCAAAAAGGAAAAGACCGGCGATCCGACCGTATCCGAAGCGATCAAGGATATTCCGAACGTCGTCTACACCGACAATGTCAGTGCCCCCATCATTCGCGGACAGGACACGCAGGGCCCGAATACCGGCTCCATCGCCTTCTTCACCGGTACGGTGCCGCGCGCGACGATCAATGTGGACGGTCACTATCTCGGGTATAACGAGTTCATCTACGGGGCGACGTCCATATGGGATGTCGACACCATCGAGGTGTTCCGCGGGCCCCAGACGACCTCACAGGGCGCCAACGCCATTGCCGGCGCCATCCTTGTCAACACCAAGGACCCGACCTTTACGCCGGAAGCCAGCTATCAGGCGGAAATCGGCAACTATCACCAGAAGCGCGGTTCCTTCGCCTTTTCCGGCCCGCTGATCGAAGACGAGCTGGCGGCGCGCATGGCGATCGATTATTCCGGCCGCGATACCTTCATCGATTACATCAATTCCGCCTTTGCGCATGAGGGAACGGACCAAAACTTCAAGGAATTCAACGGCCGCTTCAAGCTTCTTTGGGAACCGTCTGAAATTCCCGGTCTTTCCACAAAGCTGACCTATTCCTACAACGCCTCCAACCGGCCGAGCCAGGAAGCGGCGTCGCGTCCCTTCGAAGATCTCAACCACATCACCACGACTATGCCGAATTTCAGCCAGTATACCAATACGGGCATTCTCGACATCAATTACGATTTCGAGAACGGCGTGAAACTGTTCAACCAGACCCAGTTTTCCGACTCCACCGCCAAACGCCGGGTCGGCATCGCCAACAACGGCGACGCCGATGTCGATCTCAGGAACACGTCGCATGAAACGCGCGTCACCTTCGGCGATCAGGAGGATGTTCTGAGCGGTGTCGCCGGCATTTTTTATGCGCACACGAAAGCCGACGAGGTGCTTTATCTGCGCGGCACCTCTCGCTTCAGCGACACCAAGGACAATCTCGGCCTCTTCAGCGAGCTGAGCTATCGGCTGACCGACCAGTGGACCCTGACGGGTGGCCTGCGCTACCAGCGGGACCAGATTCAGCGCGCCGGTTACCGGACGCTCAGCGCCACCAGCAGAAGTTCGGTCAATTATGACGAAACCTTCTCTGAAATCCTGCCTAAGGCGTCTCTCGCCTATGCCATCAATGATGATTGGACTGTCGGCGGTCTTGTCAGCCGCGGTTACAATCCCGGCGGCGTCGCATTCGACCTGACCACCAGCAAATGGCGGAGCTTCGACAAGGAAACCATCTGGAACTACGAAGTGTTCACCCGCGCCAGCCTGCTCGATGACACACTGACGGTAAACGGCAATCTGTTCTACATGGACATGAAGAACGCCCAGTTTAACGTACCCGTCGTCGTCTCCACCGGCATCAGCGAATCCTACACCGTTAACGCCGAAGAAGCCCATGCCTATGGTCTGGAAATTGGCGCGGATTATCGGGTGCTCGACAATCTCACGCTGAAAGCCAGCGCCGGTCTGCTGAAGACGAAGATCGACGAGATTTCCAGCAATGCCGCCTATGTCGGCAAGGAGTTCGCCAAGTCGCCGGGATACAGCTTCACCGTCGGCGCAAGCTGGGACGTGACGGAAAAGTTCACCGTGTCCGGGCAGGTCCGCCATCTCGACGGCTATTATTCCGATACGGACAACAAGGCCGTCTATGCGATCGATCCCTACACGATCGCGGATGTGCGGGCGAGCTACAAGTTCCAGGACGAACTCGAGTTCTACGCTTACGTCAAGAACGTCTTCGACGAGCGCGCGCCGACCCTTATGAAGGAAAACCGCGGCATCGGCGGCATCGAGGCGAGCATGACCGAACCGCGCATGTTCGGCATCGGGGTGCGCGGCACATTCTGAGCCTTCACCTGAGCCCGAAAAGAAAAAGGCCTTCAAAGCAATCTTCGAAGGCCTCTTTCTTGACGGAACCGCTACGGTCCATACCCCTCAGAAAAACGCCTGAATGCCCGTCTGGGCCCGGCCGAGGATCAGCGCGTGCACGTCATGCGTGCCTTCATACGTGTTGACCGTTTCGAGGTTCTGCGCGTGGCGCATGACGTGATATTCGATCTGGATGCCGTTGCCGCCATGCATGTCGCGGGCCTGGCGGGCGATATCCAGCGCCTTGCCGCAATTGTTGCGCTTGACGATGGAAATCATTTCCGGCGCCATCCTGTGCTCGTCCATCAGCTGGCCGACGCGCAGCGATGCCTGAAGGCCGAGCGCGATCTCGGTCTGCATGTCGGCGAGCTTCTTCTGGTAAAGCTGCATGCCGGCAAGCGGCTTGCCGAACTGCTTGCGGTCGAGACCATATTGCAGGGCACGGAACCAGCAATCTTCGGCAGCGCCCATGACGCCCCAGGAAATGCCGTAGCGGGCGCGGTTGAGGCAGCCGAAGGGGCCCTTCAGGCCGGACACGTTGGGCAGCAGTGCGTTTTCGCCGACTTCGACGCCATCCATGACGATTTCGCCTGTTATGGAGGCGCGCAGCGAAAGCTTGCCGCCGATTTTCGGTGCTGAGAGGCCTTTCATGCCCTTTTCGAGCACGAAACCGCGGATCTGGTTGTCATGGGCTTCGGATTTGGCCCAGACCACGAAGACATCGGCGATCGGTGCGTTGGAAATCCACATTTTCGAACCGCGCAGACGATAACCGCCCTCGATCTTTTCAGCGCGGGTCTTCATGCCGCCCGGATCGGAGCCGGCATCCGGCTCGGTGAGGCCGAAACAGCCGATCAGTTCGCCCGAGACGAGGCCGGGCAGGTATTTCTTCTTCTGCTCATCCGAACCGTAAGCGAAGATCGGGTGAATGACGAGCGAGGACTGCACGCTCATCATCGAGCGGTAACCGCTGTCGATCCGCTCCACCTCGCGGGCGACGAGACCATAGGCCACATAGCTCGCATTCGCCGCGCCATATTCTTCCGGCAGGGTAACGCCGAGAAGGCCTTGCCGGCCCATCAGGCGGAACAGTTCCGGCTCGGTGGTTTCAGAAAGATAGGCTTCGGAGATACGCGGCAAAAGCTCCGATTTGCCGAAGGCGGCCGCGGCGTCGCGTATCATCCGCTCGTCGTCAGTCAGTTGGTCTTCGAGCAGGAAAGGATCCTGCCAATTGAATGCTGCGCGTTCGCTCACTTTATGCCTCCGGATTTGCTGGCCGGATTATTCGTATTCAGCCCGGATGGCACAAGCCATGTTTACTCATTTTTGCATTACATATAGTAATGGCTCATGACATCTCTCAGCCGCAAACTCCTGCCATCCACAAGTGCGCTTGCCGCTTTCGATTCCGTTGCCCGTCTCGGCAGCTTTTCCGCCGCCGCAGATGAGCTGGCGCTGACGCAGGGGGCAATCAGCCGGCAGGTTATGTCACTGGAAGAACAGCTTGGCGTGCGGCTCTTCGACCGCGGCGCACGCGGCGTGGCGCTGACGGCGGAGGGGCAGATCTACGCAAAATCGATCGCGGCAGCGCTCGGCGAGATACGCTCAGCTTCGCTGCAGATCATGACCAAAACGCATGGCAATACGCTCAACCTCGCCATGCTGCCCACCTTCGGCACCCGCTGGCTTCTGCCGCGTATACCGGATTTCGTGGCGAACCACCCGGAGATCACCATCAATTTTGCGACCCGCATCGGCCAGTTCGATTTCGAGCGTGAGCAGCTGGATATGGCAATCCATATCGGCCAGGCCGATTGGCCAGGCGCGGAAAGCACCTTTCTGATGCATGAAATGGTGGCGCCGGTGTGCAGCCCGCAGTTCCTCAGCGCCCATCCGGTGGAAAAGGGAGAAGACATCGCTGCCCTGCCATTGCTGCACATGGCCTCGCGGCCGGGCGCATGGGGCCACTGGTTCGAAAGCCTCGGCCTGTCACTCGTCTTGCCGCAGGGCATGCGCTTCGAACAGTTTTCCAGCGTTGCGCAGGCCTGCATCGCCGGCCTCGGCGTCGCGCTGATGCCGCTCTTCCTCATCGATAACGAGTTGAAATCGAAGCAGCTGATCAAAGCCTTCGATCATCAGGCCAGAAGCCCGAGCTCGTATTACGCGGTGGCCCCGCTTTCACGCGCCAACCACGTCCCGGTCGTCCTGTTTCGGGATTGGCTGGTGCGTCAGGTGGAGGCTTATCGCGCAGCCATTACCCAGAGCGCGTAAAAATAATCGCTCTTTTTTCGGGCATTTAACCTTTGTGCCCAGCTTTTCGCCCTATTTTGCCAGCGCAGGACTCGACAGCGGTTCGCGCCTCGATTATCGTGATTAAACGTTTAATCAGCCCTTCCGGACCATTATGGCGTCGTCACGACCTGCCACCAATCTGAGCGCGATAGCAGCGGCACTCGGCGTGTCGGTGGCAACCGTGTCCAATGCGCTGTCCGGCAAGGGCCGCGTTTCGCCCGAACTGGTGGAACGTATCCGCAAGACGGCGAGCGAGCTGGGCTATGTGCCGAGTTCGGCGGGCAGGGCGCTTCGCACCGGCAGATCGGGCGTTCTCGGGCTCGTCCTGCCCGATATTGCCAATCCTCTCTTTCCACAGATTGCGCAGGCCATCGAGAAGGCGGCTGTCAACGCGGGTTATGGCGTGCTGATCGCCGATGCGCGCGGTGAGATCGCCATGCAGACGGATGCGATCGACCGGCTGATCGAGCGCGGGGTGGACGGCATGGTGGTCGTTCCCCGACGTGGCACACGCATTTCCGGCGTTGATTGCCCGGTGGCCGTCATCGACAGCCCGTCGACACCGGGAAATACCGTTGCTGCCGACCATTGGGATGGCGGCCGGCAGGTGGGTGAATATCTTGCGAGCCTCGGCCATCGCAAAGTGGTGCTAGTCGGCAAGAACAGGGATTCCAATGTTCAGAATGACCGTCTCGGCGGCATTCGCGATGGTCTCGGCAAAACATGCCTGGCCCAAACGCTCTGGATCGATGGCATTGAAAAGGCCGGTGGCGCGGGCTGCCGGCTGGGCCTTGCGGAGAAAGTTGCCGAAGGTTTCACGGCCTTTGCTGCCGTATCCGATCTGCACGCGCTGCGCGTGCTGACCGAATTGCAGCGCGCGGGAATCGAGGTGCCGGAAGAGGCGAGTGTCACCGGCTTCGACGATCTTATCTTTTCTGCCGTGGTCACCCCGCCCTTGACGACCATGCGCATGGATATGGGCCGCATCGCCGATCTCGCCGTTGGCGCGCTTTTGCGCGCGATCGATGGCGCCGGAGAAAACGGGGGCGCCGTCGACGTCACGGCGGATGTTTCGAAAGTACCGATGGCGCTGATCATGCGCGGCTCCACCGGCAAGACAAAGCATGATGCGATTGAAGCCAAGAACACGACAGCAGGAGAACTCACACCATGAAAAAGATCATTCTCGCATCGGGCGCCGCCCTGATGCTGACGATGGGAGCCGCTGAGGCCCAGGACAAGACGTTGACGATCTCGGTCTACGCCTTCGCGCAGGATGAATTCAAGGAACTGGTCTATACGCCCTTCGAGCAGAAATGCGGCTGCAAGCTCGTCGTCGAGACCGGCAACAGCGTCGAGCGTCTGGCCAAGATGGAGGCCAACAAGGCCAGCCCGGTCGTCGATGTCGCCATCGTCTCCATGGCCGATGCGCTGTCGGCCACCCGCAAGGACCTGATCCAGAAGATCGATGCTTCCAGGGTTCCGAATATTGAAAAGCTCTATGACATCGCCAAGGACCCGAATGGCGATGGCATGAGCGTCGGCGTCAATTTCTACGCCACGTCGATTGTCTACCGCACCGACAAGATGAAGATCGACAGCTGGGCCGATCTTTTGAAGGACGGTATCGTCGACCACGTCGCCTTCCCGAATGTCACCACCAACCAGGGCCCGCCGGCGCTTTACATGCTGGGCAAGGCCATCGGCAAGGACACGCCCGATCTTGCCGGCGCCATCGAGGCCGTGGGCGAAAAGAAGGACGATATCGTCACCTTCTACGTCAAGTCCTCGCAGCTGGTGCAGCTCATGCAGCAGGAGGAAATCTGGGCAGCGCCGATCGGCCGCTTCTCCTGGGCGCCTTTCACCAAGCTCGACCTGCCGCTCGCCTGGGCAACGCCCAAGGAAGGCCAAACCGGCGGCATGAACGTGCTCGTTGTACCGAAGGGCACGAAGAACGAGGACCTTGCGCTGCAATTCATGGATTTCTGGCTCTCGACCGACGTCCAGAAGGCGCTGGCGGAAAAGCTGGTGGACAGCCCGACCAACAGGGAAGTCAAGGTTTCCGACGAGGTGGCGAACAACATCACCTATGGCGATGAAACCGCCCGCAGCCTGCAGCTCATTCCTTCCGACGTAACGCTCGATAACCGCGACAAGTGGCTGTCGGAGTGGAACGCCAAGGTGGGGCAGTAACAAGCTCGAAGGGGCGGGAATGGGTTACGTGCTGGCGCACGTCACCCCCCTCTGTCCTGCCGGACATCTCGCCCACAAGGGGGGAGATCGATATGCCGGCACCCACTGACGCCAAATGAACAAGTCCTCCGCCAAACGTAGCCGGCGGAATTTCAAGACCGGAGAATGCCATATGTTTCAGAACCGGGCCGAAGCGCTGGCGCTTGCCTTGCCCGCCGCAATTTTCGCGGCGGCGGTCTTTCTCGTGCCGGTCTTCATGCTTTTGTCGGAAGGCTTTCGCACCGCTGACGGCTGGACATTGTCGGCCTATGGCGCTTTCTTTTCCGATCCGCTGAACCAGACGGTTTTCCTGCGCACGCTGAAGCTCGGCGCGCTCGTCACCGTCGTTTCGGCGGTGGTGGGCTACGCGGCGGCTTTCGCCATCGTCAACCTGTCGCCGGCCAGGAAGGGCCATGTGGTCAACCTCGTCGTGCTGCCGCTGATGATTTCGCCGGTCGCCCGCACCTATGCCTGGATCGTCATTCTCGGCAGAACCGGCATCGTCAACCAGGCGCTGCAGGCGGTGGGCCTCAGCGACGGGCCAATCCGCATCCTGTTTTCCGAAACGGCCGTCTTCATCGGCCTTCTGCAACTGTTCCTGCCATTGATGATCATCTCGCTCATCAGCGCGCTGGAGAACATGCCGAAGGATACGATCGCTGCTGCCCGCGTTCTCGGCGCCAACTGGTTTCAGGTGTTCTGGAAGGTCATCCTGCCGCTCACCCGGGAAGGGCTCGTCGTCGGCGGCACGCTGGTCTTCACCGGTTCGCTGACCGCCTATATCACGCCCGCCATTCTCGGCGGGTCCAAGGTGCTGATGCTGGAAACCCTGCTTTACCAGCAGGTCACGGTTTCCAATAATTTCGTCGCCGCCAGCGTCATCGCCTTCATCCTGATTGTCATGAGCTTTGCCGCCAATATCCTCTTGAAGCGCATCGCCACTGCGAGGAACAAGAAATGACCCGGCAGCTCTTCATTCCGCTCACGCTTCTGCTTGTCGTCGGCTTCCTCATCGGGCCGTTTCTCATCATCGTTGCGGCCTCGTTTTCGGCCGGGGATACGCTCGCCTTTCCGCCGCAGGGCTTTTCGCTGAAGTGGATCGCCAAGGTCTTCACGGTCGAAAGCTTCCGCGAGAGCTTTGCGATGTCGATGTTCCTTGCCATCGGCGGCACGTTTACGGCGCTCATTCTCGGCATTCCCGCTTCCTACGCCATGTCGCGCTACAAACTGCCCTTTAGCGAGACGGTGCGCACCATCGTGTCCGCGCCGATCATCGTGCCGGGCATTATCGTGGGTCTTGCGCTGCTGCGTTACTTCGTCGTGCCCTTCGGCATCGGCATCACGCTTGCTTTGTTTCTCGCCCACACCGCGCTCATCCTGCCCTATGCGGTGCGCGTGGTTTCGGCCAGCCTCAACAATCTGCGCTCCGATATCGAGGAGGCGGCGGTGCTGCTCGGCTCGTCGCGGCTTGGCGCATTTTTCCGCGTTGTGCTGCCGAATATCCGCGGCGGCATCCTGTCGGCCTTCATTCTCGGTTTCGTGACGAGTTTCAACCAGGTGCCTGTGTCGCTGTTCCTGTCCGGTCCCGGCGTGCGCACGCTGCCTATCGACATGCTGGGCTACATGGAAATCGTCTTTGATCCTTCCGTGGCCGCCCTTTCCTCGCTGCTCGCCTTCCTTTCCATCGGCATCGTTTTCATGGCCGAACGTTTCCTGGGGTTCTCCCGTTATGTCTGACGCAAATTATCTTTCACTGCAAAAAATCTCGCTCGCCTATGGCGGCAATGTCGCCGTCAAGGATCTCGATCTCGATATCCGCAAGGGCGAATTGCTCGCGCTTCTCGGACCATCAGGCTGTGGCAAGACCACGACGATGCGCGCCATCGCCGGGCTGATGCCGGTGGCTGCCGGGCGGATCAATCTCGATGGCGCCGATATTACCCGCGTGGCGGCCAACAAACGCGCCGTCGGGCTGGTGTTCCAGTCCTACGCGCTCTTCCCGCATCTGACGGTCTATGAAAACGTCGCCTTCGGCCTGAAACTCAAGGGAATGAGCGGCAAGGCGCTGGAGGACAAGGTCGCCTCCGGCCTGAAGTCGGTCGGCCTGTCCAATTTCGCCTCACGCAAGCCGGCGGAACTATCGGGCGGCCAGCAGCAACGCGTGGCATTGGCACGCTCCATGGTCATGGAGCCGAAAGTGCTGCTTCTCGACGAGCCGCTCTCCAATCTCGACGCCCGCCTGCGTCTTGAAATGCGGACCGAACTGCAGCGCGTGCAGAAGGAGACGGGTGTCACGATGATCTTCGTCACCCATGACCAGATCGAGGCGCTCGCGCTTGCCGACCGCATTGTCGTCATGAAGGGCGGCAAGATTGAGCAGATCGGCACGCCGGAAGAGATTTACAATGCGCCGGTTTCCGCCTTCGTGGCCGACTTCGTCGGCTTCGAAAACATCTTCGCCCTTCAAGGCGGGGCTTTGAAAACCGCCAACGGCACAACACCGCTTCCCGGACCAGTCCTTTCAGCATCCGGACTGGCCTGGCGGCCGCGCATGGTCACCCTCGGTTCAGGTCCTTTCCAGGGAACCGTGCGCGGCACATCCTTCGCCGGCAACAGCCGCGAATATCTGCTCGACACACCGCTCGGGCCCATCAAGGCTGAAACCGACGCGGCCCTGACCTCCCACGCAATCGGCGATACGCTTGCCTTCGACCTGCCGGTCGAAAAGGCGGCGAGCCTCAAGGTATTCAACTGATCATGGGTGTTTGGATCGATACCGATATGGGCTTTGACGATATCGCCGCCATCTTGGTGGTGCAATCGTCGGGTCTCGCCATAGACGGCATCTCGCTGGTCTTCGGCAATGCGACGCTTCAGGCCGTCTGCGGCAATGCCGCGGGTGCGGTTGCCGCTTTTGGCTGGTCGATGCCGATCCATCAGGGCCGCGCCATGCCGGTGTTGGGTGCACTTGAAACGGCGCAGTGCATTCTGGGCGAAAACGGCATCCCGACCGTCGGCCAAAGCTTGCCGGATGCCGCGGCCTTGCCGAAAAGCGATGCCTTCGCCGCTCTCTGCGCCTGGCTGGAGGGGGAGGGCGAGAGGCGCATTCTCGCGCTTGGTCCGCTCACCAATATTGCCGCCCTGTGCCTCGCCCGGCCTGATCTTGCCACGAGAATTTCCGACCTCACCTGGATGGGCGGCGGCGTGACGAGCGGCAATCACACGGCCTCGGCCGAATTCAACGCCTTTGCCGATCCGGAAGCGCTGGCCATCGTGCTTTCCCATGGCCTGCCGTTGCGTATGGTCGATCTGGACGCCTGCCGCAAGGTTACCGCTTCGCCCGCCGATGTGCTGCCGATCCGCAAAGCGGGCGGCAGGAATGCCTGGCTGATCGCCGATCTGCTTGATGGTTTCATCGGCATCGCCACCCGTCGCGGCAGACCAGGCATGGCGCTTTACGATCCCGTCGCTGCCGTTGCCTTCGCCTCGGGCTCCGCCTCTGGCCTAATCGGCTGGCGTCACGCGCGGATAGATGTCGAGCTTCAGGCGACGCTGACGCGGGGCAGAACGGTGGTCGAACCGCGTGCGGAGAAAGCGCAAACATTCAACGCGCATTTTGCTGAGACGCTGGATGCCGACGGTGCGAGGACGGTTATTCTTGAGGCGCTGCGCCGGGAGGCCGCCCGATGAACGCGAACCTCACCACATGCGAACCTGCCGATCTCGGCGATGATGCGCTCCGCGCCCGCGCCGTTGCCGCCGCACGCGGCGATGCGCCTTTCGACATCCTCATCACCGGTGGAACATTGGTGGATGTGGTAACCGGTGAGCTGCGCCCTGCCGATATCGGAATTGTCGGTGCGCTGATCGCCAGCGTGCACGAACGGGCGAGCCGGAGCGACGCCGCGCAGGTCATCGATGCGGCCGGCGGGTATGTCTCGCCGGGTCTGATCGACACGCATATGCATATCGAGAGCTCGATGGTCACACCGGCCGCCTATGCGGCAGCGGTTGTCGCCCGCGGCGTTACCACCATCGTCTGGGATCCGCATGAGTTCGGCAATGTGCATGGCGTCGAAGGGGTGCGCTGGGCGGCGAAGGCCATCGAAAGCCTGCCTCTGCGCGCCGTTCTCCTGGCGCCCTCATGCGTGCCTTCCGCACCGGGGCTGGAACGTGGCGGAGCCGATTTCGACGCCGCCATTCTCGCCGATATCCTGTCATGGCACCAGGTCGGCGGTGTCGCGGAAATCATGAACATGCGCGGCGTCATCGAGCGCGATCCGCGCATGAGCGGCATCGTGCAGGCCGGGCTTGCCTCGGAGAAACTGGTCTGCGGCCATGCGCGCGGCCTCAAGGACGCCGATCTCAATGCCTTCATGGCGGCTGGCGTCTCGTCCGATCACGAGCTGGTCTCGGGCGAAGACCTCATGGCGAAACTGCGGGCCGGCATGACCATCGAGCTGCGCGGCTCGCATGACCACCTGCTGCCGGAATTCGTGGAAGCGCTGAACGCGCTGGGCCACCTGCCGCAGACCGTGACGCTGTGCACGGACGATGTCTTCCCGGACGACCTGTTAAATGGCGGCGGGCTGGATGATGTGGTGCGCCGCCTTGTCCGTTATGGCCTGAAAGCCGAATGGGCACTGCGCGCCGCAACGCTCAATGCCGCCCAAAGGCTTGGGCGTCCTGACCTCGGGCTCATCGCCGCCGGCCGTCGCGCCGATATCGTTATCTTCGAGGACCTGAGCGGTTTTGCCGCCCGTTACGTCCTTGCCGGGGGCAGGACGGTTGCGGAAGGCGGACATATGCTTGTGGACGTGCCCGCCTGTGATACTTCGGCGCTCGAAGGCTCGATGAAGCTGCCGCTGCGCGTGACCGAAGATTTTCGGGTTGCTGCCGAAGGCGCGAGGGTGCGCCTTGCCACCATCGACCGCCCGCGCTTCACGCAATGGGGCGAGGTGGAGGCCGAGGTGAGAGATGGTTTCGTCGTTCCGCCCGAAGGTGCGACGATGATCTCCGTCACTCACCGCCACGGCAAGTCCGAACCGGTCACCCGTACTGGCTTCCTCACCGGCTGGGGAGACTGGAACGGCGCCTTCGCCACAACGGTCTCGCATGACAGCCATAACCTCACCGTTTTCGGCGGCAATGAAGAAGACATGGCGCTCGCCGCCAATGCGGTGATAGCGGCAGGCGGTGGTATGGCCGTCGCCTCCGAAGGTAAGGTAACTGCACTTCTGCCGCTGCCGCTCTCCGGCCTCGTTTCCGATGCGGCACTTGAAGAAGTTGCAAAGGCTTTCGAGGAACTGCGCGAAGCCGTTGGCAGGGTGGTGGAATGGCAGCCGCCCTATCTCGTCTTCAAGGCCTGCTTCGGGGCCACGCTCGCCTGCAATATCGGCCCGCACCAGACGGATATGGGCATTGCCGACGTGCTGACGGGACAGGTGATGGAGAGCCCCGTGATAGCGGTTTTAGGGTACTAACGCCACGGGCTACCGCGACGGCAACGTCGCAGCAGCCCGTGCGTCTCAGTTCACATTGTGAAGTTGCGCTTCGCCCTTATGCAGAAAGCAGGCTTTGGTGAACAGGCCCAGATCAAGCAGGTTGGGAAGGCGGATATCGCGCATATCGGGAACTCGTTTGATTTGCGGATCAAATGAGCGGTCAATCTGCGAGATGAAAGCGAAAATAACGCCAGTCTTTTTTGCGAATTCTGCAAGAACGGTGACTTGTTGCGACAGGTCCGGCTTATGGCGCTGCTGGTCGAGTAACTGCAGATAATCGATTACGGCGAAGGTGCCGGATTTGGCTGGCGAGAGGTAACGGATCATATAGTCCGCGCATATCTCGTACGATGTCACGATCTCGATTTCTCTTTGAGCGCCTGCGTGTTGCCCGTTGCGTTTTCGTACCTGTTGCTCGGTCATTTCGAGCGTGAATAAAATGGACTGCCGTCCGTCTTCGGCTGCCGCCCGCAGAAGCTCAAAAGCAAGCGCTGTCTTGCCCTGGCCCGGGCGGCCGGCGAGCAGGAGCATGTCGCCATTCACGATGCGCGAGAACAGGTCTTTGGACAAAGAGCCAGCCGCAACGTGAGCGGAAAGCAGGCTCCAGGCTGCAAATCCTTCCTCGCACGCGATCTGGTCCAGCGCTTCGTGAAGGGGGATGGCATTATTCCGGACCATAAGTTTGGCCCGTCGCTTCAATTGGAAAATCGGAGTGGAAAGCTTCATCACAAAACCTCTATTGCGGGTTCAAAACGCAATCCCTCCTTATGCGAATGCCCGAACAGATGGTTCGATGATGAGATTACCCGGCATGTCGAATGCTTCCCCGAAAGGAGGGGGGAGGCGTGGGTCCAGCCTATGTCTGAAAGCTACCGCGCCCGATGATTCGCCACAAGTGTCTGAGATGTTGCCGGTCGAAAAACAGCAGGGAACAAAATGGATTTACTCCGCCGCCAGTTCCTGCTCCACCAGCGTCGCCCAGAAAGCTACGCCCGGCACGATGGCCGCATCGTTGAAGTCGTAGGAGGTGTTGTGGTGCAGTGCGCCGTCCACCGCCGGGCCGTTGCCGAGCCAGACATAGCAGCCTGGGGCTTCGCCCGCGAAAAAGGCGAAATCGTCGCCGGCGGTCGAGGGCGGAAAGGCGGTGCGCGCTTTGTTGCCGAAGACGGTTTTGGCTGCCCGGAGCGCCCGTTTCGTCGCGTCCGTGTCGTTGATGACGGGCGGAATGCGGCGGATGAATTCGTAATTTGCCTCGATGCCGAACATTGCCGCCGTGCCCTTGGCCAGCCTGCCGATTTCCGCCTCCAGCTGGTCTCGCACTTGAGGCGCATAGGCGCGCGCGGTACCGCCGATTTCGACGAGATCTGGGATCACATTGAGTGCCTTGGGGTCGCCTGCCTGCACCGAACAGGCACTGACCACGGCCGGCTGCAATGGGTCGACCACGCGGCCGACGATAGTTTGCAGCGAGGCGAGGAAGGTGCCGGCCGCCGTTACAGGATCGCGACCAAGATGCGGCTTTGCGCCGTGGGTGCCGACGCCCTTGAAGGTGACGCGCCAGCTGTCCGACGAGGCAAGCTGCGGTCCTTCCACCACCGCCATTTCGTCGATGCCCAGCCCCGGCATGTTGTGCAGGCCATAGACCGCATCGCAGGGGAACAGCTCGAAAAGCCCGTCCTCGACCATTTTTTTTGCGCCGCCACGGCCTTCTTCGGCCGGCTGGAAGATGAAATGCACGGTGCCGGAAAAATCGCGGGTCTTTGCGAGGTAACGCGCCGCACCCAGCAGTATGGCGGTGTGGCCGTCATGGCCGCAGGCATGCATCTTGCCGGGGAATTTCGATTTGTAGGGGCGGTCTGGGACCTCAGGCATGGCAAGGGCATCCATGTCTGCGCGAAGACCAATGCTGCGCGTGCCGTTGCCCACCTGCAGCGTGCCGACGACGCCGGTGCCGCCGAGACCGCGGTGCACCTTCAGCCCGGCGCGCTCAAGCAGATCGGCGACGATGGCGCTCGTTCTTTCCTCTTCGAAACCCAGTTCCGGATGCGCGTGCAGATCATGACGGAGTTCCGTCAGGAATGGCAGGTCCTCGCCGATCCGGTCCAGGAGTCTCATGGGAAGCTTGTCCTTGAATGTGGGAAAAACCCGCGTCATAGGTGGGTTTGTCCAAATGCCTGTTGCTTTTTTCTCTTCTAACGGAAAAAGCCAATGAAATGAACCCGCAGCGTCTCTGTGGTTGCTAAAATGATAAATCTGCCGAACGGGATTGGCGTGGCTGAAAACCGTCTCCGCCATGCGCCATCTCCGTTCTGAAAGGAAAACAGATGCCATCACCAGCATCGCCCGCCATCGCCCCGTCTCCCGCAACGCCGCATGAGTTCTGGCAGCAGATCCATCCGCCCCGGAGCTTCGAAACAGCAGGCGCATATTCCACATTCTTTCCGGCGGAACTGGATGATGGAAGGCAGATCTGTCTGCCCATACGGCCGCTTGCGGACGGAGAGCACGCACTCGCTTCGCTCATCGTCAACCAGGCTTCCTTTGAGGTTCTGGAGGCGCTGGCCGCCGATCTTGCCGCAAAGCTTCTTCCCTTCGAGCCGGATGTCGTTATCGGCCTGCCGACGCTCGGCCTGACGCTTGCGGCCGCCGTTGCCCGCCATCTGGGTCACTCCCGTTACGTGCCGCTCGGCACCTCGCGCAAATTCTGGTATCTGGAGGAGCTGTCGGTGCCGATGTCCTCCATCACCACGAGCCAGGAAAAAAGGCTTTATGTCGATCCGCGCATGCTGCCGCTCATCGAGGGTAGACGGGTGGCGCTGGTGGATGACGTGATCTCCAGCGGCAGTTCCATCCTGTCGGGCCTTGCGCTACTCACCGCCTCCGGCATCAACCCCGCCGTCATCGGCGCAGCCATGCTGCAATCGGATCGCTGGCGGGAAAAAATCGCCGCTTTCGGGCCGGAATGGCCGGAGCGGGTGAGGGGTGTTTTCGCGACGCCGCTGCTGACCAAAGCGGAAGATGGCTGGCGCGCCTGACGAAGCGCAAATTCCGTCAAAAGGCAAGTGGTGATAAATTCACCGCTGCCTAATTTGTATCTTGCGAAGCTCGAATAGATCGTCCTAAGATCGCGGCTGACAGACAATAGCGGTCGGCTGATAATGCGCCGGCTTGCTTTCGCGCGGTGTCATCCCGGCGTCTGCCTGCCCCGTTTATTGTTTCGATGACTGGAATTTCTTCCCATGCATGCAGTGTTTGACGGTCATAATGATGTGCTGCTTCGGTTGTGGCGCAACAGCAAGGCCGGTGCCGATCCCGTGGCCGAATTCACAAACGGCACTCGGGAAGGTCATATCGATGGTCCGCGCGCACGGGCAGGCGGGCTCGGCGGCGGTATCTGCGCCATCTATATCCCGTCCGGCGATCTGATTCTGCAGGAACCGGACGAGAACGGCCATTACGATACGCCGCTCGCCACGCCGCTCGAGCGACTGCCTTCGCTCGATATCGCGATGGAAAAGGCGGCGATTGCGCTGAGGCTCGATCGCGCTGGAGCGTGGCGGCTCTGCCGCTCCACGGCGGATATCCGCAAGGCCTTTGCCGAGGATATCTTCGCCGCCGTGCTGCATATGGAAGGCTGCGAGGCGATCGGCGCCGATCTCGATGCGCTGGAAGTATTTTATGCCGCGGGTCTGCGTTCGCTCGGCCCGGTGTGGAGCCGGCACAATATTTTCGGCCATGGCGTTCCTTTCTCCTATCCCATGTCGCCCGATACCGCGCCCGGTCTCACCGATGCCGGTTTTGCGCTGGTGAAGGAATGCAACCGCCTCGGCATTCTCATCGATCTCGCGCATATCACCGAAAAAGGCTTCTGGGATGTGGCCAAGACCACCAACCAGCCGCTGATCGCCAGCCATTCCAATGCGCATGCGCTCACTCCGGTCGCCCGCAATCTCACTGACAGGCAGATGGATGCCATCAAGGAAAGCGGCGGGCTGGTTGGCCTCAACTACGCCGTGACCATGCTGCGTGCCGATGCGCGTGATATCGCCGATACGCCGCTCTCCGATATGGTGCGCCATATCGACTACATGGTCGAGCGTATGGGCATCGACTGTGTGGCGCTCGGATCGGATTTCGACGGTGCGACGGTACCTGTCGGAATTGCTGATGCCAGCGGCAACCACAATCTGGTTGCGGCGCTGAAATCGGCGGGCTACGGTGATGGAGAACTTGCTAAAATATGCCGGGAAAACTGGCTGCGCGTCTTGTCCCAGGCTTGGCACGAAGCGGCCTGATAAACAGTTTAAGCGAACTAAATCAATCTCATAACAAAAGGGGAGATCCTATGATCAAATCGCTCAACAAATCCATGCGTATCCTCAGCACCAGCGCTGCCCTGTCGCTGATGATGCTGTCTGCCCCGCATGCTTTTGCCGCCACGCCGGCCGATACGCTGGTGGAAGGTTTCGCCATCGACGACATCATCACGCTCGATCCGGGTGAGGCTTTCGAACTGTCTGCCGCCGAAGTCACCGGCAACACCTATAGCAAGCTCGTTTCCATCGATCTCAACGACACGTCCAAGGTTGTCGGTGATCTCGCCGAAAGCTGGACGACCTCCGAGGATGGCTTGACCTATACGTTCAAGCTGAAATCCGGCCTGAAATTCGCCTCCGGCAATCCTGTCACCGCTGATGACGTTGCCTTCTCCTTCGAACGCGCCGTCAAGCTCGACAAGTCGCCGGCATTCCTGTTGACGCAGTTCGGCCTGAAGGGCGACAACGTTACCGAAAAGGCGAAGGCAACGGACGCGAACACCTTCGTACTGACCGTCGACAAGCCCTATGCGCCGAGCTTCGTGCTGAACGTGCTCACCGCAACCGTCGCTTCGGTGGTGGACAAGAAGCTCATCACCGAAAAGGCGAAGTCGGTCACACCGAGCGCCGATTACAAATACGACACGGATTTCGGCAACGAGTTCCTGAAGACCGGTTATGCCGGTTCCGGCCCTTACAAGATCCTTGGCTGGAAGGCCAACGAAGCCGTGATTCTGGAGGCCAACCCGAACTATTACGGTGAGAAGCCGAAGCTGAAGCGGGTCGTCTATCGTCACATGAAGGAAAGCTCCGGCCAGCGTCTGGCGCTTGAAAACGGCGATATCGATGTTGCCCGTAACCTTGAGCCCGGCGATATGGAAGCCGTTTCCAAGAAGGAAGGCCTTGCCGTTACCTCCGCGCCCAAGGGCACCGTTTATTATTTCAGCCTCAACCAGAAGAACGAGAACCTGAAGAAGCCTGAGGTCATCGAAGCGTTCAAATATCTCGTCGATTATGACGCGATCGGCGCGACGATCATCAAGGGCATTGGCGAAGTCCATCAGACCTTCCTGCCGAAGGGCCAGCTTGGTGCGCTTGATGAGAACCCCTACAAGCTTGACGTCGCCAAGGCCAAGGAACTTCTCGCCAAGGCCGGTCTGAAGGACGGCTTCACCGTCACCATGGATGTGCGCAACACCCAGCCGGTGACGGGCATTGCCGAAAGCGTGCAGCAGACGCTGGCACAGGCCGGCATCAAGCTCGAAATCATCCCCGGCGACGGTAAGCAGACGCTGACCAAATATCGCGCCCGCACGCATGATATCTACATCGGCCAGTGGGGTTCGGACTATTTCGACCCGAACTCGAATGCGGAAACCTTCACCATCAACTACGACAATTCGGATGAAGGCAAGAACAAGACGCTGGCCTGGCGCAATGCCTGGGATGTTCCTGATCTGACCAAGGAAACCCAGTCTGCTCTCTTGGAAAAGGACAGCGCCAAGCGCGCCGCCATCTATGAAAACCTGCAGAAGGAAGTTCTGGCGAAGGGTCCCTTCGTCATCATCTTCCAGCAGACGGAAGTGGCCGGTTATTCCGCCAAGCTCAAGGGCCTGAAGCTCGGACCGAGCTTTGACACCAACTATGTCTATCCGATCTCCAAGGAATGATCCGGAAGGATCGGTCTCTTGAGCATCGTTGAAGCAAACAGCCGGGCGAGGCAGGGCAAACGCCGTGCCAACGCCCGCGCGAAGGCCATTCTCGGCTTCGCCGTCACCGTCATCACCACCTTTCTGGGGCTGATGGCGGTCACATTTTTCATTGGCCGCGTGGTGCCGATCGATCCCGCACTGGCGATCGTCGGCGACCGCGCGCCTGCGCATGTGGTCGAGCGCGTCCGTGAGCAGCTCGGCCTCAACCTGCCGCTCTGGCAGCAGTTCTTTATCTATCTGAAGCAGGCGCTTTCGGGCGATTTCGGCACCTCCGTCCTCACCACCAATCCCGTGATGGAGGACATCAAGCGGGTGTTTCCGGCGACGATCGAACTTGCCACGATCGGCACGATCATCGGCGCCGTTTTCGGCATTCCGCTTGGCGTTCTGGCCGCCGTCAAGCGCGGCAGCTTTGCCGATCAGGTGGTGCGTGTCATCGGCCTCATCGGCTATTCCGTGCCGATCTTCTGGCTCGGCCTGCTGGCGCTGCTGGTGTTTTACGCCCGGCTGCAATGGGTGGCTTATCCTGGGCGAATGGACATCGTCTATGAATTCACCTTCACGCCGGTCACTGGCTTCTTCCTGATCGACGCCATCTGGCAGCGGCAATGGGACGTGTTGTGGGATCTTTTCCGCCACATCATCCTGCCGGCCTCGCTGCTCGGTTATTTCTCGCTGGCCTATATCAGTCGCATGACGCGCTCCTTCATGCTGAACGAGCTCGCCCAGGAATATGTCGTTGCGGCCCGCGCCAAGGGGCTTTCGGAAACGCGCATCATCTGGTTCCACGCGCTGCGCAACGCCGCCGTGCCGCTGGTGACTGTGATTGCGCTCTCCTATGCCGGTCTGCTGGAAGGTTCGGTGCTGACCGAAACCATCTTTGCCTGGCCGGGGCTTGGCCTCTACATCACCAATTCCCTGCAGAATGCGGATATGAACGCCGTTCTTGGCGGCACGATCGTGATCGGCGCCATCTTCGTCGGCATCAATCTCTTTTCCGATCTGCTTTACCGGACGCTCGATCCAAGGACGCGCAGCCGATGACGATTTCGACCGATACACTCAAACCCTATAGCCGCGAATGGCTGCTCTCCGACCGGCCGGCCTCGCGCAGGCAGGCGCGGCTTGGCCGCGCCTATGTGATCTGGCGGCGCTTTTCGGAAAACCGGCTGGCGCTGCTCGGCCTTGGTATCATCATCGCGCTGCTGTTCGTGGCGATTTTTGCCAATGTGCTGGCGCCACATAATCCGGTGCAGGGCGATCTGCGCAATGCCCGGCTTCTGCCGCCCGGCACTGCCGGTTATCTGCTCGGCACCGACGATCAGGGCCGTGATATTCTCTCGCGTCTCATCCACGGTTCGCGCCTGACCCTGTTCGTCGTGCTTTTGGTGGCCATCATCGCCGCACCCATCGGGCTCATCGTGGGCACCGTTTCGGGTTATGCCGGTGGCTGGGTGGATGCGGTTCTGATGCGCATCACCGATATTTTCCTCGCTTTTCCGAAGCTCGTTCTGGCGCTGGCGCTGGTAGCGGCCCTGGGGCCTGGCATCGAAAATGCGGTGCTCGCCATCGCGGTCACCTCATGGCCGCCCTATGCGCGCATCGCGCGTGCCGAAACCATGACCTTCCGCAATTCCGATTTTATCGCCGCAGTGAAGCTCATGGGCGCGTCGCCCTTCCGCATCGTCTTGAAACACGTCATGCCGCTTTGCATGTCGTCGCTGATCGTGCGTGTCACGCTCGATATGGCGGGCATCATCCTCACCGCCGCAGGCCTCGGTTTCCTCGGTCTCGGCGCGCAGCCGCCGCTGCCGGAGTGGGGCGCGATGATTGCGTCGGGCCGCCGTTTCATTCTCGATCAATGGTGGGTGGCTGCCATGCCGGGTATTGCGATCCTGATCGTCAGCCTCGGTTTTAACCTTCTGGGAGATGGTCTGCGCGATGCGCTTGATCCCAAGGAGGCGGGCCAATGAGTGCGTCTCTTCTGACGGTTGAAAACCTGCGCGTTTCCTTCCCGACCCGCACCGGGTTGGTGGAGGCGGTGCGCGGCGTGTCCTTCACGCTGGGGCGTGAGCGCCTCGGCATCGTCGGCGAATCCGGCTCCGGAAAGTCGCAGACTGGCCGCGCCATCATGGGTCTGACGCCGAAAAATGCCCGGATCGAGGCCGATACGTTGCGGTTTGGCGATATTGACCTGCTCAAGGCGTCGGCAAAAGAGCGGCGGCTCATGCGCGGCAAGCGTATGGCCATGATCCTGCAGGATCCGAAATATTCGCTGAACCCGGTCATGACCATTGGCCGCCAGATCATGGAAACGCTGCGTACCCACGAAAAGATTGGCTCCAGCGAAGCGCGCCAGCGGACGCTTGCCATGCTGGAGGCGGTGCAGATCCGTGATCCCGAGCGCGTCTTCGATCTCTTTCCACACGAAGTTTCCGGCGGCATGGGCCAGCGCGTCATGATCGCCATGATGCTCGTCTGCGGTCCGGAATTGCTGATCGCCGACGAGCCGACCTCGGCGCTCGATGTGACAGTGCAGCTGGAAGTGCTCGACATTCTCGACAAGCTGGTGCGCGATCGCGGCATGGGGCTGATCTTCGTCAGCCACGATCTCAGGCTCGTCTCCTCCTTCTGCGACCGGGTTCTCGTCATGTATGCCGGCAAGGTGGTGGAAGAGCTTGCTTCCGCTAACCTCAAGGAAGCGAAACATCCCTATACGCAGGGCCTGTTGAACTGTCTGCCGCAAATTGGCGGCCACCGGCATCCGCTGCCCGTTCTGGAACGCAAGCCGGAGTGGCGCGCATGAGCACAGTTCTTTCCATCAGAGACATGGTGGTGGATTTCGACGGTTACATCGCGCTCGACAGCGTCAGCGTCGATGTGGCTGAGGGTGAATCCTTCGGTATCGTCGGTGAATCCGGTTCCGGCAAGTCGACCCTTCTACGCGCCATTGCCGGCCTCAACCATTTCGATGAAGGTTCGTTGATGGTGGCCGGGCGCTCCTATTCGGGCAAGCACCGCGACAAGAGCTTTTACCGCGATGTGCAGATGGTGTTTCAGGACCCGTACGGTTCACTGCACCCGCGCCAGACGGTGGATGCGCTGCTGCTCGAGCCGCTGGTCATCCATGGTCTCGACAATCGCGAACAGCGCATTGCCCGCGCTTTGGACGAAGTCGGCCTCGGTTCCGGGTTCCGCTTCCGTTATTCACACCAGCTGTCCGGCGGCCAGCGCCAGCGCATCGCCATTGCCCGCGCACTGATCGTCGAGCCGAAAATCCTGCTGCTCGATGAGCCGACCTCGGCGCTTGATGCGTCTATTCAAGCTGAAATCCTGAACCTCCTGGAACAGGCCCGCAAGGACCGCAACCTCACCTTCGTCATGGTCAGCCACGATCTCGGCGTCATCAGCCACATGTGCGACCGTCTGGCGGTGATGAAAAGCGGCAAGGTGGTGGAAATGCTGGAGGCCGAGGCGCTGGAAAGCCGCGAATTCAGCGCGGATTATACGAGGCAGCTGCTGGTGGCGAGCGAGGGTTTCAAGCGTCCGTAAAGGCGTGAGGGTGCGGGCCGTTTCTTCTCCCTGAGGGGGAGAAGATGCCCCGAACGGGGCAGATGAGGGGGCAAGCTCTCCGTATATCTCCACCGTCGCCCCCTCATCCGGCGCTGCGCGCCACCTTCTCCCCGGCGGGGAGAAGAAACAAGCGGCGAGCTTTACTTTCACGAGCGATCTTTCCGGGTGAAGTATTCTCTCGCGACGCTGCGATGATATGGTGAGCCGCACACCAGCCCACCCGAACAAGGTACCACCCATGCAATTGCGCGCCTTGATGTATTTCGATGAACTCGTCCGCACCAATTCCATGCGCGCCGCGGCGGAAAACCTGAATGTGGCGCCGACGGCAGTGAGCCGGCAGATCGAAAATCTCGAGTATTATTTCGGCTCGCCTCTGGTAGAGCGTTCCAGCCGTGGCGTGAAGCTGACGGCGGCGGGCGAGCTGCTGGCCGCTCGCGCCGGCAAGACGCTGCGCGAACTCGACCATGTGCACCAGCTGATCGACGATCTGAAAGGCCTGCAGCGCGGTAGGGTGACGATTTACGCCAATGGCGCGACAGTAGCCAACCTTCTGGCGCCGGTGCTGGCGCAGTTCAGCCTCAAATATCCGAAGCTGCGTTTCGAGGTCCATATCACAAGTGCGCGCCAAGCCATGGAAGCGCTGGGGGCTGCGGAAGCAGACCTCGTCGTCAGCCTGTTTGCGCCAAAGGTTTCCGGGGTCAAGGTGCGCTCGCGCACGCGCATCAATTACGATGCGATCTTTCCCGCCGGTCATGTCCTTGCCGGTCAGCCGGAGGTGTCGCTAAAGGAACTGGCCGGGTTGCCACTTGCCTTGCCGGACAAGAGTTTTGCCGCGCGTCAGGCCTTCGATATGCTTTTTGCCGAGGCGGATATCGAACTTGACCCCGTTTTCATCACCAGTTCGCTGGAAATGCTGAAAGAGCTGGTGCTGGGCCACGCCGCGGCCACGCTGCTGCCGGCGCTTTCGGTGGCGCGCGAAATCCGTAGCGGCCAGATGGTCGCCGTTCCGCTCTCGGGCAAGAAGGGTATCCACACCCAGATTGACCTCTGTGTAGCGCCCGACAGGCAATTGTCCTTCGCAGCTTCCAAGCTTGCCGATTTCATCGAGCGTTTCATGCGTGAGGCGACGGCAGGGTAGTTTCTTCTCCTCGGCGGGGCGAGGAACCGGAGACGTTCCCGGAATTGCCCACCAAGGTTGATTTTCACCCACATTCCCGTGTAGCCATTTCAGCTACACGGAGCACACAAAAATCATGATTGTGTGTGCGCCTGCAACATGACACTCTTTTTGCAACGGGTGGTCTTTGGAAGGGCAAAAATGCCCCGGCCGCCAGACAGGGGACTAAAGGATGCCACGTACCTATCTTTCGCAGGCAGCGAAGCTCTCGCGCCGTACCGCGCTGGCGCTTGCTCTCGGCACGGCGCTCTTTCTGCCGCTCTCGATTGCTGAGGCCGAAGCTGCGGCGAAAACCGCTTTGACGCTCGGCATGACGGTAGAGCCGACCGGTCTCGATCCGACCATTGCCGCTCCCGTCGCCATCGGTCAGGTCACCTGGCAGAATATTTTTGAAGGTCTCGTCACCATCGACAGCAAGGGCAAGGTGAAGCCGCAGCTCGCCGAAAGCTGGGAAATTTCCCCTGATGGCAAGACCTACACCTTCAAGCTGCGCAAGGGTGTCACCTTCCATGACGGCGAGGCGTTCGATTCCTCCGTCGCGAAGTTCTCGCTGGACCGGGCGCGTGGTGAAGCTTCCGTCAATCCGCAGAAACGCTTCTTTGCGGCGATCGACAGTATCGAGACCCCGAATGCCGACACGCTGGTGCTGAAGCTGAAGCAGCCCGCCGGCAGCCTCATCTACTGGCTCGGCTGGCCGGCCTCCGTCATGGTCGCGCCCAAGAGCGCAGAGACCAACCGCACCACGCCCGTCGGCACCGGCCCGTTCAAATTCGTGAACTGGGCCAAGGGCGACAAGGTGGAGTTGCAGAAGAACGCCGCCTATTGGGACAAGGCCGTGTCGGTAAAGCTGGAAAAGGCGACGTTCCGTTTCGTCTCCGATCCGCAGGCGCAGGCGGCGGCGCTGAAATCCGGCGATATCGACGCCTTCCCGGAATTCGGTGCGCCGGAATTGATGAGCTCGTTTGAGGGCGATGCGCGCCTCGGCACCTTCGTCGGCAATACCGAGTTGAAGGTCGTGGCGGGCATGAACAGCGCCCGCAAGCCCTTCAGCGACAAGCGCGTGCGCCAGGCGCTGATGATGGCGGTGGATCGTGGCACCGTCATCGAGGGTGCATGGTCCGGTTTCGGAACGGCCATCGGCAGTCACTATACGCCGAATGATCGCGGATACATCGATACGACGGGCGTTCATCCCTATGATATCGATAAGGCCAAGGCGCTGCTTGCCGAAGCGGGGTATGCGGACGGTTTCAGCTTCACCATCAAGGCCCCGCAGATGGCCTATGCCCAGCGCACCTCGCAAATCCTGCAGGCGATGCTGGCTGAAATCGGCGTGACCATGACCATCGAGACCACGGAATTTCCGGCCAAATGGGTGGCGGACGTCCTGAAGGGTGCGGATTACGACATGACCATTGTCGCCCATGCCGAGCCGATGGATATCGATATCTACTCCCGTGATCCCTATTATTTCAACTACAAGAACCCGGCCTTCAACGAGGTCATCGCCAGCGTCGAAAAGACGGCGGATGCGGTTGAGCAGGAAAAGCTTTATGGCGACGCCCAGAAAATCCTCGCCGAAGATGTGCCGGCGCTGTTCCTGTTCGTAATGCCGAAGCTCGGGGTCTGGGACAAAAAGGTGAAAGGGCTGTGGGAAAACGAGCCCATTCCCTCGAATGTGCTGACGGATGTGCATTGGGAAGAGTGACGTTTGACGATACTCATGTCTTCCGTCATGCCGGACTTGATCCGGCATCCAGCCAGCCCAAGTCCTTGGGCTGAAAAGGCTCCCTCCGCCGCGCAGACGCGCGTCGGCTGGATGCCGGATCAAGTCCGGCATGACGGGAGAGTGTGGAGCTTTCCAGCCGTCGCGGGTAAAGTATCGCAAGGAGCAGATGCCAGATGTTAGCCGTCCTCATCCGGCGTCTCGTAAGCCTCGTCATCACGCTGTTTGCCGTCTCGCTCATCATCTATCTTGTCATGGGCCTGCTGCCGGGTGATCCGGCCGCCATCATGCTGGGAACCTCGGCCAGTCCGGATACGCTGGCCGCACTGCAAAAGCAGATGGGTCTCGATCAGCCGCTGCTGCTGCGCTACATCCACTGGCTTGCTGGCGTCTTCCGCGGCGATCTCGGACAATCCTATACCTATGGCGTGCCGGTGGCGGGCCTGATCGTCGAGCGGTTGGCCGTGACGCTGCCGCTTGCGCTGCTGGCCGTTTGCCTGTCCGTCACTATCGCCATCCCGCTCGGCGTAGCGGCGGCGAGGAACCGCAACGGGGCGCTGGATTTCGCGGCCGGGCTGTTTTCCCATGTGGGCATTGCCGTGCCGGGCTTCTGGGTCGGGCTGCTGCTCATCATCGTCTTTTCCACCACGCTCGGCTGGATGCCGGCGGGCGGTTTTCCCGGCTGGTCGCCAAGCTTTGCAGCGGGTCTCACGGCGCTCATCCTGCCGGCGGTCGCCTTGGCACTGTCGCAGGCCGGCGTTCTTACCCGAGTCTGCCGTTCCGCCGTGCTTGAAGTGATGAACGAGGATTTCGTGCGCACCGCCCGGGCCAAGGGCCTGAGCGAGCGAGTGGCGCTGTGGCGGCATGCGGTGCCGAACGCGATGATACCCGTCGTCACCATGATCGGCCTGCAATTCACCTTCCTCATTGCGGGTGCGGTGCTGGTGGAAAACGTTTTCAACCTGCCGGGCCTTGGCCGGCTTGCCTATCAGGCGCTGACCCAGCGGGATATCGTCGTCATGCAGTCCGTCGTGCTGTTCTTCTCGGCGCTGGTCATCATCATGAATTTCGTGGTCGATATAGCCTATCTCTTCATCGACCCGAGACTGCGGGCAGGTGCGCGATGATGCGATTTATCCGCCGCCGCCCGGCCTTCGTTATCGGTATTGCCGTCACGGCCTTTCTCGTCGCCGTCGCGCTGTTGTCGCTGGTCTGGACACCGGTTTCGCCCACCAAGATGCAGATCGTCCAAAAGCTGAAATCGCCCTTCGTCTACGGTGGTCTCGGTACCGACCATTTCGGCCGCGATGTGCTCTCCATGCTGATGGCCGGTGCGTGGAACTCACTTTCCACCGCCATTGCCGCCGTCGCCATTGGCGCCTTTATCGGCACGGCGATCGGCGTCACGGTCGCGGCGCTGCGCGGCTTTACCGAAACCGTCGTCATGCGCATCTGCGATATCATCTTCGCCGTGCCGCCCATCCTGTCGGCCATGATGCTCGGTGCTTTCATCGGCACGGGACGCTTTACCGCCATCATCGCCATCGCCACCTTCATGGTGCCGGTGTTTGCGCGACTGACGCTGGGGGCGGCCTTACAAATCTGGGCGCGGGAATACATCACCGCCGCCACCAGCATCGGCCAGAACCGCGCCAAGATCACGATGTTGCACGTCGTGCCGAATATTTCCAACCAGATCATCGTGCAGGTGACGATCCAGCTGGGCCTGGCAATACTGACGGAGGCAGGCCTTTCCTTCCTCGGTCTCGGCATGCCGCCGCCGGCCCCCACCTGGGGGCGGATGCTGGCGGACGCCCAGACCTATCTCGGCGCGGCGCCCTGGCTTGCCATCATGCCCGGCCTTGCCATTGCGCTCGCCGTCTTCGGCCTCAATCTTCTCGGCGATGGCCTGCGCGACCTGCTGGACCCGCGCGATACAAGCTGACCGCTTCACGCCGATATCGCCGCTATTTCCTGTTTTTCTGACGAGACGATGCCATGACCGATCTCATACACCTCAACACGCTCGAAATTCTGGCGCTTTACCGGGAAAAGAAACTCTCGCCATCGGAATATTGGCAGGCGGTGGAGGCGCGTATCGAGGCATTCGAGCCGGTTGTGAACGCCCTTTACGCTTATGATCCGGAGGATGCGCGCAGGCAGGCGCTGGCCTCGACGGAGCGCTGGCAAAAGCGTGAAACGCTGGGAGCCCTCGATGGAATTCCGGTCTCGCTGAAGGAACTCATCGCCACGAAAGGCCATCCTGTGCCGCTCGGCACCAGGGCGGTGGAGCTTGTGCCCGCGGTTGAAGACGCGCCGGTGGCCGCCCGTTGCCGTGAGGATGGCGCGATTATCTATGCCAAGACGACCTGCCCGGATTACGGCATGCTCTCTTCCGGCCTTTCCAGCTTCCATAAGCTCAGCCGCAACCCGTGGGACCCCACCCAGAATCCCGGCGGCTCCAGCGCCGGTGCTGCTTCGGCCGGTGCTGCGGGTTACGGCACCTTGCATATCGGCACGGATATTGGCGGCTCGGTAAGATTGCCGGCGGGGTGGACGGGCCTCTTCGGCTTCAAGCCGAGCCAGGGTCGTATCCCGGTTGATCCCTATTATACCGGCCGCTGTGCCGGGCCGATGACGCGCACGGTCGTTGATGCGGCTTATGCCATGGCAACGCTTTCGCGGCCGGACTGGCGCGACGGCACATCGCTGCCGCCGAACAGCATCGACTGGATGGACCTCGATATTGATGTGAAAGGCCTGAAAATCGGACTGATGCTGGATGCGGGCTGCGGCCTGCCGCTGGACGAAGAGGTGCGCGACGCCGTTGTCGCGGCTGCAAAACTGTTCGAGGCGGCCGGCGCCATTGTCATCCCGGTCGAGCCGGTGCTGACGCGTGAGATGCTCGACGGGCTGGATGATTTCTGGCGGGCGAAGTTCTGGGGCGACATGGTGGCGTTGAGCGCGGATCGTCGTGCCGCGATCCTTCCCTATATTCACGAATGGGCGGAAAAGGGCGCTGATGTTTCCGGCGCGCGTGCCGTTTTCGGTTTCAACCAGACCATGGAAATGCGTAAAGTTTGCGGGAGGTTGATGCAGTCCGTTGATGTGGTGATTTCACCCGTTAACCCCATCGTCTCCTATCCTGCCGACTGGGCTTCTCCCACCAACGATCCTGCACGCCCCTTCGAGCATATCGCTTTCACCGTGCCGTGGAACATGTCGGAACAGCCGGCATCCTCGATCAATTGCGGTTTCTCGGCATCCGGCATGCCCATCGGATTGCAGATCGTCGGTCCGCGTTATCAGGATCTATTCGTGCTCAAATTGTCCAAGTCTTTCGAGGATTGGGGTGGTGGCGTCCGGCGCTGGCCGGAGCCGCCGGCCGGCTGATATCACCTTTATCGGGCATGTAGTATTGCCATAATACCCGCATCTCGATCCCTCCTGTTAGGGTGCCCAAAGGCATTCGAAAACGGGAGGAGCAGACATGCCGAAGAAGATTTTGATGATCACCGGTGATTTCGCCGAGGATTACGAGACCATGGTGCCGTTCCAGACGCTGCTCGCTGTCGGCCACACGGTGCACGCCGTCTGCCCCGGCAAGAAGGCGGGCCAGACCATCGCCACGGCCATCCACGATTTTGAGGGCGACCAGACCTACTCGGAAAAACGCGGCCATAATTTCGCGCTCAACGCCACCTTCGCCGATATCAAACCGGCGGATTACGATGCGCTGGTCATTCCTGGTGGCCGTGCGCCGGAATATCTGCGGCTCAATGCGGACGTGCTGGCGGCGGTGAAACATTTCTTCGAGGCAGACAAGCCTGTCGCGGCCGTCTGCCATGGCGCGCAATTGCTGGCGGCTGCGGGTGTGCTCAAGGGCCGCACCTGCTCGGCCTATCCCGCCTGCCGCCCGGAGGTGGAGCTGGCAGGTGGCACCTATGCCGATATCGCCATCGATGCGGCGGTGACCGACGGCAAGCTGGTGACGGCGCCCGCATGGCCCGCCCATCCCGCCTGGCTTTCGCAGTTCATGGCGGTGCTCGGTAAATAAGACCGGCGAACGGGGCTTTTTCCGGCCCCGTTTTCCGCCTATATCTCAGGCGTGGTGAGGGAGGAAACCATGTGCAAGCTCTTCATCAAGGCAGACCCAGCGCTCTGGGAAAGCCATACGCGGTCGCTCCGCATCGATGGCATGGTCACCAGTGTCCGGCTAGAGAACTTTTTCTGGACGACGCTGGACGAGATCGCGCGGCGCGACGGCATGAACAGCGTGCAGCTCATCGCCAAGCTTTATAATGAATCGATCGATGCCGGGCACGATCTCGGCAATTTCACCTCGTTCCTGCGGGTCTGCTGCGGGCGTTATCTCGCGCTTCAGCTTTCTGGCGATATTCCGGCGCGGAACGATATCCCGATTGCCGCGCTGGATGCGGACAGCATTCTGGATGCAGAAAAGGTGAATTATCACTAGGACGCGTCCCGCTTCTGTGCCGCGATACCCTCAACCTCGTTCCTGTGCTTGTCACGGGAATCCAGCCGACGCGCGCCTGCGCGACGGGTAGAATCCTTTCAGCCCAAGCACTTGGGCTGGCTGAATCCCTGTGACAAGCACAGGGATAAGGGAAGGGAAGCGTTCAGCTCTTCAGCGCCCGCGGATCAAGCGCATCGCGCACGGCATCGCCGATGTAATTCACGCTCAGAACCGTCAGCGAAATCGCCAGCCCCGGCCACAACACGCGCGAGGGCGTCAGTTGCAGGAAGTTCGCGCCGTCGAACAGCAGCCGTCCCCAGGTCGGAAAGTCGGAGGGGAAGCCGAGACCGAGGAAGGAGAGGGCGGATTCCGTGATGATGGCGGCAGCGATGCCGAGCGTGGCGGAGACCATGATCGAGCTCAGCACATTCGGCAGAATATGCCTGAGGATGATGCGGTATTCGCGCATGCCGCTCGATTTCGCAGCCATGATGAATTCCTGGCTTTTGATCGTCAGCACATCACCGCGCACGATGCGGGCTGTATGCATCCAGCTGGTTATCCCGATCACGAAGACGATCAGGATGAAGATGCCAGTCTCCGGCCCAAAGGCCGCACGCAGCGTGTCGCGAAACAGCATCAGGATGACGAGCAGCAGTGGCAGAAGCGGTAGGGCCAGGAACAGGTCGGTGAGGCGCATCAAGGGTCCGTCCAGCCTGCGGAAATAACCTGATAGAACACCCACCAGCGTGCCGAGGAACAGAGCCAGCAGCATGGCGGTGATGCCGACGGCAAGCGAAATGCGCCCGCCGGCCAGGACCTGCGCCAGCATGTCCTTGCCAAGATTATCGGTGCCGAAGGGATGCGCCAGCGACGGCCACTGGTTGCGCGCCTTCACATTGATGGCGTTCGGAGCAACGGTGTGAATATAAGGCCCGACATAGACCGCGAGCAGGATGAAGATAAAGACGAAGAGCCCCGCCACGCCGCCCTTGTGAACGCGAAACTGTTTCCAGATATCGGCAAGGGCGGATTGCGTGGGGGTGGCCGCAACCGTCGGTGCTGTAATGGTGGCGTCAGTCATAGCGAATCCTCGGGTCGAGAGTGCCGTAAAGTACGTCGGCAATCAGGTTGAAGAGCACGATCAGCACCGCAAAGATGAAGGTCAGCGTCTGAACCAGCGGAATATCCGCCCCCTGAACGGCTGTTATCAGCAATTGGCCAAGCCCGTTCACGCGGAAAATCTGCTCGGTGATGATGGCGCCGGAGAAGATGGTCGGCACCCCAAGCGCAATAACCGTTACGACCGGGATGAGGCTGTTGCGCAGCACGTGGATGAGCAGCACGGATTTTTCCTTCACGCCCTTGGCGCGTGCGGTGCGCACGTAATCCTGATGCAGATTGTCGAGCATGGAGGCGCGCACGAAGCGGCTGATCTGCGAGACGTTATAGAGCGTCAGGACCAGCACCGGCAGGAACATCTGCTTCACCTGCGCCACGAAGCTCGCCCAGTCCGTGACCCTCAGATTGGTGTCGTAGACTGAAGGGAACCATTGCAGGTAAGAGCTGAAGATGACGACCAGCAGCACGCCGGTGAAAAAGGTCGGCACCGAATAACCGACCATGGAGACGAAAGTGCCGATCTGGTCGAAGATCGAATATTGCTTGTATGCGGAGATCACCCCGATCGGGATCGCCAGCAGCGCACCGAAGAGATAGGCAAGGCCCACCACCCACAGTGTCTGCGGCATGCGCTGGATGACGAGATCGACCACCGGGCTGCGTGTCGCCCAGGAAAGCACCCGCATACGGCTGCCATCGCCGATCTGCCAGCCGGTCAGCTTTTCGAAGAGGTTCAGCGGCTCGTTGATGAAGAATTGCTGCAGCCACATCAGGTAACGGATGAAGAAGGGCTGGTCGAGGCCAAGCGAGGCGCGGATTTGCTCACGCACTTCAGGCGGGATGGTGAGGGGAAGGTCGCCGGTCGGATCGTTGGGCGCGAGATCAAGCAGCGCGAAGATGACGAAGCTGATGACGAGCAACGTCGGAACGGCAAAGGCTAGCCGCCGGAGCGTAAAGGTAAACATCTGAAACTCTCCAGACCCAGAGCGCGGCAGAGCGAAAATTGGGAGCTATTTCGCCTTAACGCGGCAAATGTGTCTTCAGAACATGGTCCAGGGGCATGCAGAAGGCCGGCCTCTCCGGGGGAGAAGCCGGCGCATCTGCGTGTTACTTCTTGCGGGACCAGTCCGCGACGTTCCAGAGTTCCGAGTCCCAGGCATTCATGCGCACGCCCTCAAGCGTTAGCGAATGCGAGGAAACGCTGCCGCGGTGGATGAGCGGAATATGCGCGCCTTCCTCCGTCAGCATGTCGTTGAGCTGCTTGGAAATCTCCGCACGCTTGGCAAGGTCGGCGGTCTTGGAGAGTTCACCCACAAGCTTGTCGAATTCCGGGTTGCAGTAACGCGGAATATTCTGCCCCTGCCAGCCGTTTTCAGGGGCCGGAATCTTGTCGCACAGCCATTCCGCCAGATATTTTTCCGGGTCCGTACCGTCGAAATTGTTGGTGTACATTTCGACGTCGGCATAAAATTTCTGGAAGGTATCCGGGCTCGCCGGGTCACCGCCGAAGAAGACCGAGGCGCTGACATTGCGCAGTTCGGAAGCGACGCCGATCTGCGACCACATGTCCTTCACCAGTTCCTGCGTGGCCTGGCGAACCGAGTTTGTGGACGTCTGGTAAAGGAAGGAAAGTTTCACGCCATTCTTGGCGCGAATGCCATCGGCACCCTTCACCCATCCGGCATCGTCCAATAGCTTGTTTGCGCCTTCCACATCCTGCTTCAGGCACCAGCTGTCATTCTTGGTGGAAGCGACGGCTTCCGGAGCCGGTACGATGTTGCAGGTCGGCTTGCCCGCTTCTCCGTAACCTGCTTCATCGATGACCTCACGGTCGATGGCGAGCGAAAGCGCGCGACGCACGGCGGGATCGGAAATGGCCGGATGGGGACCGGCCTGTTTGGTGGAGCGCTTGTCGCCCAGCGAAGGATCGGCATTGTACCAGTTGAGATTGATACGCTCGACCTGCGTGCCGAAGGCGGTTTCCAGCTTGCCCTTGCCGGCCGCCACCATGGTGGCGAGGATTTCCGGCTCTACCTGCATGTTCCAGGCATAGTCGAATTCCCCGGTTTCCAGCACGGCGCGCGCGGCGGAAGCGGCATCGCCGCCGCCCTTCAGGGTCGCCGTGGCGAAGGCAGGCTTGGCGGGGTCACGGTAATTGGGGTTGGCAACGAAGCTGATGACGTCGTTCGGCTTGAAATCCTTGACGACGAAGGGGCCGGTGCCGATGGGGCCGAAATTGGCGGAGGTGCAGCCGGGAGCTGCCGCGCCGACGCATTTTTCAAACTGCTTCTTCTGGATGACCGGCGACTGTGCGCCCACGAATGCCGAATAGGGGTAGGGTTTCGGCTCCGTGAAGCTGACCTTGACGGTGTGTGCGTCGATGGCCTCGACGTTCTTCACGCCCTCATATTGTGCCGCCTGCGCGCAGCCGCCATCGGGTGCGGTGCAATATTTCCAGGTGAAGATCACATCCTCTGCGGTGAAGGGCGTGCCGTCAGACCACTTCACGTCGGTCTTCAGCTTCCACGTCATGCTGAGCAGATCCTTCGCGACGCCGCCATTGTCGATCGTCGGAATCTCGGTCACCAGCATCGGCACCAGCTCGCCCTTTTCGTCATACCGCGCCAGCGGCTCGATAACCATGGACGAGCTGTAGACTTCCTTCGTGCCACCCGAAAGATAGGGATTAAGCGTCGACACGGCCTGCCAGAACAGGATTTTCAGTTCGCCGTCACTGCCGCGCTCGGCGTGGGCGGCAGAGCCCGCGAGAGCCATGGCCGCCACCGTGCCGGCAAAGAGAACGCTGCGCTTCTTCATTGTGGTTTTCCCCTTTTTGGATTTTATCTGTTTGAATGTTTGACGCTTTTCCCGTCGTCATGTGCAAGGTCTGTTGTTCTAACTATTTGACTTTGCTAAGGAATATTCCTCCATTCCAGATGATGCTATTGTCAGTTTTTTTGAAAAGCAAGTCCCAATGTTTCATTGATGAACAAATTTTGAGCCATTTAGTTTTGGGCCTATTTTTCGCTCATGCAGCAAATTTCATGCTTGCAAAAGAGGAAATTCCAAACTCAATATGGCGTCCGACAACCCGGCGGGGAACAAAAAAAGGGAAAAAGAGAATGCCGATATTGAACCGTGTGGCTGAAATGCAGGAAGAAGTTGCCGGCTGGAGGCGCCATCTGCATGAACACCCGGAACTGCTCTACGATGTCTACGAAACATCGAAATTCGTTGCCGAAAAACTGAAATCCTTCGGCTGCGACGTGGTCGAAACGGGCATTGGCAAAACAGGCGTGGTCGGCATCATCAAGGGCCGGCACGGGGATGGTCCGACCATCGGTTTCCGATCCGACATGGATGCGCTGCCGATCCTTGAGACGAGCGGCAAGCCATGGGCCTCGAAGACGCCGGGCAAGGCCCATTCCTGCGGTCATGACGGGCATACCGCCATGCTTTTGGGTGCGGCGCAATATCTGGCCGAGACGCGCAATTTCAAGGGGTCGGTGGCCGTGATCTTCCAGCCGGCGGAAGAAGGTGGCGCGGGAGCGCTTGCCATGTTGAATGACGGCATGATGGAGAAATTCGGCATCTCGCAGGTCTATGGCATGCATAACGAGCCGGGCATCCCCGTCGGGCAGTTCGCCATCCGCAAGGGTTCCACCATGGCGGCTGCGGACAGTTTCGAAATCACCATCACCGGCAAGGGCAGCCATGCGGCGGCACCGCATCTTTCCATCGATCCGGTGCTGACTTCGGCGCATATCATCATCGCCCTGCAATCCATTGTCTCGCGCGAGACGGATCCGTTGAAATCACTCGTCGTCACCGTGGCCACCACCCATGGCGGCACGGCGTCCAACGTCATTCCCGGTGCAGTGACGCTGACCGGCACCGTGCGCACGCTGCTGCCGGAGACCCGCGATTTCGCCGAAAAGCGCCTCAAGGAAGTGGCCGCCGCCACCGCCATGGCCCATGGCGCGACGGTGGAGGTGAAATACGATCGCGGTTATCCCGTCACGTTCAACCACAGTGACGAGACAGAATTCGCGACCGGCGTGGCGATGGGTGTGGCCGGCGCCAACGCCGTCAACACCAATCCCAATCCGCATATGGGCGCCGAGGATTTCTCCTACATGCTGGAAGCGCGCCCCGGCGCCTTCATCTTCATCGGCAATGGCGATACCGCCGGACTGCACAATGCCGCCTATGATTTCAACGACGACGCGCTGCCTTACGGCATCAGCTACTGGGTTTCGATGGCCGAAACTGCACTTGCTGCATGAGACATCCGGCGGCCCCTCGTGGCCGCCTTCTGCTTTTCAGGAGATCGGCATGCTTTTGGCAGCGACATCAATGGAACAGACCGGCGGTTCGGTCAGCCCGGTTTTATCGGTTCAAAATCTCACCACCTCCTTCCGCGTCGATGGCGGCTGGAAATCCGTGGTGCGCAATATGAGTTTCGAGATCGCGCCGCGTGAGACGGTGGCGATCGTCGGCGAGAGCGGCTCGGGCAAGAGCGTCACCTCGCTCTCCATCATGCGGCTGCTCGATAAAAAGACGAGCCGCATCGAAGGCAAGGTCATGCTCGGCGGGCGCGATCTGCTGGCACTGCCGGAAGAAGAGATGCGCAAGGTCCGCGGCAAGGACATTTCGATGATCTTCCAGGAGCCGATGACCAGCCTCAACCCGATCTTTCCGATCGGCAAGCAGATCGCCGAAGCGCTGACCGTGCATCAGGATATTTCCTCCTCTGCCGCAAAGGCCGAGGTCATCCGGCTTCTGGAAAAAGTCCGCATTCCCAATGCGAAGAACCGTTTCGACGATTATCCTCACCAGTTTTCCGGCGGCATGCGCCAGCGCGTGATGATCGCCATGGCGCTTGCCTCCAAACCGAAGCTGCTGATCGCCGACGAGCCGACGACGGCGCTCGACGTGACCATCCAGGGCCAGATTCTCGACCTCATCAAGACATTGCAGGAAGAGGAGGGCATGTCGGTTCTCTTCATCACCCACGATATGGGCGTGGTGGCGGAAGTCTCTGACCGCACCATCGTCATGTTCCGTGGCGATGTGGTGGAAACCGGCACCACCGACGACATTTTCCATCGTGGCCGCCACCCATATACGCGAGCCCTGCTTTCCGCGGTGCCGAAGCTGGGTTCGATGAAGGAAAGGCTGCTGCCGGCCCGTTTCCCGATCATCGATATCAAGACCGGCGAAAGTCAGCCTGTCGCGGACGTGAAGGATACTGTCTCCGGCGGCCGCACGCCCATCCTTTCGGTCAAGGATCTGACCACCCGTTTCGACATCCGCTCCGGCCTATTCGGCCGCAAATCCGGCGCCGTGCATGCGGTGGAAAAGGTTTCCTTCGATCTCGCCGAGGGCGAAACCCTCTCGCTGGTGGGTGAATCGGGCTGCGGCAAGTCCACCACGGGCCGCTCCATCACCCGGCTGATCGAGCCGACGTCAGGCGATGTCATGCTCGATGGCTACGAGGTGCTGAAGCTCGACAAGACGACGCTGCGAACCATGCGCCGCAGCGTGCAGATGATCTTCCAGGACCCCTTCGCCTCGCTCGACCCGCGCATGAGCGTCGGCACGGCGATCATGGAGCCCTTTATCGAACATCGCCTCGGAACCAAACAGCAGGCCCGGGAAAAGGCTGCCGATCTTCTGGAAAAAGTGGGCCTGAGCCCGGATATGATGCGGCGCTTCCCGCATGAATTTTCCGGCGGCCAGCGCCAGCGCATCGCCATTGCCCGCTCGCTGATGCTCGATCCCAAGGTCATCGTCGCCGATGAGGCGGTATCGGCGCTCGATGTCTCGATCAAGGCGCAGGTCTGCAACCTGCTGCTCGACCTGCAGCAAAACCTCAACCTCGCCTTCCTGTTCATCAGCCATGACATGGCGGTGGTGGAACGCGTCAGTCACCGGGTGGCGGTGATGTATCTTGGCGAGATCGTCGAGATCGGCCCGCGCGCGGCCGTTTTCGATAATCCCCAGCACCCCTATACGAAGAAGCTGATGTCCGCCGTTCCGGTGCCTGATCCCGCGCGACGGCAGATCAAGCGCAACATGGCGACCGACGAGATCAGAAGCCCAATCCGGCCGGTGGACTATGTGCCGCCGCAGCGGCTTTATCGTGAGGTTTCGGCGGGGCATCTGGTCCAGGAAGCGGCTTGATTGAGCAGTGCTGGCTTCGGGCTGAGCGCCGGTAGGGAATCGGGCGGCGGCCACTTGTTTCTTCTCCCCGAGGGGGGAGAAGTCCGCGGCAGCGGGATGAGTGGGCAAGCTCCCCGCATATCGCTGGCGTTGCCCCCTCATCTGACCCTTCGGGCCACCTTCTCCCCGGCGGGGAGAAGAATTACGCCGCACCGCCCAGCGTTCTCTTCCGCATCCCCCGTTTGACAGCCGCTGCAAAAAAATGCCAGCAAATGCGCAGACGTAATTCTCAGAGGGCAGCGGCATGGCCAGACGAAACGACGCACATGGACGGCTGGATGATGCGGCCCGTGCCGGCTGGCTTTATTATGTCGCCGGTCGCACGCAGGACGAGATCGCCGCCGCCATGGGCATTTCCCGGCAGTCGGCGCAGCGGCTGGTGTCGCTGGCCGTTGCCGAGCGGCTGATCAAGGTTCGGCTCGACCACCCCATCGCCGCCTGTCTCGAAAAAGCCGAACGTCTCAAGGAGAAATTCGGCCTTGGATATATCGAAGTCGTGCCGAGCGATCCTGCCGGGATTTCTTCCACGGTGGGTATCGCCGAGGCCGGAGCGGCGGAAATCGAGCGCTGGCTGAGAAATGTCGATCCCATCGTGCTCGCCATCGGCACCGGCCGTACATTGAAGGCCGCCGTGGACCAGCTGCCGCCGATGGAATGCCCGCAGCACCGCATCGTCTCGCTGACGGGCAATATCGGCCCAGACGGATCGGCCGCCTATTACAACGTCATCTTCAGCATGGCCGATGCCATCAAGGCAAGGCATTTCCCGATGCCGCTGCCGGTGCTCTGCTCATCGGCGGAAGAACGCGAATTGCTGCACGATCAATCCATGGTGCGCTCCACGCTGGCGCTGGGGGCCGCTGCCAATGTTACCTTCATCGGTATCGGTGAGCTCGGCGAAAATGCACCGCTCTGCGTCGATGGGTTTCTTGATGTCGACGAGATGAAGGCACTGATGGCGAGCGGGGCGGTGGGAGAGATTTGTGGGTGGATTTATGATGCCAACGGCCACATCCTCGATCACGCTGTCAACGAGCGCGTCGCCTCCGTTCCTATTCCCTCACGAGACACCTGCACCGTCATCGGCATGGCGCAGGGTGCCCGCAAGAACGCATCGATTCTGGCGGCGCTGAAGGGTGGCCTGTTGAACGGCCTCATCACCGATGAAGCGACAAGTGAATATTTGCTCACACGCTGAGCAAAAATTAATTAAGTAAAATCAAGAGCTTGGTTTTTCCCTGTGCGTCGCAGCACAGGATGTCGCTTGACATTTTTGGTCTCCGGGTGAGTAAATGCCCCAGAGCAAAGCGAATGCTCATCATTTTTCTTCTGGGAGGAAGATATGACATTGAAGACCATTTTGCTGGGCGCATGCTCGGCACTCGCCTTTTCGACCCTTGCTTCCGCTGAGACGCTGACCATTGCCACCGTGAACAACGGCGACATGATCCGCATGCAGGGTCTCACCTCGGACTTCACCGCCAAGAACCCGGATATCAAGGTCGAATGGGTAACGCTTGAAGAAAACGTCCTGCGCGAGCGCGTGACGACCGATATCGCCACCAATGGCGGTCAATATGACATCATGACCATCGGCAACTACGAAGTGCCGATCTGGGCCAAGCAGGGCTGGCTGCTGCCGCTCGAAAAGCTCGGCGACAAATATGACGTCGACGACATTCTGCCGGCGATCCGTGGCGGCCTTTCCGCTGATGGCAAGCTTTACGCAGCCCCCTTCTACGGCGAATCCGCCATGATCATGTATCGCAAGGACCTGTTTGAAAAAGCCGGCCTGAAGATGCCTGATAACCCCACATGGGAATTCATCGGCGATGCGGCCCGCAAGATCACCGACCGCAAGGCCGATATCAACGGCATCTGCCTGCGCGGCAAGGCCGGCTGGGGCGAGAACATGGCCTTCATCAGCGCGCTCACCAACTCCTTCGGTGGCCGCTGGTTCGATGAAAACTGGAAGCCGCAGTTCGATCAGCCGGAATGGAAGAGCTCGCTGCAGTTCTACGTCGATCTGATGAAGGATGCCGGCCCGTCCGGCGCCTCCTCCAACGGTTTCAATGAAAACCTGACGCTGTTCCAGCAGGGCAAATGCGGCATGTGGATTGACGCCACTGTGGCTGCCTCCTTCGTGTCCAACCCGAAGGATTCCACCGTTGCCGACAAGGTGGGTTACGCGCTCTTCCCGACCCATGGCGAGCTGAAGAACCACGGCAACTGGCTGTGGTCCTGGAACCTTGCTATCCCGAAGAGCTCGCAGAAGGCCGAAGCCGCTGAGAAGTTCATCTCCTGGGCAACCAGCAAGGACTACACCGCACTCGTCGCTTCCAAGGAAGGCTGGGCAAACGTGCCTCCGGGCACGCGCACCTCGCTTTACAAGAACGCCGACTATGAAAAGGCAGCCGCCTTCGCCAAGCCGACGCTTGCCGCCATGGATGCCGCCGACATCACCAAGCCGACTGTAAAGCCCGTGCCTTACACCGGTGGCCAGTTCGTGGCGATCCCTGAATTCCAGGCGCTCGGCACCACGGTTGGTCAGCTGTTCTCGGCGGTCGTTGCCGGCCAGTCCAGCGTCGATGATGCGCTTGCCAGCGCCCAGTCGACGGCGACGCGTGAAATGACCCGCGCCGGTTACATCAAGTAATCCTCCCGAAGATCGCTGTCCGGCGCCAATGCCGGGCAGCGAGACTGCGGGCTGAAGACCGCCATGCGGCTTCGATAGCTTTCAAATCAAAACAAGAATGAGCCGGTTCTTCCGGATATGCCGGGCGCATCTCTTGATGCCCGAGCCCAAGGGGAGGTGAGTGCAAATGGCAACACGAAACACAAGCGGTCTTGCGCGGGTGATGCTTGCGCCTTCGGTTCTGCTGCTTCTGGTCTGGATGATCGTGCCTCTGGCAATGACCCTGTGGTTCTCGTTCCAGAACTACAACCTCCTGAACCCGGCCAATGTCAGCTTCGCCGGCCTGTTCAATTATCAGTATTTCTACACCGACCCCGCCTTTTTCCAGTCGATCTGGAACACGCTGCTGATCGTCGGCGGGGTGCTTTTGATCACCGTCATCGGCGGCATTGCCATTGCTCTGTTGCTTGACAACGACATTTTCGGCCAGGGCATCGTGCGCATCATGATCATCTCGCCCTTCTTCGTCATGCCGCCGGTTGCCGCGCTGGTGTGGAAGAACATGATCATGCATCCCGGCTACGGCGTGCTTGCCGATCTCTCGCGCTTTTTCGGTTTCCAGCCTGTGGACTGGTTTGCACAGTTTCCGCTGCTGTCCATCATCATCATCGTCGCCTGGCAATGGTTGCCCTTTGCGACGCTGATCCTGCTCACCGCGCTGCAATCGCTCGATGGTGAACAGAAGGAAGCGGCCGAGATGGATGGCGCCAACTTCGCCAACCGCTTCATCTATCTGACGCTGCCGCATCTTTCCCGCGCCATCACCGTCGTTATTCTGATCCAGACAATCTTCCTGCTCGGTGTCTACGCGGAAATCCTCGTCACCACCAATGGCGGCCCAGGCTACGCTTCCACCAACCTTGCCTTCCTGATCTATCGCACCGCGCTTCTGGGTTACGACGTGGGTGGCGCTTCGGCCGGCGGTATCATCGCCGTCATCCTCGCCAATATCGTCGCCATCTTCCTGATGCGCGCGGTCGGCAAGAACCTCGACCGGTAAAGGGGAAACATCATGGCCCGCAAGACAACCACTCGCGCAAAGATCGGCTTCTCCATCGCTGCATGGATCGTCGCGCTCCTGCTGTTCTTCCCGATCCTTTACGCCTTCCTCACTTCGATCAAGACCGAGCCGGAGGCGATCGCCGGCTTCAGCCTCATTCCCTCGGGCACGCTTGAGAATTACGTGACGGTCCAGACCCAGCGCGATTACTTCAAGCCCTTCATGAACTCGGTCGTGCTGTCGCTCGGCTCGACAATCATCGCGCTGATCATCGCCATTCCTGCCGCCTGGGCCATGGCGTTCTCGCCGACCAAGCGCACCAAGGACATTTTGATGTGGATGCTTTCCACCAAGATGATGCCGGCGGTGGCCGTGCTGGTGCCGATCTATCTGATATTCCGCAATGCCGGTCTGCTCGACACACGCATTGGCCTCACCATCATGCTGACTTTCATCAACCTGCCGATCGTCATCTGGATGCTCTACACCTATTTCCGGGAAATTCCCGGCGAGATCCTGGAAGCCGCGCGCATGGATGGCGCATCGCTGTGGAACGAGATCGTGCATGTGCTGACGCCGATGGCGGTGCCCGGCATTGCTTCGACGCTGCTCTTGAACGTCATCCTCGCCTGGAATGAATCCTTCTGGACCATCCGGTTGACCACCACCAATGCCGCGCCGTTGACAGCCTTCATCGCCTCCTTCTCCTCGCCGCAGGGGCTGTTCTGGGCAAAACTTTCGGCCGCCTCGATGATGGCGATCGCCCCCATTCTCGTCATTGGCTGGTTCTCGCAGAAGCAACTCGTGCGTGGCCTGACCTTCGGCGCCGTGAAATAAGGAACGACAATCATGGGCAGCATTTCCCTTCAGAACGTGTCCAAGGTCTTCGGTGAGGCAAAGGTCATTCCGTCGATCGATCTCGATATCCACGATGGCGAATTCGTCGTCTTCGTCGGTCCCTCCGGTTGCGGCAAGTCCACGCTTTTGCGCCTGATCGCCGGGCTGGAGGATGTCTCCGGCGGCAAGATCGTCATCGACGGCAAGGATGTGACCGAGCGTGCGCCGGCCGAACGTGGCCTTGCCATGGTGTTCCAGTCCTATGCGCTTTATCCGCATATGAGCGTCAGAAACAACATCGCCTTCCCGCTGAAGATGGCCAAGCTCGACAAGGCGGTTATCGACAAGAAGGTGGAGGATGCGGCACGGGTGCTGAACCTCACCGATTATCTCGAACGCCGGCCCTCACAGCTCTCGGGCGGCCAGCGCCAGCGCGTGGCCATCGGCCGCGCCATCGTGCGCGAGCCTTCCGCGTTCCTGTTTGATGAGCCGCTCTCCAACCTCGATGCGGCGCTGCGCGGCACCATGCGGCTGGAAATCTCCGAGCTGCACAACACGCTGAAAACGACGATGATCTACGTTACCCACGACCAGGTGGAGGCCATGACCATGGCCGACAAGATCGTGGTGCTGAACCGTGGCAATATCGAGCAGGTCGGTTCCCCGATGGAGCTCTATCGCTCTCCCGCCAACCTCTTCGTCGCCGGCTTCATCGGCTCGCCGCGCATGAACCTCATCACCGGTGACTTCGCCCGCCAAAAGGGTGCCGCCACAGCCGGGGTTCGGCCGGAACATTTGGTGCTGTCGAAGGAAAGCGGTCTCTGGCAGGGCAAGGTCACCGTCGCCGAACATCTCGGCTCCGACACATTTCTGCATATCGATGTCCCAGGCATCGGCCCGATTACCGCCCGCGCGGACGGCGAATTCGCCTGCAAGCACGGCGACACTGTCTTCATCACGCCCGACGATACCAAAATCCACAGGTTCGATGACAAGGGCAAGGCAATCTAGGCGGGGCTGGCCCTAAAGACGCAGCGGCTCGCCATTCGGTGGTGGCCGTTTGCAGATAGTCCGAATGCCCGCGACAGGGCGATTGGCAAGACCACCGTTTTCCCTTCGAGGATCATGACATGACATGCAAACTTTCCCTCGCAACGCTTGACGAAGCAAAAAAGACCGCGGCCGTTCCGTCCTACAGCCGGGACGATCTTTCTGCCGGCATCGTGCATTTCGGCGTTGGCAATTTCCACCGCGCCCATCAGGCGGTTTATCTCGACGACCTGTTCAACACCGGAGCGGACCATGACTTCGCGATCATCGGCGCGGGTGTCCTGCCGTCGGATACGGTGATGCGCGAAAAACTCGCCGCACAGGATTTCCTGACGACCGTTGTGGAGCAGGACAATAACCGCACCGGTGCGCGTGTCACCGGGCCGATGATCGATATTCTGCCGGTCGGAGACAGCGAGGCGATCGTCGAAAAACTGGCCGATCCGAAGATTCGCATCGTCTCCATGACGATCACGGAAGGCGGTTACTTCATTGACGCCTCCGGCTCCTTCAATCCGCAGCATCCAGCGATTGCCGAAGACGGCAGAAATCCGGCTTCGCCGAAAACCGTGTTCGGGCTGATCGTCGCCGGGCTGAAGGTGCGGCGCGACAGAGGCGTGCAGCCTTTCACCGTCATGTCCTGCGACAACATTCCGCATAATGGCAAGGTCACGAAAAATGCCGTGGTCGGGCTGGCGGCCCTGTCCGATCCTGCCTTTGCCAACTGGATTGGCGAAAACGTTGCCTTCCCCAATTCGATGGTCGACCGCATCACGCCAGCCACCGGCGAGCGCGAACGCAACATCGCCCAAGACGATTTTGGCATCGAAGACAATTGGCCGGTGTTCTGCGAAGAATTCAAGCAATGGGTGATGGAGGATAATTTCCCGGCGGGCCGCCCGGCGCTCGAGAAAGCGGGCGTGCAGTTCGTATCCGATGTTGCGCCCTATGAGCATATGAAAATCCGCATCCTCAATGGCGGCCATGCGGCAATCGCCTATCCGGCGGCGCTGCTCGACATCCACTTTGTCCACGAGGCGATGGAGCATCCGCTGATCCGGGCGTTTCTGGCAAAGCTCGAAAAGGAAGAGATCATACCGGTCATTCCGCCGGTGCCGGATACGGACCTCAATGAGTATTTCTCGCTGATCGAGCGGCGCTTCCTCAATCCGAAGATTGGCGACACCATTCCGCGTCTGGCGCAGGACGGTTCCAACCGCCAGCCGAAATTCATCCTGCCTTCCACCGCCGACCGGCTGGAGCGCGGAGAGGATATCACCGGTCTTTCGCTGGTTTCGGCCTTGTGGTGCCGTTATTTTCAGGGCACCTCGGACAGCGGCAAGGAAATCGTCTTCAACGATGCCAGCGCCGAGCGCCTGCAGGCGGCGGCCATCAAGGCCAAGGACGATCCCATGGCCTTCCTCGCGCTTAACGATATTTTCGGAGCAGTTGCCGAATCGGAACTTTTCCGTAAACGCTTCGCCCACGCGCTGAAGACGCTGTGGCAAGAGGGTACAGCGAAGACCTTGCAGCTTTATCTGGATGACAAGCTGACCGAAAAGTGACGATGAGATGGAAGACGACACCGGCCCCCTTTTGATTTTCGACTGCGACGGCGTTCTCGTCGATAGCGAGCCGGTTTCCATCTCCGTCCTCCTCGACATGCTCTCCCATCTGGGTGTGACGATGGGGGAGGAGGAAGCCTATGAGCGCTTTCTCGGCCGAAGCGTCGCCAGCATGACAAGGACGTTGTTCGAGGATTACGGAGTCGAGACGGATATCGATTTTCTCGATCATATGCGGGCGACGCTGTTCGAGCGCTTCAAAAGCGAGTTGCAGCCGATCGACGGCATTGCGCAGACGCTCGACAGGCTTATGCCATTCAGGCGCTGTGTTGCTTCCTCCAGTCAGCCGGAACGTATCCGTTATTCACTGGGGCTGACCGGCCTGATCGACAAATTCGAACCGCATGTCTTCAGCGCCACCATGGTGAAGAACGGCAAGCCGGCGCCTGATCTCTTCCTGCACGCGGCACGCCAGATGGGCGTCGATCCGCGTCACTGCATCGTGATCGAGGACAGCCCGGCCGGTATTGCCGCGGCAAAGGCCGCCGGCATGGGCGTTTTTGCTTTTACCGGTGGTTCGCATGCCCGTTTTCCCGCATTCCGTGAAAAGATCGCCGGGCTTGGCGCGGATGCCGTGTTTGACGCGATGCCGGATTTGGTCCAACTTGTCGGCAGCTATGTGGGGAAGGGCGGTTTGGGCGGCCAAGCGGAACGTGATGCAGGCTAAAACGGATTTCGCCTGCCGCCGCTGTCGCCGGGCCGTTGCGCAAGGGATGGAATTGCAGTCTTGAAGCGTCAAAATCTCGTCGCTGTCGATGTCGGCACCGCCAGCGCCCGGGCCGGCATTTTCGATGCGGCCGGCCGGCTGCTTGCCCGCGCCACCCATCCGATCCTGATGCAGAGACCGCAGGAAAACCACGCCGAACATGATTCCACCGACATATGGAAGGCAGTCTGCATCGTGGTAAGGGCAGCGCTTGCCGAGGCGGGTGTTGCGCCGGAAAGCATTGCTGCAATCGGTTTCGATGCCACCTGTTCGCTCGTCATCCGCGATGGGCGGGGTGAGCCGGTTTCGGTATCCGTGACCGGGGAAGACCGGTTCGACACCATCGTCTGGCTCGATCACCGGGCGATATCGGAGGCCGACCGGCTGACGGCATCGGGACACCGGGTGCTGGATTTCGCCGGCAACAGCGTCTCGCCGGAAATGCAGATGCCGAAGCTGATGTGGCTGAAGCAGCATATGCCCGGGAGCTGGTCGCGCATGTCCTTAGCCTTCGATCTGGCGGATTTCCTGACGTGGAAAGCGACCGGTTCAGCAAAACGTTCTAATTGCACGCAGACGGCGAAGTGGAATTTTCTTGCGCAGGAAAATCCCGGCTGGCAGGCGGATTATCTCGAACTGGCGGGGCTTGCCGACTTGAGAGAGCGGGCGGGGCTCCCCGAAACCACCGTGATGCCGGGAGAAAGCATCGGTCCGCTTTCGCCCGAAGCTGCAGCCGAGCTTGGGCTGGATACCGGTTGTCAGGTCGCTGCGGGCATGATCGACGCCTATGCCGGCGCGCTGGGGGCGCTGGGCGGATGCCTGTCTGCCGATGTTGGCCGCCATGTTGCGCTGATCGCCGGGACTTCGAGCTGCCTTGTCGCTGTGTCGGAGCGGCAGATGCCCGGCCATAGCCTCTGGGGCCCCTATTGGCAGGCGATCCTGCCCGGGCACTGGTTGGTGGAGGGCGGGCAATCGGCCACCGGCGCGCTGCTCGATCATATGGTACGCATGCATGCAGCGGGCGGGGAGCCGGATACGGCGCTGCATGCCCGCATCGTTGCGCGGGTAACGGAATTGCGGGCGCTTGAGGGCGAGGCCTTTGCCGAGCGGCTGCATGTGCTGCCGGATTTTCACGGCAACCGCTCCCCGCTTGCCGATCCGCACGCCGTCGGCGTCATCAGCGGGCTGACATTGGATACGTCTTTCGACAGCCTCTGCCGTCTCTATTGGCGCACCGCCGTGGCGATTGCGCTCGGCGCGCGCCATGTGCTCGATGCGATGGAGCGTTTCGGTTATGCCGTGGAGAGCCTGCATGTCACTGGCGGACACGTGAAAAACCCGCTGCTGATGGAGCTTTATGCCGATGTGACCGGCAAGCGCATCGTGGTTCCCGCCACTGCCGATGCGGTGTTACTGGGCACGGCAATGACAGCGGCAACCGCCGGCGGGGTGCATGCAAGCCTCGCGGCTGCTGGCGCCGCCATGTATCCCGGCAACGCGGAAATATCAGGCGATCCGGCGCGGGGACCATGTTATGAGCGGGATTATCGCCGTTTTCTCGCCATGTACCGGCATCGTCAGGAGCTGGAAAGCCTTTGACTTATCAGCGTGGAATTTTTGCTGACGGATGCCGCGCGATTCTTCTCCGGCGGGAGAAGAAACAGGTGGTGGCCACTCGATCCTGCCGCCTGCCAAGCGCAGATCAGCCGCGTAGCGAGCGCTTCAGCGCGGCAAAGTTTTTCGCCCGCGCTTTTGTTGCGTCATCGGCCCCGGCGCTTAGCGCGCAGAGGGTGAATTCCAGCAGGGAAATCAGTTGCAGCAAGCCTTGGCCGCCATTTTGCGCCTGCGGCATGGCGAGACAGAGGTCGGCACTTTCCGGACCCCATTCGTAAAAGCGCGTGGTGATCAGCAATGTGCGATAGCCGCTCTTGCGCGCCATTGCAGCCAAGCGCTGCAGCGGTGACAGGCTGCCGCCGCAATCCATGATGACGAGCAGGGTCTTCGCGGCGTCGAAATCCCACAGGGCAACATAGGCGGCGCTGTCGCTACCGAGATAATGGATGTGCCCCCGGCTTTCGAGAAGACGCGCGTAGAAATGCCGCCCGGCATCGAGACCTTCCGGTGAGGTTGCCAGAAAGACATCGCCCGCCGTGGCGATCTCGTTCATGGCAAGCCGCCAGATTGACTGGGACGTCATGTCGAAGGCGGTCTGGACGGCCTGGATCTGCTGCGAAAGAAGCTGTGAAAACGGGTTGGACTGGCGTTCGCCGCCTTCCGCCGTTTCGGGCTGGTCCGCGCCGGCGGTTTCTTCGGCATGGCGCAGATCGGCGCGGATATCGCTGAACTGCCGGTATCCCAGCGAGCGCAGGAAACGTCCGACCGTCATCGGGCTGAGGCCGAGCTTCGCAGCCAGCGTCTGCGCCGTCTCGAACGGTAATTCGTCGAGATGTTCGATCAGATATTTGGCGATCTTGCGCTCGGAAGGGGTGCCTGCCTTCATGGCGCGCGTAAGGTTCAACAGCAGCTTTTCCACCAACGCCTCATTCTTATCTTTATTGAACGATGATGCATGCGCGCGCGCAGACAAGCGTGCGAACCGCAATTTGACGGTGGGGGATAGCTTTTCCGGCCTTGTCCTCCACCGGACCGGAATGCGAATTATGATAGGTATATTATTATATTTTAGAGATACCTTTTATTCAAGAGAAATTCCATCTCCGGTTTAGATCGCGCTAATCTACCTTTTGGGTCCCCGTCTTGCGCAGGATGGGGTCATCGCCTATCTCCTCCTGAGAGAGTGCCCCAACCCGAGAAGCTTCAAGGAGTTCCGAATGATTTTTGATGCGGCGCGGCTCGCCTTCCAAAATCTCTTTGCCGCCGAAACCCGGTCGGTGTTCTGGAAGGTACTGGGGCTCACCCTTCTCGTGCTCGCGGCCCTGTGGTTCGCCATCCGCTCGATCTTCATCTATTTCGCCCTGCCATGGATAGATGCGCTGATTCCCGGCGTGCCGGACTGGGCGGGCTGGCTGAGCTTCGTTTTCGCCATTTTCGCCGGAATAGGGCTGGCTTTGGCACTGGCGCTGCTCATCTCGCCGGTCACTGCCGTCATCGCCGGCCTGTTTCTCGACGATGTTGCCGAAGTGGTTGAGAAAAAGAGCTATCCGGACGATCCGCCCGGCAAGGCGATGCCGATGGGCGAGGCCGTGCTCTCCTCCATCAAGTTTTTCGGCGTTGTCATTGCCGGCAACCTCATTGCGCTTTTTCTGCTGCTTGTTCCCGGTATCAACCTCATCGCGTTTTTTCTGGTGAACGGTTACCTGCTCGGCCGGGAATTCTTCGAATTCGCGGCGATGCGTTTCCGCTCGCCCGCTGACGCCCGGCTGTTCCGGGTAAAACACCGCACCACCGTCTTCATGGCCGGGCTGGTCATTGCGGCCTTTCTGGCGGTTCCATTCCTCAACCTGCTGACGCCGCTTTTTGCGGCCTCCATGATGGTGCATCTGCACAAGGCTGTCAGCCGCCGCGACCCTTCATTCGCCGCCAGCCGAACCGAACAGCTGCGCGGGTAATTCCACCAGCGGCGCCGGAATATCGAAGGTCTTTTCCGGCGATTTGCAGATATCGGCGATCACGCAGCGCTCGCATTCCGGCTTGCGTGCCTTGCAGCAGTAACGCCCGTGCAGGATCAGCCAGTGATGGGCATGGAACAGATATTCTTCGGGAATGATGCGGATCAGCCGGTCTTCAACCTCGTCAGGGGTCTTGCCCGGCGCAAGACAGAGCCGGTTGGCGATGCGGAACACATGTGTGTCCACCGCAAGCGTGGGCACGCCGAAGGCCATCGACATCACCACATTGGCCGTCTTGCGGCCCACACCGGGAAGAGTCACCAGTTCGTCGCGGGTCTTCGGCACCTCGCCGCCGAAATTGTCGATCAGCATCTGCGACAGGGCAATGACGTTCTTCGCCTTGTTACGGTAAAGCCCGATGGTCTTGATGTAACCGATCAGTTCTTCCTCGCCGAGCGCCAGCATCTTTTCCGGCGTATCGGCCACCTTGAACAGCGCACGGGTGGCCCGGTTCACGCCCACATCGGTCGCCTGTGCGGACAGCGCCACAGCCACCAGCAGGGTAAAGGGATTGGTATGTTCCAGCTCGCCTTTCGGTTCCGGCCGCTGGATGGAAAAGCGGCGGAAGATTTCGCTGAGCTCCTCCCTGGAATAGGCCGTCTTCACCCGCGCCGGCCTGCGCGCGGCTGCCGGATTTGACTTTTTCAAGGTTTGGGTGCTGGATCGTTTCTTGGCGATTGTCATGGATTATCTATAGCCAGCCCGCCCAAAGGAAAGCAACGTGGATACGCTCAACGACCAGCCGATTTTCGCGGCGGAACTCGTTCCGCACCGTTCGCTTGGCCGCCGCGGTTTCCGGCTGCTTCTCATCCTGTCGGGATTTGCCTGCCTGATCTATGGCGGCTTTTTCTTCGCCACTGGAGCGTGGCCGATCGGCCTGTTTTTCGGACTGGATTTTCTGCTGCTTTATATCGCTTTCCGCGCCAATTACCGGGCGGCCAAGGCGCGGGAGGAGGTCAGCGTCTCGCGCACCAGCCTGTCGATCCGAAAATTCTCCCCTGCCGGACGAATGGTGGAGCATCGCTTCAATCCGTTCTGGGCGCGTTTCAGGGTGAGGCGGCATGACGAGATCGGCATCGTCTCGATGCATGTGACGGGCGAGGGCCGGGCGACCGACATCGGCTCGTTCCTCAATCCGGATGATCGGGAAAGCTTTGCCAAGGCGTTTGGCGGTGCCCTGGCGACAGTGCGGCGGATGTAAGAGGATAATCCAGCTCTCCCTCCGTCATTCCGGCCCTGAGCCGGAATCCAGCCGACGCGCGTCGGCGCGGCGGAAAAGACTCCTTTCAGCCCAAGGACTTGGGCTGGCTGGATACCCGCTCGAGGCCGGTATGACGGTAGAAATGGAACAGGGCGCAAGAAACGGGTGGAGACGACCACGCTTTAATGGTTTTCTCTTACCCGTTAGGAGATTTGCGATGAACGCCAATATTGCGCTGAACGAAGACATCACCCCCATCGGATCCGATTACGACACGGTGCGCGGGGTCATCGAGCTTTTGACGCTGGATTATCGCGAGCAGCCCTCCCTCGAAGCCATTGCCGCAAGGCTCGGCCAGTCACCGACGCAATTGCAGAAGACTTTCACCCGCTGGGCCGGCCTTTCGCCCAAGGCATTCCTTCAGGCTGTAACGCTCGATCATGCCAAGCGGCTTTTGCGCGAGGAGGATCTGCCGCTGCTCGAAACCTCGATCGAGGTCGGCATGTCGGGGCCGGGACGCCTGCACGACCTCTTCGTCACGCATGAAGCCATGTCGCCCGGCGAATGGAAGGCGAAGGGCGGCGGGCTGACGATCCGTTACGGGTTCCACGCCTCGCCCTTCGGTCTTGCGCTGGTCATGGTGACCGATCGTGGCCTTGCCGGCTGCGCTTTTGCCGATCCGGGTGAGGAGAGGGCCTGTTTTGAGGACATGGCCGGCCGCTGGCCGAATGCGGATTATGTCGAGGATCGCGAAGCGACCGCGCCTTATGCCGCCCGTATCTTCGATCCGTCCATGTGGTCGGCGGACAGGCCGCTGCGTGTTGTGCTGCTTGGCACGGATTTTCAGGTGCGGGTATGGGAAAGCCTCCTCAAAATCCCGATGGGCCGCGCGGTCACCTATTCGCACATCGCCTGTGATATCGGCCAGCCCACCGCCTCCCGTGCCGTGGGTGCCGCAGTGGGGGCAAACCCGGTGTCCTTCGTCGTTCCCTGCCATCGCGCTGTCGGCAAAAGCGGGGCTCTAACGGGTTACCATTGGGGCCTCACCCGCAAGCGGGCGATGCTGGGTTGGGAAACGGGGAAGGTGTGAGGCTGTCTCTCTCATCCCTGTGCTTGTCACAGGAAAGAGGGGTGTCTGAGTAGGCTGCCTGACAACGCCTAAACCAGCTCCATCAACGCCCGCGCCGCCGCCTCGTCCGTTATCAGCGTATTGCAGCCGATCCGCTTGATCGTGGCGCGGATGGCGATGGCGCGGTGGGCGCCGCCGGAGGCAAGCACGATGTGTTTGGCCTTGCGCAGCGTATCGAGATCGATCGCCATGGCGCGCTGGTTGATTGGGTGATCGACCGAGCGGCCCTCGGCATCGATGAAGTTGAACATGGTGTCGCAGACGCAGCCGGCGTCAATGAGTTCGCGCAGCGTCTCCCTGGAGATGAAACCTTCCGACAAAGATGTGGAGTGCGGGCCGATATCGCCGCAGGAGACGATGGCAAGATCGAGCGTTTCGGCGAGATCGTACAGCGTTGCAAGCCCGCATTTTTCGATCAGCGCCCGTTTGGTCTCAACCGAATCCACCAGCAGCGGTGCGAGGAACATGTAACATTCAGCGCCGAGCGCGCTCGCCAGCCGCCAGGTGTAATCGAGCGGGTTGGTCTGGTGCACGGCGACGATACCGCCGAGCAGCGAAACGACCTTGCAGTTCTCCCGGCGCGGCGGGCGGAAGCTGGAAAGCGAGGCGGTCATGGTGCGACCCCAGCCAACGCCGATGGTGGCGCCATTCGGCACCGCTTCGGAGAGAAATTGCCCGAGCGCCAGCCCGACGGCCTTGGCGGTGCCTTCGGCACTGGCTTTGTCTGGAGAGGGGATGATCACGGCCTCGTCCAGCCCGTAAGCCGCCTCAAGCTGGCCGGCCAGCGAGACGAAATCTTCGATGCCCTCATTGATCCATATCTGCACTTCGGAGCGCTTCATCGCTTCGTCCAGCAGGCGGATGACGGTGGAGCGGCTGATACCCAGTTTTTCGGCGACGTCCTTCTGCGTCATGCCCTGATTATAATAGAGCCATGCCGCCCGCAGCCGCAGCGAAGCCGCTTCCGAATAGGCCGTATGGGTTTCTCTTCTCAGTTTTGCCACGGTTTCCGCCATTCATTGTGTTCGCCGAGTATCGCAGGCATGAAACTTATGTCAATTGCGATGCGCAAATGTCTTGACTTTCGACCGTGACGCTTGCGATAGTCAAAGCCGACGAAACCGCGATTTCGGCCTTGGGCGCACCCATGGTGCGGGAACGAAATGACGGCTGAGCAAGTTTTCAAGAGATCATGAAGGATCATTCGATATGACATCCAAACTCGAACAACTTCGCGCCATCACCACGGTCGTTGCCGACACCGGCGATATCGAGGCGGTTGCCCGCCTGAAGCCGGTGGATTGCACCACCAACCCGACCATCGTTCTGAAGGCGCTTGGCACGCCGGCATTTGCCGATGCGGTCAAGGAAGCCGTCGCCTGGGGCAAGAAGCAGGGCGGTCAGTCCGACGCCGTTGTTGCCGCCGTTGCCGATCGACTGGCCATCTCCGTGGGGGCAGCGCTTGCCGGCCTCGTGCCGGGCCGCGTATCGACCGAAGTCGATGCCGACCTTTCATTCGATACCGAAGCCTCCATCACGAAGGCCCGCCACATCATTGCCGCCTACAAGGAGCGCGGCATCGAGCGTGAACGCATCCTCATCAAGCTTGCTTCCACCTGGGAAGGCATCAAGGCTGCCGAAGTGCTGCAGTCCGAAGGCATCGACTGCAACCTGACGCTCCTTTTCTCGCAGGCTCAGGCGATTGCCTGCGCCGAAGCCAAGGTCTTCCTCATTTCGCCCTTCGTCGGCCGTATCCTTGACTGGTACAAGAAGTCGACCGGCGAAAACTACACCGCCGAGACCGATCCGGGCGTCGTTTCCGTGCGCAGCATCTACAACTACTACAAGGCCAATGGCATCAGCACCGTCGTCATGGGCGCGTCCTTCCGCAACGTCGGCGAAATCGAAGCGCTTGCCGGTTGCGACCGCCTGACGATCAGCCCGGCGCTGCTGGAAGAGCTGGACAAGGATACCGGCAAGCTGGAGCGCAAGCTTTCGGCAGAAAACGTCAAGGCCGAGCCGCTGCAGTCGCTGGACGAGAAGGCATTCCGCTGGGCGCTGAACGAAGACGCAATGGCCACCGAGAAGCTCTCGGAAGGTATCCGCCTCTTCGCCAAGGATCTGGTGACGCTGCGCGAAATGGTGCGCAAGGAACTGACGGCCGCCGCCGCCTGACGAAAAAAGGGGGAACCATCCACGTTCCCCCGACGTTTACGAGACATAAATCTCCAGTCAACTGAAACGCGATCGGGTCCCTGCCGGTCGCGTTTTTTTGTGCTCAGATAGTGCCCGTCACGATCTCGGAGATACGTTTTGCTGCCTCGCGGATCAACACCTCGCAGGCCTCGCGTGTGGGCGCCTTGCCGCCAAGAGGGGTAATATAGGGGCAGGTGATCACGGCCAGCGCGGTGCCATCGAGCGTCAGCACCGGAGCGGAAATATTGCGGACCCCGGCGGTCTGGAGGCTGTCCATCGATTCGAAGCCGTTCTTGCGCACCTCTGCCAGCCGATCGGCAAGACCCTGCGGTATGGTCTCGCCGCTGCCGCGCACCTGTTCGGTTATCATGATCTGGCGCTGCGCTTCTGTCTGGAAGGCCAGAAGCACGTGGCCCGAGCCGGTGTGGAACAGGCTCATCTGCGCGCCGACACGCATGGACATGGCCCAGTAGGTGGATGATTCCTGTTGGGCAATGACCACAACGCTGCCGCGATCATGGACCGCCAGATGGCAGGCCTGCTCCGCACTCGCCGAAAAATCGCGCATGACAGGGGCCGCGAAGGAAACCAGCCGGCGGATCGGTGCATGGAAATGCGCCAGCCCGAACATCTTCAGCGTCAAAGAGAATCGATCGCCGTCAAGCCGCTGCACATAACCCCGGCGCACCAGCCGGTCCAGCATGCGGTAAAGCTCGTTGGGGCTCTTTCCGATTGACTTGGCGATCTCGATCTGTGTCAGCCCGCCATCGGTGCGAGCCAGAAGTTCGAGAATGTCCAGGCCCTTGTCGAGGGCGGGAGCGCGATATCTTTCGCTGTCGTCGTCGGTCATCTGGCCTCGATGATGATGGTGTGTATGGTCGCCGGCGCCGGGCTGGGCCTGAAAATAGGCTTGCCCTATACCGGCCGTCCACGCAAGTTTGCTTGACGCCATATGAATACCGCGTTTACATATGAATTGTCGATCCATATTTGAGATCACTGAAATTCAACGGCTCGGCCCCGGCAGGCGGGCGTGCCTTAGCGGGAGGCTATTCATGGTGCAGGATTTTAACGGCCGGACAGTGGTGATCACCGCGGCCGGTCAGGGTATCGGGCGGGCGGCGGCAGAGCGGTTCGTGTCGCTCGGGGCGCGCGTCATCGCCACCGATATCAATGAGCAGGCGCTTTCTACGCTCAAGGGGGCAGAGACGCGGGTTCTGAACGTGCTCGACGGCGATGGCGTAAAAGATTTTGCCGCCGATATCGGCCATGCGGATGTGCTGTTCAACTGCGCCGGTTTTGTTCATTCCGGCACCATCCTCGAGTGTGAGGAGAAGGACTGGGATTTCTCCTTCGACCTCAACGCAAAGGCCATGTACCGTACCTGCCGCGCTTTCCTGCCCGGCATGCTGGAGAAGGGCAAGGGCGCAATCGTCAACATGTCCTCGGTTGCTTCCAGCGTAAAGGGCGTGCCAAACCGGTTTGCCTACACCGCTTCCAAGGCCGCCGTTGTGGGGCTGACCAAGGCGATCGCGGCGGACTTCGTGACAAAGGGCATTCGTTGCAACGCCATCTGCCCCGGAACGGTGGATAGCCCTTCGCTGCACGATCGTCTGCGCGCCACCGGCAATTACGAACAGGCTCTTGCAGATTTCATCGCGCGCCAGCCTATGGGCCGCATCGCCACGCCGGAAGAGATCGCAGCGCTCGTCACCTACCTCGCGTCAGACGAAGCAGGTTTCACCACCGGCCAGATCCATGTCATTGATGGCGGCTGGACGGGCTGACGGATTTTAAGGGAGAGAGGAGGGCGACCGGCGTGACAACCGGTCGCCTTTTTCATTCAGACGACGGCGCTTCCGGCCATCAGTGCAAGCACGAGGAAGACCAGGAAGATCACCACGGCGATGAAGAACAGAATGCGGGCCACGCCGGCTGCGGCTGCCGAAATGCCGGTAAAGCCGAACACGCCTGCGATCAAAGAAATGACAAAGAAAATAAGAGCCCATTTAAGCATGGCGCTTCCCCTTTTGCGAAATTTTCCCGAGCCGCCGCCCCGCGACAGGCTCGATAAAATGACGCGCAAAAGGAGAAAATGTTCCACGCGCCCGTAAAAATCGTTCTTTTATATTGCCGTCTCACGGGCCGTGTCGGTACGGCGGGTTTTCCAGATGGTGCGGACGAATGTCGCGACGAAGGTGACGCTCATGAAGAGCACGATCGTGGGGGCGGGAGCGCTGTCGATCAGGAAACTCAGCCATATGCCCGCAAGCGACGAGGCGACCGCCACCGCAATGGCCACCAGCAGCATGGCGGAAAAACGCCGGGTCAGCAGGAAGGCGATTGCGCCCGGTGCGACGAGCATGGCGACGGAGAGAATGATGCCAACCGCCTTCAGCGCGCCGACTACGGCGAGCGACAGCACCATCAGCAGGCCATAATGCAGCACACGCACGGGCAGGCCGATGGCTCTTGCATGTTGCGCATCGAAGGCGTTGACCAGCAGATCCTTGCGCAGGATGCCGAGAAACAGAGTGGCGAAAAGCGCGATCACGCCCGTCTCCAGCATGTCCAAGGGCGCGATGCCGAGCATGTCGCCGAAGAGGATATGGTCGAGATGTACGTCGCTCTGCACCTTCACGTAAAGCACCAGTCCCAGCCCGAACATGCCGGAAAAGACGATGCCGAGCACCGTATCTTCCTTGATGCGGCTGTTTTCCTTGATGAAACCGGTGCCGAGGGCACATATCATGCCCGCGATGAAGGCCCCGATGGAAAGCGGGATGCCAACGATATAGGCCACCACCACGCCGGGCAGCACGGCATGGGAAACGGCGTCCCCCATCAGCGACCAGCCCTTCAGCACCAGAAAACAGGAGAGCATTGCCATGGGCACCGCGATCATCAGCGTGATCAGGAAGGCATATTGCATGAAAGGCAGTTGAAACGGCAGTATGGCCAGTTCGAGATATTCACTCATGGCGTTTCCTCCAGCGCCCTGCGCGCCTTGGCGCGAGAGGCGAGCAGGCCGTGTTTGGGTGCAAAGACGAAGGCGGCAAGGAAGATCGCCGTCTGTAGCACCACGATGACGCCGCCGGTCGCGCCATCGAGAAAATAGCTGAGATAGGCGCCGATGAAGCTGGTGGCCGCGCCGATGATGAGGCTCATCAGGATCAGCCGCTCGAAACGGTCGGTCAGGAGATAGGCAGTAGCGCCCGGCGTCACCACCATGGCGACGACGAGGAAAGCGCCGACAGTCTGTAGGGCGGCAACCGTGGAGGCGGCCAGCAGGGTGAAGAAGATCACCTTCAGCACTTCCGGTTTCAGCCCCACGGTGCGGGCGTGGTTCTCATCGAAGAACACCACCATGAAGTCGCGCCATTTCAGCGAAAGCACAAGGAGGCTGATACCGCCGATCAAAGCCAGCTGGATGGTGTCTTCAGCAGTGATGGCGAGGATATTGCCTAGCACGATGGTCTGGATATTCACCGAGGTCGGCGAGAGCGATACCATGAACAGGCCAAGCCCGAAAAACGAGGTGAAGATCAGGCCGATGATCGCATCTTCCTTGAGCCGTGTCTTCTGGTTCAGAAACAGCATGGACCCGGCCGCCAACCCGCCGGAGAGAAACGCGCCGAGCGAAAAGGGCAGGCCAAGCATATAGGCTCCGGCAACCCCGGGAACGATGGCATGGGAAAGCGCATCGCCGATCAATGACCAGCCCTTCAGCATCAGATAGGCCGAGAGAAAGCCGCAGACACCGCCCACCAGTGCGCTGACCCAGATGGCGTTCAACATGTAACCATAGGTGAAAGGCTCAAGAAGGGTGTCAATCATCGGCTTTCTCTTTCGGAGCCTCAGAATCGCGCCTGTCCTGGCCATTTTTGCCGTAGATCACGAAAGGCCGCTCGTCATCGGTTATGACCTTCAGGCGGCGCGGATCGGCGTCGCTATGCAGGTCTGCCCCGCCGAGAACGAAGTGGCGCAGGCTGCCGCCGAAAGCCCTTTGCAGGTTTTCCTCTGTAAAGGTGTCGCTTGTTTTGCCCGACGCCAGAACCGTACCCTTGACGAAGACGGCGCGGTCGCAGAATTCCGGAACGCTGCCAAGATTGTGGGTGGAGACCAGCATGACGCGGCCCTCGTCGCGCAGTGCCTTCAAAAGCGCGACGATCTGCTCCTCCGTCGTCACGTCGACACCGGTGAAAGGTTCGTCCAGCAGAATCACCTGCCCTTCCTGCGCCAGCGCGCGAGCCAGAAACACTCGCTTCTTCTGCCCGCCGGAGAGTTCGCCGATCTGGCGCTTGCGATAATCGAGCATGTTGACGCGTTTCAGCGCCTCTTCCACCATCTGGTGATCGCGCTTCGAGGGGATGCGCAGGAAATTCATGTGGCCATAACGGCCCATCATCACCACGTCCTCCACCAGCACCGGAAAGCTCCAGTCCACCTCTTCCGCCTGCGGCACGTAAGCGACGAGGTTTTTCTTCAGCGCCTCCTTCACCGGCAGATCGAAGATCGAGACGGAACCAGCGGCCAAAGGAACGAAACCCATGATCGCCTTGAAAATCGTGGACTTGCCGGCGCCGTTGACGCCGACAAGTGCCGTGATCGTTCCGCGGGGAATGGAGAAGCTGGCATCTTTTAATGCGGTGTGGCCGTTGCGATAGGTCACTGTCGCATTTTGAACCGTCAGGCCGCCGCCTGATTTTTTACTCCCCATTCTCATGAAGACAGTCCCTTGGCGATGGTTTCGCTCGTCACACGCAGCAGGTCCAGGTAAGTCGGGACGGGACCATCAGCCTCGCTCAGCGAATCCACATAGAGAATGCCGCCATAGGCCGCACCGGTTTCCTTGGCCACCTGCTGGGCGGGATCGGCGGAAACGGTGCTTTCGCTGAAGATGACGTGGATATTATGCTCGCGCATGGCGTCGATCACACCCCGAACCTGCTGGGGCGTGCCCTGACTGTCGGCGTTGACCGGCCAGAGGAACAATTCCTTCAGGCCGAAATCGCGGGCGAGATAAGAAAAGGCGCCTTCACTCGTCACCAACCAGCGCTTGTTTTCCGGAAGGGCCGAAAGTTCATTGCGGATCGGCTGCACCGTGGCCCTGATCCTGTCCGAATAGGCCTTGGCATTGGCGGCGTAGACATCGGCGTGGGCGGGGTCGATCTCGCTCAGGCCCTTGCGAATATTTTCGACGTAGATCAAGGCGTTATCGGGAGACATCCAGGCGTGCGGATTGGGCTTGCCCTGATAGGCGCCGCCGCTGATCGCCATCGGCTTCACACCATCGCTCACCGTCACATCAGGCACGCCGGAGAGGTTAGTCAGGAATTTCTCGAACCACAATTCCAGATTGAGTCCGTTGCGCAGCACCAGATCGGCCTTGCGGGCCTTCAGAATGTCGCGGGGCGTCGGCTGGTAATTGTGGATTTCAGCGCCGGGCTTGGTGATGCTTTCCACCTCGGCCGCGTCACCCGCTACGTTGCGCGCCATATCGGCGATGATGGTGAAGGTGGTCACGACAACAGGTTTTTCCTGGGCAAGGGCGACGCCCGGAAGAAAAAGCGAGAAAGCGAAAATGGCGTGGCGGAATTTTTGGACGTTCACGTGCTCACCAGATTTTGTTGCGACTAATTCGCAATACCATCTGTTATAAAATCACCTTTGTCAACGCTATTGCAAATCATTCGCAAATCTTGAGATTTCTGAAATGTCCGAAAATGATGCGCTTTTGCGGGTATCTTGCCTGCGGGATTAAACTTTTTTCAATGAGAAAGCGGCACTATCGGAAGGCTCGGACAGCGTGGTCCGAAGCTTATCCCGCGTGTGTTCCTCATCCTTCGAGCCACGTTTCCGGGGTGAGGGCGAGAGGCGGGGTACTTGATGTCAGGATGTTGCGGGTGAAAGCTGTATTCGGACGAATGCGGTTTTCGCGCAAGCTCGTTATGATTGGAGGCGGGATCCTGCTTTTGGCGGGCGCGACCGGTTCCGCTGCCGTGTTCATCGGCAGCGAGCGGCTGCTTGGCCCATCCTATGCCTCCACCAACGGGCTTTCCTGCGACGCAGTCCAGACAGTGAATATCCGCAAGAACGGCTCGTTATGGGTACGCAAGTTCATTCGCACCGAAGGCGGAGACGGCACGGAGCGGTTGAAAACCGCCCTGCGCGTCGCCAAAGCGGTTTACGACAAACAGAAGCCCGATCTGGTTCAGGTCTCCGTGCTTGACAGGAACGGCCCGCAGCTGCGCTCGGAAATGCGTGGCCGGGCCATTGCCGCACAGGTGGTCTTCATTCCGGATCCGGCGAAAATTCCCGAGGGCGCCGAGGCCCGCCGTTATTCAGCCTTCTATTATGACGGCGCAGCAAATGGCAGCGGCCAGTTTTACGGTCTGCGCATCGATCTGCCGCTTGAAGATACCGAAGCCATGGCTGCCAGCCTCAGCGACTTCGCCGATTGTGCGACGCCGGTTGCGGAGCCGGAAGCGGGCGGCCACGAGGGCAAGTCCGCCAAAGGTCACGGCGAAAGCAAGGGCGGGGCCAGCGGCGAACATGACGCTGCGCCAACGGAGCCCGGCCATGGCGAAACTGCTCCGGAAGCACATGATGAAACTCCGTCTCCCGAAGCGCATGGTGAGACCGTCACCGACGAGCTTCTGACCTCGACACCGGAAGCCGAGGGCAGCAGCATCTTCAGCCTGTCCTATCTGAAGTCACTGATCTTCGGAAAAGGTTCGACCACCGCGCAGGCGGCGGAGGAAAAACCGATGGACGGAGAGGCGGCGGTGGCAGAGGAAGCTGCTGGCGAAAAGGCCAAGGCGGGGCATTGAGAGGGATTCGGCTGTTGCCGATGCGTTCCTGTTTCATGCCGGCGGCAGGTTCCGCCGACGCTGCCTTGTCATGCTTGCGCAACGTCATCCTTGGGCTTGTCCCACGCCTCTAAGCACGTCAACAAAATCGCTACGTTAGCAAATCCTCGGGACAAGCCCGAGGATGAGGTTGAGTGAATATTCACCCTTCAGCGCCAACTTCAAGGGGATTGCAGCTTGCCCGGAAATTCGAACCGGGCAGCGCTCCTGGTGCCTCAATCCGCCTTGTTGCGGCGGGCCGGGAAGAGAATGACGTCGCGGATCGACGGGGCGTTGGTCAAAAGCATGATCAGGCGGTCGACGCCGATGCCGAGGCCGCCGGCGGGTGGCATGCCCTGGTCGATGGCGTCGAGGAACTCGTCGTCCAGCTGCTTGTCCTTTTCGCCACGCGCATGCGCCTGTTCCAGCTGCTCCACCATGCGGCGGCGCTGTTCTTCGGGATCGTTGAGTTCCGAGAAGGCGTTGCCAACTTCCCAGGCGTTGCAATAGCTCTCGAAACGCTCGACGAGGCGCGGTTCACCCGGCACTTCCTTGGCGAAGGGCGAGATGTCCTTCGGAAAGTGCGTGACGTGGCTCGGCTGGATCAGCGTGCCTTCCACCTTCTCTTCGAAGATGAAGGCAAGGCATTCGCCCCAGGTCCAGTCCTTCTCGACAGCAAAACCGGCGGCCTTGGCGGCAGCGCGGGCTTCTTCGTCGGTCTTGATGGCGAGGAAGTCGATACCGGTTGCTTCCTTCACCGCATCAGGCATCGGCACGCGCTTGAACGGACCCTTGAAGGAGATCGTCTGGCCCTGGAATTCCACCTCTGTGGTGCCGTGGAGCGAGATCGCCAGCGTCTCGAACAGCCGCTCAACGAGACCCATGATGTCTTCGTAATCGGCATAGGCCCAATAGCACTCCATCATGGTGAATTCAGGATTGTGCCGTGTGGAGACGCCTTCGTTGCGGAAGTTGCGGTTGATTTCAAAAACCTTGTCGGACAGGCCCGAAACCAGCGTGCGCTTCAGGAAAAGTTCCGGCGCGATGCGCAGATACATGTCCATCTTCAGCGTGTTGTGGAAGGTCTTGAACGGATCGGCGGTCGCGCCGCCATAGACGGTCTGCAGCATCGGCGTTTCCACTTCGAGGAAGCCTTCGGCCTCCATGAAGCGGCGGATGCCGGAGAGAATCTTCGAGCGCTGCAGGAAGCGCAGCTTGGATTCCTCGTTGGAGAGAATGTCGAGGTGGCGCTTGCGGTAACGCAGCTCGATGTCAGAGACGCCGTGCCACTTCTCGGGCATCGGCAGCAGCGACTTCGTCAGCATGGTGATTTCTTCGGCGTTGATCGTCAGCTCACCGCGCTTGGTGCGGCGCACCTTGCCGGTCACGCCGATGATGTCGCCGATATCGATCATCGGCAGCAGGTTGCGCGCCGCTTCCGGCGTCGTATCCTTGTGCGAGAAGATCTGCACCTTGCCCGAGGCGTCATGAATATCCATGAACATGCCGGAATTGCGCGAGGAATAAACGCGTCCCGCCACCGTCACCGTATCACCGGTCTCGACGTCGGCTTCGATATCGGCATATTTTTCCGCCAGCTCGGCATTGCTCATCGTGCGGTGGAAATGCGCCGGATAGACGTCGCCGATCTGCTCGCGCAGCAGCGCAAGTTTCTGGCGGCGCACTTCTGTCGCGTCGGAGGAGAGGGCGGTGGTTTCGGTCTTGGTGTCGGTCATCGTGTTCGCCTTTAGCGGGCTTGTTCGTTGCGGTTACCCTTGGCGCTCTGGGTTACCCCCCTCTGTCCTGCCGGACATCTCCCCACAAGGGGGGAGATCAGATGCCGCGCCCGCCCGTTCCATGGGCAAGGTGTCAGCCGCTTGTCGATCTCCCCCCTTGAGGGGGAGATGCCCGGCAGGGCAGAGGGGGTGAGCCCCAGGCAAAGAGCGTATTCTAAAATGCTGCCGTCACCGCCAGCACGTCATCATCAGCTTCCGCTGCCAACCATCGTGGCCACAACGGCGATCGCAGCCTTCAGGCGCTGGCGCACGACGGAGCGGCCGAGCAGCGCCATCGAGTCAAACAGCGGCAGCGAGCGCGACGATCCGGACATGGCGACGAAAAGCGGCGGCGTGACGACGCGCAGCTTCTTGCCGGTGCGTTCGGCCACATCGCGCAGCTCGGCCTCGATGGCTTCCACATTCCAGTCAGGCATCTTTTCGAGGTCTGCCGCAACCGTGGTGAGGATTTCGTGGATTTCCTCCGGCTTGCTCTTCAGCCCGGCAAAGGAGGCGGGCGTCAGGCCAGCATCGCTTGCGAGCAGGAAGCCGGCAAGGTTCGGCAGCTCGCCGAGTTTGGAAACGCGGCTCTGCGCAAGCTTCAGGCCTTCGGTCAGGCGGGAATTCTCCATCGCCCATTCCAGTGTGCGGGCAATGAACTCTTCCGGCGAAAGCTTTTCGCGCAGCCAGCGACCGTTCAGCCAGTCCAGCTTCTGGATGTCGAAAATGGCGCCGGCCTTGGAGAGCGCTTCCGGGTCGAACTTTGCAGCCAGCTCGTCCATGGTCAGGAGCTCTTCGCCCTCGGCGATCTGGATGAAGAACAGACCGAGGAAGTTCATCAACGCTTCCGGCAGGTAACCGAGCGCGGAATAATAGGAGATCGAGGTCGGGTTCTTGCGCTTGGAAAGCTTGGACTTGTCGGCGTTGCGCATCAGGGAAAGATGCATGAACACCGGCTCCTGCCAGCCGAAATAACGGTAAAGCAGGATGTGCTTGGGCACAGACGCCAGCCACTCTTCGCCGCGCGCCACATGGGTGATCTTCATCAGATGGTCGTCGATGACGTTGGCCATGTGATAGGTCGGCATGCCGTCGGCCTTGATCAGCACCTGCATGTCGACGGAATCCCACGGGATCGAGACATCGCCATAAACGCCGTCATGGAAATCGCACGAGCCTTCGGTCGGGATTTTCATGCGCACGACGTTCGCTTCACCGGCGGCAACGCGCGCGGTCACTTCCTCGGCCTTCAGGTTGAGGCAGTGTCCGTCATATTTCGGCGGCTTGCCGGCGGCGCGCTGGGCTTCGCGCATCTGCTCCAGCCGCTCGGGCGTGCAGAAACAGCGGAAGGCATGGCCCTTTTCCAGAAGTTCTTCGGCATAGGGCCAGTACATCGCCTTGCGCTCTGACTGGCGGTAGGGACCGTAAGGGCCGCCGACATCGGGGCCTTCCGACCAGGTAAGGCCGGTCCAGCGCAGGGCTTCCAGCACCTTCTGCTCATATTCGAGGGTCGAGCGGGTGGCGTCGGTATCCTCGATGCGCAGGATGAACTCGCCGCCGTGTTTCTTGGCGAAGAGATAGTTGAACAGCGCGATATAAGCGGTGCCGACATGCGGCTCGCCGGTGGGGGAAGGTGCGATGCGGACGCGAACGCCGGAAGTGGTCATGAATTTCACTCGTCGTGACGTGGCGGTGACATCGGGGCGGTTCCACCCTGATACCACGGAGTTTTCGTTTGGATGCGGCAGGACATCATGTCGAAAGGCGAAAGGAAAGTGCCTTTTTCATATTCCCGTTCGGCTTGGGCTTAGGCCATATTCTGCCGCAGGCGTCAAGGAAATATGGAGTCTCCAGAGGTCGGCCGGTCCTGCCGGCTGGCTTCAGTTGACCGGCCAGACGTAAAGCAGCATGGGAATGCTGGCGACGACGATCATGATCGATAGCGGCAGGCCAAGCCGCGGGTAGTCGCTGAAACGATAACCGCCGGGACCCATGACCAGCGTATTGCACTGGTGCCCGATGGGGGTGAGGAAATCGCAGCCCGCGCCGATCGCCACCGCCATCAGGAAGGCCTCCGGCCGGAAACCGAGCGTGGTGGCAAAACCCGCGGCAATCGGCGCCATGACCAGCACCGTTGCGGCATTGTTGAGAAAGGGCGTAACCGCCATGGCGGTGAGCAGGATCATGCCGAGCGCGGCAAAGGGCGGCAGGCCCTGAGCCGCGTTGCCGAGCCAGGCGGCGATCAACTCGCTGGCGCCGCTGGTGCGCAGCGAGTCGCTGACGGGAATGAGGGCCGCGAGCATGACGAGGATCGGGCCATCGACGGATTTGTAGACTTCGGTAAGCGGAATCGCGCCGACGACGATCATCATGAAGGCGGCTGCGAAAAAGGCGACCGAGACCGGGACCAGACCGCTGCCGGCCGCGATCATGGCGGCGGCGAGTACGATGACCGGCAAAAGCGCGCGGCGCTGTACGCCGAGCAGAATCTCCCGCTGCGCCAGCGGCAGCAGCGAAAATTCCTGCAGCACCTGCGGCAGGTTCTTGCGGCTGCCCTGTAAAAGGATGACGTCACCCGCCTGCAATGTCAGTTCCGAGAGGCGCTGGCTGACACGCTGGCCGCGCCGGCTGACTGCGATGAGATTGACGCCGCGCGTGTAGGAGAGCGCGAGTTCACGCGCCGAAATGCCGTTCAGAACGGATTCATTGCTGATGACGGCTTCCATCGAGATGAGATCGGCGGTCTTCTGGCCGTTCTCCATCAGTGGTTTGCCGGAAAGCAGCAGCTTTGCCTGGGAAACGATGCGGTCGAGCCCCTCCGGGCTGCCTTCGAGCATAACCGTATCGCCCGCCTTCAGCGTCACATCGGGGAAGGGCGAGATGCGCCGCGGCCCGCGCAGGATGGTGCTGGCAATGACATCACCATCGGCCTGCTTGAGAAGCTCGCGCAGCGGCTTGTCCGAAAAGGTGCTGTCTGCGGGCAGCGTCGCTTCGGCTGTATAGGCGGATTGGTCGAGAATATCCTCAACGGAGGCCTTTTCCCGGTTGCGCACCGGCAGCAACCGATAACCGAAGGTCAGAAAGATGATGCCGATGACGGTGAGGCCAGCCCCAACCGGCGTGAAATCGAACATCGAGAAGCTCTCACCGGTCATCTCCTCACGCAGGCGCGAGACGACGATGTTCGGCGATGTGCCAATCTGCGTCATCAGCCCGCCCAGCAAGGCGGCAAACGCCATGGGCATCAGGTAATAGGAAACCGGGCTTCCTGATTTGCGGGCGAACTGGAACGCGACAGGCATCATGATGGCGAGTGCGCCGATGTTCTTGATGAAGGCCGACATGACGGCGACGACGATCATCAGGAAGGCGAGCTGCAGGCCTTTTGAATGCATCTCGGGGAAATATTTCTTGATCGTCATGTCGACGATGCCTGAACGCGCCACCGCCGAACTGACAACCAGCGCGCTGCCGACGATGATGACGATATCATCCGAAAAGCCGGAAAATGCCTTGTCGAAAGGCACGACGCCGAGTGCTACAGCCACCAGCAGCGCGCTGCAGGCGACGACGTCATAACGAAACCTGTCCCAGATGAAGGCCACCATCATGCCGGCGATGACGACGAAGGCGAGAATCTGGTCTGTCGTCATTTGTGCGGGTTACTTTCGCATGCGGGGGATGGAATCGTATTTGCTTTTTTTGTCAGGGACCTGCTCATCAACGCAAGTGCGGGGCGGGAGTTCCTCGTGTCTGCGCACATCATTTCATTGCTTAAAAAATGCCTCGATAAAACGTGTTGCCTCGTCAGATATGCCGACGATCTTGTCTGTCGCCTGGCGGTAAAGTTTGAAATTGAGTTCGGTCTCAGGCTGCCCGTCCTCCCAGTCCCGGAAATCCCGCAACTGTGCCCGGCCGAGAGGACGCCAGGCCGTTGCCGTTCTCTTTATGGTGAGATCGACCCGGGGCGTTTGGCGCGCGATGCCCGGTCTGCGGGCAATTGCCCGGGTGGCTGTCACGACGCCGCTCGCAATGAGGCCGTGCCCGCCCTCATTTTCGCTGGCAAACAGGAAAACAGTATCGCCCGCCATGATGGTCTTGCCGCCATACATGGTTTTCTGCGCGGTGAATGCGAAAGTTTCCGCGTCGGGGTCTGAGATTTCCGCTTTAATGACGAAAGCCATGTTCTCGTCCCTTCGGGCGATGCCATGTGTCGGCCCCCTTGGTCCGGTTATGCAAGGCCCGCATGCTGCGGGCCCTACCAGTCGTTGCAGCTATCACTCAATGCAGCTGTTTGTTCTTTCGCCTTGCATTGCGCGCCAGCATGTTGAGCAGTTCCACCAGTGCCGAGAACGCCATGGCGGCATAGACGTAGCCCTTGGGAACATGGAAGCCCATGCCTTCGGCGATCAGTGTCGTGCCGATCATCATCAGGAAGGCGAGCGCCAGCATGACGATGGTGGGGTTACGCTCGATGAAATTGGCGAGCGGCGTTGCGGCCAGCAGCATGACTGTCACGGCCACGATGACGGCGACGATCATGATCGGCAGGTGAGGGGTCATGCCGACGGCGGTGATGATGCTGTCCACCGAGAAGACGAGGTCGAGCAGCAGGATCTGGCCGATGGCGGCGCCGAAATTCATGCCCACAGGGCCGCCCACCAGGTCTTCCTTGTGGTCTTCCGGGTCGACATTGTGGTGAATTTCCTTGGTCGCCTTCCAGACGAGGAAGAGACCGCCGGCGATGAGGATCATGTCCTTCCACGAGAATGGGTGGCCGAAGGCTTCGAAGACCGGTGTGGTGAGCTGCACGATCCAGGCGACGGTACCAAGCAGGCCAAGGCGCATGACGAGCGCGAGGCCTATACCGATCTTGCGGGCTTTTTCGCGCTGTTCAGGCGGCAGCTTGTTGGTGAGAATGGAGATGAAGATCAGGTTGTCGATGCCAAGAACGACCTCCATGACGATCAGTGTGACGAGCGCCACCCAGGCGGCGGGGTCCGACAGAAGAGGGAGAATGGACTCCATCAGGTATGTTTTCCTTTCAGCAACAAGGCCAGCCGATATATTCGGTGGGTGGAATTTATAGCGCAATACGCGAGAAACAAGGAGATAGCTCCTGTGTTTGGCAAGATTTCATCGAAATTTCGCGCAAACCGCGTATCGGACGCCATTGCCTTGCCGGCCCGATGCCGGTCAGGCCGTCCCTTGCTGAATGGTCTCAGGCCTTGTCTGTTCCGTAAGCCGCCATGAATACGTTGATGGCGCTGCTGATAACCCGGTCCAGTTCCTCGTCGGGAACCGGGCCTTCCAGTTCGCCGAACAGCCGCAGCTTGAAGAAGGTGCCGGTGGAAAGCTCGATATATTGCCGGGCGGCCAGTTCAGGATCGTCCACTTTCAGATGGCCGATCTCGACCTGATGTTGGATGAAATCCAGGAGCACGGTGCGCACGTTGTTCGGAGCCGACAGGAAAAAGCGCTGCGCCAGTTTTGGCATGCGATCGATGACGCCGAGCACCGAACGCATGGCGGGGATCATGTCCGAACAGATCATCTTGTTGGCAAAGGCCTTGCCGAACTGCTCCAGCCCCTCGCGCACCTCCTCGGTGCCCTCAAGGATATGGCGCATGGAGGTGGCGAATTCGTTGCGATGGTGATCGACGAGCGCAACGAACAGATCCTCCTTGTTGGAGAAATAGACGTAGATCGTGCCCTTGGAAACGCCCGCTTCACGCGTGATGTCGTTCATGCTGGCCGCATCGAAGCCCTTGCGCTTGAACACACGCCAGGCACCTGCCAGAATCTGCTCGCGTTTGGCCGGGTCTTCGCCCGCCGCAAAACGCCCGGCGGCATTGCCCGGACAGCCCGTTTCCGTTTCCGTCTCCATATCCCTGTCTTCACCTGCCATCGCTACCGCCCTCATAGCATCACAACGGCGTAAAAAAAATTAACCGAACGTCGAACCAATCGGTTCGATAACACTTGATATGTGTCAGGAAAGAGATTATGTCAATCGAACCGAACGGTTCAGTTCGAAAAACTTTCTTCAATCTATCACGGTAAGCTCTCTCATGTCGGCCCATAAGAATAATGCGGTTCGCGCCGTCAACGATGCGGAAGAGGCGGATATCTCCGCCAAGGCCGAGACCTCTCCCGCAAAGCCGGCGGAGGCGCCTTCCCAGCAGCCGCAGGCAGCGCCGGCACCAAAGCAGAAGAAGCGCTCGAAGCTTCTGCCTGTCATTGCTATTGCACTGCTGGCCGGTGCTGGCTGGTACGGTTACAACTGGTGGATCGATGGTCGCTTCCTGGTGTCGACGGACGACGCCTATATCGAAGGTGACATCGCGGTCATCGCGCCGAAGGTTTCCGGTTACGTCGCCAGGGTGAACGTGGTCGAGAACCAGGAAGTCAAGGCGGGCGACCCGCTGGTGACGCTTGACGACGGCGATTATCGTATCGCGCTTGACCAGGCCGAAGCGCAGATCCGCACCGAGGAACTGTCTCTGAAGCGTATCGATGCGCAGATCATCGGCGGCGAAGCGGCGCTCGAGCAGGCCGTTGCCCAGAAGGGCGCGCTGGATGCAGCCCTTCGTGGTGCGGAAATCACCCAGAAGCGCGCAAGCCAGCTGCAGGCAAAGGATGTCGGCACGGTTGCCGCGTCCGATAATGCGCAGGTCGCGCTCGATCAGGCCAAGGCGAATGTCGTCGCCGGCGATGCCGCCATCGCCTCGGCCAAGGCCAATGTGGAGCTCCTGCGCGCCCAGCGTCAGGAGGCGGAAAGCACCATCCGTTCGCTACAGCTGTCCCGCGACAAGGCGGCCCGCGATCTGTCCTTCACGGTTCTGAAGGCGCCTTATGACGGCGTTATCGGCAATCTCGCGGTACAGAATGGCGATCTGGTGTCTGTCGGCAAGCGTCTGGCTTCGCTGGTGCCGATGAACGAGCTTTATATCGACGCCAATTTCAAGGAAACGCAGCTCGCCCGCGTCGTACCCGGTTCGAAGGTGCGCGTGCATGTCGACGCCTTTGACGACGCGACGATCGAAGGCACGGTCCAGTCGATCTCGCCGGGTTCCGGCTCGGTCTTCTCGATGCTGCCGCCGGAAAATGCGACGGGCAATTTCACCAAGGTCATCCAGCGCGTGCCGGTTCGGATCGTCTTCTCCAAGGAAGACCTCGAAAAGCATAATCTGCGCGCGGGCCTCAGCGTTGTTGTCGATGTCGATACCCGCACGGCGCCGGAAACCACCAGAACGGCGCAAGCTAATCCGCAGGCCAAGTAAGGCGCGTCTTTGACGCGCCGTTGAGGGCAAGATCATGGCGGCTACGGTTGTCGGTACGGGCGGGGCGTCCATCCCCGCCGATCCTCCGATGGACAGGCGCAGGCTCATCGCATTCTTCGCGATGGTCTTCGGCATGTTCATGTCCATTCTCGACATTCAGATCGTGTCCGCCTCGCTTGCGGAAATCCAGGCCGGCCTCGGCGCCGGCTCGGATGAGATCGCCTGGGTGCAGACGTCCTATCTGATCGCGGAAGTCATCATGATCCCGCTGTCGGGCACGCTGGCGCGCATTCTCTCCACGCGCGTGCTCTTCGCCACCTGTGCTGCGGGCTTCACGATCTCGAGCGCGCTCTGCGCCACTGCCACCAATATCGACCAGATGATCGTTTACCGCGCGATCCAGGGCTTTATCGGCGGCGGCATGATCCCGTCGGTCTTTGCGGCCGCCTTCACCATCTTCCCGCCGTCCAAACGCTCGGTCGTCTCACCAATCATCGGTCTCGTCGCCACGCTCGCGCCCACCATCGGCCCGACGGTCGGCGGTTATCTTTCCAACGCCTTTTCCTGGCACTGGCTGTTCCTCGTCAACATCATCCCCGGCATCATCGTCACCATCCTGACATGGAGCCTGATCGATTTCGACAAGCCGGAAAAGTCACTGTGGAAGAAGTTCGACTGGTGGGGGCTGATCTCCATGGCCGTCTTCCTCGGCTCGCTGGAATATGTGCTGGAAGAGGGTAACAACAAGGACTGGTTTAACGACGAGCACATCGTCATGGGAACGGTCGCCATGGTTATCGGCGCGGTCGTCTTTTTCTGGCGCGCCTTCAAGGTAGAGTTCCCCGTGGTTGATATCCGCGCCTTTGCGGACCGCAACTTCTCCATCGGCTCGCTGTTCTCCTTCGTCATGGGCATCGGGCTTTACGGGTTGACCTATCTCTACCCGCTCTATCTCGGCCGGGTGAGGGGATATGACGCGCTGATGATCGGCGAAACCATGTTCGTGTCCGGCCTTGCGATGTTCTTCACCGCGCCGATTGCCGGCAAGGTCTCCACCAAGCTCGATCCGCGGGCGATGATGGCCATCGGCTTCATCAGCTTCGGCTGCGGCACCTGGATCATGACGCATGTGACGACCGACTGGGATTTCTACGAGCTGCTGATCCCGCAGATCCTGCGCGGTTTCGGCCTGATGATGTGCATGGTGCCGATCAACAACATCGCGCTCGGCACCCTGCCGCCCGCCCGTATCCGCAACGCCTCCGGCCTGTTCAACCTCACGCGTAACCTCGGCGGCGCCGTTGGTCTTGCCGTCATCAACACCATGCTGTCGCAGCGCACGGACGACCATTATGTGCGTCTGGCCGAACATATCAGCTATTCCAACCCCAAGGCGCTGGAATGGCTGAACAGTGTCGGCGCCAACTATGATTCCTACGGGCTCGATGGCGCATCCGTCGCGGTCAAGAAAATGGTCGGCATGGTCTCGCAGCAGGCATGGATTCTAGCCTTCGCCGATGTGTTCTTCGCGCTGACGCTGCTGTTTTCCAGCCTGATCTTCATGACGATCCTGATCCAGAAACCCAAGGCAGCGCCGCCACCAGACGCGGCGCACTGATAACAATCCCCTCCCATCCACCGCAGAGCTGGGGCCGTCGGAAATGACGGCCCCTTTTTTTGCCTGTTGGCTAAATGGGGCGAGCGGTTCCCGCTTGTTTCTTCTCCCCGCCGGGGAGAAGTCCGCGGCAGCGGGATGAGGGGGCAAGCGTGCGATCTATCGCTGGCGTTTCCCCCTCATCCGACCCTTCGGGCCACCTTCTCCCGCTCGGGGAGAAGAAACACGCGGCAACGCGGGCGAAAGAACACCGACGGATCGCCGTCTTGCATCGAATTATGAGGTACGTACATCATTTTTCGATTTACGGCGGCGGCAAAGCTGGATATGCAGGAGGCGGGAGGAGCCATGAAGCCGACAGTTCACGATATCGCCGAGCGGGCGGGCGTCAGCCTCGCCACCATAGACCGGGTGCTGAACATGCGTCCCGGCGTGCATGCCGCAACGCGGGCGCGGGTGGAAGCGGCCATTGCCGAACTGGGTTACGTGCGTGACATCGCCGCCGCCAATCTGGCCAAGGGGCGCAATTACTCGATGATCTTCATCCTGCCCGGCAACGACAATTCCTTCATGGCGACGCTGCGCGCCGAGGTACGGGCTGCGGCCAGCCGCTCGCATCTGGAGCGGACGGCGATCCGCGTCATCGAGGTGCCGCCGTTTAATGCTGCGGCTCTGACTGAGGCTCTGGAAGTTGCGCGCCGGGAAAAGCCATCCGGGGTGGCCTTCGTCGCCACCGATTCCGAAGATGTGGCGGAGGCCGCCGACCGGCTGGCGGAAGACGGCATCGCCACGGTGACGCTGGTGTCGGACCTCTCGGGTTCGAGACGCGACCATTATGCCGGCGTGGACAACGTCGCCGCCGGGCGCACGGCGGCGAGCCTGATGGGACGTTTTCTTTCCGGACGTAGCGGCGATGTCGCCGTTGTGGCCGGCTCCATGCTGGTGCGCGACCATCGCGAGCGTCTGGAAGGGTTTCGCGCCGTCATCGAGGCAGAGTTTCCCCAGGCGCGGCTGCTGCCGGTGCTGGAGGGCAGGGACGATCCGCTGACCGTCGAGGCGCTGGTGCGCGAGGCGCTCGGCAATGCAACCCTCGCCGGCATTTACAGTCTCGGTGCCGGTAATCGAGGTCTCATCCGCGCGCTTGGAGCGGTAGATGACGAAAGACCGCTTTCGGTCATCGCCCATGAGCTCACCGAAACCACCGCCAATGCGCTGCGGCAAGGGCTGCTGGATGCCGTGCTCAACCAGGACGCGGGTCACGAGGTGCGCAGCGCCATCCGCGTCCTGAAGGCGCGCGCCGATGGTCTGCCCGTCATCGCCGCGCAGGAACGTATTCGTATCGATATCTTCCTCAGGGACAATCTTCCCTGAAGAAACTCTTCCGAAGGAAAAGTGGCCGCTGGTTTTCCCTCTGGCGGCGACTTTAAAAAACCGCATGAACTTTGGCGCATGGCGCGCCGGAATGGAGAAATACATGTATCTCGGTCTCGATCTTGGCACTTCAGGCGTCAAAGCCCTGCTGATGGACGGCGATCAGAAAATCATCGGCTCGGCCAACGGCTCGCTGGATGTCTCGCGCCCGCATCATGGCTGGTCGGAACAGGACCCGGCGGACTGGATCGCCGCGACGAAAACCGCAGTTGCCGGCCTGAAGCAGAAGTTTCCGAAAGAGCTTGCCGCGGTGAAGGGCATCGGCCTGTCAGGGCAGATGCATGGCGCCACACTTGTCGATGCCGATGGCAAGGTGCTGCGCCCCTGCATCCTGTGGAACGACACGCGTTCGCACGCGGAAGCTGCCGCACTGGATGCCGATCCGCGCTTCCGCAAGATAACCGGCAATATAGTCTTCCCTGGCTTCACCGCGCCGAAGCTCGCCTGGGTGGCAAAGAACGAACCTGAAGTCTTCGCAAAAGTCGCCAAGGTATTGCTGCCGAAGGATTATCTGCGGCTGTGGCTGACCGGTGAATATATCTCGGAAATGTCCGATTCCGCCGGCACTTCCTGGCTCGATACCGGCGCGCGCAAATGGTCTTCCGACCTGCTTGCCGCCACCGGGCTCGATGAAAAACACATGCCGTCTCTGGTGGAAGGCACGGATGAGGCGGGCGTTCTGCGCGCCGAGCTTGCCTCCGAATGGGGCATTTCCGGCCGGGCCGTGGTTGCCGGCGGAGCGGGCGACAATGCCGCCTCGGCCTGTGGCATGGGCACGGTGAAGGAAGGTCATGCCTTCGTGTCGCTCGGAACCTCTGGCGTGCTCTTTGCCGCCAATGCCTCTTATCTGCCGAAGCCGGAAAGCGCCGTGCATGCCTTCTGCCACGCATTGCCCAATACCTGGCACCAGATGGGCGTCATTCTGTCCGCCACGGATGCGCTGAACTGGTATTCGCGGCTGACAGGCCAATCCGCCGCCGATCTGACCGGCGAACTCGGCGACACGCTGCTTGCCCCCACGGGTGTCACCTTTGCACCCTATCTTTCCGGCGAGCGTACACCGCACAATGATGCTGCCATCCGCGGCTCCTTCATCGGCCTTTCGCATGAGAGCGACCGCAAGGCGCTGACGCAGGCCGTGCTTGAGGGCGTGACCTTCGCGATCAGGGACAATCTCGAAGCCCTGAAATCCGCCGGCACCTCGATCTCTCGTGTCACCGCCATCGGCGGCGGCTCGCGTTCGGCCTATTGGCTGGCGTCGATTGCTACGTCGCTTGGTGTGCCAGTGGATATTCCCGCCGAGGGCGATTTCGGTGCGGCCTTCGGTGCCGCGCGTCTCGGCCTGATTGCCGCGACCGGAGCTGATCCGGTGGCGGTGTGCTCGCAGCCGGAGACGGCGCGGACGATTGAGCCGGTGGCTGATCTGGCCGATGCCTATGAGGAGGCTTACCGGCGGTATCACGCGGTTTATCCGGCGATTAGGGGGCTATCGCATTGAGACACGGCGTGTGGGGCTTCACCCCCCTCTGCCCTGCCGGGCATCTCCCCCACAAGGAGGGAGATCGAATCGCCGCAACGTCCCGGCCATCTCTAACGCAGCGGAGGATGCGCCGAAGTTAACGTCTTGCCGATCTCCCCCCTTGAGGGGGAGATGTCCGGCAGGACAGAGGGGGGTGAGCGGCAAACGCCGCCCCTGAAATTTTCGAACACCATCTAGACCCACCAAGGAGGAACCACCCAATGAGCACAGGCTTCTTCGGCGATATCGCCAAGATCAAATATGAAGGCCCCGACAGCACCAATCCGCTGGCCTTCCGCCACTACAACCCTGATGAAATCGTCGCGGGCAAGCGCATGGAAGACCATCTGCGTTTTGCGGTGGCCTACTGGCACACCTTCACCTGGCCGGGCGGTGACCCCTTTGGCGGCCAGACGTTCGAGCGTCCATGGTTTGAAGACAGCATGCAGGCCGCGAAACTGAAGGCCGACGTGGCGTTCGAATTCTTCTCGCTGCTGGGTTCGCCGTTCTACTGCTTCCACGACGCCGATGTGCGCCCGGAAGGCAAGAACTTCGCTGAAAACACCAAGAACCTCAACGAGATCGTTGATTATTTCGCGCAGAAGCAGGCCGATACCGGCGTGAAGCTCCTTTGGGGCACGGCCAACCTCTTCTCCAACCGCCGCTTCATGTCGGGTGCCGCGACCAATCCCGATCCTGACGTCTTCGCTTTCTCCGCCGCAACGGTGAAGACCTGCATGGACGCCACCAAGAAGCTCGGCGGCGCGAACTACGTTCTGTGGGGCGGCCGCGAAGGTTACGAAACCCTGCTCAACACCGATCTGTCGCGCGAGCTCGACCAGCTTGGCCGCTTCCTCAATCTGGTGGTGGAATACAAATACAAGATCGGTTTTGAAGGCACGATCCTTATCGAGCCGAAGCCGCAGGAGCCGACCAAGCACCAGTACGACTATGACGTCGCCACCGTTTATGCCTTCCTGCAGAAGAACGGTCTCGACAAGGAAGTGAAGGTCAATATCGAGCAGGGCCACGCCATCCTCGCCGGCCACTCTTTCGAGCACGAGCTTGCCATGGCCAACGCCTTCGGCATTTTCGGCTCCATCGACATGAACCGCAACGATTACCAGTCCGGCTGGGATACGGACCAGTTCCCCAACAACGTGCCGGAAATGGCGCTGGCCTATTACCATGTGCTCGCCGGCGGCGGTTTCAAGAATGGCGGTACCAACTTCGATTCCAAGCTGCGTCGCCAGTCGCTCGATCCGCAGGACCTGCTGATCGGCCATATCGGTGGCATGGATTGCTGCGCCCGTGGCCTCAAGGCGGCGGCGAAGATGATCGAGGACGGCGCATTGTCGAAGCCACTCAAGGAGCGCTACGCCAAGTGGGATTCGCCGGAAGCCCAGAAGATGCTGCGCGGCGAGCTGAAGCTCGACGAGATTGCGGCATTGGTCGAGCGCGAGGATATCAATCCTGAGCCAAAATCGGGTCGTCAGGAATATCTCGAAAACGTGGTCAATCGTTACGTTTGACGTGATGGAGGGGGTGACGGCAACGTTGCCCCCTCATCGCCCCGCTGCGCTCCGGCACTTCGCCCCGGCGGGGAGAAGAACAAGCTTCACGCTCCTTGCCAAACGCGGCGGGCTCGGTACATTTCTTCTCTCCGCCGGAGGAGCCCAAAGGGCTGGATAAGGGGCCCCGCTCTCAGTTCTGCTCCAGAAGAAGCGGACAACTCTGCGCCACCCCTCCATCCTTTTCAGTCACTTCCGAAAAAATTCTTCCTCTCCCATCCCCATTGCCTCCGTTGGCTGCATCATTCCTCCCGCAACCGGAACGGAAGGGCGATACGCGCGGCGCCTTTTGCGAACCGGTTGCCGGCATCGACAAGCATGGTTCTGGTAGACCGTGTTTCGGAGAGGCGTCCCGCACGGCCAGAGGCGGGAAGGGCTGATCGGATAGATGTCGTGAAAAGGCTGTAAGCGAGAGGCCATGATCATGGTCTCTATAATGCGGCCCGGTGCATGCAAATACTTCCACCAATACCTGTTCCACCCGCATTCACCGGGCCTGCCTTCCACGCCGCCGGCCGAGCGCCGCGGCGACGTTTGCGCATGCAAAGCGCTTTGGGTCTGTTCACCGCGCATCCTGAAACGTTGTAGATTCCGCCGAGCCCGACTGTACCTCGCAGGCGACATGGTCTAAACCGCTGCTGATCTTTTCACATCGATGGACTCTCCGATGACCGATCCCAAAACGCTCGCAGCCCGTTTCCCCGGCGATTTCCTGTTTGGCGTCGCAACTGCCTCGTTCCAGATCGAAGGTTCCACCAAGGCGGATGGCCGCAAGCCCTCCATCTGGGATGCCTTCTGCAATATGCCGGGCCATGTCTTCGGGCGTCACAATGGCGATATCGCCTGCGATCATTACAATCGCTGGGAGGAAGACCTCGATCTCATCAAGGAGATGGGGGTGGAGGCCTATCGTTTCTCGATCGCCTGGCCGCGCATCATTCCCGATGGTTTCGGGCCGATCAACGAGAAGGGTCTGGATTTCTACGACCGTCTCGTTGATGGCTGCAAGGCACGCGGGATCAAGACCTATGCGACGCTGTACCATTGGGATCTGCCGCTGACCCTGATGGGGGATGGCGGCTGGTCTTCCCGCTCCACGGCACATGCCTTCCAGCGTTACGCCAAGACCGTCATGGCCCGCCTCGGCGACCGGCTGGATGCGGTGGCGACCTTCAACGAACCATGGTGCGCGGTGTGGCTCAGCCATCTCTACGGCGTCCACGCGCCGGGCGAGCGCAACATGGAGGCCGCGCTTGCCGCCATGCACCATATCAACCTCGCCCACGGTTTCGGCGTGGAAGCTTCCCGCCACGTCGCGCCGAAAGTGCCGGTGGGGCTGGTATTGAACGCCCATTCCGTCATTCCCGCTTCCGATGGCGAGGCTGATCTGAAGGCGGCCGAGCGGGCCTTCCAGTTCCACAATGGCGCGTTCTTTGACCCGGTCTTCAAAGGCGAATATCCCGCCGAGATGATGGAGGCGCTGGGTGATCGTATGCCCGTCGTTGAGGCGGAAGACCTCGGCATCATCAGCCAGAAGCTCGACTGGTGGGGCCTGAATTATTACACGCCGATGCGCGTTGCCGACGACGCGACACCGGGCGCGGAATTCCCCGCGACTATGCCCGCACCGGCGGTCAGCGATGTGAAGACCGATATCGGCTGGGAGGTTTACGCTCCGGCGCTGAAGTCGTTGGTTGAGACGCTCTACAGGCGTTACGATCTGCCGGAGTGCTACATCACCGAAAACGGCGCCTGCTATAATATGGGAGTCGAAAACGGCGAGGTGAATGACCAGCCGCGTCTCGATTATTACGCCGAACACCTCGGCATCGTCGCCGATCTCATCCGTGACGGTTACCCGATGCGCGGTTATTTCGCCTGGAGCCTGATGGATAATTTCGAATGGGCCGAGGGTTACCGCATGCGTTTCGGGCTCGTGCATGTGGATTATGAGACCCAGGTGCGGACGGTGAAGAATAGCGGCAAGTGGTACAGCGCGTTGGCTTCGGGTTTTCCGAAGGGGAACCATGGGGTTGCCAAGGGGTGAGGCTTTCTCTCCTCATCCCTCTGCTCGTCACAGGAATCTAGCCAGCCCAAGTCCTTGGGCTGAGGGGAGTCTTTGCGCCACGTGGACGCGTGTGGGCTAAATTCCTGTGACAAGCACAGGAATGAGGGTGGGGAGGCCGGCTGATGCGTAAAATTCAACGTCGACTCCTGACGGGCGAGAGCACGAAGCCTGTCCGCAATAAAGTTCTCTCCCCTTATTATCAGTTTTCCAAACTTTTTTGTCGGTTACCCCACGGTGCCTGCTTGCGCCTGCCGTCCCGGCTCCTATGTGAGACGGGCTACGAAGCGTAGCGCCCATCCTGCCGTCAAGGGGCAGGGCGGGCTGGTCCTCCCAGGGAAAACGAACATGCTTATCGAAAAACTTAACTGGCGTTATGCCACCAAGAAAATGGACCCTTCAAAGACGGTGTCCGAAGACAAGGTTGAGCGCATTGTCGAGGCAGCGCGGCTGGCGCCCACCTCCAGCGGTCTTCAGCCCTTTGAAGTCATCGTCGTCACCGATCCGGAAGTGCGCGCCAAAATCCGCGAGATTGCCTGGAACCAGGCGCAGGTGACCGAAGGCTCGCATCTGCTGGTCTTTGCGGCGTGGGATAATTACACCGAAGAGCGGATCAACCATATGTTCGATCTGGTCAATGAAGAGCGCGGCATCAAGAATGAAGGCTGGGAAGCCTATCGCCAGATGCTGCTTAACACCTATCCGCAGCGCGATCAGCAGGTGAATTTCGAGCACGCCGCCCGTCAGGCCTATATCGGTTTCGGCATGGCTGTGGCGCAGGCCGCCTTTGAGGGTGTGGATTCCACTCCGATGGAAGGTTTCGATCCTGCCAGGCTCGATGAAATCCTTGGCCTGCGTGAGAAGGGCCTGCGCTCCGTCACCATCCTGCCGCTCGGTTATCGCCAGCCGGAAGGCGACTGGCTGGTGAACCTGAAGAAGGTGCGCCGTCCCGCCGAAGAATTCGTCAGCCGCGTCTGATTCAAGGTACTCGCAAAATCTTGACTGCCGCAGGGCTGCACACGCGGCTTTGCGGTAGATTTTTCCTCTCTTTTCAGATAATTGAAAAAACATCCCTGTTAAAAGGTGGCGTGTGCGGGCAAGTATGCGCCATCGAATTGCCGATCCCCGGCATTTCTGAGTGAAAGCCTGACGAAATGACCCGGAAAATCAGCTGTCATCGAATGTGCCCGAAGGCTGCATGAAGAGAGCGGTTCAGCACCGCAACAGGATTTTTTGAGACCCGATCCGTCACGCATTCCCAGAGTTCACAATGAGTTTTCCATCCAGTGCGGCCTCGCCCGCGCGTCAAGAACAGGCGGTCCCTGAAGGGGCGGCAAAGGAGCCGATGGTCACGTTCGAAGGCGTGACCAAGACCTTTGGCGGCACGGGCGGCAAGCCCGGCTTCGCAGCCCTAGCCGGTATCGATTACGCCGTGCCGAAAGGCTCAATCACCGGCATCATCGGTCGTTCCGGTGCCGGCAAGTCCACGCTCATCCGCCTCGCCAACGGCCTCGAGAAGCCTTCAACCGGTCGTGTGATCGTTGATGGCGTCGATGTTGCGGCGCTCGATGAAAAGAGCCTGCGCACGCTGCGTCGTTCCGTCGGCATGATCTTCCAGCACTTCAATCTCCTGTCGTCGCGCACCGCCTTCGATAATGTGGCGCTGCCGCTCGAAATATCAGGCATGGGCAAGAGGGAAATCGAGACCCGCGTTGCGCCGCTGCTTGATCTCGTCGGCCTGTCCGATAAGGCAAAGCGGTATCCGGCGGAACTTTCCGGCGGCCAGAAGCAGCGTGTCGGCATTGCCCGTGCGCTCGCCACCCAGCCGAAGCTGCTCCTTTCCGACGAGGCGACTTCTGCGCTCGATCCGGAAACGACACAATCCATTCTCGAACTGCTGAAGCGCATCAATGCCGAACTCGGTCTGACCGTGCTGCTCATCACCCATGAGATGGAGGTGGTAAAGACCATCGCGTCGCAGGTGGCCGTCATCGACAGGGGACTGATCGTTGAGCAAGGCACCACCTTCGATATCTTCACAGCGCCGAAACACGAGACCACCCGCAGCCTGCTGTCGTCCTCTGTCGGCGTGAAGCTGCCGCACTGGGTTACCTCTGGTCTCAAGCCGCAGGCAGCGGAAGGCGATCGTGTTCTGGTGCGTCTGGTGTTCTTCGGCGAAACGGCCTTCCAGCCGCTGACGGCCCGTCTCGTCGCCGAAATCGGCCCGGATGTGAACATCCTCGCCGGCACCATCGAGGAAATTTCCGGCGAGCCCTTCGGTTCGCTTGTCGTCTCCTATCCGGCCTCGGCTGAGGTTACGGCGCGCGCCGATCGCTTTTATGCTGAAACCGGTCTTCACACGGAGGTGCTCGGTTATGTCGCCTGATATGATCTTCAACCTTCTGCTGAAAGGGCTGTTGCAAACCCTTCACATGGTTGCTGTTTCCGGCATCGTTGGGTCCATCATCGGCGTGCCGATGGGCGTTTTCCTCGCCACCAGCGGCAAGGGCGAACTGTTTCCCGCGCCCATGACCAACCGCATCCTCGGCCTCATCGTGAATGCGGCGCGCTCCACGCCCTTCATCATTCTTGTCGTGGCGATCATTCCCTTCACCCGTCTCGTGGCGGGCACGTCGATCGGCACCAGTGCCGCCATCGTGCCGCTGACGGTTGCGACCGTGCCTTTCATCGCCAGGCTGGTGGAGGCGGCGATCCGCGAGGTGGACAAGGGTCTGATCGAGGCTGCCCGCGCCATGGGTGCGACCCCGCTGCAGATCGTCACCAAGGTTCTGCTGGCTGAGGCCAAGCCCGGCATCACGCTGGCGCTCACGCTCACGCTGGTCAGCCTCATCGGTTATTCGGCCATGGTGGGCGCGGTTGGCGGCGGCGGGCTGGGCGATCTCGGCATCCGCTACGGTTACCAGCGCTTTATGCCAGACGTGATGCTGGCCGTGGTTCTGGTGCTGATCGTGCTGGTGCAGCTGGTGCAGAGCGCCGGCGACCGGCTGGCGCGCAGCTTCGACAAGCGTACACGGAAGAATTAACTGCGTTCATAATAACAACCCAAGGAGACACCTATGAAGAAACTTATTCTCGCGGCATCGCTCGCCGCTCTCTTCACCGCCGGTCAGGCGCTGGCCGAGACGATCAAGATCGGCGTCACCCCCGCCGAACACGCGCAGATCATGGAACAGGTGAAGAAGATCGCGGCCGCCAAGGGCCTCGATATCGATATCGTCGAGTTCTCCGATTATGTCGTGCCGAACCAGGCGCTGAACGACGGCGAGCTGCAGGCCAACTCGTTCCAGCACCAGCCGTACCTCGACAACCAGATCGCTGACCGCAAGTTCGATCTCGTCAGCGTCGGCACCACCATCACCACCCCGATGGGCGTTTATTCGAAGAAGGTGAAGAGCCTTGACGAGCTGAAGGATGGCGCGACGGTCGGTATTCCGAACGATCCCACCAATGGCGGCCGCGCCCTTCTGGTTCTTGCCTCCAAGGGCCTGATCAAGGTCAAGGAAGAAGCTGGCCTCAAGGTAACGCCTGCCGACATCACCGAAAACCCGAAGAACATCCAGATCGTCGAACTCGACGCCGCACAGCTGCCGCGCTCGCTTGACGATACCGACGCTTCGGTCATCAACACCAACTATGCCACGGCAGCCGGCCTGAACCCGAAGAAGGACTCCATCGCCATCGAAAGCGAAAAGTCCCCTTACGCGAACGTCATCGCCGTTCGCACGCAGGACAAGGACAAGCCCTGGGTGAAGACGCTGGTGGAATCCTACCACAGCCCGGAAGTGAAGGCCTTCATTCTGGAGAAGTATAACGGCACGGTTATCCCGTCCTGGTAATCGCTCCATCACGATGAAAATGATGACCTCTCCCGCGCGCGGGGGAGGTTTTTTGTTTTACGGACGGGCGCAAATCCACTTTTCCTGAAAAACTTCCGTTCTTTCAGAAAGGATTTTTCAGATTTCCGGTCGGACTGTCGTTTTGTACCCGTTGTTTTTTGGGTCGGTGTTACGGCGCGGCTTAACGGCTTTTGAATGTTTCCTTCGCAAGATGATGCTTTCGAAGGGGATTTTATGCGGATTGCGCCGCGCAACATTGGGGACTATTTGCCGGTCGGGCGCAGAACCGCCGTCGGCGTTGTGCTGTCCACCTTCGCGCTGGTGCTTCTCATCGTTACGGCGCTCGTCCTCTCCGCTCTCAGTCAGGTCCGGGAAAAGGCCAATCTGCTCGACAGTGCCCGTTCACGCGAGACGACGGCGGGAGCTCTCGTCACTTTTCGCGAACAGCTTGGTGCGACGCTCAACGATTACGCCGCCTGGGACGATGCCGCCGAATATGTCTATGCTCCTGATCGCTTCGACTGGGTGGCAAGCAATTACGGCGACATGACGGCCAATAACGATCTTTTCGATACTGCCGTTATCATCGACGAGGATGACAAGGTCCGTATGGCTTATCAGAATGGCAAGCCGGCGAAATGGGTGCCCGGCACCTATTTCGCCGCCGGCCTTCCGGAAATGATCGAACGGGTGCGGTCCATGCGTCCCGGCGTCACCTCGCAGGTCACGGGTTTCGTCAAAACCGGGGATGGCATCGCCGCTGCCGGTGTTGCGCTGGTGCGGCTCAAATCGGGAGCGCTGCCGCCGGTCGGTGCGGAGCGGCGCTATCTGGTTTTTGCCCGTCATCTCACCCAGGCGACGGTGCACAAACTCGCCCGCAACTACGTGATCGAGGGCCTGGAGCTGCAATATGGCGAGGGAACGGCCGCCAACCATGTGGATATCGTCAATCCGCTGGGGCAGGTGCTGGCACGGCTCGTCTGGCGCTCGCACCTGCCCGGAGATGTCAGTTTTCATGAGGCGCGGCCGGTCGTCTTTACCGCGCTCGGTATCGCCGGCACGTTCTTTCTGGTGCTGCTCATCATCGGTTCGGCCACGCTCGATCGTCTGAAGGCGGATGAGGCGGCGGCGCGGGAAGAGGCTCTGCGCGATCGGCTGAGCGGCCTCAATAATCGCGCCGGTCTCTTCGCGAGGCTGGACCGCATGGTCGCCAGGGCAAGCCACGACAAGACGGATATCAAGCTGCTTTATCTCGATCTCGACGGCTTCAAGGAAATCAACGATTCCTACGGCCACGCGGCGGGTGACCGGCTCATCAAGGGCGTGGCGGCGGCGCTCAGGGTGCTGGTGCCGGAAGGCGCGGTTCTGGCGCGGCTCGGCGGCGACGAATTCGCCATCGCCATTCAGGGCGACGACGTGTGGGTGGAAGGCCGCAAGCTCTGCATGTCACTGCTGGAACTGTTCACCGAACCCTTCAGCATAGGCGAGCGTGTGGCAAGTATAGGCTGCAGCATCGGCACGTCGATCTCGCGGGCGGGGGACATCAATGGTGAGGAATTGCTGCGCCGCGCGGATATGGCCATGTATCAGGCCAAGGAAAACGGCCGCGGTCGTTACGTGTCCTACGAATTGAAAATGGATGCGCTGCGCGAGGAAAAACTGCAGCTCGAGGCCGATCTTCGCTCCGCCATTTTGAACGACGAGATACAGGTGGTTTATCAGCCGGTCGTCAGCGCCGCCACGCGCTGCATTACCGGGGTGGAGGCGCTGGCCCGCTGGCAGAGGCCGGGATATGGCTTCGTCCCGCCCGACATATTCATCGCCGCTGCCGAGACGAGCGGTCTCATCGACCGGCTCGGCCTGCTGGTGCTGCGCAAGGCCTGCGAGACAGCACAGCAATGGCCGTCCATCAAACTGTCGGTCAATATTTCACCCGTGCAGTTCCGCAATCCGGCCTTTTCCGGCCATGTCGCGGATATTCTGGATGCGACGAAGACGCCGCCGGAAAGGCTGCGGCTGGAAATGACGGAAGGTTATTTCATCCAGCACCCGGAGCGGGCAAGTGCGGCGATAGACAAGCTGAAACAGCTCGGCCTGCATATTGCGCTCGACGATTTCGGCGCCGGCTTTGCCAGCGTCGGCTATCTGCGTCGCTTCGGCTTCGACAGGATGAAGATCGACCGTTCGCTCATCATGGCGCTCGACAAGGGAGGCCGCTCGCTGGAAATGCTGCAGGCGACCGTGGCGCTGGCGAAATCACTCGACATTCCGGTCACGGCCGAAGGCGTGGAAACGGAAGAGCAGGCGGCCATACTGCATCTGTGCGGCTGCGACGAATTGCAGGGTTACCTGTTCTCAAAACCGGTCGCGGCGGAAGAGATCACCGCCATGCTGGACGGACAGGATGCGCCGCTCTTTGCGCTGCGGGCGGGGGCGTGAGGTTCTCGACGTGTCGCTTCTCGTTTCTTCTCCCCGGCGGGGAGAAGAAACACGCGGCGCCGCTCTATCCAAATTTAGATACAGTCCTATAGCTACCTGGGCTTACCGCCCCAGATGCCGCTCGCCGCGCTTCTTTGCCAGGTCGATCTGCTGTTGCCGGTCGCGGAAGCGCTGGCGGTCTTCTTCGCTGCGCTCATCGTAGCAGCTCGGGCAGGAGACGCCTTCCTCGAACTTGGGTGACAGGCGCACTTCCGGGGTGATCGGGTTGCGGCAGGCGTGGCACAGCTGGTGGTCGCCTTCGGCCAGGCCATGCACCACCGACACACGCTCGTCGAAAACGAAGCAGGCGCCCTCCCACAGGCTTTCTTCTTCCGGCACTTCTTCCAGATATTTCAGGATGCCGCCCTTGAGGTGATAGACCTCGTCGAAGCCCTGCTCCTTCATGAAGGCCGTGGCCTTTTCGCAGCGGATGCCGCCGGTGCAATACATGGCGATCTTCGGCTTGTTGTGCAGGCCGGGATTGTTCTTCACCCAGTCCGGAAACTCGCGGAAGGTTTTCGTCTTCGGATCGACTGCACCCTTGAAGACGCCGATGGTGGTTTCGTAATCGTTGCGGGTATCGATGACGATCGTGTCCGGGTCGGAGATCAATTCGTTCCAATCGCGCGGGTCGACATAGGTGCCGACGATCCGGTTCGGATCGATATCAGGCACGCCCATCGTGACGATCTCTTTCTTGAGCTTCACCTTCAGCCGCACGAAAGGCATGTGCGAGGCGCGGCTTTCCTTGTGCTCCAATGCCGAAAATTCCGGCTGGGCGCGCAGGAAGGAAAGCACGGCGTGAACGCCTGCATCCGGGCCGGCGATCGTGCCGTTGATGCCCTCGGCGGCCAGCAGCAGCGTGCCCTTGACGCCGTTCTTCTGGCAGAGCTCGAACAATGGCTCACGCAGGCTCTCGAACCGCGGCAGGCGGGCGAAATGATAAAGCGCGGCCACAAGGAAATCGCCAGAGACTTCCGGGCGGGGGAGAATGGTCGTGTCGGTCATGGCCGGTGAAATACAGCGACGGCGGCCGCAAAGCAATATTTATCGGTGGGTTCGGGTATTTTGAAAATCGTCAATCGGGAGGATTTGTGGGCTTCCTGTCATTCCTGCTGCCGTGTGCAGGCAACGGGATGTCGCAATGCCGCCTCCGTCATTCCGGCCTTGAGCCGGAATCCAGCCGACGCGCGTCTGCGCGGCGGGACAAGTCTTTTCAGCCCAAGGACTTGGGCTGGCTGGATTCCGGCTCAAGGCCGGAATGACGGAGGTGAGCGAGCGCCGAAAGTGGCGTTTGGCCTACTTCGCCGCCTGCCGCCACAGCAGGCCGACGATGCGGCTTTCCGTGCGGGCAGATTCGGAAAAGACCTCATCTGCCAGTTCAAGGCCTTCGGCACGCAGCGCCTGCTGCCTTTCGATGATGGCGTCGAGCAGCAGCGCCAGCCGTTCGCCGTTGCCAAAGCGGTCGGGCTCGCGGTCGGCCACGGCGGCGAGAACCGAGAGATCGTGTTCGTGGCCGAGAATGTCGACCAGTCGCTTGGTATCGGCGCGCTTGGCGCGCATGGCGGATGGCCAGATACGCCTCATCAGACCAAGATGCATCCAGTAGGTCTGGCCGGCCTTGCGCAACTCATGAAAATGCTCGACATCGGCCCGCTCGTGGCAATCGGCCAGCGCCTGTCGCGCCCGTTTCCTCTGCCGCGCCCAGCTTGTCCTCAGCAGCCGGGCGCTGTCCCTGAGCTCATCCGGCAGCGATAGCGTCTTCAGCCGTTCACGTCCCGCCTCGCAGCCGGTGATGGCCGCAGAAATCGCCTCGTCGAGAGCGGCCTCGTATTTCACCGCATGATCCCGACGCGCGCGCAGCATCGCCGTGATGGACCGCAGCGCCTCACCCTGTGTATCGGAGAGCGCGAAAGCCTCCAGATATTCCGCCGTTTCCACCAATGCCGTCGCATCACGGGCGAAGGCGAGCGAACGGGCAATATCCCGGAAGCGGGCATTTTCCTCTCGGCTGAAATCCGGCGCCGCCTTTCGGATGAGGCGGTAGAGGGACCGCAGCCGCTTGAAGCGCTTGCGCGCATCGTGCACGGCCTCGTGCGGGCCGGACGGACGGTTACGCAGGATGGTGACCGTGTCTTCGATCAATTCCAGGCCGGCGCGGCGGATTTCATCGTCAAAGGGCTTTTTCGGATCAATTCTGAAAGGCATCCGACAGGTCTCCGCTCTGGTCGTCCGTGGCGAGGGACTGGTTGGAAAAGCGCCTGTCGCCCGTTACCTCCCTGCCGAGCCAGGGAGGAAGATCCGGATCGGCATTTTCGTCATCCATCTCCACTTCCGCCACGATAAGCCCCTTATATCGGCCTTCGAAAACATCGATCTCCCAGGTGAAGCCGCCGTGATCAACCGTGTGCCGCGTCTTCTCGATCACCACGCCGGGCGCGCTGGCCATCAGTTCCTCGGCATCGTCCAGCGGGATGGGATATTCATATTCGTCGCGGACGAGCGCGCTTGCGCCGATCTTGATTGTGAGTGTCGCGTCACGCCCGTCGACGATCCTCACCCTGACCGAACGATTTTCCATGGAGGCGACATAGGCCTGCCGGAAAGCCATGCTATGCGTTACCTCATCGCGCCATTCACCGCCTGCAACAAGAAACTTCCGTTCGATTTCCTTGGCCATGCTGTCTCCGCAAACTGGTGCGCCAGACTATCGCAAGACAGCGTGATGAAGAAGCGAATTGATTGAAGTATCAGGGCAAAAAATGGCCTTGCCATGCCTCGACATCAAAGCCGGGGCAGGCTAATCGGTAAACGGGATTTCAATCGTTTCAATCGCGCAAGGAGGCTCATCTTGGCCCAGGACTCCGAAAAACTTCTCTCCATCCTGAAACTTCAGCCGGTCGTGCCGGTGCTGATCGTGGATGACGCCGCCTCCGCCGTGCCGCTTGCGCGTGCTTTGGTCGCTGGCGGTCTGAAGGCAATCGAGGTCACCATGCGCACGCCGGCCGCGCTGGACGCCATCCGTGCTGTTGCGGCGGAAGTGGAAGGCGCCAATGTCGGCGCCGGCACCATTCTCAATGCGAAGGATTTCGAGGCGGCTGCCGAAGCCGGTTCCACCTTCATCGTCAGCCCAGGCATCAACAAGAGCGTGCTGGAAGCTGCGCGCAGCTCCAGGGTGCCGCTGCTTCCGGGCGCCGCCACTGCCAGCGAAGTCATGGCGCTGCGCGACGAGGGTTACAAGGTGCTGAAGTTCTTCCCGGCCGAACAGGCTGGCGGCGCACCTTACCTAAAGGCGCTGTCTTCGCCGCTCGCCGGCACCGTCTTCTGCCCGACCGGCAGCGTATCGCTCAAGAACGCAAACGACTATCTCTCCCTGCCGAACGTCGTCTGCGTCGGCGGCTCCTGGGTTGCCCCACGCGAACTGGTGGCGACGGGTGATTGGGCGGGCATCACCAAGCTTGCCGCCGAAGCTGCTGCGCTGCGCGGCTGATTTGTCTCCTGTCAAACCCGTTCACGAAGGCGTGAGCGGGTTTGACATTTATAATCGGCCCACGGCTTCCTATCTCCCCCTGTAGATTTGACCTCTACAGGAGATTTTGATGTTCGACGCCAAGAAGCTTCTTGAACAATTCCTCGGCTCGCAGGTGCCGGGCCTTTCGGGAAGCGTCCGTGACAGAGCCGGGCAGGCCGCCGATATCGCCAAGAACAATCCCCTCAAGGCCGGTGCTCTCGCCGCCGCAATCCTGGGCACCAAAACCGGCCGCAAGCTCGCCGGCAACGTCGCCACCATCGGCGGTGTCGCCGCCATCGCTGGCCTCGGTTACCTCGCCTACAAGAATTACAAGTCAGGACAGGCGCCGGAAGCCGCGCCGAAACCCGAGCCGGAACTTCTCGCTCCGCCCGCCGATTCCGCTTTCCATCCGCAGTCGCCGGCGCTTTCCAATGATTTCGCACTGAAGCTCATCCAGGCCATGATCGCGGCTGCCAAGGCCGACGGGCATATCGATGAGAAAGAGCGCGCCAATATCATGGACAAGGTGCAGGTTTCCGGCCTCGATAGCGAAGCCGAGCGTTTCCTCGAAAAGGAACTGGCCGATCCGCTCGACATCGACGCCCTTGTGGCCGCTGCCCGCACGGAAGAGCAGAAGGTGGAGCTTTATACCGCCTCGCGGCTTGCCATCGAGGCCGATACGCGGGCGGAGCGGGGGTATCTCGATCTTCTTGCCGGGCGGCTTGGGTTGCCGGATGCGCTGGTGGATCACATCGAGGCGACGGTGGTGGCGGCGAAGGTGTAGGTTGGCGTTTGGACTTGGGCATGAAGGTTTGAGCGTGTGGCTCACCCCCCTCTGCCCTGCCGGGCAGAGGGGGATGAGCCACGCCCACCGAGGACGATAAGCGCCCCGCCGAGATCACCGCATCCCACCCCCACATCCACTGTTGTCATCCCGCCCGGCTTGCCCTAATCCTTCTCCCAGCAAATGGGGAAGAGAATGCGCGATCTGAGAGAATTCAAGGGATGTCCGGCGCCGCAGCCGGTGGTGCTGAAGGGCCGTTATGTAACGGCGGAACCGTTCGATCGTGACAAACATCTGGAAAAACTCTGGGCTGCGCTTGGCGGCGAGGGCACCAATGCGCTGCTCAGATATTTCCCGCAAAGCGCCTTTCCCGATGCGGATGCCTTTGGCGACTGGCTTGTTGGCGCTGGCGAAAAGCTTAACTGGGTGACGCTCGTCTTTGTCGAAAACACAACGGGCGAAATCGTCGGCATGGCGAGTTACATGCGGCCCGATCCCGCCAATGGCGTGGTAGAAGTCGGCTCCGTCGCCCATGGGGCGAAAATGAAACGTTCCCCGCTTGCCACCGAGGCGCATTACCTTATGGCGAAGCATGTGTTCGAGGATCTGGGGTATCGCCGTTACGAGTGGAAATGCCACAACGAAAACGAGCCCTCCAAGACGACGGCGAAGCGTTATGGCTTCACCTTCGAAGGCGTCTTCCGCCAGCATATGATCTCGAAGGGGCAAAATCGCGATACGGCGTGGTTTTCCATGATCGACGCCGAATGGCCACTGATCGGCAGGGCCTTCGAGGCCTGGCTTTCACCGGACAATTTTACAGCTGACGGCACGCAGAAGCGCAAGCTTGAGGATATTCGCGCGGAGCTTGCCCATGCCAACGCCTGAAAAGCCAAAGCCCGAGACGCCAACCGCCAGAAAGGATTGGTCGCCTGCCATTGCCGCGGTGCTCATCATCCTCGGCTTCGGGCTGATATTCTTCATCATGCCTAAAATCATGTTGTGGCTCGGGGATTATTCGCCCTGGCTGGCGGCCGCCTTCGGCACGGTGGCGGTGCTCTGTTTTTTCCTGCTGTTCTGGCTGCGGGCGCGTTACCAGCGACGCCATAACGATCAGAACTGAAGCGACGCCCCGAGCAGCATCAGGCCCATCAGCAAGACGAAGAGCGCACCGGCGATTTCGATCGCGTGGCTGATACCGGCCGCCCTGCGGCTGCCGGGGCCAGCGAAACGCACGGCCAGACCCTTGGCGGAGACGGCCATGATGGCGAGGACCGAGACCGTGATGGCGGTGCCGAGCGACATCGCAAGGACGGAGAGCACACCGCCAAGATAAAGCCCGTTCAAAAGCGCGAAGCTCATGACGATGATAGCCCCCGAGCAGGGCCTGAGCCCCACAGCGATGATGGCTGACCATGCCTCGTGAAGACTGAAGTTCTTTGCCCTCAGCAGCATCGGATCGGGCGCGTGGGATTTGCCGCAGGCGGTGCAGAGATCGCCCAAGCCGTCATGGGCGTGATCGGCAAAAACCGGTTTGCCCTGAAACCGCAGCCCCGTGCCCATGCCGGTGGTTCTTGCCGCCGGTGCCTCACCCGCCACAGCGAAAACGGTGGCCGGCTCGCGCCGGATTCGCAGCGACCAGAGTTTTCGCACCAGCAGCCATGCGCCGAACAGGGCGACCATGGCGAAACTGGCGATTTCCATCGCCTGTGTCGCTTTCGTCATGGTAATTGAGGTGCCGCGCAGCACCAGCCAGGCCGCACCGACAAGGCCGATCGCGACAGCGCCCTGAATGAGCGCCGAGACGAAGGAGATGACGATGCCACGTCTCAGCTGCGTTTCATTGGCGATCATGTAGGAGGAGATGACCGCCTTGCCGTGGCCGGGACCGGCCGCATGGAACACGCCATAAGCAAAGGAGAGGCCGATCAGCGAACCGAGCGCCCAGCTGTCCTCGCGCATCGCCTTCAGCGCGCCGGTCAGCGCCCGGTAGAACATCTGCTGGTGCACGTTGATCCACTGCATCAACGGGGCAAAAGGCCCGCCGACGGAAAAGGACGGTTCGGCCGAGCCTATGCCGAGCGGCGATTGCGCATGGGCCGCGCCGGCCACGGCAATGAAGCCGATGACGACGGCAAGCAGGCCGACCCGGCGGCTCAGCATGTGACCTCCAGCCGCGTGGCAAAGAGCTTGGTCATGTCTGTACCGGTGGGATCGTTGAAAAAGGCATCGGTGAGCGTATTCTGGTTCTGGGAGATCACTTCGTCCGGATCAGGGCGCACCACATGCTGCTTGCAGGCCTTCAAATCCTTGCCCTCGGTGGCGATGTCGCCGTCCTTGGCGAAATCGATCGCCGTATACATCGTCGGATCCCACGCGCCAAAGCTGAGCCTGCCCTTCACCGCCAGAGGTTTGAGCGGTTTCACGGAAAAGAACATCAGAATCTGCTGGTCCTTGTAATCCACATGAATGGCGTCGGGTTTACCGAACTCCACCGGTTTCCCGTCAGCGGTGATGAAGGTGTAGTAGGAATATTCGGCCAGCGATTCCAGCACGGTATTGCCGATTTCGGCCAGCTCGTCCTTGTCGAGTTTCAGATCGCTGTTCTTGTCGTAATCCATCACAACGCTTGCTGAGAACATCTCGTCGAAACGCCAGATGTTGCGCACTTCCTGGATGGTCCGGTTCGGTCCCTCGACGATTTCCATCCGGGCTTCGGCAAAGATATGCGGATGGGCGGAGGCGGCGACGGGGATGCAGGCGAGGCCGGCCGCGAGAAGCAAAAATCGTCTGTACATTATCCGGTCTGTCCTGCCGTCGAATCTGGAAGGTCTGACTCTAGCAGAAATTGGGACCGAATTTCGACCCGATGCGTCCGAACCTTCGCGCAGGTTGAGACGGAGTTCAGAAGGTGCCGCTGAAACGCGAGGTGACGCTCGAGCCATCATAGGCAAGGTCGGTATCGCGCTCGTCATGCAGCAGGCGGTTGAACTCCACCTCCAGCTTGCTGTTCTTGCCGGTATCGAAAGAGAGGGTGGCGACCAGCCGGCGCTCGCTGGTATCGTAATTGTAATAGATCCAGTCCTTGTGGACCTGCTGCAGCGCGAGGTCCAGGCCGACCTTCTCGGCCAGCCTGCTTTTCACGACGAACTGCCAGCGACGGTGAAATTCGGCGATCGGGTCGTCGGGATCGAACAGGGCGTAATCCTGCGAGAAGCCCACGCCAAAGGCGATGCGGTCCGTGGCCTTCAGCTCGGCTTCCGTCCGGAGATAAGGCCGGGTGCGCTTCACCTTGTCGCTGATCTCGTCTCCGGAAATGGAGGTCAGCCCAGCTTCGGCAAGCACTGCGAGACGGTTCGAGAACCTGTAGCCGTAAGCAAGCGAGCCGCGCAGCGTATGGGCCGGAAACCGCTCATATTTTTCCTGCTGCCCTTCCGGCACGAGAATGCGGTCATAGGCGATCGTGATGCCAGCCTCACCGCCGGCGAGTGGCCGTTCATGTTCCGCCTTCAGCGACAGGAGCGCCTCATTGGCCTCCAGACGCGTGGGGATGAAATAGGCCGGGCGGAAACGCGCCTCGCCTTTCATCAGGCTGGCAAGGCTGGCCGTCAGCTTGTTCTTGCCGCCAAGGGCGAGGATGCCAAGCTGGGAGGAGGCTTCAAGCTTGTGATCCAGCTGCCTGTATCCGATATTTTCTTCCGGCAGGTGCAGGAAAATATCGCCGGCATCGCTGCGGGTGCCGCGCAACTCAAGAGCCCATTCCAGCTTTTCGGAAAAGCGTCTGGTCAAACCCAGCGACGCGATGGTGTTATGCTCATTGGCAAAACGGTAACGGGGAAGGCGAACCTCTTCCTGCTCAAGCGAGTAACGCAGTTCCGCCCCTTCAAGCGCGATCTTGCCCGTGAGCCCGAAGCCGGCGCGCAGCGAAATGGCGCTCAGCCGATTGGTGTCGGCGAAATAATTGCTGTCATAGGAGATGCCGGATTTGTAGGTGATGGTGTGCTCATCGGCCTTTTCTCCCGCCCACCCGGGGCAGGCGCAGGCAAGCCCGAGAACAAGCGCGATATATCCCCCCAGCCGCATTTGCATCTCCGGTCGCTAATTAAGCAATATCTTATATTTGGATGGTTAATAAAGTTTCCTGCCCGGTTTTACTGTCTCCGCCAAAGGTGCCTGCCGATACTCTTAGGAAAAGGAGCGAAAGGGCGGAGACGAGATATGTAGTATTTGATTAAAATCGCCAGTATTAGTGTTAATCGTTTATTGTAATATTAGCCTTTGCTTGAATTAGAATCCTCTAAATATACAGTTCAGTTACGCCAGATGGCGTGATCAAACAAAAGAGGAGAGAGAAATGATTGCAAAGTTCGCTTGTGTAGCCGCTATTCTTACTGTCGCTTCCGTTGGTCAGGCCAATGCGGGCGGTCTTCTGGGTGGCATCCTGTCCGGCAACAGCAACAAGGGCGGCGCCCTTGTCGTGGTTTCGCCGAGCATCGATCTCGGTGTCAGTGGCATCCTGTCCAATAACGGGATTTTGAATGGCAGCAAGACCGGCATCCTGAACGGCGTGCTGAATGGCAACAAGACGTCCGTCGATGTCATCGACAACAAGAATGACGGCGGCAAGAAGCGCCGGCACTAAGGAATGAAGCAAGGGATGGCGAAACCATTGTCTTTCGCCATCCCGCTCTGACGGGACAGCTCGAAGATCATCAGGGATTTTCGACGCAGACGATGCGCGAAGCGCATAAGCCGGTAACGAACCCAGAGTTGCGTGTGTGTGACGCATGGTATTTCCGGCAAGAACAAACGGCGCATCCATGACTGAAGGGGGCCCTCGGGCTCCCTTTTTTTGGAGGACGATCCAGCTGCGTCGTCGCGCTCGCCGATCCTTGAAGTGCCTTAGAAAGATGCGTGCATCCGGTGTATTTATGTTTGGATATTCTAATTTTACTTTAAATGAAATAAGAAGTTATAATGTAGAAATATACAATATACTTTATTATTCTCTCGTTTTGGCGTCATTGTTACTTGTTTTTAACGTTTGGATGCTTCAATTAGAACGTGTCCCCGACTCGTCGTCGTGACCGTGATTTCGGCGGCGGCTATGTTCGAGGCCCGCTTCGTGGCGGGTAGGGCAGTTTTGAAGGAGCAATTTATGTTGAAACAATCATTTCTCGTCTTCGCCGCACTTGGCGTTCTTTCCGGCGCAGCCATTGCTGCTGATGCCGTTAGCGACATTCCGGCGGCGCCTGCTGTCAGCGACGCTGCGCCTGCCTTTTCCTGGGATGGTTTTTACGCCGGTGTTTCCGGTGGCTATGGCTGGAACCGTTTGAAAGCCACGGAAGACGGTGACACCGAAAAGCATAGTTTTGATGGCGGTCGCTTCGCGGGCTTTGCCGGTTACAATGCAGAAGTGGCGCCGTCAGTCATTCTCGGTGTCGAGGGCGACCTCGGTTACGCCTGGGGCAAAAAGACGATCGAGCTCAGCAAGGTTTCCTCGGGCTTGAACGGCTCGGCACGTCTGCGCGCCGGCTATGCCATCGACCGCGCCCTGATCTACACCGCCGGCGGTTACACCGCCACAAACAGCAAGATCAAGACGCCTTTCGGCAACACGAGCGAGACGCTGAATGGCTGGACGATTGGTGCGGGTATCGATTACGCCTTCACCGACAACATATTCGGCCGTCTCGAATATCGCTACAACGATTTCGGCAAGAAGACCTACACTGTCCAGAACCTCTCTGCCGATGGAAAGCTCAGCGACCACGTCGTTAACGTCGGTCTCGGCGTGAAGTTCTGATTGGCGGTTATTCGTACCGGCGGAACGCATCGGGCGACAGTCAAGCAGTATCAATTCATAACCTGCCCGTGGCGAGAACATCCCCGGGCAGGTGCCCTTAATCGAACGACACTTGCTTTCCCCTGAAGCAGGTCCAGCCCGTGGGCGATAGAAATCCTGAGTGGAGAGAAGAGGTCTCGTCTTCTTCCAGCGACGAAACGGCATGCAGTGTTGAGCTCAGGCTTGAACAGCGGAGCGTTTTGATGTGATGGTGGGTGCCACCCCCGCTTGCCAGCCTTCAGACGATTCCCATGCAACAAAAAAGCACTTTGCCGGGCGCTTTTGATCGCCAGGCCTATATGATCGCGTTGCTGGTCTTCATTGCCGGCAGCACCAATGCTGCCGTTGTGCCATTTATCGGCTTCTACATCATTCAGGTGCTTGGTCATCCGCCGGCCACCGTCGGATTTTACAGTGTGACGGCGGCGCTGGCTTCGATTGTCGCAAGCCGTGTTTATGGTGAGCGCGTTGATGCCGGGATGCGGGTGAGGCCGCTTTTGTTGCTTTCGGTGTGCGGCGCTCTTGTCGCGGCCGCGGCGGCAAGCTTTGGGCATATGGCGCTGCTGGTCGCCGTAACGGCGACCGGCATGGGGCTTTCCAACGCCGCAAGCACGCTCATTTTCAGTTTCGGCCGGTATCATGGCCGGGTGAAGGGGCTGGACACGGCCGCCTATAATGCCTTCCTGCGGACGATGGTGTCGCTGGCATGGATGCTGGTCCCCGCCGCCGCCTATCTGATCTTCGACCTTGCGGGTGCGAAGGCGGTATTCGTGAATGCCATGCTGATGGCCGTCATCTGGGGCGGTCTTGCGCTCGTCGTCGTGCCGTTGAACCAGACAAGCCCCATGGAACGGCGGCCGCAGGGCGAGGGCGACACACGGCGCAATATGCCGCTGCTTCTCGCCGCCGCGGCCAGTTTCTGCATGTCTTTCGCCCATGCACTGTGCGCTTCGGCATTGCCGGTGTTTCTGGTGCGTGAAGTGGGGTTGCCGGACTATGCGCCGGGCCTGTCGCTCAGCGTCAAATGCGCCATGGAAGTTCTGCTTATTCTTCTTGCGCCGCGCATCATGCGCCGGATCAGCGCACGGCTGCTTCTGAGCGGCGCGGCGATAACGGCGATAATCGCCTTCAACATCATCGCTTCGGTCACGACCCTGCCCGCAATGCTGGTGGGGGCTGCGATGGAGGGTGCCTATTACGGCCTTTTCGCCGGCACCTGTCTCACCTTCGTGCAGGGCTTTGCCCGTGGACGCACGGCGCGGGCGACGGCGCTTTATATGAATTCGATTTTTCTCGCTGCGCTGTTTGCGGTGCCGCTAATGGGGTTCGTATCGCAATATGCCAGCTTCGGGGCCTCGATCCGGCTCGCCTCGGTCGGTGCGGGCGCGGCTTTGCTGCTCTTGTTCCTCACGCGGCGGCAGGTGGGAGAGTAGGGTATTGCAGGGGGCAGCAATCTTGCACAAAGGCTTGGCGGCGAGATAGCGGACGACCCTCGTTCCTGTGCCTGTCACAGGATTCCGGTCGACGCGCGTCTGCGCGACGGGAGGCTCCTTTCAGCCCAGGGACTTGGGCCGGCTGGATTCCTGTGACAAGCACAGGATGAGGGAGCGAGATTGGCCGTGGGATAAGCGGCCGTCTCGCGGGCGGCCAGCCCTCAAGCCGAAATGTCTATAATCCCGCAATCACCCGCTTCTGAAGCGAAGGCGAGCAGCTTGCCGGTGGCGCTCCAGTCCATGGATGTGATCGCACCCTTGCCGGGACGACGCAGCAGGGCTTCCTTGCCATCTGCGAGGCGCACGCCGAGGATCATGCCGTCGATGAACCCGATGGCGAGCACATCTTCCACGGGGTGGAAGGCGACATTGGTGACCATGATGTTGGCGCGGGTGCCGAGTTCCTCCGGGGCCTTGCCCATCGGACCATCCTTGCCGGAGAAGGGCCAGACGATGGCGGCCGGTGCGCCCGATGAGGCGAGCCATTTGCCCTTTGCCGACCAGGAAACGGATTTGACCTTGGCGGGATAACCCGTCATTCGCATATGGCGGGCCTCCATGCCGCCCTTGGTGGCTTCCATCTTCCAGCCGTGCAGGGCATTTTCCTGCATGGTGGTGACGAGGAACTTGCCGTCGGGCGAGAAGGTGACGCCGGTATGCGCACCCTTCCATTCGAGATCGACCGGGTCGCCTGCTGTGGCGACCCAATGCAATGTCACGCCGTTATACCGGGCAACGGCAATGCGCAGGCCCTTGGGCGCAAACGCGATCGCCTCCACCGTGCGCTCTTCCTTGAATTCCTTGACCGTACCGTCCGGCAGCCGCACGAAGCTGGATTTGCCGACACCATAAGCAACCGCCTTCTGTGGCCCGCCGGCAACGACGCCCACCCATTTGCGCGGCACGTTGGCAATTTCGCTGAGGCTGCCATCATGGCCGATGCGCAGCACACGCCCGTCTTCGCCGCCGGAAAGCAGCGTGGCGCTGTAGGGGTCGCGAATGCAGGTCAAGAGCCCGTCATGCGCCTCAGTCACCTTCTCGCCGCCATCGAGCCGGTGAATGGTGCCGGCGGCGGTGGCAAACAGGGGAATGTCGCCGAGAAAATGGGTCGAGACCACGTGGCCTTCGATATCAAGCGGGGCAACAGTCGGCATGGGGCATCGGTCTTTCGTATCTGTGTCTGATTGGCGGGGCGTCATTCCCGCCGGCTGGCATGGTTCTAGAGCATTTCCGGCAAAAGCGGAACCGCTTTTACGTTCGGACGATTCGCGAAATCAAGGAGATAGAATTCTTTGCGGTAGGGGAATCATCCTGCACAGCGGTCGAAAATCATTGATGTTCTGCGCTCCGGGCTCACCCCCCTCTGTCCTGCCGGACATCTCCCCCTCAAGGGGGGAGATCGTTCCGTGGCGAGGTTTCGCACCTCTCGACGGTCGAGAATGAAGTGAGAAAAGTGCGTCTTGCCGATCTCCCCCCTTGAGGGGGAGATGTCCGGCAGGACAGAGGGGGGTGAGCCCGGAGCACCGGAGTATCAGTGATTTGCAACTGCCGTATACGGTGTCGAAGAACGCGCGTCGGGCAGATGACGAGCGCAGCCGTACCCCGGCTCAGGACCGGGGTGACGGAAGGATAAGATCAAGCCGTGGCGAGGCAGGCGTTAAAACTCTTTTCCAGCTTCTCGCGGTCCAGCTCACGGCCGATGAAGACGAGGCGGCTTTCGCGTTTTTCATCTTCCTTCCACGGGCGCTGGTGATCGCCCTCGATGATCATGTGCACGCCCTGCACCACGTAACGCTCGGCATCGCCCTTGAAGGCGATGATACCCTTGAGGCGCAGAATGTTCGGGCCGTCGGTCTGGGTGACCTTCTGGATCCACGGGAAGAACCGTTCGGGGTTCATCTCGCCGCCGCGCAGCGAAACTGACTGGACCGTCACGTCATGGATCGGCGAGACCGCGCCATGGTGGTGATGATCGTGGCCATGGTCATGATCGTGGTGATGATGCCCGTGGTCATGGTCATGATGATGATGGTCGTGATCGTGATGATGATCGCAATCAGGGCCGCAGACGTGGTCGTCATGGCCGTGCTCTAGGAAATGCGGGTCGTTTTCCAGCGCGCGTTCCAGGTTGAAGGCGCCCTGATCGAGAACCCGGGCGAGATCGACGCCGGAACGGGTGGTCTTGTAGATGCGGGCGGAAGGATTGATGGCGCGCACGATATCCTCGATGCGGGCAACTTCCTCCGGCGAAACGAGATCGGTCTTGTTGACGACAACGACATCGGCAAAGGCGATCTGGTCTTCGGCCTCGCGGCTGTCCTTCAGGCGTAGCGGCAGGTGCTTGGCATCAACAAGGGCGACGACCGCATCAAGCTCGGTCTTGGCGCGCACGTCGTCATCCATGAAGAAAGTCTGGGCGACGGGCACCGGATCGGCAAGGCCCGTCGTCTCAACGATGATACCGTCGAAGCGGCCGGGGCGGCGCATCAGGCCTTCCACGACGCGGATGAGGTCGCCACGCACCGTGCAGCACACGCAGCCATTGTTCATTTCGTAGATTTCCTCGTCGGATTCGACGATCAGATCGTTGTCGATGCCGATCTCGCCGAATTCGTTGACGATGACAGCGTATTTCTTGCCGTGGTTCTCGGAGAGAATGCGGTTGAGAAGCGTCGTCTTGCCGGCGCCGAGATAACCCGTCAGGACGGTGACTGGAATGGGCTTGGCTGTTGCTGTTTCGGTCATGGAAAACCCCGCGTGGAGAGAGGCCCGATGGCCTCAGGAAGATGTGTCGTCGTCCATATAGGCGCGACGCTCCGGCAGTTCAAAGAGATTTTGGCCGAATCCGGCCATCTCACTCAAATTTTGTTATGAAATAACGTTATGTCAAAAGCGTGGATATCTTCAAGCAGTTCGACAAGGCCGTTGACGGCGTGGGAAATCAGCCTTTCGCCCTTTTCCGCTGTCGCGGCGGCGGCGTTTCCGGCAACGCCATCGGGGTTGAGGTCGCTCATCAGCCAGCCGAATGCGTGTGGGCCATAGGCGCGCAGGTGTTTGAAGCGGCTGGCGAAATCGCTCTGGCGGGAGGGGAAATTCGCGGCCTTTTCCATTGCCACGCATTCGGGGTGAAGTGCCAGCATGACGGATGTCTCGATATCGCCGCCGTGAATATCAACCGCCTTGTCCTCCGGCTTCACGATATCGGCCGGCACGCCAAAACGGGTCCAGCTTGTGGCGACCGCCAGCATGCCGAAACGGGCGCGGGCCTCGGTGGCGACGATGGTCATCAGCGGTGAATTGCCGCCATGGGCGTTCAGCATCACGAATTTGCGCACCCCTCTTTTATGTTCCAACTCGGCGATGCCGAGCCAGCGCTCGATGGCCTCATCGTATCGCAGCGTCTTCGTGCCCGGCACATTCATGTGTTCGATGGAATATCCGACCGGCTCCGCTGGCAGGAAGGAGACGGGCAGATGACCGGGCAAGGCGGCGGCAAGGCGGGCGACGATGCCTTCAGCAATCAGAGTATCGGTCTCGAAGGGCAGGTGGGGGCCATGCTGTTCATGCGCGCCGAGCGGCAGCACGGAAATTGCGCCTGTTGCGTGAAGATGAGGGTCTGTTACGTTTTCGTCGTGATAATGCGTGTATGAGTTTGGCATCTGGCAGTCCGCGCGAGCATTCGGTAAGGATTTCCAGCAACATATATCGGTTCCGCCACAGGGTAAAAGGCACTCGCGTATGAGCAAGGACAAATCCGGGAACAAGGACAAAAGCGCCAAGAAGGATAAGGGCGGCAAGAAGGTCAAGGACGCCAAAAAGAGGGATGAAAACTTCAACCCGGAGGAGTTGGCGCAATCGATAACCCAAGCCGCCCGCTCCATGCGTACCGCGCTCAGCCACAGCCTCGCCGAAAGCGGGCTTTATGCCGGACAGGACGGCGTCATCCTGGCGCTGGCGCAGGAAGGCAGCCTGACGCCGGGGCAAATCGCCCAGAAGCTGGGTGTCAAGGCGCCGACCATGACGCGCACCATTGGCCGCATGGAAGCCCAGGGTTTCGTGGAACGCAGCGGTGACGACGGGGACGGTCGTGTGACGCTGGTGAAGCTGACCGAAGCGGGCCTGAAAAGCGTCGAGCACATCAACGTTTCCATCGCCAATTGTGGCGCGAGAGCTGTCGAAGGCCTTTCGGCCAAGGATGTTCGCAACATTGTTAAAATCTTGAAAGCAATAGACGCCAATCTTCAATAATTTTTGCTGAAATTTTTAAAAGAACCATCTGTTTTGCGGTTATTCCTTAAACGGGTTGCGGATTTTGTTTAAATTGTTTAATTGCGATTTAAACGGAGCCATCCGTCACTGACACGCGTTTGGGGAGGAATGCCGTGGCCCAAAAGGTCAAACTGTCTACTATCGCCGAAAGTCTCGGCCTTTCAACCGCCACCATTTCCCTTGCATTGCGCGACAGTCCGCTGGTCGCCGCCGATACGCGGGACAAGATCAAGGAACAGGCGCGGGCGCTGGGCTACATCTACAACCGCCGTGCCGCCAGCCTGCGCACCTCGCGCTCCGGCATTGTTGGTGTCGTGTTCCATGACGTGATGAACCCCTTCTATGGCGAAATCCTGAAGGCCATTGAAAGCGAGCTGGACCGCAGCCGCCAGACCTTCATCCTGTCCAACCATTATGATTCGGTTGAAAAGCAGCGCACCTTCATCGAGACGCTGCTGCAGCTCGGCTCCGACGGCATCATCATGTCGCCGGCCATCGGCACGCCGATCGAGGACATGACGCTCGCCGAAGAAAACGGCATGCCCGCCATTCTGGTGGCCCGTTCCATGGACGGTGTCGATATGCCGACCTATCGTGGCGATGACAGCTACGGCATCTCGCTCGCCACCAACCATCTCATCAGCCTCGGCCACCGCACCATCGCCATGGTTGGCGGCACCGACCAGACCTCGACGGGGCGCGACCGTTATCAGGGTTACGTTAATGCGCTGCGCAAGGCGGGCATCGAGGTTGACCCCAATCTCCGTATTCCCGGCCCGCGCTCCAAGCAGGGCGGTTTCGAGGCGGCGGTGCATTTCCTGTCGCTGCCGCAGAAGCCGACCGCCGCCGTGTGCTGGAACGATCTCGTCGCCATCGGTCTCATGAACGGTATTTCCCGCGCCGGTCTGGTGCCGGGTGTCGATATCTCCGTGACCGGCTACGACGATCTGGAAGAAGCGGCCATCGCCACCCCGGCGCTCACCACGGTTTCCAACGGCCAGGCCGAGGTCGGGCGCCTGGCGGCCCGCGCACTGCTGGACAGGCTGGCGGGCAGCCATGAACCTGACGGCATTCACCTCATCAAGCCGGAAATGCGTATCCGGCAATCGACCGGGCCGGTGCGGCCGCGGGTGTGAGCGTATCGCCCTTGCAGGCCTGGATACGGCAGGTTACGTGCTCCTCGCCGTCTACGGTGTTTCCTTTCTCCGTCATTCCGGCCTTGAGCCGGAATCCCGGCCGCCGCGTGTCTACGCGGTGAAAAACAGTCATTCAGCCCAATGACTTGGGCTGGCTGGATGCCGGATCAACTCCGGCATGACAACCTTGCAAGTGCCGCAGCAAAGGCTGCATGATGCTGCCGGGCGCTTAAAAAAATCGGCATGAAACGTCGCTCTGCCCCCATAGCTTCCGCTTATTGGCCTTTTCACGGCAGCCGTTGTTTGAAAAGATCGCGGTCCGATGGAGCAGGATGGCGGGTAGTTTGCCCGCAACCCGCTCCGGCTATTGGAATGTTATCAGGAGGAATATCCGCTTATGTCTGACAAAAAGGCCGTCGTTCTCGTTCCCGGCAAGATCAATCCGCGCGTTCTCGAACGCCTCGAAGGCAAGGTCGAGATTGTCACGGCACCCGCCGGCGCAGAGCCGGTTCTGCCTGACGGCGCGGCGGAGCGCATCAATGCCATTGCCGTTTCCGGCGCCGTCAACGCCAAATGGATCGACGCGCTGCCGAAGCTCGAGATCATCGCCAATTTCGGCGTGGGTTACGATGGCGTTGATGCCAAACACGCCGCCACGCGTGGCATCGTGGTGACGAACACGCCTGATGTGCTGAATGACGAAGTGGCCGATACGACGATTGCTCTGTTGATCAATACCGTGCGACGTCTCTATCAGGCCGAAACCTGGCTACGGGCTGGCAAGTGGGTCGGCGAAGGCCCGTTCGCGCTGTCGCCGTTTTCGCTGCGCGGCCGCAAGGTTGGCCTGTTCGGCATGGGCCGCATCGGCCAGGAAATCGCCAAGCGGCTGGAGCCTTTCAAGGTGGAGATCGGCTATTACACCCGCAGCAAGCGCGACGAACTCTCCTACACCTATTACGCTTCGCTGAAGGAGATGGCTGAGGCCGTCGATACGCTGATCTGCATCGTGCCGGGCACGCCGCAGACGCACAAGGCGATCAATGCCGACATCCTGACCGCGCTTGGGCCTGAGGGCGTTTTCATCAATGTCGGTCGTGGCTCCAGCGTCGATGAGGACGCGCTTCTTGAGGCGCTCAAAAGCGGTGCGCTGGGTGCTGCCGGTCTCGACGTATTCTATGCCGAACCGAAGGTGCCGGAGGCCTTCCTGTCGCTACCAAACGTTTCCCTGTTGCCGCATGTCGCTTCTGCGTCCATCCCGACGCGCAATGCGATGGCCGATCTGGTGGCCGACAATATTCTCGGCTGGTTCCGGGATGGCAAGGTGCTGACGCCGGTGCCGGAGACGCCGGTCAAGGGGTAAGGCCTGTTGGCAAGCCTTGACCAATATCCTCTGGTGGGGCGAATGGCTTTGCCCCCTCGCAAATCCCGCGCACCGTCACGCCGGACTTGATCCGGGGTCCAGCGCGATAAAGTCTTTGATCGCAAAAGACTTGTTTCCCACGGCGCAGACGCGCCGTGGCTGGATGCCGGATCTAGTCCGGCATGACGGAAGAGAAGTTTGTGACGACGGCGGTCGGCCTCGTGCGTGCACGCCGTACTACTCCGCAATTTCCTCCGCCGTCACCCAGCGCCCTTCGGCAAAAGACCGTGCCATGGCGTGAATGCTGCGCTCGATCTTCAGCCCCTCCTCGAAGTCGATGATATGCGCCTTTTTCCCTTCGATCGCCGCGATCAGCTCCCGGCATTCGATGACCTTCAGGTCATTGAAGCCGAGACCGTGGCCGGGGGCGGGGATGAAGCGGTCGTAGGGCTCGTGGTGGGGGGCGGTGAGGATGGTTCGGAAACCCTGCTCTTCCGGGCGTCCATCCGTGGTGTAAAGCTGGAACTCGTTCATCCGTTCCTGATCGAACAGGATCGAGCCGGTAGAGCCATAAATCTGGATGGCGATGCGGCCCTTGCGGCCCCAGGCGGAACGGTTGGCGATGAGCACGGCGGAAATGCCGCCTTCAAGTTTCAGGAGAACGCTCGCGAGATCATGCGTCTCAACCGCGCGTTCGCCGCCGCCGGCAAGCGGACGGGTCTCGTAAGGTTTGACCATGTCGGTAATGGCGCTTTGTGCGTGGCCGAACAGGGCGTAAAGCAGCGATAGCGGGTGCACGGCGAAATCGTCCAGCGCGCCGTAACCGGAAGACGCCTCGCTCTTCCAGTAGAAGGGCTGGGTGGCATCGGCCATGAAGTCCTCGTCCATTTCGGCACGTACATGATAGACCCTGCCGATCGCACCTTCGTCGATCAGGTGGCGGATGTGGCGGATGACGGGGTTCTGGATGTAGTTGTAACCCATCGCCGCCGCCTTGCCGGACCGGCGGGCGGCATCACGCATCTTCACCGCGTCAGCAAAGGCGGGCGCCATCGGCTTTTCACACCAGACATGCTTGCCGGCCTCAAGCGCGGCAATCGCCATTTCCGGGTGGAAGGCGTTGGGCGTGGTGACGGAGATGACATCTATCTCGGGATTGGAAAGCAGGTCGCGCCAGTTGCCTGTCGAGCGGGCAAAACCGAACTCTGCGGCTTTCTTCGCGGCAAGCTCGGGGTTGACTTCCGCCAGCGTCACGAGGCGGGGGCGTTCCACATCGCCGAAGACGCTCGTGACGTTGTTCCACGCCAGCGCGTGGCATTTGCCCATGTAACCGGTGCCGATAAGGCCCACGCCAAGAGCGGTCATGGTGTTCTCCTCCCGAAATTATTTGAATTAATACAATTCGTTAATTGCGTTTGTTGTGTGCCAAGACAGTCTCAAGACGTGTCTTCGCGCACTCCCCATCCCTGTGACAGGCACAGGGATGGGGAGGCGGCGATGTTTGCCCTAAATGCCTTACGGATTATCGCGCTTGAAAATCCAGTCATGATCCGGGTGGTTCTTGAAGCGCCATTTGCGCATCGGCCCCGCCATCACGTTCAGATAATACATCTCGTAACCATAGGGCGCGCCGCAGGGGTGGTGGCCCTTTGGCACCAGCACGACATCCCCGTCCGATACCGCCATGGTCTCATCAAGCGAACCGTCTTCTGTGAAGACGCGCTGGAAACCGAAACCCTGCGCAGGGTTGAGGCGATGATAATAGGTCTCTTCGAGATAGGTCATGTCGGGGTAGTTATCCTCGTCATGCCGGTGCGGCGGATAGGAAGACCAGTTGCCCGAGGGTGTGAAGACTTCCGTTACCAGCAGGCTGTCGGCGACGTCGCGTTCTTCCATGGCGATGGGGAAGATGTATCGCGTGTTGGCGCCCTTGCCGCGTTCCGTCAGCTGCACGCCGTCAGGTCCGATCTGCTGCGCCTCGCGGCTGCCTTTTTCGCCGGGAGCAGTGCAGACGCCGACGGTGCAATCCGTTGTGGCCGTCAGCGACCATTCGGAACCGGCCGGAACATAAACGCAATGCGGGGGCTTGCGCTCGAACACATTCATGCGGTCACCGAGTTCACCGAAATCCTTGCCGCCAGCGGAAATCGTTGCCTTGCCTTCGACAAGGACGAGGATGACTTCCGTGTCGCCGGTGCTTTCGGCTGCCGTCTCGCCCGGCTTCAGTCGGTAAAGACCGAAACCGACATAACCCCAATCCGCGCTTTGGGGCGTGATATCGTGCACCTTGCCGCTTGTCGCGACCGGCTTGCGCAGAAGTGAGGTCATGGTGTCGTTCCTTTTTCGTGTGTAGCCATGTCGTTCGGTAGTTTCGCGCCCACCCGTCATTCCGGCCTTGAGCCGGAATCCAGCTGACGCGCGTCTGCGCGGCGCGAAGACTTTTTCAGCCCAAGGACTTGGGCTGGCTGGATACCGGCTCAAGGCCGGTATGACGGGTGGGATAGGTCTCCTTGGCTCAGCTCAAGCAGCCTCAGCCTTATCCAGCCCCGCTTCGCGCGCAAACGCCTTCAGCGATTTCAGCCCGAGGCTCTGATATTCGAACGGGTTGCGCACGTCAGGATCCTGCTCTGCCTCGATCACCAGCCAGCCGCTATAGCCATGCTCGGCCGCCACTTTCAGCACGGGCGGGAAGTTGACGCCGCCTTCGTTATCGCCCGGCACGGTGAAGACACCGCGGCGAACGCCTTCGAGGAAGGAAAGCCGTTCATTGCGGACCTGATCGGCAATGACCGGGCGCACGTTCTTGGCATGGATATGGCCAACGCGGCCCATGTATTTCTGCGCAACGCGGACGGGATCGCCGCCGCCGAACAGGCAATGGCCGGTATCGAGCAGCAGATGCGTCTTCGGGCCGGTGTGCTTCATCAAGAGGTCGATCTCGTCTTCGCTCTCGACCACCGTGCCCATATGGTGGTGATAAACGAGGGTGACGCCCTGTTCTGCGGCAAAGGCGGCCAGCGCTTCCACGCCTGCTCCGAATTTAGCCCAGTCCTCGGCCGCAAGGCGCGGACGGTCGACCAGCGCCTTTCCGTCATCGCCGTGGATGGCGTTGGAGGTCTCGCAGACGATGATGACCTTCGAGCCCATGGCCTTCAGGAGGTCAAGCGCCGGCTGCATCGCCTTCTTTTCGGATTCGATATCGTCGGTCAGAAGGTTCAGCGAATGCCAGCCCGAGACGAAGGAGAGGCCGCGCGGCGAAAGCACGCCCTTCAGGCCTTCCGGGTCGGTCGGGAATTTGTGACCCTTTTCGATGCCGTCGAAACCGATCGTGGCGGTTTCATCGAGGCATTGTTCCAGGCTGATATGGGCGCCCAGCGTGCGGTCGTCGTCATTGGACCAGGCGATGGGGTTGGTGCCGTAACGGATCATCTTACTGTCTTTCCTTGACATGGTTTTCATAACGGGCGCGCGCCGGGCCGATTTCGGCGCGGTCTGAGACTTCAGGCACCGCGACATCCCACCAGTGGCCACCGGCTCGCGGGGTCGGATAGGGGTCGGTATCGATGACAATGACTGTCGTGCGGCTGGATGCGCGGGCCGCCGCGAGGGCTTCTTCCAGTTCAGCGATGGTGGAAACCTTGCGTGCATCCGCGCCCATCGAGCCGGCATGGGCGACGAAGTCGATGGCGATGGGATTGACGTTGGTATGGGCGTAGAGGTTGTTGAACTCCGCGCCGCCGGTTTCCATCTGCAGACGGTTGATGCAGCCGTAACCCCTGTTGTCGGTAATGACGAGCGTGATCTTCACGCCCATTGCGACCGATGTGGCAAGCTCGGAATTCATCATCATATAGGAGCCATCGCCGACCATGACGATCACGTCCCGGTCCGGTTCCGCCATCTTGATGCCGAGCCCGCCGGCGACCTCGTAACCCATGCAGGAGAAGCCGTATTCCATGTGATAGGAAAGCGGCAGCTTGGATTTCCAGAGCTGGTGCAACTCGCCCGGCATGGTGCCTGCGGCGCACATGACAACGGTATTGTCCTGCGACTGGCGCTGGACAGCACCGATCACCTGCATGTCCGTGGGGAGACTGTTTGCGTGTTCCTCGCCCGGAGCCGCCGTATCGGCATCGGCCTTTTCGAACCATGCTGCCTTCAGGCCGGCATCCGGCGCTGCAAAACGGTGAGCGCCGAGGGCTGCGGAGAGTTTTTCAAGCCCGATTTTGGCATCCGCCGTCAGGCTGATCGCATCATGCTTGGCGCTGTCATAGGGCTGGACGTTGAGCGCCAGGATCTTGCGGTTCGAGTTCTTGAACAGCGCCCAGGAGCCGGTGGTGAAGTCCTGAAAACGGGTGCCGACACCAAAGACCAGATCGGCCTTTTCGCTGATGATGTTGGCGCTTTCGGCACCGGTAACGCCAACGGGGCCGAAATTGAGATCGTGATCCCAAGCCAATGCTGATTTACCAGCCTGCGTTTCGACGACGGGGATGGAGTGGGTTTCGGCAAAGCGCTTCAGCGTCTCCGTTGCGCCGGCGAAATGAACGCCGCCGCCAGCAACGATGATGGGGTTCTTCGCGGCCTTCAGCGCCGCGACGGCCTCTTCGAATTCCACCACGTCGGGCTCGGGGCGGCGCTGGCGCCAGACCCGCTTTTCGAAGAAGCTTTCGGGATAATCATAGGCTTCCGCCTGTACATCCTGGCAGAAGGCGAGCGTGACGGGGCCGCAATCGGCAGGGTCCGTCATGGTGCGCATGGCGCGGGGGAGGGCGGTGAGCAACTGTTCCGGGCGCATGATGCGGTCGAAATAGCGGCTGACAGGACGGAAGCAGTCATTCACCGTCATGGTGCCATCGCCGAAATCTTCGAGCTGTTGCAGCACGGGGTCCGGGCCACGATTGGCGAAGACATCGCCGGGGATGAGCAGGACGGGCAGGCGGTTGACATGCGCCAGCGCTGCCGCCGTCACCATATTGGCGGCACCCGGGCCGATGGACGAGGTGACCGCCATGGCGCGGCGGCGGCGCAGCTGCTTGGAATAGGCGATGGCCGCATGAGCCATGGACTGCTCGTTCTGGCCGCGATAGGTCGGCAGCTCGTCCCTGATGCCGTAAAGCGCTTCGCCGATGCCGGCGACATTGCCATGGCCGAAAATCGCCCACATGCCGGCGATATAGGTTTCGCCATGTTCATTCATCTGCGCTGCCAGGTAACGAACCATGGCCTGCGCAGCCGTCAATCTTACTGTCTTCACGCTGCCTCTCCCTTTTTGGCGCGCGCCTCATCCCAAATACGGCACAGGCTGGTATAGCGCTGCGCCATATCCTTGACCGCTTCCTCGTCGGTCATCTTGCCGGAGAGCCAGCCGCGGGCGGCGTCGGCAAAAATCGTGCGGCCAACGGCGAAACCCTTGACCAGATCGAAGCCAGCCGCAAGGCGGAAGCTTTCTTCCAGCTCACTCTGCGGTGCGTCGAGACCGAGAACGACGATGCCCCTCACGTAAGGGTCGTTGCGGTTAACGGCGTCGCAGGCATTCTTCCATGCCGCGGTGGTTTTCATCGGCTCCAGCTTCCACCAGTCCGGGTAAACGCCGATCTCGTAGAAACGCTCGATGATGCGGGCGGCGGTAAGATCGTCGGTCGGGCCGACCTTGGAGGGGATGATCTCCAGCAGCATTTCCAAGCGGTTGCGCCGTGCGGCCTCGAACAGCCGTATCACGGTCTCTTCCTGCGCAGCGCGCATCTCATCCGTGTCATCGGGGTGATAGAAACAAAGTACCTTGACGACATTTTCGAGCGGCCATTCGGTAAGCCCGCCAAAGTCCTTGCCGAGATCGGGTTCCAGTGTCAGCGGACGGGAACCCGGCCATTCCACCGGACGGCCGATCCAGAGGCCGGAGCCGCTGGCGGCAAACAACGCGTCACGTCCAAGGCGTCCGTCGCAGAGAATGCCATAGCCCGGCTCACCACCGGAAACTTTTTGCGCGGCCTGGAGGCAAAGCTTCTTGAAGGCGCCGATCTGCTCATGCTTGACGCCAAGCTCGTCGGCGATCGCTTCCAGCTGCATGCGATGGTCGAAAGCGAAGACGCGCATGGTCTCCCAATCGCCCTTGCGGTTGGTGGACCAGTGCACCTGCTCCAGCGCCTCGTCCTTGCGCAGCGCCCTGTTGCGAATGCCGGCCTTGAAGAAATATTGCAGTTCTTCCCAGCTTGGATAAGCGGGCGTGCAGCCATGGCGGGAGACGGCGAAGGCGCCGCAGGCATTGGCGTATTTCAGCGTCGTCGGCCAGTCTTCGCCGCGCAGCCAGCCGCGGAACAGTCCGGCCATGAAGCCGTCACCAGCGCCCAGAACATTGAAGACCTCGATCGGGAAACCTTCGCCCGTCTGCCCGTCATCGAGGCTTGCAGGAATATCGCCGGTGAAGACCGAAGCACCCATCGGGCCGCGCTTGCACACCAGCGTGGCATTCGAAACCTTGCGCACGGCATTCAGTGCGGCCAGCGTATCTGTCGACCCGCCGGCAATGTGGAATTCTTCTTCCGTGCCGACGATCAGATCGAAGAGATGCAGGGTGGATTGCAGCTTGGCGGTGACCTTCTGCGATTCCACGAAACGGCTCTCGCCATCGCCATGGCCGGCCACACCCCAGAGATTGGGGCGGTAATCGATATCGAGCGCGGTTTTTGCACCATTTTCTCGGGCGAGTTTCAGGGCCTTCAGCACCGCCGCTTCCGTTCTTGGATGCGACAGATGCGTGCCGGTGGCGCAGACGCAGGCCGCCTCGGCAATGAAGGCGGGATCGATATCGTCTTCGCTCAGCGCCATGTCGGCGCAGTTTTCGCGATAGAAAATCAGCGGGAACTGGTTCTGGTCACGAATTCCGAGCAGCACCAGCGCGGTTAGGCGCTCCGGGTCGGTTTTCACGCCGCGCACGTCAACGCCTTCGCGCACCAGCTGTTCGCGGATGAAGCGGCCCATGTGCTCGTCGCCGACACGGGTGATGACGGCGCTGTTAAGGCCAAGCCGCGCAGCACCGGCTGCGATGTTCGTGGGAGAGCCGCCAATATATTTGGCAAAGGAGGCCATGTCCTCCAGACGGCCACCGACCTGCGACCCGTAAAGGTCAACAGACGAGCGCCCGATCGTGATGAGATCAAGTTTTTTCAAAAGGTTCCTCCTTAGCACCGCACGCTGGCGCGGTCTGCCTCATATGTGTCGAGCGGATCAGGCAACCATGCCGCCAGCTACCGCCATCCCCGCTCCGGTGAGCCTCCTCCGCTCACATGTCCGTCACGAGAAGGACCGTCGTGGAATGTCCGTTTCATGAATTTGGATCATAAATTCTATTTTTTCCGTTTTCAATAAAAATATTCAGGCCGTCTTGCGTGTTCCCACAGCCACGGCCAGCGTGATGGCGAGACAGAGCGTGGCCGAAAGGGAGCGGAAAGCCCCGAAATCGATCTCTGTAACCGTCAGCAGCGTTGCGCCGGATTTCCTTAGCGGATTGACGGCGGAATCGGACATGGCGACAACCGGAACGCCCTTGGCGCGGGCCGTTTCCGCCAGTTCCAGCGTCTCGGTAGAGTAGGGGGAAAAGGTGATTGCGATCAGCGCGTCGTCGCGGGAAATCGCACTGATATTGCCGAGCCCGCCCACGGCGCTATGCAGAACCGCCGGCACCTTCATCTTCTCGAAGGCATAGGCCAGATAGCTGGCAATGGGGAAGGACCGCCGCAGGCCGACGATATGCACGGTGCGCGCCTTGGCCAGCACGGAAACCGCCTCATCGAGCTGTCGGGTGTCGACCGATTTCAGCAGCATTTCCAGCGACGAGCGGCCGGCTTCCACGAATTCGGCAAGCAGGCCGGACGCGCTTTCATCGCCCTTTTCGCGCAGATGATCGAGCCGCGTGGCATAATCCGGCCAGCCGCCGACATAGGAATCACGGAACAGGCGCTGCATTTCCGAAAATCCGGAAAAACCCATGATCTGGCAGAAACGCATGAAGGCCGAGGGTTGCACGCCGGCGCCTTCAGCCATTTCGGCGACGGTGGAAACGGCGATTCGATCCTGATTGGAGGCGACATAATCGGCACATTGCCGCAATCGTTTCGGCAAACCCTCCGCCACCTGGAGCAGCCGCTCCTCAAAAGCCTTTACGGAGTCTGGCGCCTCGATTGCCGTCATTGTCGTTCCCTGGTGCAGATTGAAATCGTGTGCACTTTAACTGCAATGGAATTTTTATTCCATTGGGTTTTTCGGAGGAAGGGCAGATGAGACGGCGGGGCTTTGTGTGATCGGTCACCCTCCGTCGCTCCGGCCTCGAGCCGGAATCTAGCCGACGCGCGTCGGCGCGGCGCGAAGGGTCTCTTCACCCCAAAGACTTGGGGTGGCTGGATGCCGGCTCAAGGCCGGTATGACGGAGATTATATATGAACGCGCAATGGCGATACGTTGGCTTAGTGCAGCCCACCCACGCCTAGATGCGTATCGATAATATCCGGGTTCTCCACCAGTTCGCTCGACGGTCCGTCCCAGACGATGCGGCCACGTTCCATGATGATGGCGTGGTCGGCGAAGTCGATGGCCATCTGGATGCGTTGTTCGACGAGAAGAATGGTCATTTCGCCGGATTGGGCAAGCTTGGAGAAGGCGGCCATCAGCTCTTCGCAGATGACGGGGGCGAGGCCTTCGAGCGGTTCATCGAGCAGCAGTACCCGCGGCTGGCCGAGAATGGTGCGGGCGGTGGACAGCATCTGCTGTTCGCCACCGGAAAGTTGCGAGCCGAGATTGCGGCGGCGCTCCTTGAGGCGCGGAAACAGCGTGTAGGCTTCCTCGATCGCCGATTTCGGTCGCCCCTTGAGGCCCACGAACAGGTTTTCCTCCACCGTCAGCGTCGGAAACACGTCACGGGTCTGTGGCACGTAACCGAGGCCGGCCTTGGCGCGCGCAGCACTTGGCAGGGTGCCAATCTCCTGCCCCCCGATGCGGATATCGCCGGAAAACCGCTTCGTCTGGCCGGCCAGCGTGGCGAAGAGGCTTGTCTTGCCGACGCCGTTGCGGCCGAGCACGGCGAAACGCGAGCCCGATGGCACGGAAAGCGACAGGCCCTCGATGACCCTCGTCGGGCCATAACCGGCCGTGAGGTTGACGATTTCAAGCGGCGCTGCGGGCATCGGCGTAACTTCCCAGATAGGCTTGGCGGACTTCCGCATTGCTGGTGACATCATCAGGCGAGCCGTCGAAAATGACGGCGCCGGCGGCCAAAACGACGACGCGCTTGGCAAATCGGAAGACCAGATCCATGTCGTGTTCGATCATCAGGATCGCGAGGTCGGATGGCAGCCGGTCAAGCGCCTGTTCGATGCGCGCGGTTTCCGTGGAAGGCACGCCGGCGGCAGGTTCGTCGAGCAAGAGGATTTTCGGGCGAAGCGCCATGGCAAGCGCGATCTCGATCAGCCGCTGCTGGCCATAGGCGATTTCGCGCACCTTTGTTTCAGCGAGGGCCGTGAGGCCAAGCGTGCCGAGAATGTCGCGGGCTTCGCCCATCACCGCAGGCATGGCACGGTAACGGCCGAAAATCCGGCCGGTCCTGCCCTCACGCTGGAGAATGGCGAGCGCCACGTGCTCCTCTGGCGTCATGTCCTGAAACAGCCTGGTAACCTGGAAGGAACGTACGAGCCCGCGTTTCACGCGCTGGCTGGCGCTGAGGCCCGTCACATCCTCGCCGGCGATGCGCACCGTGCCGGCTGACGGTTTGATATTGCCGGTGACGAGATTGACAAAGGTCGTCTTGCCGGCGCCATTGGGGCCGATGAGTACCGTCCGGTCTCCCGGCGAAAGCGACAGCGAGACGTTGTTGGTGACGACGAGGCCGCCGAAATTTTTCTGCAGGCCGGAGACTTCGAAAATGGCGCTCATTTGCGACCTCCCCGGAGACGCGCGATGATCTGTTCGCCTGCGCCATAAAGGCCGCGCGGCGCGAAGAGCACGACGGCGATCAGCAGCAGGCCGACAATGGTGAGCCAGTGAAACGGGTTGGCGGCGGAAACCACGTCTTCAAACCACATGAAGGTGACGGTGCCGATCAGCGCGCCGTAAAGGGAACCCGCGCCACCGAGCACCAGCATGACCAGCCCCTCGGCCGATAGCGTGAAGCTGAGGCTGTCCAGGCCGACGACCTGCGTGGAGATGGCGTTAAGCGCACCACCAATGCCGGCGACGATGCCTGAGATAACGAACATCTTCAGGATTGTGCCATTGACGGCGCCGCCCATGGCCTGAATGCGGATGCTGTCCTGTTTGACGCCGCGGCACAACATGCCGAAGGGTGAATTGACGACCACCTTTAGAGCGAGGAAGACGACAAGCAGCAGGCAGACACCATAGATATAGGCGGTGCGGCCGAAGAGGTCGAATTCGAAGGTGCCGAACAGCGCGTCCGGCGAAACGCCGGCAAGACCGTCGCTGCCGCCGGTCCAGCCTGAAGCCTTGTTCGCCGCCTCGTGGAACAGGTGGATGACGGCGATGGATAGCACAAGCTGTGGAAGCCCGTGGGCACGCAGCAGCACCGCGCCGGAAAGCAGCCCGGCCACGCCGCCCGCAGCCGCGCCGATGGCGGTCATGAGAAGCGGGTCGGTGATTTCGAAATGGGCGGCGGCGATGCCGGCGGCATAAGCGCCGGCGCCGAAGAGGGCGGCATGGCCAAGCGTGGCGACGCCGCAATAACCGGTGACGAGATCGATCGACAGCACCAGAAGCGCAATGGCTATGATGCGTGTCAGAAGTGCCAGATTATCCGGAAACAAGTAATAACCGGCAACAGCGGCGGCGATGATGAGGAGCGGCCCCGCGAGCGCGCGCAGTGGTGAGCGCGCCTTCGGAATGTCTGCCGTTTCAGTCACGTCGTTCATGAGCACCGCCATCTCATTTCGCCCTTCCAAGAAGGCCGCGCGGGAACAGCGTGATGATCACGATGACCGCCAGATAAAAGAAGAATTCGCCATACTCGGGCGCAAGATATCGCCCGGTCGTATCGATGGCGCCGAGCAGCAGACAGGCGATCAACGCGCCTGGAATGGAGCCCGCGCCACCAACGGAAACCACGACCAGAAAGGTGACCATGTAGCGCAGGGCATAATAGGGTTCCACCGGCAGCAGTTCCGCGCCGATGACGCCGCCCATGGCGGCTAGTCCGACGGCGATGGCGAAGCTGACGGCATAGATGATTTCGGTGCGCACGCCGAGGGCTGCGGCCATGGCGGCATTATCGACCGCCGCGCGCAGCTTGATGCCGAAGGCGGTCTTTTCAAAGGTGAACCACAGCGCGCCGGCCACGGCAAGACCGCAGGCAATGGCGAAGATGCGGTGGGTGGCGATGGTGCGGAAGCCAAGATCAGTGGGGCCGGCCAGCTGCTGCGGCAGCGGAATGGTCTTCAGCGTCGGGCCGAAAACGAAGTTCGCGATGCCAATGATGCAGAAGGTGATGCCGATGGTCATCAGCACCTGTGTCAGTTCCGGCGCGCCATAGATGCGGCGATAAAGGAAACGTTCCAGCGGTATGGCGATGACGATGGTACCGACGATGGCGACGAGGATCGCAGCCGCATAACCGAGACCCAGTCCGTGGGCGGCATAGGAGGCGAGATAACCGCCGATCATGGCGAAAGCGCCGTGCGCCAGATTGACCACACGCATCAGTCCCATGGTGACCGAAAGGCCGATGGAGATGATGAACAGGACCATGCCATAGGCAAGCGCATCGATGAGGATGCTGAAGACCGTCTGCATGATGAAGAAACTCCTCCCGGTGCTGCAATGCCCGTCCGGGCCGGAAACGGGCCGCCACTGGCGGCCCGGCAATATTGTCCTGTCTGGCCGTTACTTCGCGGCGGCGAGACCCGGATCGCCCTGTTTTTCGAAGGTCTGGACTTCCTTGTTGTAATAGCTGCCGTCATCGGCCTTGGCTACTTCGCGCAGATAGATGTTCTGCGTGATGTGGCGGCTTTCCGGGTCGATGCTGACCGGGCCGCGCGGGCTTGTCCAGGAAAGGCCCTTGACTGCCTCGACCGCCTTTTCCGCATCCTGCTTGCCGCCAGTGGCCTCGATCATCTTGCTGATGACATACATGCCGTCAAAGGCGCCGACGGAAGGGAAGGAGAGTTCCTTCGGATTGCCGATTGCCTTGGTTGCGGCTTCCACGAAGGTCTTGTTCTCGGGTGAATCATGCGAGATGGCATAATGGAAGGTCGTCTGCATGCCGAGTGCGGCTTCCCCGAGCGCCGGCAGGTCGGATTCCTGCGTCAGATCACCCGGCGCGAAGAGCTTGACGCCTGCGGATTTCAGGCCGTTGTCGTTGAAGGCCTTGACGAAACCGAGCGTGGTCGGGCCCGATGGCAGGAAGGCGAAAACACCCTGTGCGCCGGAATCCTTCACACGTTGCATGATGGGACTGAAATCATTGGTGGAAAGCGGCATGCGGATGGTTTCAACCACTTCGCCGCCGGCAGCGGTGAAGGCCGCCTTGAAAGCATTTTCGGCATCGACGCCCGGGCCATAATCGCTGACCAGTGAGATGACCTTCTTCACGCCGCCGTCAAAGGCCACCTTGGCGATGGGGGTGGAAGTCTGCCAGGTGGTGAACGACGTGCGCACCACATAGGGGCTCTTGGTCACGATGGCCGAGGTGGCGGCATTCATGACCACCATCGGCACGTTGCCCTGCTTCAGCAGGGGTGTGACGGCCATGGCGTCAGGGGTAAAATAGAAGCCGGCAAGATATTGCACGCCTTCCTTCACCACCAGCTCCTGCGCCAGTGCCTTGGATTGCGCCGGATCGGCCTGCGGCACATCGCGATAGACGACCTCGACCGTGTCATTGCCGACCTTGTTACCGTGAAGGGCAAACCAGGCATCGATGCCGGCCTTGAAGTTCTTGCCCTGCAGCGCAAACGGGCCGGAGAACGGGCCGACAACGCCCACCTTGATCGTTTCTGCATAAGCGGCAGAGCTGAAACAGATGGCCGCTATCGCCACGGTGATCCGAAATTTCATGGTTTCCTCCAAATTCGCCTGTGGCTCCCATCCACCGGTCCAGGCTGCCAGATTGATGATTAAGAATATCAAAGTAAAATGAAATAAGGGGGGTAATAAATAACCTGACGGTTATCAATACCGCGTCTTTGACGCCTTGCCCATATCGGATCGGGAAATCAGCCCGGCGCCTGCCCCTTTTTTCAGCTCCACATCGCCTTGGTCTTCGCGGTCTAACAGTTCGGGGCAAATGTCGCCTGCAACCGCGCGACCGGCCGTCCCGCAACCAGAGCTTTAACCAGTTCTAAGGGGATTTTTCGTAGTCTCCCCAAGCATATTTAGAACGTTATTTGGTGTCTTGATGGGCGAATATCAGAATAAAGCTGTTGAGCTGATGCGCAATCGCGTTGGAGAAAACAGGCTCAACAACCGGATCGAGCGTCGTGAAGCATTTCTGCGCAAGGCGCTGACGCTTTATCATGCCATGGGTGGTGCGATGGAGGATGTGGAAGCGGCCGTCAAGGACGCCGTGTCATCACCTGCACCGACCATCGACGTGGCCGTTGGCGACGTGATGTACAAGCTGGCCGCCATCGGCCATGTGGCCGATCTCGATATTATCCAGGCGGGATATAACAAGCTTGATGCCGCCAACCTGCATATTCTCAGCAAGGGCAAGAAGCTGCTGCAAAAACAGCGCGATCAGAAACTGGCTGCGACAACGCCGGGGAAGTGAACCGCCCGCCCGGGGCGGTTGCCGTATCAGGCCACTTGCGGCGACAGGATTTCCTGCCAGGCATCGTAGGCGGACAGCACCGTTTCCATTTGCGCGGTGTGGCCGGTGATGAAATCCGTGCCATAGATGGTTTCGTCGGGATATTCGGTGATCAGCGTCATCGGCACGGTGTGGCGGTCATCGATGGACGACAGGCACGGAAAGCCGTTGATGATGCGGAAACCGGTTTCGCCGGCGTGGATTTCATAAAGCGCGATCTGGCGGTTATTGTAGTCGAGCAGGCCGGGAATGGCGCCGAGATGGCGGGTTACCTTGTCCAGCAGGGCTTCCGCTCGGCTTTCCCAGTCCGCATGGTGGCGGATGATGAGGAAGAAACCCTTCGGCAGCGTCCACATGGCGAAATTGCGCGGCACATAACCGGACAGAGGCCGGGTCCACTCATGTGAAGGATACCCGTGCAGGTTCACATGCAGGCTGGCGCCGCTCATTTCCTGCGCCTTGAAGCGGATTTCCTTCTCGTTCAGATGCGCAGCCGAATTTTCCGGCGTGCGATATTCAAGGTCATCGCCAAGGGCGGTGTACCGCGCCGCATGATGCATGTGGCGCGGATTATCGACGCGCAGACGCTGATGCAGGGCGTAACCGTCAGGATTTTCCAGCGGCGAGATGGTGAAATGCGCGCCCTTGCGATCAGCGAGTTTGCGGGCGGCGCGGATGGCGCCGACGATGCCCGTCGTCTCGTTGGGGTGCTGGCCGCCGCTGATCATCACCGCGGCATCGCTGCCGGCGACATAACGGGCGGAAAGGACGCGGCCGGAGCGGGAGCGCGCCTGGAATGGCTCGCCGCCGATTTCCTCAAGCAGCCCTGCGAGCTGGCCTGCCGCAACCGGTTCGCGCGCCTCATCGATCGGTTGCTCGCCGCCATCGAGGAAGGCGGTTGTGAGCGGGCGGGTCTCGATGTGAAGGGTGATCTCGCCTTCGCTTTTGACGATTTCCGGTACGATCTGGCCGGGCTTGAGGCCACGGTCACCCAGCGGTCGGCCGGATTTTTTCTGAAAGAACTCCAGCAGCGAGAAATAGAAATCCTCGTGCAGCGCTTCGCGCAGGCTGACGACCTCATCACCAACGGAAAGAGGCAGATCTTCTGCCGGATGGGTAACACGGATGTTCAGTTCCTCGAAATAGGGCTCTTCATCGCCCCAGCCGTGGTTGGCGACGGCACTGATTGCCGCTTCAAAAAGCTGTTCGTAATCCGTCTCCAGTCGCTCGCCCGAGGCATCACCGGCAAGCCGGAACCAGCCGGTTGGCGAGACATTGGTTTCGCCGACGATATCGGTATGAACCCGGTTCGGAGCCAGAACCTTCAGAGTTTCCGTCTTGCCACGGCGGCTCAGCGTCACCTCATAATGGAAACTGCCGTCCTTGCGGGCGATGAAATCCAGCTTCGCATCGCCCACCAGCGCCGCCAGCGGATAGGCCTCCAGCCGGAAACGGTTGGAGGGGGCGTTTTCGTGCACCGGGTAACGCACTTCGATGGCGTCGACGCCATCCAGATTGATCTCTTCCAGAAAGGTGAAGAGAAGCGGCTTGTAGGCGCTGCGGATGCGGGCGCAGATGCCTTTTTTCTTCAGCCTCTCTTCAGTCTCGCGGCGGCTTTTGGCGTCATCGAAGGTCCATGCCTCGAAGGACTGGCCGGGCTCGGCTTTGGCGACAAGCGCGTCCAGCGTGCGTTCGAAGGTCTTGTCGAAAATCTGGCTCATCACGGTTACCTCGAGGTTCTGCCTGTTGGGTCGAGGCTGTCGCGCAGCCAGTCGCCGAGAAGGTTGAGGCCAAGCACGGTCAGAAGAATCGCAAGGCCCGGAAAGACGCTAACCCACCATGCCGTCTGCAGATAGGTACGCCCATCCGCCAGCATGCCGCCCCAGCTCGGAATTGTCGGATCAACGCCGAGACCGAGGAAGGTGAGGCTGCTTTCCAGCAGGATGTTGTTGGCGACGTTGAGCGTCATCAGCACGATGACAGGGCCGATGAGGTTCGGCAGCAGGTGCTGAAGGATGATGCGCCAGTCTTTCACGCCGATGGCGCGGGCGGAAAGGATGAATTCCCGCTCCCTGAGCGTCAGCACCGAGCCGCGCACGAGACGGGCATATTGCACCCATTGCGAGACGATCAGAAGGATGATGGTGTTGGTGAGACTGCCGCCGACAATGGCGATGAAGGTGATGGCGAGCAGGATGAAGGGCATGGCGAGCTGGATATCGGCAAAGCGCATGACCAGCATATCCCAGAAGCCGCGATAATAACCGGCCACCAGGCCAACGGCGACGCCGAAGATGACCGCGCCGATGACCGAGGTGAAACCGACCAGCAGCGAAATCTTGCCGCCGGCGACGACGCGGGCGAGAACGTCTCGTCCCAGCGGATCGGTGCCAAGCGGATGGGCGGCATTGGCGAAGGGTTTGGCAAGGCGCGCCATCAGGTCGATCTTGTCAGCTCCGCCCGGAAACAGCACGTCGGAAAAGATGACGGCAAGGCAGATGATTGTCGTCAGCGACGCGCCGAGGACGAATTCGAGATTGGTGAAGCGCGCGAGACGCGAGGTTTTAACAGCCATCGTCACTTACTCCGTGCGGATGCGCGGATCGACAAGGCCATAGGCGATATCGACCAGAAGGTTGATGCCGACGATCATCAGCGACAGCACGGTGATGACGGCCTGAAGCACGGGATAATCGCGCGCGCCGACTGCATCGAAGGCGAGCGTGCCGAGGCCCGGCCAGTTGAAGACACGCTCGATAACGACGATGCCGCCCAGCAGCCCACCAAATTGCAGGCCGAAATAGGTGATGAGCGGAATGGCGCAGTTGCGCAGCGCATGTTTGTAGAGAACCTTGCTTTCACTGAGCCCCTTGGCGCGCGCCACCATGACGTATTGAGAGCGTAGCGTATCGAGCATGGCGGTGCGCACAAGGCGTACATTGGTGGCAGTAAGGATCACACCCATGGTGACCGCGGGCATGATGTAGCTCGCAAAACCGCCCATGCCGCTTGGCGGCAGCCAGCCGAGCGTGATGGAGAACAGCAGCACCAGCATGGTGGCCAGCCAGAAATTCGGGAAGGAAAGGCCGATAAGCGAGAAGATGCGGATCACCTGATCGGCCGTCTTGCCACGCGAAGTCGCGGCCTTAATGCCGAGCGGGATGGATAGCGCAATCGACACCGCCATGGAGATGAAGGCCAATAGCAGCGTGGCGGGCAGGGCATCGGCAATGAGGCGCGAGACCGGCGTGCTGCCGGTGAAGCTGCGGCCGAAATCGAGCGTCAGAAGGCCCTTCAGGAAGCTGAAATATTGCACGAAGAACGGCCGGTCGGTGCCGAGCGCCGCACGGATGCGCGCCAGATCATCTTCCGTCATGCTGCCGCCGCCCTGGAACATGGTGACGGCGGGGTCACCCGTCAGGCGGATGGCGAAAGAAACGAGAAGGGTGATGGCGATGACGACAAAAATCGCCTGCAGCAATCGCTTGATGAGGAAACCGGCCACGTTTTTTACCTTGAAGAGAAACCCGGCCTTGCCCGCATTGCGGCGGGCAAGGTGTGTTGATCAGAAACCAGCCCGATTATTCGACGGTAACGTCGGTCAGTTTCAGGCGATTGTCAGGCGGTGCGACAAAACCCTTGACCCGCTTGTTGATGCCGTAAATGGCATTGGTGTTGTAGAGCGGGATTTCCAGCGCGCGTTCGGCGGTGTAGCTGCCGATTTCCTTGAGGATCTTTTCGCGCTCGGCGCGGTCCGTCAGCGGACGCTGGGATTCCAAGAGCTTGTCCAGCTTTTCGTCCTTGTCATAGGGGTTCCACTTCTCACCCGAGTGATACATGGAATAGGCGGTGTTATCGTAATCGAAGGTCCAGCCGCCCCATTTCTGCTGGAACATCGCGCCGGTCTTGCCCTGCGGAATGATGTCGTTCAAGAGAACGTTGGTTTCATAGGGCTTGATGGTGGCGGTGATGCCAACCATGGAGAGGTAGCTGGAAATGACCTGCGCTACTTCGTTCATCGTCGCGTCATTGCCGCGGATGTCGATCTGCAGCGCCGCACCCGGCTTGACGCCGGCTTCCGCGAGAAGCTTCTTGGCGCCTTCAGGATCGTAAGGCAGCGGCTTCAGTTCCGGGTCGTAACCGAAGGACAGCGCGCTCTGGAAGCTTGCGATTTCCGATGCCTGGCCGGCAAGGATCGACTTGACGATGGTGCCGCGGTCGACGGCCATGATGATGGCCTTGCGCACCTTCGGATCGGCGGTGATGCCGTCACGGGTGTTGAAACGCAGCGCATCGACGGTCGGGCCGGGGACGCTGACGATCTGAAGCTTGGAATCGCCTTCGATGACCGGGATCATGCCGATCGGGATGGTGGGCGGAATGACGAGATCGACGCGGCCTGCCTGCAATTCGGCAACGGCGGTCGCCGGCTCTGAAATGAAGCGGTATTCCAGTTCGGAAAGCTTCGGTGCGCCGCCCCAGTAATCCGGATTGGCTTCAAGCTTGATGTTGGTCTTCGGGGCATAGGATACGAATTTGAACGCGCCGGTACCGATTGGGTTGAGGTTGAAGTTGTCCTCACCCTTTTCCTGGATATATTTCGGCGGCACGATCATGCCGCCATAACCGGCAAGCTTGGTGAGCAGAACCGGATCCGGCGCCTTCAGCTTCATGTCGACGGTGTAGTCGTCGATGACATCGACGCTTTCGATGGAAACATAGTTGGAGCGCTGCGGGCCCTTGGCACCCTGTTCGCCAAGAAGGCGCTCGAAGGTGAACTTGACGGCGGCGGCGTTAAAGGGCTCGCCATTGTGGAACTTGACGTTCTGGCGCAGCTTGAAGCGGATGCGCTTGCCTTCATCCAGCTCTTCCCAGGATTCGGCGAGGCCGGGCACGACCTTCAGGTCCGGGCCGCGATAGGTGAGGCCATCGAAGATGTTGGTGGCGACAGCGGCCCATTGAACGAGGAAGGTGTCGATCGGATCCCAGCTGCCCGGATCCTGCGGGCTGGAAATGGTCATCTTGCCGGCGGCAAGAGCCGGTGCGGCGGTCATGGCCGTGGCGGCCATGGCAAGCGCGACGAACGTTGTCGTCATCCCCTTCTTGATCATTGTCATCTACCTGTTCCTCTTCAGATGGTTGTGGTTCTGGTTGTTATTCAGGCGCTCTTCGCGATGAAGTGGCCCGGATTGATTTCCTCATGGGCGAGAATGGCCGGCTCATCGCCGACACGGCGCACGGGATTGGGAATTTCGCCCTCGATCATGGCAATGCGGCGCTCGATGGTCGGATCGGCGACCGGCACGGCCGACAGCAGGCGGCGGGTATAATCATGCGTCGGCGTTTCGAAGACCTGGCGGCGGCTGCCCATTTCCATGATCTGGCCGAGATAAAGCACGGCGACGCGGTGGCTCATCTTTTCCACGACAGCCATGTCATGGCTGATGAAGAGATAGGCGAGGCCACGCTCGGCCTGCAAATCCATGAAGAGATTGATGATCTGCGCCTGAATGGAAACATCGAGCGCCGACAGCGCCTCGTCGGCAATGATGAGCTTGGGATCGGAAGCAAGCGCGCGGGCAATGCAGACGCGCTGGCGCTGGCCACCGGAGAACTCGTGCGGATACCGCGCGGCGTGCTCGGAGGAGAGGCCCACACGCTCCAGCAATTCATCCACCCGCCGCTTTACGGCTTTCTGATCATTGATCAAACCATGGGTGTTGATCGGCTCGGCAATCGAAAAACCAACCGTCTTGCGTGGATCGAGCGAGGCGAAGGGGTCCTGGAAGATATATTGCACTTCCTGACGCATGCGGAAGCGTTCCGCCGCCGACATCTGTGCAAAGCTGCGGCCGTTGAAGGTTATTTCGCCCGAGATGGCCGACTGCAACTGCTGGATGGTGCGGCCGATAGTGGATTTCCCCGAGCCGGATTCTCCCACCAGCGCAAGCGTTTCGCCGGCATGAATATCGAAACTGACCTTCTGCACGGCGCTGCACCGGTGCGTTGCCTTGCCGAAGAGGTTCTTGCGGATATCGAAGCGCACGAACAGGTCCTTGACCGACAGAAGCGGTTTCTGGTCGTATTTCGCGGTATTTTGCACGCGCTCTTCACCGATCACGACCGGCTGGCCATCCTGCAGCACGGTGAGCGGCAGGCGCTTCGGAAAGGCTTCACCTTCCATGCTGCCAAGGCGCGGAACGGCGGAAAGCAGGGCGCGCGTGTAAGGGTGCTGCGGATTGGCGAAGATATCCTTGACCGGACCTTCCTCGACCTTCTTGCCCTTCCACATGACGACGACGTCATCGGCCATTTCCGCCACCACGCCCATGTCATGGGTGATGAAGACCATGCCCATGCCGAGCTTCTTTTGCAGGTCGCGCATGATGTTGAGGATCTGCGCCTGAATGGTCACGTCGAGCGCCGTCGTCGGTTCGTCGGCAATGAGAAGCTTCGGGCGACAGGCGAGCGCCATGGCAATCATCACACGCTGGCGCATGCCGCCGGAAAGCTGGTGCGGGTATCGCTTCAGAAGCTCGGCGGCATCGGGCAGGCGCACCATTTCAAGCAGCTTCTGTGCTTCTGCCATCGCTGCCTGCTTGCCCATCTTTTCATGCAGCACAAGCACTTCGCAGATCTGGTCGCCGATGGTGAAGACGGGGTTGAGCGAGGTCATCGGCTCCTGGAAGATCATGGCGATCTCCTTGCCGCGGATCGAGCGCATCTCTTTCTGAGAGGCCTTTAGCAAGTCCCTGCCTTCAAACAGGATTTTGCCTGTCGGATAGGTCGCGCCCATCATGTCAGCAAGGCGCATGGTGGAGAGCGACGTGACCGATTTTCCGGATCCGGATTCGCCGACGATCGCCACCGTGCGGCCGGGCTCGACGCGAAAGGAAATATCGTCCACGACGCGGCTGTTGCCAAACTCGACGCTCAGGCCTTCGACGGACAGCAGGGCGTTTGCGTTTGCGGCAGTCATGTCAGTGTCTCCGGCGTGGCCTGCGCCGGTGAAGCGGCGCGGTGGTCTGGAAAAAGAAAAGGGCGATGGGCAGGTGAGCTACGCGCAACGCCGGGCGGGAATATCGAAAATGTCGGGTGAGATCGCATCTTCAGGATGCTTTTTCACAGGGAGCCGCGCGACAATCGATGCCCCGCATTAATAGCCGCAGTGCCGCCGCAGCCGTGCCGGTTACACCCATGGCAGCCACCCGACGCGAAACGCCGGATGCCAATTCGACAATGCGCATGAAACCTTATTCTCCCCCGCCCTTGTTTTATGGAAAAAGCTAACAAAACAGAACAATCATGTCCATAGTGTTGAACAATTTTTGTGTACTGCTCTACAAATACGCATATGCACCGATTTTGAGCGCGTGTTCCTGCACAATGCTTCGCAAAGAGGCGTGTATTCCGCGTGTAGCGCCACTGAAAACGCTGAGAAGAACGAAGAGGAATGGAATGCCGTGCATGAACAATAGGGCGGGCGCAGTCAGGCTGAGGGGTTTTCTACGATGCTTGTCCAAGCATGATGTCGAACTGGTCCGGCGCCACCTTCCGGAACATCTTCGTCTGACGAGAGAGGAACCCGGCTGCATTTCCTTCGAGGTATCCGAGACAGACGATCCCCTGATCTGGCAGGTTGAGGAGCTTTTTGCCGATCGTGCCGCCTTTGATTTTCATCAGCGGCGGACGCGGGCGTCGGAGTGGTTTATGGCGACCTCCGCCATTCCACGCGATTACGAGATAACGACATTGGAATAAATGAGAACAGGCCGCAGCGGCATTCCTGCCGGCTGCGGCCTCTTCGGATTTCGCTGCCGAGACCTATTCCTTCGGCATGCCAACCGGCGGCGCAAGGCGTCGTTGCGCGGCGATGCGGAAGGGGGCGTTCATGGCACCATAACCGCCGTAAGCCCCGCGCCTTTCGATGATTTCGAAGAAGAAACCTTCGCCGAAGGTGCGGCTGTAGATCTGGAAATATTCGCCATTGTCGTCGCGGTCATAAAGGATGCTGGCGGCCCGGAGAGCATCGGAAAATTCCGGCTCCAGACCGAAACGCGCTTCCAGATCGTCGTAATAATTGCGCGAGATCGGCAGGGCCTGAAAACCGCGCGCCTGCATCGCCCTGGCCGTGGCGAAGATATCGTCGGTGGCGAAGGCGATGTGCTGGATGCTGGTGCCGAAACCTTCAGCGAGGAATTTGCCAGCGAAGGTCTTGCGATTGTCGGCACCGTTCATGGTCAGGCGGAAATGCGGTGAGGGTACGCTTTCAATCGCCTGGCTGCGCACCAGCCCGCCCGGATCGACCACATCGATCATCGGTGTGCGGCGGGTAGAAAACAGCGAGGTGTAGAACAGAAGCCACGTCAGCATTTCATCGTAATGCGTTGTTTGCGCAAGATGATCGATCCTCTTCAGCCCGGCATCGCCAGCTGGTTTATTGTCGCCGACTGTCGCAAACTCATTGTCCCAGATGGAAGCAAGCGCCGGCGAATCGTCGAGGAAATAAATGACACCGTTGCCCACGCCCTGAATGGCCGGGACGGCGACTTCGCCCGTCTTGCGCGGCTCGGCGAAGGTGGGCGCACCCAGCGCTTCAGCACGCGCCAGCGCCGCTTTGGCGTCATCGACCTTCAGGCCGAATGCATAGGCATTGGTGCCGTGGATGGAATAGGACGCCCCGGCGAAACTGTCGCCGCCATCACTGGTATTGATGACGATGCGGATATCGCCCTGGGTGTAGAGGTCGACATCGCGATTGCGGTGATGTGCGGTTTTCTCGAAACCGAGCGTGGCGAGCAGCGCCTCCAGATTGATCTTTTCTTCCGGCGCCGTGGTGAATTCCACGAACTCCACGCCCCGCGTCTCAACCCGGTCCGGCATGGCGGGCACGTCGATTCGGATATCCGGCTCAAGACGGCGCACCTGATCCATCAGGTTGACGAGCGAGCGGTGGCCGTCCTCGGCGAGCAGCCGGGCCGAGCCGCCGCGGAACTGGTCATTGAAGATTTCCAGCGACAGCGGGCCGCTATAACCGGTTGCAGCCACGGCGCGCATGAAATCCACGACAGGCAGATCGCCTTCTCCCGGCATGTTGCGGAAATGGCGGCTCCAGTAGAGCAGGTCCATGTCGATCAGCGGCGCATCGGCCAGCTGGACGATGAAAATCTTGTCGCCGGGAATGGAACGGATGGAATTGGGATCGATCTTGCGCGACAGCGTGTGGAAACTGTCGAGAATGATGCCGACATTGGCGTGGTCGGCACGGCGCACCACTTCCCAGGCATCGCGGTGATCACTGATATGGCGACCCCAGGCCAACGCCTCGTAACCCACGCGCACGCCATATTTTGCGGCGAGTTCGCCCAGCTGATGGAAGTCGGCGGCGGCGCGGTCTATGCCGCCGAGCGAGACCGGCGAGACATTCGAGCAGATCAGCATCAGATCTGTGCCGAGTTCGCCCATGATGTCGAATTTCCGCTGCGCTCTCTCGAAGGCGCGGGCGCGGTGCGGCTCCGGCATGCCCTCGAAATCGCGGAACGGCTGAAACAGGGTGATATCAAGTCCGTGGTCGGCAGCCAGTGCCTTTACCTCGCGCGGGGAGGCGTCATAGGTCAGGAAATCGTTTTCGAAAATCTCCACGCCGGAAAAGCCGGCCTTGGCGATCGCCGCCAGCTTTTCGGGGAATTCGCCACTGATCGATACGGTTGCAATGGATGTGCGCATTGGCATGCCGTGTCCTGCTGTGTCATAGCTCGCCATATTGCCTTCCTTTTCAGCCTTATGTACTGATTGGTTAATAAGCAGGGCGTGACCGCAGGCCGCCGCCCCACCGATGGAATGGATGATGACCAAAACTGCGACTTTGAACGCGACCCGAGAAAGCCGGCAGGCGAAGCGTGATCCGGAAGGGGTTCGCCGCGACATTCTTTCGGTGGCCATGGAAGAGTTTTCGCAAAACGGCCTCTCCGGCGCCCGCATCGATGAAATAGCGGCGCGCACGCGCACGTCCAAGCGCATGATCTATTATTATTTCACCGACAAGGAGAGCCTTTACCAACGCGTTCTGGAGGAAGCTTATGCCAAGGTGCGCGGCGGCGAGAGCGATCTGGAGCTCGACGATCTGGAACCGGCTGCGGCGCTCGACAAGCTCTGTCGGTTCACCTTCGATCACCACCGGCGCAATCCCGCTTTCATTCGCATGGTGATGATCGAGAACATCCATCACGGCCGGCACATGCAGTCCTCCGAAACGATCCGCCAGCTCAACCGTCCGGCCATCGATGCGCTGGAAAGCGTGCTGCTGCGAGGCCAGCAGAGCGGCGTCTTCCGCGAGGGCATCGATGCGCTGGAATTGCACTGGCAGATCAGCGCGCTGTCCTTTTTCAACGTCTCGAACGTCACGACGTTCTCGTTCATCTTCGGCGACAGCCTGTTCACCGATGCGGGACAGGAGACATTGTCGCGGCATGTCAGCGACATGGTGCTGCGTTATGTGCTGACGCCCGCCCATATCACGACGAGCGCGAAAGACGGCCGATGAGGTGGCGCAGCGCCACGTCATAACCTTCGATGCCGAGGCCGGCGATCACGCCTTCGGCGCGGGTCGAGACATAGGAGTGGTGCCGGAAGACCTCGCGCTTGTGGATGTTGGAAATGTGAACCTCGATCACCGGCCCCTCAAAGGCATTGAGCGCATCGAGGATGGCCACCGACGTATGGGTAAAGGCGCCGGGGTTGATGACGATGCCTGCGGATTTGCCGCGGGCTTCGTGAACCCAGTCGATCAGCTCATATTCCCGGTTGCTCTGGGCAAAAAACAGTTCGTGGCCGGCGGTTTCTGCGATCCCGCGGCAACGGGACTCGATATCGGCGAGCGTTTCATAGCCGTAGATTTCCGGCTGGCGCTGGCCGAGCAGGTTGAGGTTCGGGCCGTTGAGGATTGTGAAAAGGCTCATGCCACCCCCTCCGCCATGCACAGCTCGGTGAAATGTGCGGTCATGCGCGCGGCGTCCGGCTCGCGGCCGCAGAAGAGGCGGAATGCGCCAACGGCCTGAAATACCGTCATGCCGCCGCCGGGCAGGGTGCGACAGCCCTTTTTCGCCGCCGTCGCCAGCAACTCGGTCACGAGCGGCATGTAGACGATATCGGCCACCCAGTGTCGTTGTTCGATCAGGGCGGCCGAAACCGGCATGCCGGGATGGGCGGGCATGCCCATTGGCGTGGCGTGGATCAGGCCATCGGCAAAGGGCAGGGAAGCGGCGGGGTCGCCAACGGCAAAGGCGCGCCCTTCTCCGAAGCGGTCGTTGAGTTCGCTCGCCAGGCGCTCGGCCCGGGGCAAATCGCGATCGAAAATATCGAGTCTCATAATATCGAGCTTCAGGGCGGCATGGGCGACAGCCACGCCGGCGCCGCCTGCGCCGACCAGCAGCGCCCGATCACGCTTTGCATCCGGCAGGCCGCGCACGAAGCTTTCGTAAAAGCCGTACCAGTCCGTGTTATGGCCAATGCGGCGGCCGTCGCGGAAGACGACGGTATTGACCGCTCCAAGCATGCGGGCGTCGTCAGAAAGTTCGTGCAGATGCGCGATGACGGCCTGTTTGAACGGATGGGTGATATTGGTGCCGGCAAAACCGCGCGCCTCCAGCTCATCGAGCAGATCGGGAAGGGCGCTTAAGGGCAATTTGCGTGCGGAGACATCCACCAGCTCATAAGAATAGTCGAGACCATGGGCTGCTCCCTCGCGCATATGCAGCGCGGGTGACTTGGATAGCTGGATATCGGCGCCTATCAGGCCGACCTTGAATGCGGTTTTGTCTGTCATGATCTCGGGTCGTTCATCTGTTCGGCGGCGGGCATCGCCTGCCTTCGGGTTGCTGGCGAGGTGTTGAAACCTCGCCGTCGTCATCCTCGGGCCTGATCCCGGGGATCTGTCATCCGCTGGCTCCATGGATCCCCGGGCCTGTCCCGGGGATGACGCTGTCTCTGCGCGGGAGGTCGCCAAGAGTTCCCCGCGGAGCGCGAACCTCAATGATGGGCGAGAATTTCGCCAAGGAACGTGCGGGTACGCTGGTGCTTAGGATCGCGGAAGAATTCCTCCGGGGGGCCTTCCTCGATGATCTCGCCTTCCGACATGAAGACCACGCGGTCGGCCACCTGCCGGGCGAAACCCATTTCATGCGTGACGCAGATCATCGTCATGCCGTCGCGGGCAAGACCGATCATGGTGTCGAGCACTTCCTTCACCATTTCCGGATCGAGGGCCGAGGTCGGTTCGTCGAACAGCATCGCCTTCGGTTCCATACACAGCGCCCGCGCAATCGCCGCGCGCTGCTGCTGGCCGCCGGAAAGCTGGGCGGGATACTTGTCGGCCTGGTTGAGAATGCGCACGCGCTCCAGATATTTGCGTGCCGTCGCCTCCGCATCGGCCTTCGACAGGCCTTTCACCCGCATGGGCGCCAGCGTGCAGTTTTCCATGATGGTCTTGTGCGGGAAGAGATTGAAGCTCTGGAACACCATGCCCACTTCGCGCCGAACCGCATCGATGGCGCGGCTGGAATCCGAAAGCATGGTTCCCTCCACCGTAATCTTCCCCTCCTGGATTTCCTCCAGATGGTTGATGCAGCGAATGAGGGTGGATTTGCCCGAACCGGACGGGCCGCAAAGAACGATCTTCTCGCCCTTGCGAACCGTCATATTGACATTTTTAAGCGCGTGGTAGGCTCCATACCACTTTCCGACCCCTTCAAGGGCGATAAGCGGAACCTGTGCGGCGGCGGATTGCGGCATGGAAACCTCCAGATTACTTCACGGTGAAGGGGATGTCGGGAAGGCTGTCCGGGAAGGCCGGCACTTCGCGCTTCATCCATTTGTCGTAAATCTTGGCGAGCTGACCGTCCGACTTGATCTTGTCGAGGAAGGCGTTGACGGTTTCGTTCCAGTCCTTCTCGCCCGGGCGGGTGCCGGCGCCGTTATACATGGTCGTCAGTTCGAACTTTGATTCGTACTTGCCCTCGGCGGCCTTGTTCAGCCGGTCGCCGTAGAACATGTTGCCGCCCACGGCTTCGACCTGGCCCGATATCAGCGCCTGAATATTGGCGGCGTCGTCATCGAAGCGCAGGATATTGGCTTTGGAGCCGGCACCGGCAGTAATCGCCGTGTCCATGGCGCTCGACTTCGGCACGCCGACATTGATGCCGGTCAGATCATCGTAACCGGCGATCTTCTTGTCCTTGGGGGCATAGACGGAAAACACGTTGCCGACATAGGGCTTCGAATACTGGATGCTCTTGGCGCGCTCGGCGGTCATGGCCATGGTGGCGAAGAGCACGTCGACCTTGCCGGTCAGCAGCGCCGGGATGCGGTTTGCGACGGCGAGCGGCACGAACTCGGCCTTGACGCCGAGATAGTCCGCGAAGGCCTTGCCGATATCGGCATCGAGACCATCCTGCACGCCGCTGGAATTCACGAAGCCCCAGGGCGAATTGTCACCCTGAATGCCGATGACGACCTTGCCCTTGGCCTTTGCCTCTTCAACGGTCCCGGCGAAAGCATCGCCCGGTGTCACGAAAGGCAGCGCAACCGTTGCCGCGGCGAGCGCGAGCAGGGCGCGACGCGAGAATTTCATGCTGGTGGTTTTCATCTTTTGCTCCTCCTTACAAAGCTGATGAGATGGTTTTGACGTTTAACGGGACGCGGCCTGCAGCCGCTTTTCGACGCCGGCGCCCCACAGGGAGAGCGGCCAGCAGATCAGGAAATAGATGATGCCGACGAGGGCGAAGACGGTGAGCGGGCGGAACGTCTGGTTGGAGACGATCTGTCCGGCGCGGGAGAGCTCGACGAAACCCACGATCGCCGCAAGCGAGGTGCCCTTGATGAGCTGCACGAGGAAACCGATGGTGGCCGGCAGTGAAATCTTGAGCGCCTGCGGCAGGATCACATCCTTCATGCGTGAGACGTAATGCAGGCCGAGCGCATTGGCCGCTTCCGTCTGGCCCTTCGGCACAGCCTGGATGCCGCCGCGCCAGATTTCACCCAGAAAGGCGCTGGCATGCAGCGTGAAGGCGATGGCAACGGCGATCCAGGCATCGACATTGAGGCCGGCGAGCGCCACGCCGTAATAAACGACGAAAAGCTGCATCAGGAGCGGCGTGCCCTGGAAGATGGCGATGTAGGCCGTGCTTGCCCGCTGGATTGCCGGGCTGTCCGCAACGCGGGCGAGCGCCACGCAAAGGCCGAAAATGCCGCCGCCGATAAAGCCGATGATGGTCAGCGCAAGGGTCCATTTCAGGCCCTGCAGCAGGAAGAAGAGTTCGTTGGGACCGATGGATGCCATTGTCTTTTCTCCTCACTTGACCGGATAGCTGAAGGAAAGGCGGGAGATGAGCGAGAAGACGGCCATCATCAGCGAGGAAATGACGAGATAAAGCAGCGTGATCGAGAAATAGACCTCGAAGGACCGGAACGTATCCGCCTCGATCTTCTGCGCGACCGAAGTCAGCTCATAAGCGGCGATCGAAGTGCAGACCGACGTCGTCAGCGTCAGCATGATGAACTGGCTGGTGAGTGACGGATAGACCGCGCGCAACGCCGGCTTCAGGATGATATGGCGGAAGATCTGCGCCCGGTGCAGGCCGAGCGCGAGGCCCGCCTCCACCTGGCCCTTGGGGATGGAATCGACCCCGCCTCGAATGATTTCAATGGCATAGGCGCCACCGTTCAGGGCCAGCGCAATGATGGCGGTGACGGTGGGATTGAGCTTGATGCCGATCTGCGGCAGGGCGAAGAAGATGAAGAATATCTGCACCAGAAACGGCGTATTGCGGATAGCTTCCACAAAGCCGATGACGATGCCGCGCAGCAGCCTGAAACGCGAGCGTCGGGCGACAACCCCGAGAACCCCGATGACGGTGGCAAGCGACATGCCGGCAATGGCAAGGCCGATCGTCGCCAGACAGGCTAAAAGCAGCTCGGGCAGCCGGTCTATGACCGCTGAGAAATCGAGACTGTAAGACATTCTTCCTCCCAACCCCTTCGGGTCCGGACAGGCTTTGTGCCTTGTCCGCATCGCTCTGGAACCGTGCGGCGCCAAAGCCCTCCATTTGTCGATTTTTGCCGCTGCGGGCTTCGAACCCTTGTCGGCGGCGTCTCGTTAATCTTAATGTTTGTACCAGTTAGTTCATTTTTGTGTCAAGCGTCATATCCGGTTAAAAAGCGGCGTCGCCGCTGCTTTTTTTTGTTTTTTGAAATTCCCGATAAAGTCTTTTTTATCAATGGCTAATGCAAAGGAGCGCAAGCGCTTTCCGCACGTCACCATGTCGCCACCGGCCGCCCGTCTGGCAGTTCCTGGAAACCCTGGTCTATGGAAGATGGCGATCGCCCTGAGGCTCGTTTTCGCCTGCGCCCAACCTGTCTATCTGCCCCGCCAACCGCTCGGCGATCAGCAGCGAGGCTCCCGTTGCCGTCACCATTTGTGGGAGCGACAGCCATTCCAGCATCCAGCCCGCGCCGGACCTTTCCTGTTCGTGCACAAGCGACTGGTGCAACGCCGATATGTGCACGGCATTGAAGCGCGCGAGCGTCACCAGCGTTTCGGCATTGACCGGGTTTTGTTTGTGCGGCATGGCCGAGGAACCGCCGCCTCCGGAGAGGCGGATTTCCGTGCCGAGTTCGGCCATGAGCGCGATGTCCTGCCCGAACTTGCCGAGCGTGCCCGTGATCAGCGAAAGCAGACCGGAAAATTCGGCGATGCCGTCACGCTGGCTTTGCCATTGTGGCCGATCCGCAAGGCCGAGGCGCCTTGCCAGATCGATGCGCACGGCTGCGGCATTATCACCGAGCTTTTCGAGCGTGCCGGCCGCGCCGCCGAATTGCAGGGCGAAACCGGTCTGCGCGAAGCTCTGGAGCCGCAGCAAATGGCGCTCCAGCGGTGAAATCCAGCTTGCCGCCCGGTCGGCGACGGTGATGCCGATCGCGGCCTGCATGCGGGTGTAGCCCGTCAACGGATTGTGGCCGTCGCGGGAGGCGAGATCTCCCAGCGTATCGACGAGACGCCCGAGCCGCATGGCGATGATTTCCGCCGCCATTTTCAGCCGCAGCACCAGGCTGGTATCGATGACATCCTGGCTGGTCGCGCCGAAATGCACCTTGTCCGCTGCCTTGCCGGCGACGGCCGCCCGCATCTGCCGGATGAGTTCGGGAACCACAACGCCATCCTTTGCGACGCCGTGGCGAAGGGCGGTGATGTCGGCGGCAAAGTCCGACAGGCCTGAGACAATCGCTTGTGACACCTCATCCGCAAGGATGCCAGCCTCCGCCTCCGCCTCCGCCAGCGCCGCTTCGAAACGGATCATGGCGTCGATATCCGCCCTTGCCGAAAACAGCTCGACGATTTCGCTGTCGCCGAAAAGGCCTGAGAGGAAAGGGTGCTCGAAGGGGGAAAGGCTCATCGTCCGTCTCGCTTTCTTTTGCGCATATCGTTGTCGCAAAACCGCTGCACACTTTTGCGCGATATGCGTCAGATATCGAAAAACACGGTTTCGCCTTCGCCCTGCAGACGGATATCGAAACGATAAACGTTGCCTTCTTCCTTTTTGGCGACAAGCGTGGCGATGCGGCTCTTCTGCTCGATGCGGGCGAGAACGGGATCGGCGGCATTGGCCTCCTGTTCTTCCGGGAAATACATACGGGTCTGCAGGCCGATATTGATGCCGCGCGCGACGATCCAGAAGGTGATGTGCGGCGCCATCGGCCGACCGTCGCGGAACGGCACCGAGCCGGGCTTGATGGTTTCGAAGACGAATTCGCCCGTATCCATGTCACCGGGCGAGCGGCCCCAGCCGATGAAATTCGGATCGGCCTTGCCGCGCGTTTCGCTCGGGCTGTTGTAATAGCCGTCGGTATCGGCCTGCCATATCTCGATCAGCGCATCCTTGAGCGGCATGCCGGCGCCGTCATAGACCGTGCCGCGCACGCTGATGCGCTCGCCGCGGGCCTTGTCGTTATAAAGCGGGCCGGAACCGAGATCCTTCTCGAACACGCCTTCGATGCCGACGAAATTGGGTGTGCAGCCGATATGCACATAGGGCCCTGCCGTCTGCGAGGCGGTTTCCTTGAAATAGTTGAGCGGCTGAACCATGATCAGTTGCCCTCCATGCGGTTTTCGAAAAGGGTGGAGCGGCGACCGCGCAGCACGATATCGAACTTATAGGCCAGCATGTCCATCGGCAGCGTCGCATTCATGTCCAGCGGCGCGATCAGTCTCCGTATCGCATCCTCGTCCGGAATGGTTTTGACGATCGGACATTTCCAGATCAGCGGATCGCCTTCGAAATACATCTGGGTGATGAGGCGCTGCGCGAAACCGTGACCGAAGATGGAGAAATGGATATGGGCCGGCCGCCAGTCATTGACGCCGTTCGGCCAGGGATAGGCGCCCGGCTGGATGGTCTTGAACCAGTAATAGCCGTTCTCGTCGGTGATCGTGCGGCCGACGCCGCCGAAATTCGGATCGATGGCGGCGAGGTAGCTTTCCTTCTTGTGGCGGTAGCGACCGCCGGCATTGGCCTGCCAGAATTCCACCAGCGCGCCGCCGACGCCGCGACCGCGCTCGTCCAGCACCCGGCCGTGAACGAGAATACGCGGTCCAACAGGCATTTCACCGGGGCGGGCATAGTTGAGGATGAGATCGTTATCCAGCGGATTCAGCATGCCATGGCCAAAAACGGGACCGGTGATCTCGCTCTTGGTTCCCTCAAGCGATATCAGGGCGCGTTGCGGCGAGCGCAGGATCGAGGTCTTGTAGCCGGGCGCATAGGCCAGCGGGTGAATATCGCGGTTGCGCGCGAAGAAAGGCCCGGTTTCTGGTGGCTGGTTGCTCATTTCGTTTCCTCCCCATCGCCAGTTTTATCAAGGGAACTATCGGCTTTCATGCTGGCCAGGGCAAGCTTGGCAATCTTGAAAGCATGATTGGCGGCAGGCACGCCGGCATAGATCGCCACGTGCATCAGCGCCTCGCGAATATCCGCCTCGGTTGCGCCGGTATTGACGGTGGCGCGCACATGCATGGCAAGTTCTTCGTCCTGGCCCAGCGCCGCAAGAAGGGCGATGGTGACCATCGAGCGCTCGCGTTTCGTCCATTGATTGCCGGACCAGACGGTGCCCCAGGCGCCTTCGGTAATGAGCTGCTGAAAAGGCTGGTCGAAGCCCGTCGTCACGGTCTGGGCGCGGTCCACATGGGCATCTCCCAGCACGGAGCGACGGGTCTTCATGCCCTGTTCGAAACGTTCGTTCTTGTTGTTCTGGTCCGCCATCGGTCAATGCTCCGGCAAGGTCTTGAGAAAAATGCACGCGGCCTGCGCGTAGGCGAGTGGCTGTTCAAGGCAGGGAATGTGGCCGCAGCCGGCGATTGTTACAAAGCGGCTTGCGGGGATGAGGTCCGCAAGCGACTTTACCAGTTCCGGCGGTGTCGAGCCGTCCTGATCGCCCACGATACAAAGGGTCGGCACGGCAATGCGCCCGGCGGCCGCGGTAAAATCCGCATCGCGGATGGCGGCGCAAGTGCCGCTGTAACCGGCTTCCGGCTGTTGCGACAGCATGTTGCGTGCGCCGGCATAGGCGGCATTGTCAGGCGTGCGGAAGGCGGGCGTGAACCAGCGCTCCATGACGGGATCGACCAGCGAGCCGAGGCCATCCGCAGAGATTTTGTCGATGCGGGCGTTCCACATGTCGGCCGTGCCGATCTTGTGAGCGGTATTGCTGAGCACGAGTGCGCGGACGAGATCGGGCCGGCGGGCATAAAGCCCCTGGGCAATCAGGCCGCCGACGGACAGTCCCCAGATGACGGCACTTTTCACACCGAGATGATCGAGCAGCGCGATCAGATCACCGGCATGGTCGTCGATCGAATAGGGTGGGCGACCGATATCGGAAAGCCCGTGGCCACGCTTGTCGTGCAGTACGTAGGCATAGTCATCGCCAAGCACTTCGATCACCGCATCCCAGATGCGGAAATCCGTACCGAGCGAATTGATGAAGGCGATGACCGGCTTGCCGCTGTCCAATCCCTTGACGCGATAATGGATCACGGTCTCGCCGCAGCGCAGAAAATGCATGATGGCTCCTCCTGCCGGGGATATTGCAAGCGGGTTCCGGTTAAGTAAAATGACATTATCGATGAAAATCATAACCACTGGATTATACGAGCGATGGTCGACCAGCGTATCAAGTTCCGCCACCTGCAGACCTTCGTGGAGGTTGCGCGGCAGAAAAGCGTTATCCGCGCCGCCGAAATCCTGCATGTCAGCCAGCCGGCGGTGACAAAAACGATCCGCGAACTGGAAGAGATCCTGGGTGTCTCGCTATTCGACCGGGAAGGTCGCGGCATTCGCATCAGCCGCTACGGCGAGGTTTTCCTGCGCCACGCCGGCGCGACGATGACGGCGTTGCGACAGGCGGTCGATTCGGTTTCGCAGGAGGCGGCGCGCGCCGGTCCCCCGGTGCGGGTGGGTGCTCTGCCCACGGTTTCGGTCCGCATCATGCCGAAGGCGATGGCCGGTTTTCTGGCGGAAAAGACCGGCAGCCCGGTGAAGATCGTGACGGGCGAAAACGCCGTTCTGCTGGAGCAGCTGCGGGTCGGCGATCTCGATCTCGTCGTCGGCCGTCTCGCGGCGCCGCAGAAGATGGCCGGGTTTTCCTTCGAGCATCTCTATTCGGAAAGGGTGCGCTTCGTGGTGCGGGCTGGCCACCCGCTTCTGTCGCCCGGTGTTTCGGTGTTCGATCACCTGCATGAATATCCGGTGCTGATGCCCACACGGCAGTCCGTCATCGGTCCTGTCGTGGAACAGTTTTTGATCGCCAACGGCGTTCCGGCCCTGCCGATCCGCATCGAAACCGTATCCGACGCCTTCGGCCGCGCCTTTCTGCGCACCAGCGACGCGATCTGGATCATCTCGGAGGGCGTGGTGGCGGCGGATGTGGCGGATGGCATCCTCGAAATTCTGCCGGTCGAGACCGGCGATACCAGCGGTCCGGTGGGACTGACGGTGCGGGCCGATACCCAGCCCTCGCTGCCGCTTTCGCTGTTGATGCAGGCCATACGTGAGGCGGCGGGCGAGTTGCTGGATGGGAGGGGGGAGGCTGGTTCTTGAGATGAGGGTGAGGGTCGGAAAAGTCTGAGAACCTCTCCTCCGTCATTCCGGCCTTGAGCCGGAATCCAGCCAAGGCGCGTCTGCGCCGTGAAAAGAGTCCTTTTTGCGATCAGTGACTTGATCGCGCTGGACCCCGGATCAGGTCCGGGGTGACGGGTGTGGAAACGGTAGGGATAAAAGCCGCGTGTCTGGGGCAGCCCTAATAGGGAAGCCCCACGTAATTTTCCGCAAGCGCGGTGGAAGCGGCGCGGGATTGGACGAGATAATCCAGTTCCGCCTCCTGAATGCGCTGACCGAAATCCCCCGTATCGGGAAAACGATGCATCATCGTCGTCATCCACCAGGAGAAGCGCACCGCCTTCCACACGCGGGAAAGCGCCTTCTGCGAATAGGCGTCGATGCCAGCTTCAGACCTGTCGCGATAAAACTCGATCAGCGCCTCGCTCAGATAATGTACGTCGCTGGCGGCAAGGTTCAGGCCCTTGGCGCCCGTTGGCGGCACGATATGGGCGGCATCCCCCGCTAAAAACAGCCGTCCGAACCGCATTGGTTCACTGACAAATGAACGGAGCGGCGCGATCGATTTTTCAAAGGAGGGGCCGGTCACCATCGCATCCGCATGGTTTTCCGGCAGGCGACGGCGAATTTCGTCCCAGAAGCGCTCGTCGCTCCAGTCTTCCGGCCGGTCCTCCAGCGAACATTGAATGTAATACCGGCTGCGCGTGTGCGAGCGCATGGAGCAGAGGGCAAAACCGCGCGGATGATTGGCGTAGATGAGTTCGTGGTTGACCGGCGGCACTTCGGCCAGAATGCCGAGCCAGCCGAAGGGGTAGACCTTCTCGAATTCCTTGATCGCGCCTTGCGGCACGGATTTTCGGCTCACCCCGTGGAAACCATCGCAGCCGGCAATGAAATCGCAATCGATCCGGTGGGTTACGCCATCTTTCTGATAGGTTACATAAGGGCTTTCGCCATCGAAATCATGCGGCTCGACATCAGATGCATCGTAGATGGTCGAGAGGCCGGCCGCTTCGCGCACATCCATCAGGTCATGGGTCACTTCCGTTTGACCATAGACCATCACACGCTTGCCGCCGGTCAGATCGAAGAGATCGATACGATGGTCGCGACCGTCGAAGGTCAGCGAAAAACCGTCATGCGGCAGACCTTCCCGGCGCAGGCGTTTATCCGCGCCGGCCTTTTCCATGAGCTGTACCGTGCCTTCTTCCAGCACGCCGGCGCGGACGCGGCCGAGAATGTATTCCTTGCTGACCCGGTCGAGAATGACGGTCTCGACACCGGCTTTCGCCAGAAGCTGGCCAAGCAACAGCCCCGATGGACCGGAGCCGATGATGACGACCTGTGTACGCATTGTTTCCTCCCGAACTTGTCTCCGGTCAAGAAATTGACCAAGCGTTGCCGGAAGCTCAATGGACTTTCCGGTCCGTAAATTGCACAATCCGACCATCGGGCGCAGGAGGGAGCGGAGATGCGGGTGACTGCCAATGAAGGGCTCTATGGCGAGGAAGCCGCGCAGGGCAGCGATTTTCGCTTCCATTGCGAGACGCTTTTTTCGCGGAGCAGCCTGCATCGCTTTGAAATCGGCCTGCATCGCCATTCTGCTTTTTTGCAAATCTTGTACATTTTTGGCGGCGAGGGCGATGCCTTGCTGGATGGCCGCATCGAGCCGATCCGCCCACCGGTCGCCATCATCGTGCCACCCGGTTTCGAACACGGCTTCCGTTTTTCCCGCGATATCGGCGGCGTGATCGTCACTATGCTGCAGGGCGCGCTGCCGGCATCGGTGCAGGCGCTTCTGCTGCGGAATTTCTCCCAACCGGTGCTTCTGCCCTTGCAGGATTTTGCCGATGGAGAAGGAGTGCGCAGCGGGTTCGAACGGATTTCCGCGGAATATGAGGCCCGTGAGATCGGTCGCGACGCGATGATAGAAGGCCAGCTTGCGACCGTCGTCGCGCTTCTTTCACGGGCGGCGCGGCCGCTTCTGGAAACAAGCGGTGAGGGCCTGGCGGAGCAGCGTTTCGAACGGTTGCTGTCGCTGATCGCCCGCCATATCCGCGAGCCGCAGAAAGCCGGTTTTTATGCGAGGAAGCTCGGCCTTTCGGAAACGCACCTCAACCGGCTTGTCCGTTCCGTTTCCGGGCTCAGCCTGCAGCGGCTGATTGCCAAGCGCCAGATCGAGATCGCCCAGCAGGAACTGGTCTTCACCGTCTCCAGCGTACAGATGATCGCGGAGGGTCTTGGATTTGCCGATCCCGCTTATTTCAACCGCTTCTTCAGGCGGGAAACCGGCATGACGCCGCGCGCCTGGCGGCTCGCCGAGCAGCGCAAGATGGGCGATACCGGCGCGCGGCAGATGCCGCTTCAGACCAGCATTCTCGCCAGTTCCCGCTGAACGGACAGAAGTGCGGGCAAATATCGCTCCACCAGATCATCCATCGAAGCGACCGAGGCGGCGAGCCCGACATTCAGCGCGGCAACCGTCTGGCCACGCACGCTTTTCAGCGGCACGGCGATGGAGCGAAGGCCGATTTCGACTTCCTGATCGATCAACGCATAACCGCGATGGCCGGTCACCTCGATTTCGGTGAGCAAGGCCTGAATATCGGTAATGGTTTTTTCCGTGCGGGCGACCAGCCGGGAGGCTTCGAGAATGTCGCGCTGTCGCTCCGCTGTCTGTGCGGAGAGAAGAACGCGGCCCATGGAGGTGCAATAGGCGGGCAGGCGCGACCCGGGCATCAGCGCAATGGACATGACCCGCTGCTGGGCGGCGCGGGCGACATAAACAATTTCGGTCTCGTCCAGGATAGAGACGGAGGTACTCTGGCCGATCTCCTCCGAAAGGCGATCGATGAGCGGCTGGACGATTTTGGGAAGCGGCATGGTGGCGAGGCAGCCGGTGCCGAGCCGCAGCACCTTCGGCGTGACGGTAAAGAATTTGCCGTCATAGGCGGCATAACCAAGCTCCGATAGCGTGAGCAGGCAGCGGCGTGTGGTGGCGCGGTCCAGTCCGGCGATCTCGGCGGCATCGGAGATGGAAAGCCGCGGCCGCTCGGCGCTGAAGGCTTCGATCACGCGCAATCCCTTGGCGAGACCGCCCATCATGTCTCTTTCGCTGACGGCCATGGCTAGGCTCCATTTGTGCGATATACGAACAAAAATCATATAACGCACAAAATCCTTGCCGTCGAGGCAATTTCAGCTTTACCTCATGGCCAAGCAGCCCTGCCGGTCCATCCGCTCGGCTGGATGGAGGTTTTGAGAATGGACAAGACAATCAAGAGCGCGGAAGAGGCGCTTGCTGGCATCGGCGATGGTGCGACGATCATGATCGGCGGTTTTGGCGGCTCCGGCGCGCCGATCGAGCTGATCCACGCACTGATCGACAAGGGACCGAAGGACCTTACCGTCATCAACAACAATGCCGGCAACGGCCGCATCGGCATCGCCGCGATGATCGATGCGGGCATGGTCAAGAAGATGATCTGCTCCTTCCCGCGCTCTTCGGATCCGCGCGCCTTCACCGATCGCTATCTGGCCGGCGAAATCGAACTGGAGCTGGTGCCGCAGGGCACGCTTGCCGAGCGCATTCGCGCTGGCGGTTCCGGTATTCCGGCCTTCTACACCCCGACAGGTTTCGGCACGGAACTGGCAGAAGGCAAAGTAATCGCGGAATTCGACGGCCGCTCCTACGTGCAGGAGCGCTGGCTGAAGGCCGATTTTGCCATCGTCAAGGCCGAGCTTGGCGACACCTATGGCAACCTCACCTACAACAAGGCCGGGCGCAATTTTAACCCGCTGATGTGCATGGCCGCGAAAACCACCATTGCGCAGGTCTCGAAGATCGTCGCCGCCGGCGAGATCGATCCGGAGCATGTCGTGACGCCGGGTATTTTCGTGAACGGCGTCGTGGAAATTTCCGATCCGCAACAGGAAGAAGTCCTCATTCGCGCGGGAGTAGCCTACGCATGACCACGACCATCGACACCCGCGAAGACATCAAGCTTTCCAACGCCCAGATCGCATGGCGCGCGGCACAGGACATCGAAGATGGCGCCTACGTCAATCTCGGCATCGGTTTTCCCGAAATGGTGGCGCGCTATCAGCCACCCGGCCGTCAGGCGATCTTCCACACCGAAAATGGCATCCTGAATTTTGGCGAAGCGCCGCCGGAAGGCGAGGAGGACTGGAACCTCATCAATGCCGGCAAGAAGGCCGTGACGCTGAAGCCGGGTGCCGCCTTCTTCCACCATGCCGACAGCTTCGCGATGGTGCGTGGCGGACATCTGGATGTGGCGATCCTCGGGGCCTATCAGGTGGCCCAGAATGGCGATCTCGCCAATTGGCGCGTCGGCTCCAGGGGTGTGCCAGCCGTCGGTGGGGCCATGGATTTGGTTCATGGGGCCAAGCAGGTCTTCGTCATCACCGAACATGTGACCAAGAATGGCGAGCCAAAGCTGGTTGAGAAATGCGCCTTCCCGCTGACCGGCGTCGGCTGCATCACCCGCATCTATACCAGCCACGCGGTGATTGACGTGGTTGATGGCCGCTTCGTGCTGCGTGAAAAACTGCCGGCGATGACGTTCGATGAGTTGCAGGCCATGACCGGCGCGCCGCTTCATGTGGATGGCGTGGTTGCTGATCTCGTTGCACCGGAACTTTGAGGAAACACCGATGACCGAAGCCTATATCTGCGATTACATCCGCACGCCCATTGGCCGTTTCGGCGGTGCGCTTTCTTCCGTAAGGGCGGATGACCTCGGCGCGGTGCCGCTGAAGGCGCTGATGGAACGCAATCCTTCCATCGACTGGGAAGCCGTCGAGGATGTGATCTTCGGCTGCGCCAATCAGGCGGGTGAGGATAACCGTAACGTGGCGCGCATGTCGTTGCTGCTCGCCGGCCTGCCGGTGTCGGTAACCGGAACGACCATCAATCGTTTGTGCGGTTCCGGCATGGATGCCGTCATTGCTGCCGCCCGTGCCGTCAAATCGGGCGAGGCGGAGCTGATGATTGCCGGCGGCGTCGAAAGCATGAGCCGAGCGCCCTTCGTTCTGCCCAAGGCGGAGAGCGCTTTTTCGCGCAATGCCGAAATCTACGATACCACCATCGGCTGGCGTTTCGTCAACCCGCTGATGAAGGCGCAATATGGCGTCGATTCCATGCCGGAAACCGGTGACAATGTCGCGGTCGATTATCAGGTCTCGCGCGAGGATCAGGATGCCTTCGCCGTACGCAGTCAGCAGAAGGCGGCGGATGCGCAGGCCAATGGCCGTCTCGACAGGGAAATCGTTTCGGTAACGATCCCCCAGCGCAAGGGCGATCCACTTGTCGTCTCGAAGGACGAACATCCGCGGGCCACAAGCCTCGAAGCGCTGGCTAAGCTGAAGCCGGTGAACAAGCGCGAGGGCGCTACGGTAACGGCGGGCAATGCGTCTGGCGTCAATGATGGTGCGGCCGCGCTTATCATCGCGTCAGCCGAGGCTGCGAAGAAATATGGCCTCACTCCCATCGCCCGTATCCTCGGTGGCGCCGCTGCCGGCGTGCCGCCGCGCGTCATGGGCATCGGCCCGGCTCCGGCCTCCGCCAAACTTCTGGCGCGGCTCGGGCTGAAGCAGGAACAGCTCGATGTGATCGAGCTGAACGAGGCTTTCGCGAGCCAGGGCCTCGCGACGCTACGCCAGCTCGGCATTGCCGATGACGATGCGCGGGTAAATGCGAATGGCGGTGCCATCGCGCTCGGCCATCCGCTCGGCATGTCCGGTGCTCGGATCGCCGGCACGGCGGCGCTCGAACTTTCCTTGAAGGGCAAGCGGCTGGCGCTCGCCACCATGTGTATCGGCGTCGGGCAGGGTATCGCCGTCGCGCTGGAGCGGATCTGACGGAATAACGGCTTCAGCATCGTGATAACGGTGCCAATGCCGCCGTAAACCGGTACGAATGCCCGCTGCCGCAGCTTCCTTAGTGTGACAGTGGCCATTCAGGTTACTCGGCAGGTGATTTTTTCGCTCTGACACATCCCAGCCCCCTCATTCCTGTGCTTGTCACAGGAATACAGCCGACGCGCGTCTGCGCGGCGGGAAGACTCCTCTCAGCCCAGGGACTTGGGCTGGCTGAATCTCTGTGACAAGCACAAAGATGAGGAGAGGAGGCGTGCTGGGCCAAGCAAGCCGGCCCTGCGATGCAGGCCCCGGTCGATTATTCCCTGATAAAGTACTCCACGCTCTTATCCCTCTGCACATGTTGGATTCCATCATAATCCGTGACATGTTTTGCGAGATATGACAGGAATCTTTCCGTCTACGGGGCACCCGCATGAAACGTCCGACCATTACCGATGTTGCAAAGGCCGCCGGCGTCAGCGTCGCCACGGTCGACCGGGTGCTGAACGGCCGCCTGCCGGTGCGGGAGGAAACCTCGCGGCGTGTGTTCGAGGCCGCGGAGAAGATCGGCTTTCATGCCACCAACATCATTCGTCAGCGTATGCTGGCGGATATGCCTTCCTATGGCCTTGGCATCATTCTGCGCAAGGAACGGCACGCCTTTTATCAGACCTTTGCCGACGAGCTGGAGCTTGCGGCGCGCAACATCCGGGATCGCCACGTCAATCTGCGCATCGAATTTGCGCAATCCGGTGAGCCGGCGGAGCTTGCGGCGCTGCTTATGGGCATGAAGGGCCGGGTACAGGCGGTGGCCGCTACCGGGCCGGACCACCACGATGTCACGGCCGCCGTCGAGGCATTGAAGATCAAGGGCATTCCGACATTCTCGCTGCTTTCCGATTTTGCCCAGGGCGTGCGGGAGGCTTATCTCGGTGTCAACAGCATGAAGGTGGGGCGCACAGCGGCGTGGATGATCTCACGACTGGCGCGCAGCAAGGGCAAGGTGCTTCTGCTGCTTGGCGGTCACCGGTTTCATGGTCATTCGCTGCGCGAAACCGGCTTTCGCAGCTACATGCGTGAATATGCGCCGGAATTTGAGGTTATGGATGCCCTGATCACGCTGGAAACACGACGCGTAACCTATGAGCTCGTGATGGACTCTATCGCCAAGCACAGGGATCTCGTCGGCATCTATTGCGTGGGCGGCGGCATGGAAGGGGTGATCGAGGCACTTCAACACGAAAAGCGGCAGGAACCCATTGTCTGCCTTGTCAACGAACTGACCCCCGTGTCCCGCCAGGCACTGCTGGAAGGCAGCATCAGCGGCGTGTTCCAGACCCCGCTACGAGAATTGTGCGCCGATCTCATCGCAACCATGGTTCACACTATCGAACATGGCATGGCGGAGACGCCGGGACAGCGTTTCCTTCCTGCCCATCTCTGGGTTCCTGAAAGCCTCTGATGGTTTGATAGATTACATCATATCGCGTCCGCCCGTTTCTATCATGCTTGATGGTTTTGCCTGCTGCTGACGCGTTGACGTGGTGACCGGACTAGGAAATCTTGCCTGCCTGTGGAGCGGACAGGAGGCCGACCTTCACAGCATGAGATTACGTCGGGGTTGCTTGACGCCGCGGATATTCCTTCGCGGCGCGGGGGCAGCTTTTTCCGGAAAGCCGTGACGGCGCACTTCGAGCGCGATGGTGCGGCCGGTTCTTTTCAAGGTTTGGAGGGGGAACGAGATGAAAAGACATTTCGCCAATGCAGCCTTCGCGACCATGCGGACGACGGGCGCGCCGGTGCAGGCCGTTGGAGTTTCGATGGCGCTGAAACCTGCCGGAAACGCTGCGGCAGACAGGAGGGTCTTCGTGCCTTTCGAGCTGGTAACGCCCACCAATCTCAAAAACCATCAGGCCGGGAATTGAGCCATGGCCGTGCCTGCCGGCTTCTGCGCTCCCCGGGGGAGTGCCGCCGGAGGGGCCTGACGCGCCGCAGCCGGGCACGACCGGCTACGGCAAAAACTGGACAATGCAATCAGCAGCGATTTCCGCGGGAGGAAACCTTGAAAAAACTATTGATGGCGACGGCACTCTGTATCTTCGCGACACCGGCTCTGGCCGAGACCCGAATTGCAGTATCGATGACGTCTTTCGACAATCCGTTTCTGACGATCCTGCTCAACGGCATAAGGGCCGAGGCCGGGCGCGACAAGACCATCGAGCTTCTGGTCGAGGATGCCCAGCTCGATCCTTCAAAGCAGCTGAACCAGGTGCAGAACTTCATTGCCAATGGCGTCGATGCGATCATCGTCAACGCCGTCGATGGTGACGCTACCTCGGCGATCACCAAGGCCGCATCCGCTGCGAAAATTCCGCTTGTCTATGTGAACCATCCGCCGGCTGAGCTGGAAACCGGGCTGCCTGACGGCACGGCATTTGTCGGCTCCAACGAACTTGATTCCGGCACCATGGAAGCCGAAGCCGCCTGCAAGCTGATGGGCGGCAAGGGCAAGGCCGTCATTCTGATGGGCCCTTTGGAAAACCATGCGGCGCTGGTGCGCACCAAGGATGTGGAAACGGTGTTCTCCAAGCCGGACTGCAAGATCGAAATCCTTGAAAAGCAGACGGCGAACTGGAGCCGCACGCAGGCACAGGACCTCGTTTCCTCCTGGCTGACGGCGGGCATACAGTTCGATGCGGTCATCGCCAACAACGATGAAATGGCGATTGGCGCCGTGCAGGCGCTGAAGGCAGCGGGCGTATCCATGAAGGACGTCGTCATTGCCGGCATTGACGCGACACCCGATGGACTTGCCGCAATGCAGGCGGGCGATCTCGATATCACCGTCTACCAGAATGCGACGAAGCAGGGCGAGGTCTCCGTTCAGACGGCGGTGAAGGCCGCTGCCGGTCAAAGCACCGAAAAGACGCTCTGGGTGCCCTTCGAACTCGTCACGCCGGAAAACATGTCCGCCTATGCCAAATGAGCCGGGGCTTCGGCCCCGTCCCTTATCCCGCCGACTGGAAACAGCCATGAAACATACGCTCGATCCCCACATGTTCCGGCATCTTTCGCTGGCCGAGACCTGCCGCAAGGTCGCAGAGCTCGGTTACGACTATGTCGAACTTTCACCCCGTCCGGATTTTCTGTCCTGGTGGACGCGACCGAAGGTCTATCCCGGGCGCGTCGCCGAATTCAAAAAGGCCCTGAAGGATCACGGCGTCGGCCTTGCCACGCTGCAGCCCATGTATCGCTGGGCGAGCCCGTATCCGGACGAATGGGAGGTAGCGATCGACAACTGGAAACGCGCCATCGAGATTGCGGTGGAGATGGAGTGCCCGATGTTCGTTTCGGAATTCGGTCGTGGAGGCTCGCCGGAGCGCAGCCTCAACGACCGGTCCGGCCTGCACCGTCCGGAAACCTGCGAAGCGCAGTTCTTCCGCGCCATGGATGTTCTGGTTCCGGTCCTCGAGCGGGAGGGGCTGGTGCTGTCGCTGGAGGCGCATCCCGAAGACTGGGTCGAGGAAATCGCGCCGGCCATCGACATCATCAAGACCATCAATTCCAAGGCGGTAAAGGCCTCCTTCATCGCGCCTCACACCTTCTTTTACGGTCCGGACATGGTTGCCAACCTGCGCGCGACCGAAGGTCATCTGGTGCATGTGCGCCTTGCCGATACCTATGACCACACCAAATCGTCGCAGCTGCGCTACATCGTCAATCCGCCCGGCGCCAAAGTCAGGGTGCACCAGCACACGGATTTCGGCCAGGGCGAGATCGACTGGGAGATATTCTTCGCCACGCTGGCCGACATGAAATTCGACGGTGTGCTGTCGAACTGCGTCTTTGCCTGGGAAGATCGTGTCGATGAAAGCGCGCGTTTCATGCTCAGCGAAACCCGGCGATATGTCGCCAAATACTGGAAATGAGGTTTTCAGATGACTGTGAAAATTGGTGTCATCGGCACCGGTGCCATCGGGCGCGATCACGCCCGACGTATCAATGAGGTTCTGGGCGGTGCGAAGGTCGTTGCGCTGAGCGACGTCAACCGCGCCTCGTCCGAAGCGGTCAAAAAAGACATCGCCCCTGATGCCGCCATTTTCGCCACCGGCGAGGAGCTCATCGCATCAGCTGATGTGGATGCCGTGCTTGTCACTTCCTGGGGCGCGACGCATGAGCAATATGTGTTGGCGGCCATCGCCGCCGGCAAGCCGTGCTTCTGCGAAAAGCCGCTGGCGACGACGGCAGAGGGCGCGAAGCGGATCGTCGATGCTGAGGTGGCGCATGGCAAACGGCTGGTGCAGGTGGGTTTCATGCGCCGCTACGACGCCGGTTACGTGGCGCTGAAAAAGACCGTGGACACCATGATCGGCGCCCCGATCATGGTCCATGCCGCCCATCGCAACCCGACCGTTCCGGAGCAGTATGTGACGCCCATGGCGATCCACGACACGATGATCCATGAGATCGACGTGCTGCGCTGGCTGCTCGATGACGACTATGTGTCGGCCCGGGTTCTCTTTCCACGTGCCGCCGCCCGCAGCCATGCAAAGCTGAGGGACCCGCAGATCGTCATTCTGGAAACGGCCAGGGGCACGATCATCGACGTCGAAATCTTCGTGAACTGCCACTACGGTTACGACATACAGTGCCAGGTGGTCGGCGAGGACGGCATTGCCAGCCTGCCGGAGCCGATGGCGATACAGACGCGGCTCGGCGCCAAGCTGCAGAACGATATTCTCACCGACTGGAAGGATCGTTTCATCGCCAGCTACGACGTCGAATTGCAGGACTTCATCCATGCGGCGGCGAAGGGAACAGCCTCCGGCCCCAATTCCTGGGACGGCTACGTGGCCGCGATCACCTCCGATGCCTGCGTCGCCGCGCAGGAGACGGACGGGGCAGCTGTCGCAATCAGGCTTCCCGCCCGTCCCGCCCTTTATCAGTGAGGTCTTTCATGCGTTTTGCCATCAACCACATCACCGCCCCGGCGCTTTCGCTCGAGGACTTCTTCCAGACCGCGCGCGAACTCGGCCTCACCGAGGTCGAGATCCGCAACGACCTGCCGGATATTGTCGGTACGGTGACACCGGCGCAGGTGAAGGCGGCGGCCGACAAGGCCGGCGTGACGATCATCTCCATCAACGCGCTTTATCCCTTCAACGTCTGGTCGGGCGACCTGCCGCAGCGCGCCGTCGCCATGGCCGATTACGCCGCGGCGAGCGGTGCAAAAGCGCTGGTCATGTGCCCGCTCAATGACGGCAGGGCGGTTTCCTTCGACGATCTCGTGACGGCGCTGAAGGCCATGAAGCCGATCCTTGAGGAGAGAGGCCTTACCGGTCTTGTCGAACCGCTAGGCTTCCCGGTCTCCTCGCTGCGCACCAAGACCGAGGCGGTGAGAGCCATTGACGTGGCCGGCGGCGGCGATGTCTACAGGCTGGTGCACGACACCTTCCACCATCACCTCGCGGGCGAAACGGCGTTTTTCCCCGAACGCACCGGTCTCGTCCACATTTCCGGCGTCACCGACCCCGCCGTCTCCGTCGCCGACATGCTGGATGCCCACCGCGTCCTGGTGGATGGCGCCGACCGGCTGGAGAACATCGCCCAGATCAGGGCGCTGGAGGCCGCCGGTTACAAGGGGCCCTACAGCTTCGAGCCCTTTGCGACGGAAGTTCATGACCTGAAGGACCCGGCTGCTGCCGTGAAAGCCAGCATCGACCATATCGCCGGCGCGCTCTGACCGCGTTGCCGCCCGCGGTGAAGCGCGGGCGGCAACCGGACGATCGCCAAAGCCGGAGAAATCAATTCCGCATTTACGGATGATGCTGTAGTCTCCGGTAACGAGAGAGCAGCAGACCGGCGCGGTTATTCTTCAGATCGATTGCGTGAGTCTTTCCGCCAGGGCCGTCCGAAGAAGAGTGGTTGAATTCCCTTTTATGAAAATAGACAGGAAAACGACGCTCAAGGACGTCGCGCGGGAGGCGAATGTTTCGCTGAGCACGGCTTCGCATGCGATCAACGGCACGGCGCCGCTCACCACTCAGGTTCGCGAGCGGGTTCTGGAAGCCGCCCGGTCGCTTGGTTATCTCGAAAACCGGCGCCAGAAGGCGACCATCGCCACCTTGCGTGTCGTCCTGCTGGCCATGACCAATGACGCGGCACCGCAGAGCGACCTCAACATGGTCAGCTGGACAATGTTGAACGGCTTCCGCCGCGAATGCGAGCGGCGCGGCATCCGCATCGTTCCCTATGTCAGTGCAACGAGCCGGCTCGACCCCGTGGCGGTTGCCGAAGCCGTCAGGACAGATAATGTGGACGGTGTCGTGGTTCTGAATGACGACAGGCCGCAGCTGGTCGAGGCGCTTTCCGCGCTCGGCAAGCCCGTGGTGCTGATCAATGGCGAAGATCCGGCCATGATCGTCGATACGGTAACGGCGGAGAACCGGTTCGGCGCTCGCCTCGGCATCGAGCATCTGCTGTCGCTCGGGCATCGCAATATTGTGCATGTGACCTGGAAGGGCCGCACGACGATCCGCCGTCGCCATGATGGCTATAACGATGCATTCCTTGCAACGGGCCTTGCCGTTCCGGCCGATATGGTCATCGAGGTCGAGAGCTACGAGCCCGAATGGGGGGAGGTGGCTATCCGCCGTCTGCTTGCCGAGCAGCGACCGCTGCGAAACGCCACCGCGATTTTCTGCGCCGCCGATAATCTGGCGCTCGGCTGTCTGAAGGCCTTGGGGGAGGCCGGCATCCGGGTGCCCGAGGACGTCTCGGTGCTGGGTTTCGATGACATCATGCCAGCTGCCTTCAGCACACCGCCTCTCAGCACCATCCAGTTGCCCGCCGACAGGCTGGGCGGGGCGGCGCTGTCGCTGCTGGAGCAGCGGCTGGTGGCGGCCGATCCCACCCGGCCGGCGCACCGGCTGGAACTCGGTTGCCGGCTGGTGCTGAGGGGCAGTATCGCCCCGCCGCGCAAATAGGCCGCTTTCCGCCGCCGCCGCGCCGATCGATGTTTTCCACGTGATATTCGATTGCAAAAACCTATCCCATGAATAGCCTGTGCGGCATGGATTCTGGAATCGGGAGGGTTCCCCGCATGTCGCACAGCAATGAAAACGTCCCTGCTCTGGCGAGGCTGGATGAGCTGGATCGGTTCTGCCGCGCCATTTTCCTCGCTGCCGGTACGGATGACGAGACGGCCGATGCGGCGACCCGCGCCATGATGCATGGCACGCGGCTTGGCGTTGACAGCCACGGCGTGCGCCTGCTCGCTCATTATGTCACCGCACTTGAAGGCGGGCGTCTCAATCCGCGGCCGCAGATCAGCCGCGTTTCCGGCTTCGGCGCGGTGGAGACGGTGGATGCGGACAACGCCCACGGCGCCCGCGCCACCTATGCGGCCATGGAAAACGCCATGGCGCTCGCGGAAAAATTTGGCATCGGCGCGGTGGCGATCAGGAATTCCTCGCATTTCGGACCGGCTGGGGCTTATGCGCTGGAGGCGGCCCGGCAGGGCTATATCGGCCTGGCATTCTGCAATTCGGACAGTTTCGTGCGCCTGCATGATGGGGCCATGCGCTTTCACGGCACCAACCCGATTGCCGTCGGCGTTCCTGCAGCGGATGACCTGCCGTGGCTGCTGGACATGGCGACCAGCGCAGTGCCCTATAATCGCGTGCTGCTTTACCGCAGCCTCGGGCAGCAATTGCCTGCGGGCGTTGCCTCGGATGGTGACGGCGTCGATACAAGCGATCCGAATGCTGCGGAAATGCTTGCCCCTGTCGGCGGCGAATTCGGCTTCAAGGGCGCGGCGCTGGCGGGAATGGTGGAGATTTTCAGTGCGGTTCTGACCGGCATGAAGCTGAGCTTCGATATCGCCCCGATGGGCGGGCCGGATTTCTCCACGCCGCGCGGGCTTGGTGCCTTCGTTCTGGCGCTGAAACCGGAAGCCTTCCTTGAGCGCGACGCATTTGACGAGGGCATGAAGCGCTATCTCGAAGTGCTGCGGGGGTCCCCCGTTCGCGAGGATTGCAAGGTCATGGCGCCTGGCGATCGCGAATGGGCGGTGGCGGCGAAGCGGGAAAGGGAAGGGGCGCCGGTCGATCCGGTCACCCGCGCGGCCTTTTCGGAAATGGCGGCAAGGTTTTCGGTCAGCCCGCCCGCATATCACTAAGCTTCCACGATTGTCAGCGCCCGCTCAGGCGGGACGAAGAAGCATGCTGGGGCGCGGATAGGGTGCTTTTGCGGGCCCCAGCCTTTCCGCCACGACCGGACGGCCAATGTAATAGCCCTGCGCGTAATCGATTTCCATCTGGCGCACGAGCCTCAGCTGTTCCTCGGTTTCCACGCCTTCGATCAAAATTTTATGGCCGCGATTGCGAATGAGGCGGATCATGTCCTGCAGCATCGCCCGTCCGCGTGGGGTCTTGCTGTCATGCAGGAAGGAACGATCAATCTTGACGGTATCGAAATCCGTCATGCGCAGCCATGACAGGCCGGCGAAACCCGTTCCGAAATCATCCAGCCAGATTTTGATGCCAAGCGTCTTCAGGTCGTTCAGGCAACGCAGCACATCCGAATGCATTTCCATGTCCAGGCCTTCGGTGATTTCGAAGGCGAGCCTGTTGCCGGCAATACCGGCTTCCACGAGAATGGCCGCGACGGACGTGGCGAACCCAGGGTTCTTCAATTGCATGGGTGACACATTGACGCTGACGACATCAACCCTGTCATCGGCCAATATGTGCTTGCAGACCGTCTTGATGGTCCACAGGCCCAGTTCCATGATCGTGCCGGTACGCTCGGCGATCGGGATGAAGATGCTGGGGGCGACGGAATTGCCATCCAGCAGGCGAAGTCGCATCAGCGCCTCGACGCCTGTCGTTTCATTGGTCGAGATGTTCAAGATCGGCTGGTAGACAAGGGAAACAAGGTTCTCCGAAACTGCGATCTTCAGAAGAGCGGCGATGTTTTCCGTTTCGTCGCTGGTCTGCGGATCGTCGGGATCAAACAGCTTCATGCAATTGCGGCCATTGCCCTTGGCGATGTAAAGCGCGCGATCGGCCTCGTTGATGATCTTCTCCAGCTTGCCGTCCGGATTGGGGCGGGTGAAGGAGGCGCCGATGCTGACAGTGACGATGAAGGTGCCGTCGCGGCGCTGGTCATGTGCGAGGGACAGGCTTTCCACGGTATGGCGGATCGTTTCGGCGAGCTCGCCAACCTGCTGTTTGGACTTGAATGGCGCCAGCACGATGAATTCCTCGCCACCATAACGGCCGATCGAGGCGCCGTGCTGGATGATTGCATCCTGCAAGGCATTACCCACGGTCACGAGACACTTGTCGCCTTCCTGGTGGCCATAACGGTCGTTGTATTTCTTGAAGAAATCGACATCGATCAGGAATACGGAAAAACCTTCTTCCTTCTTCATCCAGTTATCCCACAACAGGCGCAGATGGTGATCGATGGCGCGGCGGTTCTGCAGCCCGGTCAGGGAATCGGTGTTGGAAAGACGCAGCAGCGCCTGGCCACGCTCATCCGCCGCCTTCTGCTGGGCCTTCGCTTCCAGCCCGTTGACGAAGACATGGTAGCGTTCCCTGTTCAGGTTCCAGTTCACATAAGACGTGAAGACGAAGCAGGAGATATAGAAGGTGCCGAAAGCGAATTTGTAGAAAGCGTCTTCAGGAAACTGCGTCGCCGCCAGAAAATAGGTGACGAGAATGATGCCCGATGACACCAGCGACAGATGGAATCTGAAAGTGAAAAACAGATTGGCGCCCATCATGAAGATCGCCCCGAAAACCATGTAATAGGACATGTTTTCGATATTGTCGGTCAGCAGCGATGGCAATAGCCAGCCGATATAACCCATGACGAGGGCGGTCGCACAGGTGAGGTCGAGCGCTGCGGTGCTGGCTCCCCGGCGCAGCTGGATTTCCAGTGTCAGCAGCGCTGATACGGCGACCGCGAAACGTGCGACAATGGTGTAAAACGCGACGTCGGGTATCAGAACGATGTCTGAAGCGGCAAACAGAAGATAAATGAAGACAGCCGTCCACAGGCCCCGACGGATAGAACCCCGGCGGCTGCGTTCGCCTTCCTGCTGGTAAAGGGCAAGAAGTTCATCAGAAAACCGGGAGTCCGGCCGCCGATAGTCTTGCTGTCCACTCACCTCTCCCAATGTGTGCTTCATGCACTTTCCCATAGTGTTGCGTATACTTATTAAGTAACTGCTTATTCCACTTTTCCGTGTGCTGTCGCACCCAGTTCGGGTTCCTGTCGATCTCTGCCAAAGCGGATTGAGACCATGGAAAGGAAGAACGCATCATACGTTCGCAACATTAAGTTTCACTAAACCGCCTATCCTCCCAGCCGCCACCCGAGAGTGTGACCAAAAAAATACGCTAATCTACTAATCTATCCCTACACCGCGCAAAAATCGAAATCGAGTGGCCTTCGGTGTCCCAGAAACGTATAGTTAACAATGTGTTAACACTGGAGGCTGAAGTGGTGCGGGTAAAGAAGAAAAATCTGGATGGGGCAAGTCTGATCACCCCGGATACTGTCGCAAAAGAGATTTTTGCACGCAAAACGAAAACGTTCGATGAGCAGTTCGCAGTTGCAAAAGCAGAAATTGCCATCATTCTCGAATTGGCACAGCAGCAGTTCGATAATGGTATTTCAGCACATGACATAATACATCGAACGGCGGGGGCGCTGCATGGGTTGCGAGAAAAACTCCACTCAAGCGTGTGGGCTGAACTGATCCCCATCATACAGAATCACCCCGTGTCGGAGCGTTTTCTGCAGGATCCGTTCACGCGCTGGTCGTTCGACAAGCCGCGGGGTTATTCCGGCGATGCGCAATTGCTGGATTTTATCTATGGCCACGAAAGCGTTGCCGGTCTGGTGAAGAATGCGACGCCGCTGGGGCGTGATCTTTACGACTATACGAAGGACGCCAGTTCTTCCGTGGCGGTGCGCGAGCGACGGGATCTGCTGACGCGTTTTGTCGACGAAGCGGCGGCCCGGCACGGTGAAGATACCGAAATCCTCACCATAGCGTCCGGACATCTGCGCGAGGCGGATGCTTCCGCGGCGCTGAAGGAGGGCAGGCTGCGGCGCTGGGTGGCGCTCGATCAGGACCCCTTGAGCGTCGGTTCCGTTGCCCGCGATTTCGCCGGCACCTGCATCGAGGCGATCGACGGCTCGGTGCGCGATATCGTCCTGCGCACGCAGGAGCTCGGCACTTTCGATCTGATATACGCAGCCGGTCTATACGACTACCTGAACGACCGTGTGGCGATCAAACTCACGCGGCGCTGCATGGAGATGCTGAAACCCGGCGGCATGTTCCTTTTCGCCAACTTCTCCGAGGACATCGTTGTGGACGGCTACATGGAAACCTTCATGAACTGGGCGCTGCTGTTGCGCTCGAAGGCGGATATGTGGCGGATCGTCAATGCCAGCGCCGATCCGGACAGCATCGAGGCTGAGGTGTTCTTTGGCGAGAACCACAATATCGTCTACGCGACGATGCGTAAGAAGGCATGACATCCTTCGGCCCGTCTTCCTGCCAATAACCATTTGCTTAAACCTCGTCGCGGGCCTAAGAATCCGCGCCGAATGCATTGCAGAATGGAATGGCTGAAATGAAGAGATATTATTCGGATATGGGCGGTCTGCCCGGGCAGACGGAACTCCTGTCGAGCAAGGCTGTATTCAAGACCGCCTATGCTGTCATCCCCAAGACCGTGATGTCCGATATCGTGACAAGCGTGCTGCCCCACTGGACCGGCACGCGTGCCTGGATCATCGCCCGGCCGATGACCGGCTTTTCCGAGACTTTCGCGCAATATATCGTTGAAGTGCAGCCCGACGGCGGCAGCGACCGGCCGGAGCCGGACGCAAGGGCGCAGGCGGCGATCTTCGTCGTCGATGGCGAGATGACCGTTGAATTCGAGGGCGCCCGGCATGAGCTGCGGGAGGGCTCCTTCGCTTTCCTTCCGGCCGGCAGCCGCTGGCAGATCCGTAATTCGGGCAAGGCGCCGGTCAAATTCCACTGGGTGCGGAAGGCGTTTCAGGCCGTAGACGGGCTGGAGCCACCGCCGGCGATCTTCACCCATGAAGACGAGACCGCCCTTTCGGCAATGCCGGACACCGACGGCAAATGGGCGACGACCCGTTTCATCGATCCTGATGACGTGCGTTACGACATGCATCTCAACATCGTCACCTTCGAGCCGGGCGCAACCATTCCCTTCATGGAAACCCATGTCATGGAACACGGCCTTTATGTTCTCGAAGGCAAGGCCGTGTACCGGCTGAACGAGGACTGGGTGGAGGTGCAGGCCGGCGACTTCATGTGGCTGCGCGCCTATTGCCCGCAGGCGTGTTATGCGGGCGGGCCGGGCCGATTCCGCTATCTGCTCTATAAGGATGTAAACCGACACGTGAAGCTCTGGTAACGGGCCTGCGGTCTGCAAAAAACCATGAATTGTCGCGCAATCCGGCGGTTTGCGCGATAAATGCTTGCTTTGGATCGAATATCCCTAATAAATTCCCGTAGGCGGCGGCTATTGCTGCGCCGCTTCGTTTGGTGATCCGCCTGCACCTATCCTTGAGAAGACTTGCCCGTATGACTGAGACGATCGATGCCAATGTCTTCAATCTTGCGCCCGTGGCGATGTGGATCGAGGATTTCAGCGAGGTAAAGCGCCAGTTCGATATCTGGCGGGCGGAGGGCGTAGAGGATCTCAGGGCGTTTCTTCTGGACGATCTGACAAGGGTGGCGGCCTGTTCGCAGAAGATCCGCGTCATTCAGGTCAACGCCAGGACGCTGGAACTGTTCGAGGCCCACGACCAGAACCATCTCGTCGACAATCTGCACCGCATCTTTCGCGATGACATGCTAGAGAGCCATGTGAACGAGCTTTCCGAACTCTGGGCCGGCAAGACGGAATTCACCAGCAATGCTGTCAATTATTCGATCGGTGGCAGGCGGCTGGACATTCAGTTGCGCGGCGCGGTGATACCCGGCCACGAGGACACGCTCGACCGGCTGCTTCTGACCACCGAGGATGTGACGGAGCGGGAGGAGGCCCGCCGCAAGGAGCTGCTCAACCGCCGTTATGCCGAGGGCATGTTCAAACATTCGCCTGTGTCCCTGTGGGTGGAGGATTTCAGCCGGGTAAGGCGCCTGATCGAGGAGGTCAGGGAGCGCGGCATCATCGATTTCCGGGTCTTCATGGATGTGCATCCGGAATTCGTGCGGCAATGCATGAGCGAAATCCGCGTCATCGACGTCAATCGCGCGACGCTCGACCTGTTCTGTGCGCCGGACCGGCAGGTTCTGCTGCAGCGGCTAGGCGATATTTTCCGCGACGAGATGGAAAAGCCGTTCCGCGAACAGCTGATGGAACTCTGGAACGGTAATCTCAGCCATCACCGCGAGGTGGTGAACTACGCGCTGGACGGTTCCGAGCGGCATCTGCTTTTGCATTTTTCGGTTTTTCCCGGGTATGAGCGGGACTGGTCTCTGGTGCAGGTGGCGCTGACGGATATTACCGCGCGCAAGAAAGCCGAAGCCTACCTCGAATATCTCGGCAAGCACGATGTGCTGACCAAGCTGCACAACCGCGCCTTCTATTCCGACGAGCTGAACAGGCTGGAGCGCAGCGCGTTGCGGCCCGTATCGGCGATTGTGATCGATCTCAACGGCCTGAAGGACGCGAATGACAAGCTGGGGCACGATGCTGGCGACGCCCTGTTGCGACGCATGGGCGAGGTGCTGAACGGCGTGGTGACTGCGCCGAACCACGCAGCCCGCATCGGCGGCGACGAATTCGCCATTCTTCTTCCCGGCGCCGACAAGCAGGTGGCCGCCGCCATGGTCGAAACCGTTTATGAGCTGCTGAAGATCAACAACCAGTTCTATTCCAGCGCGCCGCTCAGCCTGTCGTTGGGTGTGGCGACCAGCGAGGCAGGCGAGACGATGGAATCGTTGGTGCGCCGCGCCGATATGAATATGTACGAGCAGAAAAATGCCTATTACGCGGCGCTGCGTAACAGGTCTGCCGACAATAACGACAAGACCAATGCCGGCCCCCAGCCGGAAGCCAGCTCGCTGAAGCGTTTGTCCTGACGGTAAGAGGGGTCATCGACCCTCGCTCGCGCAATTATTTCTGATCTTCCGGCCATAAGGCCCAAGGTGGGACCCGCGCCGTCGTGGGTCCCAGCCCCCTTCCGTTTCCCGATGCTCTTGCGAATGCAGGCCGTGTTTCCACGCCGTCTCGCGCGGCTTCACAAGCGCGTGAGGCCGGTTTTGCGCTGCAACAATTCTATTGTCAGAAATTTACATACGTCTTAGTATGTATGTAAATGTGACCTTTTTCATGGATTCGGAGCGCAGAATGGCGAATAGACTGGGGCAGATCGTGGCGGTGTTGTTGGCGGGCATCGTTGTGGTCGGATGTAGCGACGAGCAGGCGTCTGCCCCCGGGGCGCCGCCGCCTGGTGCGGTCAAGGTCGTGACCGTAAAGCAGGAAGAGCTGCCGATAACCAACGACCTGCCGGGCCGCATTGCACCGACGCGACTTGCGGAAGTGCGCCCGCGTGTCTCCGGCATCATCGTTGAGCGCGTGTTCGAGCAGGGTTCGCTGGTGAAGGAAGGCGATGTCCTCTACCGCATCGATCCCGCCCCGTTCCAGGTGCGCGTCGACAGCGCCGAGGGCACGTTGCGCCGGGCGCAGGCCGCGCAGCTTCAGGCGCGCCAGACGGCCGACAGGCAGCAGCAGCTGCGCCGTTCCAACGTTGGTTCGCAGCAGGAATTCGACAACGCCATTGCCCAGCTGGCGCAGGCCGATGCCGAGGTGGCGGTGGCTGAGGCAGGCCTGGCCGAAGCGAAGCTCAATCTTCAATATGCGGATGTCAAAGCCCCGATCAGCGGCCGGATCGGCCGCGCGCGTATTACGGAAGGCGCGCTCGTCAGCGCGACCGGTTCTGAAAACCTGGCGACGATCCAGCAGCTTGATCCGATCTATGCCGACTTCACCCAGCCGGCGGCCGATCTCATTCGGCTGCGCAAGGCGCTTCAGGACGGCAAGCTGATGACCGGCCCGAATGAAGCCGAAGTCAATCTGCTCTTTGATGACGGCAGCCGTTACCCGCAGCCCGGCCGTCTGCTGTTTTCGGAGGCGGCGGTTGATGAGACCACCGGCCAGGTGACGCTGCGCGGTGAATTTCCCAATCCGAACGGCGATCTGCTGCCGGGCATGTATGTCCGCGTGCAGATCCAGCAGGGCATTCAGAAGGCTGCATTCGCGGTGCCGCAGCAGGCGGTTCAGCGCGATGCCGGCGGTCAGGCGAGCGTGCTTGTCGTCAACGCCGAAGATACGGTCGAGCAGCGGCGCGTCAGCGTCGGCCGTTCCATCGGTGACCGCTGGGTAATTTCGGAAGGGCTGAAGGATGGCGACCGCGTTGTTGCCGAAGGCTTCCAGAAGACCGCCCCGGGAGCCAAGGTGAAGCCTGAACCCTGGTCCGACGAGGCCGATGTCGCCGCTGCCGCAGGCAGCGAGAGCGCGGCTCCGGCCCAGAAGCAATAAGGACCGATTTCATGGCACGTTTTTTCATCGATCGGCCCATTTTTGCCTGGGTCGTCGCCATCTTCATCATGCTGGCGGGCCTGCTCGCCATTCCCATGCTGCCTATTGCGCAATATCCGAATGTGGCGCCGCCGCAGATTTCGGTCTCCACGACCTATCCCGGCGCGGCGCCGGAAGATATCTACCAGAGCGTCACGCGCCCGATCGAAGAGGAACTGAACGGTGTTCCCGGCCTGATCTATTTCGAGTCGACATCGGAGGCTTCCGGCCGCATTTCGATCAACGTCACGTTTGAACCTGGCACCAATATCGGTGAGGCGCAGGTCGAAGTTCAAAACCGCATCGCACGCGTGGAGCCACGCCTGCCGCAGGCAGTGACGCAGCAGGGCCTGCGCGTGGAACAGGCGGGCACCTCGTTTCTGATGATGGTGGCGCTCACCTCCGTCGACGGCAATACCGATGCCATCGGTCTCGGCGATTATCTCAGCCGCAACGTGCTCGGCGAATTGCGCCGCGTTCCCGGCGTCGGCAGCGCGCAGCTCTTTGCCACCCAGCGCTCCATGCGCATATGGATGGATCCGGACAAGATGCTGGGCCTCAGCCTGACGTCGAGCGACGTCATCGGCGCCATCCAGGCGCAGAACTCGCAGGTCGCCGCCGGCCGCATCGGTGCATCGCCAAACCCGATTGGCCAGCAGATTTCCGCGACCGTCAACGTGCAGGGTCAGCTCACATCGCCGGAAGAGTTCGGCTCCATCGTGCTGCGCGCCAACCCGGATGGTTCTTCCGTCAGGCTGCGCGATGTCGCGCGTGTGGAGGTGGGCGGCGAAAGCTATAACTTCTCGAGCCGCCTGAACGGCAAGCCGAGCGCCGCCATCGGCGTGCAGCTGTCGCCGACCGGCAATGCGCTGCAGACATCGGAGGGCGTACGCGCCACGATGGAGGAGCTGTCGCGCTATTTCCCGCAGGGCATAGAGTATGAAATTCCCTATGACACCAGCCCCTTCGTCAAGATTTCGATCGAGAAGGTCATTCACACGCTGATCGAGGCGATCATCCTCGTCTTCGTGGTGATGTTCGTGTTTCTCCAGAACATCCGCTACACCATCATTCCGACATTGGTGGTGCCCGTGGCGCTGCTCGGCACCTGCGCCGTCATGTATGTCTCGGGTTTCTCGATCAACGTTCTGACCATGTTCGCCATGGTTCTCGCCATCGGCATTCTGGTGGATGACGCGATCGTCGTTGTTGAGAATGTCGAGCGCATCATGGCGGAAGAGCATCTGTCGCCCAAGGAGGCGACCCGCAAGGCAATGGGCCAGATTTCCGGCGCGATCATCGGCATCACGCTGGTGCTGACGGCCGTGTTCGTGCCCATGGCCTTCTTCCCCGGCGCCGTCGGCATCATCTACCAGCAGTTCAGCCTGACCATGGTGGTGTCGATCCTGTTTTCCGGCTTCCTGGCCCTGTCGCTGACGCCGGCGCTGTGCGCTTCTTTCCTGAAGCCCATCAAGGCCGGGCATCATGAAAAGAAGGGCTTCTTTGGCTGGTTCAACCGCAACTTCGACAAGGCGTCGCACAAATATTCGTCTTCGGTCGGCGGCATCATCAAGCGCTCCGGCCGCTTCATGGTGATCTATGCGGCGCTGCTGGTCGGTCTCGGCTGGGCCTATATGCAATTGCCGAGCTCGTTCCTGCCGAACGAAGACCAGGGCTACCTGATCGTGGACATCCAGGCGCCTGCGGAAGCCAGCAGCGACCGCACCCTGCAGTCCATCCAGCAGATCGAAAAGATCTTCCTGGAAGAGCCTGCGGTTGAACGCGTCATCGCCGTGTCGGGCTTCTCCTTCTCCGGTTCCGGCCAGAATGCTGGCCTCGCCTTCGCGACGCTGAAGGACTGGAGCGAACGTGGACCGGAGGATTCTGCAGCGGCCATCTCAGCCCGGATCAATGGCAAGCTCTGGGGCCTGCCGGACGCAATGTCCTTCGCGCTGTCGCCGCCGCCCATTCAGGGTCTCGGCAACTCCAGCGGCTTTACCTTCCGCCTCCAGGACAGGTCCGGAGCGGGCCAGACGGCACTGAGCGCCGCCGGCGCGCAGCTGATGGCCGCGGCGCGGCAGAGCCCCATCCTTGCCGGCCTTCGCATCGAAGGCATGCCGGATGCGGCCCAGGTCAATCTCGTCATCGACCGTGAGAAGGCAAACACATTCGGCGTGACTTTCAGCGATATCAACGCCACCATCTCGGCCAATATGGGTTCGTCCTACGTCAACGACTTCCCCAATGCCGGCCGTATGCAGCGCGTGACGGTGCAGGCCGAACAGGGCCAGCGCATGAAGACCGAGGATCTTCTGAACCTCAACATCCGCAACGCCAATGGCGGCATGGTGCCGATCAGCTCTTTCGCCTCGGTGGAATGGGTGCGCGGTCCTTCTCAGGTGGTCGGTTATAACGGCTATCCGGCGATCCGTATCGGTGGCCAGGCGGCGCCGGGCTACTCCTCCGGTGATGCCATTGCCGAAATGGAACGTCTGGCGCGCGAATTGCCCGGCGGTTTCGGTTTCGAATGGACCGGCCAGTCGCTGCAGGAAATCCAGTCGGGTTCGCAGGCACCGGCGCTCATCGGTCTCAGCGTGCTGTTCGTCTTCCTGCTGCTCGCAGCGCTTTACGAAAGCTGGTCAATTCCGCTCTCCGTCATGCTGGTGGTGCCGCTCGGGGTCATCGGCTCGGTGGCGGCGGTGATGCTGCGCGGCATGCCGAACGATGTCTACTTCCTCGTCGGCCTCGTCGCCATCATCGGTCTTTCCGCGAAAAATGCGATCCTCATCATCGAATTCGCCAAGGATCTGCGGGCAGAGGGCAAATCCACCTATGATGCGACGGTGGAGGCGGCGCATCTGCGCTTCAGGCCGATCCTGATGACGTCGCTCGCCTTCTCGCTCGGCGTGCTGCCCATGGCGATCGCCTCCGGCGCGAGCGCCGCGAGCCAGAATGCCATCGGTACCGGTGTTCTCGGCGGCATGATCTCGGCGACGATCCTCGCGATCTTCTTCGTTCCCGTGTTCTTTGTTTTCGTCATGAAGATTTTCGGGGATCGGAAGAAGGAGAACGAGATTGCTGCTGACGCCGTTTCACCGGCGGAATAACATCGAGGGAAAGCCGGGACACCGTCATGTCATGACGCCCCGGTATTGAGGAAAGGCACGGTGCGGAAGCGCCGTGCCGGCAGTGGAAGGAGATAACGGAATGCGCCGTACCAAGGCCGAGGCAGAAGAGACGCGTCAGGCGATCCTTGCCGCTGCCGAGCGGGTGTTCTTCAAGAAGGGCGTTGCCAACAGCTCGCTGGACGAGGTGGCGGCCGCGGCCGGGGTCACACGCGGGGCGATATACTGGCATTTTTCCAGCAAGACCGATCTCTTCATCGGCCTTTACCAATCGGTGGCGTTGCCGGAATCCGACCTGCTCGATTTCGGCGATCCCGACCTCAAGGGTGCGGCGCTGCTCTCCAGGATAGAAGAAGCGGCCTGCAAATGGCTGGCGCTCCTGGCGGGCGACGAACAGCGCCAGCGCATCATGACGATCAGTCTTCGTACCAATTATTCCGATGAGTTCGCGCCCGTGCTTCATGCTCAGGAGGAGCTGGATCGATACCACAAGGAGCGGCTGGAGGCGGCTTTCGAGCGGGCGCAGGCGGAAGGCGCGTTTAACGACAACTGGACCGCGGAATCCGCGCTTGGCGCGCTTTACTGGCTTTTGAAGGGCATGTGCTCCGACTGGCTGCTGTTCGGCAAACGATTCGATCTGGCCAGCGACGGCGCCGAAGCGGTACATCGCCTCATGAAAGGCTTCCAGCGTTCCCCTGCATAGTGAGGCGTTTTGCGAGCTCCCCGTCCACCGGACGGCCCTCACATTTCAGTGTATTCTAACAGACAAGCGAAATTTGCTTTACGTACCTCAAAACCAACGCTAGCTTCTTCTTCGAGCTTTGGGAGGAGTTCGTTCATGGTCACTTCAAGGACAATCGAAGGGCAGGAGCCGCCCGTTCGCACCGGATGTCGGTGAGGGCGCATGGCTATTGCTGAGGTTACTGCGGAACCGGCGCTTGTCCGGACGGTCGGGTTATCGAAATCTTTCGGACCGGTTCAGGTTCTGAAGGACATAGAGATAGACGTGCGGGCCGGTGAGGTGCATGCCATCATCGGTGAGAACGGCGCCGGCAAGTCGACGCTCATGAAACTGCTGGCGGGCAATGAAAAGCCCTCGGGCGGTGAGATCCGTGTCGACGGCGACCCGGTCACGCTGAGCGGGCCGGTGGATGCCGAACATCGCGGCATTGTGCTCGTCCATCAGGAAATATTGCTCGCGCCTGATCTGACGGTGGCGCAGAACATCTACCTTGGCCGCGAACTGCGCAAGGGCCCAGTGGTGGACGATCGTGCCATGCGCGACGGCGCCCGCAGGGCGATCACCGAACTGGGCGGCGTGATAGACCCCGATGCCATCGTCGGCAGCCTGTCTATCGCCCAGCGGCAGTTGGTGCAGATCGCGCGCGTGCTGCTCGTGCCGCATCGGCTGGTCATTTTTGACGAACCGACGGCCAGCCTGACGCCTATCGAAACCGAGGCGCTGCTTAACGTCATCCGCGATATTCGCGCGAAAGGCGTGGCCGTGCTCTATATCTCGCACCGCCTGCCGGAAGTGAAGGAAATCGCCGACCGCGTGACCGTGCTGCGCGACGGCCGGCTGGTCGCCTCTCACCCGGCCTCGGAGCTGGAGCCTGCCGATATGGCGCGGCTGATGGTGGGGCGCGATGTGGCGAAACTCTATCCCGACCGGAACGCCGGCGGCGAGCGCGAGCCTGTTCTTGAGGTGGAGCATTTCAACGTTCCCGGTTATGCGCAGGATGCCGGTTTCAGCCTGCGCAAAGGTGAAATCCTTGGTTTTGCCGGGCTGGTGGGGGCGGGCCGGACGGAGCTGATGGAGGGTGTGCTGGGCCTGCGGACCGGGCGTGGGACGGTGCGTCACCTTGGCCGGACGGTGCACTTCGCCAAGGCGGAGGACAGCCTCAGGGCCGGCATCGTTTACCTCAGCGAAGACCGTAAGGGGAAGGGGCTGTTGCTCACCAAGGATCTGCGGGTCAATCTCACGCTTGCGTCGCTGAAAAAATTCAGCCGTCTGTTCCAGATCGACACCGGCCGGGAAACGACCGCGCTTGATGCTGCGGTGCGCGACTTCGACATTCGCACAGGACGCAAGGACTTGCTGGCGGGCCAGCTTTCCGGCGGCAACCAGCAGAAGCTGCTGCTGGCCAAGATGATGCTGCTCGACCCGTCCATCGTCATCATCGACGAGCCGACCCGCGGCATCGATATCGGCACCAAGGAGCAGATTTACCGCTTTATCGCCGGGCTTGCGGATGAGGGGCGCTCGATCATTGTCGTTTCCTCGGAAATGCCGGAGCTGATCGGCATCTGCGACCGCATTCTGGTGATGCGTTCGGGCAGGATTGTCGGTGAGGTGACGGGGGAGCGCATGACTGAAAACGACATCGTGGCGCTGGCGACGGGTGTTCACACGCAGGAACCCGCCTGAGCGCCCGCTTTCCGGGAAACATGGCCTGACAAAAGAAACTGAGGGGAAATATGACTGAGGCCGCATTTGATAACGGCAAAACGCCGAAGACCTCGAAGGACTGGGACCTGCGCGCCGTCGCGCCTTTCGTGGCGCTGGCACTGCTGCTGGTTCTCGGCACCATCGCCAATCCCAATTTCATCGGTATCGACAATCTATTGAATGTCATCACCCGCAGCGCCTTCATCGCCATCATCGCGCTGGGCGCAACCTATGTCATCACGTCAGGCGGGCTGGACCTGTCGGTGGGCGCCATGGTTGCTTTCGTGGCCAGCCTGATGATCCTGTTCATGAACAGCGGCGCGATAGCGAGCCCGTTGCTGATGCTTCTTGCGGCAATGGCGCTCGCGCTCGCCATCGGCGCGGCCTGCGGGCTGGTAAACGGGCTCATCACCACCATCGGCCGCATCGAACCCTTCATCGCCACACTCGGCACCATGGGTATCTATCGCGGGCTGACGACCTGGCTGTCGCAGGGCGGCGCGATCACGCTGCGCAACCCGGAAATCCAGACGCTTTATCGCCCGGTCTATTTCGGCAATGTTCTGGGCGTGCCGGTGCCGGTCATCGTCATCTTCGTCACGGCTGCGATAGCCGCCTTCGTGCTTTACCGTACCCGCTACGGGCGGCATCTGACGGCGGTTGGCTCCAGTGAGGATGTTGCGCGTTATTCCGGCATTCCGGTCGCCCGGGTTCGCACCATCGCCTATGTGGTACAGGGGCTCTGCGTCGCCGTTGCGGTGCTGCTTTACGTCCCGCGCCTGGCGTCTACTTCGGCAACGACAGGCATGTTGTGGGAGCTGCAGGCGATTACGGCCGTCGTCGTCGGCGGTACGGCGCTGCGCGGCGGGGTAGGTCGCATCTGGGGCACGATCTGCGGCGCCTTCATTCTGGAGATCGTCGGCAACATCATGATCCTGTCGAACTTCGTCAGCGAATATCTGATCGGCGCCATTCAGGGGGCCATCATCATCATCGCCATGCTGGTGCAGCGCTCGCTCAGCCGCAGGTAAGGTATCACGCCGCGCCATGTGGGGCAGGCGCGGTTGGAGGAGGAACGCCCCGGTCTTGGGAGGAAAGAGACTATGCGTAATAAATTCATCGGCGTGGCCTTTGCCGCGCTGGCAACGGTGCTGGCGGGTTCGGCCCACGCGCAGGACAAAAAGGTCACGATCGGCGTGTCCATTCCGGCGGCCGACCATGGCTGGACGGCGGGCGTGGTCTACCATGCCGAACGTGTGGCGAAGCTTCTGATGAAGGAGCATCCGGGTCTCAACGTCATCGTCAAGACATCGCCGGACGCCGCAAACCAGGCCAATGCGCTGCAGGATCTGGCCGTGCAGGGGCTCGACGCGCTGGTCGTCCTGCCGTCCGATCCCGATCCGCTTGTCAACGCCATCAAGGAGATCAAGGACAAGGGCACCTTTGTCGCGCTCGTTGACCGCGCGCCGAGTGTCAACGACAATTCGATCCGCGATCTTTATGTGGCCGGCAACAACCCGGCGCTCGGCCAGGTGGCCGGCGAATACATCAAGAAGACGACGCCGGATGCCGAAGTCGTGGTCATTCGCGGCCTGCCGATCCCGATCGACCAGCAGCGCCAGGATGGCTTCGACAAGGGTATCGCCGGCTCGAATGTCAAGGTTCTCGACCGCCAGTACGGCAACTGGAACCGCGACGACGCCTTCCGTGTGATGCAGGACTATCTGACCAAGTACAAGAAGATCGACGTGGTCTGGTGTCAGGACGACGATATGGCAATCGGCGTGCTGGAAGCCATCCAGCAGGCCAAACGCACCGATATCCAGTATATCGTCGCGGGTGCCGGGTCCAAGGACATGATCAAGAAGGTCATGGACGGCGACAAGCTTGTGCCGGTCGACGTGCTCTATCCGCCGGCGATGGTGGCGACCGCCATGCAGCTGACGGCCGGGCATTTCTACGATCAGGTGCCGGTCGCGGGTGAGTACATCCTCGATGCGACGCTGATCACCAAGGACAATGCCGAGCAGTTCTACTTTCCGGATTCGCCGTTCTGACGAGCTGGCTTCTGCCATGCGACGCCCGCTGCAAGGCGGGCGTCGATGCTGCTAAAAGTTTTGCCTAGGTTTGGATTTGACGAGACGGCTGCATCCCCACTCCGTCACCCCGGACTTGATCCGGGGTCCAGGGCGATCAAGTCCTTGATCGCGAGAGAGTCCTTTCACGGCGCAGACGCGCCGTGGCTGGATGCCGGATCAAGTCCGGCATGACGGAAGGACGCTCGGCGAATGCCGCCCGGCCCTTCACCCGTTCTTCCTGAACCACGCCGAGAGATAATCCACGAAACTGCGCACCTTGGCGGGCAGGTAGCGACGATGCGGATAGACCGCATAAATGCCGCGGTCCTTGGAAATGTAATCGTCGAACAGCGTCACCAGTTCTCCGGACTGGATATAGGGCCGGGCGATAAAGTCAGGCACCATGGCGATGCCGAGGCCGGCACGCGCCGCGCGCAGGGTCGCCTGTGGGCTGTTGACCTCGATTGGGCCGCTGATGGCGACCGAATTTGAGCCGCCATCCGGCTCCAGATACCGCACCGTATTATGAAAACGCGTATTGGTGTCGATGATGAAGGGAACGCGGGAGAAATCCTGCGGACCATCGAGCGGTCCGTGTTGCGCGACGAAATCCGCCGTCGCCACCGCATAGACCCGGAAATCGGAAAGCTTGCGGGCGATCAGGCCCGAATCCTCCAGCCGGGTGATCCGGATCGCGAGATCGAAGCCTTCTTCGATCAGGTCGACGAATCGGTCTTCCGCGACGATCTCAAGCGACAGTTCCGGATTTTCCTTGGCGAAGTCGATGAGGCTCTGGCCGACCTCCGCGTCGATGAAAGTGCGTGGAACGGAGATCCGCAGTTTTCCTTTCAGATCGGCATTCTTTTCCCGAACAAGGTCGGCGAGATTGTCGATCTCCTTCAGAATGTCGGATGCTGTGCGGTAATAGGTGTGCCCGGCTTCCGTCAGCGAAAACTGCCGCGTGGTTCGGTTTAAGAGAAGCGCTCCGAGATCGTCCTCCAGTTCCCGCACATATTTGGACAGAAGCGCCTTGGAGCGCCCGGTCTTGCGCGCCGCAGCGGAAAACCCCTCCGCTTCGACAACATCGATAAAGGCGCGGATGCGCGTCAGCGTGTCCATGAAAACCCTCCAGTTTGTTCCATATAATTGAACGCTGCATCCTGACTGTTCAACCTTAAAATCGCTGCTGAAAAATTCCGCTATATGGTGAAAAAATCCTCTTGATTATGACGGCGAATATTCTTATCTCCCGTGCTGCCCAAAGTCGCACGTGCCCATGTGTGTCCGCCGATTCCTCGATGTGGTGAGGATTTAGGTAAGGTACCTGGAACTAACCCCTCCAGTCGCTATTCCGGCCAACCGGAAAATGCGAGGACATACGAAGCAACGACGGTGCGGGCCTTTCTGGTTCTCTGCCGGCTCTCCATCAGCCGGGGTACTAAAGAGGCACACCATCATTGCCTGAAGTGCGGTCGGGTCATTCCCTCCAATCCATGGCAGACAAAGCCGAATGATGCTCTGGCAGGGCGTCGTTCACATTCGCGCCTTGAGCGTATGCTATCGATTCTGCGCCTCCACCGGCTGATTCGAATGCATATCTCGAGCGTCCTTTGTCCTCCGGATTTTTCCGGAGCCGGTTTAACAGGGAATACATCGATGACGACTGCACGCATTCTCGACTTCATCAAGACCCGACGTCCCGAAGGCCCTTGCCTCGTGGTTGATCTCGACGTCGTGCGCGACAATTTCAACGCGTTCCGGCACTCCCTGCCGAACAGCGCGATCTATTATGCCGTGAAGGCAAACCCGGCTCCCGAAATCCTGAAGCTGCTTGCTTCGCTCGGCTCCAACTTCGATTGCGCCTCCGTGGCTGAAATCCAGATGGCGCTCGATGCGGGTGCGACTTCCGACCGTATCTCCTTCGGCAACACCATCAAGAAGGAACGCGATGTTGCGCGCGCCCATGCGCTCGGCATCGATCTCTTCGCCGTGGACAGCCATGAGGAAGTTGAGAAGGTTGCCCGTGCAGCTCCCGGCGCGCGCGTGTTCTGCCGCGTTCTGACGGATGGCGAAGGTGCGGAATGGCCGCTGTCGCGCAAGTTCGGCTGCGTACCGCAGATGGCTGTCGACGTTCTGGTTTACGCCCATCAGCTCGGTCTTGAGTCCTACGGCGTATCCTTCCATGTCGGTTCGCAGATGATGAACCTTGACGCATGGGATGCGGCACTGGCCGATGCCAAGCGCGTTTTCGCTTCGCTTGCCAAACAGGGCATCCACCTGCAGATGGTCAATATGGGCGGCGGTTTCCCGACCAAGTACCTGCGCGACGTTCCGGCTGCCGAAGAATACGGCCAGGCCATCGACACGGCGCTGCGCAAGCACTTCGGCAACCAGATCCCGAAGACCATCATCGAACCGGGCCGCGGCATGGTCGGCAATGCCGGCGTCATCAAGGCGGAAGTCGTTCTCGTGTCGCGCAAGTCCGACAATGACAACCACCGCTGGGTGTTCCTCGACATCGGCAAGTTCGGCGGTCTCGCCGAGACGATGGATGAGGCGATCCGTTACCCGATCCGCACCGAGCGCGATCAGGACGAGATGGAGCCCTGCGTTCTGGCCGGCCCGACCTGCGACAGCGCCGACGTGCTGTATGAAAAGAACATGTATCCGCTGCCGGTCTCGCTGACCATCGGCGATGAAGTTCTGATCGAAGGCACGGGCGCTTACACGACCACCTATTCGGCGGTCGCGTTCAACGGTTTCGAGCCGCTGAAGGCCTACGTCATCTGATCCGAGCGCCGTCCGCTGAAAGGGCGGCGTCTCGACCAAGCTTCCGTTCCGGCCCTGCCGATTGTGCTGTTGCGCAAATCCCTGCTTGCTGCACCTCTTCCAGCCGAGGAAAGCGTGTCGGCGGGCCGGAACGGCTCCACCAATTTTTATCAAGGGCCGCGTGTGGGCGGTTGTGTGACGGGAGGCCAAGGATGGCCGCTCTTTTGAATTCGGTACGGGCATTTTTCACACCGCAGACATTTCATGTCGATCAGGAAAATCCGGGCGATGTCGTTGCCCGTGAGAACCTGCTGGACCGCGCCATGGGCGCCGGACGCCGCCGCAAGTCTTCCGAAAAGCTGCGCGCCGGCCGCGTTCCCGCCGAAGGCCTGGCGCTCGTCGCCCGCGATGAGGACGGCCATGTCATCGGCACGGTGCGCCTGTGGAACGTCGAAGCCGGTATCTCCCGCGAAGGCCGCGCCGTCGAAGCGCTGCTGCTCGGCCCGCTTGCCGTCGATGCCGCTCATGAGGGCAAGGGCATCGGCTCGGCGCTGATGCGCGCCGCCATTACCGAGGCCACCAGGCGCGGCCATGGCGCCATTCTTCTGGTTGGCGACGCACCCTATTACGAGCGTTTCGGCTTTTTCGCCGACAAGGCCCAACATCTCATCATGCCCGGCCCGTTCGAGCGTAGCCGTTTCCTGGCGCTGGAGCTGAAAGCTGGCTGGCTTGAAGGTGCTGCCGGGCTGCTGGTGGCAAGCGGCCGACGGCTCTCCGCCTGAGACGAACTCTCTCATGATATCAGACCCCGGCCTAAAGCCGGGGTTTATTGTTTGCGCTTCGCGCGAGTGCGAGGCCCTGCGGCGGTCGACAATTCCTGTGGCAGGTCTTGCGCGCGACTATCTACGGGTATATACCCGGTATCATGTCTAGCAGCCATTGCCACTGCATTCTGTTGCGCAAAGCATCCCGCAAGGTCTCGTCCTATTATGACGAGGCGCTGGCGCCGCTCGGTGTCAATATCGGTCAGTTCAGCCTGCTGCGGAACATCAACCGCGTTGCGCCGGTCTCGCTGACCGACCTGGCTGCAAGGGTGGAGCTTGATCGCTCCACCGTTGGCCGTAATGCCAAGGTGCTGGCGCGAATGGGTCTGGTCGCTATTGGTCACGGCGAGGATCAGCGGGAAGCGATGCTGACCGTAACGGAAGAAGGGCACGCGATCCTCAAAGCGGGCGCACCGCTCTGGGATGGAGTGCAGGATGAAATCGAGGCCCGGCTTGGGCCCGAGAAGACAGCACAATTGCAGGAACTGCTCGCAGCCCTGTAGTTTTTGGGCATATGCGGTTATCTGCCCGCAATGTGGGTATATACCCGTAAAATATCGGCCGCGGCCGCCGGAAAGGGAATTCGAACATGCTCTCCACACGCCTCGCCAGCTGGATGGCCGGCAGAAATCTGCACTATGGCTGGCTCGTCGCGGCGACCACCTTTCTCACCATGCTGGCCACCGCCGGTGCGATGGGATCTGCGGGGGTGATGATCCAGCCGCTGCATCAGGAATTCGGTTGGGATATCGCCGATATTTCTTCGGCCATGGCCGTCAGGCTTGTGCTGTTCGGTCTGCTTGGTCCTTTTGCCGCCGCTTTCATGAACCATTTCGGCATCCGGCAGGTGGTTTCCACCGCGCTTGCCCTGATCATGGGCGGCATTGTCGCCTCGTTTTTCATGACTGAGGTGTGGCAATTGCTGCTGCTCTGGGGCGTGGTGATCGGCGTCGGCACCGGCATGACTGCCCTGGTGCTGGGCGCCACCGTGGCGACACGCTGGTTTTCCAAGCGCCGGGGACTGGTGATCGGCCTGATGACGGCAAGCAACGCCACCGGCCAGCTGGTTTTCCTGCCGCTGCTGGCGGCGCTGACGGAAGCCTATGGCTGGCGAACCGCCTTGACCCTGTCCGTCGCGGTGATTGCCACCGCCATGGTCCTCGTCCTGCTTTTGATGCGTGACCACCCCGCTGATGTCGGTTTGCCGGCCTATGGTGAGACGGTGGTGACAAAGCCGGTCAAGCAGGACCACAATCTCCTCGCCACGCTGGCATCGCCGCTGGTGACGCTGAAAAGCGTCTCGGGCAACCCGGTCTTCTGGGTGCTGTTCGGCACGTTTTTCGTCTGCGGACTTTCGACCAACGGTCTCATCCAGACACACTGGATCTCGATCTGCGGCGATTTCGGCATGGCTGCGGTAACAGCGGCGGGAACGCTGGCGGTGATCGGCATTTTCGACTTCTTCGGCACGATCTTCGCCGGTTGGCTTTCCGACCGGTTCGACAATCGCTTCCTGTTGTTCTGGTTCTACGGTCTGCGCGGGCTATCCTTGCTTTACCTCTCATTCTCAGGCTTCAGCTTCGTGGAGCTTTCGGTCTTTGCCGTCTTCTACGGGCTGGACTGGGTAGCGACCGTGCCGCCGACGGTGAAGCTTGCCGCGGAAAACTTCGGCCGTGAAAAGGCCGGTCTTGTTTTCGGCTGGGTCTTTGCCGGCCATCAGCTGGGGGCAGCCACCGCCGCCTTTGGCGCCGGTTTCTTCAAGAGCGACTTCGATACCTATATGCCTGCGCTGCAGATTGCCGGTCTGATGTGCATGATTGCCGCCGTCTCGGTTCTGCTGCTGCGAAAGCCGGGCTCCGCGACCCTGACGCCGCAGACGGCGTGATATGCATAGGGGGAGGCCTGCGCATGTGGCCTTCTCCGTATTCCGACTTTCGTAGGCGGGTCGCCGGGCGGCATTGTTGCGTAATTGTCACAATGCTTGCCGGTTCATCGCTTCCATACATGAAGGGCATCCCGGTTTGATCCATCTCAATCGGCCTGCGTCACCCTTCGTCATAGTGGCTCCCAAGCGGTTGCGGCAGGCGAAGATTCGCAAGGCCCGCCGTCATCAGCCGGTTCCGGGGACTTGCCCGGCTGCGGTGCGCTATAGGAGAGATGGAATGACGAATAGAAACAGAAACAACGCCTTGCTTGCCAGTATTGCGATTGGCGTTGCCGCCATGCTCGGGTCTGCCGATGCGATAGCCGCTGATATGACCCAGGCGGCGCCGGCTCCGACTGCGGAGGAAGCGATTGCGGCGGCAAGCCCGTGGATGCTGCGCGTGCGCGGCCTCGGCGTCATCACCAACGACAGCGGGAGCGTCGACGGTGTGCCAGGGGCTGGCCTGTCCTATTCGGATACCGTAATCCCGGAACTCGACATCAGCTATTTCTTCACCGATAACTTCGCCGCCGAACTCATTCTCGGCACCACCTATGCCAAAATCAATGGCGAGGGCGTGCTGGCCGGCACGCCGGTCGGCAAGACCTGGCTGCTGCCGCCGACACTGACGCTGCAATATCACTTCACCGACTTCGGCGCTTTCAAGCCCTATATCGGCGCGGGCGTGAACTATTCGCTGTTCTACAACCAGACGGAAAAGCCCGGCTTCAGCAATCTCGACGTCAAGAACAAGCTGGGCGCCGCCGTGCAGGTCGGTTTCGACTATATGCTGGATGAGCATTGGGGTGTGAACTTCGACGTGAAGAAGATCTTCCTCAAGACCGACTGGACGGCGGAACTCGGTGGCACGCCGATCAGCGGCAAGGCCAAGCTGGATCCGTGGCTGATTGGCGCGGGTATCACCTATCGTTTCTGACAGTAGATCGATGAAGCGCGGCCTTTGACGGGCGGCGCTTTCTGGGCTATAGGGACGGCCACGGGCAAGAGCCCCGGCCGTCCGCAGGCGCGTTTGCGCCCCTGGTGAAGCTCTTTTCTTGATAACGGTCATCCCATGTTTTGCATGTCGTCGATGGCAACGCGGACCCCCTTCGGAACATTCGGCATGCACATGTTGGAGAACCGTTATGAACGTGTCCAAACCGCTTCCCGCACTTGAGGGGCTGAAAGAACAGGCAAAGCGCCTGCGTGCCGCTCTCGAGGATGAGGAGCAGTCAATCACCCATTCAAAGGCGTTGGAACTCATCGCCGCGCAATATGGCTTCCGCGACTGGAATACGCTACATGCCGCTGCGGGAAATCGTCCCGCATTCAATCCCTATCTTCTGGGTTCGAGGGTGGAAGGTTTTTACCTCGGGCAGCCTTTCGTGGCCTCCGTTCTGGGCGTGCAGGCGCTCGGCGGGGATCCCGAACGTTACCGGCTGACCCTGCATCTCGATGATCCCGTGGATGTCGTGACCTTCGAAAGCTTCTCCGCTTTCCGCCAGCGCGTTCATTGCAATGTCGATACCTCAGGCCGCACCCTGGAGAAAACTTCCAATGGCCGGCCGCAGGTGGAACTCGTCTGGTAGGTTGGCGCTCCCTTGGTTGGTCGCCGTTCATGGTGGCGAAGCACGGGATTTCAGGCTTTTGAACCCCTTTTCATTTCAAAACTGAAAGGGGGTTCAGTCGAAATTTGCGATGTTTGCTTCACCGCGTCTTTCCGCACCGCCCCCCCTTAATACACGTCAGTGCTCGTCCGAGTATATATAATATATATTTTGGTTGTGCTTGTGTGTTATTAATAGCATTTATTGTTAATGTATTTGTTTTGCAAAGTAATATCTGTTATTGTATTGAATAGTGGATATATAAATTTTATTGTCTGCTTATGTTTGAGGGATTTTATGAGCGATACGCAGTGGCTGGAATGGGGCAGGAAAAACCCATATTACGGCGTGTATTCCGAAGACCGATTTCACACTTCAAATATCGAGGCAACGAAGGGGGAATTCTTCGCAACCGGGGAAGCCAATGTCTCTTGGATGCTGGGTCGTGCGGAACAGTATTTCGGGCCGTTGGGTAAAGGACGTGTTCTTGAGTTCGGTGCCGGGGTGGCTCGAATGAGCATACCGCTTGCATCCCGTTTTGAAACCGTAATCGGCGTTGAACTATCTCCAGACATGCGTGCCGAAGCCGTTAAGAACTGCCAGTTATACAATGTCAAAAATGTCGAAATGGTCCCTTCAGACGACGATTTAAGTCACGCTTCGGGCGAATTTGACCTCGTCCTCAGCTATATCGTTCTCCAGCACGTAGATGCCAGGAGGGGAGTGATGCTGATCGACAAGTTGCTGTCTAAGGTCGGCCCCAGCGGTGTCGCCATTCTCCAGGCGAGCGTCAAACGGCCTGAACGCCGCTTGTCAGACCGCCTACGCTATCACCTGCGCCACAATGTGCCAGTGCTGGCGGCAACATACAGATTCCTGCGTGGAAAAGGCTGGAATACACTTTCAATGCGAATGTCGGAATATGATCCTGTCGCCATCCTCGCGGCGTTCAGTCGGAACGGAATGAAGGACGTTTTGCTTTCCGAGCATTATCAAGGTGATGTCCTTACCTTTCATTTCACGGCGAGAAAGGGCGGCTAACACGACGGGACGCCATTACTTAGATGCTGGACGTCGCAGTAATGGCATCCCGCAGTGGCTTAAATCCGCTTCCCCGCCGAATCGAACAGATGGAAATCCTTTGCCTGGGCGGCGATTTTCAGCGTTTCGCCGATGCGCAGTTGCGAGCGGCCGTGGACGCGGAAGACGATGGTGGTGCCGTCGGCGAAGGAGCCGTGCACGTAACTTTCCGCACCCACCAGTTCCACGGCGTCCACCTGCACGGTGCCGGTGAATGCAGCGTCGGAGGGGGCCTCACTGGCAAGGGTGATGTCTTCCGGGCGGATGCCGAGCGTGGCAGCACCCTGCGGCAGTGCGGTGCTTTCTATCACCGACCAACCGGAAGAGCCGTTGGCCGTCGCCGTCCCGTGGTTCAGCAGGTTCATCGAGGGCGAGCCGATGAAGGTGGCGACAAAGGTCGTGGCCGGTTTCTCGTAAAGCTCGATCGGCGTGCCCATCTGCTCGATGCGGCCGGCATTCAGCACCACCAGCCGGTCGGCCAGCGTCATGGCTTCCATCTGGTCGTGGGTCACGTAAACGCTTGTCGTGGCGAGAGAGCGCTGCAGGCGGCGGATTTCGACGCGCATCTGCACGCGCAGCTTGGCGTCGAGGTTGGAAAGCGGCTCGTCGAACAGGAATGCCGCGGGCTTGCGCACGATGGCGCGGCCCATGGCCACGCGCTGGCGCTGGCCGCCGGAAAGCTGGCGCGGCTTGCGCTCCAGGAATTGTTCGATTTCGAGAGCCTTGGCCGCCTCCGTGATACGCCGCTCGATCTCCTCCTTCGGCGTGTTGCGGTTCTTCAGGCCATAGGCAAGGTTCTGGCGCACCGTCATATGCGGGTAGAGGGCGTAGTTCTGGAACACCATGGCAATGTCGCGGTCTGAGGGTTCCAGATCGTTGACGACGCGGTCGCCGATGACGATCTGGCCGCCGGAAATGCCTTCCAGACCGGCGATCATGCGCAGCAGGGTGGATTTTCCGCAGCCGGAGGGACCGACGAGCACGATCATTTCGCCATCGGCGATGTCCATCGATACGCCCTTGATGGCTTCGACATTGCCGCCATAAACCTTGCGGACGTCTTTCAGCGCAATTTTTGCCATTACTTCTCGGTCTCCACCAAACCTTTGACGAACCAGCGCTGCATCAGCACCACAACGATAACAGGGGGGATGATGGCGAGGATCGCCGTCACCATCACATAATTCCAAGGCGTCGAGGCATCGGTAAAATCCACCATGCGCTTGAGGCCGATGATGATCGTGTTCATCTTTGCGTCGTTGGTCACGAGCAGCGGCCAGAGATATTGCGTCCAGCCGTAGATGAAGAGGATCACGAAAAGTGCCGCGATATTGGTCTTCGAGAGCGGCAGCAGGATATCGCGCATGAAACGGAACGGACCCGCATTGTCGATGCGCGCCGCTTCCACCATTTCACCGGGAATTGTCAGAAAGAATTGCCGGAAGAGAAAGGTCGCCGTGGCTGAAGCCATCAGCGGCAGGGTGAGCCCCGCATAGGTGTCGATCAGGCCCAGATCGACGATGACCTTGTAGGTGGGCAGGATGCGTACTTCCACCGGCAGCATGAGCGTGATGAAGATCATCCAGAAAAAGCCCATGCGGAAGGGAAAGCGGAAGAAAACGATGGCGAAGGCGGACAGGAACGAGATGATGATCTTGCCGATGGCGATGGCCAGCGCCACGACGAAGCTGTTGAACAGCAGCCGTTCGAGGCTGACGCCGACGACCCTTTCCACGCCGCCAACCATGGCGTCGGTATAGTTTTCTCCGAGATGGCCGCCTGGCAGCAGCGACATGGGCGGCCGGATGATGTCGTTCGACGTCATCGAGGAAGCGATGAAGGTGTAGTAGATCGGAAAGGCCACGATGATGATGCCGAGCACCAGCATCAGATGGGCAATCACGCGTGCGATGGGGCGATTTTCAATCATCAGGACGTCCTCAGCCGTAATGCACGCGCTTCTCGACGAAGCGGAACTGGAAGGCGGTGAGCGCGATGACGATCACCATCAGGATCACGGATTGCGCGGCGGATGAGCCGAGATTGAGGTTCACGAAGCCATCATTATAGACCTTGTAAACCAGCGTTTCCGTCGCCTTTGCGGGGCCGCCGCCGGTCACCGCATGGATGATGCCGAAGGTGTCGAAGAAGGCGTAGACCGTGTTGACGACCAGAAGGAAGAAGGTGGTCGGCGCAAGCAGAGGGAAAACGATGGTCCAGAAGCGCCGCGAACCGCGCGCGCCATCAATGGAGGCGGCCTCCAGCAATGATTTAGGAATTGCCTGCAAGCCCGCGACAAAAAACAGGAAATTGTAGCTAATCTGTTTCCACGCAGCCGCTGCAACGACGAGCAGCATGGCCTGATTGCCGTTGAGCAGCGGGTCCCACATGATGCCGTTGCGACGCAGGATATAAGAGAAGGTTCCCATGGCCGGATTGAACATGAAAAGCCATAACATGCCGGCCACCGCCGGCGCGACGGCATAGGGCATGATCATCATGGTGCGGTAAAAGCCCTTGCCGCGCACCACCCTGTCTGCCGCCGTTGCCAGCAGCAGCGCCAGCCCCATGGAGACAAGCGCGGTGAGGATGCTGAAAACGACGGTGACCTGCAGCGAGTTGAGGTAGCTTTCATCAGAAAGTACCGCGGAAAAATTCGCCAGGCCGACGAAATTGCTGTTCAGCCCGAAGGCATCCTCGCGCATGGTGGACTGATAGAGCGCCTGGCTGGCCGGCCAGAAGAAAAAGATCACCGTGAGGATGATCTGCGGGGCGACCAGCAGATAGGGCAGGATCTTGTTGGGGAATACGACGCTTTGCACGGCGATCTCCTGATGACATGGAAATGCCGCCCGCATCTGTCAGAGGATGCGGGCGGGGCAGGGGATCGTTTAATTGCCGGCGGCCTGTTTGATGGCCGCGTCGCCGCGCTGGACTATCTTGTCGAGCGCTGCCTTCGCATCCTGCTTGCCTGCCAGCATCGCCTCGAACTCCTCGTTCATGATGTCGCGCACCTGCGGCAGGTTCACGAGACGCACACCCTTGGAGTTTTCTGTCGGCGGTTTGCCCATCATCTGCAGCAGCGGCGTTTCACGGCCGGGGTTCTTGTCGTAGAAGCCGGATTTCTTGGTTTCCTCATAGGCTGCGATCGTGACCGGCATATAGCCAGAGACCTGATGCAGGCGAGACTGGATCTTGGTCTGGGAGAGGAAGTGGAAGAACTCCGCTACGCCCTTATATTCGGCATCGCTCTTGCCACCGAAGACCCAGAGGCTGGCGCCGCCCGGGATGGTGTTCTGCGGGCCATGGCCCTCATAATAGGGAAGCTGGCCGATGCCGTAATTCATTCCGGTCTTGATGATATCTCCAAGGCCGCCGGAGGATTCGGTCAGAATACCGCATTCGCCGGACATGAAGAGCTGCTTGGCTTCCGAAGTGCGGCCGCCATAACGGAAGACACCGTCTTTCGCCAGATCGGCAATCGCCTGGAAATGCTCGACAAAGAGCGGCGCATTGACGGCGAGCTTCACATCGGTGCCGCCGAGACCGTTTTCATTGCTGCCATAGGAGACGTTGTTCCACGCGGCGAAGTTTTCGGTCTGGATCCAGGTCAACCAGGTGGAGGTGAAACCACATTGCGCGGCACCGCTGGTCTTGATCTTCCTGGCGGCATCGAAAACTTCCGGCCAGGTCTTCGGCGGGTTGGCGGCATCGAGGCCGGCCTTCTGGAAGATATCCTTGTTGTAATAGAGGATCGGCGAGGACGAATTATAGGGGAAGGACAGCATGGTGCCGTCAGGCTTGGAATAATAGGCGACGATGCCTGCCAGATATTCATCCTTGTTGAAGGTGTAGCCGCCTTCCTTCAGCACGTCCGCTACCGGTTTGATGGCGCCCGCAGCACCCATCATGACACCGGAGCCGGCATCGAAGACCTGAATGATGGCAGGCGCCTGCTTGGCGCGGAAGGCGGCGATGCCGGCGTTCAGGGTTTCGGGATAGGTGCCCTTGAAGACGGGCATGACCTTGTAGTCTTTCTGGCTGTCGTTGAATTCCTTGGCAAGCGAATCCACGACTTCGTTGTTGGCGCCGGTCATGGCGTGCCACCACTGGATCTCAGTCACAGCATATGCATTCGATGTGACAAAAAACGAAAGCGCGGATGCCGCAGCAAGGCGGTAGCTGAGTTTTTTCAAGGCGATTCCTCCCATTATGAAAACAGTAAAAGATACAGCCCCTTAATTGCAGCCTATCCTCCTCGATATGGCTGCGGGCGATCTTTTCTGTATTAGCATCGCCGATTAAAAGCGAACTCTAACGAAAATGCAATAGAACGTGGAACGATTAAAACGAAAGTGAAGGAAACGGATTTATTATTCCATTTCCTTCGTTCGGCGGTTTTTTCATGCGCTTGGCCACCGGCGCGTGTCTCCACTGGATTCGCTCCTGTCGAAATCCAATAGTTGCCATTGATATGTTATTACATTACGTATTGTATTGCTGTGAATTTGTGCGGGCGAAGAGGTGGATGTGTTCGAATTGAAGCGGAAAAAGGCGGTTGAGCGCAGGGACGATTCGGCTGGCCTGCCATCTTTGGGAACGGTGCCGGTTACCCTGCTTACCGGCTTTCTCGGTGCAGGCAAGACCACCTTGCTGAACGCGCTTCTGGCTGAGCCGGCCATGCGGGATGCGGCCGTGATCGTCAACGAATTCGGCTCGGTGCCCATCGATCACGGTCTGGTGCGGACGGGTTCCGAACGATATTTCAGAACGACGACGGGTTGCATCTGCTGCACCGCCACGAGCGATATCCGCACCTCGCTTTACGAACTGCATCAGGCCATTCTGGAAGGGATAATGCCTGATGTCTCGCGGGTTGTCATCGAAACCACCGGTCTTGCCGATCCTGCGCCGATCATCAACAGCCTCATCGCCGGCGGCACACCGGCGCTGGGCCTGCGGGATCACATCGTCGCCCGGCATTTTCATCTTTCGGGTGTGGTGACGGCTTTCGACGTTGTCTCGGGCCCGCCGATGCTCAACAGCTTCATTGAGGGCTGGAAACAGCTTGCCTTTGCCGACCACATCGTTTTGACGAAGACCGATCTGGCCGATGACGCGACGCTGGACCGCGAAAGCCTCGCCGATCTCAATCCCGCAGCCTCGTTTCATGATTGCAATGCAGCCGATTTCGATCTGATGTCGTTGTTCAACGCATCGGATTATTCGTTGTGTGGCAAGCCGGAGGATGCGCCTGCATGGCTCGCGGCCGACAGGCTTAGCCATCATGCGGCCCATCAGCACGATGTCAACCGCCACGGCGTCGGGGTCGAGGCCTTCAATCTCACCTTTGACGGGGTTTTTGACCCCCAGGCGATTGTGACTTTTCTCGAGCTCGTCACCAGCAACGTGCATTCCGGTCTTCTGCGGCTCAAGGGAATTTTCGGGGCGACGGATGATCCGGAGCGACCGGTTGTCGCCCACGCGGTGCAGCATCGGCTTTATCCGCTTACCCGCCTGGAGCGCTGGCCGGATCAAGATCGTTCGACACGTATCGTGCTGATCGGCATGGACATGCCGCAAAAGCCCATTCGCGAGCTTTTCGACACATTGGCCGCGCAGGCAAGGCGGAAGGGCAGGGCATGAACAATCCGCTTGCACGCAGTGGCTCCGCGATCATCGCGCACGCGCGTCTTCTGAAGCAATGGTCACGCGATTTGCTGCAACTCAAGCCGGAAGACAGTATTACCGTCAGCGAGCTTTCCTGCGCGCTGCCGGATTGCCCGCCACGGGAAACGGTGATCGTCATCCTCGCCGTTTCCGGTACGACCCGGCAATTATCCATCCACAAGGCGCTTCTCGCGGTGGATCATGACGATATTGTGCGCGCCATTGCCGCGAATTCAGCTTGAGAACCCGCCTCCACGCGGCAGAGCCGCTTGACCGCCGCGGCCCTTATCCGCCACTTCAGGGACAGCGATGGGATTCGCGGATGATGAAGGGCACGGAATGGCCGATCTGGCTGTATATGCGGGTTTGTTTCTGACGGCGTTCATTGCGGCGACCATCCTTCCCATGCAGTCGGAGGCGGCGCTTGCGGGGCTCATTCTTCTGAAATCCCAGCCCGTCTGGCTGCTGGTTGTCGTGGCGAGTGTCGGCAATGTCGCCGGGTCCATCGCCAACTGGCTGCTTGGCCGTGGCATCGAACGTTTTCGACATGAACGTTGGTTTCCGGTCGGGGAGGCTGCGCTGCAACGGGCGCAGAACTGGTACCGGCGTTACGGCAAATGGTCCCTGCTGCTCAGCTGGGCGCCGATCATCGGGGACCCTCTGACGGTCGCGGCCGGCATCATGAAAGAGCCGCTGCCGGTGTTTCTGCTGCTGGTCACCATCGCGAAGGTCGGGCGATACGTGGTGCTCGCGCTGGTGACGTTGAATTTTTCATGAAGCTTCTCCTCCGTCATGCCGGGCTGGATCAGGCATCCAGCCACGGCGCGTCTGCGCCGTGAAAAGAGTTTTTCGCGATCAAGGACTTGGCCGCGCTGGACACGGACCTGATCCCGAGTGACGGTTTGCGATTGCCCCGCATCGGTAGCTACCGCTCAAGCCGCCTGCCGGTCCCAGCTGGCGAAAGGATCGGGCATGTGCCGCCAGGCATCGGGCGTGAAGGCATCCGTGTCTATCAGGCAGGCATCGAGCTGGGCGCGGATGCGGGCTTCATTCATTGGATCGGAACCTATGAAGACGATTTCCTGCCGGCGGTCGCCGAAGACCGGGTCGAGATAGGGCTTCATCATATCAAGGAACTGCTTTTCGCGCGGCCATTGCTCTTTCGGCACGGCGGACCACCAGAGACCCATCTTGCCGGTGCGAACCAGGGCGCCGGCCTGGCTGATCTCTCCCACATAACGCGGCCGCGTCGCCAGCCAGAAAAAACCCTTGGCGCGCACGACCCCCGGCCAGGCGCGATCGATGAAACGCTGGAACAGCACGGGGTCGAAAGGCTTTTTGGCACGATAGACGAAAGAGCGAATGCCATATTCCTCGGTTTCGGGAATGTGGTCCTTGAAACCATGCAATTCCTTGAACCAGAGAGGGTGTTCTTCGGCCCTGGCGAAATCGAAGCGGCCAGTGCCCAGAACCTCCTTCAGCGCCACCTTGCCGAAATCGGCCTCGATGAGTTTTGCATCGGGGTTCAGCCCGATGATGATCTTGCGGGCGGCATCCCGCTCCTCTGGCGTTGCAGTGCCGATCTTGTTGAGCACGACGACATCGGCAAATTCGATCTGCTCCACCAGAAGATCGACGATGGTGCGGTTGTCGCCATCGCCTGCCGTTTCGCCCCGGTCGGCCAGAAAATCGGACGAACCGTAATCGTTGAGAAGATTGGCGGCGTCCACCACCGTCACCATCGTGTCGAGGCGGGCAACATCGGAAAGGCTGCGACCATTCTCGTCGCGGAAATCGAACGTCGCGGCGACGGGAAGCGGCTCGGCGATGCCGGTCGATTCGATCAGCAGATAGTCGAAACGGTCCTGCTCCGCCAGCGCCCGCACTTCCTTGAGAAGATCGTCACGCAGGGTGCAACAGATGCAGCCATTGGTCATTTCCACCAATTGCTCTTCGGTTCGGGAGAGATTGGCCCCGCCGTCACGAACCAGCGCCGCATCGATATTGATCTCGCTCATATCGTTGACGATCAAGGCCACGCGCAAACCATCGCGATTGGCGAGAATGTGGTTCAGAAGCGTCGTCTTGCCAGCGCCTAGAAAGCCGGAAAGCACGGTGACGGGTAGTTTTTTCGACATTTGGACCTCGTTCTGTAAACGTGTTTCGAGTGGACCTTGGCGGGCACGTCGGGGCATTGGGAAACGATCCGGCGCGCATCGTTACCATATGTAACGTAATAACATTACATATATGGGGCGTGTCAACAGGTGAGCGAGAAATTGCCTTCGGCATGAGCGTGGTGGTTACGCGTCCGGATGAATAATTCGCCGTTTGCCAGCAACGGCCTACCCCGCGGAGGGGACAGCGTGCCAGTCCGCCTCCACCAGTAAATGTTATTTCATTACATATTCGTTTGACGAATGTAATAACATTACATATCAAGGGTCATCGAATGACATCCTGCTTCCGGAGGGATCGATGAACGATCCGTGCCTTATCTTCTCAAATCTGACCCTTGGATATGCCGGCCGGGCGGCGGTGCACCATCTCAATGGTAGTATTGCCCGCGGCTCGCTTACCGCCGTTATCGGCGCCAACGGCTCGGGAAAATCCACGTTGATGAAAGGCATTGCCGGCATTTTGAAGCCGCTTGGCGGCGAATGTCGGGTCAGTCCGGCGATCTCCGTCGCCTATCTGCCGCAACAGTCGGAGCTGGACCGGTCCTTTCCCGCTCAAGTACGAGACCTTGTGGCCCTCGGTCTCTGGCCGAGACGCGGCCTGCTCGGACGACACCGTTCCGAAGATCGGACGGCGATCGACCAAGCGCTGAAAGCGGTCGGACTGTCCGGTTTTGAAAGGCGAAATATCGACTCCCTCTCGGGTGGCCAGATGCAGCGTGCCCTTTTTGCCCGGGCCATGCTGCAGGATGCGCAGCTCATTCTGCTCGATGAGCCCTTCAATGCCGTCGACGAGCGGACGGTGACCGACCTGCTGGTGCTGATCAAGGCATGGGTGGCGCAAGGGCGCACCGTTCTGGCCGTACTTCACGATCACCAGCTCGTGCAGCAGCATTTTCCCCAGACGCTTTTCCTGGCGCGAAGGCTGGTTGGACTTGGTCCAACGGCTGAAGTCCTGCAGGCGGAGAATCTTCGCCAGGCCCGACATTTCCATGAGGCGTGGGAGGCGAATGCGCCTTGGTGCGCGCCGGCTTCCTCTCCGCTCCCTCCGGATCCGGCGGCGCCGCCGCACGCCCACGCCCACTTCCACGCGAATTCGAATAGCCATGGCTGATATCTTCATCGATCCTTTCATCCAGTATGTCTTCATGCAGCGCGCGCTTGCCGGTGCGCTGATCCTCGCGGTCAGCTGCGGCCCCGTCGGGGTTTTTCTGATGCTGCGCCGCATGAGCCTGACCGGCGATGCCATGTCGCACGCCATCCTGCCGGGCGCTGCTGTCGGCTTTCTGTTTTATGGGCTGGACATTCTGCCGATGACGATTGGCGGGCTCGTCGTTGGCCTCGTGGTCGCGCTGGGGGCCGGCGCGGTGTCGCGTTTCACCGTTCAGAAGGAGGACGCCTCTCTCGCCGCGCTTTATCTGATTTCGCTGGCGCTCGGCGTGCTGCTCGTCTCATGGCGTGGCTCCAGCGTCGACCTGATGCACGTTCTGTTCGGCACGGTGCTGGCGCTGAACAATGAGGCGCTCGGACTGATCGGCGGCATCTGCGTCATTACGCTTGCGGTGATGATCACCTTCTGGCGCGCGCTCGTGGCGGAATGCCTCGATCCGCTCTTTCTGCGCTCGGTCAGCAGATGGGGCAGCCCGGTGCATTTCCTCTTCCTCGGCATCGTCGTGCTCAATCTCGTGGGTGGCTTTCAGGCGCTGGGGACGCTGCTTTCAGTCGGGCTGATGATGCTGCCGGCTGCCGCCAGCCGCTTCTGGTCAAATCGCGTCGCGCCCATGTGCTTCATTTCCATCGGCATCGGCATGGTGTCCTGCTTTGCGGGTCTTGTCCTGTCCTATCACGCGTCGCTGCCGTCGGGCCCGGCGATCATCCTTTCGGCGGGCGCCGTCTATGCGCTCTCCATCCTCTTCGGCACGCGCGGCGTGCTCATCGATCTTCTCGGTTCCGGCCGCCACCGCGCGGCCTGAAAACAGCCTTTGAAACAGGAGAATCCAATGTTCAAAACCTTCCGCTTAGCCACGTGCGCCAGTCTTCTTTCCCTCTCACCGGTTCTGACGGCGCAGGCTTCCGCCGCCGAACTGAAGGTCGTCGCCAGCTTCTCGATCATCGCCGACTTCGCGAAAAATGTCGGTGGGGATCGTGTGGAGATCACCACGCTCGCCGGGCCGGATGGCGATGCCCATGTCTACGAACCGCGCCCTGCCGATGCTGTCGCCGTCAGCAAGGCGGATGTGGTGCTGGTCAACGGCCTGGAATTCGAAGGCTTTCTGAAGCGGCTGATTGAAACGAGCGGCACGAAGGCGCCAGTTGTCGAGCTGACCAAGGGTGTCGAGCCGCTCAGGCTTTCCGACGAGCCCGCCGGCCACGCCCATCCTGAGGCCGAGGAAGAGGAGGCTCACGACCACAAGACCGGGGAAGCCGGCCACAAGCACGAAACGGCTGACGCCCACGATCACGACCATGGCCATGAAGGACATCACCATCACGGCGAGTACGATCCCCATGCCTGGCAGTCCATCAAGAATGCCCAAATCTACGTGAAGAACATAGCCGGCGCCTTTTGCAAGGCCGACAAACCCGGCTGCGCGACCTATACCGCGAATTCCGACGCCTATGTCGCCAAGCTTGCCACTCTGAACGAGAAGGTGAAGACGGAGATCGCCGCGATCCCGCCGGAGAAGCGCGTCATCATCACGTCGCATGATGCCTTCGGTTATTTCGAGCATGCCTATGGCCTGAATTTCCTCGCGCCGGAGGGCATCTCGACGGAGTCCGAAGCCTCTGCCGCCGATGTCGCCAAGCTGGTGGACCAGGTCAAACACGACAAGGCTTCGGCCATCTTCGTCGAAAACATCACAGACAAGCGGCTGATCGACCAGATCGCCAGCGAAACCGGCCTGAAGGTTGGCGGCACGCTTTATTCCGACGCGCTTTCCACGGCCGATGGCCCGGCCGCGACCTATATCGACATGGTCAACCACAATATCGAGACCATCTCGGCCGCTGTACTCGGGCAATAAGACCGCCGTTCAGCCGAAAAGTTTCAGGGTGGCTTCGGCCACCCTGATTTCGCTTGTGTCATTCAGGCCGGGATCACCCTGCTGTCATCGGCGTGATGAAACGGCCTGAGCGCGCCTGAGCTCGAGCTTGCCATCGGTTCTGGCCGTCCACCCCCGTCGACCTTTCGCCCTGGCAGGGACGGACCGGAGCTTTCGAGTTGTCCGATCCGGCCACTATAAAACTCTAATTTGCGGCCGATTGATCGTTTGGCCGTTGATAACCGCATCGGACCGGCTTTTCGTGCGAAGGCCCGTCGATGTAAAGTGCCACCTGTGACGTTCATGGGGGCAAGCACTTTGGCCAAATCTATCAGGACGATGGAGGAGTTTTCGGAGTTTGTCGGCCTTTCCCGCCCGACCGTTTCGAAATACTTCAATGATCCGTCCTCGGTCCGCAAGAAGACGCGGGATGCCATCGAGGATGCGCTGAAGAAATCCGGGTTTCGGCCGAACATTTTCGCCGTCAACCTCAACCGCCGCCGTTCCAACATCATCGGCATCATCATCCCGAGTTCCACCGACCCCTTTTATATGGCGCTCACGAGCCGTATCGAGCTCATTGCGAGCGAAGCGGGGTTTCTGGCCTTCGTGCTTTCATCGGACGGCAAGCCCGAAATCGAAGACCGCGCCATCCGCACCTTCAAGTCGATGAACGTGGCGGGTGCCATCATTGCGCCGCTTGGCGTCAAATCCCATCGCGCTACGCTGGAGCAACTCGCGGCCACCGTCCCGATCGTCTATGTCGATTCGCCGCTCGACGAGACGTCCGCCTTTGTCGGCACAGATAACCGACAGAGCGTGGGACTGATGGTGGATTATCTCTGCCGGTCGGGAGAACCGCCCTGTTTCTTCGACATGCCGCAGGTTAATACCAATGCCGCCACGCGCCGCACGGCCTATGTGGAGGCCATGCAACAACTCGGCTTCGAGCCACATGTGATTAACGTCCCGGGCGACATCACATGGGAGTTTGAACGGTTTGCTTTCGAGGAAGCAGGCCGGCTTCTGGAACGGCGCACGCTTCTGCCGTCGCGGACGATCCTGTGCGCCCATGACCGCATCGCCTTCGGCGTCATCGCCGCGGCTTTTCAGAAGGGCATCAGGGTCGGCCACGGCGCCGATTACGATCTGAGGGTCGCTGGCCACGACGATCATCCGCTGGCGCGTTATGCCTGCCCGCCCATCACCACCGTGGCGCAGAACTACAACGAGATCGGCAGGCTGTCGATCGAGCTGCTGTTTCAGAAACTGAACCAGGAGGCAGACGATCCCACCCGAATGCGGGAGCGCATCCTGCTCAGCGCCGATCTGATGCTGCGGAAATCGGCCTGAGGATCGTTAGAAAAACTAAAATAAAAATGTGATTTTCTAAATAGAACTAATATTTGAACGCTCCTACTCTGTTCTCAAGGTTGCTTTGGGAGGCGACCGCGAGAGCCGGCGCACAGGTGTGCCGGGCTTCGGGAGGAACGTCAGATTGCCATGTCTCCGGTGCCGTGAGGGGAGCCTCGCAGCCGCGGTATTGCATGGTTTTCGCCGGGCTGACTGGACATTCTCGCCAGCAATTTCCCCAGCGAAGGATGATGAAACATGAACCTCTATTCTCTTCTGTCAGAACGTGCGGCCGGCGGCAGGCCTGTCCGCGTCGGTCTCATCGGCGCAGGCAAGTTCGGCTCCATGGTGCTGGCGCAGGCGCAGCGCATCGCCGGTTTCCACATGGTCGCCGTTGCGGACCTCAATGTCGGAAAGGCGAAGGAATCGCTGGATCGCGTCGGCTGGCCGAAGGAACGTTACGATGCGAAGAGCTGCGCCGAGGCGCTGAAGAGCGGCAAGACCTATGTGACCGACGACGTGAACGAGCTTTTCGCCTGCGGTGAGATCGAATGCGTCATCGAGGCCACCGGCCATCCGCTGGCCGGTGCCCGCCACGCGTTGGGCGCCATCGACCACAACAAACACGTCGTCATGGTCAATGTCGAAGCCGACGTCATGGTCGGCCCGATCCTTGCCGAAAAGGCCCGCGCCAAGGGCCTGATCTATTCCATGGCTTACGGCGACCAGCCGGCGTTGATCTGCGAGCTTGTCGACTGGGCGCGCGCCACCGGCTTCGAGGTCGTTTCCGCCGGCAAGGGCATGAACTTCGAGCCGCGTTACCGCTATTCGACGCCGGACACGGTCTGGGGTTATTTCGGCTGGACGGACGAGGAAGTGGCCAAGGGCGACTTCAATCCGAAAATGTATAATTCCTTCACCGATGGCACCAAGGCAGCCATCGAAATGGCGGCTGTCGCCAATGGTACGGGGCTGGATTGCCCGGATGACGGTCTGGCTTTCCCGCCCGCCGGCCTGCACGATCTCGCCCGTGTTTTCCGTCCCGCCGCCGATGGCGGCCGCATGGCCCGTTCAGGCCTGGTGGATATCGCCGCGAGCCAGGAGCCGGATGGACGCGAGGTGTTCAACAACATCCGTTACGGCGTCTTCGTCACGTTCAAGGCGCATAATGAATATGCCCGCGCCTGCTTCAAGCAATATGGCCTGCTGACCGATCCGTCCGGCTGGTACGCCTCCATGTGGCGTCCGTTCCATATCATCGGACTCGAAACCTCGATCAGCGTGCTCTCTGCCGTATTGCGAAACGAGGCAACCGGCTGCTCGAAGGAGTTCCGCGGCGATGCCGTCGCCACCGCCAAGAAGGACATGCAGCCCGGCGAAATGCTGGACGGTGAGGGCGGTTATGCGGTCTGGGCGAACGCCATTCCAGCGACCCGCAGCCTGGACATGAAAGCGCTGCCGATCGGCCTCGCCCATAACGTCAAGCTGAAGCGCGCCATCAGGAAAGACCAGATCGTCAGCTTCGACGATGTGGAGCTGGTCAACGATCTCGACGTGGTGAAGCTGCGTCAGGACATGGAAAACCGCTTCCGCCCGCAAAAGGACGCTGCGGCGTGACGGGCGGGGATCAGGACATGTCGAAGGGGGCCTTCGTGGTGATAGCGGAATTTCGGGTCAAGCCCGACGCGATGGAGGCCTTTCTCGACGCTGCGCGTGATGACGCCACCCATTCGGTTCGTGATGAACCGGGTTGCCGGCAATTCGACGTGGTGCGGCCGGAAACGGGAAACAATGTGGTGTTCTACGAGGTCTATGACGACAAACAGGCTTTTGACGACCACCTGAAGACACCGCATCTCGACCGATTCCGCGAGGCGTTCCCGGCGCTTATCGAAGAAGAACTGCCGGTGCGCTTCCTGAACCGGCAATGGCTTTGAAGGATGGGAACGATGGCAGACATCCGCCAGGTCGCCGTTATCGGTACGGGTATCATGGGCGCACCCATGGCGGCGCGCCTGGCAGAGGCCGGGTTTTCCGTCAAGGCCTGGAACCGCAGTGCCGACAAGGCTGCGGTTCTGGCGGAGAAGGGCGTGCAGCCGACTGTAACGGCTGCCGAGGCTGCGGCCGAAGCGGATGTGGTGCTCTGCATGCTGAGTTCCGGGCCGGTCTGCAACGATGTTCTGCTCGGTTCGCCGGGCATCGTTTCAGCCATGAAGCCCGGTGCGGTTCTGCTGGTCATGAGTTCCATTCCCGTTGAAATTGCAATGGAACAGGCTGAAGCCGCCCTGGCATGTGGCGTCAGATATGTCGATGCGCCCGTGTCCGGCGGTGAAAAGGGAGCGATCGAAGGAACGCTCGCCATCATGGCCGGGGGTGAACAGCGGGATGTGGATGCGCTGCGGCCGCTCCTCGGTTGTCTTGGCCGCGTCACGCACGTAGGGCCGGTGGGCTGCGGCTCTCTGGCCAAGCTTGCCAATCAGCTGATCGTCGCCTCGACAATCTGCGCCGTTGCCGAAGCTCTCACCCTTGCGGAAGAAGGGGGAGCGGACCCGGCACAGGTGCGCCACGCCCTGCTTGGCGGATTTGCCGATTCCACCGTCTTCCGTCAGCACGGAAAACGCATGGTTGAGGGCGATTTCCGCCCCGGCGGGCCGGCGAAATATCAGGTCAAGGATACGTCCACGGCGCTGGCCTTCGCCAGAAGCCGCGGCCTGACATTACCGGTCAGCGAGGAGGTTGACCGGCTGTTTCGCTCCATGGTCGAGCATGGCGCGGGCGAGCTTGATCACAGCGGTGTGATCCTTGAAATTAAGCGCATGAATGCGTTCGGAGGAACGCTCGAAACTGTTTAAGACACAACAAAGGGAGGAACACATGAAAATTTCAAAACTTTACGGGCTGGCCCTTGCCGCCACCATGCTGGTCGCATCGATTGCAAGGGCCGAGACGCTGACGCTGTCGACGCCGGATGCAGACAATTCCGAAATCACGCTTTCCGCCAACAAGTTCGCGGAACTGGTTTCAAAAAAGACCGACGGCAAGCTCAAGATCAAGGTATTCCCCAACGGTACGCTTTATGGCGGCGATCCTTCGGCGGGCGTCAAGCAGCTGGCCGGCGGCTCGCTTGACATGCTCCTGAATTCGACATCGCTCTACGCGACGTTCAACCCGAAATTCACAGCTATCGCCATTCCCTATCAGTTCCGTGATATCGACCAGCTCCGGGTCTATCTCGACAGCGATCTCGGCAAGGAGCTTTCCGGCGATCTGAGCAAGATCGGCATTCTCGGGCTCGATCTCTGGTCGCGGCCGCTGCGCCAGATCACCAATTCGAGGGCGCCGATCAAATCCCCAGCCGATCTGAAGGGCATGAAGCTGCGGGTGCCGAACAATCCGCTCTGGGTTGAATTCTTCGGCGCCATGGGGGCCGCCCCGACGCCGATGGCTTTTGCCGAAGTCTATAATGCCCTCCAGCTCAAGGTGGTCGACGGGCAGGAAAATCCGGTCAATGTGCCGGTCAGCGCCAAGCTCTACGAGGTGCAGAAATACCTGACGATCAGCAACCACATCGCCGACGCCTGGGTGCTGGGCATGAATCCTGCCCGTTTTGAAGGTCTTGATGAGAACTTCAAGACCGCGCTCAAGGAGGCTGCCGTGGAAACGGAGGCCTGGAAGGCGCAGAACGACGCTGCCGATATCGACAAGTCACTGGAAACGCTGAAAAAGAACGGCATGGAGGTGAACGCGCTGACCGATGACGAGCGCAAGGCTTTCGTGGCCGTGGCGGCCGGCCTTTCGGCGAAATTCTCCGCTCTGGTGAAGGATCAGGCCTTCTTCGACAAGACGCAGGCGTTCCTCAAGACGAACTGACCTTTCCGCAAACGGACGGCCGGGTTTCGATCCGGCCTTCCCAAATGTCAGGCAGGGTCGTCTTGCCGTGAGGGCAGGGTGGCATTCGTTTTACCGGATATCCGGTTTCAGCAGTGGAAGGGTATTGTCATGAACGATACGAAACCTTCGGTGCTCGGCACCATCGTAAGACTCATCGCCGATGTGGCCGCAGGCGCGGCCTGCGCCGGCATTCTCATCGTCGTGCTCCTCCAGGTCATTGGCCGCCTCATCGGCAGTCCTCTCCCCTGGACCGAGGAAGCGACCCGCTTTCTCTTCATCTGGATGGTGTTTCTGGGCCTCGCCGCCGGCTTCCGCACCGTTGAAAGCGCCCGTGTTGTGGTGTTTCTCGTGCTGTTTCACCGCTTCTTCCGGCGGCTCGCGGTGCCGATCTACGTCGGTTCATCCGTGTTCTTCTTCGGCATGATGGGCTGGACGGGCCTGACCATGGTGCGCCAGCAGGTCATGATGAACGAAACCGCCGCCACGCTTCCCATCCCGATGTGGACCATCGGCATCGTTCTGCCGGTTTCCGCCATCATCGCCGTGCTCGCCATCGTCGAATCGCTGCGCAGCCGCCGGGAGCTCATCGCGCTTCCCGAGCTTGGCCTGCCGGCGGACGAGATCGCACACGCCGACATCTCCATTTCAGCAGGACATTGATCCATGTCGGTCTTTCTTCTCGTCGCCTTTTTCGGTCTCAGCATGCTCGGTGTACCGCTTGCCATTGCGCTGGCGCTCGCCAGCGTCGGCACGCTCTGGCTCTTTACCTCCATGCCGATGGACCTGCTGTCGCAGACGATGTTCTCGTCCATGAACTCCTTCCTGCTCGTCGCCGTGCCGCTGTTCATCCTCGTCGGCACCGTCATGGAGCGGGGGCGTGTGGCGGAGCGCATTTTCGATTTCGCCGAGGCCATGGTGGGCTGGTTGCCCGGCGGCCTCGGTCACGTCAACGTCATCTCCTCGGTGATTTTTTCCGGTGTCTCCGGCTCGTCCGTCGCCGACATCGCCTCTGTCGGCGCCATCGAGATCAAGGCGATGGAGCGGCATGGCTTCCCGAAGGGTTATGCCGTCGGCATGACGCTTTGCACCTCCACGCTCTCCTCGATCATTCCGCCGTCGATCCTGATCGTCATTGCCGGCTCCATCGCCAACGTGTCCATCGGCACATTGCTGATCGCGGGCCTCGTGCCCGGCCTCTTCATCGCCTTCGCCTTCCTGGTCTTCAATCACTTCTATTCCGTGCACTACGGATATAACCCGCCGACCCCCTTCAACTTCCGTCTGGTTGTCATCACCGGACTTCGCGCCATCCTGCCGATGCTCACCCCGCTGATCCTCATCATCGGCATCGCCAGCGGCCTGTTCACGCCGACGGAAGCCGCTGCCATCGCGGTCGTTTATGTAGCGGTGCTCGGCGTCATCGTCTACCGCACGCTGCCGGTGCGCGAACTGCCGGAAATCCTCATCTCGACGGCACGCATTTCCGGAACCATCCTGTTCATCGCCGCCACTTCGCAGCTGGCTGCCTGGGTCTTCACCTTTGACGGCCTGCCGGAACAGGTCGCCGAACTCTTGAAGGCGATGAACCTCGGGCCGATGACGGGCATGCTCGTGATCTTCGTGTTCCTGCTGATCATCGGCATTTTCATGGAAGCGATCCCCGCCATGTTCATCCTCATTCCGGTATTGATGCCGCCGGTCGAAGCGCTCGGTATCGATCCGATCCATTTCCTGATCGTCACTGTCATGACGCTGACGCTCGGGCTGGTGACGCCGCCAGTCGGGGTCTGCCTGTTTGCCGCAGCCCAGGTCGCGAACATGAAGATCGAGGATGTCATCCGCGGTTCGCTGGCGCCGATGACGGTGCTGACGCTCGCCATATTTGCGCTGGTGCTTTTCCCGATCCTGACGCTTGGGCCGATACGGCTGATGGGTCTCTACTGAGCCGAAACAGTACGCCTGAAAAACTCAGACAACGCGACGGTCACGCCACTCGTCGCGTTGTTTTCGCATCCACTGCAGGAAAAGCGTCACCTTTCGCTGCCGCAGGTGAGAATGCGGGCAAACGATCCATTGGGTAACGAGCTTGATGCGCGGTGCGTCGATGACGGGGCAGACAAGCGCTCCGGTACTCAGTTCCCGTTCCATCATCAGCGTGCTTTCCAGCGCGACGCCCAGACCGCCGGCCGCGGCGTCGATGGCCATATGGCTGCGGTCGAACAGCACGCGCCGCCATCTTTTGTCTGAATGCACGCCCGCCATCGGGAACCAGTGCGTCCACTGCGCCTGCGCCTTCACCGAATGAATGAGCCGCAGTTCGAGCAGATCGGCAGCCTGAAGGCTTCCGGTGGCGGCATAGTCCGGTGAGGACACCGGCAGGAATTCCTCTTCCACCAGCCCTTCCACGAAGAGGCCCGGCCAACGACCATCGCCGTGGCGCAGCTCCACATCGACGAGCTCCTGCGAAAAATCGGTCGGCTCGTTGGTGCCGTCCAAGCGCACTTCCAGTTCAGGGTGCTCCTCCAGAAAGGAGCCGAGACGCGGCAGAAGCCATTTGTTGGAAATGGTCGGCGTCGCCCGGATCGTCAGTGCCGTGACGGAACGGAAACCACGAATGCTGTCGGTCGCGTCGGATATCTGCTCGATCTGGGCGGTGATCATCGAAAAATAGCGCTCGCCCGCTTCCGTCAATGTCACCTTGCGGCCCGTCCGCGCCATCAGCGTCGTGCCGAGCTGGCCTTCCAGCAGCTGGATCTGCTGGGAAACGGCCGAAGGCGTCACGCTCAACTCTTCCGCCGCCCGGGAAATGCTGCCCGCCCTTGCCGCGGCGTGGAAAACGAGGATCGATTTTATCGGGATTTGCATGGATAGGGCTTTGCTCAACGGAATACGGCGGTCACCCGAGTATCACAGGTGACCGCCGTGTTGAAAAGCGTTGAACGCGAGGCTTTTAGCGGTGGCTCGGCAGTTTGGGCAGGAAGACCGTCAAAAGGCCGAGCAGCGGCATGTAGGAGCAGATGCGGTAGACGAATTCAATGCCTTCCTTATCCGCATAGACCCCCAGAACCGCAGCGCCGATGCCGCCGAAACCGAAGGCGAAACCGAAGAACATGCCGGCAATGAGGCCGACGCGGCCCGGCACAAGCTCCTGCGCGAAAACGACGATGGCCGAGAAAGCAGAAGAGAAGACGAAACCGATGACGACGACCAGAACGGCTGTCCAGAACAGGTTCGCATAGGGCAGCATCAACGCGAAGGGAATGACGCCGAGGATCGAGAACCAGATGACGACGCGCGAGCCGAAACGGTCACCGATCGGGCCGCCGAAGAACACGCCCAGTGCCGAAGCGCCGAGGAAGAGGAACAGCAGTACCTGCGCGTCCTGCACGCCAAGGCCGAACCTGTCGATGGTGTAGAAGGTGAAGTAGCTCGATAGGCTGGCGAGATAGGCATTCTTGGTGGCGGTCAGAACCACCAGCACCAGAAGCGTCATCATCACGGTTCCGCGTGAGAGCGGCAGGGCGCGGCTGGCCGGAGCCTTGCCGACGGTTGCGCGGCGGTGGCGGGTATACCAGACGCCGACCCAGGACAGCACGCCGAAGCCGAGGAGCGCAATCAGCGAGAACCAGCTGAGGCTCGACTGGCCCAATGGAATGACGATGAAGGCGGCGAGCAGCGGGCCGATGGCCGTGCCGGTATTCCCACCCACCTGGAAGAAGGACTGCGCCAGACCATGGCGGCCGCCGGATGCCAGGCGGGCAACGCGCGAGGCTTCGGGATGGAAGATCGCCGAGCCGATGCCGATGAGGCAGGCGCCAATCACCAGAACCTCGAAACTATGGGCGAAGGCGAGCGTGATGAGGCCGGCGCAGGTGGAGAGCATGGCCACGGGCAGGGAAAACGGCATGGGCCAACGGTCTGTCACCATGCCGACGACCGGCTGCAGCAGCGATGCCGTGACCTGAAAGGCGAAGGTAAGCAGTCCGATCTGTACGAAATCGAGCGCGTAATTGGCTTTCAGCAACGGGTAAAGCGACGTCAGCAGCGATTGCATGATGTCGTTCAGCATGTGGCAGAAGCTCGCGGCTGCGATGATTGAAAACGCCGTGCGTTGCGGGTTGAACCCGGTGCTGGTGACGGTGGCCATAAATTATCCTCTCCAGATCCCCGCCGATGAAACGGGAAACATGTCTTTATTTGCTCCCGCTTTTATTCATATTGTGTCTGGCCTGCATTTGTGTTCTGGACGAGTTTCTTTGTGAGTGGGCCAAATGGCAAAAATCAAATCGCGACAGACAGTCGGTGTGACGCTCGAGGAGCATGAGCGCAGCCTGAAATTGATCGACGGCACCAATGAGCCGGTGCTGGCGCTCCATCGCATCTATCCGACGGGGCATCGCACTCCACCCCATAACCATAGTCGCGTGCAAATATGGTGCGCGCGCCGGGGGGTGGTGCTGGTCAGCACGGCGGATGGGCGCTGGATGATACCGCCGGGTCACGGGCTGCTCATTCCCGCCGGTCTGCAACATGAGGCCGAAGTCATCTCCAATGTCGAGATGCACTCCATCTATGTCCATCCCGATCTCTTCCAGGCAACGTCTCCAAGGGTCGTGGAAATAACAGATCTCGCCTCGAGCCTGATTTCCGAATTGCTGGCCGAGGAACATCAGCCAGCTGCTTTTCACCGGCAGGGTCTCGTGCGCGCACTTTTGCTGGATGAAGTGAACCGCCTGCCGGAACGCCCTTTGGGTTTGCCATTTCCGGACAATCAGCGGCTGGCAGCGCTTTGCCGGGATTTCCTCAACAGGCCCGTGGCGCGGGTGGAGATCGATGACTGGGCGGCGGCCATGGGCATCAGCCGCCGGTCCTTTACGCGTCTGTTTCGCAAGGAACTGGGGGTGAGCTTCGCCACATGGCGTCAGCAGGCCTGCATCTTCGCCTCCCTGCCGCGGCTGGCGGCGGGGGAGGCCGTGACGAACGTGGCGCTGGATGCCGGTTATGAAAACATCCCCGCTTTTACAACGATGTTCCGGCGAATGCTGGGCAGCTCGCCCCGGGCTTATCGCCAGGCGGCGCGGCAGCGCAGCGCCGCTTTTCCCGATTTTGAAGAGATGGGTGGCTAGGGTTGGGGTACTCACTCAACCTCATCCCTGTGACGAGCACACGAATGAGGAGGATACCCTAAGCCGCCGCCGCCCGCATGTCGCGGCGGAAATCGGAAGGCGACATGCCTGATATCTGGCGGAATGCCTTGTTGAATGCGCTGACCGAGCCAAAACCGCTTTCCATGGCGATCTGCAGGATATTGTCCTTGCCCGTCATCAGCATGGCCTGCGCGCGCGAAAGACGGAGCAGGGTCAGATATTTGATCAGCGTCATGCCGGTGGATTTGCGGAACAGGTTCATCGCATATTTCGGGTGAAGCGCGGCGGCGCGGGCGATGTCGGTTGCGTCGATATCGTCGAGGAAATTGGCGGCAATGAAATCGCACATGCGTACCACGCCGATGGAGGGCGCCATGCCCTCATCATTCTCTCTGCGTTTGCCGCTGGCGGCGGAAGATATGACGGCGTATGGCTCGAGGAACATCCGCTCGACCCTGAGCAGCAATTCTTCCACCGCGTGCTGGGCTTTCGCCGGGTCGCCGGAGGTGACATAGCGAAACCAGCGGCCGAAATTTTCGGCGTCTGCCTTGTCCGTCTCAGCACTCACCATCGTCGCACCGCCCATCAGCAGGCTCGAAACGGTAGCGGGCAGGCGCATGCGGAAAAAGTGCACGAGCGGAAGATGCGCGCCGGCGTAAAACGAATCGTCGGAAGAGTGGTCCATCTGGTGCGGCTGGCCACCCCAGAAGATGCACATCTGGCCGGAATTAAGCGTAAGGTCATGATCGCCCATGCGATAATGCACCGATCCCGCCATCACGTAATTCACCTCCACCTGCGCGTGCCAGTGTGGCCTGAGCATGATGGGCGGGTGATTGTGAAAAAGCTGAAGGGTTGTCGGCATGCCTTCGATGCTGCTTGCACCCGGCTGGTAGAAGGCTCTTTCAGCAATCTTACTTTCCGCCAAATCGATGTTCCCTTTTTACGAGACAGATTTCCTGCCGCCGGTAATGTGCCCATGTTCGCTGAAGAACGGCAATTGAAAAAGGGAGGTTTTCAATGTGCTTGAAATTTCTTGGCGCGTCTACGGCCATGCTGCTTCTTGCAGCCCCGGCTTTCGCGCAAACCGAGACCGTCACCATCTGGAGCTGGAATGTCGCGGCTTCCGCGCTGAAATCCACGGTAGAGGGCTTCAACAAGCAGAATCCGGATATCAAGATCGTCGTCGAAGACCTTGGAAACAATCAGGTTTTTGACAAGACGCTGGCTGCGTGCGCCGCCGGGGGCGATGGTCTTCCTGATATCGTCACCATTGAAAATTTCGAAGCGGAACTGTTCTGGAGCCGTTTCCCAGACTGTTTCACCAATCTGACCGAGCTTGGCTATACGCCTGAGAAACAGGCGCTTTTTCCTGATTTCAAGCGCACGGAACTGGAGGTTGACGGTGTCGCCTATGCGGTTCCGTGGGACTCCGGCCCGGTAGCGGTTTTCTATCGCCGCGACTTCTATGAAAAGGCGGGCGTCGATCCGGCCACCATCAAGAGCTGGGATGATTTCATCGCCGCCGGCAAGAAGGTCATGGCTGCCAATACCGGAACGGTCATGGCGCAGGCCGACTTCAACGGCGATAGCGAATGGTTCCGCATGATCGCCAATGAGCAGGGATGCGGTTACTTTTCGACCGATGGCCAGAACATTACCATCAACCAGCCCGCCTGTGTCGCGACCCTTGAAAAGGTCAAGGAAATGAAGGACGCCGGCATCATCACGGCGGCGATCTGGGATGAAAAGATCCAGGCCAATACCGCCGGCAAGGCGGCAAGCCAGATGTATGGCGCCTGGTACGAGGGCACGATCCGCTCCGGCTCGCCCGATCTCGCGGGCAAATGGGGCGTCTATCTGATGCCGAGCCTCACGCCTGACGGTCCGCATGCGGCCAATCTCGGCGGGTCTTCGCTGGCGATCAGTTCGACGTCCGAGCACAAGGAAGCCGCATGGAAATACATCGATTACGCGCTGACCACGAATGAGGGCCAGGTGACGATGCTGAAATCCTTCGGCCTCGTTCCCTCGCTGCTATCAGCCATCGACGATCCCTTCGTGAAGGAGAAGCACCCCTATTGGGGCGGGCAGGCGGTCTGGACCGATATTCTCGCCACGCTGCCGAAGATCGTTCCAAGCCGCGGCACGGCATTCCAGTCCGATGCGGATGCGATCTACAAGGCGACGCAGACGAAATATTTCGCAGGTGGCTATCCCGATGCGAAGGCTGCGCTCGATGATGCGGCAAAGCAGATCGAAACGGCCACGGGGCTGCCTGTCGCGCAGTAAGCCGGCGGCCCGGACCGAGCGGGTGCCACGGGCTTCTTCTCCCCGATCGGGAGAAGTCCGCGGCAGCGGGATGAGGGGGCAACGTTGGTGATAGATCGCGAGCTAACCCCCTCGTCCGACCCTTCGGGCCACCTTCTCCCCCTTGGGGAGAAGAAATAGGCCGCACCGCCTTGCAATGGTCTCGCCCTCGAAATCGGGCAGGCCTTCAAGCTTTTCCATTTATCCGGCCCTTGTCCGGCATCTGGAGGTCGTCATGCCGTCTAGGAACAGGATCGCTTATGCGTTCCTTGCGCCCTATCTCCTGATTTTCGCCACCTTCTGGGTCTGGCCGATCATCAGCTCGTTCATGCTGTCGTTCCAGAATACCCGCATTAACCCGTGGCGGTTTGCACCGTCCATGAACTGGGGGCGGCTCGTCTCCGATCCGGCATTTTATAACGCGCTTTACAATACGCTGATCATTCTGGTCATTCAGGTGCCGGTCATGATCGCGCTCGCCACCGTCATGGCGGTGCTCCTGAATTCGCCGCTGCTGAAAGCGCGGCCGCTCTATCGTTTTGCCTTCTTCGCGCCTGTCGTTGTCGGCGAGGTGGCCTATGCGGCGGTGTTCCGGCTGATGTTCAGCGCCGATTTTGGCATCATCAACAAGCTCATCACGTCAGTCGGCCTTGCGCCCATCTCGTGGTTCGACAATGCCAATGCGGCCATGGCGCTGGTCATCATCGCGGTGACCTGGCGCTGGGCGGGGTATAACGCCATCATCATTCTCGCCGGTCTGCAATCGATCCCCGGCGATGTCTATGAGGCGGCGACGCTGGACAAGGTGAGCAAGCGCCAGCAGTTTTTTCATATCACGCTGCCGCTCCTCAAGCCCATCATCCTGTTCTGCGTTGTCCTGTCGGTCATCGGCACCATGCAGCTCTTTGCCGAACCCTTCCTCATCACCAACAGGGGTGGGCCGGGCGGCGGCACGGAAACGCTGGGGCTTTTCCTTTATCGGCAGGGCTTCACCTCGCTCAATTTCGGGTACGCCTCGGCCATCGCCTACACCATGGCGGCGCTCGCCATCGCCATTTCGCTGCTTAATCTCTGGGTCGGGAGGGAGCCGAAATGAGATCGAAATCGAGATCGCTTTTCTGGCAAAAGATCGCGCTGCACGCGGTGCTGACGCCACTTGCCGTCATCTGGCTGTTTCCGCTGTGGATGATGTTCGTGTTCTCGACCATGCCGGATTACGGCATCTTCAGCCCCGATATCGTTCTGGTGCCGTCCACCAACTTCATCGACAATTTCAACAACCTGCAGGCGGATACGAATTTCCTCAGGGCCATGTTCATCTCGATCACCGTCGCCTGCATCTACACCGTCCTTTCGGTCTTCCTGACGTCGATGGCGGGCTGGGCGCTGGCGCGGTACCGTTTTGCGGGACGCGGCGTGGTGATCGCCATCATTCTCGGCACCATCACCCTGCCGTTTGCAGTCGTCGTCATTCCGCAATTCATCATGGTGGCGCGGGAATTCAAGCTCGCCAATACCTGGGTGGCGCTGATCGTGCCGCCGCTCTTCAACTCGCTCGGCGTGCTGTTCATGCGGCAATCCTTCTCGATGATGCCGACGGAGCTTTTCGATGCGGCGCGGGTGGAAGGCGTCAAGGAATGGCAGATTTTTCTGCGCATTGCTTTGCCCTTGGCGCGGCCCACAATGGCGGCGCTCTCCATCATTCTCTTCCTGGCCTCGTGGAACAATTACCTCTGGCCGCTTCTCATCAATTCCCGCCCAGGAATGATGACCGCACCCGTGGCGCTTGGCACCCTTATCGGGCTCACCAAGGTGTCATGGGGCGGCATCATGGCCGGCGCGGTGCTGCTGACCGCACCCATTCTCGTGGTTTTCGTGGTCCTGCAGCGTCACTTCATCGCCGGCATTTCAGCCGGGGCAGTCAAGTAAGGGGAGGCCGCATGGCGGAACTTTCGCTCAAAAACGTGGTCAAGCGATACGGTGCGCTGGAGGTGATCCATGGCGCCAATCTCGAGGTGAAAGACGGGGAATTCGTCGTTTTTGTCGGCCCGTCCGGCTGCGGAAAATCCACGCTTCTCAGAATGATCGCGGGGCTGGAGGATATTTCCGGCGGCGATATCGTGATTGGCGGCAAGACGGTCAGTGATGCTGATCCGGCCGATCGTGGCATTGCCATGGTGTTCCAGTCCTATGCACTTTATCCGCATATGACGGTGGCCGAAAACCTCTCCTTCGGCCTCAGGATGAACGGCAATCCGAAGGCCGATACGGAAAAGCGGGTCAACCGCGCCGCCGAAATCCTGCAGATCAATGAACTGATGGATCGCCGGCCGAAACAGCTTTCCGGCGGCCAGCGGCAGCGTGTGGCCATCGGCCGAGCCATTGTGCGCGAGCCGCAGGTCTTCCTGTTCGACGAGCCTCTGTCCAACCTCGATGCGGAACTGCGGGTGCAGATGCGCGTCGAAATTTCGCGCCTGCACAAGCAACTCCGCACCACGATGATCTATGTGACGCATGACCAGACCGAGGCGATGACGCTGGCCGACAAGATCGTGGTCCTGCGGGTGGGCAATATCGAACAGGTGGGTGCGCCGCTCGATCTCTATGACGATCCCGCCAACCGCTTTGTCGCCGGCTTTGTCGGCTCGCCGAAGATGAACTTTCTCGACGCCACTGTCATCGGCGGCGGCGCCGACAGCGTCACGCTCGCCCTCGACAGCGATCCTGCGGTGCGGCTGACTTTGCCGATCAAAGAGCGCGTCAACGAGGGCGCCAGGGTCTCGCTCGGCATCCGGCCGGAGCATTTTGCCGATGCGGGCGGGGGCGATGCCGATCTCACCGTGCATGTCGATGTCGCCGAGCATCTCGGCAGTACCAGCTATGTCTATGCCCGAACCGAAGGCGGCGAGCAGCTCATCATCGAGCGGCCGGAATCGCGTGATGTCGGCAATCGCGACCGGCTGACGGTCGGCCTTTCCGCCCGCCGGACTTTCCTTTTCGACAGCAAGGGCGAACGCCTGCGCTGAACTCTTTCCCAAGCACCCAAGACCGATACGAAAGACGAGGATTTCATGACCACCGAACAACCGATCCGCTGGGGCATCATCGGCCCGGGCACCATCGCCAGAACCTTTGCTGACGGTATCGCCCATTCCCGCACCGGCAGGCTTGAGGCCATCGCCACGCGCAATCCGGACAAGCCCGGCCTTGCCGAAGCTTTTGCCGGCGCGCGCATTGTGAAGGGTTACGATGCGCTGCTTGCCGATCCCGATATCGACGCGGTCTATATCGCCACGCCCCATACGGGCCATGCCGAGTGGGCAATCAAGGCAATCCGGGCGGGCAAAAACGTGCTGGTGGAAAAGCCTATCGCGATTTCCGCTTATGACGCCGACGCCATTTTCCATGAGGCGAAAAAGGCCGGCGTTTTTGCCGGTGAAGCCTATATGTATCGCCTGCATCCGCAGACGGCGAAATTGCTGGAACTGGTGAAAGCCCGCGCGGTGGGCGATATCCGCATCATCCGCTCCAGCTTCGGTTTCAACATGGGCTCGTTCCGGGCCGATCACCGGCTGTTCGCCAATGAAACCGCGGGCGGCGGCATTCTCGATGTCGGCGGTTATCCGGTTTCGATGGTGCGGATGATCGCAGGCGCTGTGGATGGAAAGCCTTTTGCGGAGCCCGAAAAAGTGGCGGGTGCTGCCCATCTCGGCCAGTCGGGCGTTGATGAATGGGCCTCGGCCGTGCTGAAATTCCCAAACGGCATCGTCGCCGAAGTCTCGTGCTCGATCATGGCGGCGCAGGACAATGTGCTGCGCATCATCGGTTCGGACGGCCGGATCGAGGTCAGGGATTTCTGGTTTGCCGCCGGCCACAAGGGCGGCACCGGGCGGATCGATATCATCAGGGGCGACAAGGTCGAAACCATCGAGCTGCCGGAGGATCGCTGGCTTTATTCCTTCGAGGTCGATGCGGCGGGCGAAGCAATTCGCCAGGGTAAAAAGGAATTCGATGCACCCGGCATGGCCTGGGCGGACAGCCTCGGCAACCTGCGCGTCATGGACCAGTGGCGCGCTTCCGTCGGGCTGGAATACAGCGTCGAAAAGGCGACGTCGCGCATCGCCAATATAGCCGGTGGTAAGGTTGTATCCGGAAATACGGTCCCGAAGCGGCAGATACCGGGCCTTGCCAAGCCCGCTTCGGTAGTCGCGCTCGGCTTCGAGTTTTTCCCCAATTTCGCTTCCGCATCCCTGACGCTCGATGCGTTTTACGAGGCGGGCGGCAATCTCTTCGATACGGCCTATGTCTATGGCGGCGGCAAAACGGAGGCGATTTTCGGAGACTGGCACACCAGCCGCAACGTGCCGCGCGAAGAGATCGTGCTGATCGGCAAGGGTGCGCATTCGCCGCTCTGCTATCCCGATATGATCGCCAAACAGCTAGATCAGTCGCTGGAGCGTCTGAAGACGGATTATGTCGATGTTTATTTCATGCATCGCGATAATCTCGACGTCCCGGTGGGCGAGTTCGTTGATGCCATGGATGCCGAGGTTCGGCGCGGGCGCATTCGCGGCATTTTCGGTGGCTCGAACTGGACGCGCGAACGCATGGATGAGGCCGCGGCTTACGCGCAGAAGAACGGCAAACAGGCCCCCGGCGCACTTTCCAACAATTTCTCGCTTGCCGAAATGCTCGATCCCATCTGGGCAGGCTGCGTGGCGGCATCGGATGACGAATGGAAAGAATGGTTGAAATCCCGACAAATCCCAAATTTCGCCTGGTCCAGCCAGGGGCGCGGTTTCTTCACCGAGCGGGCAGGGCGAGACAAGCATGACGATGAGGAAATCGTCCGCGTCTGGTATTCCGACCGCAATTTCGTCCGTCGCGATCGGGCGATCGAGCTTGCGCAGAAACTCGGGCGCCACCCAATCCATATCGCTCTCGCTTATGTCATCGCCCAGCCTTTCCCGGTCATCCCGCTGATCGGGCCGCGCACGATTGCGGAGCTGGAGGATAGTCTTTCGGCGCTGGATATTGCGCTGACGGATGAGCAGGTGAAGTGGCTGGAGGCGTAAGAGTGGATTGAGGCTGCGGATTTATCCGCCGCCTCTTTCGGATAGGGCAAGCTGTTGCGGCATATTTCTTCTCCCCGCCGCGGAGGAGGTGGCCCGAAGGGTCGGATGAGGGGGCTAGCTCTCCGGATATCTCTACCGGAGCCCCCTCATCCCGCTGCAGCGGACTTCTCCCCGGCGGGGAGAAGAAACAAGGGGCATCCGCTCGCGCACACTGATGAATCTCAGGGTTGAGACATCATCTTCCACCTTCTTTCCTATCCCGGTGACTGCTAAAGCGTAGGTTCACAAACCTGCAGCCAAACAATCACCGGAGTTCCCATGAGTGATATCGACCGAGGCCGCGCCCAGCAGCTGATGCGGGAGGCGGAGATTGATGCGCTGGTACTGTTCCAGCCCGAGGCCTTTCGTTATGCGGTTGGTGCGCCTGCCGGTGTTGCGACCATGTGGGGCAAAGCGGGTTCCGCAATTGCGCTGGTGCCTGCCGATGCCGGGGCAGGGCTGGCCGCCGTCGTCAGTGATCATGCCGCGCCGATCATCAGGAGGGCGGCACCTGATATCGATCTGCGCTGCCATCGCATCTGGATCGATTTGGTCGATCTTTCGGGTGTGGAAACCATCGCGCAGGTGGATGATGGCTATCGCCGCAACAATTCTGGCGGGGCGCGGCCAGAGACATTTGATCGTACCGCCTGCTTCGGCCTGCTCTCCGATCTGCTGCGGGAGCGCGGACTGTCCGCGGCGCGCATCGGTGCCGACCTTGAATTCATGCCCGCCGCCGATTTTTTCGCCCTGCGTCAGGCGCTGCCCGAGGTGAACTGGGTTGATGGTTCGACGGTGCTGAAACGTCTGAGGGCGGTGAAATCCCAACGCGAGATCAAACTTCTCAGGCAGGCGTCAGCCGCAGCCGAGGCGGGGCTGGTCGAGATGGCAGCCGCCGTCCGACCGGGGGCGGCCCTTGGTCAACTCTCCGCCGCCTGGAAATCCGGCGCGCAGGCATATGCCGCGAAATCCGGTTTTTCGTTGAGCGGGCATTGGGACTTCATTTCGGTCGGCCCGGCTTTGTCGGATATGACGGCAGCGGTCGCGTCGGGTGCGCTGATCAAGGCCGATGTGGGCACGCTGGTGGACGGTTATTCTTCGGATGGCGCGCGGACTTTTTCATGGGGGCCGGTTTCGCCTTTGGCGGGCGATATCTTCAAGGCTCTGGAAGCGGCCTTCGCCCGCGGGCTGGACGCGCTCCGCCCGGGCAATACATTCGGTGCAGTGCACGCCGCCATGCTGGCCTCGATGCGCAAGGACGGCTTCGGTGAATATTATCGTGGCCACTTCGGCCACTCCGTTGGTGGCAGCGTGGGTATCGAGGAATGGCCGTTCTTCTCCCACGACAATCCGGAAATCATTCTTCCCGGCATGGTCGTCGCGCTCGAAGCGCCGTTTTATGGGGAAGGCGTGGGTGCGTTGATGATCGAGGACCAGTTCCTCGTCACCGCATCGGGCGCAGAGTGCATGAACAGCCTGCCACGCACCCTGCGGGATTTATCTGCGGACTGATCGCCGGATCAGAGGAAATCGTCGCGGCGCGGCGTGAAGCAGTCGATCAGTTCGCCCTCTTCCAGACACAGGCAGCCATGCTCGATATGGCCGGGAATGACGAGGCTATCGCCCTTCTTGAGGTCGTAGGCCTCGCCATCACGGTAAAAGCGGAAGCTGCCGCTGGCGACATAGGTCGATTGTACATGCGGATGGCTGTGCAGCTTGCCTTCCGCGCCGGTCTTGAAACGGAACGATACCACCATCAGTTCGGGCGCTTCGGAAAGCACGGTGCGTTCTACGCCATCGTCGGGCGAAACAGTGGGGAAGGTCGGAAGCTGCTGCATATCTTTCTCCTCAGTCAATGCGGTTCAGGCGGCAATCTCAGCGCGGTGCGCGCAACATCGCGCGGTATCGCATCTGGCTGCTTTTCAGGTGGTTGCGCATGGCGCTTCGCGCCGCCTCCTCGTCGCCGTCCTGTATCGCGATCAGTATCGCCTCGTGCTCTCCCACCAGACGGCTGAGATCAGCGGGCGAAAGCACGGTCTCGGAGCCGTTTTCGGCCACGGCGCGGCGGGGAATGACGGTCGGGCCGAGCACCTGCAGAAACTCGCTGAAGCGGGGATTGTTGGTCGCTTCGGCAACGGCCAGATGGAAGGCGAAATCGGCCTCGGCCGTCGGGCTGCCCTTGGCGGCGCTGGCGCGGAAGGCGTCGAAGGCCTCGATGATCTTTTCTTCCTGCGCCGGCGAACGGCGGATCGCAGCAAGGCCCGCGGCATCGCCTTCCACCGCGGTGCGCAGTTCCAGCATTTCGATCAGCGAGGAGACGCGGGCCAGATCGACATTATGGAAAGGCCGCCGTTCGACCGGGGCGGGCTCCAATACGAAGACACCGGCGCCCTGACGCGGTTCGACGAGACCGTCTGAGCGCAGGGAGGCAATCGCCTCGCGCACAACGGTTCGGCTCACGCCGAATTCCTGTGTCATCTGCGCTTCCGATGGCAGGCGGTCGCCAGTCTTGTAGCGGCCCTTGGCGATCTGGCTGCGGAGTTCCTCCGAAACCTTCACCACAAGCGTTTTGGCCTGTGGCGCTGCCGGTTCGGAGGTCGTCGTTCTTGTCATCTTCGTCGCCGTTCTAAAAATATCGGTTGCGTCTACCGGTCCTCGATACGTTATTCGCGGCCCGGCTTGCAATCCCACCGCCTGCCGGGAACGTTCCCTGCCGCATTTCACGTTGCCTTGAAGATCGGGTTGTCGACGAAAACACCGCCCTGAAACCGCACCATGGCATCGCCCGGGTCGGGTTTCGGCGTTGTCTCGGCAATGTGCCGCCGGAAGGCCTCCGCATTGTCTTTGGGTTTCCATCCGAGAAAACCGAGATGCGAATTATCCCACCAGCCGGCATCATTGGCAGACGCGCCCCAGACAACGGGGCAGCCGAGGATCGGTGCGCGAAATACCGCTTCGATCAGCGATACGAAATCGTCGTGCGAGAACCAGGTGGACAACATGCGATAATTGGTGGGTTCCGGGGTGCAGGAGCCGATGCGCACAAGCGCCGTCTCCTGCCCGAACTTCTCGAAATACATGCGGGCCAGGTTTTCGCCAAAACACTTGGAGACGCCGTAAAGCCCGTCCGGTCGGAAGGGGGCGTCGGGGCCAAGACGCTCCGTCTGGGGATAATAACCGATCGTGTGGTTGGAACTGGCAAAAACGATCCGCGGCTGTCCATGGGCGCGGGCGGCTTCATAGAGATTATAAAGCCCGATGATGTTGCCTTGAACGATTTGTTCGAACGGCTTTTCCACCGATATGCCGCCAAGGTGGATAATCCCGTCGCAACCGGCGACCATGGCATCAACGGCATTTGCGTCCGCCAGGTCGCACTGCACGCATTCCTCGTTCGGGCCTGCCGGGTCTAGCGGAGCAAGATCGGCGATGCGCAATATCTCGGCCACCGGTGCGAGGCGTTCGCGCATGACGCGGCCCAGCTGGCCTGCCGCACCGGTAACAAGAAGCCGTTTCATCGCAATTCTCCATCAGCATTATACGTCATCGACGCAGTCAGATATGGCAGCGCCTCTTGACCTTGTCATACAGATCGTACAAAAAGCGGATAACATATATTATGTGCCATACGCAACAATCATGAAGGATGAGTTTGATGCTGACCGTCGAAAAAAGGCAGGCCGTGAACCCGGAATATGCAAAAACGCTGGATACCGAAGGTCTCCGCCGGCATTTCCTCGCCAGCGACATGTTCCGTTCCGGTGAAATCAGGCTGATCTACACCCATTACGACCGCTTCGTGATGGGCGGCGCCGTGCCTGACGGAAAGCCGCTGACGCTCGACAAGGTGGAGGAAACCAGGACACCTTCCTTCCTCGATCGGCGTGAAATGGGCATCGTCAACATCGGTGAGGCGGGCACGGTCAGCGCCGGCGGCGAAACCTACACGCTGAACCGCGGTGACGTGCTTTATCTCGGTGCCGGCAGCGGCGCGGTGACCTTCGACGGCGCCGGGCGATTCTACATCACCTCGTGCCCGGCGCATCGCAGCCTACCGGCGAAGCTGGTGACGCTGGCGAACAGCAAGGAGGTCAAGCTTGGTGCAACCGAAACCTCCAACAAGCGCACCATCAACCAGTTCATCCATCCGCTGGTCATGGAAAGCTGCCAGCTGGTGCTGGGATATACGACACTGGAGGACGGCTCGGTCTGGAACACCATTCCCTCGCATATTCATGATCGCCGCATGGAGGCCTATCTCTATTTCGGCATGGATGAAAAGTCGCGGGTGCTGCACCTGATGGGCGAGCCGCAGGAGACCCGGCACCTGTTCATTTCAAATGAAGAAGGCGCGATATCCCCGCCCTGGTCCATTCATTCCGGTGCGGGCATCGGCTCCTACACCTTCATCTGGGCCATGGCCGGCGACAATGTCGACTATACCGACATGGACTTCATTCAGCCGGGAGACCTGAAATGAGGAACCCCTTTTCGCTTCAGGGGCGCAAGGCGCTCGTCACCGGCGCGAATACGGGGCTCGGCCAGGCGATTGCGGTGGGTCTCGCCGCTGCCGGCGCGGACGTCGTCTGCGCCGCCCGTCGTGCGCCGGATGAAACGCTTGCCATCATCGCGAGTGACGGCGGCAAGGCCAGCGCATTGTCTATCGACTTTGCCGATCCGCTGGCGGCAAAAGACAGTTTTGCCGGTGCCGGTTTCGACATTCTCGTCAACAATGCCGGCATCATCCGCCGTGCCGATTCCGTTGAATTTTCCGAGCTGGACTGGGACGAGGTGATGGACGTCAACCTCAAGGCGCTGTTTTTCACCACGCAGGCCTTTGCAAAGGAGCTGCTGGCGAACGGCCGCCCCGGCAAGGTCGTCAATATCGCCTCGCTCCTGTCGTTCCAGGGGGGTATTCGTGTGCCGTCCTATACGGCTGCAAAACATGGCGTCGCCGGTCTCACCAAGCTTCTGGCAAATGAGTGGGCGGCGAAGGGCATCAATGTGAATGCGATTGCGCCGGGTTACATCGAAACAAACAATACGGAGGCGCTGCGCGCGGATGCGGCCCGCAACAGGGCCATTCTCGAGCGCATTCCGGCTGGCCGCTGGGGTCATTCAGACGATATAGCCGGGGCGGCGGTTTTCCTTGCTTCGCCGGCGGCGGATTATGTGCATGGCGCCATTCTCAATGTCGATGGCGGCTGGCTGGCGCGCTGAGCCGCGCCCGCCTGCAAAATTCATCATATAACTTGTATGATGAATTGTTGACAAATATACGGCAAGTGGTTTAGGTGACTTTCAGTCATTGAACTTCAAAGGAATACCAATCATGAACCCTGAACAAATCAAAACGGCTCTCGGCTCCGGCCTTCTGTCTTTCCCGGTCACCCATTTCGATTCCGAGGGCCGTTTCGCTGCCGACAGCTACAGGGCCCATGTCGAATGGCTTGCCGGTTACAAGGCGCCGGTGCTGTTTGCCGCAGGCGGCACCGGCGAGTTCTTTTCGCTGAAGCCCGATGAGATTCCGACGATCGTTTCCGCCGCCAAGGAAGTCGCCGGCGAAACCGCCATCGTTTCCGGCTGCGGTTACGGCACTGAAATTGCGGTCGATATCGCCCGCTCCGTCGAAAAGGTCGGCGCCGATGGCATCCTGCTTCTGCCGCATTACCTCATCGATGCGCCGCAGGAAGGGCTTTACGCCCATATCAAGAAGGTGTGTCAGTCGGTCGGCATCGGTGTCATGGTCTATAACCGTGACAACTCGGTTCTTCAGGCCGATACGCTGGCGCGGCTGTGCGACGAGTGCCCGAACCTTGTCGGCTTCAAGGACGGCACCGGCGATATCGGCCTCGTTCGCCAGATCACCGCCAAGATGGGGGACCGCCTGATGTATCTCGGCGGAATGCCAACCGCGGAACTGTTCGCCGAAGCCTATCTCGGCGCCGGTTTCACTACCTATTCCTCGGCCGTATTCAACTTCGTGCCCGGCCTTGCCAACGAGTTCTACGCAGCGCTGCGCGCCGGGGAGCGTGCCACCTGCGAGCGCATTCTTGTCGATTTCTTCTATCCATTCATGGCGATCCGCAACCGCGCCAAGGGTTATGCCGTCTCCGCCATCAAGGCCGGCGTCCGCCTGCAGGGCTTCGATGCCGGTCCGGTGCGTGCGCCGCTGAAGGACCTGACCAATGAGGAAATCGGCATGCTCGAAGCCCTGATTGGCACGCACAAGCGCAAGGCCTGAGGACGCTTAATGGGAGGGGAGCCATGAAGATCACGGCAGTGCGCACGCATCTGCTCGAACATCGTCTGGACACGCCGTTCGAAAGCGCCTCCATGCGTTTCGACCGGCGGGCCCATGTTCTGGTGGAAATCGAATGCGACGACGGGACCGTCGGCTGGGGCGAATGCCTCGGCCCGGCGCGGCCGAACGCCGCCGTGGTCCAGGCCTATTCCGGCTGGCTTATCGGCCAGGACCCTCGCCAGACCGAAAAGATCTGGGCCGTGCTTTATAATGCCCTGCGCGATCAGGGCCAGCGCGGCCTCAGTCTTACGGCCCTGTCCGGCATCGATATCGCGTTGTGGGACATCAAGGGCAAGCATTACGGTGCTTCCATCTCGATGCTGCTCGGCGGGCGCTGGCGCGAGAGCGTGCGCGCCTATGCCACCGGCAGCTTCAAGCGTGATGGTGTCGACCGCGTTTCAGACAATGCGTCCGAAATGGCGGAGCGCCGCGCTGACGGCTTCCACGCCTGCAAGATCAAGATCGGCTTCGGCATCGAGGAGGACCTCAGGGTCATAGCCGCGGTTCGAGAGGCGATCGGGCCTGACATGCGGCTGATGATCGATGCCAATCACGGTTATACGGTCACCGAAGCCGTCACGCTTGGCAACCGCGCCGCCGACTATGGCATCGACTGGTTTGAGGAGCCGGTGGTTCCCGAACAGCTCGATGCCTATCAGCGTGTACGGGCAGGGCAGCCGATCCCGGTTGCGGGCGGCGAGACCTGGCACGGGCGTCACGGCATGTGGCAGGCGCTTTCCGCCGGTGCCGTGGATATTCTCCAGCCCGATCTCTGCGGATGCGGCGGTTTTTCAGAAACGCAGAAGATTGCCACGCTTGCCACGCTGCACGGCGTGCGCATCGTGCCGCATGTCTGGGGCACCGGCGTACAGATCGCCGCCGCGCTGCAATTCATGGCGGCGATGACGCCTGATCCGGTGCGGGTCAATCCCATCGAACCGATCATGGAATTTGACCGCACCCATAATCCGTTCCGTCAGGCGGTTCTCAGTGAACCTCTCGAAGCGGTGAACGGTATCGTCGCCATTCCCGATGGCCCCGGTCTCGGCATCGAGATCAACCGGGATGCACTCGTTGAATTCAGGATGCCAGACCCATGAGTGAACTCGTCAGAAAGCTGAGCGGCACCGCGCCGAGACCCGCTTTCCCGAAAGGCGCGGTCGATACGCAGATGCACATGTATCTGCCCGGATATCCCGCCTTGCCGGGTGGCCCCGGCCTTCCGCCGGGCGCCCTGCCGGGACCGGAGGATTATCGTCGCCTCATGCAATGGCTCGGCATAGACCGGGTCATCATCACGCAGGGCAATGCCCATCAGCGAGACAATGACAATACGCTGACCTGTGTTGCCGAGATGGGCGAGGCGGCGCGCGCGGTCGTCATCATCGATGCCACCACGAGCGAAAAGGACATGGAGAAGCTTGCCGCCGCGGGTGCGGTCGGCGCGCGTATCATGGATTTGCCGGGTGGCGCTGTGAACCTTTCCGAACTGGAAGCGGTGGACGAGCGGGCGCATGCGGCCGACTGGATGGTGGCGGTGCAGTTCGACGGAAACGGTCTTCTCGACCATCTGCCGCGTCTTCAGAAAATCCGCTCGCGCTGGGTGTTCGATCATCACGGCAAGTTCTTCAAGGGCATCAAAACCGACGGGCCGGAAATGGCGGCGCTTCTGAAACTCATCGACGGCGGCAATCTGTGGTTCAAATTCGCCGGCGTTTATGAAAGCTCCCGCGAAAGCTGGCCGTACGAGGATGTCGCCGCCTTTTCGCGGGTGATCGCGGCGCATGCGCCGGAACGCATCGTCTGGGGCACCAACTGGCCGCATAATTCCGTGCGCGAGACGGCTGCCTATCCTGATGATGCCCGCCTTGCGGAACTGACGCTCGGCTGGCTGCCGGATGAGGCGGCGCGTCATCGGGCGCTGGTCGAAAACCCCGAAGAGCTGTTCAAGCTGTCGCCGGTCAAGGCGGCCTAATTTGATCCGGGATGGTTGGGGAAGGGAGGCCCCGTCATCCTTTTCACATGAAAGGTCTTTGCATGCCGGCCCGGATGGGCGTGAAAAAATCGGCCCGACAAGCCTTGGAGGGGCTGGGCCGTTTCAACAATGGAGGAGGAAAGCATGAAAAAGATTGCAAGCATGATGTGCGTCGCGATGGGGATCGCGCTGTCAGGCGTTTCCGCCATGGCGCAGGAAATCACCCTGCGTTCGGCCGATATTCATCCGGACGGTTATCCCACAGTCGAAGCCGTGAAATATATGGGCGAGCTTCTGGCCGAGCGGACCAATGGCCGTATCAAGATACAGGTCATGAACAATTCCGTTCTTGGCGGCGAAAAGGACACCATCGAGCAGACCCGCTTCGGCGTCATCGACATGAACCGCGTCAATGCCGCGCCTTTCAACAATCTTGTCAAGGAAACCACCGTTCTTGGTCTGCCTTTCCTGTTCCGCTCGACGGAGCACATGCACAATACGGTCGACGGTCCGATTGGTGATGAGGTTCTGGCTGCCTTCGAACCGCACGGTCTCGTCGGTCTCGCCTTTTACGATTCCGGCGCCCGATCCTTCTACACCACCAAAAAGCCCATCGAAAAACTGGCGGATCTGAAGGGGCTCAAAATCCGCGTGCAGCAGTCGGACCTGTGGATTTCGATGATGCAGGCCTTCGGCGCCAACCCGACGCCGATGCCGATGGGCGAGGTCTATTCCTCACTGGAAACCGGTGTCGTCGACGGTGCCGAAAACAACTGGCCATCCTACGAATCCGCCCGTCACTACGAGGTGGCGAAGAACTACTCCCTGACGGAGCATTCTCTGAACCCGGAAATCCTCGTCATTTCGAAGATCTCCTATGACAAGCTCTCCCCGGAAGACCAGAAGCTGCTGCGCCAGGCGGCCAAGGATTCAGTCGGCAAGATGCGCGAACTGTGGAGCGCCCGCGAAAAGGCATCGGAAGAAAAGGTCCGGGCCGGCGGGGTCAATGTCATCAAGGTCAACAAGGAGGAATTCGCTGCCGCGATGGGGCCGGTCTACGACAAGTTCGTCACCGATCCGAAGATGAAGGACCTTCTGGAACGGGTGAAAGCGGTCAAGTAACGCGTGGGAAACCGGCCTTGGAAACAGGGCCGGTTTTCTTTCGTCGCCGTTGATGCGGGAGGAACAGACAATGCGACACTTCATGCGGGCCATCCGCCCTTTTCTCGGCGCGCTTAGCCACGCGTCGCTTTATATTGCCGGTATCGGCATGATCGCCATGACGCTTATCGTCGGCTGGCAGGTCTTTGCGCGGTACATTCTCAACGATTCACCCAGCTGGTCTGAGCCGCTGTCGCTGCATCTCATGTCGTGGTTCATCATGCTTGGCGCCGCCGTCGGCGTGCGCGAGAGCGTGCATCTGGGGCTCGATATTCTGCGCTACATGATGCCGCCGCGTGTGCAGAAGGGCATGGACCTGACAAGCCTTGCGCTGATCTTCTTCTTCGGTGCCGGCATGGCCTGGTATGGCACCTCGCTTGCCATGGGGACATGGACGGCGACGATTCCTGTTCTCGGCTGGCCGGGCGGGACGGATTTCTTTCCGCTGATCGGCGGCGGTTTCCTTATCGCGCTGTTTGCTGCCGAACGTTTCGTCGATCTTTCCATCGGCGAGGAAATCGCCGCAGACGTGATCGTGCAGGAGGCCGCATAAATGGCTTACACCATTCTCTTCGGGGTGTTCACCCTGCTGATGCTGATCGGAACGCCGATCGCGTTCTGTCTCGGCATCGCGTCCTTCGCCACGGTTCTTTATCTCGGCCTGCCGCCCATCGTGGTGTTCCAGCAGATGAATTCCGGCATGAATGTCTTCGCGATGATGGCGATACCGTTCTTCATCTTCGCCGGTGACCTGATGGTGCGCGGCGGCATCGCCCACCGCCTCATCCGCTTCGCGGCAGGCCTCGTGGGACACCTGCGCGGCGGTCTTGGTCAGGTCAACATCGTGGCTTCGACACTGTTCGGCGGCATTTCCGGCTCGGCCGTGGCCGATGCCTCTGCGGTGGGCGGGCTGATGATACCGCAGATGGCAAAACGCGGTTACGACAGGGATTACGCCGTCAATGTCACCGTCAACGCCGCCATCATTGCGCTGATGATCCCGCCCTCGCACAACATGATCCTCTATTCCATCGCGGCGGGCGGCAATGTCTCTGTGGCCGATCTCTTCACCGCCGGTATCATTCCGGGCCTGTTGCTTGCAGCAGCGCTGATGGTGACGGCCTATATCGTCGCCCGGCGCAAGGGCTATCCGTCCGAGCCTTTCCCCGGTTTCTCGAAGCTGATGTATTATCTGCTGGCGTCTTTCCCCGGCATCCTGCTGATCGGCATCATCTTCGGCGGCGTGCGTTCGGGCATCTTCACCGCGACGGAGAGTTCCTGCATCGCCGTGCTCTATGCCTTCCTCGTCGCCGTGCTGGTCTATCGCGAACTCAACTGGGACGGCTTCGTGGAAGCGGTGATGGGTGCTGTCCGCACCACGGCCATGGTGCTGCTGGTCATCGGCACGGCGGCGTCCTTCGGCTGGCTGATGGCCTTTCTGCAGGTGCAGACGTTGATGATTGCCGCAATCAGCGCGATTTCGGACAACCCGATCATCGTGCTGCTTGTCATCAACATCATCCTGCTGCTGCTCGGCACCTTCATGGACATGGCGCCGATGGTCATCATTTCCACGCCGGTGCTTCTGCCTGTCGTAAAGGCCTTCGGCATCGACCCCGTGCATTTCGGCGTGGTGATGATCCTGAACGCCGGCATTGGTCTCAATACGCCGCCGGTCGGAACGGTGCTCTTCGTCGGCTGCGCGGTGGGCGGCATATCGATACGGGAGGCGATGCGGACGATCTGGCCGTTCTTCGGCGCCAGCATCGCGGTGCTGCTTGCTGTCACCTATATTCCGTCACTATCCCTGTGGTTGCCGTCACTGTTCCGGTAATTCCAGCGCTTTTCAAACGAGGAGGCCCCGTTATGCCGGGGCCTTTTCCGTTTCGTCGGCAAGCAGCCTTTGCTGCTCATGCTCGTCAAATGCCATCAGGTTGCCGTGCCGGCTGCGGCGTATTCGGTTCATATGGTCACGCGGGCTTAATCCCAATGTCCGCTTGAACATGCGCGAGAAATAATAGGGGTCGCCATAACCCACCTCGGCCGCCGCTGCCGAGACCGAAAGTCCGGCCTCGAGAAAATGCATGGCGCGTTCCATGCGTTTGAACTCCTGATATTTGCGCGGCGTCCGTCCCACCCGCTTCTGGAATTCCCGCAGGAAATAATCGCGATTATAGGGCGCCGCATCGGTGGCCCGCCCGGCAATGTCGGGGTCCAACGGATTGGCGGAAATCATCGTGATCGCCTTCATCACCGCAAGGTCGAGGCCTTCCGTACCCTCCGGCTGAAAACTCGGGCGGTCGACCCAGCCCAGAAACGCGTCATCGATGAAGGCGATCAGAAGCACCATGAAGAGATGATGTTGACCCAGAGTGACGGAGGAAGGAGGCGCGCTCTGCCGGTAGTGGCGCACCAGCGGCTCCAGAAGCGACCAGCGGCTCAGCCGCAGTTTCGGTTTCAGGTCCATCTGCGCGATCAGGTTGTGGCGGCCGTAAATATCGAGCGTGAAATGCTGCGCCACGCCGCGATAGGTCACGGCCTGCTCGTTCCACCCGACAAAGCGTTGCCCTCGGAAAATAAGCATGGCGTCACCGGGCTCGAGTACCCTTGCTTCGCCATCAACGAGATAGTGCCCGCGCCCCTCCAGGCAGATGATGAGATCGTCCACCGGATTGGATTTGTCGATCTGCCAGGTGCGCGAATGCTCCATTTTGATCGTCGCGCGCGTCAGGTTGAGGTTGAGCGCCGCAGGCGGAACGGATGACAGGATGCCACCTTCGATTTCGTCCATCTTTTTCCTCGTCTTTGTTAATTCACCTTGGCGCTGAAATTTGGTTTTGTCACCGCATAAATTGCTTTTACGCGCCGTATCAATGAGGGAGGAGATCGGTCGCGGCTAGGAAATACGCATTATTGCGCCTGCCGCTGGCCGTTCCGGGAGAATCACTTGTACGAAATTGTATTCTGTCAGTCGCGTTCCGCCGGGACGCGGGGAGGAGCATCATGAAATCTCAGCGCTTCCTGGGGCTGGGATATCTGACGCCTTACATCATCGGGCTTTTGATCTTCACGGCCATTCCGTTCCTTGGCTCGCTCTATCTCAGTTTCACCCGTTACGACTTGATGAGCGATCCCAGCTGGGCAGGGCTTGCCAATTACGAGCGGCTGTTCACCCGCGACCGCACCTTCATGAAATCCCTGAACGTCACCCTGTTCTACGTGTTTCTGACGGTGCCGCTGAAGCTTGCCTTTGCGCTGTTCATCGCGGCAATACTCAATTACAAGCTGCAATTCATCAACTTTTTCCGCACTGCCTTTTACGTGCCGTCCATCCTCGGCGGTTCGATCGCGATTGCGGTTCTGTGGCGCTATATCTTCGCCAGCGAAGGCCTTGCCAATATGGCGCTTGCCGCCGTGGGGCTGTCGCCGGTGGACTGGTTCGGAGATCCGGGCAATGCGCTTTTCACCATCACGCTGCTGCGCTGCTGGCAGTTCGGCTCGGCCATGGTGATCTTCCTTGCGGCCCTGCAATCCATCGACAAATCGCTTTACGAAGCAGCCGCCATCGATGGTGCCGGCAAGGTCAGGACCTTCTTCTTCATCACCCTGCCGCTTCTGACGCCGGTGATCTTTTTCAACCTCATCATGCAGATGGTGCAGGCATTCCAGGAGTTCAACGGCCCTTACATCATCACCCAGGGCGGGCCGCTGAAGTCCACCTATCTCCTGCCTCTTTATATCTATGACGAGGCCTTCAAGAAGTTCAACATGGGCTATGCCTCCGCAATCGCCTGGGTGCTCTTCACCATCATCACCGTGCTGACCCTCGTGGCCTTCTGGTCCTCGAAGAAGTGGGTCTATTACGCCGGCGACAAGCGGAACTGATGCCATGACCGATATCGCAACCCTAAACGACATGCAGGCGGCCCGCCGGGCGCGGCTCAGGCTGCTTTCCACCTCGGTCCGCTACGTGCTTCTCTTCGCGGTCGGGCTCGTCATGCTCTACCCGCTGATCTGGCTGGTGGGCGCAAGCTTCAAGACCAATTCGGAAATTTTCTCCGGTGCCGGTTTCATCCCGGAAAACCCGACGCTGGATGGCTATATCCGCGGCTGGGAAACCTCGACGCCCTACACCTTTGGCCGGTTCTTCTGGAACTCGTTCCTGATCATCCTGCCGAAGGTCATCGGCACGGCGATTTCCTGCACCATGGCGGCCTATGCCTTCGCCCGCTTCGATTTTCCGCTGAAGAAGATCCTGTTCGGCTCGGTCATCGCCATTCTGCTGCTGCCCAATGTCGTCACCCGCATTCCGCAATATATCCTGTTTCGGGATCTCGGCTGGCTGGACAGTTTCCTGCCGCTCTGGGTGCCCTCGGCTTTCGCCGGTGATGCCTTCTTTGTCTTCATGCTGGTACAGTTCCTGCGCTCGCTGCCCTCGGACATGGAAGAGGCCGCCCGGGTGGACGGCGCCAACAGCCTGCAGACACTGGTCTACATCGTCGTACCGATGCTCGCGCCGGCGCTGATCTCGGTCTGCCTGTTCCAGTTCATGTGGACGATGAACGACTTTCTCGGGCCGCTGATCTACCTGTCCTCGGTCGACAAATATCCGGTGAGCCTGGCGCTCAAACTCTCCATCGACACCACCGAAGCCTTTGAATGGAACCGCATCCTGGCGATGTCGGTGCTGACGATCGCGCCTGCGCTGATCGTGTTCTTCGCGGCGCAACGGTATTTCATTGAAGGGATCTCGTCTGGCGGGGTCAAGGGCTGAAAATGGCAAGCGTTCAACTTAAAAATCTCGAAAAAGTCTATGGCGGCAGCTTCAAGGCGGTGCACGGCATCAATCTCGACGTCGAGGATGGCGAGTTCATGGTGTTCGTCGGCCCTTCGGGCTGCGCCAAATCCACGACGCTGCGCATGGTGGCGGGGCTGGAGGAAATCACCGGCGGTGAAATCCTGATCGGCGATCAGCGCGTCAACGATCTGCCGCCCGGCAAGCGCTCCATTGCCATGGTGTTCCAGAACTATGCGCTTTATCCGCATATGAAGGTGCGCGGCAATCTCGCCTTCGGCCTGAAGATCGCCGGTGTCGCCAAGCCGGAGATCGAGAAGGCCATCGACAATGTCGCGCGCATTCTGGAGATCGAGCCGCTGCTCGACCGTCTGCCGAAGCAGCTTTCCGGCGGGCAGGCGCAGCGTGTGGCGCTCGGCCGTGCGCTCATCAAGAAACCGGGTGTGTTTTTGTTCGATGAGCCGCTGTCCAATCTCGACGCCAAGCTGCGTGCTTCGATGCGGGTTCGCATTACCGATCTGCACCGGCAGTTGAAAGCGGAAGGCCTGTCATCGACTGTTATCTACGTCACCCATGACCAGACGGAGGCCATGACCATGGGTGACCGCATCTGCGTCATGCAGGCAGGTCGCATCATGCAGGTCGCGACGCCGAAGGAGCTTTACAACCATCCCGCCAATCTCTTCGTCGCCGGCTTCATCGGCACGCCGGAAATGAACCTCGTGGATGTGGCAATCGAGGGTACTGAATTCGTGATCGCCGGTCAGCGCCTGCCGATCGGCGCGCATCTGGAACAGCGACTATCGGCGAGACCCACGGACGCCGTCATCGGCATCCGTCCGCAGCATCTCTCATTGGCGGCGGCGACCGATGGTCCGGCGCTGCAGGCGAAACTCACCAATGCGGAGTTCATGGGCCACGAGGTCTATCTGCACGCCGATCTCGGCGGCCAGAAGGTCGTCAGCGTCGTTGGCGCGGCGGAATTCGAGGTGCTCGGCCGCGATGGTCTTCTGCGCCTGAAGCCGGACCCGGAGAAGCTGCATATTTTCGACAAGGCCGATGGGCGCAACGTTTCGCTGTGAGGAGCGGACGGGCGTGCCTGATTTTTCGAGGAGGAGAAGAACAATGAAGATGATGGCCAGAATGATGGTGATGCTTGCCGGTGCCGCTTATGTGGCGATGGCGACCGCTCCTGCGGCAGGTGCCGCGGAACTGCGCATGTCATGGTGGGGCGGCGAGAGCCGCCATGTCGCCACCCAGAAAGCGATTGCCGCCTGTGGCGAGAAATACGGCCACACGATCAAGGGCGAGTTCACCGGTTTCGACGGTTATCTCGAAAAACTCACCACCCAGATGGCGGGCAAGACGGAAGCTGATATCGTTCAGGTCAACTGGCCGTGGCTGCCGCTGTTTTCCAAGAATGGCGAAGGTTTTGCCGATCTGCGCCAGCTGAAGCCGCTCGATCTTTCCCAATGGGCCGAGAGCGATCTGGAGGCGGGGTCGATGAATGGCGTGCTGCAGGGGCTTTCCGTTTCCACCACCGGCCGCGTCTTCTTCTTCAATGCCACGACCTTCGAAAAGGCGGGTGTCGAAATTCCGAAGACCTGGGATGAGTTCTTCGCGGCGACGAAGACCATCAAGGAAAAGCTCGGCAAGGACTATTATACCTTCAACGCCGTCAAGGAGACCGCCCAGCTTCTGGTGACGCTGGCCGTTGTGCAGAAAACCGGCAAGGATCTGGTCGATCCCAAGACAAACCGCGTGGCCTGGACGCCGGAGGAACTGGCCGAGGGTATCTTCTTTGTCGGCAAGCTGGTCGAAACCGGATCCATCCGCTCCCAGAAAGAGGAAGCGGCCGATGGCAATGTCAATCTTTATGAAAAGCCGTCCTGGTCTGAAGGCCGCATTGCCGGCTCCTATGAATGGGATTCGACCTATTCAAAATATGCCGATCCCCTGAAGCAGGGGCAGGTTCTGAAACCCGTGTCGATGCTGAAGCTTGCAGACGCGGTGACCGAGGGGGTCTATCGCAAGCCTTCAATGGTGTTCTCGATCTCTAAAAACTCGAAGAACCCGGAAACAGCGGCGCAGATATTGAACTGCCTGCTGAACGAGCCTGAGGGTATCGACGCACTCGGCACCTCGCGTGGGTTGCCGGCATCCAAGGCTGCGGCTGCACGTCTGGGCGACAAGGGCGAGCCGGAAGTGCGAGCCGCCAATGCCATCGTCATGGCCGCATCCGGGCCGGTGGTATCGCCCTTCAACGAACATCCGGAAATCCGCTCGGCCTTCATCGATACGCTGGAAGAATATGCCTATGGCCAGCTGACGGCGGAGGAGGCGGCCGAGCAGATCGTCGATTCCACCAATGATGTTCTGGCGAAGTTCGATTGACGGCAATCGCCCGCCGCCGCGTCCGTGGCGGCGGGCTCACTGACCGGCTGCCGGAACATGCGAGGCATGTCCGCCAGGGCCTGGCCGGATAGGGACGAAAGACGGGAAATGAACATGAACGAACCCCTTATCATCGCGTCTTCAGCGCGAACGGCAGCGCTTTGCCTCGCCGCACCCGGCGCTCGCCATTTCCTTCCGGCGAGGACGGAGTGGCGTTTGTCGTCGACGGAAGGCGACGAGCGGCGCGGCGAAACTGCGGCGGTGGTGACGCTGCTGCATGATCTCTTCCCGGATACCTGCTATCTGTTCGAGGCCGAGGGGTTCGCAGCGCTGGAGTTCAGAACCAGCCCTTGCGCCGGGCTTGTGGAGGCTGCGGCGTTCTCCCTGGTGCCGGATGTCGCGCTCGATGATGAAGAGGGCGCGCGTGCCAATGCCGAGGCGCTGGAAAGGGCGGTGGCTGCGGTGCCGCATGGCGGCACATTGCAGCTTGCGGCCGGTTTCTGGACGTCCTTCCCTGTCCGCCTCAAAAGCAACATGACCTTCCATCTTGCCGAGGGAGCCGTGCTGCGCGCCCCTTCGAGCCGCAAAGGGTGGCCGATCCTGCCGGCACGCGATGATGCGGGCCATATGCTCGGAAGCTGGGAGGGCCTGCCGGATGCCTGTTTCGCCGCGCCGGTTCATGCCATCGGGACAGATAATCTCATCATCGAGGGCAGGGGCGTTCTCGATGGCTCGGGCGACAGGGGTGACTGGTGGAGCTGGCCAAAAGAAACCCGCGACGGCGCGCGGCGGCCGCGCGGCCTGCATCTCGTTTCCTGCCGCAAAATCCAGCTTCTCGGCTTTACGATAAAAAACGCCGCCTCATGGACAATCCATCCGCAGGGCTGCGAAGACTTGATCGCTGCCGGCCTCACCATCAACGCGCCGCATGACAGCCCGAACACCGATGGTTTCAATCCTGAAAGCTGCCGCAACGTCACGATATCGGGCGTTCGTTTTTCGGTCGGAGACGATTGCATCGCCGTAAAGGCAGGAAAGCGCGGCCCGGATGGCGAAGACGATCATCTCGCGGAAACCCGTGGCATTCGTGTGCGCCATTGTCTGATGGAGCGCGGCCATGGCGGGCTGGTGATCGGCTCGGAAATGTCCGGCGGCGTGCATGACGTGTCTGTGGAGGATTGCGACATGGTCGGCACGGATCGCGGCCTGCGCCTCAAGACGCGGCGCGGACGGGGCGGCATCGTCAGCAATATCGCCATGCGCCGGGTGCTGCTGGACGGCGTGCAAACCGCGCTTTCCGCCAATGCACATTATCATTGCGATGCTGATGGACATGACGAACGGGTACAGTCGCGGAAGCCGGCGCCGATCGACAAGGGCACGCCATTCATCGATGGAATTACCGTGGAAGACGTCGAAATACGCAATCTCGCCCATGCTGCGGGCGTCTTTCTCGGCCTTCCCGAAGCACCCATCCGCAATGTCGCCATCCGCAATCTCACCATCGTCTCGCGCGATCCATCGGCCATCGCCGCGCCTCCAATCATGGCTGACCGGGTTCGTCCCATGCGCCATGAGGCGATTGTTGTCGAGCAGACACATATAGTCTGCGACGATCCTGCCATGCTGAGCGACGCTTCCATTTCCACCGTTTCAGATCGCGATTGAGAAAACCATGAAAGCCACTGAATATTTTGAGCAATTCTGCAGTCGTTATAGGCCTTACAAGGGCGGCAGCTGGTGTTATGAGGATGGATGCATCTACCGCGGCCTGCAGCAGCTGTCCGAGGCCACCGGAGAGGCGCGCTGGAGCGACCATCTGCACCGGCTCGCCGATGTGCAGATAGCGACCGACGGCACGATCGCCGGTTACGATCCGCAGGAATATAATATCGACCATATTCTTGCCGGCCGTCTCCTCTTTCCCCTTTCGGAAGAAACGGGCGACCCACGGTATCTCGCTGCCGCGGACCATCTGGCTGGGCAGCTACGCAGCCATCCACGCATCGCCTGCGGCAATTACTGGCACAAGAAACGCTATCCGCATCAGGTTTGGCTGGACGGTCTCTATATGGGTCTTCCGTTCCAGATTGAATATGCGCAGGCAACGGGGCGGCCCGAACTGATCGACGACGCGCTGAGGCAGTTTTCAACGGCACTTGCCCTGACGGCGGATACCGGCGGGCTCTATGTTCATGGCTACGATGAAAGCCGCACCCAGCGCTGGGCCGATCCGCAGACCGGCAAATCGCCGGCCGTCTGGGCCCGTGCGGTCGGCTGGCTGGCCATGGCGCTGGTGGATGCGCTCACGATACTGCCGGATGATGGCCGGACAAATGAATTGCGACAGAGCACACGGCGCCTCCTGGCTGAGATCGTCGCACGCCAGACAGGCACCGGTCTGTGGATGCAGGTTCTCGATAATCCGGATCTGGAGGGCAATTACGAGGAGACATCCGCCTCCGCAATGTTCTCCTATGCGCTGCTGCGTGCGGTCCGTCTTGGGCTGCTACAGGGAGAGGCGGCGGGCGCGGCTTTGTCCGCAGGTCGTCGCGCGCTTTCGGCTCTGCTGGAGACCCGGCTTCTGGCGGGCGAAGACGGTGTCACTCGTCTTGCCGGCATCGTACACGTCGCTGGACTTGGTGGTTTCGAGGGCAATTATCGCGACGGCTCGCCGGAATATTATCTGACCGAGCCAGTGGTTAGCGATGACGCCAAGGGAGTGGGTCCCCTGATGATGGCCTTTGCCGAAAATCTCCTGCTGGTCTGATGTGCCACCACCTCGATGAGCAGGATAGTTAGAGCGGGACACCCCGAAATTTGGCCCGGTTGCGACGCTATCGGCGGATCAGGCCCGCCTCCGGCGCTTCACCGTCAAGCCGTGCTTTTTTCGATGAAGCGGATGGCGTCGCCGACGGTCAGGATCGTATTTGCGGCGGAATCCGGAATCTCCACCCCGAATTCCTCTTCGATCTCCATGACCACCTGAACTATTTCCAGAGAGTCTGCACCGAGATCGTCGGCGAAACTGGCATCGTCCACGACGGCGGCAGGGTCTGCGCCAAGCTGGTCCACGATGATTTTTCTGATACGTTCGGCAATTGTGGGCATGAGAAGGCTCCGCGAGAGTGGTTGTCGCCGAACCTGCCCCATGGACATTGCCGGAACTTGTTCTTGCAAAATCACACATTTGCAGGAACAACACGGCTGTGCCACGGGGTCGAAACATCGATGACATCCGGACGTAGCACGCCTTTCTCCGCTGCGAAAGGGTGCCGGCCTCGAGCCCATGTCCGGAAAAATTCGCGGCGACTGCAAGATTAAACGGTTTGTGACTGGAAGCGGAGAACCGGGACGCGGTAAAGCTGGTTTCCATTGAACAATTGCCGCTATCTCATTGAGCATCAACGCCATGGCCCCATCATCCCCGGAACGCTTCATCTTGCTTGACGGCATAAGGGGCGTGGCTGCGCTCTTTATCGTCCATCGCCACGCCGAGCAGTTTTTCGGCAGGGATCCGGCCTCGAGCTATCTTGCCGTTGATCTGTTTTTTGCTCTCAGCGGCTTCGTGCTGGCTCACGCCTATGGCGTCAGATTGCGTGACGGGGCTATCACGCCCGGCTTTTTCATGAAGGCGCGCTTCGCCCGGCTTTATCCGCTTTATGTGCTGGCACTGGCGTTGATGGTGGCCTATTTCATCTGCCTTTATGTGCTGGGTCTGCCGACGCCGATCGACGATCTGCATCGTCTCATCGATCCCGGTGAACTGGCCTTTGCGCTGGTGACGGGGCTTCTCTTTCTGCCGGCGCCTTTCACGTTGACCCTCAATGGCGCGCTGTTTCTCGTCAGCCCGGCGTGGTCGCTTTTCAACGAACTGGTGGTGAACGTGGTCTATGCCCGCTGGGGCGTGCGGGCGACGGTGAAACAGATCGCAGCCGTCATTGTTGCCAGCGCCATTGTACTGGTGGTGGCCGCCGCCGCGTCTGGAAAGCTGCATCTCGGTTTCCGTTGGCATGAAATGTATGCCGGCATGGGCCGGGTATTCTTTTCGTTTTTCGCCGGCGTGCTGGTTTACCGGTTCCGCAACCGTGTGCCGGAGCTGAAGCCCGTCCAGGCCGCGCTGTGTCTGGTGCTCGTCTGTGTCATCCTTGCCGTGCCCGTATCACGCGAAGTCCGGCCCTTCTTCGACCTCGCAATCGTCCTGCTCCTCTGGCCGCTGCTGCTGTTCGTGGCCAGCCGAACGGTGCCGGGCCCCATGGTGAGTGCACTTTCGGGGTTTCTTGGTACGGCGTCTTACGCCGTCTATGTCCTGCATATTCCGCTTCTGGCATGGACGGAGTTTTTGATCCCGTCCATCACGCAGCAGAATATCGCCCTGCCAGCCGGCGTCCTGTTTCTCATCGGCACGACGTGGATTTCATGGTGGCTAACGGTCCGTTACGATCAGCCCGTTCAGAAATGGGTGAAAAACCGTCTGCGGAAACGCGCAGAAACCCGCCAGCCCGTCTAGTCGAAACAAGCGGGCCTGAAATTCAGTAGTGGGCAAAGATAGGCGCGGTCAGCACAAAGGCGGCCACAAGGCTGATGATCGTCAGTTTCGCCGCTCGCATGCGGCGCATTCTGCGGCCGCTCCAGTCATACGTCATACTCTCTCTCCACGCAGACGCAAACCCGCCGGTATGGAACCCGCTGACGTCGAGGCCTGTCCCGGCCTTCAGCGCGCATGTTCCATCCGTCACCTTCGTGCCGCCTGATCCGCGCACGGAGGTATCCATTTCAGTGTTGCCTGATATACATCATTTGCCAAGCCGTTATTTTCATCGGTGATTTTGAAGGCCTGGTTCCCGTCGTTATGGATGGAAGAGCGCCGTTATCGGTAGAGAGGCGGCAGCCCCTGAATCGCGTAACGTGGCAACGGTTTCCATGATTTACTGCGATCATGTTTATGAACGCCAAAAAGAAAGCGCATTTCCTTCGAAAGCTCGGCAGGGTCGGTCAGCCCGCCCTGAAACAGCTGGATCACCTTTCGGGCGGCATTGTTGTAAATCATGACCTCCTCGTCCATGGTGTGCCGGTCATAACCGAGGTCTGCCAGCACCGACTGGAGCATCTTGAGGTCCTGTGACGAAATGATGCAATTTTCATATGCGGAAGACATCACGTCCTCCTTTCTATGGGGTTCACCAAAACTGTGGTGTCTCGCGTCGCTGCGGACGTCATGCGACGCCGCTTCCGTGCATCCGAGCGACAGGCCGTGCCATTAAAGCGTCGCGCCTTGGACATTCATGTCGTGTGGGTCCGTATCGTTCCTGCGGGTTAACGACATGAGCAGGACGAGGGCTTCAGCGGCCGTCGTAAAGCGGCGGTAACGCCCTTTTCAGTGATTGGGAGGGTGCGCCCATTGGGCGGAATAGACAAGTTAATTCCGTCGCAGTCGGCGGCAGTCGTGCATATTTATCTTCGGCTGCTCACGGCAACAAAAAAGGCCGGGGCAATATTGCACCGACCTTCCTCATATCGCTCTCAACACCAGTGCCAGTACATCCGTGGTCAAAAGTCTGAAGCGACTAAAACAACTGCGAACGACGAATTCATTCGCGCTCACCAGCAGTTGCTATGAGAGATATATAGAAGAGCAATATGGCCAAAACAAGTCCGGTCTCCCAGACGAGAGATTTATCGTCGTGACCTGCGCGCCGACACCGTGCCCTACTTCTTCTTGCCATCCGCTGTCGTGGCGTTTGCGAACTTCACCTGCGAACCGGCTGGCGCCGCGGCGGGTGTTTTCGTCTTGTCCTTCTTCGGCTTGCGGATTTCCTTGTTACTGCGCAACTGACCCTTTGCCATGGTGTCGTCCTCCTGCGTTGACCGGGTGATGTAAAAGCGCCCGCTATCTGTTACCGGATCGTTTCTTTGCGGGCACCGGATCGGCGGCGACAACCGCCGCTTCCTGTGCCTCGCGAAGCTGGCGAAGGCGTTCCGTCTTGCGGGCGCGCTGGTCGGCTTCGGCGTTGATGATCTGCTTTGCCGCGCTGTCGGTCAATGATGCTTTGTCCTGAGCGGACAGTTTACCGGGCTTGAAAAAAACTTCTTTCGTGGCGGCCATGGCAGTCTCCTTCGCGGAAGAGCGTTGTAGGGCGTTTACCGGGTACGGGCGGCCTTTTTGGGCGCTGGCAGCAGCCCTTCGCGCTGCATCTTCTTTTTCTCCAGCTTGCGGTGGCGGCGTACGGCTTCGGCTTCTTCGCGAACACGCTTTTCCGACGGCTTTTCATAGGATTCGCGGGCGCGCATCTCGCGGAAAATGCCTTCACGCTGCATTCTCTTTTTCAGGACGCGAAGGGCCTGTTCAACATTGTTGTCTCTGACGAGTACCTGCAAGACTATCTCCTTTAAGCGGCCAATGCCGCTACTTTCTGATTTTGATCGTGTTCAGGTTGATCCAGCTTGATCCGGTTTCGCGTGGCGAGAGGCTTTCGCCTTTGCCTAGCCGCGAGGCCGTCGACATCGATGCATCTATCTCATCGAGTGCGACGCTGCGCTCAAAATTCTCGTGCTGGAAACGCACCCTGTAACGAACCGTTCCCTGGGCTTCGGGCATGACTGACACGATCCGGCCGGGACCATCGGGCTGTGCATTGCCAAGGACGCCGGACTTCAAAAAGACGGTGTCACCGCAATGATAGGAATTTTTACGCATGAGGACCTCCATGGCCCAAAAACAAAAGGCCGGGCTTTAACCCGACCTCTCACAGTCATCGGCAAGCGCAGCCAGTACATCCGTGGTCTGCGGTGCCAAAATGACGAATATCAAGCTGCCTGAAGGTTGTCGGCAGAGCTCTTTCCGGACCGACGGTCCTGGACGATCTCGTAGCTGATCTTCTGGCCGTCGTTCAGAGAACGCATGCCAGCGCGCTCGACAGCGGAAATGTGGACGAAAACGTCCGTGCCGCCATTGTCAGGCTGAATGAAGCCGAAGCCCTTGGTGGCGTTAAACCACTTTACAGTACCAGTGTTCATAACGATTTCCTTTCGTAGAATCGTTGTGGTTCCCGCGATACCTTGCGGGATAAGATCGATTATTTGAGAGGAAATCCGACGGGGAACAGTCTGTTCCAGAACGACGTCACAAGCAATGGTCGATAAGGTAAATATAAGCTCAATTTTCGATTTTGCAATGACCACCGTGAAGAAACAGGTATTTCGCGACGGTTCGGGGGCTAAGTGACTGTTAATGCGCCGAAATATAATAAATGTATGATATTTCGGCGCAAATGGTCATCAACCGGCGCCAGGCGTGACATTCTTGCTGTCGCCATCCGGCAGGCTTCCTGCGCCTGGTGTCTTTTCATGGTCGGTCAGGGAAGGTTTGGCGTGCGGACCTGCAGGAGGAATGTCGCTGGCCTTCGAAGCCCTGTTGTCGTCGTTTTTCGTCTTTTGCTCTTGCGTCATGGCGTTCTCCTTCTGACAGGGAAACGCCGACGGCAAGACGAGGTTCCGTAACCGTGCAAGGGCGCGGGCGGGCGTGATCGGTCAGCGGCGGGAGCGCGGCTTCTTCTCTTCCCGATTCATGTCGCGCCCCACCCATTTGAAGAATACGACGAGGCTGACGCCGATGATGATGAGCGGAACGATGGATTGCAAACTGGACATGACTCACTCTTTCTTCCCCCGGCAATCAATTTACCGGTATGGAAGGAGTGCGTAATCTGCGGAATATCGCCCGTTCTTTTTGGTGGTTGCCCGTGGCGGATGGCGCCACGGGCTGAGGCAGCTAGAGGGGCAGGGATTTCACCGGCTGGGAGCCGCCTTCCAGCGCACTTTTCAGTGCCGCCACGCCTGTCAGAACCGACATGGCGCCAGCGCGCGAACCAGCCCGCTGCCGCAGCCGGTCGTTGGAGCCGGGCTTGAAGATCATGTCGCGCATGCGGTTGTCGCCGCCATAATGGCCGCCCGGCTCATGCGGCACCCAGATGTGCTCGACGCCGCCACCGAAGCTCTTCACCAGCAGGATTTCATCGGCCGGCGGCTCCGTCCAGGGCTGCTTTTCATATTGGCGCATCTCGATGCGACCCTTGTGGCCGTTGAAGGCGATGTGGTGACCCTCTATCGGCATGTAGGTGTTGAGTGAATAGGAAACCTGCACGCCGCTGGCATAACGGATCGAAGCGCTCATGGTATCGGGAATGTCGATGTCCTCCCGGAAAACGCAGGCATCACGCATGTATCCGTCAATGCTTGACGGGTCCTCGTAGAGCGCATCGAGGAAAGGATCGGCGCCGAGGTCCATGAAATAATCACACTCATTCTTGTGCGGACAGGTGCGACAGCGCGTTCCGCGGAACGGGCCGTTCTTGCCATAATGCAGCAATTGCCCGAAGCCCTTCACCTCGACGGGATCGGAGTCGAGATACCAGTTCAGGAGGTCGAAATGGTGCGTGGCCTTGTGCACGAACAGGCTGCCGGAGTGTTCTGTGAAGGCGTGCCACCGGCGGAAATAATCCGCGCCGTGCTGGTTATCGAGATACCAGTGGAAATCCACCGAGGTAACGGTGCCGATGGCGCCTTCGTCGATCAGTTCCTTGATGCGGGCTGCGGTGGGAGAGAAGCGATAATTGAAGGAGACATCGACCCGGCGGCCGCTTTTGGCCTCGGCTGCGCGAATCCGGTCAATCTTTTCGGGGGTGGTGGTCATCGGCTTTTCGCTGATGACGTCTGCCCCGCCTTCCAGCGCGCGGATGATGATGTCGTCATGCGTATCGTCGGGCGTGCAGACGATCACCAGCTCCGGGCGCTGCTCTTCCATCATCCGGTCGAAATCGTCGTAAAGCGGTGCGCTCGATCCCATCATGGCGCGGGCGCGCTCGGCGCGCATCAGGTTCAGGTCGCAAATGCCGACGAGTTCGACATAGTCGCTCCAGCCGGCCAGCAATTCGCGGCCCCACATGGTGGTGCCACGATTGCCGGTGCCGACCAGCGCATAGCGTTTGCGTTTCACCCTTTCAGGCATTGTCTCTCTCCCGGATCTATCAACAAACAGTCTTGAAACGCTCGACCACGGTGGCGAGGACCTCGTCCACCGGGCGCGCCTGCCAGCGATGCGAAAAGATTTCCACTTCCTGCGGGCCGTGGAAGCCCGCAGCCTCGATCATGGCGCGAAATGCCTTGAGGTCAATCACACCATCTCCCATCATGCCGCGATCGTTGAGCGGGTCAGTGGTCGGCACCAGCCAGTCGCAGATGTGATGGGCGAGAATTTGGCCATTCCTGCCGGCCCGCGCCACCTGCTCCTCCAGTTCCGGGTCCCACCAGACATGATAGACATCGATGGCCACGCCGGTGCCGGCACCCAGCCGGTCACAGAGGTCGAGCGATTGTTTCAGCGTGTTGATGCAGGCGCGGTCCGCGGCATAGAAAGGATGCAGCGGTTCAATGGCGAGCGGCACGCCGGCAGCCCGCGCATAAGGAAGAAGTTCTGCCATGCCGTCCTCCACCATCTGCCGCGCACCTTTCAGATCGCGCGAACCGGTGGGCAGGCCGCCCACGACAAGCACAAGGCAGTCGGCCTTCATGGCGGCGGCCTCATCGACGGCGCGCTTATTGTCCTCGATGGCGAGACGTCGGCCTTCAGCGTCAGGAGCCGGGAAAAAACCGCCGCGGCAATGACCGGACAGGCGCAGGCCGTTCCGCTCAACGATGCGGGCGGCTTCCGCAAGGCCGATACCGTTCACCTGCTCGCGCCACGGTGAGATGGTGGTGATGCCATGGGCGAGGCAGGCATCCACGATGGCTCCGAAATTTGCGCCTTGCCGCACGGTCGCGAAATTGATGGAAAGGCCTTCAAGGCTCATCTTCTATCCTCCCTCGTTCTGCTTCAGCTGATACCCCGGACGGCGAGAAATGCCTTCATCCGGTGCGTCGCCAGGTCAGGTTCAGCCAGCACGTTGGCCTTGTCCGCCAGCCGGAAAAGCTCGGCGAAATGCTGCGTGGAACGGGTGCTTTCCTGGCCGCCGACCATGGTGAAATGATCCTGCAATCCGTTGAGATAGGCGAGGAACACCACGCCGGTCTTGTAGAAGCGGGTGGGCGCCTTGAAGATGTGGCGTGAAAGCGCCACCGTCGGCTCCAGAATATCGAAGAACTCATTGTCGGCACCGCGCTTCAGGCTGGCCAGCGCCTTGGACGCAGCGGGAGCGATGGCGTCGAAAATGCCGAGCAGGGCGTCCGAATGACCCTTCTCGTCACCGGCGATCAATTCGGCATAATTGAAATCGTCGCCGGTATACATGCGCACGCCAGCGGGCAGGCGGCGGCGCATGGCAATTTCCTTTTCCTTGGAGAGAAGTGAAATCTTGATGCCGTCGATCTTGTCGGCATTCTCCTCGATCATGGCAAGGCAGGTGTCCATGGCGGTCATATGGTCGCCCGAACCCCAGTAGCCCTCGAGCGCCGGGTCGAACATTTCGCCCAGCCAGTGGATCACCACTTTCTGCTCGGCGCGGGAAAGCACCCTGGTGTAGGTCTTGAGGTAATCATCGGGCGAACGGGCGGCGGCGGCGAGCGCGCGGCTGGCCATCAGGATAACGCGCCCGCCTTCTCCCTGAACAAAATCAAGCTGTTCGAGGTAAGAGTGGACAATCTGGTTCAGATCGTAACCGCTGCCGTTCAGATGATCGGTGCCCACCCCGCAGGCAATCAGCGCATCCTTGCGGCTGGCGGCTTCCTTGAGCGAACGGGAGATCAGCTCCTGGGCCTGCGGCCATGCCAGCCCCATGCCGCGCTGAGCCGTGTCCATCGCTTCCGCGACCCCGAGGCCGAGGTCCCAAAGGCGATGACGGAACCGCAAGGTCGCGTCCCAATCGATCGCGGGGGTCAGCCACGGGTCGTTGTCGGCAAGCGGATCGGCCACCACGTGGGCGGCTGCGAAAGCGACGCGGTTGAAATCGGCGGCACTTCGTTTTTCAACCGCGACCGGCGTGCCGGATAATCTGTAGACCTCGATGCTGCGGTCGTCCTTCGGAAGCTTGAGTTCACTCATGTCAGCCTCCTCAGGAAAGGGCGGGAACGTCGAGCCAGCGGCGTTCCTTCCATGATTTCAGCCCCAGCTCGGCAAGCTGCACGCCCTTCACGCCTTCCATCAGGCCATAAGGCCACGGGTCGTTATCGACGAGGTGGCGCACGAACATTTCCCACTGCGCCTTGAAGCCGTTGTCATAGACGACATTGTCAGGCACTTCCTGCCAGGTCTTGTAGAAGTCGATGGTCTGCGGCTGGTCGGGGTTCCATACCGGCTTCGGCGTGTTGGTGCGGTGCTGGGTGAAGCACTTCGTCAGGCCAGCGACGGCCGAGCCGTGGGTGCCGTCCACCTGGAAGGTGACGAGATCGTCACGGCGCACCCGTACCGCCCATGAAGAGTTGATGTGGGCGATAATTCCGCCCTCCAGTTCGAAGGTGGCGTAGGCGGCGTCGTCCGCATCCGCCTTATAGGCTTTGCCCTGTTCATCGAAACGCTCCGGAATGTGCGTCGCTCCGAGGCAGCTCACGGATTTCACCGGTCCGAACAGATTGTCGAGCACATAACGCCAGTGGCAAAGCATATCGAGAATGATGCCGCCGCCATCCTTCAGGCGGTAGTTCCATGAGGGGCGTTGCGCTGGCTGCCAGTCGCCCTCGAAGACCCAGTAACCGAACTCGCCCCGCACGGAGAGAATCTTGCCGAAGAAGCCGCTGTCGCGCAGCATGGCGAGCTTGCGAAGGCCGGGCAGGAACAGCTTGTCCTGCACCACGCCGTGCTTGATGCCCGCACTTTCGGCCAGGCGGGCAATCGCCAGCGCCTCATCCATCGTGTCCGAAATCGGTTTTTCGCAATAGACGTTCTTACCGGCCTTGATGGCTTTTTCCAAAAGGCTGCCACGCATCTGTGTCGTTCCAGCGTCGAAGAAAAGTGTGTCGTCAGGGTTGGCGAGAGCGGCATCAATATCGGTCGTCCAGCGCGCGACATTATGCTTTTTGGCGATTTCCTCGATCTTCGCGCCGTTGCGGCCGACGAGAATGGGATCGAGCATCACCCTTTCACCGTTCTTCAAAAGCACGCCGCCCTGATCGCGAATGGCGAGAACGGAGCGCACGAGATGCTGGTTGTAACCCATGCGGCCGGTGATGCCGTGCATGATGACGCCGATACGTTTCATGAATTTCCTCCCAAGGCGACCTTTTCCCGCAAGGCCGCTTCCGTCAAACATGGTAATTTGTAACCATTTGGTTATTTGTGATCGCGAAGAACACGATCTGTCAAGGTGTTTTTTGACAGGAGAAATTGATGAGGTTTGAAGGTTCGCCCTTGCAGTTATTCGCTGCGCCGCAAAAGAAAATGACGTGCTTCGCGGATGCGAATGGCGCGTCATCGCTGTAGTTAAACAGGAATCCGGTTTGGCTCGTTCAGACCCGCCGCACTGCAGCAAGCAACGTGTCGACGATGTGCTGGCCCCATCGCTCCAGCTCGGCAGGGTCTGTCAGGTCGCGCTGGAAGATCGTTGACAGGGTGAACCTGTTCGACAGGTAGAAGGCGCCGAGCGAAGCGATGGTCAGATAAACGTCGATCGGGTCGAGGCCGTCACGGAATTCGCCGGCGTCGCTGCCACGCCGCAGCACGTCCTCAAGCTCGGAAATGAAATTTGAGTGCATCGCTGTGATCGTCGGTGATTGCCTGAGATACCGGGCTTTATTGAGGTTTTCCGTGGCGAGGATGCTCAGGAATTCGGGGTGGTCGAGAAAGTAGTGCCAGGTGAAAAGCGCAAGTTCCCGCAAGCCCTCGGACGGGGCCTTACGGGCCAGATCAAGCCGTCTTTCAGTGTGGCGGATATGGCGGTAGGCGTCTTCCAGAACGGCGAGATAAAGCGCATCCTTGTCGCCGAAATAATGGTAGATCATCCTCTTGTTGGTCCCGGCGCGGCGGGCGACGACATCGATTCTGGCCCCCGCCAGCCCTTTGGCGGCCACCTCGCGGCGGGCAGCTTCAAGAATGGCGGCGCGGGTTCTTTCCGGGTTTCGCACCTGGGTCGTGGCCCGTTTGCGCTTTGGCGGCGGCGTTTTCTCCACGGCCGGATCGGGGCCCGGATCGGACGGCTGGTTCTTAGTCGTTTCTTCCATTTCGGCACCCGCTTGACAATGTTTGCGATCGGTGTTCCCATGTAACCAATTAGTTATAAAACGGCAAGTGTCGTTTGCGTTCATCATCAATTGGCAGTCAATAGGGAGGAGTTGCCAATGCCCGTGATGCTTCAGAGGAGAACTGTGCTTTCGGCAGGGCTTGCGGCCCTGTCGCTTGCAGCATTGGGAGGTGGTTCGGCGCAGGCGCAGGCTGCGCGCCTTCGCATGTTGTGGTGGGGGTCGCAGGAGCGTGCCGATCGCACCAACAAGGCGATAGCAGCCTACAAGCAGGTGAAGCCCGATCTCGACATCGCCGGGGAATTCGCCGGCTGGAGCGATTATTGGCCCCGCCTTGCAACGCAGGTGGCGGGCCGCAATGCGCCCGATCTGATCCAGATGGATTATCGTTACATCTTCGAATATGGCCGGCGCGGCGCGCTGGCGCCGCTGGATGATTACATCGGCAAGGGCTTGAAGATCGAGGATTTCGGCAAGATGAACATCGATTCCGGCAGGGTCGATGGCAAGCTTTACGGCATCAATCTGGGGGTCAATTCCAGCGCCGTCTTCTTTGACAGGGCGGCCTGGGAAAAATCCGGCGCGACACCGCCGGCCATCGGCCAGACCTGGGAGGAGTTTGCGGAAAATGCCGCCAAGCTCAGCAAGAACAAGCCGAAACCCGGTTATTACGCCACAGCCGATGCGAGCGGTGTGGAGCCGAGCTTTGAAAACTGGCTGCGCCAGAACGGCAAGTCACTCTACACGCAGGATGGCGGCATCGGCTTCGATCCGACCGACGCGACCAAGTGGTTCACGCTCTGGGCGGATCTGCGCAAGAGTGGTGCCTGTGTGCCCGCCGATGTGCAGGCGCTCGACCAGCTCAATATCGAAACCAACCCTTTGACGACGGGCAAAGCGGCAACCGCATTTGCCCATTCCAACCAGTTCGTCGGGTATCAGAAGCTCAACAAGGCCAAACTTGCCATCAGCTCCTATCCGAAGAGCACGAAGGACGGCCCCTCCGGCCACTACCTTAAACCTTCCATGCTCATCAGCGTCGCCAATGGCAGTGCCGGTATCGAACAGGCCGTCGGGTTTATCAATTTCCTCGTCGCCGAGCCGGAAGGCATCGATATTCTCGGCGTGGAGCGCGGCGTTCCGGCGTCGGAATCCATGCGCAACGCGCTGACCCCGAAACTCGATGAAGTCAGCAAGAGCATGGTGGAATATATCGCCGAAATTACACCCGGCGTCGGCGATCTGCCGCCGGCGCCACCTCCGGGTGCGGGCGAATTCGCCTTTGTCCTGAAACGCACGGCGGAAGAAGTCGGCTTCGGCAAGATCACCCCGGAAGAAGGCGGTGACCGCCTCGTCAAGGAATCCGAAACCGTTATCAAACGGAAGTGATGGTTTATGGCCTTTCGATCTGAAACTCTTGTGGGGGAGAGCCGTGGCGCGGCTCTCCCGAAACGGGGCGGCCTGAAGCGGATCTTCGACCGCAACATTCACGCCTACCTGTTTCTCCTGCCCTGGCTGATCGGCTTTTTTGGCCTTACGCTGGGCCCGGCGCTTGCGTCGCTTTATCTGTCCTTCACCAACTACGACCTGTTGCAGTCGCCGGACTGGGTGGGTGCGGCCAATTATGTGCGCATCGCCACGGCCGACCCGAAATTTGCCGCCGCCATGCAGGTCACCTTCACCTATGTGCTGCTGTCGGTGCCGCTGAAGCTGATTTTCGCGCTGCTGGTGGCGCTCGCCTTCAACCGCGGCATCCGCGGCCTGACCCTCTATCGGGCGATTTTCTATCTGCCGTCCTTGTTGGGCTCCAGCGTCGCGATTGCCGTTCTCTGGCGTCAGCTTTTCGCCTCTGACGGTCTCGTCAACATGATACTCTGGCAGGCCTTTGGTTATGAAGGGCCGAGCTGGATTTCCAATCCGGATTATTCGATCTACACGCTGGTCATCCTGTCGGTCTGGCAGTTCGGTTCGCCGATGATCATTTTCCTCGCAGGTCTGAGGCAAATTCCGCAGGACATGTATGAGGCCGCCGAAATCGATGGCGCAAGCAAGGTGCGGCAGTTCTTCCGCATTACGCTGCCGCTTCTGACGCCCGTCATCTTCTTCAACGCCGTGATCCAGACGATCGATGCCTTCAAGGCCTTCACGCCGGCCTTCATCATTTCCGAGGGCACCGGCGGGCCGATCAATTCGACTCTGTTCTACACGCTCTATCTTTACCAGGAAGCCTTCGGTTTCTTCCGCATGGGTTATGCCTCGGCGCTTGCCTGGATCCTGGTGATCATCATCTCGCTGTTCACGGCCTTCTCGTTCCTCAGCGCAAAATACTGGGTGCATTACGATGACTGACGCTGTTACCGCTCCCCGGCCGGGACAAGGCCCGCAACGCTCGCCGCTGAAATCGGTGATGCTCCATACGGCGCTGATCATCGCCTCCTTTGCGATGCTCTATCCGATCCTGTGGATGATTTCAGGCTCCTTCCGGCCGCAGGACGAGCTGTTCGGCTCATCCTCGCTCATTCCCTCGGCGGTGGATGTCGGCGGTTATATCAGAGGCTGGACCGGGCTGCAGGTGAGCTTTGGGCAGTTCTTCTGGAACTCCTTCTTCATTTCGGTGCTGGCCACCATCGGCAACGTGGTCGGCTGCTCGCTCACAGCGTTCGCTTTTGCAAGGCTTCGCTTCGGCGGGCGCAATTTCTGGTTCGCGCTGATGCTCGGCACCCTGATGCTGCCCTATCACGTCGTGCTCATCCCGCAATATATCCTGTTCCTGGAAATGGGCTGGGTGAACACATCGCTGCCGCTGATCGTGCCGAAGTATCTCGCGACGGACGCCTTCTTCATCTTCCTGATGGTGCAGTTCTTCCGCGGTATTCCGCGTGAGCTGGATGAAGCGGCTGTCATGGATGGCTGCTCACCCTTCCGTATCTACTGGAAGATCATGCTGCCCCTGTCGCTGCCGGTTCTGGCAACGGCCGCCATCTTTTCCTTCATCTGGACCTGGGACGACTTCTTCGGTCCGCTGATCTATCTGAACGACATCAACACCTACACCGTGCAGCTCGGTCTCAGGTCCTTCGTGGATTCCACCGGCAGCTCGGACTGGACCTCGCTTTTCGCCATGTCCAACCTGTCACTGGTGCCGGTCTTCCTGTTTTTCCTGTTCTTCCAGCGGCTGCTGATTGAAGGCATCGCGACGACGGGAATGAAACGCTGAACGGATCCCGGATCGGGAACGTATTCTAAGACAATCAACACTGTCGCAGCCGTCCCGCATGCGGCGCGACAGTCGGGAGAAACAGCATGGCAAGCAGCATTACGCTCGAAAAAATCGTCAAGCGGTTCGGCGCTTTTCCGGTCATCCACGGCATCGATCTCAAGATCGAGCCGGGCGAATTCACCGTCTTCGTCGGCCCTTCGGGCTGTGGCAAATCCACGCTTCTGCGCATGATCGCCGGGCTTGAGGAAATCTCCGAAGGCGATCTGCGTATCGACGGTGAGAGGGTCAACGAAACCGCTGCCTCCAAGCGCGGCATCGCCATGGTCTTCCAGTCTTATGCGCTCTATCCGCATATGAGTGTCTACAAGAACCTCGCCTTCGGGCTGGAAACGGCAGGTTACAAGAAGCCGGAGGTGGAGGCGCGGGTGCAGAAGGCTGCCGATATCCTGCAGATCGGCCCGCTGTTGCAGCGCAAGCCGAAGGCGCTTTCCGGCGGCCAGCGCCAGCGTGTCGCCATCGGCCGCGCCATCGTGCGCGAGCCGAAAATCTTCCTGTTCGACGAACCGCTCTCCAACCTCGATGCGGAACTGCGCGTGCAGATGCGCGTCGAAATTGCCAAGCTGCACCAGACGCTCGGCAGCACCATGATCTATGTGACGCATGACCAGGTGGAAGCCATGACCATGGCCGACAAGATCGTCGTGCTGCGCGACGGCCGCATCATGCAGGTTGGCCGCCCGCTCGATCTCTACAACAATCCCGCAAACCAGTTCGTCGCGGGGTTCATCGGCTCACCGAAGATGAATTTCCTCTCCGCAAAAGTGGCTTCAGGCGACACCTCCAACCGCACCATCGAAGTGGCGGGACAGCGCATCGTGCTTGAAAAACCGGTCACTGCTCAGCAGGGGGAACCGCTCACCTTCGGTGTGCGCCCGGAACATGTGAACCCGCAGGCGCAATCCTCTCTCGGTGAAGCTTCCATCCAGCTCGTGGAACATCTCGGTGGCTCGACGGTGGTTTACACCAGCACCCCCGACGGCCAGCCAGCGACCGTGCTTCTCGATGGCCAACGCCAGATCCGCATCGGAGAAACGATTCCCTTTGCCTTCGATCTGGGCAAGACGCATCTGTTTGGGGCGGATGGACGGCGGATATAGTGCCGCAGAGGAACTGTCTTATGCGGCGTGCCTGGGACGTCCCGGCCGCCGGGGGCGGAAATGAGCATGTAATAGAAGCGGGTCGCGCTGGCTGGCCCGTAACAGCATCTTCACCGCATGGCTTACCGGTGTGCCAGCGCGGTAGTTGTTCCATGTCCTCAAGGTCACACCAAGAAAATCCGCCGCCTCATTGTTGGAAAGGCCGATGTCCTCCTGCCATTTGCGCAGGTCGTCGACGTCAAAGTCGCGCTGGTCCTCGGCGATCTGGTAAAGATGATAGGAGTCGATTGCGAGATCATCGCCTTCCCATTCCACGCTGGCGCCATAGTCGGTGACTTTCGCAGTCTCCCAGATACCCGCTGAACGGAGGGGAGCGAGTAACTCTCCTCCCGTCGCGATCCACCCCGTCAGATTGGCGGTTGACCGTCTGCCATCGGCCCAGTCGATCGTGAGTGAGCTGGGCAGGGTGGGCAGGATGGCTTTGACGCGTGGTGTCATGACTTGCTTCCCTTAGCTGCAATAGGAAAACGCGGGTTAGTGCGATTCCACTCCTCAACAATCAGGCTCCCATTGGCCTTCGCCCATGCCAAAGCTTCGGCCTCCGCCCTGCGGGATAGTTTGCCACGCAGGATTTCCAGAGTTTCTATGTGGACAAGGGCATCCGCATCAGGTGTTATGATGTGGAAATGTGGTGGCAGGTGATCGTTCGCATACACGCGTACGATCATGTTTCCAATTTGAACCAGCTTGCCCATCCAGCACCCATATCCTCAATAAATATGGTGCATAATTTTCACTATGGCAAGTTCGGCTGCAGGATATTTATGATGAGCAGGCGGGATCTAAGACCTGTCGAGAATCTTCCGAAGCGTCAGCGCGTCTTCCGCAAACTGGCCGATGTCATCACCCCTGACGAATTCCAGCATCGCATAGGCGGTTCTCGTCCATTCGCCCTCAGGCAAAGCCGCGATGCACGCCCGCCAGTAGTCTGCGCGGTCGGCAAGCGGCAGGCGGCTGGCGTCGGCGAGCCAGGCGAACACATGCAGATGGCAGATGCGCGGGCCGAGCGCGGATATTTCCGCGAGTGCCTCTTCCAGCGGCAGGCCCGGGGCGGGCTGCCAGTAGAAGAACAGGTTGGGCATCGGCAAATCCTGCGCCAGCTGCTGGGCGGAGGGGAGGGCGTCGGTCAGCGAATTCGGGTGATATTCGAGGCCGATCGTCATCCCGTAGTCTTCCGCTCGGTGAGCAATTGTCGCCAGCGCTTCCGTTGCCGCGCGGCGTTCCGCGGGTGTGTAATCGGCGGATGGACGTTTGCGTTGCCCCGGCCAGATACGGATATGCTGTGTGCCGAGCGCCCTTGTGGTTTCGAGCACACTGGTCACATCGTCAGGTGTGAAATCCGGCGCGAAGATATAGGAACCGTAGGACGAGACGGAGAGGCCCGCTTCTGCCGTCCGCGCAGCAACCTGCCGCGCATTTTCGAGGTCGCCCGGCGGGACATGGACATCCGCACCCCATTCGATTGCCCTGATGCCATTGCTGGCCGCAAGCTCTATCACGACCTGTGGCGTCAGGGAGCGGAAGGTGACGGAGCACAGGCCGGGTTCGAAAGGTCTCACGCGATCAGGTCCAGATGTTCGGGCCGCACCTGCTGCTGCAAAGGCACCGCGCAGCAGAAGCGTTCGATTTCGGCAATCGCCATGTCGCCGAGCCTCGCCCGTTCGAGACCGGTGGCGCCGGCAATATGCGGCGTCAGGAAGACGTTCGGCAGGCTGTAAAAGGGTGAGTCCGGCGGCGGCACTTCGGGATCGGTCACGTCGATGACGGCTTCGATGCGTCCGGTTTTCAGTTCGGCCAGAAGCGCGTCTTCATCCACAAGTGCGCCGCGCGCCGTGTTGATCAGGGTTGCGCCGTCCTTCATGCGGGCAAGCGCTGCCGCGCCAATCATGTGCCGCGTCTGCGGCAGGGAGGGCGCATGCAGGGAAATGACATCGCTCGCCGCCATCAGCTCTTCGAGCGAGGCAAGACGGACGCCGAGCTTTTCCGCTTCCGCAGCACCGAGAAGCGGGTCGAAAAGCATGAGATTGAGATCGAAGGGCTGCAATAGACCAATGACGCGACGTCCGATGCGTGACGCGCCGACGATGCCGACCGTGAGGCCGAGATTGCCGATGGCCTGCGCCTGCAATCGCTCGACCGGGGCTCGGTCGCGATGCTCCAGATAAAGACGCCTGAAGCCGAAGGTCCGCTTGCCGGCCAGCAGGATCATCGCCAGAGAAAATTCTGCGACCGGCTGCGCATTCGCCTCTGCGGCGCTGCACACCGTAACGCCCCGATCGAACACCGCTTGCGACAGGAAATATTTTACCGTGCCGGCAGCATGGGAGATGAGCCTGAGGCGGGGCATCAGCGCCAGTTCCTGCGCGCCGATATCCGGACAGCCCCAGCCGGTCAGGAGGATATCCGTCTTCGCCAGCTGCTCTTTCACCGCGGGATCGTGGAAATCGCGGATTGTGCCTGTGTCGAGAATCTCGACCCTCTCTGACAACCTGTCGAGCGCCTGCGATGTCAGCACATGCTCGGTCCGTTCCGGGTCCATGGCTATGCTGAGACGCGGAATCGGGCTCGTCATTGCGGCTCTCCCCTGGCCGCCATGCTGCTGACCGGCACGCCCTCTCTCGCGAAGAGGCGATCAAGCGCCTCCAGGTCGGGAATGGCTGGAACCGAAGCCATTGCTTTCTCGCCTTCCGGGCCGCTCACTCCGGCAAAGACCGCGCAAACCAGAACGCTCTCGCCGGCGGCGATCTGGCCGCGCAATTGCGGCACGGTGGTCTTGGCGTTGATGAGATTTGTATTGGGCAGTGCCTTCAGCGCCACGCCGTGCCGGTCTATGTTCGAACCGAGATCGATGATTGCCGATATGTCAGTGCCACAATCCGTCGTCGCCCGTCCGGCCTCTTCGCTCACGGCGTCGCGGTCGCCATCGTTGCGGTTGATCGCAAAACCACCTTCCGTAACCCAAAGGGAGCGGGCAGAGGTGATCCGGTGCAGTCTGATATGCCAGTCGCCAGCCGCAACCAGCGTGGTTTCAACGGCGACATCGGCAAACGGCTTCCATGTCGCCCGCAGGCTTGCTCCCGCCAGCAGAACCTTCTCGTTGGTCTCGCGCACGCGGTAATGCAGTCCGTCCTCGGAAAAGGCCAGCATATTGTCGAAACCGTTGGTCTTGAAGCCACGCTCGTCCACTTCCACGCCGAAGCCGTAGCGGGAGGAATAGGCGAATTTTGCGTATTTTTCCGGCCCGCCGCGCATGGAGAGATTTTCCTGGCCGCTGGAGAGCGCCGTGACGTTGCCTTTCGTCCGCATCATCACCATGCCGGGATGAACAAGCGGCTTAGGGCTTGCGGACGGTTCGGGCAGCCTTTCCTCCGCCTGCCAGAAGGGATGACTTTCCGGCAGGGCAAGCGGCAGGAAAGCCTTGAAAGCCCAATAGGGCGAACCTGCCGAATTATAACTTTCCGACATGGTGAGCTGCGGATAGGCGTAGCCGATGGAGAGCACGCCATCGCGATCGGCAATCGGCTTTTTGGCCCACCAGCGCAGGTGCTGCAGATAAAGGCCCTTGATCTCGCCCCAGGGCAGCGCCTCCTCGTCGGCAAAGGCAAGGCCCGCCCAGAAACCGCCACAGGCAAAACGGTAGGTCATGGAGCGGCCGAAAGCCAGGGTTCCGCCATCCTCATCGAACCAGCTGGCAAAATCGCCAGCGAAAAGCCGTGCGCGCTGCCGGTAACGCTCGGCATAGGCGTCATCAGGCTTGCTGAGTTTCGCGTAAATCAGCCCGTAGAAATGCATGGCGAAGGCAATGTAGTGATCGATGCGGCGATAGTTGCCGTCGCGATACCAGCCGTCGGATATATAGAAATCGTCGAGCTCCTTCTGGAAGGTTTCGGTCAGGCTGCGATCGAATTCGATACCGAGATTATCCAGCGCCATGTCGACCATGACGCGAAAAAACTTCCAGTTATTATCGGCGTAACCGCGCTGACGGGCGGTAAGCAAATAGCGGCGCACATTGTCTTTCTGTGTATCGGACAGTGGTTCCCACAGATGCTGCGGCGCAAGCCGCAGTGCAAAACCGATTGCAGCGAGCTCCACCAGCCGCTGATCCTTCTGGCGCACATCGCCCCAGTATTCAGGATGGGAAGGATCGGTGCCGTTGGCTATGCCCCGGGCGAGAAGCGGCCAATGGTCGAAACGATCGCCACTCAGCGCAAGCGGAGCGATGCCCCAGAGCGGTCGGGCAAAGCCTTCCAGATCGGCCGCCGCACGGTCGAAGTGCGCGGCCGCTCCGCTGAGCGTCACCCTTGCGCCACCCTGCGAGAAATAGGGAAGAAGCGGCACAAAGCTATCATGCAGCGCCCGCCGGACATCGGCGCGGCTTTTGAGCGGATTGCCGTGCAGCGGGTTAAATCGCGCCATATGGGGTCTGCTCATGGTGTCATGCATCGCGCGTCGCCTTTCCCGTCTTTTTCGCCTTGCCGGCTGTCTGTCCTTCCACCAGCTGCACGCCAAGTTGCACCTGACGGGCATTGGCTGAAGGCTCGGTCAGGCGCCGCCGCAGCAGGTCAACCGCTTCGCGCGCAATCTCGCGGCGATCGACCCGGATCGTGCTGAGACGTGGGGTAGAAAGTTCGGCAAAGGGCAGGTCATCGAAACCGATGATGGAAAGATCGTCGGGAACGCCGAGGCCCAGCTCCTGCGCTGCCCCGAGTGCGCCAAGGGCAATTGCGTCATTCATACAGAAAATGCCTGTCAGTTCAGGGTTTTTGGCCAGCAGCTGGCGAACCGCGTCGCCCGCCTGGCCGAAGCCGCTATCTGCCGTCGAAAGCAGGAACTCCTCATAGGTCGTTCCTTTTTCCTCAAGTATCGTATGGCGGAAGCCGCGCATGCGCTCCCTGATGGTGTGGCGATGATGCGGACCGATATAGGCGACCTTGCGATGGCCGAGTTCCAGAAGCCGCCGGGCCGCCAGCGCGCCGCCGTAAAAATTGGAAGGCGAAACGCAATCGAGCATCATCGAGGGGTCAGCACTGTTGACAAGAACAGGTTGCAGTACGCCCTGCGTTATGCGGTGGATGATCTCCTCCTCGGGATCGAGCCCGATGGCCAGGAGGCCGTCCACCTCACAGACCCGCTGGATCAGGGAATCGTCGATCTGCTTCTGGTGCAATAGCCTGATGTCGAGTTCGAAACCGTCCGTCTGGGCGAGGCTGCGCAGCACATCGAAAATATCGTGGTAAAAGGCGCCAATATCGCCCGTCGCCCTTTCCGCGGACATGAGCGCGAGGATTGTCTTGCCTTCCAGCTGCACACCGGCCGACTGGTTGGTCGCCGGTCGCAAGGGGTATCCGAGCTCCGCCGCAACTCCCAGAACCTTGGTCTGGATCGACGCGCTGATTCCTTTTTCCCCTGCGAGAACACGCGAGACTGTGCTGATGGAGACCCCGGCGCGCTGGGCGATATCCGACTGGCGCGGACGGCTGATGTCGGGCGTATCGTTCATATCGGCTCCTGCGCTTGCAAAAAAATCTGTTATGATGCAAATATTGCAAACAAAGAAAATTTGCAAGAATTTAAGTGATATCAGAAAAATTTGCAAAACGCGGGAGGAGCAGATGCAAATGATTGATAGACGCGGGTTTTTGGTGACGGCGGCGCTGGCGAGCCTGGGTGCTGCGGCGGGCGGTTTTCGCGCGGCTGCGGCTGAAACCCGGCTTCGTTGCGTGTGGTGGGGATCTGCCGATCGCAGCAAGCGCACCAACGATGTGATCGCTCTTTACCAGAAGGCCAATCCGCAGACCGAAATCAGCGGGGAAATGATCGCGGGTTCCGATTACTGGACCAAGCTTGCGACATCGATGGCGGGGCGAAACGTCGCCGATATCTTCCAGCTCGAACCTTCCACCATCGCCGATTATTCGGGTCGAGGCGCTTGCATGGAGCTGGATCAGTTCGTCGGCAAGTCGCTTGATCTTTCCACTTTCGGCAAAAGCGAGATCGATCTCTGCCGTATCGACGGCAAGCTTTACGGCGTCGGCCTCGGGCTGAATTCCTTCTGCATGATGTATGACGCCGACACGCTGAAAGAAGCGGGTGTTTCCGTTCCACAGGATCAGATCACCTGGAAAGCGCTTGCTGAACTGGCGCGCGATTTCAAGAAGAACGGCCCGGCGAAGCGCAACTATTGGGCCGTACCCTATGGCGCGCGTTATCATTATGTCTTCGACGTCTGGCTGCGCCAGCGCGGCAAGCTTCTGTTTCAGGACGGCACCATCGGCTTCAACAAGGAAGATGCCAAGGAATGGTTCGCCTATTGGGAGGACCTGCGCGAGAACAAGCTTTGCGTTTCCGCCGATATCCAGACGCGTGACGACAATACCATCGAATCCAATGCGCTGACGCTTGGCAATTCGGCCATTGGTTTTGCCTATTCCAACCAGCTTGTCGGTTACCAGAAACTCAATAAGCAAACGCTGTCCATCGGTATGCTTCCGGGTGAGGGGCCGGGCAAGCCGACCGGGCATTATTATCGGCCGGGCCTCATCTGGTCCATTTCGTCCACTTCGACCAACGCGGAAGCGGCGGCGAAATTCATCAACTTCTTCGTCAACGATCTGGAAGCAGGCAAGGTGCTTGGCGTCGAGCGCGGCGTGCCGCCCGCCAAGGTTGTGCGCGAGGCATTGTTGCCGACGCTCAACGAGACCGAGCGCAAGACGGTGGATTACATTGAGAGCCTGTCGGGCAAGCTCGATCCCTATCCGGAGCCCGCCCCGATCGGCGCCAATGAGTTCGACCGCGGCGTGATGCGCCCCATCGCCGATTCGCTCGCCTTCGGCCGCGCCAGCGTGGATGAAGCAGCGCAAAATCTCGTCGACACCGGCACGCGGACCCTGCGCAAGCGCGGCTGACGACGAAAGGGCACCGCCGCGCGGTCTCGCAGCCGCGTGGCGATGCCTTTTTCATGAAGCGAGGGCGGTGAATCCCGCTTTCCGTCTTTTGGAAGCGCCTGCATGGCAAACAGCACTGGACAAGTGCATGGCATTTAAGCCAGAAATTCTGATCTGGATCGATAAATCTGAAGATTAGAATATGGCGCCCAATTTCCTTCTCGTTGATGCTGAAAAAGAATTCGATGTGCTGAAAGCGGCCGCATCGCTGATCCGCGTGCAGATATTGAAGCTCTTGCACGAGGCGAGCGGTCTCAATGTCAACGAAATTGCGCAGAGACTGGATTTGCCCCAGTCCACCGTTTCCGCCGGCGTGGCCGTTCTGGAGGAGGCGGGGTTGCTGCGAACCGAGACGCGCAAGGCGCGCAAGGGTAGCCAGAAAATCTGCTTTGCCACCTGCGACGAACTTATCGTTTCCTTCCGAAAACCCGAAACCCCGGCGACCTCAAACTATATTGCCGTGGCGATGCCTCTCGGCCTTTACACGCAAAGTTCGGTAACGGCGCCCTGTGGCATCTGCTCGCCGGAGGGCATTATCGGGCTTCTGGATGTGCCCGATACGTTCATGGATCCGGACCGCATGAAGACGGCCTTGTTATGGCTGACATCGGGTTTCGTCGAGTATCAGTTCCCTAATAACGCCAAGATTCAGGGGCGGGAGGTCGAGGAAGTCGAGTTTTCCATGGAGGTCAGTTCAGAGGTTCCCGGAACCCACAGCAACTGGCCGTCGGACATCACCCTGTCCGTCAACGGCAGGGAAATCGGCGTCTGGACGTCGCCCGGCGATTTCGGAGACAAGCGGGGAACATTTACGCCGGACTGGTGGAAGCTGTCCGGTTCGCAATACGGTATGCTGAAAACATGGCGGATTACCGCCCAGGGGACCTTTGTGGATGGCACCCGGATTTCGGATGTGACGCTCGCGGATATCGATCTGACCAGCCACCGTTCCATCCGTCTGCGCATCGAGGTCAAGGCGGATGCGAAACATCCGGGCGGGCTGAACATATTTGGCCGCGGGTTCGGAAATTACGACCAGGACATCGTTTTACGCCTGCGAACGGCTGCCTGATCCAGCAAATTTAATAAGTATGATTTTCGCGGTTGACAGGCGCGGATTCCCTCGGCAACTATATTATCAAATGTGGTTCATACCATATTTCACGATATAAATGCGCATGGGAGGAGAGCCTTATGAAAGCGCGGGTTTCAGTCCACCGGGACTTCCGGATTGGGCGTATCGACGATCGTCTTTATTCCGCCTTCATCGAACATATGGGGCGCGCCATATACGGCGGCATCTACGAGCCGGGCCATCCTCAGGCGGATGAAAACGGCTTTCGCAAGGACGTTCTGAAATTCGTGCAGGACCTGAAGATCCCGGCCATCCGTTATCCGGGCGGCAACTTCGTTTCGGCCTATCGCTGGGAAGACGGCATTGGGCCGCGCGACCAGCGTCCCATCCGGCTCGATCTCGCCTGGCGCTCCAAGGAAACCAACCAGATCGGCATCAATGAATTCGCCGACTGGGCGCAGATGGCCGGCATCGAGATGATGCTCGCCGTCAATCTTGGCTCCCGTGGTCTGGACGACGCCCGCAACTTCCTCGAATACGTCAACTTCCCCGGCGGTACGACGCTCAGCGATCTGCGCCGCAGCCATGGCGCCGAAAAGCCGCATGGCGTGAAAATGTGGTGCCTTGGCAACGAAATGGACGGTCCCTGGCAGATCGGTCACAAAACGGCGGTGGAGTACGGGCGTCTCGCCAACGAAACCGCCAAGGCCTTCAAGGGTTTCGATCCGACTATTGAAGCAATCGTCTGCGGCAGCTCCAATGACGGCATGCCCACTTATCCCGAATGGGAGCGGGAAGTTCTCGAGGAGTGCTATGAAAATGTGGATCACATCTCGCTGCACAAATATTTCGGCAACAACAGCCGCGACACGCTGAATTATTTCGGCAAGATCGAGGAAACCGGACGCTACATCCAGACGATTGCGGGCGTCATCGATTATGTGAAGGCGAAGAAGCGCGCCAAGAACGACGTCTCCATCTGCTTCGACGAATGGAACGTCTGGTATCACATCCGCGAAGAAGACGGCAAACGCATCAAGAGCTGGGACTGGCCGGAAGCGCCCGCACTTCTCGAAGAGACATACAATTTCGAGGACGCGCTGTTCGTGGCGGGTCTGCTCAACGAGTTCATCCGCCGTTCGGATCGGGTGCGCATCGCCTGCATCGCGCAGCTCGTCAATGTCATCGCGCCCATCCGTGCCGAGAAGAACGGCCCGGCATGGCGTCAGACGATCTATTATCCATACCAGTTTGCTTCGCTTTATGGCCGTGGCGTCGCGCTGAATGTCGCCGTTGATTGCCCGACCTATGACTGCAATGCGGCCGATGACGTCAAATATCTCGATGTCGCCGGTGTCTATGACGAGGCGGAAGGCATGGTGACATTGTTCGTGTTGAACCGGCACTTGACCGAGGCCGCCGACCTCGATGTCAGCCTCACCGGTTTCTCGTCGGCCACGCTCGATCTGCATCTGGCCATGGCGGGTTACGATCTGCGTGTCGGTAATGGCCCGGATCAGCCGGATCGTGTCGTGCCGGTGCCGGGCAGCGGTGTTGGCGTCGAAGACGGAGCGCTGAAGGGGTCCGTGCCGGCGCTGTCTTATCATGTGCTGCGTCTGAAGGTTCAGTGAGGCGGCCATGGGTGTCCGTCTCAACAATATCGCCAAGTCCTTCGGCTCCTTCGCGGCGATCCGGGATGTCTCGATGGATATCCCGACCGGCAGCTTCGCGGTCTTCGTCGGGCCTTCCGGCTGCGGAAAATCCACGCTGCTGCGGATGATTGCCGGTCTTGAAGAGACCAGCGGCGGATGCATCGCCATCGACGACCGTGATGTCACGGCCGTCGAGCCGGCGGATCGCGGCGTTGCGATGGTTTTCCAGAACTATGCCCTCTATCCGCATCTGACGGTGTTCGAGAACATGGCGTTCAGCCTGCGTCTTGCCCGCCGGCCGAAGGCGGAGGTGAATGAGAGGGTGGGCGAGGCGGCCCGCATCCTGCAGCTGGAAGATCATCTGCAGAAAAAGCCTTCGCAGCTTTCCGGTGGACAGCGCCAGCGCGTCGCCATCGGCCGCGCCATCGTTCGACAGCCGAAGGTCTTCCTGTTCGATGAGCCGCTTTCGAACCTCGATGCGGAGTTGCGCGTGCAGATGCGGCTGGAGCTGACCCGGCTCCACCGCAAGCTGGGTGCCACAATGATCTATGTCACCCATGATCAGGTGGAGGCCATGACGCTCGCGGACAAGATCTTCGTGTTGAAGGGCGGCGTCGTGCAGCAGGCGGGTGCACCGCTCACCCTCTATGACGATCCTGATAACCGGTTCGTCGCGGGCTTCATCGGCTCACCGGCGATGAACTTCCTGCAGGCGGACGTCGTCGGACAGCACGAAGGCGTCGTGACGCTTTCGCCCGATGGCGGGCATGGACATATCGAGGCGCGGCTCTCGCAACCCGTCTCCGCCGGGCAGCGTGTCGAGATCGGGATCCGACCCGAGCATCTGATCATAACACAGGACGGTGCCTTGCCGGTCGTCGTCGAGGTCGCGGAAGAGCTGGGCGACGTCTCCTACCTCTATACCCGCACCGGGGCCGGCAGGGAAATCATCGTGCAGCGCCAGGGCTCGCGCGAGAGCCTGGATGGCCGTCCGGTTTCGCTCACCGCCGCGCCCGACCACATCATGGTTTTCGACAGCGACGGCAGAAGGTTGCGATAGGCGCGAGGAGGCGCCTGTCGAGGCAGCAGACCATCCCCGATGGGGTGTTTTCAAAGAAAACGGGAGGAGTGAACGATGCGACTGATCAAGACATTGCTTGTTGGCACGGTTCTGGGTTTGACCGCCCTGCCGGCGCTGGCCAGACAGGATATCGTCTGGTGGGATTTCCTGTCCGGCGGTGACGGCGTGCGCATGAAGGCGCTGATCGATGCCTTCAACAAGGAACATCCTGATATTCAGGTGAAGGGAACGACGCTCGAATGGGGCGTGCCCTTCTATACCAAGGTACGGACCGCTTCTGCCGTCGGCGAAGGACCTGACGTCATGACCTATCACCTGTCCCGTGCGCCGCTGGCGCTGCAGGAGAAGGTGCTGAGCGAGATTACCGACAAGGATCTTGAGGATGCGGGACTGAAGAAGGACGATTTCTTCAGTGCGCCGCTCGATGCGGCCACCCATGACGGCAAGCTTTATGCCGTGCCTTTCGATATTCACGCGCTGGTTCTCTATTACAATGCCGATCTTCTCAAAGGCTCGCCCTATATCGATGCCGAAGGCAAGCTGACCGGTATCAAGACGATAGACGACTTCGAGAAGGCGCTGGCCTGGGCCAAGGAAAAAGGCGTCGAAACGCCGGTCACGTATCAATCCGGCGGAGAAGCCGGTGTCTGGCGCGTCTTTTACACCTTGTTCTCGCAGCAGGGTGGTGAACTCGTCACCAATGGCGAGGTGCTGGCCGGCGACAATGCGGAGAAGGCCGCCAAGGCTATCGATACCATGTCGAAATGGCGCGAAAACGGCTGGGCGCCGGAGCAGGCGGAATATCCCGCTTCCGTCGCGCTCTTCTCCGCCGGAAAATCCGCCTTCCAGCTGAACGGCGTCTGGGAAGTGCCGACCTACAAGGACCTGGAAAAGAACAACAAGCTGGGCTTCAAATGGAGCGCGGTCGAGGTTCCGCCCTTCATGGGTAAACGCGCTACATGGGCGGATTCACACGCTTTTGCCATTCCCAACCAGGGTGACAAGACCGTTTCCGGCGAAAAACGCGCCGCGGTGATGAAGGTAATCGGCTGGATGGAAAAACACGCCATCAGCTGGGCCGATGCTGGCCACATCCCGGCCTATAAATCGATCACCGAGGGCAGCGATTACAAGGCGATGCAGCCGAACGCCACCTATGCGTCACTTGCAGAAGCAGCCGTGTTCGATCCGAAAACGACGATCACGGGTGTCGCTTCGCCTGCCTATGATGCCGCGCTCAACGTCATCGCTCCGGCCATTCAGGGCTTCATGAGCGGCACGGATGCGGTGGAGCAGATCAAGGAAGAGCTGCAAAGCAAGCTGAAGTGACAGGAACCGGCCCTCCGGTCTCTGGCCGGAGGGCGCCTGCAATGCGTGAAGTCCCGGAGACAGTCCATGGCTATGATTGAAAACCGGCGCAAGAAATCGCTGATCGCGCTGTCGATGGTGACGCCGTTCATCGTGGTCTTCGCCACCTTCTTCCTTTATCCGCTGGTCGAGATGGTGCGCATGAGTTTCACCGATGCGCCCCTGATCGGTGATGGAAACTGGGTCGGGTTTGCAAACTACGCAAAGCTGCTGAGCGACCGCCTGTTTATAACGTCGCTGAAGAACAACGGTTATTTTGTGCTTCTAACCGTGGTCCCGACGACCGTCATCGCGCTGATGATCGCACTCGCCGTCAGCCGCCTTTCGGGCGTCAGGCAGACGGTTGCGATGAGCCTGTTTTTCTTGCCCTATGTCTTGCCTGTATCGGTCGTCACGGAAATCTGGACGTGGATGCTCGATCTTCAGTTCGGCATTCTTCAGCCGGTGATTTCCCTGTTTGCCGGAAAACCGGTCGCGGTCTTCAAGAATCCCTATTGGGTCATGCCGATGGTCGCTGTCGTCACCATCTGGTGGACCAACGGTTTCAACGTATTGCTATTCATCGCGGGTCTTCGCAACATTCCGGCCGAGCTTTATGAGGCCGCCTCGCTCGATGGCGCAACGACGTGGCAACGCTTCTGGCGCGTGACCTGGCCGCTATTATGGCCCGTGACAGCCCTCGTGCTGACCCTTCAATTGATCCTGCAACTGAAGATATTCGACCAGATCTATCTCCTGAGCGGCGGCGGCCCTTTCAACTCAAGCTTTGTACTGCTTCTAAAGGTCTATCGTGAAGCCTTCCAGCTCAACAATGGCGGTTATGCCTCTGCCGTCGCCACCGTGCTGTTCCTGCTGATCGTCATCGTTTCCATTCTCCAGTTCCAGTTGCTGCGCATCCGGAGGAACTCATGAGCCTCACCAGAAGACTAGAAAACATCATCCTGACCGTGCTGACCTTCTCGGCGGCGCTGGTGTGGATATTTCCGCTCTACTGGACCTTCGTCACCTCCATTCGCTCGGATGAGAATGTTGCAGGGAACACCTTGCTGATACCCGACGAGTTCCGGCTGAGCGCCTATGTGAACGCCATCTTCAACACGCAGTTGATGAACTGGTATATCAACTCGGTCGGCACGGCGGCGATCGTTACCGTATCGGTGCTTCTTATCTCGATGTTGTGCGCCTATGCCCTCTCGCAGATACGGTTTCCGGGCCGACGCCTGCTCTATGGCATCGTGCTGGCGAGTTTCATGGTGCCGGCGCAGACGCTTGTCGTCACGCAGTTCATCCTGATGAAAAACCTTAACCTCATCAACACCTGGGCAGGCATCATCCTGCCGCAGCTCATCACGCCCATCGTCATCATCGTCTACAAGCAGTTCTTCGACAGCGTGCCGAAGGAGATGCGCGAGGCTGTGGTTTTGGATGGCGGCGGTGAGTATACAATCCTTTTCAAGGTCTACCTGCCGCTGAACTGGGGCATTACGACCGCCATGGCGATCGTGACATTCATCACGGTCTGGAACGCCTTCTTCTGGCCCTTCCTCGTCGTTACCTCGGAAAACATGATGACGATCCCGGTCGGCATCACCCAGGTCAATGACACATTCGGCGTTGCCTATGCCCGGCTGATGGCCATCGCCATGCTTGCCGCGCTGCCGGTCATCATCGCCTACGTCATCTTCCAGCGGCGGGTAACGGAAGCCATCATGATCTCGTCCGGTGTGAAAGGGTGAGGGGGCGGACGATCAGATGACATGCGCCTTGTGCAGGGCTGTCAGCACGTCGTTCTTGAGGGTTGCCAGCCGGGGTGAGCGCCGGTCACGGGGGCGTGGCACGTCCACCTCGATCTCCTCCTGTATGCGACCGTCATGGGCACCCATCATGTAAATCCGGTCGCCGAGATAGAGAGCTTCATCGATATCGTGGGTGACGAGAAGGAATGAGATGCCGCGCTGTTCCACAAGCTTCAGAACAAGGTCCTGAAGCTTCATCCGCGTGAAGGCATCGACCGCGCTGAAGGGTTCATCCAGCAGCAGGATACGCGGTTGCGTATAGAGCGCCCGAGCGATGGCGACACGCTGCGCCATGCCGCCGGAAAGCGCCTTCGGCAGCGCCGCGCCGTGGCCGCTGAGGCCTACGTCGTTGATCAGCCCTTCAACCCGCTGCACGTCGAATTTCTTGCCGGCCGCATAGCCGATATTTTCGGCAACCGTCAGCCAGGGCATCAGGCGGGGTTCCTGAAAGACGAAGGCGATCGGCGGCGTGTCCGTCGCTCCGTCTTCTTCCGCCGTGTTGATCGTCACTGCGCCGGCAAATCGCCTGTCCAGACCTGCGGCGATGCGCAGCAGCGTGCTCTTTCCGCAGCCGCTTGGCCCGAGAAGAACCGCCGCTTCGCCATCGCCGAGCCCCAGATGAATGTCCTGAAGGACAACGGTATCGCCGAAGGCCTTTTCGCGCACGTCAACCTGAAGCAGGCTCATCGCAACCGACCTCCTTCCTGCAGGGGATAGGTATCGCGCCAACGCAGGCAGCGTTCCTCGACGATCTTGAACAGGCTGTCGGAAATCTTGCCGAGCACCGCAAGGCAGATGATGGCGATCATCACCAGATCGGGACGGGACAGTTCCCGCCCGTCGGAAAGCATGTAGCCGATCCCTTCGGATGCGGCCAGAAGCTCGGCTGCCACGACGCTCAGCCAGGCGAGGGACAGCCCGTAACGCAGGCCGGTGAAAAGATGAGGCAGGGAGGCCGGGATAAAAATTCGCCAGACCAGTACGGGCAGGGGCTGGCGATACATTTCGCCCACTTCCACAAGTTTGCGATCCACATTGCGGATGCCGGAGAACAGGTTGAGATAGACCGGGAAAAACGCGCTCTTGGCGATCAGGACGATTTTAGAGGTTTCGCCGATGCCGAACCAGATCATCAGCAGCGGCACCCAGGCGAGGCTCGGAACCGCGCGCAGGGCCTGAAACGTGGGCTCCAGATAACGCTCGGCGGCAACGACCAGCCCAACCAGCGATCCAACGATGACCGCAAGCACCGAGCCGATGACGAAGCCGACGAAAACGCGGGCGGTGCTTGCCGCGACATTGGTCCAGAGAGGTCCTTCGGCAAGCCGCAGAAACGTATCGTAGAGTTCCGATGGCGGCGGCAGCACATAAGGGCTCACCCAGCCCATGCGAACAAAAAGCTCGAGCAGCAGCAAAGACCCGACCGGCACGATCGCACCGCGCAGGTCGAACCGTGTGAAGAAAGCCCCCACCTTTTGCACAAGCGTCGATCGGGAAGGAGACTGTCTGGATGGCTGTCTCACGCGCTGAAATTCGCGCGGATGGGAATTCATGCGCCCAGCACCTTTTTCGCCGGAGCCGGGTCTATCAATGACGCAAGAACATTGTCGACATTGACGCCCGGACGCAGGACGTCGTCGCCAAGCAGCGGGGTAACGATACGGATCGAATTCAGCAGTTCTTCACCCGGGACGGGGTCGTTCCAGTCACGCTTGTTGATGGTAAGTTCCGTGATCTTGGGGTCGTTGCCCGTGACCTTCGTGACGAAATCGATGAATTCGCCGTTATTCTCGCGGATCCATTTCTGCGTCTGCACCCACACGCCGAGCAGACGCTCTACCGCGCGCGGGTGTTTTGCCAGGAACGTCTCCGATACGCTGAAGACACTGCCGTCGCGCCAGCTACGCTCATCGAAAATTGCCCTGTCGCCGGCAAGCTCGGCCTGGGAGGTGTGCGGATCGATACCGACCCAGGCATCCACCTGTCCCTGCTGCAGCGCGTTGAACCCCTCGGGGTGCTGCAGGTTTACAACCTTCAGATCATCGACTGACAGCTTGTGTTGAGCAAGCGCGCGGACAAGGGTGAAATAGGGAGCCGTGCCCTTGGTGACGGCAATGGTCTTGCCCTTGAGATCGGCCACCGTCTTTACCGGCGAATCCGGACGCACCTGAATGATGGACGAACCGCCCCAGCTTGCTACATAGATGACTTTCAGCGGCACGCCATTGGCGCGGGCAAGAAAGGCCGAAAGCGCCGCGGAACCGGCGAAATCGGTCGAGCCGACCTTGAGGAACTCCAGCGAGTTGTTGCTGCCGCGCGATTGTACCCAGGTGATCTTGGTGCCGACATCCTTGAACGCTTCCTCAAGCCAGCCCTTGTTCTTTATCAGCAGTGTATGGGACGAATAAAATCCCCAATCCAGCTTCAGCTCTGCCGGAAATTCCGGCGTGCTCTGTGCCAGCGCACCGCGAGTTGCAAGCGGCGCGGCAAGCGCGCCGGCAATACCGAGCTTGAGGATATGGCGGCGGGAATGTTCGGCCTTCATTTAATTCACCTATTTTATGGATTTTATATACATAAAGGCTAAAGGCAGGTGTTTTTGTGGTCAATACGCACCTCTGGAACCCCATGCCAAACTTCGAAAGCGGCGTGGAAAATCTCCCTAATCCCGGAGGGATCGGCGCGACATCCCGTTATCAAGCAAAGAAGCGGTTGACCGGGCGGTGCAGTCCGAGATGATCGCGCAATGTCGGACCTTCATAGTCCGTTCGGAAAACTCCGCGTTTTTGCAGTTCCGGTACGACCAGCGTGGTGAAATCGTCAAGGCCGGCGGGCAGGAAGGGGAAGGTGACGTTGAAGCCGTCCGAGCCTTCCTCATGCAGCCATTGTTCCATCTCGTCGGCGATGGTTTTCGGCGTGCCGACGAAGGCGAGCCCCGCATAGCCGCCCAGCCGCTGCGCGAGTTGACGCACCGTCAGCCCTTCGCTTCTGGCAAGTTCTATCACTCTTTCGCGGCTGGATTTGCTCGCATTCGTTTCCGGAATGTCGGGCAGCGGGGCGTCGGGATCGAAACCGGACACATCGTGACCCAGCGCGATCGACAGCGATGCTATCGCGCTTTCATAGTGGACGAGGCTGTCGAGCCTGGCGCGCTTGGCTTTTGCCTCCTCGACCGTATCGCCGACAAGAACGAACGCGCCAGGCAGAATGACGATGCCATCACGCGACCGTCCGGCGGCGACCGTCCTGTCCTTTACGTCCTTGTAAAAGGCCTTGCCGGCTGCAAGGGTGGGTGTGGCCGCAAAGACCACCTCAGCGGTTTCGGCGGCGAGCTGGCGTCCGGGTTCGGATGCGCCGGCCTGAACGATGACCGGCCAGCCCTGCACCGGGCGGGCGATATTGAGCGGTCCGCGCACCGAAAATTCGGGGCCCCTGTGGTTCAGCACATGCATTTTTTCAGGGTCGAAGAACAGTCCGCTATCGACATCCCGAATGAAGGCATCATCCGAAAATGAATCCCACAGCCCGGTGACGACGTCATAGAATTCCCGCGCGCGGCCATAGCGCTCGGCGTGGTCGGGTTGATCATCTCGGCCGAAATTCCGGGCGGCGTCCGGGTTCGAGGTTGTGACGATGTTCCAGCCGGCGCGGCCATTGCTGAGGTGATCGAGAGAGGCAAAACGCCGGGCCACGTGATAGGGCTCGTCGAACGTGGTGGACGCGGTGGCGACGAGACCGATGCGCTGGGTGACGGCGGCCAGGGCGGAAAGAAGCGTGAAGGGCTCGAAGGAAGTAACGGTATGGCTGCGGCGCAGTGCCTCCGTGGGCATGTTCAGGACGGCGAGATGATCGGCCATGAAAAATGCGTCGAATTTCGCAGCTTCGAGCTGCTGCGCGAAACGCGCCAGATGGGCGAAATTGAAATTGGCGTCAGGAAAGGCGCCGGGATAACGCCATGCGCCCGTGTGGAGGCTGACGGGCCTCATAAAGGCGCCGAGATGCAGTTTGCGATCATTTGCCATTGGGTTTCACTCTCTTGTCGGTGTTTCGGCGCGGACGGCTCGCTGTCGCATCCGCTGGCGGGCGCAAGCCCGCTTCTTGCTTGCGGCGACGATATCCCCGTCAGGGAGTTGGCGCGGCAAAGACTATTCCGATTATGATTTACAAACCGAAAGATTTTTCCCGGGATCGCGTTTGCGACGATGCAACCGTCGCTGCCGACCGGTTGTCGCGGGCGGTTGATGTGTCTGCAACTTCGTATCGTCGTGACGGGGCCGCGTCGTGTGAAGGTCCGGCAGGCGGCCTGCCACCGGACCTCTCTTTCGGCGCCGTCCGCGTTCAGACTGCCAGAAGCGCCTCGTTGCCCGTGCGGCGGGTCTCAATGGTGCTTTCCGTTTCGATACGCTTGCCGGTAGCCGGATCGAAGAAGTGCAACTGTGCGGCCGGCAGGCCGAGATGGATGCGCTGGCCGGGCTTCACGGCCAGGTCCTCGCCTATGGCAGCGGAGAATGTTTCGCCGGCAATCTCGGCGTGTACGATGCGGCCCGATCCCAGTTCTTCGACGAAATCGACGATGGCCGGCACGCCCTCGCCATCCGCGCTGACGAGGCATTGCTCCGGGCGGATGCCGACCGTTACGTCGCGGCCGCGCAGTTCCAGTGCGGTTTCGGGAAAGAGTTTCACCGGCGTGCCGGCCAGCATGACGGCGTGGGATTCCACTTCAACCCGGGTGGTGAACAGGTTCATGGCCGGCGAACCGATGAAGGATGCAACAAAGGTGCTGGCGGGACGATGATAGATATCGAGGGGATGACCGACCTGTTCGACGATACCCCTGTTCATCACGACCAGCCGGTCGGCCAGCGTCATGGCTTCCACCTGGTCGTGGGTGACGAAGACGGAGGTGGCGGACAGGCGCTGGTGCAGCTTGCGGATTTCGGCGCGCATGGTGACACGCAGCTTGGCGTCGAGATTGGAGAGCGGCTCATCGAACAGGAAGACCTGCGGCTCCCGAATGATTGCGCGGGCCATGGCCACACGCTGGCGCTGGCCGCCGGAAAGCGCAGCCGGCTTGCGTTCCAGATAATCGGAAAGGCCGACAATCTTCGCCGTTTCCTCGATCCGGCGCTGGCGCTCGGCCCTGGCGACGCCAGCGACTTTCAGCGCGTAGCCGATATTGCCGGCGACGGTCATGTGCGGATAGAGCGCGTAGTTCTGAAATACCATGGCGCATCCGCGTTCACGCGGCTCGAGCCTGTTGACTACGCGTCCGCCAATCGCGATCTCGCCGGAGGTGATGTCCTCCAACCCGGCGATCATGCGCAGAAGGGTGGACTTGCCGCAGCCGGAGGGGCCGAGGATGACGACGAATTCGCCGGAGCCGAAAGTGAGATCCACGCCATGCAGCGTGGGGGTCTTGCCATAGGATTTGCGGAGCTGGCGGATATCGATCTGAGCCATGATGGGAACCTTGTTGTTAAAAGCCGCGTGCCGTCACTTTTCGGACGAAACGAGACCGCGGACGAACCAGCGTTGCAGGAAGGCGACAACGAGAAGCGGCGGTGTGATGATGATGAGGGAGCCGGCCAGGGTCACGTTCCAGTCCGGCGTGCCGTCTTCGGCGGGCAGAAGGGCGCGCAGCGACATCATCACCGTCTTGTAGGAAGGATCGGTGACCATCAATAACGGCCAGAGATACTGGTTCCAGGCATAAACGAACATGATGGTGGTGAGCGCCGCCATGTTGGTTCTGGAGAGCGGCAACAGCATTTCCACGAAGAAGCGGATTGGCCCCGATCCGTCCATGCGCGCCGCTTCAGCCAGTTCGTCGGGGATGGTCATGAAGAACTGGCGGTATAGAAAGGTGCCGGTGGCGGTTGCGACCAGCGGCAGGGTGAGGCCGACATAGGAATTCAGGAGGTTCCACTCCACTGAGACCTCAATTCCGAACCATCCGAGGATGGAGCGGAAAGGCTGGAAAATATCCGCGGCTACCGAATAGGTCGGCACCACGCGCACTTCCAGCGGCAGCATGAGGGTGATGAACACCGTCCAGAAGAAGAGGTGCTTCAGCGGCGAGCGGAAGAACACGATGGCGAAGGCGGTAAAGGCCGAAAGGGCCACCTTGCCGATCGTGACCAGCGTGGCCATGATCATGCTGTTGAGAAGGGCGTTGCCGAGATTGGCGCGTTGCCAGGCGGTTTGGGCATTGGTGAGGAATTCGCCCTGTGGCAGAAAGCTGAACGGGATGCTGTTGACCTGAACGACAGACTGGCTAGCGCCGGCGATCACGACGAGCAGGGGACCGATGAGCAGAAGAAAACCGGCAATCATCAGCCCGTAGGTCAGGGCGTCGGCATAAGGGGTGCGCTGGATCATCGTCGCCTCACTTGTAATGGACCTGCCGCTCGACGAAGCGGAACTGGATGAAGGTGAAAATCATGATGAGGCCGATGAGGACGAGGCTCTGTGCCGAGGCGCCGGAATAGTTCAGCCCCTCGAATGCTTCGCTGACGATGCGGTAGACCATCACTTCGGTGGCGTGGTTGGGACCGCCCTCGGTGGTGGAGGCGACGATGCCGAAGGTATCCGCGCCGACGAAACCCTCCGTCATCATGATGACGGTCAGGAAGAACAGGGTCGGTGCCAACAGCGGCACCTGAATGTCGATGGCGCGGCGGACGGGCCCGGAGCCGTCCATAGCGGCTGCTTCCGTCAGCGCGCGCGGCACGGATTGCAGGCCGGCGAACAGGAAGATGAAGGTGTAACCCGCCCATTTCCAGATGAAGATGACGATGACGAGGATCAGCGCGTGCTCGCCATATTTTGCCGGGTTCCAGAAATCCGGCCACCAGGCGTTGAGCGAGGCGGCAAGCCCGCGTTCCGGCGAGAGGATGAAACGGAATGCCATGCCCGCCGCAGGCCCGGCGATGGCGTAAGGAAGAATATAGAGCACCCGGAAGAAGCCGGAGCCGGGAAGGGCGCGATCCACGCAAAGCGCAAGGACAAGGCCGATGAGAATGGTGAAGAACGGACCGGCGACGGCGAAGATCAGGCTGACGAGCACCGATTGCCAGTAAAGCGGATCGAAGAAGGTCTCCTTGAAATTGGCGAGCCCGACGAATTCCGCCGCACCGCCGAAGGGCGGTTCAAGTGTGAACGCCCAGTTGATGACCGCTGCCACAGGCCAATAAAAGAACAGAAAGATCAGCAGAAGCTGCGGCAGGGCGAACAGCACGGGTAACCACGTGCTCTTGAAGACGGCGCGCTTTTCCATTGAGTAACCGGCAAAAGTGGAGAACTGGACGGGCTTGCCCGGGAGATCCCGCGGGCAAGCCCCTTCAAAACGGCAAAGTTTAGTTCAGCTTGGCGCCGGCATAGGTCTTTTCGAAGCGGCGCAGGCCGGCATTCGAGCGCTCGACGGCCTTGTCGAGTTCCCCCTGAACGTCGGCATTCTGCATGAAGATGGCTTCGAGTGCCGTGGAGACTTCCTTGCGGATCTGCGTGAAGTTGCCGAGACGGATGCCGCGGGTATATTCGGAAGGCGGCGTGAAGGTCAGGCTCTCGATTGCCTTTTCGCGACCCTTATAGGGTGCCTTGTCGTAGAAGCCGTTGGCCTTCATGGCGTCGAAGCCGGTCTTGGTGACCGGGATGTAACCGGTGACCGTGGACCACCACTGAACCATCTCCGGCTGGGCGATGAAGTTGAGGAATGCTGCCGCGCCCTTGTATTCCGCTTCCGGACGGCCGGCCATGACCCACAGGGAAGCGCCACCGACGAGCGAGTTCTGCCGCTGCGTGCCCTTCCAGACCGGCAGCATGGCCACGTCCCACTTCACGCCCTCAGGCATGCCCTTGCCCACGGTGCCGTGCCCGGCAATCGAAGACATGAACATCTGGCAGGTCTGCGAGGTGAAAGCGGGCAGGATGTCCATGCCGAGCTGCTTCGTCTTGACGACGAACAGCTTCTCGTCCTGCATCTTTTTGAAGAATTTTACATGGTCGACGAACTTGGTCTTGTTGATCGTCAGTTCCGCGTCGAGGCCCTGATAGCCGTTGCCTTTGGTGGCGATCGGCTGGTTATGGATGGCGGAGAACTGTTCCATCAGCATCCAGGTGTCGAAGTTGAAGGCGAGCGGGCATTCGAAACCGGCGGCTTTCAGCTTCTTCGCGGCCTCTTCAACCTGTTCCCATGTATCGGGCTTGAAGGTGATGCCGGCTTTTTCGAACGCATCGACATTGTAATAGAACACAGCGGTGGATGAATTATAGGGGAAGGAGTTCAGCTCGCCCGCAGCCGTTGCATAATAATTGGCAATGCCCGGGAAATAATTGTCCCAGTCGATCTTGTAGCCATTGTCAGCCATTAGCTTTTTCGCGGGAACGAAAGCCTTGGACAGCATCATGTCCAGCGTGCCGGCGTCGTAAATCTGGGTGATCGCCGGCTGCTTCTTGGCGCGGTAGGCGGCGATGGTGTTCTGCAGCGTGGCGTCGTAATCGTTCTGAGACGTGCAGACGATCTCGAATTCAGCCTGGGATTCGTTGAACTTCTTGCAGGTGTCCTGAACGCGTTCGCCAAGGTCACCGGAAAGGCCGTACCAGAATTCGAACTTGGTCTTTTCAGCGTGGGCAGCCGTGGCGCCGAAGGCGGCGGCAATGGCAACGCCGGCCATGAAAGAGGTCAGAGCGGAAGGTTTCATGAGTTGAGCCCCGTTGATGGAATGATGGCCTGATCGGCAGGGACGTCATGTCCTGAGCACGAAGCCACGGGCTCTGCTAACAGTCGTATTTGACGGATAGCTTACATTTTGTTGAACGTTTTATGATGACTTGCGGCGCAGCATCGTCGGCGCGGCGAAATACGATCGCTGGAAGCGCAATGCATGTATTTCTATTTAGACGTCAGTTATTTACGTGGAAAGCGGGCGTTCCGCTACCTGATGCTGAACCGTCTGTCTCCATCAACCCCGGCGTGCGGCTTCGATGGCGGCGACGTCGATTTTCTTCATATCCATCATCGCCGTGAAGGCTCGTCTGGCTTCTGCCCCGCCGGCAGCCATGGCATCCATCAGCACGCGCGGCGTGATCTGCCAGGAGATGCCCCATTTGTCCTTGCACCAGCCGCAGGCGCTTTCCTGGCCGCCATTGCCAACGATGGCGTTCCAGTAGCGGTCGGTTTCCTCCTGATCTTCAGTCGATATCTGGAATGAGAAAGCTTCGCTGTGCTTGAATTGCGGCCCACCATTGAGGCCGATGCAGGTTACGCCTGCGACAGTGAACTGCACCATGAGGACGTCCCCCTGCTTGCCGGAGGGATAGTCGCCCGGCGCGTGATACACTTTTATAACCTCGCTATCGGGAAACGTGTCGGCATAAAAACGGGCTGCTGCCTTTGCGTCCTTGTCGTACCAGATACAGATCATGTTCTTTTGCATGGGTATGGTCCTCCGAGGTTGACGGCTTCCCCCTTGCCGGCGGGTAACTCATGGGCAGATTGACGGCTCCCCATCCGGCGTAAAATGCAGCCGCAGCGCAAACGTTCCGAAACAATGCGTGACCAGTGTCAAAGCCAGCGTCTCACCCTGCGGCGATAGGCAACATAGGCCGGGCCAAGTTCCTTTGTCAGCACGCGCTCTTCAATGCTGACCTGCAGCATCACCGCGATGATGAGGACGATGGCGACGGTGAGCTGCAGAACGGAGGTGAACACCAGAACCAATCCCGTAAACAGCACAATCTGCCCGACGAAGACCGGGTTTCTTGACATGCTGAAAGGCCCGGTATCCACGATGGTTCCGAGGTGGCCTTCGGCCGCGCCGATGCGCCACGATTTGCCCATGTAATGCTGCGCGTAGAGCGCGAGCGCACTTCCCGCCAGCGCCATAACCACCCCAGCGAAGCGGATGGCTGCGCCGGTATAGTGTCGGTCCAGCAGCGAACCGGCCTGTTGCGGTTCCAGCCAGAGGGTGAAAAGCGGCAGAAGCGCGCCGAGAAGAAACGCGACACGGAAAAGCGTGGCGGGAACGGTTTGCCTTTCGCGACCCTTGGCAAAAAGCCAGACCGGTTCGCCCGTGCGCTTCGCCAGCCGGGCCGTCAACCATAAGAAACCACCGATATAGGTCCACACCGCAAGCACTGCCACAAGATCAATCATGTCTCCCCCAAATATATTGCCCAAGCCGGAAGCGGGATCCCGACTCGGAACAAATGTAGCAATGGAACTATTGCATCGCCCTGTCTTCGACTACGGGAACAGGTGTGAAATTTCAAAAAAACAAATCAATGAATGGAAATTTCGCTGGAGTACGCACGTGCATCAGACGAGAATAAAAATTATCATTAAATATCAATTAATACTGAAATTATAATATGCGTGAATAATTTTGGATAGAAACTTCCTGTTTTATCGGAGAAGCGTGCTTGAGTGTTCTTGATCGTGGTGCCAATGCTTTCGCGGTTCTCGCCGCGCTTTCCAAATCCCAGGCCATCATAGAATTCGACCTTTCGGGAAAGATTCTTGCCGCCAATGAGAATTTCTGTCGGGCTCTGGGCTACGAACTTTCGGAAATCCTCGGCAGGCATCACAGCATGTTCGTCGAACCCGCCGTCGTGTCTTCGGCGGATTACAAGGGCTTCTGGGCAAAACTTGCTGCCGGTCAGTTCGATCAGCAGCAGTATAAGCGCATCGGCAAGGGCGGCAGGGAGGTCTGGATCGAGGCTTCCTATAACCCGGTGTTTCGCCGCGGCAAGCCGGTGAAGGTGGTGAAGATCGCTACAGACATCACCGCACGCAAGCTGAAGGCGGCGGAAGACGCCGGCAAGATCGACGCCCTTTCCCGGGCGCAGGCCATCATCGAATTCTCGCCGAACGGCGAAATCCTGACTGCCAATGAGAATTTTCTGACGGCGCTGGGCTATTCTCTCGCGGAAGTGCAGGGCCGGCATCATTCCATGTTCTGCGAGCCGGCCTATACACACTCACCGGCCTACGGGCAGTTCTGGGAAAGGCTCGCCGGCGGCGATCTGGTGGCGGATGAATTCATGCGTCTCGGCAAGGGCGGCCGCAAGGTCTTCATCCAGGCTTCCTATAATCCGATCTTCGATCTGAATGGGAAAGTGTTCAAGGTCGTCAAATTCGCGACCGATGTGACCGGCCGTGTCGAGAATGTCGAAAAGCTGGCGCAGTGCCTTACAGACCTTGCCGAAGGCGATCTTGCCCAGAGCATCGACACGCCTTTCATTCCCTCGCTTGAACGGCTGCGCACGGATTTCAACGCGGCTTCGGAAAAGCTCAAGCGGGCCATGACGCGGGTGTCTGAAAATGCCGGCGCCATTTCTTCCGGGTCGAATGAAATACGATCCGCGGCAGATGATCTTGCCAGACGGACGGAGCAGCAGGCGGCTTCGATAGAGGAGACCGCTGCCGCGCTTGAAGAGGTCACCACGGCAGTCGGTGATTCAAGCCGTCGGGCGGAAGAAGCCGGCAGAATCGTTGCCCGTGCCCGCGACCATGCCGAACATTCAGGCCAGGTGGTGCGCGATGCCATAGGCGCCATGGATCAGATTGAAAAATCATCGCGGGAAATCTCGAGCATCATCGGCGTGATCGACGAAATTGCTTTCCAGACCAACCTTCTGGCGCTCAATGCGGGCGTGGAAGCGGCCCGTGCAGGCGAGGCAGGCAAGGGCTTTGCCGTTGTCGCGCAGGAGGTGCGCGAGCTTGCGCAGCGCTCGGCGACGGCTGCAAAGGAAATCAAGAACCTGATCAACGCTTCGGGCAAGCAGGTGGAAAACGGCGTCGGCCTCGTCACCAGGGCGGGTTCGGCGCTGCAGGAAATCGCAGAGCAGGTCGGCGACATCAATACCAATGTGGCGGCGATCGTGGATGCGGCCCGCGAACAGTCCACGGCGCTTGCCGAAATCAATCAGGCGGTCAACAGCGTGGATCAGGCTACCCAGCAGAACGCCGCGATGGTGGAGGAGCAGACGGCCGCAAGCCACAGCCTCGCGCGGGAGGCCGCGGCCCTGTTCGAGCTCCTAGGCCAGTTCCGGTTCGAGGAGACTGCGCGTCATGCGGCCTCTACGCGCAGCGGGTCCGGCCAGCGCGGTGCCGCCGCGCCGCGCCACCCGCTATCCCGCCCGTCGGGCGTGCGTGGCGCATCGAGCGCGGCTGTCGCGCATGAGGAATGGCAGGACTTTTAGAGGCATCTGGGGTTCCCTTCCATCCCCTGCGGGCCTTGGCATGGGGGGCCATGAAACGTCTGAAACCGAAATCGATCCATGCAAGTGCGGGGTATAGGCATATCGTCGCGATTGTCGGATAATCGACGCAGCGCGCCTGAAGATTACGGGGACTTTCGTTTGGCAGGGATGACATCAACAGGCAGGGTCGTGCTCGTTCTCTGCTGGCTGGCGGCGTTGCTGGGGCCGGCGCAGGCCGAAACGCCGGCTGACGGCAAGGCGTCCTGCGCCCATGCCCACGATGTGGCGCCCGAATTGTGCATCAGTCCCCAGAGCTACAACAGGGACCTTTGCCACGCCATCGAGGTTCTCGCCGCGCGCCATGCCGTTCCGCCGGATTATTTCGCCAGGCTGATCTGGCGGGAGAGCCTGTTCCGGGCCGATGCGGTGAGCCCGAAGGGGGCGGAAGGCATTGCCCAGTTCATGCCGGGGACGGCGAGGCTGCGTGGTCTGAACAACAGTTTCAACATCATTGCTGCGCTGGAGGCGTCGTCACGCTATCTGTCGGAGCTGAAGCTGCGCTTCGGCAATTTCGGTCTCGCAGCCGCAGCCTATAATGCCGGCGAGGCGGGGCTGCGCGGTTTTATCGCGACAGGTCGCCTACCGGTGGAAACGCGCGATTATGTCTTTGCAATCACCGGGTACCCTGTGGAAAGCTGGAAAGACAATCCACCGGATAAGGCCGCGCCGGCGCTGGACGGCAGCCGGCCCTTCATCGACGCCTGCCTGCGGCTTGCCGATACACGCACGATCAACGATCCCGTCCTGATATCTTCGGCCGACTGGGCGCCATGGGGTGTGCAGCTTGCCGCCCATTACAATCCGACGGTGGCGAACCGGCTCTTTACCCGTGCCATAGGCCAATTGTCGGGGCCTCTCAATGCCGAGCGCGCACTGATCGTGCGGCAAAGGGGTGGCAATTTCGGTTCGCGCCCGCGTTACGCCGCGCGCATCGGCCGCGAGACCAGAGCCGAAGCCAATGCGCTTTGTGGTGAAATCCGTGGGGCGGGTGTTCCCTGCACCGTGTTCCGCAACCGCTAGCGGGGGCCGCGGCTGATCATGACAAGTTGATCGGCCCATACGCCGCTCCTCCTTTCAGTGCGAGATGATCGCTCCTAGATTTGCGGCCGGCGGCGACCGCAACCCGCGGGCCGGTGACGTGTGACGAGGGGATGAATTGCACATGAGATTGCTTGAAACCGGAGCGCTGGCAGCGATGCTGACCATGGCCGTGGCGTGCACCAGCACCGGGCAGACGGAAATCACCCGCACTGTGGCCGGTTTTAAAGGGCAGCCGCGGGAGGCGGCAATCGCCCGGCTTGGCCGCCCCAACAAGGTCATCATCGAAAAGGGCGCAACCGAATCCTACTGGCTGAAAGTGGATGTCGAGACCTATGCGGGGCTCAGCAACCGGCGCGAATACCGGACCGTCGACGGGCAGGCGCAGGTCTCGCAGACCGAGGGCATGAAAATCAAGCAACATCGCCGCGATTGCATCATCAAGATCACCGCGGACGCAGCTTCCATCATCACCACGAGCGAGATCATCGGCGATCCGGCGAGCTGCGAGACTGTCCTGGGGCGTCCGGCTCCCTGACCGCCGTGGTTGAGATCGCCGCAGATTTACAGATGACGGCGGTTTTTTCCGAAGCCTGAAACCGTGCGTGTCTTTCGTTAACGGATTGGCGCCGCCTTTCTGTGGATGAGAGCGTCTGCTGTTGTTACCGTGAGCCTCTACGCATATGTTGGAGTACTGATTTTCGATTTCCGGGCAAGGCGGCAGGCACCTCATGACCTCCCAGTTGGACTTTTTCGCTTCCGCGGCCGCGCGGCTTCCCGAGACCGAACGGGGGCGAAAAATGCCGGGACGCGGAGCGGTGCAGAGGGTCGCAATGGATGATGAGGGGCTGGCGGGCTATCTCGAATCCACCGGCAATTACCGCGTTCTGCGCAAGCTCATGCCGCGTCAGGTCGTGGAACGGCCAAGGCCGGAATTTTCCCGCCGGGGCGTGATCCTCGACACGGAAACCACGGGTCTGAACCACCGGACGGACGAAATAATCGAGATCGGCGTCATCGCCTTCACGTTCGACGATCAGGGCGCCATTGGCGACGTCACCGGCATTTACGGCGGACTTCGGCAGCCCAACGTCGCCATACCGGCGGAGATCACCCGGCTGACTGGGATCACCGATGACATGGTTGCGGGGCAGGCGATCGACATGGAGCGGCTGACTTTTCTCGTCGGCGATGCTGATCTGATCATTGCCCACAATGCCGGCTTCGACCGTCCCTTCTGTGAAGCCTTCTCGCCCATATTCAATGAGAAGGCCTGGGCCTGCTCCGTTTCCGAAATCGACTGGCGGGTGCGTGGATTTGAGGGCAACAAGCTGGGTTATCTGATCGGTCAGTCCGGTTATTTCCATGATGGTCATCGCGCCGTTGATGATTGCTTCGCGCTGCTGGAGGTGCTCGAGCAGAACCGGCCGGGCCAGGAAGGCATGACGCCCTTCATGGAGCTTCACGCGGCTAGCCGTAGATCGCGCGTCCGGATCTACGCGGAGAACAGCCCCTTCGATATGAAGGATCACCTGAAGAAGCGGGGTTATCGCTGGTCGGACGGTTCGGACGGCCGGCCGAAATCCTGGTGGGCGGAGCTGCCGGAAGAGATGCTGGCGGAGGAGCTGCATTTTCTGCGCACCGAAATCTATCGTTGGGACGCCGACCCTACGGTCAAATATCTCACGGCTTTCGACCGGTTCAAGGCCGGGTAGGGTTAATCGCCTGCGGGCGTTTTTGATCGAGTGATGAAAATCTGTCCTGTTAACAGGCTGCTTCTTTCGTGTGCGCTGGACAGGTTGCTCAAATTTTGAGCTCATGTCGTTTTCCCCGCGATTTAAAGTGGGGAATCCGTCTGGCACGGGCTTTGCTTTCTGTCTTGTATGCAAGATTTACATACCAGGCAGGATCGTCAGATAAACATTGAAGAGGCCATCGTATCCGGCATTTTGTCGGCGCGTATCCGGCCGGGCACACGGCTCAGCGAAAACCAGCTTGCCGGTCTTTTCTCCGTATCGCGCACCCGGGTACGCGAGGCGATGATGCGGCTGGAAACCCGGGGAATCGTGCACGTTAGTGCGAGGCGGGGCTGGTTCGTGGTCGAGCCGTCTGCCGAGGAGGCGATGACCATCTATGAAGCGCGCCGGATCATCGAATCCGGGTTAGTGCGCAGTATGCGGACCCTTACCGAAGAAGGGCGCGGCGTTCTCCTGGCGCATCTCGAGGAAGAGAAAGTCGCCATAGCCGCGGGCGACCGGCAGCGCCTGACCTGCCTCATGGGCGATTTTCACATCAGGATCGCCGAGCTTTGTGGCAATGCCGTCCTCGTTGAACTGCTGCGCGACCTGACGGCCCGCACGATCCTCATTTCCATGCTTTACCAGTCGGAATTTCATGCGCTGCAGTCGCATCAGGGACATTGCCGGATATTCGAGGCGATGGCAGCCGGCGATTTCGCGAGGGCGGCGGAGCTTTCAATCGAACATCTGGACGAGGTGGAAACCGGCCTCGATCTCACCCGGCGACCTGACCCGCTCGCCGGTCTTCGCCACTCGCTCGCCCTTCCGGAACATAACCGCGGCGATACCGACAAAAAAACCGAGCAACAGAACCAGCACAAGGAGAATGAACCATGATATTCAGACGGACCTTCATCGCCGCCGCCGCCATGGCTGCCGCCTTCGGATTTTCCGCGCCCGCAAAGGCGGACGCCCTTGCCGACATTGCCGCACGCGGCACGCTGCGCGTCGCCGTGCCGCAGGATTTTCCACCCTTTGGCAGTGTCGGGGCCGACATGACCCCGCAGGGTTATGACATCGACGTCGCGAAGCTGATCGCCGACAAGCTGGGCGCGAAGGTGGAGCTGGTGCCAGTCACCAGCGCCAACCGCGTTCCCTATCTGCAGACCAACAAGGTCGATCTGGTGATCTCCAGCCTCGGCAAGAACGCCGAACGCGAGAAGGTCATCGATTTTTCGACCGCCTATGCTCCTTTTTTCAACGGCGTGTTCGGTCCGCAGGACGTCTCCCTCTCCAAAGCCGAGGACCTGAAGGGCAAGACCGTTGCCGTGACACGCGGTTCTGTCGAAGACCTCGAGCTGACGAAGGTTGCGCCCGCTGACGCCACCATCAAGCGCTATGAGGACAATAACGGCACCATTTCCGCCTTCCTGTCCGGTCAGGCGGAGGTTGTCGCAACCGGCAATGTGGTCGCCGCCGCCATTCTGGCGAAGAACCCGCCGAAGCGGCCGGAAATGAAATTCCTGATCAAGAATTCGCCCTGCTACATCGGCCTCAACAAAAATGAGACGGCCCTGCTGGAGAAGGTCAATGCGACTATCGCCGCGGCCAAGGCGGACGGTTCGCTGAATGCCATCGCCACCAAATGGCTCGGGCAGGATCTGCCGGCCGATCTCTGATCGTCACATATCCCCGTCGTCCCGGTTCCCCGGGACGGCTTTCTCACCACCGGCGCAAGGGGACTTTTCTTGAGCTATCAATTTGATTTCCTGTGGCTCGGCGAATATTGGCCGCAGATTGCCAAGGGTATTGCCATCACCAGCCAGCTGACGCTGGTGGGCGGCGTTATCGGCGTGTCGCTCGGCACCGCCTGCGCCTGGGCCCGTGCGCTTGGCCCCTCCTGGCTAAGGCCCATCGTCGGCGGTTACGTCGAACTCATCCGCAATACGCCTTTCCTCATCCAGCTGTTTTTTATCTTTTTCGGCCTGCCGTCGCTTGGTTTCAAGCTTTCGGAGCTGACCGCCGCCAATCTGGCGATGATCGTCAATCTCGGCGCCTATAGCTGCGAGATCATTCGCGCCGGCATCCAGGCAACACCGAAAGGCCAGTTCGAGGCGGGGGCGAGCCTTGCGATGACTCGCTTCGAAACCTTCCGCCACGTGGTGCTCCGGCCATCGCTGCAGCGCATCTGGCCAGCGCTCACGTCGCAGGTTGTCATCGTCATGCTCGGGTCGGCGGTTGTCTCGCAGATCGCGGTGGAAGACCTGACGTTTGCGGCCAACTTCATCCAGTCGCGCACCTTCCGCGCCTTCGAGGCCTATATTGTTTCGACGGTGATCTACCTGCTGCTCGCGATCCTGCTGCGGCAGGGCATGCTGGCGCTGGGCGGCTTCCTTTTTCCGCGGAGGCTGGCGCGATGATGGAATTCACCTTCTGGGATATTCTGCGCAACCTGTTGCTTGCCACGCGCTGGACGCTGCTGCTGTCGCTGGTTTCCTTCGCTGGCGGAGGCCTGGTCGGCCTCGCGCTTCTGTGGCTGCGCATCAGTCCGCGTCCGGCCTTGAGCCGTCTTGCCCGCATCTACATCGAAGTCTTTCAGGGTACGCCGCTCCTGATGCAGCTTTTCATCGCCTTTTTCGGCCTCGGCCTCTTCGGAATCGATGTTCCAGCCTGGCTTGCCGCAGGCGTGGCGCTCATCCTGTGGACTGCTGCGTTTCTGGCGGAAATCTGGCGCGGCTGTGTAGAGTCGATCGCAAAGGGGCAATGGGAAGCCTCGGCAAGCCTTGCCATGGGCCGCCTTCAGCAGATGCGTTACGTCATCCTGCCCCAGGCGATGAAGATCGCCATTCCACCGACAGTCGGTTTTTCCGTCCAGGTCATCAAGGGCACCGCGCTCACCTCCATTATCGGTTTCGTTGAACTGTCCAAGGCCGGCACGATCGTCACCAACGCGACCTTCCAGCCTTTCACGGTATACGGGCTGGTGGCGCTCATCTATTTCGCCCTCTGCTGGCCGCTGTCGAAATCCAGCCAGTTTCTCGAAAGGAAGCTCAATGTCGCTCATCGAAATCACTGAAGTCCACAAGAGCTTTGGCGACAACGAAGTGCTGAAGGGCATCAACCTGGATGTCGAGCCCGGAGAGGTGATCGCGATCATCGGGAAAAGCGGTTCGGGAAAATCGACGCTGCTGCGCTGTATCAACGGTCTTGAGACGATCAGCAGCGGCTCCATTCAGGTGGCGGGCGCCCAGCTGCTTGATGACGAGCTGCATCTGAAGGCCCTCAGATTAAAGGTGGGCATGATTTTCCAGCAGTTCAATCTCTTTCCGCATCTGACTGCCGGCGGCAATGTGATGCTGTCGCAGATGGTTGTGAAGAAGCTGGCGGCGCCCGAGGCGGAGGCGATGGCGCGCAGGATGCTGGAGCGTGTCGGTCTGGCGCACAAGTTCGACGCTTATCCGGACCAGCTCTCCGGCGGTCAGCAGCAGCGCGTGGCCATCGCCCGCGCGCTTGCCATGCAGCCCATCGCGCTTCTGTGTGATGAAATCACGTCCGCGCTTGACCCGGAACTGGTGTCGGAGGTGCTCGCTGTCGTGCGTGAGCTTGCCAGGGAGGGCATGACACTTTTGATGGTGACGCATGAAATGAAGTTCGCCCGTGACGTCTGCTCGCGCGTCGTCTTCATGCATCAGGGACGGGTACACGAGATCGGCCCGCCGGAAGAAGTTTTCGCTAACCCCCGCACACCGGAACTCAGGCAGTTCCTCGGTGTGCTCTAACATTCCATGGCTGCGCACGCCTGCAGAGCGGCGTGCGCAGTGGTCCGTGCGCCGCAGGCTTCGCGCTGCGACTTGCGGGTTCATGCGCCATGTGAACCAGCGGCGCGTAATCAATTAGTCGCCAAGATTGCATACAATTTTTCCATCGCATCGAAAACAATCGCTGTAAATTTGGGCACTCTTCTCACCCTGTGTTTCTCCTCTTTTAAATTATCCTTTTGCATCAATGAGAAAGCCGATTGGCACGCCTCCTGCATGGATAGAAGTGTCGCAGGAGAGTGTTTATGAGCAAAGCCGCCGCAATTGACATCGCTTCCGTATCCAAGATTTACGGCAACACCACCGCCGTGCATGCGATAAGCCTGAAGATACCGGCCGGGAGCTACTGCTGCCTGCTCGGCCCGTCGGGCTGCGGCAAGACCTCGACGCTCAGGATGATCGCTGGTCACGAGAGCATTTCCAGCGGCGATGTCAGGCTTGGCAACACCGTCGTGACCGATCTGCCGCCCGCCCGGCGCGGCACGGCGATGATGTTCCAGTCCTATGCGCTGTTTCCGCATCTCGATCTCGTCGACAATGTCGCCTTCAGCCTCAAGATGAAGGGTGTGGACAGGGAGACCCGGCGCACAAAGGCGCTGGACATGCTGCGCCTGATGCAGCTCGAGCCTTATGCCGGCCGCCGCCCGGCCCAGCTTTCCGGCGGGCAGCAGCAGCGCGTGGCGCTGGCGCGCGCGCTCATTACCGATCCCGAGGCGCTGTTGCTGGACGAGCCGCTTTCGGCGCTCGATCCCTTCCTCAAGATCCGCATGCGCGCAGAGCTGAAGAAGCTGCAGACTTCACTCGGCATCACTTTCGTCCACGTCACCCACAGTCAGGAAGAGGCGATGGCACTGGCCGATATCATCGTCGTCATGAATGACGGCCGGATCGAGCAGGCGGCGACCCCGCGTGAGGTTTTCGAGCGACCGGCGACCGCTTTCGTCGCCCGTTTCATGGGCGACCACAATGTCATTTCCGGACGATTCAGGGAAAGGTCCGGCGAGCTGGTAACGCTTGAAGTCGCAGGCGGCGGCACATTTACCGCGACAGGCGCGGCGCCGGATGACGGGGCGGTCGATATCGCCGTTCGCACCGATCGGGTGCGTGTGGGTGAGACCGATCAACCCGGTCTCGGTTTCACGGGCATCGTCTCCAATGTCGAGTATCGCGGCGCCACCGTGAAGATCGCCGTGACCGGCGCCGGCATGGAGGATTTCAACGTCATCCTCAGCGACGCCGCCTTTTTCGAAAACCCGGTCAGGACCGGCGACGCCATACCGCTTTCATGGAATGCGGCCGATGCCATCGTGCTCGGCCGGGTAGAGAAGTGACCCCAAAAATAACCAGAGGAGAACTTTGCAATGACCGATACCACCAGCAGCAAGAAGGGCCTGTCCCGCCGCGGCCTCCTGAAAGCGGGCGCGGCTGCCACGGGTGCGGCGATCGGCTCCGGCCTCATCACCGGCTTCCCGACCATCTGGGCGCAGAACCCCATCACCATCCGCCAGTTCGGGACCGGCGTCTCCAACCTCAACGCCATTGCCGAAAAGTGCAAGGCGGACCTCGGGATCACTCTTGAGATGACGGCGACGGATTCCGACGCCGCTGCCCAGCGCGCCGTCACCCAGCCGAACTCCTACGATATCGCCGATATCGAATACTGGATCCTGAAGAAGGTCTATCCGGCCGGCGTCATCCAGCCGATGGAAATCAAGAAGCTCAAATATTACGACAAGATCGTGCCGCTGTTCAAAAACGGCAAGCTGAAGCCTGACAGCGTGGTCGCGCAGGGCACTGCGCCGCACACGGTCGGTTACGTCGAGAAGCCCGGCGACAAGACATTTGCCAAGGGTGAGACCGATTATTTCACCATGGTTCCGACCATCTACAATGCCGATACGCTCGGCATCCGCCCCGATCTCGTCGGCCGCGATATCACCAGCTGGGCCGATATCATGGACCCCAAGTTCAAGGGCAAGACCTCCATCCTCAACATCCCGTCCATCGGCATCATGGACGCGGCGATGATCATGGAAGCCATGGGCAACATCAAATATGCCGACAAGGGCAACATGACCAAGGCGGAAATCGACAAGACCATCGATTTCCTCATCAAGGCCAAGAAAGACGGCCAGTTCCGCGCCTTCTGGAAGAGCTTCGACGAAAGCGTCAACCTCATGGCCTCGGGCGAAGTCATCATCCAGTCCATGTGGTCACCGGCCGTTGCCGCGGTCCGCTCGAAGGGCATCGCCTGTAAATACCAGCCGCTGAAGGAAGGCTATCGCTCCTGGGGCGGCGGTCTCGGTCTCGCCAAGCATCTGTCCGGTGCGAAGCTCGATGCAGCCTATGAATATATCAACTGGTACACTTCGGGCTGGGTCGGCGCCTACCTCAACCGTCAGGGTTATTACTCCGCCGCCATGGAAACGGCGAAGGAGCACATGACCGCCGACGAGTGGGGTTACTGGGTCGAGGGCAAGGCGGCTCAGGGCGATATCATCGCGCCAGACGGCAAGGTCATGGAAAAGGCCGGTGCCGTGCGCGATGGCGGTTCCTTCGAGGAGCGCATGGGCAAGGTGGCGTGCTGGAACTCGGTCATGGACGAAGACCGCTACATGGTCCGCCGATGGAACGAATTCATCGCGGCGTGATGCTTTCAGGACGACCGGCGGCAAGTGCCGCCGGTCAATTGCGACAGGCACCCACCTCTCGACGTCATCCTCGGGTCAAGCCGAGGATGACGTCGAGGGTGTGGCGGACCTTCCAACGTGCCCGCTGGCGGCAATGCCGCCGGCACTTCTGCAAATCCACAGAAAGGCTCCCCATGGTGACGGTCAGACTCATCGGCGTCAGCGACAAGAAGGACAGACCGCCCCGCAGCTTCGCGCTGCCGCAAAAACTCGTTTCCTATGTGCAGGCTGCCCCGCTTTTCCTGATCCTCGGCTTTTTCCTGGCTCTGCCGATCCTGATGATCGCCGTCGTCAGCTTCTGGGATTACGATTTCGCCCAGATGTATCCTGATTTCGTAACCTTCAATTACAGCGAGACACTGGGATCGTGGGTCACCTGGCAGACCTATCTAAATACGCTGAAATATGCAGCGATGGTCTGGGCCATCACGCTGTTCTGCGGTTTCTGGGTGGCTTATTTCCTCGCCTTTCACATCCGCACCACCACCATGCAGATGGTGCTGTTCCTTATCTGCACCGTGCCCTTCCTGACGTCCAACATCATCCGCATGATTTCGTGGATACCCGTTCTGGGGCGAAACGGTCTCGTCAACAGCGCGCTGGTCGGCACCGGCATCATCCCCGAGCCGATCGAATGGCTGCTCTATTCCGATTTCGCCGTGGTGCTGGCCATGGTGCATCTTTATACGCTGTTCATGGTCACGCCGATCTTCAACACGCTGATGCGCATCGACAAATCCTTGATCGAGGCGGCGCGCGACGCTGGTGCGACCGGCTGGCAGACGCTCACCAATGTCATCATCCCGCTCGCAAAACCCGGCATGGCGATCGGTAGCATCTTCGTTGTCACGCTGGTCATGGCCGATTTTTCCACGGTTCAGGTCATGTCGGGCGGCCAGAGCGCCTCGGTGGCGCTGATGATGAAGAACCAGATGTCGCTGCTGCAATATCCGGCCGCTGCCGCCAATGCCGTCATCCTGCTCGTCCTCGTTCTCCTGATGGTCGCGGGCATCCTGCGCATCGTCGATATCCGCAAGGAGCTTTGATTATGCACCGGGAAAAACGCGGCCGCGAATTCTATATCCTCGCTTTCTTTTTCGCCCTCTTCGTGCTGTTTCTTTACGGCCCGTTGTCGGCCATCCTCATCCTCGCCTTCCAGGGGCCGAACGGAGGCCTGACGTTCCCGCTGAACGGCGTCTCGCTGCACTGGTTCGGCAATCTCTTCGAACAGCAGGCAGTCGGCGATTTCGGCGGATCGTTCCGCCGTTCCTTCGCTCTCGGCCTGATGGTCATGGTCGTAACCGTGCTCGTCTCGCTGCTGGCAGGCCTTGCCTTCCGTCGCAAATTCATCGGCGCGACGCCGCTGTTTTATCTGTCGGTCGCCAGCCTGGTGGTGCCTTCCATCATCATATCCCTTGGCATTGGTGTTTTGTTTCAGCAGCTTGGGCTAGAACCTTCATGGTATACATCAGCTTTTGGCGCGCATCTGACCTGGACATTGCCCTTCGACGTTCTCATCATGCTCGCCGTCTTCAACCGGTTTTCGCCGTCCTATGAGGAAGCGGCGCGCGATCTCGGTGCGTCCTCATGGCAGACCTTCGCCCATGTGGTGCTGCCGATGATCGCGCCGAGCCTGATCGGTGTTGGCCTCTTCGGGTTCACGCTTTCCTACGACGAGTTCGCCCGCACGCTGATGACGTCTGGCACCTACAACACGTTGCCGCTGGAAATCTACGGCATGACCACCAATGTCACGACCCCTGTGCTTTATGCGCTAGGCGCCGTTACCACCCTGTTTTCCTTCCTGGTGATTGCGGCCACGCTCGGCCTGATCGTCACCCTCAATCGACGCCATTCGCGCGGATGAAGAAACCCAAGATGCGCATTCTCGTCATCAATCCCAATACCACGCAGTCCATGACCGCGACCATCGCCGACGCCGCGACACGGGTGGCGGGCCGCGATACGGAAATCCTCGCCGTCACCTCTTCCATGGGGCCTGTCTCCATCGAAGGTTATTACGACGAGGTATTCGCGGTGCCTGGCCTTCTGCTGGAGCTTGCCAAGGCTCCGGCGCTGCGCGTCGACGCGGCGATCATCGCCTGTTTCGATGATACCGGGCTTGATGCGGCCCGGGCTCTTGCAGATATTCCCGTCATCGGCATCTGTGAGGCGGCGGTTTCCGCCACAGCCTTCATCGCGCAGAAATTCACCATCGTCACGACGATGGAACGGTCCCGGCTGCCGCTCGAACATCTCGTCCAGCGCTATGGCATGTCTTCCCGCTGCAATGTCCGCGCCGCCGACATTCCGGTGCTATCGCTGGAAGAGGCGGGTTCGAATGCACGCGAAAGGCTGCGGGAGCAAATTTCGCTGGCGCTGAGGCAGGATCGTGCCGAGGCGATCGTGCTCGGCTGCGCCGGCATGGCCGACCTGACGGCGGAACTCCGCGCCGAATTCGGCGTCCCTGTCATCGACGGCGTCGCAGCAGCCGTCAAACAGGCGGAAGCACTGGTATCCATGGGGCTCTCCACCGCCAAGCGCGGCGCTTATGCCACGCCGGTCCCCAAGCCCTATCGCGGATTGCTGGACATGTTTCAGCCGGGCAGGAGCGGCGGGATGCCGGAGGGCGGCTGAGACGTTTCCCGGTCCGGTTCACACGGTGCTGATTTCGCAAGGCCCTTCATATCCCTGTCGTAATAGTGTCTGATACCCTCGGCGTTTCAGTGCGGACGATGTGTATGCGCAGCCGCCATACGCTTAGGGAGCTATCGTTGAATTCCTCGACACCCACGATTTCGAACGACACCGCGCGTCACAAAATCGGAACGCCCGGCGAAGTTTTCGCGGCCTTTTTGAAGCTCGGGGTCACGTCCTTTGGCGGCCCCATCGCTCATCTCGGTTATTTTCGCGATGAGCTGGTCGTCCGGCGCAAATGGGTCGATGAAGCCGGTTACGCGGACCTCGTGGCGCTCTGCCAGTTTCTGCCCGGTCCCGCTTCCAGCCAGGTGGGCTTTGCGCTCGGGCTGCTGAGGGCGGGGCCGCTCGGGGCGCTGGCCGCCTGGACGGCGTTTACGCTGCCATCTGCCATTCTTCTCGTCGCGTTCGCAATGGTCGCCGCATCCATCGAAGGCCCCGTCGGCACCGGACTGCTGCATGGATTGAAGATCGTCGCTGTTGCCGTGGTCGCCCAGGCGGTATGGGGAATGGCAAAAAGCCTCTCACCGGATCGTGAGCGCGCGACCATCGCGATGGCCGCCATCGTCTGTGTCGTGTTCATCGCCGGCGCTTTCGGGCAAATCCTGGCGCTTTGCGCCGGAGCGCTCGCCGGGCTGGTCTTCTGCCGCGCCGCCTCGGCGGGGTCGACCAGCCATCTTGCCTTCCGCGTGTCGAAACGCGTGGGATATGTTTCGCTTGCGGCTTTCGCCCTTCTTCTCGTTCTGCTGCCGGTTTTCGCGGCGGGCGCGGCCTGGCAGGGGCTCTCCTTGTTTGACGCCTTCTATCGGGCCGGCGCGCTGGTCTTCGGCGGCGGCCACGTGGTGTTGCCTCTGCTGCAATCCGAAGTCGTCGCCTCGGGCTGGGTCACCAGGGATGCCTTCATTGCCGGCTATGGCGCAACGCAGGCCGTGCCCGGTCCGCTCTTTACTTTTGCTGCTTATCTCGGCGCGGTGGCGGGCCCTCAGCCGAACGGCGTGGCGGGCGCAGCCATCGCTCTCGTTGCCATCTTCCTGCCCGGCATGTTGCTTCTCGTCGGCGCACTTCCTTTCTGGGAGGGCTTTCGCCGGCATCCTCTGGCGCAGGCGGCCATGCGCGGCGCCAATGCCGCGGTGGTCGGCATATTGGGCGCGGCGCTTTATGATCCCGTCTGGACCAGCGCCGTCTTCACCCCCAGGGATTTTGCACTGGCGCTTGCGGGTTTCATCCTGCTGACGGTCTGGAAAGCGCCGCCATGGGTCGTCGTTCTTCTTTGCGCGGCCGGCGGCGTGGCGCTCGCCCTCGTGTAAAGGCTTCAGGCAGTGCCGATGCTGTCGAACAGCCAGTCGGAAAAGACCTGCATGGCTGGGGTCGGCGGTTTCGATTGCAGCCGGGTCAACCAATAGCTACCGAGCGATATGGTGACGGGAAAAGGTTGGACGACCGCTCCGGAAGCCAGATGCCGTGAAAACATCGACGGCGGCGCCAGCGCGACACCGAGCCCTTGCAGGGCGGCCTCCATCATCCCGAGCGACGTGTCGAAGACAATGCCGGCATTGACCTGTGCGGCCGGCGTGACGCCCGCCGCCGCAAACCAGCTGCTCCATTCATCGGCGCGGTAACTGCGCAACAATGTCGCTTCCATCAGGTCGGCCGGCGCTTTCAGCGTTTCCGCCAGTTTCGGCGTGCACAGCGGCGAAAGCGGCGCGTCAAAGAGACGAAACGCATCCGTGCCGTGCCACGAGCCCTGACCGAAACGGATGGCGAAATCCAGCCCCTCTGCCGCCATATCCACCCGGTTGTTGTTGGTGGAAACCCTGACGTCAATAAAGGGGTGGCGCTTCTGAAACGCCTGCAGGCGCGGCAGCAGCCAGCCGACCGCGAAGGTGCCGACAACGCCGAGAAACAGCAGTTCGCGCACCTGCCCGGCCTCGATGCGGTCAAGCGTCGTTGCCATCTGGTCGAAGGAACTGGTCACCGTCGGCAGCAGGGCTTCGCCTTCCGCAGTTATCTTCAGGCCGCGCGGGAGACGTTGAAAAAGCGCGACGCCCAGCCGCTTTTCCAGTCCCTTGACCTGCTGGCTCACAGCGGCCTGCGTCACGCATAGTTCGATCGCCGCGCGGGTAAAGCTCAGATGCCGCGCGGAAGCTTCGAACGCGCGCAAACCGTTCAGGGGAAGAAATTGACGGACCATTCGAGACCTAGATTTTCTTGTGTCTCCTCCGAGATATCATGATTTGTTCGTGCAATGTAGGGCGGCTAAACGTCTTTCGCGCTGGCTGGGGAAACGCCTGATATCCACCTGAGGTTTTGGAGACGCGACAGATGAATTTTCACCGCAGACATATCGTATGGACGGCCATGCTTTCGGCGATCCTCCTCACGCCGGCTCTGGCCGCCGACGAGGCGAGGCTGAAGGCGATAACGGATGCGGCGATCAAGCCCATCATGGAAAAGAACGGCATACCCGGGCTTGCGGTCGGCATCAGCGTCGATGGAGAGAGTTACATCTTCACTTACGGCGTGATGTCAAAAAGCACCGGCCAGCCGGTGACGGCTGAAACGCTGTTCGAACTCGGCTCCATCAGCAAGACATTCACGGCTACCCTTGCGATCTACGCCGAGGCGAACGGGCATTTGTCGCTGTCCGGCAGGGTCAGGGATTATCTTCCGGGCATGAAGGGCACCGCTTTCGGTGACGTTACATTGACGCATCTCGGCACCCACACCGCAGGCGGCTTTCCGCTACAGGTGCCTGACAATGTCAAAACGGAAACGCAGCTGCTGGCTTATCTCAAGAGCTGGAAGCCTTCTTACGGTGCCGGAACGCACAGGACCTACGCCAATCCCAGCATCGGCATGCTCGGCTACATCACGGCAAAGGCGATGGGGCAGGGCTACGACGCCGCCATGCAGGACACGCTCTTTCCCGCGCTCGGCCTGAAGGACACGTTCACGGTCGTTCCCCAGGCGAAGTTGGCCAATTATGCACAGGGCTACACGCGAAACGACGAGCCGGCCCGCCTGACGCCGGGCATTCTCTCTTCGGAAGCCTATGGCGTCAGATCGACGGCGACAGACATGATCCGCTTCGTCAACGCGAATCTGGGGCTTGAAAAGCTGGACGGCAAGATCCGGCAGGCGATCGCAAGCACCCATACCGGTTATTTCGCGGTCGGCGCCATGACGCAGGATCTCGTCTGGGAGCAATATGCCCGGCCTGTCGCCTTGAAGACGCTTGTCCAGTCCAATTCCGGCGCTCTTCTCAAAACCGTTCCGGTGCAGGAAATCGCGCCGCCCCTGAAGCCCGGACAGGATGTCTTCGTCAACAAGACGGGTTCCACCAATGGTTTTGGCGCCTATGTCGCCTTCATCCCTCAACGGAAACTCGGCATCGTCATACTGGCCAACAAAAACTATCCCAATGAGGATCGTGTCACGGCGGCCGTTGAGATTTTGACGGCTGTCGACAAGGCGGACTGATATCCGCTCGATGCTTCCTTGCCGTGCCGGCGCGGGGCGCACTCCCGCCGGCGCCAAACGCATTTCGATCCCGCCGCCCGGATGACAGCGAGAACCAATCGCGCTACCGGAGAAAAGATACGCCGGCCACCGATTCGATCTCGGCCGACCGCGCTTATCATCAAAAGGCAACTCTTTTTGCGCGGCTGCGATCTGCGACGGAAAAACCGTCAGTCTCGCGCCGGGCGGTTCGTGGGGGACGACGATGAGCGACAGGGGTGGTTATTTTCCTCGCTGGCGATTGAAAACCGAAGGGCGCATCATGCCGGATGAGCGATTGCCCGCCGGGCAGACCGCGGTGCTCGGGTTGCAGCACGTCGTGGCCATGTTCGGCTCCACGGTTCTCGCGCCGCTGATCATGGGCTTCGATCCGAATGTATCGATCCTGTTTTCCGGTATTTCCACGCTGATCTTCTTCATCGCCGTTGGCGGTCGCGTGCCGAGCTATCTTGGTTCATCCTTCGCCTTCATCGGCCCCGTTCTGGTGGCGACCGGGGCGGCGGCGGGCGCGGCAAGCCCGAATATCGCGCTTGCGCTCGGCGGCATCATCGCTGCGGGCGTGCTTTATGCACTGATTGGCGTGATCGTCATGATTGCCGGTCATAACTGGATCGAGCGGCTGATGCCGCCGGTCCTGACGGGGGCCATCGTCGCTGCCATCGGCCTCGTGCTCGCGCCCATCGCGATAGCCAGCGCCTCCGGCTCCGGCCCTGGCAATCCCGATGGCGACCAGCTGTCGCGATGGATTGCCATTCTGACGGTCACCTCGGTCGGTGCGATTGCCGTCTATGCGCCCGGAATGGCGCGGCGCTTGCCGATCCTCATCGGCGGCGCGATCGCCTATCTCGCTTATCTCGTGGTGGCGAACGGTCTCGGCCTCGGCAAACCGGTTGATTTTTCAGGCGTCGCCGCCGCAGCCTGGTTCGGATTGCCAACCTTCACCACGCCGGTCTTTTCCGCATCGGCAATCGCACTGATAGCTCCGGTCGTCGTCATCCTCGTGGCGGAAAATCTCGGGCACATCAAGGCTATCGGCGCGATGACCGGCAGGAACCTCGATCCCTACCTCGGTCGGGCCTTTATCGGCGACGGCATCGCGACCATCTTCTCCGGCGCCTTTGGCGGAACCGGCATGACCACCTATGCAGAGAACATGGGCGTCATGGCGATAACCCGCATCTTCTCGACGCTCGTTTTCATTGTCGCGGCTTTGGTGGCCATCCTCCTCGGCTTTTCGCCGAAGTTTGGCGCGCTGATACAGACGATACCCGGGCCGGTTATCGGCGGCCTGTCCGTCGTCGTCTTCGGCCTCATCGCGGCAACCGCCGGGCGCATTTGGGTGGAAAACAAGGTCGACTTTTCCGAGCCACGCAACCTCATCACGGTGGGTATCGCCCTTGTTCTGGGGGCAGGAAATTTCAAGCTGAATGTGGGCGGATTCACGCTTGATGGCATCGGCACGGCGACAATCGGCGCCATCGCCTTTTATCATCTGCTCGGCCTCGGCAAGCCGTCGCAGGGACGATAAGGCGGGGAGTGCCGGCGCGGCCTGGCGGCGAAGATATGGGATGGGCGAAATATCGCGCATCCCCGCGCTTACAGGCATGCGACATCTTGTCAGCGGCCCCCGGTTGGCGTAGTCGAAACCGACAGAAACCCGGGGGCGACCAGCACTACCGTTTGGTGGCGCTGTGTTCGGCTCCATAGACATCATGACGTTGGGATTGCGATGAACCTTTACTTGGATTACTTGGCTGAAATCAAAAGCAGAGAACCACAGGGACTTGCGCCCAAGCCGATCGATGACGGTGCGTTGACCGCCGAAATCATCGAACTGATCAGGGATGCAGGCAGCGAACACCGCGCCGATGCCCTGAAGTTTTTCATTTATAACACATTGCCGGGAACCACGAGCGCCGCCGGTGTGAAGGCTGCGTTTCTGAAGCAGATCATCCTCGGCAACGTCATCGTCCCCGAGATCACCCCGACCTTCGCGCTGGAACTGCTGTCGCACATGAAGGGCGGCCCGTCGATCAAGGTGCTGCTCGACATCGCGCTCGGCAACGATGCCGCAATCGCCACCAAGGCGGGTGAAGTGCTGAAGACCCAGGTCTTCCTTTACGATGCCGACATGTTCCGCCTGCGGGATGCCTACAAGGCCGGCAACGCGATTGCCCGGGACGTGCTTGAAAGCTACGCCAGGGCCGAGTTCTTCACCAAGCTTCCCGATGTCGAGGACGAGATCAAGGTCGTCACCTTCATCGCCGCCGAAGGCGATATTTCGACCGACCTCCTGTCGCCGGGCAATCAGGCGCATTCGCGCTCCGACCGCCAGCTGCACGGCCAGTGTATGATCTCGCCGGAAGCGCAGGCGCAAATCGTCGCGTTGCAGAAGCAGCACCCCGACAAGCGGGTGATGATGATCGCCGAAAAGGGCACGATGGGCGTTGGCTCCTCGCGCATGTCGGGCGTCAATAACGTTGCGCTGTGGACCGGCAAGCAGGCCAGCCCCTACGTGCCCTTCGTCAACTATGCCCCCATCGTTGCGGGCACCAACGGCATTTCGCCGATTTTCGCCACCACCGTCGACGTGACGGGTGGCATTGGCATCAATCTGAAGAACTGGGTGAAGAAGCTCGGCGAAGACGGCAAGCCGATCCTCAACAATGACGGCAACCCCATCCTTGAGCAGAAATATTCGGTCGAGACCGGCACGGTCCTCAAGATCGACGCCAAGGATCGCAAGCTGCGGGACGAAAACGGCACCGAGCTGGTCGATCTCGCTTCGTCCTTCACGCCGCAGAAGATGGAATTCATGAAGGCTGGGAGCTCCTATGCCATCGTCTTCGGCAAGAAGCTCCAGACTTTTGCCGCTGAAACGCTTGGCGTCGAGGCGACCCCTGTCTTTGCACCGAACAAGGAAATTTCAATCGAAGGCCAGGGCCTTACTGCCGTCGAGAAGATCTTCAACCGCAACGCCGTTGGTGTGACGCCTGGCAAGGTGCTGCACGCCGGCTCCGACGTTCGCGTCAAGGTCAACATCGTCGGTTCGCAGGATACGACCGGCCTGATGACCGCGCAGGAGCTGGAAGCGATGGCGGCCACTGTCATTTCGCCGCTGGTGGACGGCGCCTATCAGTCCGGCTGCCACACGGCGTCCGTCTGGGACAAGAAGGCTCAGGCCAACACGCCGAAGCTCATGGCCTTCATGCACAATTTCGGCGTCATCACCGGCCGTGATCCGAAGGGCGTCTATCACTCAATGACGGACGTGATCCACAAGGTGCTGAACGACATCACCGTTGATGACCGGGCAATCATCATCGGCGGCGACAGCCACACCCGCATGTCCAAGGGCGTCGCCTTCGGTGCGGACTCCGGCACCGTCGCTTTGGCGCTCGCCACGGGCGAGGCGACCATGCCGATCCCGCAATCGGTCAAGGTCACCTTCAAGGGAACGATGCAGCCCTACATGGACTTCCGCGACGTGGTGCACGCGACGCAGGCGCAGATGCTGCAGCAGCACGGGGACAACGTGTTCCAGGGCCGTATCATCGAAGTCCATCTCGGAACACTGCTTGCCGACCAGGCTTTCACCTTCACCGACTGGACGGCCGAGATGAAGGCCAAGGCGTCGATCTGCATTTCCGAAGACGAAACGCTGATCGAGTCGCTGGAGATCGCCAAGTCGCGCATCCAGATCATGATCGACAAGGGCATGGACAATGCCGCACAGACGCTTAAAGGCCTGATTGCGAAGGCGGATCAGCGCATTGCGGAAATCCGTTCCGGTGAAGTTCCAGCATTGAAGCCTGACTCGAACGCGAAATATTTCGCTGAAGTCGTCGTCGATCTTGATGTCATCAACGAACCGATGATCGCCGACCCCGACGTCAACAACAACGACGTTTCGAGACGCTACACGCACGATACGATCCGTCCGGTTTCCTATTATGGCGCTACCAAGAAGGTCGATCTCGGCTTCGTCGGCTCGTGCATGGTGCATAAGGGCGACGTGAAGATCGTCGCGCAGATGCTGCGCAACATCGAAAAGACCGAAGGCAAGGTCGAATTCAAGGCGCCGCTCGTCGTTGCCGCGCCGACCTATAACATCATCGACGAGCTGAAGGCGGAAGGGGATTGGGAAATCCTCCAGAAATATTCCGGCTTCGAATTCGATGACATCAACCCGAAGACAACGAACCGGACCGAATACGCAAACATCCTCTATCTGGAACGCCCGGGCTGTAACCTGTGCATGGGCAACCAGGAAAAGGCAGCGAAGGGTGACACGGTTCTGGCAACCTCGACGCGTCTCTTCCAGGGCCGTGTCGTTGAAGACAGTGCCGAAAAGAAGGGTGAATCGCTTCTGGCCTCGACCCCGGTCGTGGTGCTGTCCGCCATTCTCGGCCGTACGCCGAGCATCGAGGAGTATCGTTCCGCCGTCGAGGGCATCGATCTGACGAAGTTCGCTCCGCCGAAGACGACGCCGATCGATTCCCAGTCGGTGCATTATTAATCCGCAATACCGCCTGCATCTGGATGCGGGAGGGTGCGGTGAATGAAAGAGGGGCGGCGGGGAGATATTCCCGCTGCCCTTTTTGTATTGGCCCTTGTCGCTGGCCCGCCGGGTCTTGAGCATTATCAAGACAATAGCCGTCTGCGGCATGCCGAATTGTCAGCACTTGCATGGCAAGGGTAACACTTCGTTTAGTTGTTTTGTGAAATCTAAAATACGCAGGTTCCAAGGTTTTATCGGTGGAGCCGGTAGAACAAGCGGACCCGTCACGACCTGCCCTGCGGTTCGAAAAAGGCACCCGCTTGTCGCCCTATGAGGAGGGGCAACAGCTACCCGCGATGTTTCATCATATGGTTCCCCCGGCCACCCGTGCGGCGGCAGGAGGAGCGCTTGCCTTGAGGCCGTTCATGTCATTCCTGAAGAATACCAAGATAAAAACGAAGGTCGTTTTTGTCATCTCGCTGATGAGCCTGATGTCGCTTTCCGGCATAAGCTATGTCAGCCTGCAATATAAAAGCACCGATAATGTCTATAGTGATTTCATCGGCCACGAGGCCCTTGCTGCGGTGCTGAACGCCAGAACAAGCGGAAATCTCAATGCGCTCGGCATGCAGATGCTTCGCGCCAGCCTCAACGATCCGGCCAGCAGCGATTTCGAAGCGGCCGTAAAGACCTTCAGGGCAGATCGCAAGCAGCTCGAGGAACGCCAGAACAAGATCATGGAACTCGTGCCGGCCCGCACGGACGCCGCGCGGGACATCCTCAAGGGTGTTGTCGAAGTCGAGGAAATCGGCAATCAGGTCATTTCCCTCATGCAGGCAGGACAGCGGGCCGAAGCCCAGCAGATGGCGCTTAACGTCCTGCGGAAAATCACCGAGGTTTCGCCGAAAATCAGTGCGGGTAACGAACAGCTCATCCAGGTCATGAATGAGGGCCGGGAGCGCCTTACCGCAAGCACGAATACGACGATCTGGACGGGTGTTGTCACACTCGCACTCATGTCTCTGGCCGTGATCGCGCTTGGCCTGCTCATCTCGTCCCGCGGCATTACCACGCCGATTGCGCGCCTTCGCGCCCGCATGGAAGCGCTGGCGGCGGGGGATACTGCAAGCGAAATCGTCGGCATGGATCGCAAGGATGAAGTTGGCCAGATGGCCGCAACCGTTCAAGCGTTCCGCGAAAGCGCAGTGGAGCGCCTGCGGCTCGAGGCTGAAACGGACGCGAACCGGTCCATGTCCGAAAAGGATCGGATCGAGCGGGAGAAACAGAAGGCGCAGGAAGCCGCCGACGTTCAGTTCGCGGTCACCAATCTTGCCACCGCGCTTTCGAAGATCGCCGAAGGCGATGTCACTTACCGCATAGCGCAGCCGTTTGTGCCGAGCCTGGACGGTATTCGCGGCGACTTCAACAGGGCCGCGGAACAGCTACAGTCGACGCTCAACCAGGTGGCGCAGAATGCCCGTGGCATTGATTCCGGCGCAAACGAAATCCGCGCAGCGGCCGACGATCTGGCGAAACGGACGGAGCAGCAGGCTGCGGCGGTAGAGGAAACCGCTGCGGCGCTGGAAGAGATCACCACGACGGTGAAGGATTCGACCAAACGGGCGCAGGAAGCGGGACATCTCGTCAGCCGCGCGAAGATCGGCGCCGAAAGATCCGGAGACGTGGTGCAGAAGGCCGTTGCCGCGATGGAACAGATCGCGACATCCGCGAATGAGATTTCCAATATTATCGGCGTTATCGATGAGATTGCCTTCCAGACCAACCTTCTGGCACTGAATGCCGGGGTGGAGGCTGCCCGTGCGGGCGAGGCGGGCAAGGGCTTCGCCGTTGTCGCGCAGGAGGTTCGCGAACTGGCGCAGCGTTCCGCAGGCGCCGCCAAGGAGATCAAGAACCTGATCACGACCTCGAACGGTCAGGTCCAGCAAGGCGTGCAGCTCGTCGGAGAGACCGGCAAGGCATTGGAACTGATCGTCACGGAAGTGCAGGAAATCAACCGCCACGTGGCGGCGATTGCGGAATCGGCACAGGAACAGTCCTCCGGTCTCCAGCAGATCAATACGGCCGTGAACCAGATGGACCAGGACACCCAGAAGAACGCCGCAATGGTGGAGGAGAGCACCGCGGCGAGCCACGGGCTCGCACGCGAGGCGTCGTCGCTCAACCGGCTGATCGCCCAGTTCAAGCTGTCTGAAGCCGGTTACAGCGAGGCGTCCGCGCCCGTGCGAACCGCTTCGTCGGCCGACAGACCGGCGACCTCACCGGCCCGCGCCCTTGGCGGCCGGATCAGGGCGGCGTTCTCCGGCAACGCGGCACTGAATACGACAACGGATAATTGGGAGGAGTTCTGATACCCACTCTGCCTTCACGCCCTCCATGGCGCTGAAAGCACTATTCCAGACAGGGGCACCGGGGTCGGGTTTTTAGCCTGAGCCCGGTGTTCTGCTTTTCGGGACGGATCAGCCTGCCACTGCGCCGTGGCTATTCATGGCCATTCGTCTTCATGCTGGTTAGGTTTGCCGCCATTGGGGCGGTGCCTGGGAGGGGAAGACATGATCGCAGCCTATATTGATGAATTCATCATGTTCTGCGTCAGCCTCTGGATGACGCTCGTAGGGTTCGGATATCTGTCCCTGTCGAGAAATCCAGCTCACCGGCCACCGGTGGCGCGTCACTTCAAGTGGATGGGCCCCATGCTGCTTATGATCGCGCTCATTCTGGCCATCGCTTCCTGATCCTTGAAGGTTGTCGTGTGGCGGCACTTTGCCTTTGGCTCGTTTTGCGGTAACAGGGAGCCATGATCAAGGCATCGAGTACCACCTGCATCTAGCTCCCGCCGCAGCGCGAGGAGCATCGGACGAGAAGCCAGCTGGCTTTTCGCCTGGTGTCGGCTTGCCGCAAGGCAAGCGAAAGCGAAGACATGCAGTGAGATTACTCAATGGAAAACTATTTCGAAAGCCCGTTCCGGGGCATCACGCTCGACAAGCAGGTAAAGAACCCAAACCTCCTGGTCGGAAAATACAGCTATTATTCCGGCTATTATCACGGCCACAGCTTTGAAGATTGTGCCCGTTATCTGTTGCCGGATGAGGGCGCGGACAGGCTGGTGGTGGGGAGCTTCTGCTCGATAGGTTCGGGCGCAGCCTTCATCATGGCGGGCAATCAGGGCCATCGCAACGAGTGGATCAGCACCTTTCCCTTCTTCTTCATGCCCGAAGTGCCGGAATTCGAGAATGCCGCAAACGGCTATCTGCCGTCCGGCGACACTGTCATCGGCAATGATGTCTGGATAGGCTCGGAAGCTGTCATCATGCCCGGTATTACCATAGGCGACGGCGCCGTGATTGGAACGCGTGCGCTGGTGACGAAAGATGTCGAACCTTACGCTATCGTCGGTGGCAATCCCGCGAAAACGATCCGCAAGCGGTTCGACGACGACTCGATCGAGCTGCTTCTGGAGATGAAGTGGTGGGATTGGCCGGCGGACCGGCTGAAAGCCGCGATGCCGCTCATGACGAGCGGCAATGTTGCGGAGCTTTACCGGTTCTGGCGGTCGGATAGCTCCCAGCCGTAAACAAACGGCCGGCCCGTCTCATCGAGGCGGGCCGAGCCTTTCCGAGGGCTGGACATGTGGGTCAGCGTCGCCGTCAGTAAGCGGTATAGTCAGCCACGGATGAACGACCAAGACAGCCGTATCATCCTGAAAATCCATCCTGTGGAGACATCACGGCGGATTTCATAGTGATCAAGCCGCCGAATGAGGTCGCGCGGTGCGTGATCGCAGACGCCGGAGCCGGACTTCCATCTGTCTCCTCGCCTGAATGTCGCCTCGCCTAACGGCGACCGACATCCCTTCGACCCACGCCGTAATGGCGCCGTCATTGTCTCCCAACCGTGCACGGCATTCGCCGAGTTCTGCCCATACCGCCGAATAGTCGGGATCCTGCCGGATAGCCTCCTGCAGGTGATGCGCGGCATTTTCGAACTGCCCCGCTGCCGCCAGAGCCTTCGCGATTGAAAAGCGCAGAAGGGGACTGTCCCTCCCGTCTTCCAGCATCTTCATGAGTTTTGTTATCATTGTTGTCCCGGAGCAATGGTGAAACACCATGTATCGGTACGATCTCAAGCGCAGTTGAGGTCAAGCGGTATTTGGCGCGCTCTTCCTGCATGGGCCCTCATGCGAACGCGTCCAATGACGACGCGCGCTCTCCGTCAGGTTACGTCGCATCTCTCGCCATCGCCGAGTTGAAACGACCACAGCCTGTGGGTTAAAGCACGGATGTCCCTTAGGATGGACACGATTCCCCCAGAATTATGGGTTTGCATGATCCCCGTCGCATTGCCCTCCGTCGAAGCGTTGCTTCTCCTTGCCTTCTTTCTCATCACGACCCTTGTGTGGGGCGTCTGGTCACTATGGCTGTTGGTTCGATACATGGGCGGGCGCTGGAAGCGCCCGATGATCCTGCCTTACGGGCTGGTGACCGCGGTTTCGCTTTTCACGCTTTTTCGGTTCGTTGAGTTTTATCTGGAGATGGGCGCTTACGACAGGGAGAGAGCAATACGTTATCAGCCGGAACTTCTGGAGCCCGCGCGTCTGGGCGGGATAGATATGCCCAAGGGTACGAAGCTCGAACTCGCCATTGCCGACAACAAGGAGGCCTTCGATAGGGCCGTGTTTCCGCATCCGGTGCGGATCGCGGATATCGATGCCGTTGAGATCGCCCGTTATATCGCGATAAAAACCAGTGAGAACTACGAAACGATCGGCTTCACCCCAGGCGACATGCGGATAACCGGTATTGGCGTGACCACGCAGAGCGACTGGCGTTGTGATGCAACGCAGCCGGTGGAGTTCGATCTCATGGCTGATGGCAGCATCTCTGCCTTCAGCAAATGCATTCTCGCCGATGGCAATGTCGTTGACGGTATCAGCCTGCCGAAAGGCACCTCCCTGCGGGCCTCCACCGGCAATGTTTACACCGATGGCTTTGTCGATTCCGACAGATGGGTTCTCGATATACCGACTGGGCAGACCATTCACATCGATGATTTCGATCTCTCAGAGGTAACGCTTGCCCTGAACAGCGAGCGAAAGCTCCACGAAATCAGCAGAGGCACTCTGTCAAAGGATGCCGCTCTTGGAACGCTTCACCATGCCGCTGGAACCAATATTCGTTATAATCCCCGCAATCTTCGCAATGACTACCCAGACGCATGGCTGATAATTCCGCCTCTGCCCGATACCGGTGCTCCGCCGGTTCCATCGCCGGATATCGTTCAGAGCAGGGATGGCGAGGTTCTTGCGAATTGAGTCTGTGGCGAAGACCTGCAGGGACGACTGACTGTCCCGCCTTGCCCTACCAGCCGTAGCTGAAGGTCAGGCCGCTGCCGTTATTGCCGTCCTGCACGACGTTGGTATCCGTGTTGCGGCCGTACTGAAAAATGCCATAGGCATTGTTGTTGCCGTTCTGCTGCAACGTTGCGGAGTGGCCGACGCCCCGTTGCCGGATAAAGCCGAGATTGCCGCCGCCGTTCTGGGCAATGCCGGCGGCGTTGCCGCGGCCGAGCTGGCGGATGTCGGCGTCCTTCAGGCCACGGTAGAGCGAATAGGCGCGGAGGCCCGTCGAAAGCAGGTCGCCATCGGCGGCATTGCCGGGTGCGAGATCGAAGGAGATGCGACCGCCGGCGTGGGCCGGTGCCGGAGAACCAAGAGGTGCGAGGCCCCCGACGAGCAGGGTAACAGTCATGAGTTTCAATATGTTGCGCGTCATTCTGATCTCCATCCGTCAGCGCCTTGCCGATGATCGATAATCGCATTTCGCAACTGAACCTGATCGGAACTGCCCGTTCACACGTCGTTCAGTCGCTTGGCAGGATCCAAAGAAAAGGGCGCCTGAAGCGGCGCCCTTCACGGAGATAATTTACGGGCATGTCTTGGCTTAGTCGCCATCAACCTGCTTTGTGCAGCTGAAGCTCCGGCCATCGATCACCATATCGAGCACCGCCTTATAGCGGGCTCCCTTCGCATCGAGCGTTACCGTGGTCAGCAGTTGCGGACGTCCGGCTGCGGCATCAAAGTCGCCGCCCTGATTGATCACCGAATGTCCGCCGCTTCCCGATTTTTCGACGTGAAAGCCGTAGGTCCCGCCGGCAGTGACATCGGCTCCGGCAAAGGCCTCCAGCTTCACCATGCCCGCCTGCGACGTTGCCCTGATCTCGCAGACGTTTCCAGCCGTCGACTCCCGTGCGGTCGATATGGCCGCAACGGTGCCGGCGGGAAGCAGTGCCAGCGCAAGGATCGCCGCCAGGCGGCGCTTATGACTGATGCTGTGGGGCATGGCTGGTCTCCCGGATGATCTGATGTTTCGCGCCCGACCGGTTACACGTCGTGCGGCCGGTCAAGGGCAGGCTTGCACGAAGGCGGCGACATTGTCGTTGCCGCCCTGGCTCACATTGGCGCTGCATCCGCGGCCCACCTGGACACCGGCCGCGATGTTGCCGTTGCCGTCCTGCGTGAGGATGGTGGTGTGATTGGAACCGAACTGGCCAATGCCGGCCACGTTGCGGCTGCCGTTCTGATAGGTGGAGCCGTAATTGTCGTGCCCCTCCTGGCCGACAGCCGAGAGGTTATGCCGGCCATATTGATGACCGACAATCCGGTTGTAGCCGCCGTTCTGGTACGTGCGGATCCGGTTGCCGTAACCCTCCTGTGCGCCGCCGGCAGAATTGGACCAGCCATATTGTTCGATGCGCACATCATTAGCCATGGCGGGTGCCGCGGCAGCGAGGCCGACGAGAGCGACGAGTGCACTTGCAATGAAAGACTTCCGGATCATGACGTGTCTCCTCAGGCGGATGGACCGCGGTTGAACGTCCCTGTTTTAGAACGTTCCACCGGAACGGAGGCTGAAGGCGTCATTCAGTCGTGGTTCATTGGCCGAAGCCAATAGGCGCCGGCATCGCTGAAGCCAGCCTCCACGTTCCTGCGGTATCCTGCCGGAACCGGAAACGCCTCTTCAGCGCCATATATCTGTCAGGCCGCCCAAAGCTCCGTGCACAGGATCGGTCTGCGGCTTCGGCAGGGATTTGATACGCTCAAGCATGTCAGCGCTGGCGGGAGATGTTTGAATATCGGCTTCCTGCCCGGGCGGATAAGCGCCCACCACTTGAAAATCCGAGGAGGAGTCCAGTTTCATATGGCCTGTCCCGGCGGGCAGGATCAGGCAGTCACCGCGGGCAACATCGAGAACTTGCCCCTCAGGCCCGCCGATCTGCAAGGTCGCTTCGCCACGTCCGACACCCAGAACTTCGTGTGCCCCGGTGTGGTAATGGTGGTAGTCGAAAACGCCGTTGCGCCAGATGCCGCTCCATCCGTTGCGGGAAAATGTCGCTTCGAAATCCGCGGAATGAAAGTCCGCGCCGACATTGCGGTAAATGATCACGGGAAAGGTCTGGTTATTGGGGACCTGTCCGCTGGGGCCGAAGGTCAGTTGCTCGGTTTTCATGGCGATGCTCCTCATGACCGTTTCTACCGCGAACAATGCGGACCGAAATCTGGCGGCGCATTTCAGCCGCCCAGGTCATAATAACTCCGGGGAGCGGGCAGTTCCGCAATGTCTTGACGAAAACAGCGGTTGCGGCGGTCTCAAGCCCGGCGAACCGGGCTTGAGACGTTTTCTGGCTGGCTTACTCGGCTGTCGCCTGAATATCGACCTTGTCGAGAAGACCCATCGGATTGTCGGAAGCCGCAACCAGGTCGAAGACCCCGAGGCCATTGACGCCCGTGGATTTGACTGTGACAGTCAGGGTTCCAGGCGTGCTGATGAAGCGCACCAGCGCCTCCACCGCGCCTTGCAGCTTCGGCTGCTCCGCCGCCACCTGCTGCAGCATCACACTCGCCACCAGCGTGAGCGTGCCGCGCACCTGATCCTCGGTCATGTCGTTCTGCAGGGCATAGAGTTTGATCGCCTTGGCCATCAGGCCTTCGTCCTTGACGGTGAGCTTCACCTCACGGCCGGCAAGCCCGAAAAGCGCCGCCTGCGCGCGATTGACGTCGAAGGAGAAGAACTCCCCCGTAAAGCCGCTGACCATTCCGGCAAGATTGACGCTGCCGAAATCCCTGCTGCTGAGCGAGATGTCGCGGATCAACAGATTGCTGTTCGGCTCGTCCCAGCCTGCGGAAAGGCCATAGGAGAAAGCCAGCGTCTCGAGACCCAGCTTGCGGGCCTCCACGAAAACGTCCTCAGTCGCGTCTGCGGGGATCGGAAGTGTGAGGTCATCCTGCCTGATCTCTATATCGGTCGGAATGCCGTTGAAGGGCTTGGTCAGCCCCATCTCGAAATTCTTGAGCGTGAACCTGATGCGTTCCGGTGTTCCGGCCGCTTCTTCCTCCGGCTCTTTCGGCGCGGCAATATCGACGTTGATGCCGCCGACGCGCACCCGGCCAAGTTCCGGTATCAGGCGATTGAACTGAAAGGTCTCGATCTCGGTTTCATCGAGCGCGATGATCTGGGAGATACCCTCGATCGTCGAACTCCAGTCGAAACCCTTGAGGCTTGCTTCGGCCACTTCGATCTTGCCGTCGCCGTCACCGATCGACAGACCGTTCAGACCGAAGTCGAGCTTGCGGCTGTCCATCTGCATGTCGATGCGGTCGATGGCGGCCTTGACCCTTTTGCCGTCCGCTCCCTCTTTTTCATCCGGTGCGTCGGCCTTGAAGCCGATGAGCTGCATGTTGCTCCTGCCGATCATGTCGAGGATGGACACGACCTTGGCAAAAAGCGCCTGGCGTTCCTCCGGCGGAAGCTGGTCGGGATCCTTGGTGACCGTCAGTGCCTTCAGTGTGTCCAGCAGCGGTTCGGATGGCATGCGGGCGGTAAAGCCATCGCTGCGGATCTCGTCATAGCTGAAACGGCCATCGCCATCGGAAAATGAAACCGTCTTGACGGAAAGCGGCCCATAGAGAGGTTTTGCCTCCTTGTCGTCAGGGCCGGCCTTTTCCGTATAGAGCCGGGCGAGATAAGCGACGTCGATGTCCTGACCGGCGATCACGCCGGTCGACACCGCCACATGCTTGTCCTCAATCGCGCCGTCGCTGTCGGGAAGCTGCATCTTGATGTCGTAGCTGCCCTTGTCTATCGAATACCGGGCGATACGGCCACCGGCGATCTCGGAGAGGACCAGGTTGCTGTAAACCGTCTTCTGCTCGGTGGTCGCGACCGACTGGCTCAACGTCAGCTCGGGCGTGGAGATGCGCGTCGCCGCGAAGCGCTCGATGCGGCGGGGCAGGGAGCCGCCGTTTCCTTCCGCCTGTGCGGACTTCTCGAACGCCGCATTCTCGATGCGGGCATGCGCCATGGAAAGCTTGCCGGTGGGCACATCCACATCGATGTTGCTCATGTCCAGCGCGCCGTCCAGAAAGGGCAGCTTCGGACGACCGTCAATGGCGGCAATACGAAGATTCTTGCCATCTTCGAGCGGCAGCGTCAGATCGCGAACATGAATTTTCCCGAGGAAATCGACTTCCACGGAACCGGCAGTCGCGCCGGTGCGCGCAACCAGTTCTTTCACCTTCGCCTCGTAGAAGGTCTTGCCGCCGATGACACCTGCGGCCGCAACGGCGATAATTGCCACCGCCGCCCATAGCGCCCTGCGCCGACCCTTGCCGGTATGGCTGTTTTCCTGTTCCACGACGTTGGTCCTCTCTCACATACTGATCATATTGCGCGCCTTTTAAGCACGCAAAAGTTGCTTAGCAAGAGCTGATCGACGCCCGTGAAGGCCGCGCTACATCCAGACCGTCAACGCCATGCCGGCCACCACAGGTGCGGCGCCAGCGCAAGCGTCGGGCGAAGGGGCAGACGCGGCCTGACCGGCAATCAGCGTTTGAGTGGGCAGGGCTTGGAATCCGCCGCGTCACGCGCCATTGATGATATTGCAGATACCCTCGCGGATCACGTTCTTGTCCGCGATCTGTCCTGCCTGAATGTTGAAGACGGCGTCGATCCGCACAGCCGCACCCTTTTGCCGGGCCACCACCCGCAGCGTCTGAATTCTGCCGCTGCCGCTGGTCTCCTGGTGCGCATCGATGGACGACAGCGCCTTGTTGATCTGGATGCCCGAAAAACCTTCCGCCGCCACGGCCTGGGCGAGCTTCTGAAGCACGGCTGGCGCCTTCGCCTTCGGCAGCTCCTGCCAGGACTTGTAGGAAACAGCCGTCACCATCGGCACGCCGGAGACGGTGAAATTCTTCTCGCAGGAGGCCGCGAAAACAGGGCTCGAGAAGGTGATCAGGCCAAGAGCCGCTATGAGGTATTTCATTTCGAACAATCCAATCGTTGGTGAAGGCTGACGACAATCGGCCGCGTCAGAAGGTTGACCGTTTGCCTCTGTAGGTGGAGGGCGGCGGCAGAGCCTCATGGGCCTGCGCAAGCGTTTCGAGCCATGTGGCCAGCCCTTCGGGAACCTCTTCATTGCCCGCCTCAAGCGCCTCGATCCAGGAGAGTTCGCATTGCAGCGCGGAGGCGATGTTGATCGGCGTCCAGCGAATGACCCGCAGGCATTGGTTAAAGCGTTCTGGCGACATGATGATTTGATTTTTCCCCGTCTTTTTCCCGCCGAAGCTCACCCACCGGGCGGCGGGAGTCAATTGCTTTTTTGCAACTCTCGATGGCTTGTTTCACTTCCCGATCCGGATTTGCCGGATGATAAACTTAGCTGATCGGCTAAGTTTTTACTTGTGTCGCGATGATGGAACATGATAGTTAGCGATATGGCTAAGCATCATCCAGAGCTTTCACTCATCTTTCAGGCCCTTGCCGATCCCACACGGCGGTCAATTCTCGCTCGCCTCGGCAGCGGGCCGGCGCAGGTTACCGCATTGTCCGCTCCCACGGGTCTGCGCTTGCCCACGGTCATGCGCCACCTCGCCGTGCTTGAGGAGGCGGGGCTCATCGCCACATCCAAGGATGGGCGCGTGCGCACCTGCGCAATAGTACCTGAAGCGCTGGAGCCGGTGAGAACTTGGCTCGATGAGCAACGGGCCATGTGGGAGAGCCGGCTTGACCGGCTGGAGGCATTTGCAGTTCACGCCATGAAGGAGGAGGAACAATGACAACGAAACCCGGTCAACAAAGCGCACACGCTGAACCGCCACAAGACCGTTTTGCAACGCTCAGCTTCGAACGGGAAATTTCCGTTCCGCTATTGGCTCTGTGGCAGGTCTGGCTGTCACCTGCCGCCCGGGCGGTGTGGGCCTCTCCCTCACCCTCGGTGACAGTGGAATTCCTGGAGGCGGACAGCAGGCTGGGCGGTCGCGAAGTGTCGCTCTGCAAGGTCTCCGGCCAACCGGATATTCGCTGTGAATGCGGCTGGCTGGAGCTTCAGCCAAGCCGCCGCAGCGTGAATTACGAGGTGGTCTCATCCAGCGGCGTTACCCAGTCGGCAGCGCTGGTGACTGCAGATTTTCAGGCGACGGAAGAGCGTAGCCGCTTGACCGTAACGGTGCAGCTTTCGTCCCTGGCCGAGGATATGCGGGATGGCTATCAACAAGGTTTCAGCGCCGGTCTCAACAATCTGGCCAGCGTGGCCGGGCGAACCATGGTGCTGGAGCGAACGATAAAGGTGCCGCGAAACATCGTCTGGAAAGCCTGGATGAACGAAAAGACGCTGCCGCAATGGTGGGGCCCGGAAGGCTTTTCCTGCCGCACGAAGAGGATTGACCTGCGAACCGGCGGTGAATGGGTCTTTGACATGATCGGCCCTGACGGCACAGTCTTCCCGAACCATCATCGTTATGTCGAGGTCCGGCCCGAAGAGAGGATCGCCTATACGCTGCTTTGGGGCGAAAACGGCCCGAAACATGCCGACGCCTGGGCCTCCTTCGAAGATCAGGAAGGCGCAACGAAGGTTGTGCTGGGCATGGTGTTCAGCACGGAAGCCGAGTTCCAGCAAGCAAAGGGTTTCGGCGCTGTGGAGCTGGGGCAGCAAACGCTGGGTAAACTGGAACGCTTCGCCAAGGCACTATAGATGTGCCGGGCCGACAGCTCCATGCGCGGCTGTCTCGATACCGGCCTCCTGTCCAGAGCGGCAACTACTCTTCAAAGCCGCTATGAGCTTGCTAGATCGTCCTGCAGGTCCCGCCTTTAATGAGCAGCGAAAACGCGCACCTTTGTTTGCTTATTTTACAAAAGGGGTTCAACGGACTGTCGGGCAGCGGATGCATCTGCCAGCGTGACATCTGGTCCGCGAGCTGTCACGAAACGCGGCTGTACTAAGTTTTTGCACTGGGCCGGCAGTTGCTCCACCGAGCCCAAACCACGAGCTCCAATCCCAAAAAACTAAGCCGCTAATTGAGATTGAACGCCATGCATGGTTCCATGCCGGACGCGTAGCTGATTCCTCCCCGTCGATGCCAAACCGCGATCCGAGAGGCCCATGTCGATTTCAGATACGATTTTCCGCCCCTTCGAGACGCTGATACGGCCGCTCGACATTCCCTTTCGGCCACTGCCGTCGAAAGGCCCCGTCGCGGTGCTGTTGCATTTCATTGCCATGTTTCGTGGCGTCCTGATTGCTCTTGCCCTGTCGTCCATGGCGGTGGAAGCCATCAATCTTTCGATCATCTGGGGTCTGTCCGTTATCGTCGATGGGGTGACGGCGCAGGGAGCAACGGCTTTCCTGCGCAATGAATGGCCGTTGCTGACCGTGCTTGGGTTGTTGATTTTCCCCGCTATGCCCATAGCGTCGTTCCTTCTCAATACGCTCAATTCCCACACGCTTGGCATTGCGATGCCGGCGGCCATCCAGTGGCAGGGCCACAAGGCCGTGGAGCAGCAGGATCTGGCATTTTTCCATGAGCTTTATGCGGGGCAGGTCGCCTCGCGTCTTTCGCAGGTCTCGTCAGCCGTTCAGCAGCAGATTATCAACGCGTTTCAGATCGGACCGCGTTTCCTGCTGCAAATGATCGGCTCTCTTGCGCTCCTTGCCGCCTTGTCCTGGCAACTGGCGCTGCCGGTGTTCATTTGGATCGTGCTCAATGTAGTTCTCGCCGTCAAACTTGCCCCGGTCTTCTCAGAGCGGTCACGGCGCTCGGCGAAACAAAAGAGCCTTGTCTCGGGGGCGATCACCGATCTCTACAGCAACATGCAGATGATCAAGCAATTTGCCGCCGAGGACAGCGAGGCGGGCGCAATCCGCCGCATACTGATGAAAGCCGTGCAGACGCAGCATCGGGAACAGCGTGTCTATCGCGCATCCGAGCTGGCGGTTGTTGCGCTCAACATGGCGTTGTGGCTGGCGATCCTGTCGGTGGGGCTTTCCGGTCTGGTGAAAGGCTTCATCACGGTCGGAGAATTCGTCGGCGCGGTTTATATATTGCAGCGGTTGTCCGGGCACACATTCACCTTCCTGCAGATGGGTCAGCAGATATTCCAGGCGATCGGTACGATCAAGGATGCCATGCCTGTCATGACGACGCCGCCGACGATTACGGACAGATCCGACGCGGCGGAACTGAGCGTTTCGCATGGGAACATCGAGTTCGACCATATCCGCTTTGCTTACAAGTCAGGCAGACCGGTGATAGATGATCTGTCGCTGACCGTGCGCGCCGGGGAGAAAGTCGGCCTTGTGGGGCTATCAGGTGCGGGAAAAACGACGCTGGTCAATCTGCTCCTGCGTTTCTATGACATTCAGGAGGGCGCCATTCGCATCGACGGGCAGGATATTCGCGAGGTCACGCAGATGAGCCTGCGCCGCAATATCGGGGTGATTGCCCAGGACGTGGCCCTGCTGCACCGGTCGGTAGGCGACAACATCCGCTACGGGCGCCCAGAGGCAACGCAGGAGGAGGTGGAGAAGGTGGCCAAAGTGGCGAAGGCGGAGGGCTTCATTGGCGATCTTACCGACAGCGAGGGACGAAAAGGGTATCAGGCCTTCGTTGGAGACCGCGGCATCAAGCTTTCCGGCGGGCAGCGCCAGCGGGTCGCCATTGCGCGCGTGTTGTTGAAAGACGCACCGATCCTGATCCTCGATGAAGCCACCTCCGCCCTTGATAGCGAGTCCGAGGCCGCCATTCAGGACAAGCTCAATCTTGTGATGGAGGGCAAAACGGTCATTGCCATCGCCCATCGCCTGTCGACCATTGCCCGGATGGATCGCATCATAGTGCTGGATCACGGCCGGATTGTCGAAGAGGGAAGGCCCGAGGAACTGGTCGAGCAGGACGGATTGTTTGCGCGGCTCTGGAAACGCCAGATTGGTGGCTTCATTCCCGAAGATGAGGGGGTGACGTCGGAGGCGGTGGTGGACCGAAGCTGAGAGCGGAGAGCTTCGTCATTTGTAAAGAGGTTACGATGAAAACCGATTGGAAGTCGGTCAGAGGCATGCTGAATGCACCAATCGACGCCTGCGAACGCATCGAGGCGCTGCAGTATGCCGAGACTGACTGGGAGGCCATGATCGATATCGGCGGACAAAAGGTCAGCGTCCATGATTTTCTGGTGACCGCGTGGACAACCCGGAGAAGCTCCGCTACCAGATCATACGCGAACGCCACGACACCGGCGTCAATCTCCCAAGCCGGAGGCAGCGCGCATTCTGTTGGCAATGTCCCAAGCTGCAATTGAATTGGTGGATGCTGGTGAAGTGACCCCCGCCCAACAAGATATCCAGCAGATGATCAAATGGTTTGATGAGGACTTGGTGCGTGGGATTGAAAGTGCCGTCGCTACTTACCGATAAGCAAGGTCGCAATGGACTGTGTGGCGTAAGTGAAAGGAGAGGCGGTTTTTTCCACACGGGTTCGGATGTTGATGTCTGATGTAAGCGATTTGCTTTTGCCGTAGGCGTTATCTGACCGTCACACTTCGGCTCTACCAGTGAATGATGCAACGTCACCTCTTTGTGTTACTCCTCCTAGCGCTGACCCAGATCACCGGTTGGGGCGTGGTGAGCGTTTTGCCGGTGATCGCGACGACGGTCGCGGTAGAATTCCGAACCTCGCTGCCGATGATTTTTGTCGGAACCTCCGTGATGTTCGTCGCTATGGGGTTCGCTGCCCCTTGGACAGGCCGTGCGTTTCGCAGACTTGGACCGCGTTCTGTTATGGCTACCGGAGCCGGGATGATCGCGGCGGGGCTTTGTCTGCTGGCGCTGTCTCCGGACCTTTGGGTATTTTGGGCCGCTTGGGTGTTGATCGGGATTGCAGGCGCGATGTTTCTGACGACGTCAGCCTATGCCTATATCGCGGATTACGCAGGGGATAGGGCGCGGAGCCTTATCGGTACACTGATGCTGGTAACGGGTCTGGCGGGTAGCGTCTTCTGGCCCATCACTGCCTTCCTCGACGGTGTGGTTGGATGGCGTGCGACGGTTCTTGTCTACGCTGGCATCATGGCATTGGTCATTTGCCCACTTGTTTTAATCGGCCTGCCAGCGACCCGTGCCGTGACCGCGCCGGCCACCAACAATGGAAGTGCTCGCAAGGGTCCTGTTTTTGCCCTTCTTGTGACCGCCATCGCTCTGAACAGCTTCGTGACGTTTGGCATTGAAGCTGTAGGCATTGAACTTTTGCAGGCGACCGGAATGGACCTTGCCAAAGCCGTCACGATTGCCTCGCTTCTGGGGGTGTTCAAAGTGGGCGGACGCGTGGTTGACCTGCTGGGTGGGCAACGATGGGATGGGCTATCCACCGGGATTGTGTCCGGCGCGATGATACCCATCGGTCTACTGGTAATGTGGATAGGCGACCCAGGCATCCTGTCGGTGGCAGGGTTTCTTGTGATCTACGGCGTCGGAAGCGGGGCTTTCGCTGTTGCCCGAGCCACGATGCCGCTCGTTTTCTTTGAGAAAGCCGACTATGCCGCCGCAATGGCAACCATTGCCCTGCCAATAAATCTGATCAACGCACTGGCGCCGCCGGTATTGGCTGCGCTCATGGCGGGGATGGGAGCGCATGCGGTCTTTGCGGCGCTTGGGGTTCTCAGTGCGACGGCCTTTATGGTTTTATGGCAACTCAACCGCAAGAGGTCTTGGAGCACCGTAGCTGAGTGATTGCTACCGAAGAACTTTGTTTCAAGGTCGTCAGAGAGGCAGGCGAGGAGGCGAATATCTGCGGCAGTGGGTAAGTAACGAGTTAAAGAAGCCTTTATCCGATTAGCCAATCAAGCTTCTCTATTTTTATAAATGGCGGGTCAGATAGCGATCAGACAGTCCGCATTGGATGGTCCTGACCTCGCAGCTGTGCCAAGTCCTCGTCCATTTCGCTGAGCCGCATCATATGTGCAGTGATCTGCAATGAGATGATGTGCCGGTCGTCTATAGAGAAACGTTCCCACCTCTTGAGATTGTCGATGACCTCGATGAGGTCGAGACGTTCTTGTTCGAGCTTCTCCAAGTTCCAGATCATCGCAGCCGGGCTCCCGTTTCGACTTGCCTGAAACGGTAGCATGGGCGGATCGGTTCAAACCGATAAGATTTAGCGTAAATTTTATGTAAATTCCGAGTTGTTCCGACCCGCGGTTGGCGTGGTAAAGCAATTTAAGGGGATTCTCAGCTAACCACTGCTTGGTCGCGATATTGCCGTCGTCGAAGTCAGGGAACAGGCGTGTACCGATCCAATGCCTTCACCCGGAGGAAGACCCGCATCAGCCGCGGAACCTTTCCTGCCATTCTTTCGGTCCCACACCCAACCAGCGCAGGAACAGCCGCCGCATCGTTTCGGGTGATCCGAAGCCGCACTTCCGGGCAGTCGTTTCGACGGAGCTGCCGGTCTCCAACAGTACCTGCGCTCTCTCCAGGCGGATCATCTCGACGCCCTCAGCGGGTGTTCGACCTGTCCGTTGCCGATAATGGCGGACAAAGGAGCGGCGGCTCATTCCGGCCTGGTCAGCGAGGATATCGAGCGTGATGGGGCGTGCAATATTTGTGGCGATCCATGCGTGGAGTTCCATAAACCTGTCATCGACTGTCTGAAGTCCGAGCGGCACACTGAATTGGGACTGGCCTCCCGGCCGTTTGAGGAAGACCACAAGCTCGCGTGCGACGGTGAGAGCGAGTGCGCGGCCATGATCTTCCTCCACCATTGCCAGAGCAAGGTCGATCCCTGCCGTCACGCCCGCTGACGTCCATATCGAACCGTCACGCAAAAAAATCGGGTCGCGCTCTAGCCGAACTTTTGGAAATCGTTTTGTGAACTCGTCGCACCGGCCCCAGTGGGTAACGGCACGGCGACTGTCCAGTAGGCCGGCCTCCGCCAGCAGGAATGCGCCGCTACAAACCGAGGCCATTCGCCGGACACGGGGTGCGCGATCGCGAACCCATTCGATTAGCGGTGCGCGGTCGCAGGCAGCATTCACGCCGCTGCCACCAGCAACGATGGCGGTGTCAGGCGCAGATTTGTTCGTTGGCAAGGTCTTGCACACCAACGTTATGCCAGAGTTGCATGTGACCTGCGTCTCTTCGGCAACCAAAGTGACTTCGTAGAGCCCACCAGCCGTTGCCCGCGACAGCCGGTTGGCGGATGCGAACACCTGGGCGGGGCCGGTAGCATCGAGCACCTGAGCATCGGGGAAAAGAAGGATTTCGATTTGACGTAACATCGAGATTGGCCTGAAACGAGGGATTATTGGCATTCGTGCCACAGCATTTACTGCGATACTAACCGCGTCAAGACAGGAGAAATCAATGACCGTTCGTGTCGGTATCCTTTGCTTTCCAGGTGTTCAGCAACTCGATCTCACGGGTCCTTATGAAGTATTCGCCTCGGCGCGCGATACGCAGGTCGATCTCGTCTGGAAGACGACCGAGCCGATACGTGCGTCGACCGGACTGTGGTTGACACCCGACAGAGCCTTTGAGGAAGCGCCAGCCTACGATGTGATCTGTGTGCCTGGAGGCGGTGGCGTAAATCCTTTGCTGACTGACAAGGAGACACTGGATTTCCTGCGATCCCAGGCCGCCACTGCGCGCTTCGTTACTTCGGTCTGTACCGGTTCACTTGTGCTCGGTCAGGCGGGATTGCTCGCCGGGAAACGGGCCGCTACCCACTGGAACGCAATGGACTTTCTGCAGCGGTTTGGAGCGAACGCGGTGAATGAGCGTGTTGTTCGTGATGGCAGCCTGATCACCGCAGGCGGTGTCACGTCGGGCATCGATTTCGGGCTTGCTGTAATCGCCGAGCTGATGGGACAGGACGAGGCAGAGATAATCCAGCTGTCGCTCGAATATGCACCGGCACCACCCTTCAATGCCGGTTTGCCCGGCCAGGCGCGTAAGGAAATCGTCGCGGCGGCCCGTCAGCGTATGGCAAGGTCGCGAGAAGAAAGGGAGGTGTTGCTGGTGGGGAAGTAGCTGTCTTTGAAAAACGCGCGGAATAACAGGAAAAAGTTTTGCTGCGTCTCGCGCCTTTACTCCTGCAGCTCCCTGCGCCTTGCTTGCATTCTCCCGCCTGACACAAAAGGAAACCCTCCGCCTGGGAGGGTTTCTAATCGAACTGAATGTTTTGGTCGCGTTGCTAGAGCGCGCTTTGCCGGACGACGGTAATTTTACCGACTTCGACCAGCGGCGTGACGTCGAGGTTTTTGCCTTTTTCTGTCAGTTCGAGGCTGTAGAGGAATGCTCGACTGGCGGTATGGTCGCCTGTTGTCTGGATTTTTTCCTTGCCGAAATATGCTCCGGCAGGGATGGGAATGCCTGAGGCCTCACAGTCCTCAATGGCTCTAAAACGTACGGGTGCACCTTCCATTTGGTCCTCCTTCGGGTTGGCAAATGAAGAATATGCAGCGGGTACTGCCGGTTCATGATGCCCTGAAACAGACCGTGATGGAGAAACGCGTCAGATACGGCAATCCATGCTCGGTTTGGCAACGCGTTATTACGATCTGTCAGAGGATAACCCCAATTTATTGTCGTTTAATTAGCGGACACGACGCTTTCGATCGGGCTTTCAATAGCGAGGATAAAGCTGCCGTTTCTATCGAGCGTTTCCCTGCGGGCCGTGTTTCATCGTTATCCCGGAGCGCGATCAAAACCTTTGTGAGGATTCCAAATGAGCCAGTTGCTCCCGGTGACGCTGTCATTTCGTCTCAATAGGAGAGATATCGGTCTGGGTGGTACTGGCTTCCACGGCGATTGAAGAGGATTCTCGTGATTTCAGAGTTCATTGGGAAAGATTGCACGCTCGACCATCTGGCCATCCGAATCAGGAATTTTGCGGCGAGGATTTATCCCGAATTTCCAGGTGGGGAGGAAATCGCCCTTGTCGCCGCGCGTATCGGTAGTGACGAAATTGATTTCGCTGCTTACGAGTTCGGTCAGCCTGCGTGCCAATTTTCACCGCAACCGGTCGGGTCGGTGCTTGATGCGCTGTTTGAAAATTCGCCCTATAACCTTCTGATCCATTTTTCAGGTCATGATCTCTGGATCTGGGCGCCGGAGGATCACGAATACCTCGTTGTCTTTGGTGATAGCAATTCGGTCCAGGCGATAGAACGAAGTGAAATATTCTCATACAGCTTTGCTGAATATCTGGGCAGTGGATTGTTGTCGCAAGCGACAGTCACACATCTTCGCGGCGTAGCATCGAACTATACGATCGGGTAATCGCGGGCGAGCCCGCTGAGGGCGGCTATGGATGCGCTGGAAGGGTCCGGGAATATGTTCGCTGGCCGGCACAAGGGTAACCAAAGCACAACATTTTCACGGCGACGCCTAACTATCCAATCGTGTTGTGCCTTGAATGCATATTTTGAGATATTCGACCAGCGTGAACTGGTCTGCATCAAGCAACACCTCCGCAGAAGAAGGCTTTTTGGCCATTCCGCTGACATAGAAGCTCGGCGCTTCAGTCAAAGCAGAGAGACAATCATCATAGCCCAAAAAAAGACGAGCATGGCGATGCAGGCCGGGCGGAAGAGATAAAATCGCTGCCAGTTCGTGAGGCGGAGGTCGTTGTCGTGCATTGATCTGTCAAGTTTGACGTGATCCATTTCGCTATCGACAGAAAAATCACCACCATTCTTCTTGTAGAAATTATACTCCCGAACATGCGCGATAATCTGTTGCACAGCCAGAAGGCCAACCGCGATAAGAGCCGCAGAAAAAATGACGATCTCAAGTATCAGCAAGCGTTTCTCCTGTGCGATCTGTTGAAACGGCGACCTATCCGGGTGTGAATCAAAACGTGGGAGACGAAGTGCCAAACCGCTTCAATGGATGCAATTGTCTTTCAAAACTACGCAATGTCGATTTTTTTCGTCCAGTATCTAACAATGATGTGGCGGGCCCTGACCAGGGGCACAATGGCGTCGTCGTCGTTGGCTCGGCCCACATTGGAAAGCGCGGCGGGATCTGGCTTGGCCGTCGGCGTTGCGTCCTCCCCATTTGACGATAATCGTCTTGGCATCGTTAAATTCTTCTGTGTGAATTTGCCAAGTTGCGAACAAATGACGAACAAAATGTTTGTTCGCTGAGTCCCTTTGTGCCAGAGTGGCAAAAATCGACACAGCGGAGATTCGGGAATGACGCATCAGGACGGCAAGACAGAGTTCGCGCGGCTCAGGGAGCAGGCCGGACTCACCCTTGAGGAGGCCGCGCGCGTCACCAGGGCTTCTATCCGCTCCGCCTACCGTCACGAAAACGGCGAATGCTCTCCGTCTCCGCTCGCTCTCGACATGCTTCGGCAGCTGGCAGAAAGCCACCGGCTGCCGGAGAAGCCGGTCCGGTTCCGCTTTATTGACCTCTTCGCCGGCATTGGTGGCCTCAGGGTCGGTTTCGAGAGCATTGGCGGCAAATGTGTTTTCACCAGCGAGTGGGACAAGTACGCGGCAGAGACCTACCGGAAAAACTTTCCCGAGGACGAGGAACACGTCTTCGCCGGCGATATCCGGGAGTACACGAAGGATGACGAGGCGCTGGCAAGGATACCCGCGCACGACGTGCTGCTGGCAGGTTTTCCCTGCCAGCCGTTCTCGATCGCCGGCGTGTCGAAGAAAAATGCACTGGGGCGCCCCCACGGCTTTCTCGATGCAACACAGGGTACTTTGTTCTTCGATGTGGCGCAGATCATCCGCTACCACAAGCCGAAAGCCTTCCTCTTGGAGAATGTGAAAAACCTTCAGCGGCACGACAAGGGGCGCACGTTTGCAACCATCATGAAGGTGCTGGAGGAAGAACTGGGCTACAAGGTCGTGACCCGGGTGGTCAGCGCCCGGCCCTGGGTTCCCCAGGGAAGGGAACGTATCTTCATTGCCGGGTTCCGCGATCACAGCGCCGGATTCACGTTTGATGACGTCGCGGTTCCCGAAGGTCCGGAGCCGACCTTGAGCAGCATCCTGCAATCCGGCGTTGAGGCCAAATACACCCTGACCCCGAAGCTCTGGGAATATCTCCAGAACTACAAGAAGAAGCACGAGGCAAAGGGCAACGGCTTCGGGTTCGGTCTGTTTGGTCCCGGTGACGTCGCACGCACGCTTTCCGCCCGCTATTACAAGGATGGCTCCGAAATCCTGATCGATCAGGGGAAGGGGAAGCGTCCGCGCCGGCTTACTCCGAAGGAATGTGCCCGTCTGATGGGGTTCGAGCGGGGAAACCGCGTCTGGGAAATACCGGTGTCCGACACACAGGCCTACAAGCAGTTCGGCAATGCGGTCGTCATGCCCGTTGTCGAGGCCATTGCAGAGGCCATGAGCCCATGGCTGCCGGATGCCCGGTCCGGTCAGGTCCTTGATCTTCCCGACACGGAGGAGGAGAAGGCCGTCGTCAATGGCTGATATCGTTCCTGCCCATGTCCGCAGCCGGATGATGTCCGGCATCCGCGGCAAGGACACGAAGCCGGAACTGCTTGTGCGCAGGGCCCTGCACGCGGCCGGCTTTCGATACAGGCTGCATGAGCGCACTTTGCCCGGAAAACCGGATATGGTGTTTCCGAAATATTCCGCCGTGGTCTTTATCCATGGCTGCTTCTGGCATGGCCATGACTGCCATCTCTTCCGGATGCCCTCGACGCGGACGGAATTCTGGCAGGCCAAGATCTCTGGAAATGTGGCGCGTGATGTGAGGGCGATCACCCGTCTTCGGGAGACCGGCTGGCGTGTCGGTACCGTGTGGGAGTGCGCGCTCAAGGGCAGGGAGAAGTTGAAGGTTGATGATATTGCTGCAACTCTTGCCGTATGGCTGCGCGGTAAAGCTCCTCAACTGGAAATCCGGGGCCTCGCAGCATGATTGATACCCTTGAGGCCCTTGCCGGGCTGATGCGCCAGGATGGCGCCGAGCGAATTTACGCCAAGAAGCTTGCACCGAACGACAACTCGAAAAACCAGATTTATCTCGGCGGCGACTTTTCTGCCCTGAACGTCATTCCGCACGGTGCCGTGGAGACTGACGGGTCCGAAACGGCAGGGAGCGTGCGTGACCGGGCCAAGGCAAGTGTCCGGTTCTGGTGGATTGATGAAGACGGCCGTTACGAGGCCCCGAACGCCCAGCTCATTCTCTACCCGAAATACCCCGAAGTTCGGATGTCGGGCTTCCTGAAGGGATGCCGCAATGCGCCGGGCGATGTCATGCGCGTCCGTGACGAGGGCAGGGTGCTTTTTCTCGGGATCACCCGTGACGGGCAGGTTCTGGGCTACGCCGTGCCGGCTGGCAGTCCTCTGGCAAACGCCGTATATGCATCCGCTGATCTCCAGCCCGCAGGTGTCTTTCTGGAAATTCCGGCCGTGCCGGAAGCCGGCAGCACGAAACAGCGGCTTCTGGAGACGCTTGCTGCCATCTATGCAAAACACTGGATACCCTCACAGAAGCTTGGTGCTGACGGCGTTGCCCGTCCCTATGTCGCGCGAAACGGCGGCGGCTATACCCTGGAGGCCGAGCTGGGTATCAGTCCGAACGGCTATTCGGAACCGGACTACCTCGGCTGGGAAATCAAGCAGTATGGCGTAACTGACTTTGTCCGCTACCGGCCAACGAGCCCGGTAACCTTGCTCACGCCGGAACCGACCGGCGGTTTTTATCGCGAGAAGGGGGTGGAGGCATTTCTGCGAAGGTTCGGTTATGCCGACAAGAGCGGGAAGGCGGGGCGGTTGAATTTCGGGGGGATTTATTCGAGCGCCCGCGGCTATCACTCAGACACTGGCCTGCAGTTGCGCCTGACCGGCTACGATTTCGAGGCGGGAAAAATCACGGATCTGACCGGCGGTATTGCCCTTTTGGATCAGTATGGCGAAACGGCAGCGCTTTGGCAGTACACGGGCATCATCGAGCACTGGAACCGCAAACATGCCCAAGCCGCCTACGTTCCCTCGCTGTTCCGGACGCCGCCACCTGAATATCGCTACGGCCCGCGGATTCAGCTCTGCGAACAGACGGACCTGATCCTGTTCCTGAAGGCCTTGGCGGCGGGAACAGTCTATTACGATCCGGCCATCAAGCTGGAGACCGATGCCGCGGGGAACTTCAGGATCAAGCGACGCAGCCAGTTTCGTATCCGGCACGATCAGCTTGGGCAAATGTATCACGCGAGTGAGGTGGTTGAGCTTTCGATCTGAACTCTGTCCCTACTAGCGGGCGTCACGTCAATCGTTAAGAGTTAAAGCTCGGATATGGCGTGATCAATGCTTGGGGATCGAAATTACTTGAGTAAGATCTCGCGTGTCAAAATGCTTGTGGTACGTGTTTAGATTCTCCTGAGGGAGATAAGTTTGTACTTTTAGCTAGGGTTGCGCTATATTATTGCAGTATTATTCCCTTTATTTTACTGGGAATAATTCATTAATATCATGAATTATAAGGGGTAATCGTCGAAACTTATAATATAAACCAAAACTATACCATGTATCGAACTTAATTATTCAAATAAATTTTCTTTAGAAAATCATTTACCTCGATTTCAATGGCTTACGATGTTTCAAAAATCAGCATGAAGGCCCTGATGCGACCCGCTTTTGACGCCGGTGTCGTCCTGACCCGTCTCGACGAGCGCATCGCCCGCTTGCCCGTCGGCGCGGGCTTCATCGAGCGCATGCAATACACCGATGCCTGCGCCTCGCTGTGGATCGACGGTGAACTGGTGCATCTCGAAGACCTCGTCCTCCACGATGCCACACGCGACATCCGCGCCCCGACCTATGAGCTCACCATCGCTCGCGACGTGCTGCGGACTCGCCGACGGATTTCTGGGCAGTTGCCCGAATGGGCACTGTCACCGGAAGGCGTTCGAACGCTTCGGCAGACATCGGAGATTGCCCCGATCGGAACTGAGGCGGCGGAGGCAACCAGCACGGTGCGGAGCGCGGCTGCGATCGATCCGGACGGCGAGGGGAGCGACAGCGAAGAAGCCGAAGGGCTTCCCGGCGTCGACCTCGCGGCGATCGATGCGCTGCTAGCGCGATCTGACGCTGCGATCGAACACGCAAAACGCCGCGACCGGCCTGCGGTCGATACCCGCGAGCGAGCCACTCTCGTCTACGATCTCGATTTGGACGAGGATGCCCGGCTCGACGAATGGCGTGGTGTACTACGCCAGGCCGAAAACTTGCCAGCGGCGCTGCAGGCCGTCATCGCCCTCGATGCTGGAACGAAATATTGGTCCTGCAGCATGCGCCTTGGCTCGGACGGCTGTTTGCGGCCTCCATGCTGCGGCAGGCGGGTGCGCATCTCGCCGCCATCAACCTCGGCCTGAAACCATTCTCGTTGATCGACGACGACATCGTGTTCGCGAAACGCGGCTGCTTGCCATCGCCTGAGGCTTGCTGGCGGCGGCGGAGATCGGTATGAAAGAACATGACCGACTGGCGCTGGCCCGCACCCTGTTCGAGCGGAAGCTGGAAGGGCGGCGGACGTCGTCAAAGCTGCCAAAACTGGTCGAGCTCGTCATCGCAAAACCGGTGGTGTCGGCCGGGATGGTGGCCAAGACGCTGGAAGTCATACCGCAGGCGGCGCGGCGGATCGTTTTGGAGCTGGGGCTCCGCGAGATGACGGGGAGGGGGAGGTTTTGGGCATGGGGCATCTTATAAAAAATGGGTATCCGCGCCACTCCATGCAATTCATTCCTACGCCGTGATCAAATCAAGTTTTCTCCTGATGGTTGACACATCGGATGAGGTACACTTTCAGAAATGAAAGCACCATGGGACTGCTTGGCGATGTCGCTTCGCTCGCCGCCCTTTTCCAAAGAGAAGGTCATCGAGCCTGCGCAACTCGAGCCCTTGCTTTTACCGTGCGATCTTATGTTTTCCAGATGATTTGGCTGATCAGCCGACGTTGCGCGGCATCGCTCCGACAACTGGGTACAGGCAATCGCACAACCGCACTTCACAATCGAATCCACAACCTCGGGACGAGGGTTGTCGTGACGACCTCGACCATTGGAGAAGACGACGTTCTTCGGTTTCACGCTACCAATAAGCTTTTGGGTAAACTCTGTTATCGGGCCAGTGCCTGGCAGCCCTCCGTGATGGGGAAAAACGAGTGTGTTGGCGCTGAGGTCGGCGCCGCTACGCAATGCATCTTCCAGTGAAATGTCATCAATATCACCGGCCAGAAGGATGCCCGCGCGTCCTTGACTGTTGATCTTCAGCGCAGCCGACAAACTATTCGAAGTGACTATGCGCTTGTCGGCAGTTTGTCCGCCTACCCCTGTCAAGGCGAGAGAGGCCGATGGAGAGACGACCACGATCTCACTTTCACCGATACTGACGCGTCCTGGCGTGGTTGTGGAGAGGCTTGTCGTGACCCTGCATTCGCCTTTGCGTTCAGCAACGCTGACCGCAACTTTGAAATCCGCCCAGATCTTCGACCTTTTCTGGCTGTCCGGGTTGATGAACACTTCCTCTAGGTGGATCTTGTCACTTGTCAGCAGGGCGAGGATTCCCGCTATGTGATCCTTGTCCGTGTGCGAAATGAATGCTGCCCGAACCCGATCGACACCCATGTCATCCAAGGTATCAATCAGCATGCTTCCAACCGGGGCATCGATGACAGCTACCTGTGTATCGTCACGCAGGATTGCGCAGTTGCCATGGCCAACATCGAGAATGATGACTTCGCTCACTTACAGCCCTTCTCTTGGGGGAGGAGCGACTTCGTTGACATTGCGGAAGTAAAGATCATCCTCGCTCGTGCTGCCAATATTGACATCACCAAGGAGATAGGTGCCCACCTGCACTCTGTCACGGATCGCTGGGTCTATGCAGCTAAAAGGAATCGGCACTGCATGATCGGGGGACCACGAGGATACGACAGCGTCGAGAACTTGCTCGCCGCCGACCCCCTGGCTCAGACCATCCACTCGTATCAGAGATCTGTGGGGCTTCCGCTCATCAACTGGATCTGCCAAGATTTCCCTCTTGCAAACCTCGAAATACCCGCCAACCAATTCAGGGCGAAATGCATCGCGGCCGATGATGACGGGGACTGCGTCCCGAGACTCTCGCAGCTTCAGCCGGTCGGACGACTGGTACATGGTCAGCAACATTGCGGGGTGCCGTCGCTCCACCAGCTTCTTTACGACGTCGACCCCAAAGAAAGAGGCAAGCCCTTTGGGTTGAAGCCGATGATCGCAGATCACAAATGATGGATTCTGGGACTCGATTTCGGCAAGGAGCCGGTCAATCTCGCGGCCGTATTGGCCGGTAATCGCGCTTGGCTCCATGTCGAATTCACGAAGCTGATCCATCAAGTCTTCCCGACCGTCGTCGTCATCGTCGATGACCGTCACACGTGAGAGACGCATAGGATTTACTGCTATGTTCATCAAAGGAGCCCCCGCATAGGTGGTATTTTGATAATGAACTGCGCGCCTCCGAATGCCGTCAACGCGACAGCGTCGACAGTCCCGCCAAGGTCGCCCAGCGAATCGCGTACGATCGTCAGTCCGAAACCAGTTCCGTTCGCCGATGTCGTGACACCTGGAAGCCATATGTCTTTCAGATCGATCCCATCGATCCCGCCGGCGTTGTCGTCGATGGTCAAGATGATATTGGAACCGTCATAGCGGCTCGAAATCTTGATACGTCTGTCAAGCTGTTCAAAGTTGTCGCGCTGGAAGGCGTTGAGCGAATTCATAACCAGATTGAGGCAGACACCATCGATCAGAGCTTCGCTACCATTGATGTCAGTATACCCGCTGGTGAGTTCCAAGACGGTCGTGACCTTGAAGTAATCCGTTATGGGCGAGAGCAGTTCTGCTATCGCGACCACGCAATTGTTGACGTTCACCCGGCCAGACCGCCGCTTCTTTTTTGCCAGGAGTGTAAGCGGGATAGACATGAAGGAATTTAGCCGCACCTTCGCATTCGAGATGCGTTTGATCCGCTTGTCTGCCAAATCACGTTTTTCCTCAGGGATGAGCCTCTGGAGAGCTTCGATACCCTTATCGATGAGTTCCAGCGGTCGCCCGATTTCGTGGGCGAATACTGCTGAAGTCATGCCTGCGGTCGCGAGCGAACGGTAAAGCTGCAGCTCTTCCCTAAGCGACTGGGTCTCTCTGCCAGATTCCTTGACCAGGCGCGCGATGGCATCATCGACCCTTTTTCGGTCCGTCGTCGAAACGGTATGCGCCAGGACCTTGTCTAGGTTCGCGGTGGCTTTCTCGGTCTTCTGCTGTGAAGCCTGCTTTTCCGCCTGACGAACTTTGTCTCGTTCCCGTGTGAGCGCTCTGGCCGCCCAGTCCAGAGCGTCCTGGCAGCATCGTTTCATTTCGGAAAACGTATGATTTTCGATGTAGCCGCTACGATCCGTCTTTTGAATCAGAGATCGTTCGGGGTTCGATAATCTAACCAAACCTACCGAAGTGTTTGTCGACGGTCGCATCTCCGGACTTCTCGCGCGTCGCAAGTTAATTTCAAGCCAGTCGTCGCCAGGCCCACCATAAGGTGGTACTCGGATCCCATCTTCATAGACGTGTACACCGCCTACTTGATTCAGCCAGTCGCGAACTTCCGAAACGGTTGATGCTCGGGTCGAGAAAGATTTGCTGTCAAGGATAAACACCCAGAGGTCGAACGCGAAAGCTGGGGTACGATATAATGGTTCGTCGTCGGCAGAGGCAGTGACCTTCTCATGGAGCACGTCGCCTTTCCAGTCCACAATGCGAAACGCAGTCGAGGTGTCAGGGGTATGGGAAACACTGATCCGATATTCCGCATCGCCGTAATAGGCCTGAGCAACCTTGGCCTGTAGATCAGCATATTCAGGAGATAGAAGTTCTGCCCGAAACCCTGGATCGTTTACACCAGGGTCATCCTGAGCCGTATGTTCGACCGCGCTGTCACCTGGAGCAGATGATAACGCGGACCCTGCAAACGGGTCCGAAAGCAGCAAAAGATTGCGAGCGAGCTTGTTGACAGATGTCCGACTGAAATTCGCTCTGACGGACTCGATGATGATTTCAGTGCCGTGCGACATCTCCGTGTCGAGTTTTTCGACATCGAGGTCGACGTCCTCGACAAGGCTCGCCGAGTCGAATCGAGCCCAGTCTATGCTCAATCTGTATTCGACACCGGGCTCCTCTATCGGTCTTGTGATCAGTCTTACGGATTTTCCCAGTCGTAAGGCAGCCAAGCGCCCAAGACCCTTATCGCCGGCAGGAATGCGGTTGAATAGCCTTGTCCGTGTCTTTTGATTTTTGCTTGATTTTCCGATAACCAGCCAGCCGTCCCTGATGCCGGCCGCCGTCATTCCGGTTCCGTCATCCGATACCTTTATCGTACCGGTTTCAGAATGGACATTCTCCAGCGATATGGCGCACAATTTTGCGTCCGCATCGTAGGCATTCTTGACGAGCTCCATAATCCCCTGATCACTGTCGGAGACGAGCTCCTCGCCGAGCCTGGCTAGAATGTCTGGGGAAAACCGTATGGATTCAGCCATTGTTCTCGTTCCACGGGATAGAGCCGATCGATGCTGTGGTCAGATGTCGGCACCGTATTGTTTCATTGAGGTAGGTAGACGTCTTGGGCCCCTTGAGGACGTCCAGCAACTTTTCGCATGCTCCAAGGGATCCATCTTTTGGAAGCAAGACCAGCAGATGGTTTTCGACCGCGACCCGCCTTTCACCAATGATGATGGTTGCGACTGCCCGTTGACGATCACTCGGACTGGACGTTCTTCGGACTACGACAAACGGAGGCTCGAACGTAGTTCCTCTGAAACGGCGGCTGCGATCTGGCGTAAAAGTCGCCCACGCTGGTGTCGATTTTGCGCAAATGTATCGGCTCCATGGGCCGACCTCCAAATCCCGGTGTGGCACGACAGCGCCAACCCGAACGTCAAAATTGCTGCTTACCGTTTGTCCATCGGCTTCTTTTCTTACGATATCTCTCCATACCGATGGGCTTGAGCCATCGCACAGGAGTGTCGTGAAGACATCGACGTCGGTCCACGTGTCGAAGCGACCGCATGAGCGATAACCGCCGAAGAGCCCTGCGCTCTCTAGATGCCGGCGAAAGCGTTCATAGCGGCTGCCACACCTCAAGACTTCAGGGAGAACGGCTGCTATAGGCGCTCCAGGTTTACGATTTTCAACGACAGCAGCGAGAAATGTCGCTGCGGCGTTGACGTTCCCGGATCCCCAATGAGCTGATCCGTGTTCGGTTGTCTGCCCGAATGGCGGGTTGAACAGAAATCCGTCCACATCGGCCAGAGATGGCAGCTCGGAAAGCATGTTACCTACTCGAATGAGCGGAAAGTAATCATCGATGTCCCTCAGCCGAGAGTTAAACTTGCCTCGCGATCGTGCCAACATGACGAGACGCGTTTTTGCCATGCGCACGAGGTCGGCATCGAGATCTAGTCCGGCAAGTTTTGCTCCCCAGTCGGCTAGTGTGCCTTCGAGCGTAGCCTGCAGCGGCAATCCGGCGGCATATGCTAGGAGGAGGTCTCCAAGGCCGCATGTAGGGTCCATAACAAGAGCGTCAGCTCGGACAGTAAGGCGGAGGGATGATGCAAGGGAGCCTGCAATCTTCGGACCGGAAAAGAACGTGCCTTGCTTGCGCCGCTCCTCAATGTCTAGGGACTGACGAAATAGCCGATATGCTAACCCATTAAGAAGCGGCTCCTCATGCACGTCGCCCGGCGACGAGGTACGCTCCAAAGTGACCTCAGAACTGGCGACTTGCACCAACTCATTAAAGCTGCCGATGCCAAGCATATCCGACGTATTTCCTCATTTTGATCGAACGTTGCTCACAACCGGCCTGTTGCATTACCCGTTCTTGGCGCTCACAATGAACATTTAATCGATTCACGGCAAGCGCAGCTAAAGCGTCCTAGAGCTGCGTACCTGCGATCTTGGTAGAAAGGTTTCCCGGCCAACGCCATATTTTGCCTTTTGATTCCGATTTTTCGATTATTAAGCGCGATCTCCTGCTGCATCGTCCCCACGTTCAAAACCTGACCAATCTGTGGGTGGACTTTGTTTTCTCAACCTCATGTGTTGCGGTTTTCTGAATGAGTGTTCATGGGCTTGCTGTCCCGACTGGTTCGATCAGCGCCGTCCAGATGCGTTTATCAGAATTTCGGTTAACTGCTGAACGGGCGATCCTCAGGAGCTCAACGTGCATCTCCCACGAGCAGCCCGTCCTTGGTTGCACGATCTAGAACCTCTGGAAGTCCGTCTCCATCCTGAGAAGAGATAAAGACGAGTTGATGCTCTGCTCTGCTCATCCCAAGGTACAGTTCGGAAAGAAAGCGACGCTGCTGGTGGCCGCTGTAGCCGCCATCGGGGACGAGGTTCTTGTTGGCGTCGAGGATGATGACGGTGTCGAATTGCAACCCTGCAACGTACTCCGGCGTGCTTAAGACCGTCTTCTTCTGCATAAACTTAAGCCGGGCCACATCATCTCGCGACTTCAGGGTAAATATGTCCTTGGTCTCCTGCGCTTCGGCGGCCCGTGCATATTCTGAGAAGCGTTCTTGATCTAAGCAGAGGATCGCAACTCTTCCGCCACGTCGGCGAGCGTCTGGTGAAAATCGCTTGGAGCAGGCAATCGCCTCTCTATAGGCGGCGAGCTTATTAGGAAGGACCCTGACGGTCGGCATTGGACCACTTGCGAGGCCGCTGGTTGCCATCGGAACGTTCCAGTCCTCACCCAACTCGAGGCCGGGCACGGCATTGAGAACCCTCTTTATGAGGCCATCGATCTCGGGCGTGTACCTGTACACATCGATAAGATCGATCCTATCTGACTTGGGCAATCGAGCGCTGTCGTAGACGTCCGGCCTGCTTCCGGGGCCCTGCTGCACCGACGTAACGAACATTTCGCGCGGCGACTGCTTGGGGTCTAGTGCCATGACCACCAATGGAGCTTTGTCTCCATCCGACAGGAGGTGATGAAAAGTCAGGCGTTCCTGGGCGTTGAACAGATGTGTTTCATCGACGAAGACGATGTCGTAACCCTGATCAGATCGCGCTGCCTCCCAGTAGAAGGTCTGCAGGTCAGCAAGGACGTCGCATACGATTTGATCTGACGAGATCATTCCCTTAAGCTTAAGCTGAGCTAGGAAACTGCCCCAGAGCCGGAATACCACCTCCTTCTCGACGTTGTTGGCAAGCGGCATCATATACTGCATTCGCCGGATACGAATGTATTTTTCGAGTTCACTTTGTCGCCCAAGAATGCCCTGGGCGGCGAGAACGCAACCGAACTCGACTAGCAGGTCCCACTCAAAGTAGAACAGTCGGCGGGAACCTGCTGGGGCCTCGATGGCATTCACAAATTCTTCGGAGCAGTCACCCCTAAAGGCTATCCAGTCGCTTGCCATGAAAGCGGCCAGAACTTCACCAATCTCAGCAAGAGACTTGCGCTTGCCCTCCTCACTATCGACACCAAGTGGCTCACGTCCAATCTCTGAGTAGTTGCGCTTCCTCGCGACTTCGAGAAGCGGGAAAACCTCTAGCGTGGCAGCACCAGCCTCGGCATGGTCAAGCTGACTAATAAGACCATCGATCTGTTCAGCCATCGACCAGCTATGGGTGAGGAACAGTATCCGCTTGGCTTCGCCAGCTTTGTTCGCCTCATTCTTAATTTTTACGGCCTTCATAACCATGGCCAGCGTTTTACCGGTACCCGCGGCGCCGCGTAGACGCAGCGGCCCGGTGAGTTCTCGCTCTACAAATTCGCGTTGCCTTGGTGCCAAGTGTAGCATCCAGTCTTCGAAGGAAATCCCCTTCGCCAGCAAACCGCGGTCCATTAGTTCCAGGTCGATGCTTTCGTCATAGTCTTGCTGCTGCTTGCTAGGCGTTCGCAAAATCGAACTAAACTCCAGCCGTGCGTTGATGTACACGTCGCTATCTGGTGTGAGGCTAGACAAGTCTCGAACCTCCCCACCGGCCGAGAGACCAAAGACGTAAGTGTCCCCGGACTCGTCGTAGTTGACCTCAGCCAGTATTCGTTCCGTCGCGCCGACCCCATAGGCAAACACGGAGACTCGATTATCTTGCCTGAACGGCATCCATTTCGGATTGAGCGCTATGCTCTTGTCAAAGCTGCGGAGCGCGATACGAGCGCAGCGATCGAAGACCGCCCGCCGCTCCGTCGGTTCGACGCCGTCGAAGAGGCCGCCGTCCCAGCGCCGAATGACTAGCAGACGGCAATCTGGTGCGCAGCTTTGCGCCGATATGTATACGCCATGCTCCCCGAAGTGGACATTCGGTACAGCCGTCTCGGCAGTCGTGTCATCAAGGAGGAGGCTCTCTACCGATAGGTCCAACGAGCCTAAAACGCTAAGGGCCTTCTCTGTTAAAACAAGCGGTCTCATTGGCTACTCACGAATTCAAAAAAGCGTTGCGAGGCGCCTTTTCGGCGGACCTCATGATCTTCGGGTAGGCCAATGTCGCTGAACACCTTCCCGAAATTCTGACTGATCGCATATCTAAACGTCGCCGACACACGCGCGATCCGTTTCGCAGTTGCGCCTTCGAACCTTATGTCATCCGGCTTCTTCGCAATATCGTCTTCGCGGCATTGCCGCATATGTCGCAGCATCACAAACAGGCCGTCGTGCTTTTCGAGGGGAAGACCCGGTATATAGAATATGTCCCCAGGAAGTCCGCTAATGGTGTCTTGAAAGGCCTTGTGCATAACGGCAGGATTATTCTCGGCTGCGGGGTTAACAAGTCGAAAGATAGCCGTGAACTTAGCCAAGTCCGGTTTATTCTCGTTCAGACACTCACGAATTTCGTGCACGGGCCTTATAACGTTCAGAAGATCGGCACGCTGTCCTTTGTCGCCGCATCCCATCTGATCGAGTATCTCTTCAGGCTGTGTGCGCTTGACCCACGCCTCCAGTGCATCCTTTGATATCTCGGTGGATTTCGAGCGATTTTTGCTAAGCCACTTGTTGACCCGCACAGCACACTTGGCGAGACGCCTGTCTAATTCAGGCTCTAGGATCGCCGGTCGCCAAAAGGTCCAAATGAAATCCCGGGTCGTTAGTGCCGGAAGATACGATATGTAGCCCCCATGCTTCCTGCGGTGCAGGTCGCAATCGGCGGTGATGATAATTCCGTATCTCTGCCAAGGATCCCCCGTAGTTTCCCCAACCCATTCAAAGACTTCACCCTGCTGCAGCGTGTCCCAGTCTTCAATATCCTCATACTCGAACGACAATGCCTTGATCTTTCCCCGTTGTGAGAATCATTCCGCCGAATCTGCCGACCAGCATGGCTTGCCCCCAATTTGTCTTCAATGATTTGTTTCGAACTGGCGATCTGTAGAGCATAGGCTTAGCTTTTTCTACCTAAAGGATCAAAGGGTCACACGCATTCAGGGTGAAAATTGCCGCTTCGGGTCAATGGGATTCAGCGAGGTGCTTAACCTCGTAAGCGGGTTCCTTTTAGAGTCGGCCAACGAACTTGGGAGCGCTCTGAAAATGGAGTGAACAAACATCATGGTTTGAATGGGTAACTCGCTGATGCATTGAGTCTTTTGCCATGTGCGGCTGACAGCGACAATGGGGTCGTGTGTTCAGATTTGTTCAAGAGCTAAGCCGCCTCGTAATTTTAAAGGCCCTCTGGCCAACCCAAGTTCGCCAAAACACGCCCGGGCGTTGCCCAACATTTCCGCAGCGACGCGATCAATGTAGGCGTATTGCTCGCTGCCTTGGAGCACGCGCTTCATTTCCAGCGCGATGCGATCGTGCAGTCCACCGCCATTTCCGCTGAAACGCGTCGGCTTGCGTTCGATGACGAACATCCGCATGACGGCCGGGCTCCCTGCCCGTCGTCCCGATCAACCGAGGCGCTGCCTGAGTGACGAGACCGAGAAGCCCGGACCGATCTGAGCGACGGATTCCACGTCGCCAATATCGATGCCAAGCTCCAAAGTCGTCGTCGCGATCGCCGTCGTTGGGCGGGGATCGTCGCGCAGCCTGAGTTCGACGTCCTCGCGTTCGGCCTTGGACAGGCTGCCGTGATGGGGGAAGAAGTCGTTCGGGACCCGATTGTCCTCGCACATCAGACGGAGGCGATCCGCATAGAGCTCGACGCGCTCCCGAGAGCCGCCGAACAACAGATTCCGGCGCCCACGCAGGAAGCGGAAGAGGTCGTTGGCGAGGCGTTCCGGGATACCGCGCCGCTCGTCCGCCTCTGTACCGGGCGGCGTCTCAACCACCTCTTCGCCATCGTTCTTGGCGGCCCCTTCCTTGTCGTAGTATCCCCGGATCTGCAACTTGAGGCCGTTACCTTCGTCGTTACCCTCGATGACCGCTACGTTCGCGCCGCCGGCGGGCCGGAGCGCGTCGGCGGCCAACCGCATATCACCTAGCGTCGCCGATAGGCCGATGCGATCGATCCGCTCCCGCCCGCATTCGATCTCGATGCGGTTGAGGATGGACTGTAGCTGCATGCCCCGCTCGGTTCCGATGAATGCGTGGAGTTCGTCTATGACGAGTGCCTCCAGCGAGGAGAACAGGAAGCGTACCTCCTTGCCCCGGCGGACGAGGAGTGCCTCCAGAGATTCCGGCGTGATCAGCACGATCCCGCTCGGGTTCTTGCGCGCCCGCGACTTGGCATCGGCCGACACGTCGCCGTGCCATTTGTGGAGCGGTATATCGCAGGCCTCGCACAGTGGCTCGAGCCGACGGTACTGGTCGTTGATCAGCGCCTTGAGCGGGCTGACATAGAGGATGTGGAAGCCATCCCGCCCATCGCCATCGAGGACGCAGGTGGTGTGTGACTGAACAGTCGGCGTTGATCAACGTCTGCTTCCTCCGGACTGGGACTCTTAAGCCGTCGGTTCCCTTCCGGCCCGAAACAGTCGTACCGCGCGGACTGAGCTGAAACTACGCTGCTGAAAAAATATGGACGACCGGCCTCCAAAACAACTGGAGGGTGTTTGGGTCGCAAAGAATAGTCTTGACAAAAAATGGATCAGCATGTCAATTTTAAGTTGTTTTTTCTCGCTTGTAAGTTTTGGATTTCATTTATTCTTTTTGCTCGGGGGAGTGAAATGAAAAAGTTCGTCGCAATTGTCCTGTCCGCTGCATCGGTGTCGCCGGCGTTTGCCCAGGAGAGTGAATATAAAAGCAGACCAGCAGTCTATCGTGACGCTAAGAACGCCGGTTACAATAAAACCGACGTTCATAAATACTGGGACGGCGAAAAAGCGAAAAATTTCGGAGCCAAAGCGTCTTGCGTTTCTTCAAACTTCGATATTCCACAGGAATATATGAACCCTGAACTCATGGCGCTTGGTGACAGCCTCTATAATGGCGTGCAGTCACTCCGGATCAACTGGTGGCTTTCAGAGTGGTCCGTGCCAAGTTACGTGGCAATCGCAATGGGCCTGATCGATGAGAAAAACGGTGATCGGACCGGAAAAAGAAGGTTTTACGGTCCCCAGTATCCGTCGCATGACGCCTCACCCAGTTCGACGATCAGCTATGGTCTGAATCTGGAGGGGTTGCGATGGTCTGATCTTACTGGCGCAGCCCGGGAGCAGGGTGAACGATTATACGACCTCGCGTTCCGCAAAATTCCTCCAAACAGACGCGCCTTTGTCGATAACCTTGCCGTCTCCGGCTTCAACACGAGCGATCTTTATGCGTGGAAAGCCAAAGACTACAAAACGGCGGCAAAAGTGAGCCTTGCACAACTCGGAAAGGGACGACTTTCTGCACTTGCCGATGCTTTCTTCTATTCCAACGCATATTATGTTCTCAACCCTACGAAATCGAAATGCATCGATCAACTCAGCGCACTTGATCAAGTGAAACTCCGTAAGCCGAAACGGCTCATCGTCAATATCGGGTCTAATAACGGTCTCTACCTGATGTCCTTTATGGCAAAATCAGTCGAGACCAGGGTGTGTCTGAGTGATGGGCTGGACAGGCAGGAAGGGCGGACACGTTGCAAGGCGAGCACCATACGGGAATTTCTGGGAGCCCGTTATCAAGCCGACATAAAGTATCTCTTTGACGAACTGAGCAAGGTTGATGGTCTGGAATATGTATTTTTCAACGGAATAGGTCTTCCGTCGCAACCGGCCAATCTTGAATATAGAAGCGGAGAATACCGGAGTGCACTCTTCGGCAATTCGTCGCTCACGTCCGTGCAAGTAGAAGAGGGTGATAAGTTGGCGCGTGCAGCCAACAGATATGTCAGCAGCCTTGGTAAGGAATATAGTTCCCGCAATCACGGTCCGAAATTTGTTTTCATAGACGTGGCGTCTACACTGGCGCGGTATGACTACAAGGGCTGCCTTCGACGTTTGTCTGTCGGTATCTGCAAGGCGACCAGAACATTCGAGGTGAAGAGAAGCGAGTTCGGGTTACCTGCTGGTCCGTCCCTCATATTTGATAATCGTCCGCAGCTGCCCTTTGGCCAGTTCGGGTACGTAACGGGCACTTCTTTCAGCAACAAGTTAAGCCAGGGCGGCTTGTTCAGTTTTGATAATATGCATCTCTCATCCGTCGGCTACGAATTGATGGCGAATGCTGTCATCAATGAAGTGAAGAAACCGGAGAATGGTGGCGAAGAATTTGCGTATCATGGACCCTCCTGCAAAAGGACCGGGAATGAGGTTGGGGCTTGCCGTAATCTGCTGGTGAAACCCGGGTGGTCATTTGCAGATGCAACACGCAGAGAGTTTAATTTCCTTCGCGTTGGCGGGAAGGCAAACTCGAACCGGCGAGCGTTTGTCCGTTTTGTGGCCAATCTTGTCGGCGCGTTCGATTGAGAGCAGATGTTGGTTTTGAAAGGGTTTAGCCGGAGCGGCGTCTAACGCTTGTACAGCTAATGCTCAAAATATCGATGATATTGTGCTTTATTTGATATGAAGTAACAGGGAAAAAACTATTTATGATCGAATTTAATATTCGTTGACTAAATTTTGGATATGCGCAACTAATAATTTCGGGGATATGTTTTGGGGGTAAATATGCGCGCAAGTGTGAGCTCGAGTGTACTCGGATGCCTTAGCTTCGTGATTGCCAGTCGTGATAGCTTAAATCCGGCCTATCTTCGAGCTTCCATTCTTTCCGACCGTTCGCGCTTCTCTGCAGAACGATTGTGGCTACAGCAGAAGGGCTTTTGAACGGCCACGCTCTCGTTAAGATGTATCGATCTTCGTTTGTCTCCAATAACCATAACGCCTTGCTTGATTAGGTCGGCGCTTAGCTCTCCATAATTCCCAAGAAGGTGGTCAGTATCTTTTCGGGTCTCGGACCCGGAAAGTACAATGAAGTCTCCATTTTCCTCTACCGCCCTAGCGGTAATTCCAGATTTATGTTTGATTTGTAACCGAGGCGCGTTTGGCACGGGAACCGTAGCGGGCCGAGGTCGACATGCGCTGGCTTTTCAGAGTTACTAGCGCCTGGCAACGGCTTTAATAGGTTAAATCCGATTACCGGAAGTATGGTTTCGAGATTGCTCAGGAACGCTTCCATGTTGGCGTTATCTGCTTCGGGTACCGTCGTAGCGCGATCCATGCTTGGGCGTCAGCGTATCAGGATGTCTGCGCAGTGATGGGACTGGAAAACGCAACCGTAGCGATGGCTGCGAGCCTCGAAAAAAACATGGCATATTTCTTCGGCTGGCAGTTATCTAAGGGATTTGACGACTAAGGCGCGCCGAGGTAAGTTTTCGCTGGGGCCGGTCCTGATGGCGCTTTTGCGGTCCGCCGGGCTGCAGCCTAAGCGAGCTTGATGTCGCCTTAACAGAGAGGCCGTTGACGCACCGCGTTTTGTTGTCAGCTGGCTACACGCTAAGTGACTGAAATCGCATGCCTCGCGTTCGTGGACCACGCTTGACCGCTCGCGCTGGATCGATGATTTGATGTCCAAGGTTTCTCTTTGGGGCGTGGCTATAAGACAATTGAAACCAGCGGATGGTAGATCTGCCCGAGTTGCGCTCGGGGCCGGAGGACGAAGGTTTTGGTTAGTGTGAAGAAGAGCTTCTCGCTCGGTGATTTCGAGAGCTATCTAGACAGTCTTTGGACAGACCCTCAGCAGGAACTGCGATTACCGAACGCGCTGAAAGCTGATGCAGTTGGCGGTCAGGCGTCGCTAATGCAATTAATTATAACGTGGGCGCGTCGGGCGGCGGGAGATACGCGGCTGCGGATATATGCTGATGGGACTGACGAGGCGTCGATTGCTAACTTTTCAAGTACCGCGGCGGGCCTCGTGGCCTTGAATTTTGCCCGCACAATACGTGGGTATGGAGACATGGCTATAGAGCGATCTAGGGCAATGGAAACAGCTCTGCCCTTTGTTGAAGCAATGCATTTTGGCCACCTTAGGGATCTCCGAACGTTCGCGAAAAACACCATTCCACTGATTTGTATCGATAATGCGAAGCGTCTAGCTAGGCCGAATCGTCTCTACAGCCCAAATAGCGATCATGTCAGAAGCCGTCGGGACTTTGCCTATTTGTTGCACGCAGCCGGCGGCGCGATTCTTCCTCGCTCCCGGCCTATCAGCGATTCGCGACTGATTAATGCAGCGGCTAGCCTGATGTATGAGGCTTTTCTCAATACACATGAGCACGCACAAACGGACGCGGCAGGCAATGTATACCGAAGGTCGGTCCGCGGTGTGCTCATAGGTTCAAGGTACATCAAGCGCGATCAGCTTGTTCCAAGTGCCTCAGGGCACAGGCCGATTGAGGACTACTTTCAAGCCTGGAGGCCTGATCATCCGAACGCTCAACACGCACAGTTCGTCGAAATGTCGATTTTTGACAGTGGAGATGGGCTGGCCCAAACGTGGCTACAGAAGAAAGCGCGGGTTCCCTCAGGTATTCTCGGAAGCCAGATTTCGTTGGGTGATGAGTTTGAAGCCGTCCTTGCTTGCTTCCGCAAGGGTGGGACGACCAAAGGGGGGGAAACAAGCGGTAACGGGCTTTTCAGAATCATGCGCGTCGTCAGTGAGAATGGTGGGTTCATTCGCGTTCGTTCTGGGAGGTTATCCCTCGTCCATGTCGCGGGCGTTCCTGGCCATCAATCTGATGTTGACGAAGGGCTGGAAGATTCGATCGAGGGCGGGCGCCCAAGCCAACCTCGCGCTTGGGCGGACGGAACTCTCATAACCGTGATGCTGCCTTTGAACCGAGAGCGTGATTAATGACTAGCCTCTATTCATTTCGATGCCGGAGCGCTGAGGCACCGAGCGGGGCTTCAACGCTTGTCATCTTTTCCGGGCCGGGTGAGTTAGATGCAAACGATCTGACGACAGCAGTATCGGACCATACGAAAAATGATCTGTCACCTGAGCTGGTCGTAGTCTTATTTCCGGAAACTCTCGCTACCGAACTGATCAATCTTGGTAACGAGTTGGTAGACATTTTCGCGCCGATTGCACGTGATGTTCCTATCGGCGCGTATGTTTACAACCGCTCGGGACACGTGCGGTTTCTACGGTCCTTCCGAGCTGTTCCTCCTCTGGAGCTCAATCTGGAGCCAATTCGGCGACAAGGGCTGACTAAGCTTTTTCGCGATCGCGGAGGATTACTGGAGGCCGGGCCAACTGCGCACTTCATGAAGCCTTCCGGCAGAGCAGACAGCCGCTTTCTGCGGGCTGCACACGCACTGGCAGAAGGGGCGGAAATTTTCTTCTGCGCGTTCTGGCTCCTTGAGCTGCTACCCGACGATGTCCAACGGATCCATGTCGACACATCGGCAATAGCGAGCGTGGCATTCGCGGCCATACTTATGAAGGATCGAAAAACCGTACCGGTCGTAACCACTTTCAAGTCTTACGATGGCAAAGATACACACCCATTTCACAAGGATAGGAAGGAGTTGGTGCTTATTTCCGCCTCCCAATCGGGCGAAATGGCCAAGGGAATCTCGAAGGTGGTTGCCGATCCGAAGATGGTTGTAACGCTGTTTTCCACCGCTGCCATCAGTGTGACCGATACGACCACCCTTGCAAATTTAGCGTACGATCCGGAGCTGAATCCACATGGGATTCAGCCGCATACCACTAAGATTGACCCCAAAAATAGTCGGCCTATCAATCTAATTGGTGAGCATTTCCATGCGGTTCCCGAAGGCCCACGAGCTGTCCTCCCCAAACTTGGTGACAGACCTGAGGCCGTCAAGACATTCTTGCATCAGTTAGTTGGTCAGCAGGTGTTTCGAGCATACAAATCGAGTCTTATCGCCAACGGTCGGAGAGCGATCTGGATTGACGTTGAAAAACTGGTCCTAACTGATGCCTTCAAAAAGTGGGTCAGAACGCTTGTGGCAACGAGTATTCCGGCTTCAACACGTGCCATCGTTCACTTCGACGATGATCCTTCGTCCACAATCCTTGCTTCGGCTATCAAGACCGAAGTTGAAACGCAAGGTGGGCAGTTGGCGGAGTGCCAGACTCTGACACTGAAGGAAATCGAGTCTGGTGAAAAGGATTGGAAAGTTAGCGAAGCTCCAGTTTTGATTATTGGAGGGGCCACCGGGCACGGCGCGGAGTTCCTTATGGCGAGCCGAGCTCTCCGGAAATACGCTTCTGCCTCTCACAGGATCTATATCACTACTGCGGCAATGCCTTCGTCTTCTGGATTCTCGTCTGCACTAAAGAGCAACCTTGAGCAGCCCACGCATAGGTTTCATAAGTGGTTTGACATCTTAGTCGATCGGGAGCGGCTGGCGGAGAGCTGGCAAGCGGAACAAGAACTACTGGTTGAGGCCGATCGGCTTCCAGATGAGCTAGAGAAGCGTCTATCAGCTCTGAATAGTTCCGATGGTCTCATTGACAATTTATTTCTGGACGGTCCTGAAGGAAAACTAAAGTTAAGGGATAATTTTGCTTTTTGGCCCCGCGACATTAACTGCTCGATTTCTACTCAAGCAGATGTATTCACGACGATAGCGGCTATCGTGGCTAACATCCGCTCGGGGCCGAACACATCGCAGTCGGAACGGCTGATCAATGATGCATATAACCACTGTGTTATTGCAGCTGAGACGTTCTTCCGCTTCAACGATGGAATAATACAAGCGGCCTTTCTCAGGGCGTCGCTCCCGATCGAACTTGACTATCGAGATGCCCCAATCGAAAGCGAGCGCATAGCAGATCTCGTCGGAAGAATGGTAGATCTCCAGCATTTGCCGCATGGGGAGGCGTTGAGCGAGTTCTTGCTCGGTCTCGCGCTTCAAAGATTGAAGCTAATGCCTGTTAATGAGAAATCCCTGAAAGCGAAACTGGACGCCAGCGCAGGAAATCTTTCAGAAGTGAACCGATGGATTATCAATAAGATCCCTTGGACCGTTTGATGCTGGTATAGGGTGCTTTGGGGCTAGCTTCCGGTACTTCCGAGACCAGTACTGCCTCGAGCGGAGCTACCAAGCTGGAAAACGCTGTGAAATGTTCCCCTGAATACCGGAGCAAGTACCATCTGTGCGATGCGATCACCTGAGTTGATCGTGTAAGGGGTCTCCGACGTGTTTAAAAGAATGACGATGACCTCGCCGCGATAATCACTGTCAATCGTACCAGGGGAGTTCAGGACCGTTACGCCATGGCGTAACGCTAGGCCTGACCGTGGCCGAACTTGTGCTTCCAGGTAGGAGGGAATTTCGATGCAAATTCCCGTAGGGACATTTACCCGCTGTCTCGGCCCTAAGACTATCGGGGGTCCGTTGAACGTTGCAAAGAGGTCAGCTCCTGCCGAACCGCTTGTTTGGTATTCTGGCAGTATAGCCTTTTCATTTAAAAGGAGCACCTTAACTGCCGGACTGTCACTCATCACCACAACTCCTTGCCGGGCTACACGGCTCCCACCGCTCGTATCGTTGAGCATACCACGTTTTGAGTTGTGTCGAGGAGCTACTAACATGAGCCGCTGAACTGATGGGGTGATGCCCCCTCCGGCCGGCATCGGAGTATGATGCCGGCCGGAGGGGGCATCCACCCCATCGGTTCACAAGCGCGTTCGTATGCCGACGTGATCCGCTTTATGGGCCAGTAGCACCTACGAAGGGATCATCGCCTTCTCGATGTAGGCTGGAGTTGCCCCTTAAAAACCGGACAGGATCAGGTTTCTGTTTGACGGTTTAAGAACTCACGAGGCGAGCAATACCCCAATGCCTTGTGCGGGTGAAGGGTGTTGTAGTGTTCGAACCATGAGGGGAGTTGCGCGATAACGGTTATGGCGTCCGGCAAGGGATTCACCGAGACGTAATCGCGCTTGAAGGTTTTGACGAAGGCTTCGGCCATTCCGTTGGATTGGGGGCTTCGGACGGGCGTCGAACACGGCTCCATGCCGATGTCGATAAGTAGCGACCTGGTGTCCTTTGCGATGAAGCAGGAGCCGTTGTCCGTCAGCCATTCGATTGGCTTTGGAAGGGTATTGATGAGACCAAAGCGGTTCTCAACAGCCGTGATGACAAGGTCCTGGACGTCCTCGCTTTTGATGCCCTCGGTGGTCGCGACATGGGCAATTGCCTCGCGATCACAGCAATCGAGAGCGAAGGCAACGCGGACCTTCTCCTTGTTGTCACAGCCGATTTCAAACCCGTCTGAACACCAACGCAGATTGGATTGCTCGACGGCGACGCGGCCATCGTGGCGACGGGTGTCGATTGCACCCGTATGGCGCTGAAGAAGCATGCCGTGAACCTTCATCACCCGGTAGACGCGTTTGGCATTTGGCCATGGACGGTTTTCGCTGCGGGCTTTACGGCGCAGGATCGCATGGACCCGGCGATATCCGTAGGTCGGCATGTCATCGATGATCGTCTTGATCTCATCCATCAATTCCTGATCAGCCAGCGGCGGCCGCCCTCGGGCTCTGGAAGGACGTTGCTTCACACGTTCCGCAATGTTGGATCGGGCGATACCAAGGGTCTCGCACACCGCCGTCATCGTGAACCGTCCTTCGGCAACGAGAGCGAGCGCAACAGGTGTTTTTTTGACCCTGATGCTATTTCAAGCGCTTCTTTGAGGATTTCGCCTTCCATCGTCTTTTTGCCGAGTAGGCGCTGCAGCTCTTTCACCTGGTTCTGAAGCGCTCTGTATTCGGATGCCGGCACGACCTCTTCCTGCGATGCCGTCGCCGTCAGCGCACCTTGCGCCGCCAATTTACGCCAGGCGAACAACTGGTTCGGCTGAATGCCATGCCGTCGAGCAACGATGCTGACCGTGACATCAGGCTCATAGGTCCTGGACTATCGCCAGCTTCTCCGCTGTCGACCAGCGACGGCGGCGCTCTGGGCCCGACAACACTTCTATCTTAGGGATGTGACTAGTCATAATGGGCACATTACTCCTCACACTTAACAAGTGGGAGATCGCGTCCAGATATTTATGGGGCCACTACATAGGCCTTTAATTCCTCAAGGTCGTTGGCATCATTTTAGAGGTGGCTCGAGAAATCTGCTCAGCTGGGATAAGTGGAATTTCTGCCTGACTTCGGCTTAGATGCCGGGAACAGGAGACACCATGAGGAGACGACCGCGCCGGACCCACAGGCCGGCTTTCAAGGCAAAAGTGGCGCTCGCCGCGATCCGAGGTGAGCAGACGCTGGTGGAATTGTCCCAGCAGCCCGACGTGCACGCCAACCAGATCAAGCAGTGGAAAGACCAGCTGCTTGAGGGGGGCGACCGGCGTTTTCGGCGATGAAGCGAAACCGGAACCGGCGGGTCCGACCGTCGATGTCAAAACGCTTCACGCCAAGATCGGCGAACTGACCTTGGAGAACGATTTTTTGTCCGGTGCGCTCGGCAAGGCGGGATTGCTGGGCGGAAAGAAATGATCGACCGCGAGCACAAGCTGTCGGTCGTGAGGCAGGCTAGGCTCCTCGGCTTCAGCCGTGGCAGCGTCTACTATTGTCCGCGTCCGGTATCCGATGGCGATCTTGCCCTGATGCGCCGGATAGACGAACTGCATCTCGAATATCCGTTCGCGGGAAGTCGGATGTTGCAAGGGCTTTTGAAGGGAGAAGGCTTGGAAACTGGGCGGCTGCACGTCGCCACGCTGATGAAGAAGATGGGTATCGAGGCGATCTATCGTCGCCCGAACACGTCAAAACCAGCGCCAGGTCACAAAATCTATCCCTACCTCCTGCGCAAGCTGGCGGTTACCCGGCCCAATCAGGTATGGGCGATGGACCTGACCTATATCCCCATGGCGCGTGGTTTCGTCTACCTCTGCGCCGTCGTGGATTGGTTCAGCCGTCGGGTTCTGTCGTGGCGATTATCTATTACGATGGAGGCGGGCTTCTGTATCGGAGCGGTCGAGGAAGCGCCGGCTCGCTATGGAAAGCCGGACATATTCAACACCGATCAGGGATCGCAGTTCACATCCATCGACTTCACAGCGGTGCTGAAGAAAGCTGAGATTGCCATCTCGATGGACGGCAAGGGCGCGTGGCGGGACAATGTCTTCGTCGAACGGCTTTGGCGGTCGATCAAATTCGAAGAGGTTTACCTCCGTGCCTACAAGACCTTGTCTGAGGCACGCGCGGGGATCGGTCGTTATCTGAACTTTTACAACACTCGACGTCCACATTCATCTCTTGACCGGCAGACGCCGGATCAGGCTCACTTCAACGCGCTGGCACCGATGATGGTGGCGGCATAAACGAGGCGGAAATCCACTTAACGAAACGCCCGAAGATGTTCAGACAAACCAAGCCACCTCTCCTTGCAGTCACACGCTCCAAAGCTGCCAGCATTGTTGCCGCGATAAAGGGCTTAGTTGATTTATTATCGGCTCAACCCGAACCCTTGAGACCGGGCCAGTTGCTGTTTCAAGGCATGGTCATGGCTGAGTTCAGCCAGGCGCGTGCGGTTAACCATGCGGGCGGTCATCTGAGCCTGCTCGGCGTGCTTTGTGAGCTCGGGACGTGTCTCCAGCTCCTCGGCGAACCTGCGAGGATCGGAGCTTCCGAACCGCTGGGTGAGCGCTTCGGCCACCAGCTTGGCCTCATCAAGCGCGGTCCGGCCCTCAGGCGATGATCGGAGCTCTTTGATGAACTTGCTTCGCCTCTCGACCGGCGTTTTCTCCACCTCGGCAAGGATTTCGGCGCTGCGCGAGGTGAGGCCGGGCACTTCGATCACGTCACGCTGTTCACGCTGCCATTGTTCGCTCTGACGTTCTTCGCCGAGCCGTCGCTCCCATGCCTCCAAGACATAGCCGATATGGGCAGAGAGTGACCTTGCATATTGCAACGCCTCCTTCCGTTCCTTGCTGTTGCCGAACAGACCCGATTTGCCGCGCAGCTCCCCGAAGCGCTCTGGCTGCCCGACCATGGCCTTCGCCATGATCTTGCCATTGCCTTCTTTCTCGATCATCGCGGCGCGCAATCTTGCTGCGACCTCGGCCGGATCACGGAACACGTGCCGCACGAGAGAGTTCACTGTATCGAAGTGCTGATCGATGACGGACATCGCCCTCATCTGTGCCACCTGTTCGATGCTGCTTTCGTAACCCGCGATTGCTGGTACCAGTGGAGCTGGCTTGCCGGGTTCCAGAGAATTTTGCTGGCCTGCAGGTTCTGTGGGGGCAGGGACGGCCCCGTCTCGCGACATGAGGTCGGACCAGCGGATGCGGCGATATCCTTTATTGTCCTCTGTCCGGTCGTCGCGCCGTCCGTCATCGATTTTTCGGGCGGACTGATTGCGACGATCCTCGCAGCGAACAGGGCCGGCCAGATCGCCGGCACGTTCCTCGTAAACCTGCTGACGCTTTGATGGCCGATCCTGCTGCTCCCGTTGCAGATGGGCCGCACGGGACAACACCTCTTGACGCGCATTTTTGGCGGACGCAAGTTCGATCTCGCTTTTGACCGCAAACTCTTGCCCGATCCCTTGGTCGCCTGCGATGCATTGGTCGCTGGCGATCCCGCGCCGCTCTGCAAAGTCGCTGACATAGTCCAGCGTGGTTTCCTTCGCGCCGGAACGCGACAGGCGGTTTTCTAACTGCTGGTAGGCCAGTTCATCACCCTTGACGACACGCCATGCATTGCGCTCTGCCTTTGTACCGTCCGGAAGCGTGACAGGCGTGGCGCCTTCATGCTGCAGTCCAATCCTGTCTCCGATCTCTGGCGACGCATCTCGCATGGCCCGCTTGAGATCGACGCCCCACACCGTGCGCTGATCGCCCTTGTCATTCTCCAGCGTCACAAAATAGCTGTCGCGTGATTGCGGATTATGCTCGTAAGGCGCGACGCCGTGATCAACCAGCCGGCCCGCATTGCTGAACTCCGTGATGTCGGCATAGAGCTGCACGCTGTCGCGATGCCTTGTCATGGCGACATAGGCCAGATGCCGGTCCATGGTGCTGGACGCCAGCACAAAGGCGCGATCGACCGTCGCTCCCTGGTTTTTATGGATCGTCGTCGCATAACCGTGGTCGATCGCCTGGTAGGTGTCGGTCAGAATGCTCACACTGTCGCCGCCTCGACCATCGAGCCGCGCGATGATCCGACCCTTCTCGACATGCTCGACCGTGCCAAGCATGCCGTTTTTCACACCGAGGTCGCGGTTGTTTTCGAGAAAGATGATCCGGTCACCGGGAGCGAAGGCGCGTTTGCCGTTACTGGTCTGGAAGGTGAGTTCTCCAACATTCTCACTGTTCCCGCGGTCCTCAACATCCCCACGGTCCTTACCGTCGCTCAGCCCGTGGCTGCGCTCGAGCCTTTGTCTGTTCTGAAGTTCGGAGCGGATGGCGGTATTGAGGACGCGCACATCGGCGCGGCGATGCGCCATGGCAACCCGGCTGCCATCCGGATGCTCAGCACTGTCGGCGACATAATCACGAAATCTGCGCCATCGCTTTGTCGCGGCTTTCTGCAAAGTGGATATCGCCGTGCTCGCGGTAGGCGGCAAGGCCGTCGGCCGTTTCGTGGGTCGCAAAGGCAACCGATGCTTGCCTCTGCCAATCATGACGCTGGCGGCGAATGCCGGAAAGCTCGACATGGCCGATCTGTTCGGCAATCGCCCTGAAGGGAGCACCGGCGCCGATTGCCTGCAGTTGCTCATGGTCACCGACAAGCACGATCTTTGCGCCGCGCTCCTCCGCTTCTCCGATGAACCGGGCAAGCTGACGGCTGCCGACCATGCCGGCCTCATCGATGACGAACACGTCACGTCGGCCGATCAGATCCCGACCATGATCCCAGCTGTATGACCATGACGCCAGAGTGCGGCTCTCTATGCCGGAGCTTTCCTCAAGACCCTCGGCCGCCTTTCCGGCCAGCGCTGCACCATGGACCTGATAACCTTCAGCCTCCCACGCCTCGCGAGCGGCTGCCAACATGGTGGACTTTCCAGCACCGGCAAACCCGACCACGGCCGCAATGCGTTCTCGCCCGGTAATATGCTCGATCGCCTGACGCTGTTCGTCCGACAATCCCGCTGAAGGGTCGCTCGCAGCCGACGGTCCGCCAGAGCTTGTCCGAAGAGCGTGATCCTGCCTTTCCATGGCACGCTCGACATGGCGCGGATCGACACCGTGGGACTGCGCCTGATGCAGCCGCTCCGCCGATCGCGCCATTGCGAGTTCCAGATCGATCATGTCCCGCGTCGAATAGCGCGCATTGGAGACGTCGCCCGTCTCAGGATCGATGTGCTCAGGTTGAAGTTCCACGAGCGCTGGTGATGCCATGACAGCCGCAAAAGCGTTCCGGAATGTCTGTGCGTCATCGTTGATATAGCGATGCAACGTTTTGGCAATATCGTGCCGGTCGAACACGCTCTTCTCATGGCTGATCAGCGTCAAAACCTGCTCCGGTTTTTGCCGGATCAGTTCGGCATTTTGCCGTGCTGCCTCGTCATCCAGCCTGCCGCGCTCGACCGTCAATCCTTGCTGCTGCATCTGCGAGGCATGCACGCCCATGTGCTCGGTCGGCGACAACTCAAGACCGCGCTCCATGTGCGAGCGATGATCGATGCGAACATCCAGGCCTTCGCGCTGAAGCTGACGGTTGGCGATGCCTTCCCATGCCTGCCTGATATCGCGAAGCTGCATGTCGGTTGTCGCCATGCCATTTGCCAGCAGCCGTGCGTTCTTATGCTCGAGATAAGTTTTCTCGCGAAGGCCGGTTCTGCCAATCTGTCGCGTCGTCATCAGCACATGCGCGTGGTGGTTCCTGATGTCACCATGCTCGCTTGGCGAATGGATGGCAAAATCCACGGCCGCGCCATAGCGGTTTGCAAGATCCTGGGCAAAGGCGCGTGCAGCCTTCATTCGCCCTTCCGGCGACAGCTCATGCGGAAGCGCGATTTCGAATTCGCGGGCGACGCGGGCATCTTTTCGCTTTTCTGCAAACTCGGCAGCGTTCCACAATGCCGACCGATCCAAGGCCCAATCGGCAGAAAGACCTTCCGGCAGCACGATCTCGGTGTGCTCCACTCCTTCTTTCCGGCTAAAATCATGCACGAGACCATCGCGGTGATTGGTGAGAAGAACCGCGCAACGGTAGGCGGCAGATGCCACAGCGCTTCGGCCGGATGAGCGCGAGACAGGTTTGGTGCTGAGATGATAAATCGCCAAACGAAATCTCCGATCGGCAAACGGGGAAATTCAGCGCTCAACTGCGGTGCAAGTCGTAAGTGCGCCCTTGTCTGTTTACCGGTGGCGAGGCTAACAACAACGAACAGGCATTTCGACTACTAAAAGTAGTAGTCGCCAAGTGGCAATTGCTCGTGTTTGAATAGGGACACAAACGCCTCGATCAGGGCAGGTGAGTTTGCCCCACCGACAAAATGGGGCATTCGGCCAATTCGATGTCTGCGGACATCGAGTCTTGGATCAACGGGCTCCCGGGGCCTAATCGAACACAGAAGGCAACATCGTGCACTTCACATCATCAATCTGAAATCGAGCGATGATATCGTGGCATCGATCCGCAAGGTTTCAAGGGAGCGGTCGATGCAGGAAGTGGCGACGGTAGGGCTTGATATAGCCAAGCAGGTTTTCCAGGCGCATGGAGCAGATGCGAGCGGAGAAACCCTGTTCAATACGCAGATCAAACGTGAGAACGTTCTGGAGTTTTTCAGCAAGCTCAAACCATGCCTGATCGGAATAGAATCCTGCGCTACAAGTTATTATTGGGCACGGAAGCTATTAGAGTTCGGTCATGACGTGCGCTTGATCCATACCAGTTACGTGAAGCCGTTCGTGAAACGGGGCAAAACTGATGCCAATGATGCAGAGGCGATCAATGTTGCGCTTACGCAAAAGACAATGCGCTTCGTACCGGTCAAAACAATTAATCAACAAGCAGCGATTACGATTTTTCGAACTCGTAGCCTGTTTGTTTCGCAACGGACTCAACTCGTAAACGCGCTGCGGGGGCACCTAGCGGAGGTCGGCTTAGTAGCGGCCAGAGGTGTTAGGAACTCTTCTAAATTAGTAAAATTGATGGAATGCGCCCCAGATGAAGTCGTCCCCGCTGTAATGAGACGGGCCCTAAAAGATATTTGCGAACAGCTACAACGATTAGACGGCCTAGTTGCGAAACTTGACAAAGAGATTGAGCGACGTGTGCAACACGATGGGAACGCGTGCAGGCTTCTGACTATACCTGGTGTTGGTCCGAAAACGGCAATGTGCGTTATTGCGACAATTCCTGATATCCATCGGTTTCCGTCTGGCCGCCATTTCTCTTCATGGCTTGGTCTTACTCCTCGCTCGCATTCAAGCGGCGGTCGTTCGGTTTTAGGACGCATCACGAAAATGGGGAATAGCGAACTCCGAACGATGCTTTATCTGGGGGCCTCAGCGATTACGATGCGAGATAGCAAAACTCCAGTAAGTCGTTGGGCCGCTCGATTGCGAGCGAGACGACCGTACAAAGTTGTCGTAATCGCGGTGGCAAATCGTATAGCGCGCATCATTTGGGCTCTTTTGGCAAATGGAGGAGTTTACAATCCGACATACGGCCGAGAAGCCTCAGCGTGACGCAGCGATAATCTTGAGCGTTTGAATAGGTGGTGGCAGCGGTAAGCAAACAGGTAGCGCACTAGAGAGCGAATTGTCCGAATGATCTGATGTACCTGGAGTACGGGCTCGCTGTAGGCATTTGCTCTGCGTTTCAAGTGATGGCAACCTTCACCGGTAAAGCCGTGAGAACTGATGCGGCGCTCACGATGGTCTTGCCTTCGGTCTTCCACCTAGCGGGCCGCTTCAACCAAAGGGGGCGGCCCGCACTACTATTTAGATGATGATGCCCGTCTCCATCTCCGAGCCATTCTTGACGTGACTGCGTTACCAAAATTGCGTCGAAGTGGGCGGCAGAGCAAGGGGGCATCTGGCTGCAGCGGTTGGACAGGGTGAGTCATTAACGGTCCTTGGTAGCCTCTATGCTCCACTCAGTTGGCCACGGTATGGCGCCCGGAGCGCCTGCGATTGGGAAAAAACCGGGAAGCGATATACAACCTAAGATAAAGTACCATTGAATGTTCGCTATTGAGGAATGAGGGTATTGCAATACCATCTGCATAAATCAGAGCCGGTTGCCTCAAGATCGAATGTGCATCGTCTACGAAGGAAGACATTCGCTCGGTCGCTACCAAAAATCGGAGTTTCAAAGGACTCTGGAATGGCCCATACAGGACACCGTCGATAAGCGGAGCAGACATGAAGACCAGCCTTGAACACCTGCCGGAACGAAAGCAACGCGAGCTCGCGCGTGTTGTCGGGATTATCCAGGAAGAGTTTGCTGATCTGGTGGAGCGCTCGAAGTCTGACGCCAAGAAGGATGGACGGATCTTCAAAATCATCCTGTTCGGTTCTTACGCACGTGGCAACTGGGTTGATGAACCGCGTACGTCGAAAGGCTACCGCTCGGATTTCGACATCCTCGTGATCGTCAGCAACAAGGAACTTGCCGATCCCAAATACTGGGACAAGGCGACCGACCGGCTGATGTGGGACAAGGAGATCGAGACACCTGTTGGCCTCATCGTGCATGGCGCGCGCGAAATCAGCAATTTCTTGCATGATGGCCAGTACTTCTTCGTCGACCTCGCCCGCGAAGGTATTGTTCTTTACGAATTCGATGACAAACCGCTGGCTCAAGCGAAACCGCTCAGCCCTTCCGATGCACTCAGGGTGGCCGAGGAGCATTTCAGTAGCCAGCTTAATAGCGCCAAATTCTTTCGTGAACTCGCTCTATATTCGATCGCCCATGATCAGCGAAATCACGCGGCTTTCAATCTCCATCAGGCAGTGGAGAGCGCCTATAACTGCTACCTGCTGACACTGACAAATTACTCGCCCGCGTCGCACAATCTCAAATTCCTGCGTGGACTTTCCGAGGGTCGTGACCACCGTCTGATTGACATCTGGCCGCGCGACCGTCAGCGATTTACCACATGGTACAACATCCTGAATGAGGCCTACGTCAAGGCACGCTATTCGAAGCGTTTCGAGGTTTCCGAAGAGTCGCTCACATGGCTTCAGGAGCGGACGGCGGAACTTCACAAGCTGGTTGAGACGCTCTGCCGCGAGCACATCGAGAAGCTCAAACAGGCCACGGGACAAGCCGCAAATTCCAGCGACTGAGCCTTACCGGTGACAGAATAATCCTGAGCTCAGGCAGCACCCACCGCAGCGTAATCAACCACAGGGGCTAACCTCCTCTCACAATCGCTATGTCGATCTCCTCATAGAAACTGGTCTGTCTTCCAGGAGCAAAGCCGTGGTCAACAGCGGCCGCTCCGGTTCGACCGCAATCGAAAGGAATAATCGTGGCAAAGAAAACCATCGAACAGCGCCTGGCTGAACTGGATGCGCAACGGTCCGCGCTCAAGGCCCGGCTTTCAAAAACCGAGCGCAACAACGATATGCGGCGCAAGGTCCTGGTCGGCTCACTCGTTCTGCATTACCTCGAAACCTTGGATGATCAGGAGTTTAAGCAGCAGCTCGGTGACTGGCTGCGTCGCGAACTGCCGGGCTTTCTGACACGCGACAATGACAAGGCGCTGTTTGCCGATCTGATCGGACTGACGGACAAGGGACAGGGTGGCGAAAGCGCGGAAGGGTATCCATGACCCGGTTACGGCTTGCTTGGGCCGCATTCAAGAACATGATGCGCGCCGCGGCGCGGGATCCGCTCTGGGCAGTCCTGGCTTTGCTTGCCATGCCGTTCCGGATCTGGAAATCGCTCCTCGGATTTATGTTCATCCTCATCATCGTCACGTTCGTGATCGGCATGGGCGGGCGTCATTTCCTCGAGCAAACGAGTTTCGGTCACGGCTCGCCTGTCTACATCATCCCCGATTTCCTCACCTTGCTGGCGCTTGCCGCTATCACCTTCCGGTTCATCACCGCTCCACTGATTTTGCATTTCGGGGAGAATGACGATGATACCCATGGCTCCGCCCGCTTTGCGACAGACAAAGAGATAGCCGCTCTCACCTCATCCGGCTCAGGCCTCCTGATTGGTCGTGATACGAAAACGGCGAGGCCCCTGCGGTATGATGGTCCGGCCCATCTCCTCACCATGGCGCCGACGCGTACCGGCAAGGGTGTGGGCACGATCATCCCGAACCTGCTGACTGCCGACCGTTCCGTGATCTGTGTCGATCCGAAAGGTGAGAATGCAAGAATCACCGGCCGTGCTCGTCAAAAATTCGGCCCCGTTCATGTGCTCGATCCTTTCGGGATCACCGGCAGACCCTCGGCAGCCTTCAATCCGCTGGCCATGCTTGATCCCCAAAACCTTGATGTCGCGGAAGATGCCAGTACCCTTGCCGATGCTCTCGTGTTCGACGAACCGGGAATGGCAGGGGAGGCGCATTGGAGCGAGGAGGCAAAAGCGCTGATTGCCGGATTGCTGCTCGAGATCGTTTCGACGGAGCCTTTCCGATGCCGGCACCTTGCGACACTTCGCGAGTATCTTACCCTTGCGCCAGAACAGTTTGCAGCGCTGCTGAAACGGATGCAGGAGAGCGATGCGGCAGGCGGACTTGTCGCGCGCGCCGCAAACCGACACCTCGGAAAATCCGACCGCGAAGCCGCAGGCGTGCTGTCCGCGGCTCACCGCCATACGCATTTTCTCGATTCACCACGCATGACGGCCGTCCTCAGCCGCTCTGATTTCCGGTTCGCTGATCTCAAGCGCAGCAACATGACGGTGTTCCTCGTTCTTCCGCCTGATCGCCTCTCGACCTATTCGCGCTGGCTGCGCCTGCTTGTCTCGCAAAGCCTGCTCGAAATGGCCCGTGATCCGGCAAAGCCGGCGACACCCGTTCTTTATCTGCTCGATGAGTTTGCATCCCTTGGGCATCTGGCACCGGTCGAACGCGCGATGGGTCTGATGGCGGGTTATGGTGTCCAGCTTTGGCCCATCCTGCAGGACATCCATCAGCTGCGTGCCACATACGGTCACCGCGCCGGAACCTTCCTGTCAAATGCCGGCGTGCTGCAGGTCTTCGGCGTCAACGATCACGACAGCGCCCGCCTCATCTCTGATTTGCTCGGACAGGAAACGGTCGTGTTCCAGACGATGGCGAGAGCGCTCGATTCCGATAAGACCGGCATATCCTACAGCCAGCAGCATACCGGCCGGCCGTTACTCACCCCGGATGAGGTACGCAATCTGCCTGCGAACGGACAACTGCTGTTCCTTGCCGGACAGCGGCCAATATTTGCTGAAAAGCTTGCCTATTTTGCCGATCCGGAATTCAGGGAGATGTTCGACCAAGTGCCACGATCTTGATGGTCAGCCTTGAGCATTCCGCTAAATGATGCACACGAGCCGAGGTGCCATCGATCGTCGTGAGGCCGTGATCAGAAGGGCACGCGAATGAGTCCATCAGCCTGTCCCAGATTCCAACAATCGTCCAACGCCTGAATCGATTACGGCACGTCGTGTACGGACCATATCTTTCTGGAAAATCACGGCATGTGGCACCTGATCGTAGAACTCAGAAGATGCCGTTGAGCACCCGTCGGACATCGACGCAAGGCACGCCTCGCCGCTTGTGTGGTAGGAGTGGCGAAATCATGCGTCATTCAAAGTCGGTCAGATCATAACGGCTCATCGCTGAATTTGAGTCAGGTATGCGACGGCAGGAAAGTCCGAAACGGGAGTGGGAGTGCCAATCTAGATGGGAACGCTCGAGGCCTATTGTTTGACCATTGCCTTCGTTGGCGAGCTTGCAGCAAGCTTATAAAGTTGAAAGTCGGTGTCATATGACTTTTCAAGCCGATTGAGATTTTCTCGATTTAATTCTCTTCCAGTCGACACGCTGACGATTTCGGTCTTCCGCTTGGCGCCACTAGCGGTCATTGACAGAAGGTCTTGCCGCCGTGTTCTCACCAACAGTTGCAACGGGATGACTGCAATGTCGGAGGTGACGGAACACGCGATCGATCGGGGCGATGGTGCTCGGAACGACTTCGGGAACGATTGGATTGAATTGGTTCCCCAAGACGATGGCGCAGTTAAGCATCTGCTTGGAATGGAAGTGCCACGCATTGCTTTGCAGGCGACAGACGCGACCACAGTGGACCTTTGTGGTCCGGGCCTATCTGTCGTATACGCATATCCTCGGACAAGCCCACCCGGAGGTAACGCACTTGACGGTTGGGATGCAATTCCGGGCGCGAGGGGGTGTACACCGCAATCCTGCGCGTTTCGCGATCATTTCGCCGAATTGAAGGAGCTAGGCGTAAGCCGTCTGTTTGGCCTCTCGACCCAGACCACGGAATATCAGCGCGAGGCTGCGGAACGGCTTCACCTTCCGTTCCCACTTCTTTCGGATCATTCGCTCCGTCTGGCATCGGCCCTTGGCTTGCCGATGTTTCAAGCAAGCGGTCTGACCCTGTTACGCAGGCTAACGATGATCATCCAAGCGGGTGTCATCAGGCATGTCTTTTATCCCGTGCATCCACCCGAAGAGAACGCAGACGCAGTTATCAGTTGGTTGAAAACCAATGGTGTTGTCTGAGCGGGCCCTTACTAGTTTGAGTGGGTTCTGTTGAAAAGTTTTTGGGCTTTTCGTGGAGAACAGGTCGTGAAAGCAGATTGCGCCGACACCCGACAAATACCACGGCAATCATGTTGCCGTGACAGTAGGCGGAAGGATGTTCATGTAGGGAATATTTTACCGATACAGCCATATTAAATACATATATTATTATTTTTATACTTTGCGCGAGGAATAAATTACCCATTTTGGTGAATTACTGATCGCGCGTCGCGCACTGGCAGGAGAGCATCACCCCCAAAACATATAATTTATATGGCTAGCCGCGCCAAAACATATAAATATTTTAAATAGACTATTGCTGCGCGCATATTGGCGGATTTTGCTTGTTGTTCGGGGAGCGCGATTTGAACTGCTTACAACTATGCGGTTTTATATAGGTTTTGTGTGAAGGATGGACTATTTATTGGTGGACCGAGAGGGATTCTGATTATGGAATGGACTGAAAAAGCGA